>JBGART010000058.1:0-51313 GCA_044230055.1 Myxococcaceae bacterium | reverse complement strand
GTCGTCACCACCGCCGCTGGTGCCACAGGTCGACGGGGTTGTCGATCCCCGGGCGTAAGCGATCGATCTCGCTGCGGGATTTACGCTCGCAGCACTGCGAGTCAGCGCCGAAACCGCCCCGAATTTCCGGACAACCTGTAACTAGGTGGAGAGGTGGAGAGGCGGCGAGGAAGTGAAGCACTTCAATGAGTTGCGTCATCGCCACCTCGCCGCCTCCAGACCTTCCGGTTCCTGCCGTCAGCCCAAACGTCGCACTTCCCGAAGCCGAGGCGGCGGAGAATGGCCGCGACACGCATCTGCGCGCTCTTGTCCATGTGCGAGGTGGCGAGGCCGCACACCGTGAGCGCCTCAACCGCCGTGGTCTGCGCCACGCCCTCAAGGCTGGCGCGGAGGACGTCTTCCCAAGCGTCTCCTGCCCGCCGCGCCTCCTGCTCTGCTGCCGTCGCTCCAGCTGGCATTTCCCACCACGTCGCGCCGGCCTTCACGTCTGCGAACGCCTCCGCGAAGAGCTGCTCCCGGTTGGCGGCGATGTAATTGACGTCCACCACGGTGCAGCGGACTGGCCAGAACCTGCGGCCTCCCGTCGGGTCGCTCAAGTAGTCGTCAGCGTTCGTGGTGCCGACGAAGACCCCGCGCCGCGGAAAGTCCTGGCTCGCGCGGCCATAGGGCGGTCGATAGCGGTCAACCTGGCAACTCAGCACGCGCTTGACCGCGGTGACCTCTGCTTTCGAGAAGGACGACATTTCGGCGATCTCGACGATCAGCTTGCCGATCAGGGCGAGAAAGAAGTCCTTGGACGTAGGTGACTCGAACGCTTCCGCGAACCAGTCCGCACCGGCCAGCGTCTTGATGCCGGTCGATTTCATGATGCCCTGCAGCCCCTCAAGCACGAGCATCGTGTCGACCTTGGCCCCCGGCTTCAGCACGCGCGCGGCGACCGACCGCATGAAGTTCCGGGAGGCGGCGCGCGTGTACTCGGTGGGCTGAACCCCGAAGGCGCGGAACAGGAAGTCTTCGAGCCGTCGAACGCCGTCCCATTGGAGCGAATCGAAGTATTCCCGGACGCTATCGCCCGCGTTCTGCTGTGACCACAGGATGACCGCCTGACGGGTGATCTCGGGGGTCATCTTCGCGAGGCCAAGATCCTCCTGCATGTAGCGCGCAAGCCTGATGTCCTCGACGTCGGACCACTCGCCGCCAGGGGTCAGAATCCTCTGCTTGAACTGGTCGAACCGGACCGGACGCCGCTCGTGCTTCAGGACCTTGAAAGCGTTGTTCAGGTTCACCTGCGGGGCGCCACTGCTGCTGGCGTCAAATCCGTACTCGGTGACGACGGAGGGGACGGTTGTCTGGTCTCGGGCGAGCTTCACCCGGGGCAGCGCTAGCGCGCTCTTCGACTTGCCGGTCAGTGCTTGGAGGTCGACCTCAGCACGATCGCGATCAAGCGGGTCGTCCATCAGCTCGACCAGGGCGCGTACGTCGCTGACGAGCCGATCCTCGGCCTCCTCGGAATGCTCGGTCCCCTCACGGAACTCGGCCATCCGTTGGCGCGCGAGCGTCAGCGGCGCGAGTTCGGGGAGGCTGGCGAGAAATGCGCTGATAGGTAACCCGGCCTCATGCGCAGCCAAATCGGCTGAATCACCGTGGTAGCCCGTCGTTCCCTCAACCCCCGCGCCCTCGTGTGACGCGCTGAAGCAGTACCAACGAGCGGGGTTGCCTTTGAGTGGGCCGAAGCAGCCGTTGTGCCCGCAGATCGGACACGTCCTGCCGTACCGCTCCCAGTCGATCGGATGGGTACTGTTGTAGACCTCGATCCGTGGGTCGCCCGGCCGAGGCGCGGACTCGCGGGCGCCCGGCTTCGGGTCGACCCATCGGGCGATCTGCTTCAGGTCGTGGTCGTCGAGCCGCGACAGGTCCGGGGCCTTTGCGAACGCCACAGCCTCCAAGCGTTTCCACCCGCGGCGCACGAGATAGGTGGCGATCGCGAGCTGGCGCACAGCGTCGTCGACGGAAGCGCGTTCCGGTTCTGTGTCGTTGCAAAACCGGATCGACTCGCCCGACTCGTGGACGCTACCGGGTACCACCGTCTGGCCCGTCGTGCGGTGCTCGACAAGGCACTGTGCCTTGCCTTCGGTGGGGAGCCTCGCCGAGAACTTCCGATGCCTTGCCCCGTCCGTTGCACGGTAGAGCCAATGTGACCTCGGCTTTGACGGCCGACCGAACAAGAGCGTTTTCGGAAGGAACTCGGGGGCGAGGTCAATCGCCTCGGGACAATCGAGGTCGACGTCGACGATCCTGCTGGCCTCCAGGTTGATTCCGACGTTGAGGTCAGCGCCCTCCGGGAAGAACTCGGCGACATTGGATTCGTCGATCCGGAGGTTCTGCCACTCGTCCCCGATCGGCCTCTTTGAGCGGTAGCCAACTGGGACCGGTGACCCCCGCAGAACCCGGATGCACATGAGCGCGGCTTTTCGCGCTCGCAGCGGTTTTTCTGCGTCGGACGTCTGTGATAAGTCAGTCAATGTCGTTCCTCGCCCCTCGCGCGCCCTTGCCCGGGACTCTGCGTAGAGGGGCGTTCCTTTCTCAGGGCTGAACTGCCGCAGGGGAACGCGTCGCGAGATAGCGGTCGAGTTCCTGGGCCGTGATGTACGAGCGGGCGCCGTCCTTCACGATCTGGATCAGGCCGGCTTCGGCGCGTCGGTAGAGAGTCGGCTTGGAGTAGCCGAGAAGATCGAGCGCTTCGGGAATCCGGTACTGCGGCTTCTTGTGCTGGAACATGTGGCCACCTCGTGTTTCAGGTGGACTCACTCTGACCGTTCCTGCCCGGACGATCTGGGGTGAAACACCCAGATCCCCGCGCGTGATTCACCCCTATTTAGGTCCGACGAACTGTGAACGGCGGGGGCGTCTTCCGCTTGAGAATGTCTCGAACGGTCGACCGAAGATCTCCCACTTCGATGCGCAAGAACTCAAACAGCATTCCGGCCGTTTCCTCGAGCCGAGCTTTCCCGCCGTGCCTCTTAAGAAGCGGGCCCGGAAACTGGCTCACAACGAGCGCAAGTAGTTCGTCGCGCCATGCTTCCGACCTGCGCCCTCTTTTCTTCACCTTCGCCCCGGACTCCGCGGCAGCCGATTCTCGAACTCTCGCAAGCGCCACGTCGAAGACGTCCCAGTCGATGCCTTCCGACTTCACGAGTGGCCGCTCAACGGTTAGTCGGCTGCCGAGTTCGGCGGTAAGAGCGGCGATTCGAGCAAAGTGGGCGCGTCGATCTTCGTCCTCACCTCGAAGCGCGGCAGGGAGCCACGTCGCAAGTGACCAGACCAGATCTTCGGCTGCGCCTTTTTCAAAGCCGATGTTCTGTAGATGCCACAGGAGCTTCGTTTGCTGTGCGTTCGTCAATCGGCCGGCGGCGGGCCTCTTGGATTTCACAATTCACACCTCTCGGCCTTCACGAGCTGTTCACACCACCAGCTCGCGAGCCTGATTCGCTCGGGCAGGCGTTCGCCACGGTCATATCGGCGCGCAATGGCGTCGTCGTGGACGTGGTCAAGCGCCATGTCGACGGCGTCGTGTTCGAAGCCGTTCTCCTTCGCGAGCGTGGAGAACGCCGAACGCCAGCCGTGGGGCGTGTGCTTGTCCTTCAGACCCAGCGTCACGCGGTACGCTTTTTCGATCGACTCGTGCGTGATGTGCTGTGTCGGATCTGCAGGAGACGCAAAAACGAACCGCCCTGCTCCGGTCACGCGCTTCCATTCGCGGATCTCCTTCGCGATAGCGGGGCCGAGCAACACGCGGTGATCGTGGTGACGGTCCTGCGCCTTCATCTTCGAGCGCGGCACGACCCACGCGGGGACATCCGCATCGAGTGCGGCGAACTCAGACCACTCTGCGCCAATGATGTTGCCCATGCGCGCGGCGGTGAACGCACAGAGCCTGTGAGCCACATGGACCGCACGCGACAGGTGGGCCGTGCTGGCTCGCCGAAGGACGTCCCCAAGCTGTGCCCACTCGAGGAACGCGGGCCGTCTTCCGGAGTGGCGCACTTTCGGGAGCGCCTCGATCGCGCTCTCGGCCGGGTTGCGCGTGCAGAATCCTTTGCCGATGGCGTAGCGGAAGATGCTGTGCAGGGAGAAGCGGAGTTTTTTGGCGGTGTCGCGGGTCTTCGCCCCGAGCTTCTCGATCAAGTCGAAGATGACCGGGTCAGCGGCGGACAGATCGGCGATCGGCCAGTCGTCTAGTTTCCGCGCGTGGCGGGTGAGCGTCTCGCTGGTCGTCTTGTAGTGCGCCTCGCTCCACCCGGGCTTGTTCTTGGCTAGCCAAGCCTCCTTCACTGCCGCGAACGTGTTCCCCGAGGATGCGACCGCGAGCGCCCTGGCACTCTGCCTCGCCTGGACCGGGTGTGTCCCTTTCTCCAGGAGTGCCCGAACCCGCACGAGTTCCGCGCGCGCCTGCTTCAGAGTGACATCTGGATAGGTCCCGACCGCGTAGTACTTCCCGGTCTTCCCGCCATAGGCGAACTTGATTCGCCACACCGCGGTTCCGGCGGGCTTCGTGACGGTCAGGAAGAGACCGCCGCCGTCGGCCAGCTTCCACGACTTCCCAGCGGGCGGCTCCACCTTTGCCAGGCGCCAACCGCGCGCGGCCTTCGCGTGCGCCTTGACGGCCGCTTCGCTCAGTTTCCCTCTGGCGCCAGTACCCCCAGCCATGCAGCCCGCTCCGCGTTCGAAACGAGCTGATGCCCCTTTCGGTACCTCCACACTAGTGAGCTTCGGTGGGTCGCCGCAAGACGGGGTGAGACGCCTAGATGTGGGGAAGTGCAAAGAAAAACGGCGCCTTGGAGGCGCCGTGAGTCTTGCTGAGATTTAGTGAAACTGTAGCTTTATGGAGGCGGCGGGAATCGAACCCGCGTCCGGAAGCCTTCTGCCTGTCGATACTACGTGCGTAGCCCGCGATTTGATTTAGGTCCCTCGGGCTCCCACGGGCAGGATCCTTCGAGACCGGTTCTGGATCAGCTCTCGCCGCTTTGAGCCCAGACGCTCGCGCAGCCAGTCCGCATTATGTCGGCCCTACCCCGACCCACGGACCGAGGCCGGGAGGACCGCTTGCTTACAGGTGTTTAGGCTGCAGCAAGAACCGGGGCCGTGAAGACCTCGGCGTCATCGTTATCAGCGATGGCTTTTGTGTTTTTGCTCTCTTGTATTTACGAGCTTGTGAGCCCGCTCGGCACGCATCTAGGACGTCTTTGCCCCCGTCGAAACCGGGTCGCCCCCTTTCCTTGCGCATAGATAAGCGGTGGCCGCTCCTGGGTCAATCCGCGTCGCTTCCCAGGCCGCTGACCGGGGGGGCTTTGGAGCCGCAACGGAAACTCGCGGAGATCTCCGGGCTTGGCGGCACTTTCAGGAAATCTGCGAGACAGGCGCAATGGCCGAGGTCTTTCCGGCGCGAGCACACGGCGCGTCGCAGACAGCCTTCAGAACCCCGCGCCATCCGGATGACCATGACCCACGCACCGCTTCGACACCTGCTCAGTCTGAGCCTCCTCGCCGCGCTTTCCTGCGGCCCTCCGCCCTCCGAGGGACAGAACAATCCGGGTGGCGCCGACGCCGGCGTGAAGGTGAAAGCGGACGGCGGTACCCCGCAAATCGGCCGGGCGCCCGGCGCCCCCACTGCGGTGGAGGCGACGGCCGGGGAGCGCTCGGCGCGGGTGCGGTGGCAGGCACCAACGGATCCCGGGAACCACCCGGTGAGCCAGTACCGCGTCGTCGCGCAGCCGGGGGACCGGCAGCAGCTCACGGGGGCGATCACCGAGCTGACCTTCACCGCCCTGAGCCCCGGAGTCGCGTACACGGTCGTCGTCTACGCAAAGAGCGCGGCAGGCGAGGGGCCCGCCTCCACCCCGTCGGCGCCCGTCACCCCGACGTCACCGTCCATGCCACGCGCCCCCGCTTCCCCGACGAATGTGGTGGCGAAGTCCGCCCAGTTCGGCGCCGACGTCTCCTGGACCGCGCCTGCAGACAGCGGAACCAGCGCCATCTCCCGCTACACCGTCATCGCCGCGCCGGGCGGCAAGCGGTCCCAGACCTTCGGCACCACCCAGACGCGCTTCTCAGACCTCACCGATGGCACCCGCTACACGTTCACCGTCATCGCCACGAACAGCGCAGGAGACAGCCCGGAGTCCGCGCCCTCAAGCCCCGTCGTGGCCGGTGGCACAGTTCCGGAGGCGCCGCGAGCAGTGAAGGCACACGCCGTGGCCGGCTATGTCCTCGTCGAGTGGGACGAGCCCGAGAGCGACGGTGGGAGGGTCGTCACCGGCTACACCGTGACGGCGGAGCCCGGCGGCGCGACGCTGCAGTCCGTCATCCGCAACGCACGCTTCACGACGCTGACCGCGGGCACCGCCTACCGCTTCACCGTGGTGGCGACGAACGCCAAGGGCGATGGGCCGGCGTCCGCGCCCTCCGCCCCCGTCACCCCGTGAGCGCCAGCGTCACGATGCTGGTAGCGATGCCTCATTCTTCACCAGCGTCCATCTGCTTTGCTCGTTGCAGGTTACGTTGAAGTATTGACCTAACGAGCTTCCATTCGGGATCCGGGCCTGATCCCACAGCAGTCAGCGCCTGGCGAAACACCGCTGCTGCCCGCGAAGCCAACTTTGGATCTTTGGTTTCTTCGCTCAACTTCAAGAAGTGATGACCCAGCGTGCACTGGGCGTCCACGTATTCTCTTGCGAAGCCCTGGTCGGCCCATGATTCAGCTAGCCGGACACCCGCTTCAAATGCCTTCTCGGCGCCGCTTGCGTCGCCCACGCTTGACCGGAGATGCCCCAGCTCTTGGAGCGCAGAAAGATGACAATGGGGATCGCTCATCTCTTGGTTCTCTGTCGCCGACACAAATGCGGCTTCAGCCTGCTTGCGAAGCGCAGCGGCTTCTGAAGCGGAGCGTCGACTGGAGATCATCAACAAGGTACGTCCCAGAAGAAAGTTTGCCCTTGACCAAAGCTCAGGCTCGGTTGGGCTGGCCGCCTGATCAAGCACGCCTTGAACGCTTTCAAGTACAACTTTGAAGATGTCGTCTTGGCTGACGAAGGGATAAATAGACAAACTGAGCAATGCTTCGGCGTGGTCTAATTTTATGTCTGCCCAAAGCAAGCGGTCGGTCTTGTTCGTTCGCGCAAGGGCAAACTCGAAAGCCTCTATAGCTTCAGGAAGAATCACGTCTCCTTGGCTTGCGAATCCGGCGCAGAACGCGCTCAGTCGTCCAACTGCCTGCCACGCCTCCGCACTTGGTGCCTGCGCGACGGCCTTCCGAAGGCCCGGTAGCAATTCGTAAAAGCCTCGTGCCAATCGTTCATGGGCAACCAGGTTTTCTTTGCTCATCGTCCTTGCCTTCCTGGGCCGACCACAAAGGATCTCTCGTAGCTCCGCCCTCACATCTGCCGCACGGAGCGTTCCTTGGCGATATCGACGAAGGCGCGAAGGGCGGGGCTGCTCTGCGCGCGGCTGGGGAAATAGAGGAAGAACCCGGGGACCGCTGGAGCGAAGTCGTCGAGGACCACCTTCAGCCGGCCCGCTCGTACGCTCGCCTTGATGCGCGGCTCCATTCCGTAGACAAGCCCAACCCCGGCCTCGGCCAGACCGAGGCGCACGTCGGCGTCGTCCGCGACGACCGGTCCGCGAACAGGCACGCGCCATGTTCTCCGTCCGCGTTCCAGTTCCCATCGAGCGAGCTCGCCCGTGGTTTGCGAACGAGGGGTGATGCAGTCGTGTTGAAGGAGCTCCTCGGGCTTCCGAGGCGTGCCACGTTTCGCGAGATAGCTCGGTGCTCCGGCGACGACAAACCGGAATGCTTGCGTGAGCCGGACTTGAACCATGTCGCGCTCAATCGCTTCGGTGAGGCGGACACCGGCGTCGTACCCCTCTGCAACGATGTCGACGAGACGCTCTTCGAAGACCACTTCCACGTCGACACGCGGATGCCGCTCCACGAATGTCGGCAGCACCGGTGTGATGACGTAGGGAGCCGCGACCCGCGGGACCGTGAGCTTCAGCCGGCCCACGAGCTCTCCGGGTTGCGCGCGTGCGCCGTCGAGGGCGCCGAGGACCTGACCGAGGCCCGGGCCCGTTTGCTCGACCAGACGGCGGCCGGCCTCCGTCAACGACACACTTCGGGTGGTGCGGGCCATGAGCACGACTCGAAGCTCCGACTCGAGCTGGCGAACGGCCTGGCTCACCGCGGACGGAGTGACGCCGAGCTCCCGTGCAGCTGCTGTGAAGCTGTGCGCGCGAGCGACGGCGAGGAACACCTGGAGCTGCGGAAGGAGCGCTGACTTCATGACAGGTCCAGTGTCTCTCACGAACCTTCGCAGCGCGAAGGCATTGTGAAGCGCCGCTAAAAGACCCTTGCTCGCCCACGCTGTAGCGCCGCCAGGGCTCCGCCGTCATTCTCGGTGGGGCTGAACAACACGCAAGGAGCGTTGCGAACCATGAAGACGCGTACCCTGGGTAGGGCTGGTCTCGAAGTCTCGGCAGTCGGCCTCGGATGCATGGGCATGAGCTCGGCGTATGGGCCACCAGCCGACAAGCAGGAGATGATCCGCTTGATTCACACCGCAGTCGACCGTGGCGTGACCCTGTTCGACACCGCGGAAGCCTACGGACCCTTCACGAATGAGGAGCTCCTCGGCGAGGCCCTGGCTCCCGCACGCAAGAAGGTCGTCATCGCGACCAAGTTCGGCTTCGACATCGACCCGAAAACCGGCGAGCGCCGGGGTGGCCTCAACAGCCAGCCAAAGCACATCCGAGACGTGGCCGAAGCAGCGCTCAGCCGACTTCGTACCGACACCCTGGACCTTTTCTACCAGCACCGAGTGGACCCGAACGTCCCCATCGAGGACGTTGCGGGAGCGGTGAAGGACCTCATCCGCGAGGGGAAGGTGAAGCACTTCGGGCTCTCGGAGGCGAGCGCCGGCACCATCCGCCGCGCCCACGCCGTGCAGCCGGTCACCGCTGTACAGAGCGAGTATTCGCTGTGGACGCGAGATCCCGAAGCGGAAGTGCTGCCGACTTGCGAAGAGCTCAGGATTGGCTTTGTGCCCTTCAGCCCCCTGGGTGCCGGCTTCCTCACGGGCAAGATTGATACGTCGACACAATTTGACGCCACCGACTTCCGCAACATCTCGCCGCGCTTTACGGCGGAGGCTCGGGCGGCGAACCAGGTGGTCGTGGATTTGTTGAATCAGGTCGCATCGCGGAAGAGGGCGACCACGGCGCAAGTTGCGCTCGCCTGGGTGCTGTCGCGCAGGCCGTGGATTGTGCCCATTCCTGGCACGACAAAGCTGCACCGGCTGGAAGAAAACATCGGCGCGGCCGAAGTGGAGCTGACGGGACAAGACTTGAATGAGATCGAGAACGCATTCGCTCGCATTCACGTCACCGGCGCGCGGTTGCCCGAGCAGGTGCTCGCGATGAGCAACCGCTAACGAGCTCCCAAGGGAGAACGCCCATGAGCGATGCTTCGAAATCAGGCAGCAGCCGGCGGGACCTTCTACGAGGGGCGGCAGTGCTGGCAGCAGCGCCGGCGCTCAAGGCGCCTCCTGGCCCTCGGGCCGCGACCTCGGCGCTGAAGAGGCGGCGCCTCGGTCCACTGGAGGTCTCGACCATCGGGTTGGGCGTCCAGAACATGAGTCGCACCTACCAGACGACCATCCCGAGCCGGCCCGAGATGATCAACATCATCCGCACCGCATTCGATCGCGGGGTCACCTTCTACGACGCGGCGGAGGCCTACGGCCCTCACGAGGTCGAGCGCATTCTCGGCGAGGGCGTGGCGCCGTTCCGCGACAAGGTTGTCATCGCGTCGAAGTTTGGTTGGAACATCGACCTTGAGACCGGTGAGCGTCGCCCGGGGCTCAACAGCCGCCCTGCTCGTATCAAGCTGGCCGTCGAGGGAATGCTCAAGCGGCTCCGCACCGACCGCATTGATCTCTTGTATCAGCATCGGGTCGACCCCGAGGTCCCGATCGAGGAAGTCGCGGGCGCAGTCCAGGAGCTGAAGGCGCAGGGCAAGGTTCTGCACTGGGGTCTCTCAGAGATGGGGCCGAAGACGCTGCGCCGCGCGCATGCCGCGTTGCCCGTGACCGCTGTGCAGAATGAATACTCGATGCTGTGGCGCGGCCCCGAAGCGGAGATCATCCCGCTGTGCGAGGAGCTGGGCATTGGCTTCGTGCCTTGGAGCCCGCTCGGCGTAGGGTTCCTCAGCGGCGCGATCGACGCGAAGACCCGCTTCGCGCAGGGAGACATTCGCGGCATCGAGTCCCGCTTCTCTGCGGAGAACCTGCCGAAAAACATGGCGCTCGTCGAGCTGGCGAAACGTTGGGCAGAGCGGAAAAGCGCCACGCCCGCCCAGATCGCGCTCGCCTGGCTGATCGCCCAGAAGCCGTGGATCGTCCCCATCCCTGGCACCACCCAGATGGCGCACATGCTTGAGAACATCAAAGCAGCTGACGTGCGCTTCACGCCGCCCGAGCTGGCCGAGTTGATTGAAGAGGTCTCCGCGATACAAATCAGCGGAGCCCGACTGCCGGATCGGGTCCTCGTCTTCTCCGGGGTCGAGTCGCCGCCAATGAAGTGACGGCGCCTCGGAGACCGAATCGCGCCACCCACGCAAGCGCTCGTCATTCCGAGCGGTCTCGCCGAGTCGAAATCTGAGAAACATCTCGGCGGAGTTCGCGGCGGTAACGCAGGCCTCTGCCGGGGGATAACATGGACCTGCCCCCGGCCTGATGATGATTGCAGCGCGATGATAAACCCTTACGCACCCGGCACGCGACGAGTCGCAGCAGCGAGCGCAGCGTCCGCCCGTGCGGACCCTTCGGGCGCCCGGGCTGTACCTTCGCTTGAGATCTCGCGCGTGACCCACGCCGCGCTGGAGAGCTCGGTCGCCTACACTCCCAAGGGCGTGGTGGACGCTCCACTCGCGGCACGATCAGGAGTCGAGTGGATCTCATCGAGGACTGCGCCCGCACCTGCGGTGTCGACGCTGGAGACGAGGCGAGCCGAACAACTCGCGCTGCTCAACCCCACGCAGCGCTCCGCCCTCGACCTGGCGGCCGCCCACGCTTCGATGTTGTCGATAACGGCGAAGCCCGCGCTGGAGCTGGACCTCCAAGGTTTGGGCCTCAGCGCAGCAGAGACCCAGCGGGTGCTCGACTACTTGCGGGACGAAGCGTCGCTGCACATCTATTTCAACCCTCAGAGGAAGCTGCGGCGGGGAGGCCTGGCCCTGTCCTCGTATTTCAGCAGCGGCCTCTACAAGAACCAGTTCGAGACGAGAACGAGTGGAGCGACGCTGACCCCTGACCCCGGGGGCACGCGGGATCGCTGGGAGCGGATACTCTTCCGCGGCGCCTACCATGATCATCCCCTGATCCCGGAGGAGCGGCCCAAATATGCCGTGCTCAACGCGGAGGGCTTGACGGTCCCAGGGGCCTCTGCTTGCTACGGCGACGGTATCTTCGTCCTCAAGCCAGAGGTGAAGGCGCGAACCACCATCACCTCAACGGACACGTCCTATTGCGCCGTCGAGAGGCTGGGCACCCCCGAGTATGCCGCCCACGTTCTTGGGGGGCTGTGGACGACGAAGGGGATGGATGCCATCTCAACCCACGTGCTCGGCAAGCGAGTGCCGACGACGGAGGAGTTCCATCACTACATCGAGGCCCAGGTCCACGGCCCGATCGACCTCGCTCGCGACGTCGAACAAATCGTCCTGCACACGTCGCTGCGCGAAGTGGCGCCCGGCGTCCGCGCACTGTCGAGAAAGTTCAATATCCCGTTGTTCTGGAACGACGGCTCGCGTTTCACGAGCGACACCTGAGCGCCCTCATGTTCACCACGCCGAAGATCTCCGTTGGGACGATGAACTTCGGAGGGCGAACGCCTGAAGCCCAGGCTCGCAACATCATCGACCGGGCCATCGAGCGCGGCGCTGTCTTCTTCGACACCGCGAACATCTATCAACGCGATGGCGCGGCGGAGCGCATCCTCGGATCCGCCCTGGCGGGCCGCAGGGATCGCGTGCAGCTTGCCACCAAGGTCGGGCTCCTCCAGCTGGGCGGGAAGCCGGAGGGGTTGTCCGCGAAGCGGATTCCGGTTGCGCTTGAGGAGAGCCTCCGGCGACTGCGCACCGACTTCGTGGACCTCTACTACTTACACGCGCCCGATCCAGAGACGGCGCTGAACGACACACTGGATGGACTTCAACCGCTGCTGGCATCCAACAAGATTCGCGCCTGGGGGGTCTCCAATCACGCCTCGTGGCGCATCCTGGAGCTGAACGCGCTCTGCGACTCCCGCAAGATGCCGCGGCCGGCGGTCTCCCAGGTTCTCTACAACCTGCTCGTGCGCCAACTGGACATTGAATACTTCGCGTTCACCCGGGCCCAGCCGCTCCACACGACCGTATACAACCCGCTCGCGGGGGGACTCCTGGCGCACGTCCGGACGGCTGGAGGCGCTGCGCCGCCGGGCTCGCGGCTGGAGACCAACGCAAGGTATCAGCGACGCTATGGGGCGGACGCGCTCCGTGAGCTCGCCGGGAGGTATCAAGCGCTGGCGCAGTCCGAAGGGTTGGATCTGGTGAAGTTTGCGTACGCGTGGCTGGCGGGCACCCCTGGGGTCGACTCCATCCTCGTGGGCCCGGGGACGGTCGCGCATCTGGACGACGCGCTGGATGCCCAGACATGTCAGCTCTCACCTGAGCTGCGACAAAAGATTGACTCGGTGTATCGCGACTTCACCGGGACCGATGCGTGCTACGCGCGGTAGACGCCATGCTCCTGCCTGAAGCTCAAACCCTGGAGCTGTCCTCCACGATGGCTCAATTCGACGCCCAGGGTTTTGCGCGCCTGGGTCGCGTCTTGAGCGACGAAGGCCTGGAGGCGCTGCGCACGCGCGCCGAAGAATTGATGCTGGGCAAGGTGGTCTACCCCGGGATGTTCTTCCAACTCGACGCGGAGACGGGCCGGTACGAGGACGCTCCCATCGGCCTGGGATGGCAAGGACCGTCGCTGGCGTATCGAAAGCTCGAGAAGCTGGAGATGGACGAACGGTTCCGCACCTGGCTCCGGAATCCGCTCTTCGAACGGGTGGCGCGCGAACGCATCGACGATGGCGTCGTCATCTACCGCGCCATCCTGTTCAACAAAGGCACGCCGGGGGGCAGCGACATCCCGTGGCATCAAGATGGCGGAAAGCTCTGGGGCCTGAGCGAAGACCCGCTGCTGCAGATCTGGACCGCCTTGGACGACGCCCCTGAGGGCGGCGGTTGCCTGGAGGTGGTGCCCGGCAGTCACCGCCAAGGGTTGGCGTCGCCCCTGGGCGGAGTCGTTCCCCCGGCGCAGGTGGCCGCCGCCGACGCCAACGCTCGCGCGGTCTCCCTCCCGGCACAGGCCGGCGAAGCCATCCTGGTCCACAACCACCTCTGGCACCGGTCCGGCCGCAGCCGCCCCGGACATCGGCGGCTGGCGTTCTCCGTCTGCTACATGAGCGCCCAGACGCGCTGCCTCCGAAAGAAGCGCGCGCCACGGCAATTCTTCGTCGCGTTCTCGCCTCGAGTCATTCAACAGCCTTAGAGGGAATGCCTGGTCCGTGACGGGCGCGCCGCTTCGGTCAATGTGAACCCGTCGCCGGGCGCGACCCTGGATGTCGATGTAGCGCTTCCAGCGCGCTGAAGCCGAGCTAGAACGGCGACCTCGAGACGGGGAAGCATGTCTCGACGGGCTCGGGAGATGACGGCGCGTGCCTCGCTAGCCACCTCACCGATTTCAAGGACGCCGACTCCTGTAGCCACCGGTGGCAGGCCTACCGGAAGGCGAAGGAGTATCCGCACTGGTACAACTACCCGGCGTATCAATCGCTGGTCACGTCCAACATCCTTCCTCCTTCCGGTCGACCTGGCGCCGGCGATTGGAATCTGGATGTCACCTCCGTGGGGGTGTGGCTCCCATCCTGATCACGCAGCAGCCTGAACCGACCGGCGAAGGGGCGCCAGCGTGAGTTCCATCGCCGTATTCCAGCGGTTGCTGAGCACCAGCGCACGTAAATCGAGCACCCGCTGGCCGGACGCTTCCCTCCAGCGCGCCCCTGGGCGTTTCATGCGCAGCGCCACCAGCGACTTGCAGGTGGCCTCGACGTTGCCGCTGCCGATGGGGAGGCCGACAGCACGAGCCTCGTCGTACGCCATTCGCTCGCCGTGGTTCTCCAGGTAGGTGATCGCCTCGTGGACGGGCGTGCGATCGCCAACCCGAACGCCACGCTTGTCGGAGACGTTCAACTCGGTCGCAATCTGCCAGACGGCACCGGAGCGGTTGAGCAGGGCGAGCGTCCAGCGCTCGATGAGTCGCTGCGAGCGCTCGGCACCCACCAGCACAAGGGCAGCACCTGCGAGCTTCTCGATGAGATGCCAGAAATCCACCAGACGGACGACCTCACGGGCAGCCGGCGCGTAGGTAGCGAGCGCGGTATCCAACAGCGCGTGCAGCTCAGGCGCCCCATCGGTGAGCACCACCAAGCTCAACCCGGTCACCCTCAGGAGTATCGCCTGAACGTCCTCCGCGAGCCGGCGGGCCAGTGCCTCGCTGCCGCTCTGGGGCATACGCCCGTAGCGGATGCTCCCCAGCGCTTCGCCTTTCTTGTCGTGGAAAGTCAGACAGCCCACGTACGCCATGCGCCAGACGACCTGCACGGGCCTTTGAGGTGCACCCCTCTTCGGTCGACCTACAGGGCGCGCCCTCGGCTCCTCCATCGGCACTGCCACTCGATCCAGGCTGACGCTCACGCTCGCCGTGCCTGCAGGCGCCGCCAATGTCTCGGCCATGGCTGGCTCCACCTGTGCTCGCGCCGCGCCGTACAGGTTCGCTGTCGCATGGCCAACCCTCTCGAAGCTGCTACGACTGTACGGCAGACGCCCGAGCGCTCGCGCCGTGCCTTCCGCCTCGCGCGACGTACCGCACGCCAGAAGGTGTCCCATCGCGCCCGCAGCCTCCGGGAGCCAACCGTCTGCGACACAGCCTGCGCGTGCACTCACCACGTCCAGCGTGGGGCCATTTCTCACGCCGACCTCTCGATAGAGGCTGCGCGTTACCGCGACCGGCCCTTGGAGCGTCTGGTAGCTCGCCTCGTAGCGCCCGACTCGGGTGTGCCGCCGCCCGTCGATTCGGACCCGCTCGCATTCGGTGTCGTAGCTTTGAAGCAACCTCCGCTTGCTCTCGAGAGAGAGTGCGTCCGTCGCCGCATCGATGGTCTTGAGCGCTCCCTCGGGATCCACGGCCGCGAACTCTTCCGCTGCCTGTGCCTCCTGCTGCAGTTTGGACTCCATAGCCTTGAGCAACTCAGCGACTGCTTCGGGCACTTCCAGCGTCACTTTCACCATGGCCCCTTCTTGCCATGGACTCCCACGACGGAGTGACCCACACCGATCAGCTCAGATGATGCTCAGGATCAGATCCACACCCCTCCGTGGTCTGGCGTCACGACAAGGGGCTCGGGAAGGCGACCCAGCGCCCCATCCCCAACTTCCGCGAGCGGGCGGACGTCCCGTACGCCCACAACGCGCACCACGTCATCCCCAACAGTGTGTTCAACGGGGCCGTGCTGGACGCCGCCAAGACAGACATGCGTCTCTTCTGGCTGCTGCGGGCCGGCTTGCTGGGGGCGAAGTACAACCTGAACGACAAGGAGAACATGGTCATCCTGCCGATGAGGAAGGCCGTGGCGAGCGCCATCGGTCTGCCCCGGCACATCTCCGGAATCGACACGGAGCCCGGGCAGAGCCCGGAGCGTGTCAATCACTCGGCGTACAACGACAAGACGCGGGTCAAGGTGAAGAAGGTCCTCGCCGACTACGCGGCCCAGCTGGATGAGCAGAAGCACGACGCGAAGCTGCCTGCGTTCACCAAGGCGAAGCTCTTGGAGATCTCGCAGACGCTCTTCATGATGCTGCGCTCCTGGGGAGCGGTGGCGAAGGGGCAGGCGGTGAACGCGATGCCCAAGCAGCTCTTCACTTGACCCGAAACACGCAGGAGACGCCGATGCGCTACTACTTCGTCGACACCCTGGGAGATGTCGACGACCCGCAGCTTTGTGTTCTCGACGCTGTGCCGGAGGGCGTTGGGGTGAAGTACAGCCGCATCAGCCAGGGCCGGGAGATCGGTCCGGAGTATCCCGCGGACGCGAAGATCCACATGTCTCCGGACCGCACCGGACTGAAGCTGGGCTCGTTGCTGGGGAACACGAACTCGTTTCTCCAGCTCCACCGCGACGTGAAGGAGCTCATCGCGACGGAGCACGCGCGGCGCGGGGGCAAGTCTGTGATCGAGTACCTCCCGTTCGTCCTGATTAACCACAAGGGCCGGCCGCACAGCAGCGACTATTTCCTGGTGAACCCGATAGGGAGCCGGGACTGCCTGAATCGCAAGCTCAGCGTGGTGAGGTACTTCGAGGGAGATCCGGAGAAGGTCGTCGGGATTGACCGCCTGGTCGTGGATCCCGACAAGCTGAAGGACGCGCCGCCGGTGTTCCGGATCAAGGAGACGATCGACGAGTACGTCTTTGACGAGGAGCTTAAGACTGCCATCGAGGCGCGCGGGTTCACCAACCTGAGCTTCCGGGAGATTGAACAGAAGTCAGAGGCCAGCTCCTGAGCGCGCGATGAGCTGCCTCCTCACCGGCCTGGGCATGGCTTCGTCCTTGGGAGGCGTGGTCACCGGCTGCGCGGCAATCCGAGCGGGCGTCGTGCGCCCGTGGCCCCTCGACTACTTCCCTCTGGTCTCCGACGGGCCCGAGCCCACCTTTGTGACCGGTCACCCCATCCAGGGCTGCACCGATGGCTTCTACTTCCTGGGCCGGTGGATCCGCCTCGCACACGCCGCGATAGAAGATCTTCAAGCGAACGGTCGAAGCTTCACGTTGGTGGTGAAGCCTGCGGTGGCTTCGAGCACCACTGTCGTGGGGTGCGCAGTGACAAACAGCGCGATGACCGGCGCGGCCCGCGCAGCGTCTGCTGCGTCAATCACAAACGGTCCCGCGCGGAAGTCGCGCGCCGTCGGGACGGCCGTGGTGCCATACGCGCGGACCGTCGCGCTGACATCCACGTCGCCCAGCGCCTTGCCCTGCTTGATGACCCAGCGCACCGGGACTCCGGCCCGGGTGAGCGCGCGCACCAGGCCTGTGGAGAGCAGGATTCCGCTCCCCTGGTTGGCCTCGTCGGTCGGGAGGATCAGCGCTCCACCGCCGAAGGTGGCCGTCAAGGGATCCAGGTTGCTCTCGAGGGCGGGCGACGGTTCCTGCCTGCCCTGACTGCAAGAGAGCAGGGCGCCCAGAGCGAGGACGTAGGCGACTGGGTTTTTCACGGTCGCTCCTTCTGCTCGGCGGAGGCGTTGCGGAGCGTGCTCTCTGGAGCGAAGAGGAACTCCACACGGCGGTTGGCGGCGCGCGCGAGCCGGCTCTCGCCTTTCATCAGCGGCGTGAAGGGCCGTAGCCGAGCGGGACGAGGCGCTCGCTCGCGACGCCGACGCTGCCCAGGTATTCGGCGACGGAATGGGCTCGCGCCTGTGACAGCTTGATGTTCGCCACCAGGTCCCCACGGTCATCGGTGTGCCCGGCGACCTCGATGCGCGACAATTCGGGGTGAGCGACGAGGACCTCTGCCACCTGGCGCAGAAGGGGATAGGAGCGCGGATCCAGCCGGGCGCTGCCACTGAGGAAGAAGATCTTCTGGCGGACCTCCAGGCCCGTCTCGCGGATGGAGATCCACTGCTTCTTCGCCAGCGGGCAGCCTTGATTTGTCGCGGGCCCCGGCACCGTCGGGCAGTTGTCGAAGCGATCCACGATGGCATCACCGTCGGTGTCCTGAACGGGGCAGCCCTGGAGCTCCGTCGGTCCCGCCTGGGTGGGACAGGCGTCTTGCGCGTCCGCCAGGCCGTCGCCGTCTCCGTCGAGGCGCGGACACCCGTCCTCCGTGCCCCGGGCTGCGGTGTTGGGACAGGCGTCCCGTGCGTCCGCGATGCCGTCCGCGTCGTTGTCCGGCTCCGGGCACCCGTCGGCGTCCTGGAAGCCATCCATATCCTCGGGCTGATTGGGGCAGGCGTCCGCCTCCACCAGGCCGTCGCCATCGAGGTCCTTCGGCTCTGGCTTCGGCTCGGCCTGCGCGAGCAGCCCCGACGGCTTGGCTCCGGGCGCGAACCCCAGCCCCGCCATCAGCCGGTAGCTCGGGACGCCCGGAGCGCGTGAGAGCCCCGGCCCACCAAGGGCGTACACCTCCAGCCCCGAGGAGAACAGGTACCGCGCTCCCGCGAGCACCTCCAGCGCAGGCGGCGCGGTGAGCAGCGAGACGGCGGTGCGCAGCGCGACCTCGAAGCGAAGGTGCTCCGCCACCGTGTGAACGCCGAGGTCTCCCTCCAGCTCGCTGCCGACGGTGCTCTGCGCGACGGTGGACGCGCCCCTCACCGTCGCGCCCAGCTGGCCGCTGAAGCGGAACCAGCCTGCGGTGTAGCCGGCGGCGACGCGCGGGCTGACGCTGAAGGTTCGCTCGGAGACGAAGCTGTTGCCGCCGACAGGGATGCCGACTCCCAGATGGGCGCCCAGGTCAAAGGACTCACCTTGGAAGAGGGCATAGCGGCCAAAGAGGTAAGGGGAGCCCACGGCGGCGGCGGACAGAGCGGCCTCCTGCTGCCCCGCGCCTTCCTGATGGGCGACGACGGCCAGGCTTGCGCCCACCTCCCACCGGCGAGCAAAGGACCAGGCACCGCCTACCTGCACCGTCCAGCGGTCGCGAACGAGGTCCGCCACCCAGGTTGAGCTCCGCCACGCACGCAGCGGAGACCGCTCGTATTGCCCTCCCGCCATCATGCGGAAGCGGCCGGGCTCGAGCACCCGTCCGTCGAACAGGAGCAGCCCTCCCCGACCCGAGGGGTCCAGCACCAGGCGCTCCAGGGCAAAGCTCTCGACCGTCTCCTGCGCGCCGGCCATCGACGCCAAGCTCACGCAGACGTACGAAACGCCAAGCCTCAGGCTTCTCATCGAGCCTCCTTGGAGGCGGCGGGTCTTAGGGCTTGGCGCCCGGGCTCGTCGCCAGCAGTCGGTTGAACGCAGCAGCGTCATCCAGCTGGAGGGTGTTGAGGTCTACCTGCGAATCCTTGTGGCGCCGGACGCGCTCCGGCCGCGCCAGGGTCACCGGCGCAAGCTTGATGGCAGTCACCGTTTCGTCGCGCGGCTGAATTCGCTTGGTGACCACCGACGGCGCTTCCGCCATCGCGACCTCGCCCTCGACAGGCGTCTGCGCAACGGACGGCTTGAGCTGCGCGGCGGCGACGACCGAGCCGAGGGCGACCAGTCCGATGGACGCCAGCGCAACGAGAGGCCGGCTGAAGGACGCAGAACGGCGGCTCGGAGGACGGCGGCTGATGGGGCGGCGAACGACCTCAATCGCGGGTGCTGGCCGGACCCGCGTCGCCAGCTCAGCGTCGAGCACGGCGAGGACTTCTGCGACTGACGCGGGCCGGTGCTCGCGCTTCTTCGCGAGGAGCGAAGCGACCAGGTCCCGTAGGGGCCGAGAGAGCGCGCCCATCGACGAATGCGAAGGCAGCGCCTTCGGCTTGTCGTTGAGGTGGGCCTTCATGAGGTCGGCTACGGAGTCTGCCGAGAAGGGCAGCGACCCGGTCAGCAAGCGGTACGCGAGAACCCCCAGCGAATAGAGGTCCGTGCGCACGTCGATGCCGTCGCCCAAGATCTGCTCCGGAGGCGCATAGGACGGCGTCCCGACGAAGACACCTGCCGCGGTACTGTGCTGTCCGCCGCTGTCCTGCAGGAGCTTCGCGATCCCGAAGTCGATCAGCTTCACGTCCGTCCCGTCGTTGACGCGCATGATGTTGCTGGGCTTCAGGTCTCGGTGGACGACGCCCGCGGCGTGGATGGAACCCAGTCCGAGACAGATCTGCCGCAACATCTGGAGCGCCTGCGTCAGGGTGAGCGCGTCCCCTCGCTCCAGACTGTCGGCGAGGCTAATGCCCTCGATGTACTCCATGACCACGAAGAGCGCGCCGTCCGGCGTCTTCCCTGAGTCGGTCACCGCTCCGATGTTCGGGTGAACAATCCCGCTGGCGATCCGCGCTTCACGGATGAAGCGGCTGCCCATCTGCGGATGCGCCACCAGCTCCGGGCGGAGAACCTTGAGAGCGACCTTCTTTCGGAGGCCCACATGCACCGCGGCGTACACCTCGCCCATCGCGCCGCGACCCAGGCATTTCATCACCTGATAGCGCTGCTCCAGAACAACGCCCGGCGTGAGAGCAGGCGGGCTGGCGGGATGTACGTCGGGCTGCTGCACGTCGATGTCGGCCACGGAAAGAAGCTCCATGCGCCGGAATCACAGCACTCCACGTGCCATCCAGGGCGACAATCAGTAAATCGGGTAATACAAATAAAAACCCTGATCTCGCCAATTCAAGGACCTACAAAGTTCGCGGGTAAACTACCTGCCTGACGAGGTGAGGGCTGACCCGGATGCTACCGGTTGGATTTCGTCCGTTACGGCCCGGTAACGGCGACACCTGCACGGGTCAGAACTGAACGTACGCCCGAACCGGGAAGGTCGCTCCGCCCTTCCACGGGATGGGGACCGCGTGCAGATGTCCGCCACTCTGAGGAAGCGCCGCGAGGTTCGTCATGTGTTCACAGACAGGAATGCCGGCCCCGAGCAGCAGGGTGTGCGCTGGGCGCGCGAGGTCTGCCATGTCGTCGATATTGAGCGAGTCGATTCCGACAAACGCCGCCCCCTGCTTCACCAGGAGCTCGCAGGCATCGGCGGTCAGGAAGGGGTTGTCTTTGCTGTAGCGCTCCGTGCGCCAGTGCTGGCTGAAGTCGGTCCGTACAATGACCGCGGCGCCGCGCAGCTCGGTTCCTTCGAAGAGCTTCGGACCGATGGCTCGGCCGAGCTGGGTCGCGTCGAATAACCGCACCGGGACGTGGGCCAGGCGGTCCAACGGCAGGCCCGCGAGATCCGTCGCGCCGCGGTGCCGGTGAATGGGCGAGTCCACGTACGTGCCGGTGTTGCCGCACAAGTGCAGCGAGGCGATCAGGAACTCCGACTTGTTCTGGTACCGCTCGCGCGAGGTGTCGTAGTCCACCACCACTTTGACTTCGGGTACCGGCAGGCCGGGATACGTCACCATCCCCGGCTCAATCACGTGACTGACCTCAATGAAGCGTGGCGGCATGTCGTCCTCCCCTTGAGCGGCGCAGAGCACCACGCACGGTCGCGCCCACGCAAGGGAAAGGGCGCTCAACCTGTGACGAGCTTGTCCGGAGTGATAGGGAGATCGCGAACGCGGATGCCTGTGGCGTGGAAGACAGCGTTCGCGATCGCCGCGGCCACGCCGATAATGCCGAGCTCTCCGATGCCCTTGCTCCCCAACCGGCTTACGACGGCGTCGCCTTCGTCGACCAGCGTCACATCCATCGCGGGGATGTCTGTATGAACGGGCACGTGGTAGTCGGCGAGGTCCCTCGTGACGAATCGCGCGGTGCGCGCGTCCAGCACTGACTCTTCGGAGAGGGCCATGCCGAGGCCCATGGTCATCGCTCCGATGAATTGGCTCCGCGCCAGCTTGGCGTTGAGGATTCGTCCCGCGGCATAGGCACCGGTGAGCCGACTCACGCGAACGGTGCCGAGCTCCGGGTCCACCCTCACTTCGGCGAAGACGGCCCCGAAGGCATGCTTGGAGTAGCGCGCTGACTCCGGACCCCGTTCGTACGAACCTTTGACCCGCAGCTCCGGCAACCTCCGACGCGCGAGCAACGCCTCGTACGTCTCGCCCCTGGTTGGGTCGGAGCGGCAATACATCCGTCCGTCGCCCACCTCGATGTCTTCAGGCTTCGCACCTCGCAGTGGAGAGCTCGGGTCCGCGAGGGCGAGCGCCACTGCCTTGTCCCGAAGCAGCTCCGCGACGAGCTGAACAGCGCCAGCGACGCTGGCCGACTGCTGAGAGCCCCAGGCCGGCGGAGCTTCTGGCATTCGGGTATCGCCGAGCTCGAACCGCACGCGGTTGAGCGGGAGACCGAGCACAACGCCGGCGACCTGCGCCATGACGGTGTACGTCCCCGCTCCCACTTCGGAGGCGCCGGAGCTGAAGAGCGCGCTGCCGTCGGCCCGCAGCACGGCCATCGCGCTGGCCTTGTCGCAGTAGGCCGGGTGGGCCGTGGAGGCCATCCCGCAGCCAACCCAGACGTCGCCTTCCCGCTGACTGCGGACCGGCCCTCGCTTCGCCCAGCCGAAGCGCTCCGCCGCCGCGAGGTAGCACTGCTTCAGCGATTTGCTGCTGAAGGGCTGGCCCGTGTCCGGGTCCCGGTCGGCATGGTTCCGCAGGCGCAGCTCCACCGGATCCATCTTCAGCGCGACCGCGAGCTCATCGAGCGCGGACTCCAGGGCAAACAGCCCAGGTGCTGCGCCCGGCCCGCGCATGACCGTCGGCGCGCCCATCGCCAGCTTCACCAAACGGTGCGTGGTCTTCACGTTGGGGCACGCGTAGAGCATCCGCGTCAGCAGCCCACACGGCTCCGCGAACTCCGCGAAGAGCGCCGTTGGATTGACGGACGCGTGGGAGAGGGCGGTCAGCGTCCCGTCCTTCCTCGCGCCGATGGCCACCTGCTGGCGGGTCTGCGGGCGGAACCCGACGTTGCTGCACATCTCCTGGCGGCTGAGGACCAGCTTGACCGGCCGGCGCACGTGCTTCGCCGCCATCGCCGCGAGCACGACGTTGGCCCAGGTGCTCCCTTTGCAGCCGAAGCCGCCTCCGACGAAGGGTGAGAGGACCGTCACGTCCTTCGGCTTCAGCCCAAACAGCTCCGCCACGCGGTTGCGGGTGTTGAACACCGCCTGCGTCGTGTCCCAGAGGGTGAGCTGACGGGACCCGCTCCAGCTCGCCACCGTGGCATGCGGCTCCATGGGGTGGTGGTGTTCGCACGGCGTGGTGTAGGTCGCCTCCACCGTGGCCTCTGCCTCGGCGAAGCCCTGCTTCACGTCACCGCGCTCGGCATCCGCCGGGCCGTCGAAGGCCGACTCGGGCGCGAAGGCGGCGCTCTGCGCACTCTCGAAGTCAACCGGCGCGGGCTTCGACTCGCAGCGGACCTCGACGAGAGAGGCAGCGTGGGTCGCGCGCTCGATCGTGTCGGCAATCACCACGGCGATGGGCTGGCCGCTGTAGTGAATCTGGTGGTCCTGCAGCAGGTGCAGCGGGTCGTTGTCTTTCGACTTCAGCGGGTCCAGCGAGAGCTTCACCCGGTCATCCGGAGTCATCACCGCCAGCACGCCCGGCGCAGCCTTGGCGGCGCGCGCGTCAATCGCCAGCACCCGTCCGTGCGACACCGTGCTGGTCACCAGCGCGGCGTAGACCAGACCCTCCAGCTTCACTTCGGCGGAGTAGCGCGCTGCGCCGGTCACCTTGAGGCGGCCATCGGCGCGGGGGGCGGGCTGACCGAATACGAGGGGACGAGCCATGGCCTACGCTTTCGCAGCGGTGAGGGTGAGCGCGCGCACAAGCGCTCTGCGCGCGAGGTCGACCTTGAAGGCGTTGTGCTTGCGCGGCTGAGCGCCCGCCATCGCGGCCTCGGCGGCGGACTTGAAGGTGATTTCACCCACGCGCCGTCCCACCAGTGCGGCCTCGGCTTCGCGGGAGCGCCAGGGTTTGGTGCCGACGCCTCCCAACGCCACCCGCGCCTGACGAATCCGGTCGCCGTCGACATCCAGGGCCACCGCCACGGAGACGAGGGCGAAGGCGTAGGAGGCGCGGTCGCGTACCTTGAGGTAGCGCGACCGCACGGCGAAAGGGAGGGGAGGAAGGTCGACGGAGACGATGAGCTCCCGAGGCCTGAGGACGGTCTCCCGCTCCGGGTGTTCGCCGGGCAGGAGATGAAAGTCCGTCAGCGGTACGGTGCGCTCGCCCGCAGGACCGCGCAACCGGACCTCTGCCTCCACTGCCACCAGCGCGACGCAGAAGTCGGAAGGGTGCGCGGCGATGCAGGCCCCGCTCGTACCCAGCACGGCGTGCATCCGGTTGAAGCCCTCCTGCGCCGCACATCCGCTTCCGGGCTTGCGCTTGTTGCACGCAGCGACCGCGGCATCCCGGAAGTAGGGGCAACGGGTGCTCTGCATCAGGTTCCCACCGACGGAGGCCATGTTCCGAAGCTGCGGCGAAGCGCCGGACAGGAGCGCCTCAGCCACCAGAGGGTAGTGACGCGCGATGAACGGGTGGTGGGCGACGTCGCTGTTCCGGGCGAGCGCGCCGATTCGAACGCCCGCGCCCTGGGGCTCCACCGCAGCCCAGGGCAGCGAATTGATGTCTATCAATTGCTGCGGAGCCACCACGTACAGCTTCATCAGGTCGAGGAGACTCGTCCCGCCTGCAATCGCCGCTGAACCCGCGGCGCCCAGCGCCTGCTGGGCTGTCGGTGCGTCGCGGACCGTTTGATACTGGAATGGGCGCACGGCCTCACCCCTTCCTGCGGACGTCTTGGATGGCTGAGACAATGTTTGAGTAGGCGCCGCAGCGGCAGAGGTTGCCGCTCATCCCTTCGCGCACGTCCGCGTCGGCGACGCCCCCAGGCTCGGTCAGCAGGGCGACCGCGGACAGAATCTGTCCCGGCGTGCAATAGCCGCACTGCAGCCCATCGTGCTCGATGAAGGCGGCTTGCATGGGGTGGAGCTCCTCGCCCTTTGCCAGGCCCTCGATGGTGGTGATCTCCTTGGTCTCCTGCATCACGGCGAGCGTCAGGCAGCTGTTGATACGCCGCCCGTCGACCAGCACGGTGCAAGCGCCGCACTGTCCGTGGTCGCACCCCTTCTTCGTCCCGGTCAGTTGCAGGCCCTCCCTCAAGGCATCCAGCAATGTGACCCGAGGCTCGACCTGAAGCGCGCGCGCCTGGCCGTTGACCGTCAGTGTGAGAGGGAAGAGCGGCGCAGGCCTTCGCGGCACCTCCGCAGGCACGGCACGCGCGAGCATCGGCGTGGCCACTGCGGTCATCGCGCCCGTCGCAAGAAACTCCCGCCGTGTCGGACGACCGGGGTCCGACGAGGGCGCGTCCTCTTCGCTGTTCCGCCTTCTGCTTCGCCGAAGCCGCTTCATCGAAGGCCTCATTCTCCGCAGCTCCCGCGGGTGCGGGAAGACGGATGGGGCAGGCCGCACGGGCCTGGGACGAGCCGTGCGCAGCGAGGGACGAACGCTACGGCTTGCCCAAGACCGCCTGGAGGCGGTCCCGGTTGGTCCGGCTCACGGTGAGGCGTTTGCCGGAGGTGAGCTGAATCTCAGAGTCGCCGCCAAACAATGGATGCAGCTCGCGAATGTGCTCCACGTTGACGAGGGTGGAGCGGTGGATGCGAACGAACTTCATGGGGTCGAGGCGCGCTTCCAGGCTTTGCAGCGTCTCCCGGAGCGTATGCGTTTCGCCGCCGGCGGTGAGGCACACGTAGTTGCCGGCAGACTCCACGTGGCTGATCTCCGGCACGCGGACGAACGTGATCCGCCCACCGTCCTTGACCGTGAGCCGTTCGGGATGCGTTTGCCCGGCGCCCAGGGCGCGCACGGCTGCCAGGATCTCGTGTCCCAGCTCCTCGCGGCGCTCGGTGCGGATCCGCTGCCGGGCCCGCTCGACCGCCGCGCTGAAGCGGTCGGGGTCGAACGGCTTGAGCAGGTAATCCACGGCGGCCAGGTCGAACGCCTTGAGGGCGAAGCGGTCGTGCGCGGTGACGAACACCACCACGGGTACCTTTTCCGAGGGAAGGGTTGAGAGCACCTCTACGCCGTCCAATCCGGGCATCTGGATGTCGAGGAAGACGACGTCCGGCGCCAGCTCCAGGATGGCTTTCTGCGCGGCTTCGCCGTCCCCGCACTCGCCGATGACGTCCACGTCTGGCTCGCGGGAGAGCAAGGTGCGAACCCGCTCGCGTGCCAGCGGCTCGTCATCCACGATGAGCGCTCGGAGTCGCTCCATTCCAGCCTTCATGCTGCCGACCTGAAGGGGACGCAGACGCCCACTTCGAAGCCGCCGCCAGCGGCCTCGCTGAGCTCAAAGCGGTGGTCCGCTCCATAGAGCTGCGCGAGCCGGGCCTGGGTGTTGCTCAGTCCGATGCCGCGCTTCACGCCGTTGGCGGAAGCCACGAGGCCGGGGCCATTGTCGGCCACGTTGAGCTCGAGCTGGCCGTTGCGGCGCCGCGCGCTGACTTCGACGCGGCCGCCAGCGGGCCGGGCGCCGACGCCATGCCGGATGGCATTTTCAATCAAGGGCTGGAGCAGGAGGCAGGGGACATGGGCGTCCAGCGCGTCCGGTTCGATCTCCATTTTCAACGCCAGGCGGTCTCCAAAGCGGATTTGTTCAATCTCCAGATAGGGCTGGAGGAGCTCCAGCTCCCGGCGCAAGGTCACTTCCTGGTCACCGGCCGTGTCCAGGCTGAGCCGGAGCATCTCCGACAGCCGGGCGACCATCCGGTCAGCCGCGTCGACGTCTCGGTGCATCAGGGCGGAGATTGCGTTGAGCGCGTTGAAGAGGAAGTGCGGTTGCAGCTGCAGCGTGAGCGCCTGAAGTCGAGCCTGCGCGAGGCTGGCCTCCAGCTGCGTCGTTCGCAACCCGCGCTCAACCATGCGGCGGTACGCCTCGAAGCCGTGGGCTGCGGCGACCAACCCGAACGCGAGGAGCAGGTTCAGCCAGAGCCAGGGGCCGAGGAGCTCCGCGAAGTGCCGGGCCGCGCTGAAGTCATGGCCCTCGACCGTCTCCAGGCCGAGGTCCACCAACACGTGGATCCCCAGCTGCGCGAACACCATTGCGACGGCGATCAGGAGCATCGCCCCGCAGGCACGCGGCCAGGGCCGGGCGAAAAATCCGGCGCGTCGCGTGGCGAGAAGCGCCAAGGGCATCAGCGCTCCCCAGCCAAACCAGTCCGTAAGCGCCATTCGGACGTGGAGGGCGAAAGTATCAGCCGGTGTCGAACATTGGCCGTCCCGATAACTTTGATAGGCCATCGTCAGGGCGAACGCGCCCCAGACAAACACGGCCAGGGGCCAGATCAGCCATCGGTTTCGGCGAAACAACATGTGCGCAGCGTAGCACTCCAGTCATGACATCTGCTGCGCGGAGCAACCCACGTTGGTCGTGAATCGAATGCGCAGTCCGCCCGGCGGCGTCGGGCTCTGGGTCGACAGCCAGCCGGGTTCCTTCACGAACTTGCAGATTCGAGCTGCGCGGTGAGGCTACGCCTTCGAAGGCTTCCAGTAGGCGTCCGGCGGGTGGCCCTCCTGCTTCAACCCGCCGAGATAGGACTCCACCAGCGCCTCCGGAAAGCCGAACGCGGAAGCCAGCCGTCGCAGGCCCGCGAGGCGGCGCTCATCTGCGTAGGGGCCGAAGACGTACGCCGCGACGGCCAATACCGAGCGACGTCCGTCCTCATCCAGCGCGCTCGCGAGCGTCTGCAAAGAGCCGGGCGCGGCCGCGAGAAGGTCGGTCCCGGGTGCCTCGTCGGTGCCCTTCCACTCCGGTCCCGCCAGCTGCTTGAGGTTCAGCACCAACCGCACGCGAAGGCTGCGTTGGTCGTCCTCCGACAGCGCCTTGCCATCGCCCGCCGAGCTCTTTCTCCGTGCAGCGTTCAATGATTTGCCGCACGAAGACGGCAGAGTCGGCGTCCAGCTCGCCTCCGGCGAGGGCCACACTGAGGGCTGCGTAGATGACTGCGTCGACTTGTTTCGAATTCATGGTTTCCTCGCGAAGCGTTTATGACTCGGCGGCCTCTCCGTCTGGGCTGGCGATGACGACGACATAACCATCCGGGTCTTGAATCCAGAACTCCCGATGCTCCGGGGCCGGATTGACGTGCGGCTCTTCGATGACCCGAACGCCCAGCCGCCTGGCGCGGTCCACCGCAGCATCGAAGTCGTCGACTTCGAACCAGAGCAGAACCCCGTGTCCATGCGGTCCCTGGTCGGGGTGCGTGAGGTTGGGGTGATCCTCGTGATCCCAGACGTGGATCTGAAGGATGAGCGAGTCTCCACTCAAGAGCCGATCGTAGATGAGGCGATGGGGATGGTCCGGATCTCCCCCCGAGCGGATTCCCAGCACGGTCTGATACCAGGCGCTGCTGGCTTTCACGTCCCGCACCGCAATCAATGTCTGAGGCCTGACGCGCATCGGTTCGCTCTAGTGGGCGAGCTCTTCCCGCCGTAAGAGTCCGTCGTCGGGGACGTCGTAGTAGTCGCCCTTGCTCCCGAGGAAGATGTGCGCCCTCGGTGTCAGCCCGGAGGGGGCGTCGAGGGTGCCCGCGCAGATGGACATCTTCGGCGAGGCTTCTTCGTCCCAGAGCACGCTGGATCCACACTCTCCGCAGAAGCCTCTCCGCACGGTGGGCGTCGCGGCGTACCACTTGAGCCCGCGCTGTTCGGTGAGCTGGAAGCCAGGCCGGTCAACGGCCGTGTAGGCGCCGACGTGACCATGCCAGCGACGGCACTTTGAACAATGGCAGAAGGTGACCCGGGTCAGCGCCTGGCTCACCTGGTACCGGACTGCCCCGCATGCACAGCCGCCCATTTTCATGGGCGGCAGATAGCATTGGTCTTTCTCTTCGTCAGTAGTTGGTGAAGAGCAGCCTACCCGGATACCGCGTGCCGTCGATGGGGAGGGCGTTGGAGATGAGCGCGCCGGCCACCGTGGCGGGCGAGGCCGTCGGGTCTCATGAGGAGAGGCGGTGCAGGTGCGGACGCTGGAGACGGCGCCTATGCGCGTTGGGCCAGTCTCCGAGCGGACAGGGGGCCCGCGCGGACGGTGGTCCAGGCCAACTCCGTTCCGTCCGTGTCTGCCCGAACGATGGTGGGTCCACGGCCATGGAACTCCCACCCCGCGTCGTTGAGCGCCGTCCTGAGCGTTGCGATCCAGAGCGGTCGCTCCTTCACGCCACCTCCCAGAACGAAGTCGAACACCCCCGGCTTGGGCCTGGCGAGGGCCGTCCTGACCTGCTCCGTCACCGCGCGCACCACGTCCTCAGGCGCCTGTGCGCTGAGCTTCGCGGCGCGAGCATCGACGCCCAACACTCTTCCAGCTCCGGCAATCGCAGGACCCATGACTCTCATGTTGTCTCCGGATGGATGGTTCGTACGGAGGGATTTTCGCCAGACGTTCCCGTCGGTTTCAGCCAAAGTTTGCCAACGGCCATGACAGTGGTGGTGGTCAAGGCAGGTAGAGGTCGTGCTCGTCCATGAAGCGGACGACCGGTCCTGGGACGAGGTGGCTGACCGACTCGCCGTTCGCCCGCCGCTGGCGAACCTCGGTGGACGACGCGTTGACGAACAGGGGTGAGTCGACGCCGTCAGGCACCGCGTAGCCGGGGCGGTTGAGGACGACAAGCTCCGCGAGCTCCTGGATGCGCTCTGGATCCTTCCACTTCGACATCTCTCCGCGCAGGTCCGCGCCAATGACGAACTTGAACCGGTGGTTGGGGTAGCGGTCCACCAGCCCCTGGAGCATGTCGACCGTGCGCCCGTCGCCGCGCAGCTGCGCTTCGATGTCGGAGACCTTGAGCCAGCCGTTCGTCTGGTCGGAGATGAGCTGGCACATCTGCTGGCGCTGCGCGAAGTCGATGAGGTCCGGCTTGAAGGGGTGATTGAAGGCCGGCACCAGCCACACCTCGTCCACCCCCTGCGTCGCGTGGACCCAGTGCGCCGCCAGCATGTGGCCCACAGTCGGAGGATTGAAGGAGCCGCCCAAGAGCGCCACTTCGACCTCGCCGTCCTTGCGCAGCCCGCGGCGGTAGTCGACCAGCTCAAGCGGCTGCTCCAGGCCGCGGCGCAGGCGGTCGACCATCGCGCCTCCGCCGAGCAGCCGGGAGGAGGGGGAATGGGCGAGGCGTGCGGAGCGGATGGGGGGAACCACGTCAGTCGCCCTGTTCGTGAATGGCGACCCCGGCGCCAAGGCCGGCCCCGGCGATGGCACCCGCAACCGCGAGCTTGCGGCCGAGGTGGCGGGCGGGTGCGGCCGGCTCCTCTGCGACGAAGGTGCGCGGCTGATAGCGCGGTCCTGCGAGGAGCTCGGCTTCCAGCTGCGCCTGGCGCTGCGTCGGCACGAACGCCGCCATCGCTTCCTTGAAGTCGTTCCCGAACGCCGCCTCGCTGGTGGCGAGCACGGGCGGCGCCTGGACGCGCTTCCAGAAGCTGTTGTGGATGGTCTGCGTGAGCCAGCGCAGGTCCTCGACGAAGGTCTTGGGGTCGTCCACGCCCCAGCGGGCCATCAGCTCAGGGGAGATGCCCAGGCGTTCGTGCAGGACGCCCTCCTTGTACCAACGGAGGAAGTCCTCGGTGTGCAGGTGCCCGGCGGTGAGCTTGTCGAGGATGGCGTCGTGGTACCCGAACTTCATGGGGTCCAGCTGCGCCTCCTTGAGCTCCGCGGCGGGGGCGATCTGATCCTCCCGGAACCGGAAGAGCTCATCGGGGATGAGGGAGCTGGGCACCACCTCGCGGTCGTAGACCTTGTTGAGGTGCCTCGCCATCTCGAAGACTTCGGGCTTGGTGAGGTCCCCGAGGATGCAGCGCGCACCGCCCCAGTCGCCGTAGAGCGTAGCGTACCCGAGCGCGAGCTCGAGCTTGTTGCCGTTGTTGACGAAGATGCCGTTGTACTTGGCGGAGAGGTTCGAGAGCAGGGAGGTTCCGCGGATCTTCGCCTGGACGTTCTCTTCGTTGAAGGCGCTCAGCTCGCGGCCACTGCCGTCGAGGTCCGCGCCGTTCACCAGGCGCTTGTTCTCGTCGACCAGGCTCTCAATGGGGACCTCGGTGTAGCGGATGCCCAGGCTGTCCGCGATGGCGCGGGCCGCGTCCTTGGTCTTCTCCGAGTTGTAGCGGGTGGGCATGTTGACCGCGACGACGCGGTCCTTCCCCACGGCTTTGACCAGCAGCGCCGCGGAGACCGCGCTGTCGACACCGCCGGAGAGGCCAATGACAATCTGGGGGATCTCGCCCTTCGGGCTGCGCAGGTCGCGGATGGCCTCGAGCGTCGCGAGGTACTTCTCCTCGATGGACGAGCGCACCGTGCGCTCAACTTTGGGGCCGTTGAAGCGGTCCACCATCATCACACCGCTGGTATGCGGCTCGTCCATCGTGGCGATGAGCTGCGCGTCGCGGTCGTAGACGCTGGAGCCGCCGTCGAAGGCGACCACTGTGTCCCCGTTGTTCTGGACGGACTTTTTGTTCACATACACAAATGGGACGAACCGGTCTCCGGCCGCCTCCTTCAGCGCCTTCACTGCGTTGTCCCGCGCATCGGCCTTGCCGGCGGTCCACGGCGACGCGGAGATGTTGACGAGGTACTTGGCGCCGTTGTCGATCAAATGCTGCGACGGGTTCACCGCCTTGCCCGCGGTGCGGTACGGGCCCACCCACATGTCTTCGCAGACTTCGAAGCCGACGGGCACGCTCTTGCCGCCGACGTTGATCTTGAACGGCTGAAGCAGAGAACGGAGCGGGACGTTGAAGTCCTTCGCCACGTCCTCGAGGGAGAAGAAGTAGCGGGGGTCCTCGAAGAAGCGGTAGTTGGGCAGGAGCGCCTTGGGCTGCACCCCGGGAGGGAGCAGGTTGCCCACGCCCTCGCGCTGGGCCCACTTCCCGTCCTGCGCAACGTAGACGGCGTTGTAGCGGCGGGCCCGGCCATCCTTGTTCGGGTGGTGGCCCGTGATGCCGCGCGCGCCCATGTCGTCGTCGAGGTGGACGTTGCCCCAGGCCACGGCGATGCCGTCGCTCGCCTCGCGGAGCGTCTCGTTGTAGCGCATGAGCTCCCGGCAGACGGCGTCGCTCAGCCACGCGTCGCCCAGCAGGTAGCCGCCAACGCTCATCTCCGGGAAGACGATCAGCTGTGCGCCGTCGGCCTTCGCGTCCTCGATCGCCCGGAGCATCTGCCGGACGTTCTCCTCCGGTTGGCCCGCCCTCACTTCCAACTGCGCGACGGCGATCCTCGGCTCGACTCCGCACGCCTCTCCCTTCGCCGAGGGGAGGCGAAGCAGGGAGGCCAGCCGGGTGCGGGCGGGCTGCAGGACCGACGACCTCAGCAGGGTCGAGACATCTGGAATGCGCACGTCTCCTCCGGGGGCAAGGGATTATCCTGAGCGCTCTCCGGCGGTTGTGAGGTGAATGGCGCCCGCAACCGGGCGTAATCCAGCCCGGTGGGCCGTAAATGAGGCTGACGTTTTTCACGGAAATCCGCGGGGATGCCGCTGACGACCCGGAGCTGACCGCTCACCCTCGGTCGCTGACCGCTCGGGCCACCTTCGGCTTCGGGACTGCTGGGTGCGGGTAGCGTGAGGGCCTCTCATAGGGCGGAGGCCCGGCAATGATCGCGAATGCGCGGAGCGGTGGACGAGGACTCGGAAGTCGGTGGCGAATAGCGGCGTGGGGAGCCGCCGCGGCCCTCCTGCTGGTGCCGTTGGTCGCGATGCAGGTCACCGATGAGGTGGCCTGGACCGCGTCCGACTTCGCCTTCGCCGGAGGGCTCCTCGCCGGTGTTGGCGTTGCGTATGAGCTCGCCGTGCGGATGACGCGCAACCGCGCGTATTGGGCTGCGACTGGCGTGGCGCTCGCCGGGGTGTTCCTCCTCGTCTGGATGAATGCGGCGGTCGGCATCATCGGCACCGAGAACAACCCAGCAAATTTGATGTTTGGCGGGGTGCTGGTGACCGGTCTCGTGGTCGCCGTTTTTGCGCGCTTCCAGGCGAACGGCATGGCCGCCGCACTGGTAGCCATGGCGGTCGCTCAGGCGTTGGTTGCGGTGATTGCTCTCGTCGCCGGCCTGGGCTTCGTCGGGCCGCTCACAGGAGTCTTCTTCTGTGCGATGTGGTTGCTGTCGGCCTGGCTGTTTCGGAGGGCCGCCGCCGGGTCGCGGTAGAGTCGAGGGCGATGAGCAAGCAGGAACCGTCAGCGACGTTGTCCGCGGAGAAGCGCGCAGCTGCGCTGCGCGACATTCAGGCTCCGGAAAAGGCATTGATTGTTCCGGCGGCGAAGTTGCTGTCGGGGGATCGTTCAACGACTCAGGCGCTGATTCAGCTCCTCCAGCATGAAAAGCGCCCGGAGAATAGGCAGGGAATCCTGTACGCCTTGGCGTGGCACGGCTCATTGGACACGTGGCAGCCGGCTCTCAAAATCCTCGCGGACACGGGTGAGGATCCTGTCGTCCGCGGTCAGGCGGCTGAAGTCATCGCCTATCTGTTCCTGGAGCAGGCGCCCGAGAGCGAGGCCTTTCAGGCCGCCGTCGAGGTGCTGAAGGTGGCTGCGCACGACCCTTCACCGGAGGTGCGCTACTGCGTCGCGAACACATTGGGCTGCAGCGGGTACTTGCCCCTGATGCCCGCTCTCCAGGCGATGCTCGGAGACCGTGTTGCGGCCCCCGGTTGGGTGGGAACCGTCGCCGACGAGGCCGCCCGCGCGCTGGACTGGATCGTGGGCATGAGCGAGCAGCGTGCGAAGCGTGCGAAGCAGACGAAGCCATAGCTGCCCGACAACCGGCCGTTTCGACAAGGTTTTTGGCGCTCCTGGGACTTAGGTCACATGTGGCCAAGCGGCTCTCTCTACTTCCAGGGCAACTCGGTCGTCGGATTTCCCGACAACTGAGAATCGGCCGGGAAGTGGTTGAGGGAGGTTCGCGCGTTGGCCAGGACAGTCAGCTCCACCCAGCCGACGGGCGGTCCCTCCGCGATCGACCTGTCGAAGGCCTCGGAGACCCCGGAGCTTGCTCCCGGATTCATGGAGCGGGTCAAGGCGGGAACGATCACGGATGAGGACATGGCGATTCTTCGGGAGGCGTACCAGCGCCCCGACCTGTCCGTGGAGCACCTCAGCCCGGAGCTCCTGAGCGCCCTTGAGGAGCATTCGCTTCCGAGCATTGACCCTCCACCTCAGGATCTTCCCCAAATCGAGTTGCCTGGAGAGGGCAACCCGCTGGATGAGGCGCGGGACCTGCTCGCTGAGTTCGACAACACCAAGTCGCGACTCCTGCCGGACGGCCGGCTTCAGCTCCCACGGCTCACGGATAAGCAGCTGACCGATGGCTTCAGCCTGAAGAACCCGTCGAGCCTGGATGGCTACCTCCGGGGCGCGGCGCTCTTGAAGGACGTAGGGGAGCTCGTTCCGGACCTCGGGCGGTTTTCCGATCCGCTGGAGGTCCCTCACCGCTTCTCTGCTGACTTCACGGTTCTGCGCGATCAGATCCTGAATCGCTACGCGCCCGAGAACCAGAAGGTGCAGCGCGCGTTCGAGTTCTTCGCTCGCTATGGAGAGCGCTTCGTGGCGCTCTCCCAGGAACTTTCTCGCCCGGGCCCGGAGTTCAAGCTCCCCACGCCGGACGCGCCAGACCTCAAGCAGTCGCTGCGAGAGCTGAAGAGCCAGCAGAGCGCCTATCAGCTGCGGCCTGAGGACAGGGCGAAGCCCGCGGCGAGGAACGCCGAAGTGCCCAGGCCACTCCAGACGCGCTCAGAGCAGGTTGCCTCCCGCGCTACCGAGACTCAGACGCGCTCAGAGCAGTCCGCCTCTCACGCGGAGGCAGCGGAGCCGCGCGCGGAGGAGCAGGCCCCAGAGGCACAGCGCAAACAGCGCCCGCAGCTCACCGTGGTGCGGCCCGAGGACAAGCAGAAACCGAAGGAAGCGACGCAGACCGCGGAGCAGGCGAGCAGCGCTGAGGGCGCTCCGGCCGAGGAGGCGGGTTCTCCCGAGGAGCGCGTCCAGCATGAGCTCCTGCGCAACAAGCCCGCCGCAGACGGCCGCCGCGCACTGACGAAGGAAGAGCAAGCTGCTGAAGCGAAGAAGTTCGCTGCGCTGGCGAAGGAGTTGGGCTTCGGGGAGATGATCGATGAGCGTACCGGCAAGTCAGGAACGGATCTGGTGCACGAGCTGACGCAAGCGGCGACGCTCGCGGAGTTCAAAGCCAAGCTGGCGCAGGCGCAGATGAAGGCGGATCCGGCCCGAACGAGCTCTGAGCTCGCCACGCCTCCGTCGCAGGAGCCGCCAGCGCCCGCTCGCCAGCAGCCCGGCGCGTCGCCTGTCGCGCAACAGCAGCAGCAGCGCCAGATGGATCCGGACCCTTCCGGGAATCGTCCTGATGCGCTGCGGGTGCAGGCCGCCGGCGGTGAGCCGCAGCGGACGGTCCTCCAGGTTCAGGACCGCAACCCGCCCACCTACGCAGAGGCAGCGGCTGCCGCAGCGCATTCCCGCACCGGGCGCGGCGACAAGCGGCTGGGGCCGAACATCGTGTGGAACCTCCTGCACCGCTTCCGCGGCAAGGAGCAGGAGGAGAGCGCGCTGTCGAAGGACATCTGGGACCGGGTGGCCATCGGCGCGCTGCTGTTCCTCTTCGGCGTGGCGATCTTGATTATCGCCCTCGTATCTCTCTGATTGTCATAGGCGCGTGTGTTGTGACGTGAGAGCGCTCCGACCTGCGCTTGCCGGGTGCGACCCGCTACTCGCGCGGATGCAAACAGAACCCACACGTTGCGTGGCGAACCCTGATCACATGGTCAGGCGTTCCGTTTCGGCGTCGGTGCTGAGCGCCGGAAGATCACGGCATGCGTTCATGGATTTGTATTCTGGCTCTTGGACTGTCCGCCTGTGTTGAGACGACTGCGGTGTCGCATGAGCAGTCCGTTGCGGAGGTTTGCTGCAAGCACTGTCGTCACGGCAAGGCTTGCGGAGATACGTGTATCGCCGAGGACAAGGAGTGCCACCAGCCGCCAGGCTGCGCTTGCGACGAGTAGCAGGCGGGTCTTGTGCCTGGGTTTGCGCCACCTCTCGACTATGCGCCTGACGGCGCAACGCTCGAGGCGAGCGGGGGGCGCGGTGTTTCGAACAGCTACTCCAGCAGCACGCGCCCTCGCAGGTGGGCTCCGGTCAGCTTCGGCAGGAGCGCTTCGAGGACGGGTCGGTTGGTCGCGGTCACCCTGACCTGGGACAAGCCTGCGAACCAGAGCTCATTGACCGCGGTTGAAAGCGCGCGCAGGGCTTGCGCGGGATCCGGCGGGGTGTCGAACCCGGAGAGCGCGACCAGGTTCCCGTCCTGGATGACGAGCAGCCCGCGCTCGCGGAGGAAGGCTTCCTTCCGGGCGGACCAGAACTCAAGGCCGCAGAGCGGTTGGCTTGCCGACGGCCGGAAGGTGCAGCCCCAGCGGCGCTTGAACTGAAACAGTCCGTTGGTCGGAACCGGGGGCGTGAGGCCCAGGCTGAACGTCGGCAGTCCGAGCGCCCGCGTCCGTTCCAGCGCGTGTTCGCACATCAGCATGCTCACCGCGTGCACCCGCTTCGGGTCTGCCCAAAGCTCAGGGAGCGTGGCGGTGCGCCAGTACTCGCCCACGCGGCGGAGGCGGTCGACGAGGTACAGGTAGCCGCCCAGCGTCCTGCCGTCGCGCTCCAGGAAGTAGAGCTCGCATTGGTCCCACAGCCGCTCCAGGGTCTGGAGCGAGTCGACGAAGGCGCGCGTGCCGTGCCGGGCGAGGATGGAGGGGTTGAGCAGCTGCTCCTGGAACGCGCGGAGCTCCGAGCGGGCGCGCCCTCGGCGGAAGGTGAGGCGCAGCTCTCGCGCGCGGTTCAGCGCCCGGCGGTGGCTGGGCGACGCCGCGCTGAGCGGGTCTGCTGTGTTCAGGTCCAGCTCCGCGTTCAAGGTCATCGACAGGCGCACGGGTCCTCGCGTGGGTGAGGAGACGCGGATGCCGTCGTCCACCACCGCCAGGTCGTCGCCGTGCGTCCGCAGGTCGTCGGCTGTGGCCCACGGGGTGAGGGCGGAGGCGGGGCCTTCATCTCTCATCGCGGATTCGCCCGGGAAGAGCACGCTGCGCAGGTCTTCCGCGAGGTAGCGCCGGCCCACGAAGAGCGCGGTGAGCTGCGTCCCGTGCGGGCTCACCTCGCCTGTCAGGCGATAGGCGCGCAAGGCGCCGGGGGTGAAGCGGCCGAGGCCCTCTCGCGCCTCATGCTTGATGGACCTCCCAGCCAGCGCTGCTCGCCGCAGCCAGTGCGCCCAGTCCATCGGTGCTCACCTCCGGTTGCCGGCATGGTGGTGAATCGCCGGTGGCGGGACCATCCGTCCCGCAAGCGGCTGCCCCTGCTCAGCGGCGGACGCGCGGTCGCGGCGCGGCGCCAATCCTCGCGGGCGCGCGCGTCTGCTTTAGCTGTGCCATGGACCTGAGCGCGACCTCCCTGGACGCAGTCAAGATGCTGGCGAGGGCGTCGCGCAACGCACTCAAGAATGCGCTTCGCCCTGTCGCGCAGAGGTTGGCGCCGATGGAGGCGGGACTGCCGCCGGAGCTGTGGGGCCTGACGCCGACGCTCGAGGGAGGGCTGAGCCTGGAGGGCGTGGAGCTGGCCGCGCTGCGCGCTCAGCACGGCTCTCCGCTGCATGTGGTTCATGCGCGCAGGCTGGCCGAGAACCTCGCGGCCTTCGGCGGGGATGGCGACGGCGACGTCCCGTGCGCGGTCGCCTACTCCTACAAGACGAATCCCATCTCCGGCGTCCTCCGGTTTCTCCACGAGCGCGGCGCCTGGGCGGAGGTCATCTCTGCCTATGAGCTGTGGCTCGCGCTCAAGCTCGGCGTTCCGCCGGCGCGGATTGTCTACAACGGCGCCGCCAAGTCGCAGGCGTCGGTGGAGGAGGCCATCCGCGTGGGCGTCGGGCTGCTCAACTTGAACAGCCCGGATGAGATTGCGCCGACGGCGCGGATTGCCGCGCGGCTGGGGCGCAGGCCGCGGGTAGGGATGCGGGTGAGCCTGGCCGGCGGGTGGTCCGGTCAGTTCGGCGCTCCGGTGGAGGGCGGCGGCGCGCTCGCGGCGTTTGACCTGCTCGCCCGCACGCCAGAGCTGGAGTTGGTGGGGCTGCACGCGCACCTGGGCGTGCAGATCCGCGCCGCAGAACAGGCCGCTGCGTACGTCCGGCAGGTGCTCGCCTTTGTCGAGGCGCTGGAGGCGCGGCTGCGGCTTCGCCTCGAGGTGCTGGACCTCGGCGGGAGCCTGGCGATCCCGACGGTGGCCGCGGTCCCTGCGCACCTCCAGCGGCTCAACCAGAGCCTGCGAATCCCGCTGCCCGCGCCGGATTATCGCAGCGCGCTCACCATCCCGCAGTACGTGTGGCTCGTTCGCGCCAGCGTCGGCGACCACTTCCGCCGCGTGGGACGTCCGCCGCCGCGGGTTGTCTTCGAGCCGGGCAGGTCGCTGACCGGGAACGCGCAGTTGTTGCTTGCGTCGGTGTTGGCGCTGAACAGCTCGCGGGAGCCGGCGTTCGCCATCCTGGATGCCGGCATCAACCTGGCCGAGTGCGTGCGACACGAGTATCACCAGGTGTTCTCCGTGAGCCGCTCCGGTCAGCCCGCTCGGTGCATGTATTCGCTCGCCGGTCCCATCTGCAGCCCGGGCGACGTGCTGTATCAGGCGGCCCGGCTGCCGGAGCTGGCGGTGGGCGACGCGCTGGCCATCATGGACGCCGGAGCGTACTTCGTGCCGTTCTCCACCTCGTTCTCCTTCCCTCAGCCCGGCATCGTGATGATTGACGACGGGCGCGTGGTCCCGCTGCGGCGGGCGGAGACTTTCGAGGACATGCGGCTACGCGAGCGCTGAAGGCTCGGCGTCCAGCAGCGGGCGGATGAGCCCGCCGGGGTGGCGGAGCATCAGGGCCAGGAAGAGCGCGGTGGGCAGCGGGTCCTCCCAGTCATTCACGATGTCCACGCGCTGCGCGAGCAGGCCGTTTCCGTAGCGCAGCAGGCGCTCTGAGCGCTGCGGCCCGCGGACGAGGTCAATCCACTGGCTCAGGTGAAACGGGACGGAGTGGATCCACGTCAGGTCGCTGCGCGGCGCCTCCTGGCAAGGCTGTGGCTGGCCCACTGCCTGTTGATACCAGCGCAGCGGCAGGTCGTTGTTTCGCGCGATGTCAAAACTGATGAAGCCGTGCGCGCGCGGATTGAGGTCGATGGCCAGCCAGTCGTGGACGCGCTCATCCCAGATGAGCTCCAGCTCGAAGAGGCCGCGGCCCAGCACCGCTTGTGTCAGCCGGACACCGGTCCGGAGCAGCGCGCTGTCGGCGCAGCTCTCGAACTCGATGCCGATTCCCAGCGCCGGCGGCCATTGGGAGCGCTTGCGGCTGGCCGCGACGGCCAGGGGCGCGCCGTCCGGTCCGAGCAGCCCGCTGATGCTGTAGAGGTTCTCCAGCGTGCGGGGGACGTACTCTTGGATGAGCGGCAGCGCGAGCTCCGGGTACCGCGCGAGGATGGGCGCCTTGGCTGGCAGGGCGGGGTAGCGGCGATAGCTGCGACGGAGCGCCTGCGCGTTGTGCGCGAGCTCGCCGCGCGCCTCTCCGGCGACGACGTGGCTCCGGGGCTTGATGACCACCGGGTAGCGCAGGGTGGGCGCCAGGTCGCAGGCGTGTTCGACCGAGGTGGGGCAGAGGGTCCGCGGGGTGCGGAAACCCGCTCGGCCGCAGGCGTCGTCGAAGCGGTCCTTGAAGAGCGCGGTGCGCACCGCGCAAGCGGACGCGACGGAGGGGAGCAGGTGCGGCTGGAAGGCGTCCTCGAGCTCGGCGGCGTAGAACGCGAGGAGATCCGACGTCGGAGCGATGAGCTCTATCTCTCTGGCTTCCAGCTGGGCCCTCAGCCACGGGAGGAAGACCGGGGCGTCCTCGGGATCCGGACAGCGCGAGAACCGCGCCGAGTAGCGCGAGAAGCGCGCGAGCGGCCAGCGGCAGGGTGCCCAGAGGCGCGTCGGCACGCCGGCGCGGCCGAGCGACCTCTCAAAGGCCAGGGCGGACGGCGCGTCCGCATCGAAGATGGAGACGCTTGGCCGCGCAGCGGAGAGCTTCATTCAGCACCTCGGGGCGACGGGCCCCGAGGAATGCCTGCTTCGCAGCGCGTTATGAAGTGTTCGTGGGTCAGCCCGAAGTGCGAAGAAGGCTGCCTTGGGCCGACCGCGCGCGGTAGGACCCGGCGCATGCTCAGCGTTGAACAGCGGCGAGACGCGGCGATGCGGGCGCCCATGGGACCCGGGCTTCTCTATCCAGACACTCGCGTCATCGCGCGGGCGGGTTGGTATCAATTGATTACGGCTTCGGCGCCGCGCGGGACGCTGAACGAAGTGGCGTTCTCCCAGGTGGAGCCCGGCGACGCAGAGCGCGTGATTGATGAGACCATCGCCGCCTGTCGCGCCGCGGCCCAGCCGGTGAAGTGGTGGGTGGGCCCCTGGACGCGGCCGGAGGACATGGGCGCCCGGCTGCAGCGGCGCGGCTTCGTGCGGTCAGACGTCCGCGCGATGGGATGCGAGACCTCTCGCCGCTTCTCGCCCACGCCGGGGCTTGAGGTCGTCGAGATTCAGAAGGAGCGCCTGGACGTGTTCCTCGACACGCAATGGCGCGGCTGGTTTGACAGCGGGGCGCCTTCGGAGGTGGACCGCGAAGTCCACCTCGCGGCGCTGGCGGCCACGCCGCGGGTGGCGCACCTGTTCGCGACGGAGCGCGGGGGCGAGCTGGTGGGGACCTCCGCGCTGCTGGTGCGCGACGGCTTCGGGTATCTGCTCGGAGGCCAGGTGCTGGCGTCCGCCCGGGGCCTGGGCGCGTACCGCGCGATGGTGGCGGCCCGACTGGCGTTCCTCGCTGCGCGGGGAATGGGCTACGCGGTCACGCAGGCGCGGGCCGGCACGTCGGCGCCCATCCTGGAGAAGCTCGGCTTCGAGCGGCTCTACGACTGTTGCTGCTACAGCCTGGAAACCTGACAGCTCACGTCCCCAGCTGGAGATAGAAGCCGCTGTACGCCGGGATGGAGATGCCCTCGAAGGGCTCCTCGCAGGATTGCTCGCCGCCCATCCAGTCGTCGCGGAGGCGGTAGCCCGCGCCCGTCACGTCGGCGAGGAACTCGGCGCGGTTCTGGATGCGGTACGGGTGATACGCCACGCCCGTGCACTGGACCGTGTAGACGGTGGGCCCTTCGTGAATGGGCAGCTTCGACACGATGACGTGTTTCGGCTTCTTCTTGAGCGAAGACAGCAGGGTGCCCAACGAGGGCTGCTCGATGTATTGCAGGCTCCCCAGCGCGAGGAAGATGTCGCAGCCGTCCGCATCCTCCACCCGGCTGGTGAAGCGCAGGCACTTCGCGCCGCGCTCGCGGGCAATCGGTTCGCCGGTGACGGCCATCGCCGGGACGTCGCAGACCAGCCAGTCCAGCCCGGCCGGCAAGTTCACGTAACGCGAGTAGCAGTAGTAGGAGACGCCGACATGGCCGCCGAGGTCGAAGACGCGCGTGGCGCCCTCGACGATGGAGCGCAGCCAGAAGAGGACCGGGTAGTCGCTGGGGAACGCCCGCTCCATCCGGTCCCGATAGAACTGGGTGAGCTCCGCGTGGTTGTAGCCGACCTTCTTGCCCCGGGGCGTGGCCTGGTGCGCCGCCGCGAAGCTCGGGTATCGGCCGCGGTAACCCATGTCCCCGCGCTCGAAGCGCCGCGAGTGGTCCAGCTTGAGCAGCGCCCTCACCGGGGGCAGGTCGAGCGCTGCTTTCACGCCCGTGCGCAGCAGCTTCCGCTTGTCCATGGACGCGCATCTTCGCAGCGGCGTGCTTCGCGCGACATCCGTGGCGATGTCGGAGGATGAAGGGGGAGTGCATCGGGCTGCACACCGGGCGAGGCGCTGGTCGTCTGCCGCGTCGCGGAGACCTTCGCCGGCACCGTTCACTCAGTCTTGATACCGCCGCGGCCGGCCTCGTTTCCAGGATTGGGCCAGTCTGCTCTGGAACGCGCCCTTCGCGCTCGCCCGATGGCGAGACAGTTGTCGACGTATTTGTCACTAATGACACGCCGATATCTGTCTGAGATGGACTTTTATCTTGATGCCAATTTTGTCGTGTTGTACCTAAGTGTAGCCACAAGGTTGCGCCTTTCCGTTCGTTTGCCCACATTTTTGTCTCAAGGAGTGGTGTCCAGTGACTCTGAGTTCATTCGTGAAGGCTGTGAAGTACTCGTTGCCGTTGATCCTCGCGGTCGCCTGTAGCGGCGCGAGCAGCAGCACCCCGGCGGCCGATGAAATCGGTCAGTCGACGGAAGCAGCGCTGCGGACCACGCCCGAGCGTGGCGCGACCTGTGAGGAGACCGCTGCATGGTTGGAGACCAACAAGGGCCGGCTGCCGACGATGTATGACGCCGTCGTCGGGCACTCCACGCCCTACCGGCGCGCCATCTTTGACGCGTCCTCTCCTGCCGTTCGCAGCGACCTGTGGACGGAGCACCTGAACCGTTACGCGGCCGGGCGCGCGGATCTCACCGCGTCCCAGCTGGAGCTGCTCGAGCGCGTGAAGGCGCTGGCGGCGAAGCCCTCGTCGTTTGATCTGTCGACCGGCTCGCTCGAGGTGTGGAAGGCGATTGAGACCGAGGTCCGCGCGGCCTTTGGTCAGAACGAAGCCACGCGGATGCTGGCGACCCTCGGAGACCCGGACGACTCGCTCTTCTCCGCCCCCCCCGCGCTCAGCAGCTCGGAGCGCGCGAGCGCGTCGGCTTCCCGTATCTGCCTCGGCAACTGCTGCAGCTGCAGCACGGCGTCTGACTACTGCGCCGGCCCGATGTACCGCTGCAGGTCGAACAGCTGCGTCCGCAAGAGCGGCTGCGGCACCGCCTACGTCTACACCTGCAACGGTCAGTGCTACTGGAACTGGTGAACCGCTTCCCGCGGTGTTGAAGACGCAGCGGCCCCGCGAACACCGGGGGCCGCTGTTGTCTTTTCAGCGCTGCTTGGCGGCGAACTCGCGCTCCACAGCCTTGAGCGCGTCCTTCACCCAGCCATCCACCTCTTCGTCCTTCAAGGTCCGCTCTTCCGACCGGAAGGAGAGGGCGAAGGCCAGTGAGTGGGTGCCGGCGGGGAGCTTGTCGCCCTGGTAGCGGTCGAAGAGCTCTACCTTTTCGCAGGTGGGCCCGGCGGCCTTGCTCAGCGCCTGCTGGAGCTTCAGGGCCGGGTGGCGCGTCTCCACCACCAGTGCCACGTCGCGGCGCATGCTGGGGAACTTGTTGGGGAGCAGGCCCTGCACGGGCGCCCGTCCGGCGGCGAGGACCGCGGGATCCAACTCCGCGAGGACCACCGCCTTCGGCAGCTCCAGTCCGTTGCGCAGGGTGGGGTGAAGCTCGGCGACCACGCCGGCCACCTTCCCGCCCAGCTCAATCTGCGCGTACCGCAGCGGGTGCGCCCAGGGCGGCGGTGGCGCGCCGGCGTCGTTGCGGAACGTCACCGGTGCGCGGAAGGCGATCTGCCCGATGAGGTCCTCTGCCAGGCCCTTGCCGTCGTAGAAGTCCACGTCATCGGGGCGGGTGAGGTACGACGCACGCGCGCCCAACGTCAGCAGGCCCAGCCGCGTGGCCTCCTGCAGCTCCCCATCCGGCGCGCGCGAGAAGGTGCTGCCCACCTCGAAGACCTGCGCGGAGGCCGCGCCGCGCCGCGCCGCCAGCTGCGCCACGCTCAGCAGGCCCGTGAGGATGGTGGGCCGCATCACCGAGCGGTCCTTGGTGAGCGGGTTGGCGACGTGAATCCACCGCTCGGCGGGGATTTTCAGCGTCTCCAGCTCCTTCGCGGACACGAAGCTGTACGTGAGGATTTCGGTGAGCCCCAGCGAGACGCAGGCCTGGCGCAGCTGCTGCCGCAAGGCGTAGTCGCGCGTGGCCCCGGCGCGCGCCACGCTGACGCGCGGGCGGCTGGCCGGAATCTTGTCGTAGCCGTAAATCCGGGCCACCTCTTCGATGAGGTCCACCTCGCGGCTGATGTCCGGCCTGTGCAGCGGGATCTCCACCTCCACCGCGTCCGGCGTGGCCTTGAGGACCTGGATGCCCAGCGCCGAGAGGATGTCCTTCGTCGTGGCCGGCGCGGGCGCGCCGATGAGGCGCTGGTAGCGCGCCAACCGAAGGGTGACCTTCTTGAGCGGGGCCTTGCCCGGGTACTCGTCCACCGGAGCGCCGGTGGGCCGGCCTCCTGCGGTTTGCGCGATGAGCGCGGCCGCGCGGTCGCGGGCAGTCACCACGCCCGCCAGGTCCACTTCGCGCTCGAAGCGGTGCGAAGCTTCGGTGTGCAGGCCGTGGCGCTTGGCCGTCCGGCGGATCCACCGCGGGTTGAAGAACGCGGACTCCAGCAGCACCGCCCGCGTCTTCGCGCTCACCGCGCTGGCCTTGCCGCCGATGATGCCCGCAAGCGCCTGCGCGCCCGCGGTGTCCGCGATGACCAGGTCCTCCGCGTCCAGCTTCCGCTCCACGCCATCCAGCCCGATGAACGCTTCGCCCGCGGTCGCCTTGCGGACAATGAGCGGGAGCTTGAGCGTGTCGAGGTCAAACGCGTGCAGCGGCTGTCCCGTCTCCAGCATCACCCAGTTGGCGATGTCGACCAGGTTCTCCAGCGGGCGCACGCCCAGGCGGTGCAGCCGGGTGCGCATCCACAGCGGCGACGGGCCCACGGCCACGTCCGTGAGGAGCAGGGCCGAGTAGCGAGGACAGCCCTCCGCCGCGCGGATCTCCACTTTGAGCGCCGTGCCGCCCGCGGCCTGCAAAGCCGGGAGCGCCGGTGCTGAAGGCTTGAACGGGAGCCCCATCAGCGCGGCCACGTCACGCGCCACGCCGAAGTGGCCCAGCGCGTCCGGCCGGTTCGGGGTGACGTTCAGGGTGAGGATCCAATCCTCCAGCACCGGGAACACTTCGGTCAGCGACTGGCCGGGCTCTCCGCGCTCCACCGTCGCGAGCTCGCCCTCGTTCGGCCCCAGCCGCAGCTCCATCTCGGAGCAGAGCATCCCGGGGGACCGCACGCCGGCGATCTCCTTCTGCGCGACGGTGATGGGCGTCCCGTCCGCCGCGAACACCGTCGAGCCCACCGGCGCAAAGCACACCCGCGCGCCCACGGGCGGCAACACCGGCGCGCCGCAGATGACCTCCACCTGCTCAGCGCCGACCTTCAGCTGCACCAGCTTGAGCGACGCCTTGTTGGGCACCGGCCGGCTGCTGACCAGCTGGGCAATCTTGATGCCCGCCAGGTGCGCGCCGTGGTGCTCCAGCGCCTCCACCTCCAGGCCCGCGGACGTCAGCCGCTGCGACACCCGGTCAACGCCCGGATCGCTCTGGAGGAGCTCCTTCAACCACTGATAGGAAATCAGCATCGAAACCCGCCTTAACTCACAGGCTCTGCAGGAACCGGACGTCGTTCTCGTAGAACAGCCGCAGGTCCGGCACTCCGAAGCGGACCGCCGCCGTGCGATCGATGCCGATGCCGAAGGCCAGCCCGGTGTACTTCTCCGGGTCGTAGCCCACGTTCTCCAGCACCGCCGGATGGACCATTCCGCAGCCCAGCACCTCGGTCCAACCCTTGCCCCGGCACTTGCGGCAGGTGGGATCCGCCGCGCCGCACGTGAGACACGCGACGTCCATCTCCGCGCTCGGCTCGGTGAAGGGGAAGTAGCTGGCGCGGAAGCGCGTCTTCGCGTTCGGCCCGAACATGCGCTGGCTGAACGCTTCGAACAGGCCCTTCAGGTCGCCCATACTCACGTTCGTGTCGACCACCAGCCCCTCCAGCTGCATGAACATGGGGCTGTGCGTGGCGTCGTCGTCGCGCCGGTAGACCACGCCGGGCGCCACCACCATCACCGGCGGCGCGTGCGAGAGCATCTCGCGGATCTGCACCGGGCTGGTGTGCGTCCGCAGCAGGCGCCGGCCGTTCTCCCCGGCGATGTAGAAGGTGTCGTGCATGTCCATCGCCGGGTGGTCCGGCGGGAAGCCCAGCTTCTCGAAGTTGAACTCGGCCAGCTCCAGCTCCGGCCCCTCGGCGATGTCGAAGCCGAACCCGACGAAGACCTCCACCAGCTCCCCCAGCACCCGCAGGACCGGGTGCAGCCGGCCCACCGCGCGCCGTCGGCCGGGGAGGGTGACGTCCAGCGGCTGCCCGGAGAGCTCCTTGTCCAGCGCCGCGCGGTCCATCCGCGCCTGCGCGGACTCGAATGCGGACTGGATCCGCTCCTTCAGCGCGTTGATCCGCTGCCCGAACGCGCGGCGCTCGGTGGCCGGCAGGGTGGGGATCTGCTTCATCAGCGCGTTGACGGAGCCCTCGCGCCCGAGGAACTGCGCCTGGACGAACAAGAGCTGCTGCGCGTCCGCCGCACCGGCGAACGCGGAGTCCACGGTGCCTTCAATCTGCTCCAGCTGTCCCAGGGGGCTCGACATTGGGCCGCGCAGCATAGGCGATCCGTGACGCAGAGCGGTACCGCGACTGACTGAAAATTTCAGACGCGGGAAAGCTGGAGCGCCTGCACCTGGTAGGGCTCGAGCCGCGCGTAGATGCCGCCGTCGATCAGCTCCCGCCCGGTCTTCGGCTGCTCCCAGAGCGACGCCGTGGGGTCCTGCGCGAGGAGGTCCCTCACCTGGTAGCGGGCTTCAGGGTCCAGCTGCCCGGCGAGCTCGAAGTCCGGCAGAAACTGGTTCTCACGCGTCCAGGTGTTGTTGAAGTTGGCGAAGAGCACCACCGGGGCATCCGCGCCCGATACGTGCGGCAGGCGCGCGGCGGCGAAGAGGTCCGGGTCCTCTCCTCCGGTGGCGGGCGCGAGGAACTCTGTCACGTCGTCCTGCAGGACCGGCGTACCCAGCCGGGCGCGGCCGGCCCTGGCGAAGGTTTCGGCGAGGGCAATCTGTTCCGCAGAGGGGTGCTGGGCTTCGGGGATGAGCCGGTGCTGCTTGAAGGGCACGTGGTCGCGCCGGAAGAACTCGTCGGTGGCGACGCTCAGGTTGGTGTGACCCAGCAGCTGCAAGACCGCGTTCATCCGGCCCGCAGCGCGCAGGTCCCCGTGGAAATCGAAGGCGTGCTCGTCGTGGCTGTTGAGGGTGATGAGCTCGCGCTTGTAGTGGTCGTCGAGCAGCATCCCGCGCAAGGTGGCCGGGATGTTTCCTCCGCGCACCGCGGAGCGCAGCCAGTTGTCCTGGATGTCGTCCACCAGATTCGCGCTGCCCGCTGGATCCGCGAAGTCCTCGCCGACGACGTAGATGGGCGTGCCACCCCGGGCGCGGTCCGAAGCCGCCTGCGCGCGGTTGACGACCCGCTCGGTCAAGCGCGCCGGCAGGCCACTCATGTGGTCCAGCCGAAAGCCGTCCACGCCCTGCAAGACCAGGCTCTCCACCACGTCGCACAGCCAGTCGATGACCGCGTCCGCGCCCTCGGGGTGGGGGGGGCCATACGGACCGCCGGTCTTCAGCTGCTTGGTGTCGTTCCACTGACCGCCGCCAAACATCGTGTCGTGCACCGACTGGGCGCCGCGGCGGTCGCCGGTGCGCGAGGCGTAGAGGATTTCAGGGGCGATCTGCTCTGCGACGTCCGGGAGGTTGGGATCCGCCAGGCGCGCCGCGACCTGCGCTGCGAGCGGGCTGTCGGCCTCGAAGAAGCGCGCGTAGTCCTTCAGAGGGAGCTCGTAGTTGTGGCCCACGTGGTTGAGCGCAATGTCGACGATGACCTTCATCCCGCGCGCGTGCGCCTGGTCCACGAACTGTTTCCACGCTTCGTTCGCGGCCCGAGCGACCTCTTCTTCGCTGGCGCCCTGCGCCTGCAGCGCCATCGCCCGTCGCGACAGCGTTGGCTCAATCTGCTTGAAGTTCTTCGCCGCGTACGGGCTGCCTGCGTCGTCATCCGGGTGAGGGCCCGGACGGGAGCGCTTGAACGGCGGCATCACCCAGAGGGCGTTGACCCCCTGGTTCTGCAAGTGCTCCAGGGTGTACTTCCCGCCGGTGGCCGGCGTGCCGCTGTCCAGCAGGTCCTCGAAGGTGCCGTGCCCGTTCGAGTTCAGGTTCAGGGTGGGGATCTCCACCATGTTCATCGCGTTGTGTTCCGCCGCGCGGGGGCGGAACGGGATGTCTCCCAGGCCGGCGGCGCTCGCCCACTGCGCCACCTCGTCGTCGACCAGAATCTTGGCGGTGGCCCGGTAGCTGCCGAGCTTCTGGATGGGGACATCGAACCCGAAGGTGACGTACGGCCCGTTCGCCTTGCGCCAGGTGGGGCGAAGGTCCTCGAAGGCCGAGGGGTCCTCGTTGTGGTTCGCGTTGGTGTGCAGCCGCGCGTCCACGCGCTTGGGCTCCTTCGTGTGGACCGTCAGCTCGAAGGGGAGCACGTCGCCCGGCGCCGTCCACTTGAAGGCCACGCGGCCCGCAGCGTTCGTCGCCCGCGTCCGGAAGCCGACGATGGCGGCCACCCGGTCGTGGAGCGCACCTTCAAAGGTGTTTCGGGCAGAGACCGTGGAGAACGCGCCAGGACGGGCGCTGGTGGGGACGCGCGCCATTCGCGAGGGCGCCCAGAAGCCGCGGCGCACGGGAGGGATACTCATTCTGAAGGGTTATCGCCGCGAGCCGGCCCAAGTTCCCGATTCCTGCGGCCTCGCAAAGCGAGAGCCCCTCAGGGGACAACACGCACCGCGCCGTTCATCCCGAAGCCGGTGTGGTACTGGCAAAAGTACCCATAGTCCCCGGCCACCGTGAAGGTGATGTCCTTCTGTGCCCCGGACGCGTTGACGATGCCCGCGTCCACCGGACCGCAGCGCGGCAAGAGCGGGTGCGAAGCGAACATCCCGCTGAAACGCACCGTCTGGCCGACCTTCACCTGGAGGCAAGGCGGGTTGTACGCGCGCCCGCCGTCAGGGAGGACGAAGGTCACCACCCGCGACGCGCCGGCGTCAGTCCGGTCCTCGTAGGCGATGCCCCCGGTCCCGCAGCCTTCGACCAGCGGAGACGGGCAGGGGATGAAGGATGGGCCCGCGTCTGCGGTGCCCGAGTCCGGGGTTCCAGAGTCTGCGGTGCCGGAGTCTGCGGTGCCCGAGTCCGACTTGCCGGCGTCCGGCGTACCCGAGTCGCTCGCTCCACCGTCGGGGGTGCTTCCGCCGTCGGGGGTTTCGCTGCCGCCGTCGCAGCCAGCGGCGAGGGAGAGAACGGCGAGCAGCAGCAGGGTCCGAGTCACGGGGCGCTCCCCCTCAAGGACTGCGTGGGAGGCGGAACGTTCGCCCGCGGCTGCAGGCGGCGCAAGGTCTTCGGAGGGTGCGTTCGCGGAGTACTTCAGGGGTGCCGCGCGTACGTGAGTTGGTAGCGGACGGGCTCGGGCAGGCGCGGGCCCACCAGGGTCGTGTGCATCGTCAGCGTCTGCCCATCGGCGGAGAGCTCGAAGCGGTTCTCCCGCGTCCCGTCTTCGTTCGTCAGCCGCTGGATGAGGCGGCCCTCCGAACACTGATGAGAGACCTCCACCGGGCTTCCGTCGGGCGCCTTCGCGCGAACGGCGCTGCCGCTGGCGGGAGCCGTGAAGGTCCAGCCCACCATGGAGACCGAGAGCGCTTCGCCGAGCGCGAGCGTGACGGTGGGAGCGACGGGCGTGGCCGCGCGCAGCTTCCCGCGGGCGATCCACCGGATGAGCGGGCTCATCTTGCTGAGGCTGCGCTCGATGGCCGCGTCCACCGGAGTGCGTGAGCGCTCCGCCGTCGAGAAGGTGCCGGCGAGGCGCGGGTCGCACTCAGGCGCAGCGGCGAGCGCGAGGAGGAGCAGCGCGGCCGTCGTCATCGCGCCACCTGCAGCGAACGGTCCCCGGCGGGGAGCTCTGCGGGCGAAAGCGTGGGGCTCAGCCCGGCGAGCTCGCAGCTCAGGTTCCAGAGCTCGCGCGCCTTGGCCTCGTCGTAGGAGGTGTCCGACGAGGGGAGAGCCCTTCCTCGCGTCACATACTTTCCGCTGACCCCGGCGTAGGCCGCGTCGTCCACCATCCGGACCAGCCTCGCCGCGGAGCGGGGGATGGCGTTCATGTTGGGGACCACCCAGGTCGCCACCGGCAGCACGGCGTGCCAGAGAGCGCGCACGACCGGGCCGTATTCGCGGACCAGCTGCGTGCCCGGCATCAGGCCCGGGTCGAAGGCGTTCACGGTGACGGCGGCGGCGCCGGGAGCGCTGGCTTGGCGGACGCGACGGTCCAACTCGTAGGCGGTCATCACGTTGCAGAGCTTGGAGGTGGTGTAGCGGCGCCGGCCCGCCGCGCCGGGCGACTCGGCCTCGAACGCGGCGCCGGTGCTGACTGCCTTCACGTCGTCCAGGTTCGGCGCGGGCATCCCGGTGAAGCGCTTGGGGTCGTGGGTGTCGCTGGCTACGAAGACCACCCGCGCGTCGGGCGCGAGGTGCGGCAGGAGCAGCCGCGCCAACAGGAGGTGGCCGAGGTGGTTGGTGGCGAAGGTCGTCTCCAGCCCGGCGGAGGTCCGCGTCAGGCCGGTGATGACCTGGACGCCCGCGTTGCAGATGAGCGCACGCAGCGGCGGACGGCGGCCCTGCGCCAGGGCCCGCGCGACGGTGCGGACTGACGCGAGCTCTCCGATGTCCACGCCGCCCAGCACTTCGCAGGACGCAGCGGCGTGCTGGCGCAGGAGCCGGCGCTTTGCGTCCTCGCCCCGCTCCGCGCTCCGGCAGACCAGCACCACGTGCCAGCCGGCCCCCGCCAGCTGCTGCGCTGTCTCCCAGCCCAACCCTGCGTTTGCCCCGGTGATGACCGCCGTCCGGAGTTGCTCATTTGACGCCATACGTTGCCTCCTCGAAGGAGGGGAAGATGCGAGCGAAGGCGGGGGCTTCGCCACTTGCATTCCCAGCGGGCCCGTCTCCCCTCGAGCGGCGCCCGGCGCGGCGCCGGACGGGCTTTCATTTGGCCGTCAGTTCCCTCGCGCAACCGGACGGGGCTGGGGTCGATAACAAAGCCATACGCGCAGTCATCGCGGGGACCTCATATGTCACTTTCAGTTGGCACTCAGCTCAGGCAGAAGGCGGCGGACGGCAGGCTCACGGAGGCGGACGTGGCCGCCAGTTGGAGGTCCATGCTGGACGGCCCGGGCATCACGAAGGAGGAGGTCGCGCTTCAGTCAGAGGCGTTCCGGCGGATTTATGCCGGCGACGCGTTCGTCGATGGCAAGACCCCGTTCCCTGCGTACGACAAGACAGTGACGGCCACGGCCGGCGAGCTCCAGGCGCAGCTTGAGTTGGACTTCGAATACCGCGGGGCGGTGACCGAGGACCGGATTCGTTTGTGGCAGGGACTCATCACGGTTGAGGGTGAGAAGAAGCACGGCAACGGGCTGTAGGCCGTCGCTTCCCTGTCGAGTCGCCCCCGTTCGCGTCGAGCGTTGCGCCGTCAGGCGCATAGTCGAGATGGGATGAAGAGGTCGCCTCCTCCAACCGGCTAAAAAGCCGGTTGAGCGCACTCAAGGTGCAAGGAGAAGGCGACCATGACGAGTCCTATCACG
>JBGART010000057.1:0-55072 GCA_044230055.1 Myxococcaceae bacterium | reverse complement strand
GCACACCCAGGGCATCTGCAAGAGGCGCTCAAACCCTCGACGGAGGCGGCCGAGGTTCTCGTCGTCCAGATGGACGGCAGCATGGTCCCCATCCGTGGCGAAGAGCCTTGGAAGGAGGTGAAGGTCGGAGTGACGTATCGCCACGACCCTTCAACCAAGAAACCGGTCGCCGGGTCCGCTCGGTACACCGCCGTCGTCGGCACCGTGGCGAACTTTGCGCCTGTCCTTCAGGAGGCGCTCATCGCCGAGCTTGTCGATGCAGTGCACACGGTCGTCTGGCTTGGCGACGGAGCCACCCACAACTGGACGCTGGCCGAGCAACTCGTCCCTGACGCCATCCAGATTCTCGATTGGTTCCACGCTGTCGAGCACGCGGTCGACTGCGGGAAAGTTCTCCTCGGCGAGGAGAGCCCCTGGCTCCCCCTGTGGCAGCAACGTGCTGAACAACTGCTCGCCGGCGGCGAGCCCGAAACACTCATCGGAGAGCTCATGGACTGCCTCCCCCAGGTTGAGCCGCGCCGGCGCGACAAACGTGAGGCCCTGAAGGCGCTGGACGACCTCGTTCGCTACTACCGGAACAACGCGTTGCGTATGCGCTACCGCACGTTCCTCGAGCACGGATTTCCCATTGGCAGCGGCGCCGTCGAGAGCGCGCATCGCCACGTCATCCAGGCACGCATGAAGCGCGCCGGCCAGCGGTGGGAAATCGCCAACGCTCGACGCATGGCACAGCTACGCGCTGCGTACCGGACTGCCGGCGCGCCCAACCTCTACGACGCCGTACACCGCGCCCGTCGGGACACCGAGCGGCGGGCACCAGTCCGACAGGGTCGTCGCCACCAGTTCCACTTCGCCCGTCAGGGCGAGAGGGACCGGGCGCGTGCGGCAGCAGCGTCCTCAAACTGATCGTGCACGCCAACGCTCGAGGCGAGCGGGGTCGGCGTCCGGGGAGGGTGTCAGGAGTGAGCCATCCGTTGATAGGGCTCGGGCAGGCTTCGTTTCCGTCAGGCTGAGGTAGACTCGGCCGCCCTTCGATGTCCCGTCAGCCCGCCGCACCCTCCCACGCCAGCACGGACGCGCCCAGCGCCGCCGCAAGGCCCGACCGTCGCTTCGCGGCGCTGGCCGGCGACGTGGCGCAGTTGCCGCAGAGCCCGCTCCTCGCGGCGCAGCTGGCAGCCGCGTCGTTGAAGGAGGGGGTCGTCCCCGAGGCGCTGGACGTCCTCTCCTCCGCGCTCGAGAGCGCCGCGCCCGCGCAACGCGCGCACCTGCGCCGGCGCATGGCCTGGCTCCACCGCCATGCGGGAGACCTCCCGGAGGCGCGCGAGCAGCTGACATACCTCCTGGCCGAGCAGCCCTCGGACCGCCGGGCGCGGGCGGTGCTCAACGGCCTGCTATGGCGCGAAGAGCGCTGGGCGGAGCTCGACGCGTCCCTGGAGAAGGAGTCCAGCGAGCTGCTCAAGGCGGGCGCGCTGCAAGCGGGCGCCCGGGTCCTCCTCCGCCGCGGGACGCTGTGGGGCGGCCCGCTGAAGAACCCCGCGCGCGCGGCGCTCCGCTACGGCCAGGCCGCGGGCCACTACGAGGAGGCGAAGGACGCGGCAGGCGCGTTCGACTCCCGGCTGCTCGCGCTGCGCTCATTGAAGGAGGCGGGCGCGTCGCAGCGCGCGCTGGCGGAGCAGCTGCGCGCCTTCCTCACGACCGCGCAGCAGGCGGGCCGCGCCGCGCAGGCGAGGGCCCTGATGGGCGAGCTGGGCCTGCTCGCGCGCGACGACGGCCAGCGCACGACGGTGCGGGAGCTGCTCGCGGTGGCGGACGCGCTGGAGCGCGTGGAGGGCAAGCCCGCCCGCGAAGCACCCGGACGGCCGGGGCCGGATGAGGCGGGGCGGCTGGAGGCCCGCTACGTCGCGCGCGGGGCGTGGCGGGAGCTGGCGGAGCTCTACCGCGCCGCCGCCACGCGCAGCACCTCGCGGCAGCAGCGGGTGGACAACCTGACCAAGCTCGCAGAGCTGCTCGAGGACGAGCTCGGCGACCTGCGCGGCGCGGCCGCAGCTTACGGGGAGATTGTGAAGGCCACCGGCGACCGGCAGGCGCTGGCGGAGCAGGTGCGGCTGCTGGGCGCGCAGCACGACGTTTCGGCGGTGAGGCGCGCGCTGGACGACGCGGTGGAGCGGGCGCCGGATGTCAGCGCCCGCACCCAGGCGCTGCTCGTGCGGGCGGAGGCGAACGCGCTGAAGCAGCCTGAGCAGGCGCGTGCGGACTTCGAAGCGGCGCTCGCCTCTGCGCCGGACCTGCTCCCGGCGCTGGCGGGCCTCGCCGAGGTGAGCGCGGACCCCTCGCCCTATCAGCGTTTCAAGGAGGCGCTGCAGGCCTATCCCCGGCGCGCGGTGGACCGGGCGGGGCTTTTGCGACGGCTGGCGCGGCTGGCGGACGGCTCCGCGGCGGACCGCCCGGGCGCGGGCTGGGCCTGGGGCGAGCTGCTCACCGCGGCCCCGCTGGATGAGGAGGCGCGCGTGCGGCTGGAGGTGCTGGCGCGCGAGCTGGGGGACGAGGCACAGCTGGAGCATGTGCTGCGCGCCATCATCAAGGCGGAGCCGCGAGGGTTGAAGACCCGGCGCGCGCGGCTGGAGCTGGTGGAGCTTTTGGAGGAGTCCAGCCGGCGGGACGAAGCGCTCAATGAGCTGCGCAGCGCGGTGCGCTTCGAACCCGGGCATCAGGAGGCCTGGGTGCTGCTCACGGAGCGACTGCTCATCCGCGGGATGAACGGCGAGGCCGCCTGGGCTTTGGAGCACGCGGCCACCGCGACGGAGAACGACGCGGAGCGCGCGCGGCTGTGGCTGCGGCTGGCGCAGCTGTGCCGGGACGTGCTGAAGGACCCCGTCCGCGCCGCGCAGTGCGAAGCCCGCGCCGCCAACATCAATGCCGCAGCGCAGGAGGCCCGCGGAAAGGCGAGCACGCCCAACCACGCGCCCACGGAGCTGATCTCCGTCACGGATGACCTGGCCGCGGTGTTCGACGGCCCGCTGGGGCTGCAGCGACAGGGCGCTCCCAAACCGTCCGGGGGCGCGGTCGGCTCGCGGCCCACCTCCGGCGTCGGCCAGCGTGCGCCGCCAGCGGGTGGCCCACGCGACCGCATCCCCACCACACCCGAGCTGCCCGCGGTGGAAGCGCCGCTCCCCATCTCCCAGCGGCCGACGGGCGTTCGGCCGTCGGTGGTGCCGCCTCCGCCGCCGCGCGAGGCCAGCACCGCGTCGGACGCCGTGCCCTCGGTCATCGTGGACGACAGCATCCACCTCCCGCAGGCGAGGGCGAGCGAGGACGAAGAGGCGCTGCAGGGCCACGACGACGCCATCGAGCTGCACACGGGCGACTACGAGGCTGTGGAAGGGCTCCCGTTCCCGCAGCCTTCGGACCTGGGCGAGCCGAGCGCCGCCGCGATGGACGCGCCCACCGAGGCCATCGAGGTGACGCCCACCCGCTTCGCCCCTCCGCTGGAGCGGCCGTCGGCGCAGCGGGAGGGGTTGGTGCAGCGGATTCAGGAGAACCCGCTGGACCCGGCGCCCTACCTCTCGCTCGCGGAGCTCTTTGCGCGAGGCGGGGACCCGGAGCGCAGCGAGCTCATGGCGGAGATTGGCGCGGCCCTCGGGGGGACCTCCACGCCGGCGACGCCGGCGCCCAAGCTGATGCTCTCTGCCACGGACCGGGCGGGCCTGCGCCATCCCGCGCTGCGCGGCGAGGCCGGGGAGCTGCTCAGCATCACCGGCGCGGCGCTGGTCTGTCTGTACCGCGTCCGCGGCCGGGCGGCCGGCGCGAGCCAGGTCTTCCGGCTGGACTCCGGGAAGGGCGCGCCCAGCACGGCGAGCGCGCTGCTCGCCGCGGTCCGGGTGCTCGGGTTGCGGGCGCCGGATGTTCACCTGTCCATGGAAAACGGACCGCCCTTCGCGCTCGTCTACCTGGACGCGCCGCGGCTGCTCGTCGGTCAGCTGGCCATCAAGCGGGACCTGGACGCCGCGGAGCTCCGGTTCTTCGCCGGTCGCGCGCTGTTCACTCAGAACCCGGACCTGCAGCTGTTGCGCGCGCTGCGCAGGGACCAGCTGGCGCGCGCCATTGAAGTGCTGGGCGAAGCGCTGGGCACCGCGCGGCGGATTGGCGGCGAGGCGAAGCTCATCCGAGAGCGGCTCCCGCCCAAGGCCGTCGCGCGGGCGAAGGAGCTGTACGCGCAGGTCGGCCGCAGCGCCAATCTCACGTATCTGGCGGAGGCGGCGCGGCATTCGGCCAACCGCGCCGGGCTGGTGGTGAGCGGCGCCGTGGGTCCCGCGCTGGCGGCGTTGCGCGCGAAGCGGGCGCTGGACAGCGAGCTGGTGGAGCTCATCCGCTACGCCGCTTCGGAGCGCTACCTCTCCCTGCGTCGCCGCCGGCTGGGCTGACCGTCTACAGCTGCATCTTGAGCGTCAGCGCCAGCATCCGTCCGCCCTGGCCGCCGAGCTCGTGGCGGTAGGCGAGGTCCACGCCGCTGCCTCCGGACATGTAGCCGGCGCCGAAGCTGACGCTGTTGGTCTGGGTCAGCGTGTCAATCATGAACCCGGCGCGGAGGGGAAACGCGTCCCCGGCGATGAATTCGCCGCCCAGCGAATAGGCGAAGCGCGGGGTCTGCCCCGCCACGTCCATCTTCACGTCGCCCACCAGCGCCCAGGCGCCGCCGGTCCAGCCGACGGAGAGGGCGAAGAAGCGCGGCAGGTCTTCGTTGCGGATGTCGATCAAGCTGTGGCCGGTGAAGGAGATGGCCAGCGAGCTGAAGCGCAGGAGCAACCCGGCGTCGACGGTGAGCGCGTTGGCGGCCCGCGACCCGGTCTCGATGAGGTAGCGGGTGGAGAAGCCGACGTGCAGCATCTCCGAGAGGGGGAGGCTTGCGGCCACCGTGCTCAGGTGCGCGAAGCGGTGCTCCTCGCCCTGGCCGAGCGAGACGAACTGGTAGGCCAGGCCGGCGGCGATTTGATTGGTCACGCTGTCCAGCACCGCGGCGCTGAAGAAGCCGAAGCGCGACTGAACATCGTAGGAGCCGGAGATCTCGGCCTGGTACCGCTTGGCGAGCGTCATCGCCGCCGGGTTGCCAACGACAGCATCCGCGCCCAGGCCGATGGAACGGAAGGCGCCGCCCATCGCCAGGGTGCGTGCGTGAACGACGTCGCGCATCCCCGGCTCAGGTGGGCTCAGGGGCGCCTCATCGGCCAGCGCGGGCAGCGCTGTGAGGGACAGCAGCAGCGTCAACCATTTCATGAAGGGTGTGCATCCTAACCGCCTTGAAGCAGCTATGGGCGCTCACTAGATTGGCCGCCGCCATGGACCAACCGCTCATTAAGAAGTGTGTCGTCCCCGCCGCCGGCCTGGGCACCCGCTTCCTGCCCGCCACGAAAGCGGTTCCCAAGGAGATGCTGCCCATCGTCGACACCCCGACGCTGCAGTACATCGTCGAGGAGGCGGTCGCCGCCGGCATCAAGGACGTCATTCTCATCAATGGCCGCGGAAAGGCCTGCATCGAGGACCACTTCGACCTCGCCGTGGAGCTGGAGGCGGTCCTCAAGGAGAGGGGGAAGGAGAAGGAGCTCAAGGCCCTCCGGGCGATCTCCGAGCTGGCGAACGTCATCAGCATCCGCCAGAAGCAGCCGTTGGGTCTGGGCCACGCGGTCCTCTGCGCGAAGAACCTGATTGGAAATGAGCCCTTCGGCGTCATCCTCGGCGACGACATCATTGACGCCGAGGAGCCAGGCATCCGCCAGCTCGCCAACGCGTTCGCCAAGCACCGCAAGGGCGTCGTCGCCCTGATGGAGGTGCCCGAAGAGGAGACGCACCTCTACGGCATCGCCGCGGGCGAGCAGATTGACGCGCAGACCCTCAACGTCACGCGGATTGTGGAGAAGCCGAAGAAGGGCACCGCGCCCTCGCGGCTGGCGGTCATCGGCCGCTACGTGCTCCCGCCCTCCATCTTCGGGATTCTCGAGCGCCAGCAGGCAGGCGTGGGCGGCGAGATTCAGCTGACCGACGGCCTCGCCGCCTTGCAGCAGACCGAGGGGTTGATCGGCTTCAAGTTCAAGGGGCAGCGGTACGACGCCGGAGACAAGGTCGGCTACGTCAAGGCCAACGTGGCCTACGCGCTCAAGCGGGGCGACCTGCGCGGGCCGCTGCTCTCGTGGCTGCGCGAAGTGGTCAAGCAGTCGGAGGGCAAGTGAAGCGAAGCGGAGCAGCGGTAGCGGCAGTGCTGGGGTTGACGGTGGTGAGCGCGGCGCAGGCGTACATCCTGCCTCAGGGCTCCATCTTGCGACGGATGGCGGACGGGCGGGATGACCTCCAGCTCACCGGGCTTCGAGTGGAGGGCAGTGCGACGTTCATCGGCAGCGGCGCGAAGGAGGCCGCTGCGGGCGTGGGGCTTCCGGCAGACCGCACGGAGCTGCCTCTGGATGTGAGTCTTTCGGTCCGGCTCCCCGGGAAGTGCCGGATGGACTTCAGCACGCCGGAGGGAGGCAAGGGCGCGCTGGTCCTCAACGCCGGCCGCAAGCGGGTGGAGGGCACGGACGTGGCCCCGCTGAGCGTGGCGCTGGAAGAGGTCTGCGCGCTCCTGGCGGTCCGCAGCAGCTCCGAGCACGAGGCGCGCGGCGCCATCGAGAAGCACCTGCGCGCGCGCGGTGTGGAGCCGAAGCAGACCTCGCTCGGGCGGTTTGGCGGAAAGGTCACCTATGTGTTGGGGGACCCGGCCGAGAAGTCGCCTCAGCTCTGGGTCTACAAGGAAGGCTTCTTGCCCGCGCGCATTCGCTACGCGGACCCGCAAGGTACCGCCTGGGACGTCCGCTTCCTCGACTACGCGTCCGCGGCCACCGGCGAGTGGTTCCCGCGCACGCTGGAGGTCTCCCGCGCCGAGGAGCTGGTTCTGCGCTTCACCAGCCTCAAGGGCGACGCCAAGTCGGCGGTCTCCGACAAGCTCTTCCAGTAGGCCGGTCCGCTGCTCCCCCTCGCCCACGCGGTGCTGACGCCCGGGTTCGGCGGGAGCGCGCGCCAGCCGCTGCTGGTCCGTCTCGCCGGCGCGCTTAAGACTCAAGGCATCCGCGCCCGGCGGCTGAGCTTCAAGCCTGGGCGCCCCAGCGAGGGGTTGCTCGAGGAGCAGCGCGCGGTGCAGCGCGCCGTCGCGGGGCTGAGGCGGGCGAGTGCGGAGGCTCCGGTGGTCCTCATCGGCCGTTCGTTTGGCGGCCGCGTCTGCGCGCGGCTTGCCCTGCGCGACCCGCCTGCAGCGCTGGTCCTGCTGGGCTTTCCGCTGGCCCCCAAAGGCAAGCTGCGGGCGGAGGATGACGCTGCCCTGCGCAGCGTGCAGTGCCCCACGCTGGTGGTGCAGGGCGACGCGGACGAGCTCGGCCCGCTGCCGCTGGTGGAGAGCGCGGTGAAGGGCAACCCGCGCCTGTCGCTGCACGTGCTGGCGAACACCGGGCATGGGTTCGACACGCGGGCCCGTGAGGCTGAGGCCATCGCGCAGACCGTGCGATGGCTGCGCAGCGTGCTCGACCCAGGAGATCCATTGGATCTACTGTGCCGCCGGTGAGCGAGGTACCGGGGCAGATGGAGGCGCAGCTCTTCCCCGTGGCGCCGGCGGAGCGGTGCGCACCAGCGGAGCGGTATGCCAAGGTGGCCGTGGGGCGCCCGGTCCGAGGCGAGTACACGTACGTCGTCCCGCCGGAGCTCGAGGGAAAGCTCTCTCCCGGCCATCGCATCCTCGTCCCGTTCGGCAACGGCAGGACGCTGGCGTTCTACCTGGGCGAGGGCGAAAGGCCGCCGGACCCGAAAATTCGGCTGCGCAAGGTGGAGAAGCTGCTGGACCCGGCGCCCGCGCTCCCGGCAGAGCTCATCGCGCTGTTGCGCTTCGCCGCCGAGCACTACCGGTACCCGTTGGGCGAGGCCATCCGCGGGGCGCTCCCGCCCGGGCTGACCGCGGCGGAGGACGGCAAGGACGCGGCGGCGGACGTGGAGCTCTTCGCGAACGCGCTGCCGGCGGCACAGACCGCGAACCTCAGCCGGGCGCCGGCGCAGGCCGCGGTCCTCTCGTACCTGCTGGCGGTGGGCGGCCGCGCGCCGGTGGAAGAGCTCTCGCACGCCATCCCCGGTTCGCGGGAGACGCTGCGCAGGTTGGTGGAGAAGGGGCTCTTGCGTCTGGACGCGGTGGAGCTCCAGCCGGGCGTGCGCGAAGGCCTGCAGCAGTCCCGGCCGGAGCGGCTCACGCCGGAGCAGGCGGCGGCAGTGGAGGAGCTGTGCCGGTCGCTGGAGACCGGCGGCTTCGCGCCGTACCTGCTCCACGGCGTGACCGGCAGCGGGAAGACGGAGGTCTACCTGCGCGTGGTGGAGCGCGCGCTGGCGATGGGGAAGGGCGGGCTCATCCTCGTCCCGGAGATTGCGCTGACGCCGCAGCTGGTGGGGCGCTTCCGCAGCCGCTTCGGCACCGGAGTCGCCGTGCTGCACTCCGGCTTGAAGGACCGGGAACGGCTGCGCCACTGGCAGCAGCTGCGCGCGGGCAAGGTGAAGATTGCCGTGGGCGTGCGCTCTGCGGTCTTCGCGCCGGTGATGGATTTGGGCGTGGTGGTGGTGGACGAGGAGCATGACCCCTCGTTCAAGCAGGAGGACAAGCTGCGCTACCAGGCGCGCGACCTGGCGGTGGTGCGGGCCAAGCAGGCGGGCGCGACCATCATCCTCGGCTCCGCCACCCCGTCGTTGGAGACGCTGGAGAACGCGAACCGCGGACGGTACCGGCGGCTCGTCCTGGCCTCGCGCGTGGATGACCGGCCGATGCCGACGGTCTCCCTCATCGACTTGCGGTTGGAGCGGCCGCGGGAGAAGGAGCGCCCCGCGGAGGAGGCGCAGATCCTCTCGCCGCCGCTGCTGCAGGCGATGGGCGAAGTGCTGGCGAAGGGGCAGCAGGTCATCCTCTTCCTCAACCGCCGTGGCCACAGCACGTTCCTGGTCTGCGAGGTGTGCGGCGGGTCCCTGCGCTGTGAGTCGTGCGACGTGTCGCTCACGCACCACCTCTCGTCGGGGCACGTGATGTGCCACTACTGCGGCTTCTCGCACCCGGTGCCGCTGACCTGCCGCGAGTGCGGCGGGACGCTGCTGCGTTTGGGGATTGGGACCGAGCGCGTGGAGGCCGAGGTGGCCAACGCCTTTCGCGCGTCGCGCGTGGCACGGCTGGACCGGGACTCGGCCTCCAATGCAGAGCGGCTCACCGAGCTGCTCGCTGCGTTCGCTCGGAGGGAGGTGGATGTACTCGTAGGGACGCAGATGGTCGCCAAGGGGCATGACTTCCCGGGCGTCACGCTGGTGTGTGTGGTGATGGCGGATTCGTCGTTGGCGATTCCCGACTTCCGCGCAGCGGAGCGCACCTTTCACCTCCTCACGCAGGTGGGTGGGCGGGCGGGCCGCGGGAAAGACCCCGGCCTCGTCCTGGTGCAGACCTACAACCCGGATTCGGAGCCGGTGAAGCGCGTCCTGGCCCACGACTACGAGGGGTTCTCCGCGCGAGAGCTCCAATGGCGCAAGGCGCTGTCGTACCCGCCGTTCACCCGGATGATCGCCCTGCGCATCGAGGGCGCACACCCCGCGCAGACCGCCCAGGTCGCCCGGCAGCTGGGCGAACGGCTGGCGAGGAAGCTCCGGACCGCTGCCCGAGGGGTGCGCCTGCTCGGCCCGGCCCCCGCGCCCATCGCGAAGATCAAAGGCAAGACCCGCTGGCAGGCCCTCCTCAAGGGCCCCACGCACGCATCGCTGGCGCCGCTCGCAGCGGAGGTGGAGGCCTACCTCTCGGACGTCCCGGCGGCCGTCAAGGTCGTGATCGACGTGGATCCCGGGGCGATGCTGTAGACTTTTCGCTCGAATGGCCGGACTGGTCCTCCTCGTCCACGACGACATCGCCACGATTGCGGTGATTCGGCGGCTGCTGGCGAGGGAGGGCAACGAGATCGTCCTCGCCACCTCCGCCGCGGACGCCGTCATCGCCTTCGGTCATCACCTGCCAGCCGTCATCATCCTCGCGCCTGCCGTGGAGGGCGGGCGTGGCCAGTCGGCGCTCGAGGAGATTCAGCGCCACCCCGGGGCGAAGAAGGCGAAGGTCCTGTTGCTGGGGGAGGCGCTGCGCGGCCAGTCGTGGCCCGTCATTCCCCTCCCGCTCGACGGCGCCCAGTTCCTGGATCAGGTGTCGCAAGCGCTCCGCGGGGAGCCTGTCGCCGCCGCGGCGCCCCCGGACGTGGAAGAGGACGAGCCCGCGTCGGACAGCGAGGAGACGACGACGGAGGAATCTCCCGTCTACGGCGAGGATGAGGTTCCAGCCGGCGTGGAGTTGGGCGACGGCGAGCCCGCAGTCACCGAACGCAACGCGCCCCCGCCGGATGCGGCTGAGGGCGAGGCTTCGGCGGCTGAGACGTCCTCGGGTTACGGCGAGGCGCAGGCTGAGGTGTCGTCTGCATCCGGCGAAGAAGCGTCGGGTTACGGCGAGGCGCAGGCTGAGGCGCCGTCGGCGTACGGTTCGAGCGACGGCGAGGCGCAGGCCGCTGCGTCGTCTGCGTACGGCTCGAGCGACGGGGAAGAAGCGTCGGGTCATGGCGAGGCGCAGAGTGTTGCAGGGGCGGGCTACGGCGATGCTCAGGCTGATGCATCGTCGAGCTATGGCGAGGCGCAGGGTGAAACCGCGTCAGCCCAGGGCGCTGAGCATGAGGTGCCTCAGGGTGAGGAAGCGCTGAGCTACGGCGGGGCGCACGGCGATGGCCAGGCGCATCCGGCGCAGAGTGAAGCAGCGGCCGCCGTGGGGCAGGAGCCGAGCGATGGCGAAGCGCAAGCGGCGGGCTCTGACTCGTCCGGCTTCGGCGAGGCCCACGGCGCCGAGTTGTCGGGGTACGGAGCTGAGGCCGCGTCGGGTTACGGCGGGGCGCAAGGTGATGTCGCGTCCGGCTACGGCGGGTTGCAAGGTGATGCGTCCGGCGATGGCGAGGTGCAGGCTGACGCAGCGTCGGCGTACGGCGAGGCGGCGGCGGGCGATGCGTCGTCCGGTTACGGCGAGGCGCACGCTGATGCGTCATCGGGGTACGGCGAAGCGCAGGCGGATGCGTCGACCGGTTACGGCGAGGCGCAGGCTGATGCAGCGTCGGGCTACGAGGCGCAGCCAGGCGATGCAGCATCGGGATACGGCGGAGCGCAGCCGGGCGAGGTAGCCTCGGAGTACGGCGAAGCTCACGGGGATGAGTCGTCGGGCTACGGCGCAGCGCAGGCTGATGGAGCGTCGGTCTACGGCGAGGCGCAGCCAAGCGATGCAGCATCGGGCTACGGCGGAGCGCAGCCGGGCGATGCAGCCTCGGAGTACGGCGAAGCTCAGGCGGATGCGGCGTCGGGATACGGCGAAGCGCAGGCTGATGCAGCGTCGGGGTATGGCGAAGCGCAGGCTGATGCAGCGTCGGGATACGGCGAGGAGCGGGCGGCAGACGCCGAATCGCCGAGCTACGACGCGGCAGCGTCGGCCTACGGTAGCGGCGCAGATGCTGCCTCGGGTCACTCCGGCGGAGCGGACGCAGCACCTGGGTCTGGCGACGGGCAGGCGGGGGATGAAGCCTCGGGATACAGCGGTCATGCAGCTGCCGAGTCGTCGGGGTACGGCGAGGAAGGTGATGCATCGTCGGGTCACGGCCTAGCGGAGGGTGACGCCGCGTCGGGTTACGGCGAAGCGACCGGCGACACCGCCTCGGGCTACGGCGAAGCAGCCGGCGACGCTGCGTCGGGCTACGGCGAGGCGCAGGGGTACGCAGCTTACGGTGACGGTGCCGACGCCGATGCGAGGTTCCGGCAGGGCGAGCCGCACGTCGGTGTCGAGGCCCGGGCCGATGGCGCCGACGCGACGTTGGGTTACGGAGGCGACGCGCCTGATGACAGCGCGTCGTTCGCGGAGGACGCAGCTCACGCGGGTGACAGTGAGCCCTCGGGCTACGGTATCCCCGATCACGAGGCGTCGGGGTACGACACGCATGCGGGTGATCAAGTCGTTTCGTCCGCGGACGACGGCGCCCACGCAGGCGATGGCCCTTCGCACGAGACATCGGCGTTTACCGACTCGGCGGGCCCCGACGCAGGGCTGAGCGACGGCGAAGTCTCCGCGGGTGGGTCTGCCGAGGGCGATGTCTCAGCAGGGGAGGGTTGGGGGGAGGCGTCAGCCGGCGCGGAAGGGGACTCGGAGCTTGATCGTCTCGAAGCGGAGGTGCGCGAGGAGGCCGCACGCAGGAGGCGCGCACGCGAAGAGGCGCTCCAGCGACTTGCGTCCGGCAACCTTGATTCGCCCTCTGTCGAGGCTGCGCCCAGCGCCCCTCCCGCGCCGAGCTCCGAAGAGTCAGATTTCGGCGATGTCGCTTCCGAGCTCGGCAGCAAGCCGCTCGCGCTCGACCGGACGGACAAGTTCGGGGTGGATCCCGCATCGGTGGGCGCGCCGGACACCACCGCGAAGTTTGGTCTTCCCACCCCGCAGAGCGACGTCGAGCTGACGGGGAAGTTCCGGATCGCTGGTGCCTCGACCGACTCGGAGACGGTGGGGGCGGACGACGACCGGCTCGCCGCGCAGAAGCGGTTGCGTGCGGAAGAGCGTGCGCGGTTGGCCGGGGAGCTCGCCGCTGCCGACGCGCCATCGCAGAAAGGATCCTCCGCTTCGGACGCCCGGCGACAGGCGGCGGCCCTGGCGCGCAAGGAGGCAGAGGCGGCCGCGGCCAGAGAGATTGCGGAGGCCGAGCCTACCGATTTCGGCATCGTCGTGGCGCGGGAGGACGCCCGCGCAGAGGCGGAGGCGGCCGCGGCGCGGGAGATCGCCCTGCTGGAGCGGGAGGACGCGGCAGCGAAGGAGATTGCCGCGCTCGAAGGTCCGGAGGCCAGCAGCGACCACGCGCAGGACGGTGAAGGGCGTGATGCTCGCGCTCCCACCGAGACAGTTGAGACGGAGGGAGGCGGACCGGTCGCCGCGCCTCCGGAGAAGGCGGGGACGGAGCTTGCGCTGGCCGAGGTCTGGGACGATCTCGAGGCGGACCCCGACGAGGTGAAGCCGCTGGCCGAGGCGTCGCCCTCCGCGTCAGCCGGCGGGACGGTGGAGGGTGAGCGGGCAGCGCTGAAGCGAGCGCAAGCGCTCGCGCGCGAAGAGGCGGAGCGGGCAGCCGCCAAAGAGATCGCCGAGTTCGAAGCCCGCCTCGAGGCCGACCGCGTCGCGGCCGACAGCGCGGACGAGGAGTCCGACGGGTTCTCCATCGACGAGGACGTCGACGAGCAGGCGCTCGGCGTCGAGGCGGCCTCCGACGCTGCGAGCTCGGCCGACGAAGAGGAGCTCGCCGAGGCGGCGCCCGAGGACGTGAACCTGCTGGATGAGGACAGCGCGGAGGAGCGCGCCGCCGAAGCCGCATCTTCATCGGACCACGACGAGCTCGGTACGGAGACCGCGGCAGACCCCGACGGGCTCGACGAGGACCCGGAGGAGCTCACCGCGGCAGACGACTCCGAGCTCGGCGCGGAGGCCGACGCCGACGAGGACCCGGACGCGCTCCACGCGGCAGCCGCATCCGACGACGACGAGCTCCACGCGGAAGCCGCATCCGACGACGACGGGCGCGGCGCGGGCGGCGACCCGGACCTCGCAACCGCGGGCGACACCGACGCCGACTGGGAGTCGCCGGAGGAGGGAACCTCCGACGAGCCGGACGAGCTGGCCGACTGGGACACGCCGGTGCCGGCGCGGAGCAAGACGGAGCCGGTGGCAGCGCGCGCGGAGGCCGAGCGCGCGGCGGCGGCGGAGCGTGCGCAGGCTGAGGCGCGGGCCAGCGCTCAGCGCGCGAAGTCCGGGAGCTGGGATGCGGACGATGCCGCGCCCGCGCCGCGCAGACGTCCGCAGGAGCGGGGATCCACGCGCTCCCGCGAGGAGGGGGACGCCCTCGACGACGTGTTTCTCCCGGAGGCGTTGGAGCAGAGCCGCGGCGAGGAGGCGTCCGTCGCCCGCCAGGCGCTCGAGAAGCTGGAGCGGGAGCAGGACGCGGCGCGCCTCCGGGCGCAGGGGCTCTCCGCGGACGCCGCGCGCAGGCAGCTGGAGCTGGAGCAGGCCGAGTCCCTCGTCTGGGGCAGCTCCCAGCGGGAAGAGGCCGCGCAGCACGCCGCCTCCCACGCGCAGGAGCTGGCGCGCGCCGCCCGCCGCGCCGCGGAGACCGCCACCCGCGTGTTCGACGATGGCACGGAACGCCCGGCGTTCGAGGACCCTCACGGTGCGCACGAGGAGGCGGACCGCGAGCGCGGCCGGCGCGCGCAGCTCGAGGAGGAGCTTCAGCGGATGCGCGTGGCGGCCGACCAGGCCCGCAGCGCTGCGGAGGCCGCGGTGCACGCGGTCAGCTCCGAGCGCGCCACGCGCGAAGCGGCCGAGCGGGCCCTGCTTGACGCCCGGCGCGAGGCGCAGGCTGCCCGCGTGGCCTCCGAGCGCCGCGCGGTCGCCTCGCTCATCCCCTTCGAGGTGCCGGGGCGCGCCGCCATTGAGGTGCCGTCCTCCGGGAGCGTGGACCTGGCCGGGCTGGTGCGGGTGGTGCTGACGCTCGTGCGCTCAGGGGCGGAGGCCAAGCTGGAGCTGCGCTGCGCCGAGGCGCTTCGCACGCTCTGGTTTCACCGCGGCGCCATCGTCGGCGCCACCTCGTCGCTCGCCCACGAAACCCTGCTCGAGCGCGCCCGCCGCGACGGGCTGCTGGATTCGGAGCAGGAGCGGGAGCTCCGCCTCCTCCGCGGCGCTGCGTCCGCCGAGCTCATCCGGGTCCTGCGCGCCCGCGGCTACGTCCGCGACACCGAGGCCGTCCCGCTGGTGCAGCGCTACACCGAGCAGGTGGCGCTGGAGGCCCTGAGCGAGCCGCAGTCCATCTACCTCATCTCCCGCGAGCCGGTGCCCGAGTCCGAGGCCGTCGCCGTCGCGCCGCGCTCCGCGCTCCAGCTGCTCACCGAAGCGCTGCGCCGCGCCATCCCTCCGGACGCAGCGCTGGAGTCCGTCGGTGGGCTGGACGCCATCCCGTTCGTGAAGGACCCGTCGGAGCTCCGCGCGCTCGGGCTCTCGGAGCGGGAGCGCCGGCTGCTCGAATCTGCCGACGGGGAGTCCACCATCGAAGAGCTGCTGCTCGAGAGCGGGTTGCGGCAGGAGGTGGCCGCCCGCCTGCTCGCCGCCGCCTGGACGCTCCAGCTGATGGAGGTGACGCCCCCAGCCGCCCCGCGCCCCCTCCCGTCGCCGGAGCTGGACACCCGCCGGCTTGACGCCAAATACCGGGAAATCCAGGAGTCCGATTACTTCTCCATCCTCGGCCTGTCGCGCTCCGCCGGGACGGACGAGGTCCACCGGGCCTTCTCCTCCCTCTCAAGCGAGTTCAACCCGCTGCGCTTTGTCGGGCACCCAGACCCCTCGCTCGTGCTCCGGGCGCGGGAGGTGACGGACGTGCTGGCCGAGGCGGCGCACGCGCTCCAGGACGACCGCCTGCGCGAGGACTACGCCCGCAGCCTCACCGACTGAAGGCCCGTGGGCGGGTGGGTTGCCAGGCCCGCCAGGGGGCACTAAAAGTGTCGGCATGGTTCGTGAAATCCTCATTTGGCCGGACCCGGTCCTGAAGAAGCAGGCGTCCCCCGTTTCCGCGGTGGACGACACCATCCGTGCCCTGGTCGCTGACCTGTTCGAAACGATGTACGCGGCGGACGGCGTCGGGCTGGCCGCGCCTCAGGTCGGCGTGCTCAAGAACGTCATCGTGCTCGACACGCGGCCCCGGCAGCCGGAGTCCAAGCCGTACGCGATGATCAACCCGCGCGTCATCTCCAGCGAGGGCATCACCACGTACACCGAAGGCTGTCTCTCCATCCCGGGCGAAGCCGAGGACGTGGAGCGCGCGGCCAAGGTGACGGTGACCTTCCTCGACGTTGACGGCGCCGAGCAGACGCTGGAGGCGGAGGGGCTGCTCGCCATCGCCATCCAGCACGAATCGGATCACCTCAAGGGCACGATGTTCGTCGACCACCTGTCGGTGCTGAAGCGCGAGCTCATCCGGAAGCGGATGAAGCGCCTGAAGTCCGAGCGGGCCGAGCAGCGCGCGCAGGCTTAGGAAGGCCGATTTTCGGGCAGAGCGCCCGCACCACGCACGCCTCGCAGTCCGGGGTGCGCGCGTGGCAGGTCCGGCGGCCGTGCCAGATGAGCAGCTGGTGACCTTTGGTCCAGCGTGCCGCCGGCAGGAGCGCACGCAGGTCTACTTCCACTTTGTCCGGATGCGTGTGCCGCGTCAGGCCCAGCCGCCGCGCGATGCGTTGGATGTGGGTGTCCACCGGGAATGCCGCGTCCCCCTCGAGGTGGATGCACACCACGCCCGCCGTCTTGGGGCCGACGCCCGCCAGCGCGGTGAGCTCCCGCCTCGACGTGGGGACTGCGCCGCCGTGTCCGGAGACGAGTGACCGCGACGCCGCGATGAGGTTCTTCGCCTTGCTCCGGTAGAGGCCGCACGACTGGATGCAGCGCTCCACGTCGCTCTGCAGCGCGCCGGCCATCCGCGCGGCATCCGGATAGCGCGCGAAGAGCGCGGGCGTGACGAGGTTCACCCGCTTGTCCGTGCACTGCGCGGAGAGCATCACCGCCACCAGGAGCTGGAAGGGCGTCTCGTAACGCAGCTCAATCCGCGCCTGCGGCATGTGCTCTTCCAGCCGGTCGAAGACCGACACCGCCCGCCTGCGCCTGGCCTCGAGGGATTCCTTCGCCATGGTCTGCGGCGATCTACCACCCGCCACCGCACGCTGCGCTGCCGCCTGACCGCTCTCACACTGTGCGTCCCTCGCGCCGAAGCCCCGCCTGACCGGCGTGTTACCCTTGACGGCACGTCGATGCTCCCCCGTCTCCTCGCCTCGTCGCTGCTGCTGTGCTCGGCGTGCGCAACGTCGCAGGCGCAGCGGAAGCTGTCCTTCGCGGAGGTCTTCGGCGAGGAGTACGCCACGGTCAAAGCCCCGGTGCCCCTGTCCGCCGGCAGGCCCACGCCCCGCGAGGTGCGCCGGCCCAAGACGGCGACGACGTCCCCTGAGCTTCAGGCGGCCCTGGTCGCCTTCGCCACCCGTGCCAGGAGCCACCGCGCCGCCGCCGCGCGCGGGTCGGCGATGCCGCTGTTGCAGCGCCAGAATTGGGACCAGGTCTGCGACGCGCTCCAGCAGCTGCTGCAGCGCCAGCCCGAGGAGACCTCGTCGTTCGACCTCATCCGCGCGCGGGTGACCTTCGAGGCGGAGCTGGAGCTCGACGCCCGCGCCTACGGCGACTTCCCGCGCGAACTGGCCGAACACGTGCTCTCGCTCGTCACCCACGTCGCGGTGCGGATGGCGGAGGTCCGGCAGCTGCGCGTCGTGACGCACGACGCGCCGGTGGCCTTCAGCTGGCCCGTGCACCCGGTGGCCGTCACCAGCCTCTACGGCCGGCGGCTGCACCCCATCACCCGCACCTACAAGCTGCACTTCGGGTTGGACCTCGCCGCCGCGGAAGGGCAGCAGGTGTTTGCCCCGGCAGAGGGCACGGTCATCCGCGCGGACTGGCTGGGCGCGCACGGCTTGCACATCGAGCTGCAGCACGCCGGCGGCGTGGTGACGCGCTACAGCCACCTCTCTGAAGTCCTGGTGGAGCCCGGTGCGCGCGTGCACAAGGGAGAGGCCCTCGGTCTCGCCGGCAACACCGGCAGCAGCACCGGGCCGCACCTCCACTTTGAGTTCTGGCGCGACGGCAAGCCGAAGGACCCGCTGGAGGAGCTGGGCAACCCGGCGCCCGCGCGGCCCAGCGTGGCGGCCCTGTGAGCGACCCGCTCCAGCGCCTCTTCGACCGCGCCTTCCGCCGCGCGTCCGCCGCGGAGGCCAACGCCGTCATCGCCCAGGTCCGCCAGGATGAGGCCGGTGAGCTGGAGGAGGCGTTGAACTACGAGATTGTCCTGCCCGCGGCGGACCCGGTGGGCTTCCTCACCACCCGCGCGCTCCCCAGGCTCGTTTACTTCCTCGAGTGCCGTGGGGTCCGCATCCCCGAGTGTCCCCAGGTCTTCGTGTCCCTCTTCGTCGAGGACCAGCTTTACTTCCTGCACTGCGGCGACTTCATCGACGAGCTCGCCTCGCTCACCGGGCTCTCGCCCGCGCAGATGCGCAAGCAGTTCGGGGAGTAGCCGCCAAGTCAAAGGGCGCCGGCCCTGCGTGGGAACGGCGCCCTTCGCACAACGTCTGGCGGATGCGCCCGAAGGTTAGAGCGTCTGCTTCAGCTCTTTCGCCGGACGGAAGCCGATGGTCTTGGACGCCTTCAGCTTCATCAGCTCCTTCGTCTGCGGGTTCAGGATCTTCCGCGCCTTCCGGGACCGCATCGACCACGTACCGAAGCCCGGATAGCTGAAGCGGTTGTCCTTCTTCACCGCCTTGCCGATGGTGTTGAAAACGATCTCCAGAATCTCGGCCGCCGACTTCTTGGTGAGCATGGACTGCTCGGCGACTGCCTCCACGAGCTCTGCCTTCGTCACGTTGTCCCCTCCCTCGTGAAACATGGTTCGACGAGCGCTTTGGTAACAAATCCAGGTTTCACCTGTCAATGTTTGACGACATTCCTGAGGCCTAAAATCGGCTCTGGAAGCGAATTTCCGAGCGGTGAGTAAAACAAGGTAGGCGACGGTGCGATCTTCACCCGGTGAAATGTCGCATGGAACACGCCCCGCACCGCGCCGCGTAATACATGCGCTGTCTGATCTGTCGTGGATCAATTGGTGAGTGATTCAGATCGTTTGGTGGGCCGGTTTGATCCGCAAGCCCGCGCGTCCCAGGCCGAATCCTCGGCCTCGCGCGCACCGGGGGATCAATCCGGGCACTTGGCCGATCTGCCGCGGCGGATTGGCTCTATTCTTGCCCCGTGCTCAGGCTCCTCCTCCCGCTGTTCGGGCTCGCCTGCGCGGTCCCCGCCGCGCGGCCGGTCCCTCCGCGGGGCCTGCCGGCGCCCAGCCGCGAGCTGTGGGTGGATGCACGTGCCCCGGCCGGAGGCGACGGGAGCGCCCGCGCGCCGCTGCGCTCTCCGGCCGCGGCGCTGGAGCAAGCGGCGACAGGCGCCGGCCCGGTCCGCATCAAGCTGCTCACCGGGTTCTATGAGGATGGGCCGTATGTGCTGAAGGAGGGCTGGACCTTCGAGGGAGTAGGGCAGGTGGTCCTCAGCCATGGGGGCACGGGCGCCGCGGTCCAGCTCGCCGACGGTGCGGGCCTGCGAAACCTGAGCGTGCAGGGAGGGGCGGTGGGCGTGGAGGTCCTACCGGTCAGCCCGCCGCCGTCGGTCAGCCTGGAGAAGGTGGTCTTCAGCGGTCAGCGCGAAGCCGCGCTCCGGTCGGACCGCGGCACGCTGCGCGTGGAGGGCTGTTTGGTCTCGGCCACGCTCGCCCGCGCCCGCGGCATCGTCGTGAGCGGGAACGGCAGCCTCACCGTGACGGGCACGTTGTTTGTCGGCGCGCTCGCGCAGGGCGTGGCATTTGATTCCAGCGGCACCCTCACCGCGCGCGAGCTCCGCTTCGAGGGGCCGGTGACCGGGATGTCCCTGCTCAAGGGGACCGCGGAGGTGCGGCAGGTGGAGCTCTCCGGAGGGCGCGGCCCCGCAGTCTTCGTCGGCTCCGCGCGCGTGCACCTGGCGGACATCGCGGTGCTTGGCCATGAGTACGGGCTGCTGGGCCGCACGCCGCAGAGCCTGCACGTGGAGCGGTTCAGCTCGCTGCGCGCGGACAGGGCCGCCATCTCGCTGGTAGGCGGCACGGCGCTGCTTGAGGACCTGCTGCTGCTCGACAGCGGGGACTTCGGCGCGGTTCAGCTGGTGAGCGTGACCGGACGGGTGCAGCGGTTCGTCATCCTTCGGCCCAAGGGCTACGGGCTCAACCTCCGCAACGGCACGGTGGTGGCGGCCTTTGGGGAGATTCGCGGCGTGCGGGACGATGGGAGCACCGGGGATGGCGTGCACATCCGTGGCGCCAACGCCAAGGTGCAGTCGGTCTCCATCGTAGGGGCGGAGGGCTCAGGCGTGCTCGCGGCCGAGGGCGCTGAGGTGGAATTGTCGGACGTCCTCGTCCAGCGGGCGCGGTGGGGCGCTGTGCTGGCCGAGAGCCTGGCCCGCGTGAAGGTCACCTCGCTCACGTCCCAGGCGTGCCCCTCCGCGCTGGTCGTCCCGGGTGACGCGCGGATTGACGCGGACGTGGTGCTGGCCACCGGCCTCCAGGAAGGCCCGGTCTGGGCGGAGTGCGACCGCGGCGCCCACGTCACCGTGAGGCGCCTGCGCTCTTCTGTTCCCCTGCGCCCCGCCGCTTGCGTGGACTCCGGACCCCGGCGCTGACCGAATTGCGCCCGGCCGCTACTAGAGAACAGCTCACCCAGGGCCCGCATCATCGCGGGGATGCCTCCGTTCGCGTCGAGCGTGTGCGCCGTCAGGCGCATAGTCGAGACGTCGGCAGTGGGTTCGAGGCTCGGCGGAGGCGTACCCCGCAGTGCTCGAGAGGGCGGATGGGGCGCGTGGCGTGCCATAGGTCTGCGCCGGGCCGGAGTATTCGGGGGGCGGGCTGCGGGGAAGGGTGTCTCGGGCTGCGGGCTTCGGGGAACGGTGTCTCGGGGAAGGGGTAGGGAGCACGCGTTCGCGTTCGCGTTCGCGTGCCCTCCCCTTCCCCGAGACACCGTTCCCGAAGCCCGCAGCCCGAGACACCGTTCCCCGAAGCCCGCAGCCCGAGACACCCTTGCCCCCGAAGCCCGCAGCACGCCCCCCTGCCGCCTCTCGACTACGCGTCTGACGGCGCAACGCTTGAGGTGACCGCTGCGGCGTCCTCCGGCTCCACCGGCGTGGCGCGCGCGGCGAGCCACTCCACCACCCGCGGGTAGACCTCGGTGGGGGCGCCGGTGCCGAAGAGCAGGTCGCCGTGTCCGTACTCCTCGCGGTCGCCTCGGTCCCGGCCGAAAATCATCAGCGTCTTGTCCTTGGCGCCGGCCAGCGCGAACTGGGCTTCGAGGTTGGCGGGCGGGGCGAGGCGATCCTGGCTGCCTCCGGAGATGAGCAGCGGCAGCTCCAGGGTCGAGATTCCGGCGCGGTAGTCGGCAGACTTGTCGAAAGACCGGAACGCGTCGTGAACAATCCAGTCGCGAAACTGCAGCAGCAGGCGCCGGTTGATGGGCGCGAGCAGGTGCGCGGAGAGCTGGCGCTGCAGCCGCGGAGCGATGTGCCTGGGGTTGATGACGAGGTCCGAGAGCGGCAGCGGGAGGTAGCCGAGGAACGGCGCCAGTCCCACGCTCCACCACCGGTAGCGCAGCCCGAACGGCCATGCGGCGAACGCGCCCCAGCGCCCCGCGCGCCGCAGGACTCCGGAGTAGCGGAAGAAGACGGGCGCCCCCAGCGCGACCATTCCGCGCAGCTTCTGCCGCTCCTCCTGCGCGAACGCGTAGCCAATCAGCCCGCCCAGCGAATGGCCGACCCAGAAGGCCTGCGTGGCGCCGGTCTTCTCGAGCGCCGCCTTCAGCACGGCCGGCGCGTCGAGCCGGATGTGGTCGTCCACGCAGTAGCTCCAGCGCTTTCCGCGCGGTGGCCGCTGCGACGCGCCGGTGCCCCGCCACTCGACGGTGAAGCACTCGAACCCAGCCTCGGCCAGGCAGTGGGCGAGCGAGTGCGGTGGATCAAAATCAAACGTGAGGTAGTTGGCGCCCAGCCCGTGGCAGAGAAGGAGCGGCTCGGCGTAGCGGCGCGTCGTCGGACGCCGGCGGTAGACGGCCAGCTCCCAGCCATCCGCACAGGAAACCCGGAGCACTTCCGGGGTGGTTCGCCGGACCCGGTAGAGCCAGAGCACGAACCGGAGCCAGGCCCAAAGCGCGACCAGGAGCGCCAGAAGGGCGGGCAAAATCCAGATGTTAGACAGGTGTGTCAACCTGGGGTGCTCTCCCCCGCCCGGATGTCCGGTGGTACGGTGCTGGGCTACACTGAGCCTTCCGGTGCAGGGGAGCAATCTGAACGATGAAGATCCGCAAGTTGCTGTTCGTGTTGCCGAACCTCTTCACCGTCTCCTCCATCTTCTGCGGCTTCTACGCGGTGGTCCTCTGCTCCGGTGAGGCCAGCCCCCCTCAGCTGTACCAGGCCGCGCTCTGCATCCTGTTCGCCGCGTTCTTCGACGGCTTCGATGGACGGGTGGCGCGGCTGACGAAGACGCAGAGCCAGTTCGGCATGGAGCTGGACAGCCTGGCGGACGTGATGTCGTTCGGCGTCGCGCCCGCGCTGCTGGTCTACAAGTGGGCGCTGACCTCCTTCGGCTTCCTCGGCGTCTTCATCTCCTTCGTCTTCGCAGCCTGCGGCGCGCTCCGGCTGGCCCGCTTCAACGTCCTCGCGCAGCGCGCGCCCAGCGCGAGCTCCGGCCGCTTCTTCATCGGCCTGCCCATCCCGCTGGCGGCCGGCGTGGTTGTCTCCGTCGTCATCGCCCAGCACGGCGCCCACGGTGGCGCGCTGCCGCCCAACGCCCACGTCCCCGTCGCCGTCCTCGTTGTCCTGCTCTCGCTGTTGATGGTGTCCACCGTCCGGTACCGCACCTTCAAGGAGGTGCGCATCTCCCTGCGTACGGCGAGCGTCCTGGCCGTGCTGGCGCTCGGCGGCGTGCTGGTGGCCACCCGGCTGCACTCGTCCTTCGTGGTGGCGACCTACTTCGGCTGCTACCTCGTCTTCGGGCTCCTGGAGTCCTGCTTCATGCTGAAAACCCACCTCGTGAAGCGACGCGCGGCGGCACGCTCCGCGGCGCTGGCCGTGGACGAGCTGGAAGAGGATGAGCCGAGCCTGGTCTAGGCGTGGACATCGAAGCCCTCTGCACCGGTGATGAGCTCCTCACGGGCCTGACGTCCGACACGAACAGCGCCTACTTCCAGACGCGGCTCCTTGCGCTGGGAGAGCGCGTGCGCCGCACGACCGTGGTCGGCGACGACCGGGCGGACATCGTGGACGCGCTGAAGACGCTGGCCGCCCGCGCGGACGTGGTGCTGGTCTCCGGAGGGCTGGGGCCGACTTCGGATGACCTCACTGCGGAAGCCGCGGCTGAAGCGCTGGGCGTTCCCCTGGTCGAAGACGCGCCGACGCTGCAGCGCATCCGTTCCCGCTTCGCCGAGCGCGGCGTCACCTTCACGGAGAACAACGCCCGCCAGGCGCGGGTGCCGCAGGGGGCGCAGGTCGTGACCAACCCCGCGGGCACCGCGCCGATGTTCGTGGCGCAGCTGGGGAGGGCCACGCTCTTCTTCGTCCCGGGCGTCCCGCGCGAATACCGCGCGCTGGTGGACGCGGAGCTGGTCCCGCGCCTGCGCCAGCTGCAGCAGCAGCGGGGCGAGTCGCACTTCATCGCCCTGCGGCTCCTGCGCACGATGGGGCTCCCCGAGTCGCACCTCGACGCGCGCGTCGCGCCCCTGCTCACCCGGCACCCCCGCGTCTTCTTCGGCTTTCGGACCCACGCGCCAGAGAACCAGCTGAAGCTCCTGGTCTCCGCGGGAAGCCAGGCGGAGGCAGACGGCCTGCTGGCCAGCGCGGAGGCGGACGCGCGGGCGCTGCTCGGCGTCCACTGCTTCGGCGCGGACGAAGAGACCCTCTCGCTCGTCCTGGGCAAGGCGCTGCGCGAAAGGCGCGCCACCGTCGCGGTGGCGGAGAGCTGCACCGGCGGCGGGATGGGCGCGCTGCTTTCCGCCCCGGCAGGAGCGAGCGACTACTTCTCCGGCGGCGCCATCACCTACGTGAACGCCGTGAAGGTGGCGCTGGCCGGCGTCCCGCAGGCGCTGCTGCAGGCCCACGGTGCCGTCTCTGAGCCCGTCGCCCTCTCCATGGCGCAGGGCGTGCGCGCGGCCTGCGGCACGACGTGGGGCCTGTCTGTCACCGGCTACGCGGGCCCTACCGGAGGGGACGCGGAGAATCCCATCGGGACCGTGTACCTGGGGCTGGCCTGGCAGGGCGGCCAGCGCTGCGAGAAGCAGCGCTTCACCGGTGACCGAGAGTACGTCCAGCGCTTCGCCGCCCACCACGCGCTGGACCTGCTGCGCCGCCAGTTGCTGGAGCGTGCCGACGGGTGAGCGCGCGCCCCGTTGACGCGCCGCCATCAGGCGCTGCTGGAGCGCACCAGCGGATGGGCCGGGCGCCCCGCTCACGCGCCGCCATCAGGCGCTGGACCTGCTGCGCCGCCAGCTGATGGAGCGCACCGGCGGGTGAGCCGCGTAGCGCGCGCCGTTCTGCCTGTGAACCTGGTATTGAACTGCGCCGCTCATGAGCCCATCCAAGAAAGCGCGCCCAGAGAAACACCCGGCACCCGCAGCCTCCTCCGCCTCGGGTGAGGCAGCCTCAAGCCCGCCCCAGGTCGGAGCAGGGGAGGGTGGCGGCGCGGGGCTGGGCGGGTCTGCGGTGGGCACCGGCTTCAAGCTCTGGTTCGGCGCCTACCGCGTCGAGGTGGCGCTGTTCCTCATCAGCTTTGCGGTGCTTGCGTCCTTCAGCTCCCAGCGCTTTCTGCGCCAGAGCGCGGCGCCGCACTTCATCTACCAGGCGAAGAGCTGGCTGGAGGGGCGGCTGGATGTGGACCCCCAGGTGCTGCCCAACATCGAGGACTGGGCGTGCGTGCGGGAGGTGGCGGGGCAGAAGGTCCGCTGTGTGGGCGCGCTTCAGCCTTCCGACAAGTGGTACGTGAGCTTCCCGCCCTTTCCCGCGGCGCTGATGCTCCCGTTCGTGGCGGTGAACGGCTATCAGTTCAACGACACCTCCTTCAGCGTTATCCTCGGCGCGCTGGCGGTCTCGCTCTTCTACTCGCTGCTGCGCAAGCTCGCCTCGCAGCAGGAGACCGACCGGGACCGCACGGAGAACATCGCCCTGGCGCTGCTGCTGGCGTTCGGCACGCTGTTCTTCTACTGCGCCATCCGCGGCGAGGTCTGGTTCACGGCAGAGGTGATGGGCGTGGGGCTGACCTGCCTCTACGTCCGCAACTCGCTGCGCGCGCACCGCCCGCTCCTGGCTGGGCTGTTCTTCTCGATGGCAACGCTCACCAGGACCCCGCTGCTCTTCTCAGGGGTGTTCTTCCTGGCGGAGTGCCTGGCGCCGGACCGGGGTGGGCGGCTGGAGCAGGTGAAGGCGCTCTTCGCGTCCACGCCCGAGTCGCTCGCCCGACGGCGTGACGTCCTTCGGAAGCTGGGGCTGTTCACCCTCGGCGCGGCGCCGCTCGGCGGCCTGGCCGCGGCGTACAACCTGGTGCGCTTCGGAAAGCTCGGCGAGTTCGGACACCGGTTTTTCTACAACAACCGCGTCAACACAGACATCGACCAGTTCGGCCTCTTCAACCCGGTGTATTTGAGCCGGAACCTGAGCGCGGCCTTTCTGAAGCTCCCGCAAATCTCCTTCTCGCCGCTGCGCATCTCGTACGACCCGAACGGGCTCTCGCTGCTGTTGACGCTCCCGCTCATCGTGCTGCTCTTCGTCCCCAGAGAGCACCGCCGCCTGCAGCTGCCGCTCTGGCTCGCGGTCGCGTGTTGCGCGCTGCCCGGGCTTTTCTACCAGAACACCGGTTACATGCAGTTCGGCTTCCGGTTCAGCCTGGACTACACGCCCTACCTCCTCCTGCTCTTCGCGGTCGGCGGCTGGTCTCTGCGAAACCGCTGGGTCTCCGGGCTGGCGGGGCTCGGCGTGCTGGTGAACTTCTGGGGCGCGGTCGCCTTCCGGGGCTTCACCGAATACGTTCGAAGCAGCTGAAATCCACGCCCCTTGACGCCGGCCGGCACCAAGGCGCACCTTCCAGGCGTGGACGAGGGCTCCGTCAAACGCTGGCACACGCGTGAAGACAGCGGCATCCGGCTGGACCGCCGCGGCCGCTGGTGGCACGACGGTGAACCCATCGAGCACCCGAACATCATCGAAGCCTTCAACCGCGGATTGGCGCCCTCCGGTGACGGGCGGTTCAAGCTGACCTTCGGCAACGACTGGTGCTTCGTCGCGGTCGAGGACGCGGCGTACCAGGTCCTCGCGGTGGACCTCACCTCGGACGAAGGGCTCTCCGTCCGGCTGTCGGACCGGACCGCGGAGCGGCTGGCGGTGGAGTCGCTGGCGCTGGACGAGGAAGGCGCGCTGGTCTGCCGCGTGAAACACGGGCTGGCCCGGGCCCGCTTCTCCCGGGACGCGCAGTTCGCGCTCGGGAGTCTGGTGGAGCAGGACGGGGAGACCTGGGTTGTCCGTGCGGGTTCTCGCACGGTGCCGCTGCCCGGTGGAAACCTCCTCGCTCGTGCCGGCGACTAGGGCGGAAGCGGGGGAGCCTCCACCCTCACAGGAGGGTCGGCTGCCGCCGGCACGAGCGCACCTCTCACCTCCTTTCTGTGGACTGGATTGCCGCGGAAGGCGGCGGTCCACGTCAGCGATTGAGCCTTGACGCTCCGCTGGCTCTGCCCTGCGCGCGCGGCGCCACCTGTGCGCGCGAGTTGGAGACCCGGCGGTCATGCTCCGTGCGGAAGCGGTAGGTCTCCTCGGGTGGATACGGCGGGGCGATGGGCGGCGCGCTCTGCACGGCGATGCCCTGCGCCCCCTGGCTGTGCTCGCAGAAGGGCTCGCGGCGGATGATTTGGTCTATCCGTTCGCTCTCGTCCACGCCCCAGAGGTCCCGCGCCGCGCAGCCGCCCAGTAAAGCGATTGCGACCCCGAGGCTCAGCGCGCGCGCGCTCAAGCGGCTTCCTCAAGGGGCTTGGCCACGGGCGCTCCCAGCCGCGGCGCGTTGACGATGGCGCCCGCCAGCTCCTCCATCGCCGCCGGCCGCTCCTTCAGCCACTCGATGGCGCGCTCGCGGCCCTGGCCAATGCGCTCGCCCTTCCAGCTGAAGTGACTGCCCGCCTTCTCGATGAGCCCCTGCTGCACGCCGAGGTCCAGCACTTCTCCACCCCGGCTCACGCCCTGGCCGTAGAGCACGTCGAACTCCGCCTCCTGGAAGGGCGGGGCGACCTTGTTCTTCACCACCTTCACCTTGGTGCGCGTGCCGATGACGGTCTCCGCGTCCTTGAGGTTCCCCGCGCGGCGAATCTCCATCCGCACCGACGAGTAGAACTTGAGCGCGTTGCCGCCGGTGGTGGTCTCCGGGTTCCCGAACACCACCCCAATCTTCATTCGAATCTGATTGATGAAGATGATGCAGGTGCCGGAGCGGCTGACCGCGCCGGTCAGCTTGCGCAGCGCCTGGCTCATCAGCCGCGCCTGCACGCCCATGTGCGCGTCTCCCATCTCGCCTTCAATCTCCGCCTTGGGCACCAGCGCGGCCACGGAGTCGATGACGATGAGGTCCACGGCGCCGGAGCGGACCAGGTGCTCGGTAATCTCCAGCGCCTGCTCACCTGTGTCGGGCTGGGAGACCAACAGCTCCTCCACCCTCACGCCCAGCTTGCGCGCATAGGAGACGTCCAGGGCGTGTTCAGCGTCCACGAACGCAGCGACGCCGCCCAGGGCCTGCACCTGCGCAATCGCGTGCAGGGTGAGCGTCGTCTTCCCGGAGGACTCCTGCCCGAAAATCTCCACCACCCGCCCGCGCGGGTAGCCTCCCACCCCCAGCGCGCGGTCCACGCTGACGGAGCCGGTGGGGATGACGGCAATCTTCTGCTCGCCCTGGTCCGCCCCCAGCTGCATCACCGCGCCCTTGCCGAACTGCTTCTCGATGGCCGCCACTGCTGCTGCCACCGCCTTGAGCTTCTCTGACAGTTTGCTCACTCCCACACCCTCCCCACGCATCCCGTGGCATCTGTCGTCGCTCGAGTGCGACGTGTGCCGCGCGGAAGAGCAACGGGCGTGCCGCCAAGCGAACGCGGGGACCCGAAGCGGCGGAAACCCTGCGCGCGACGGAGGTTCGAACGCTGTGCTGCGCGCAGCGCAGAGGCGAAAAGCGCTGCGCTTTCAGCGAGAAGTTGAGGGGATGGGCCGCCCGACGTCGTTGGCCTGCTCGTCGGCCAGGTCGCGCTTGAGCTGCATCACCGCGCTGCGGACCTCGCGCGCCAGCGCGTCCCGGTCCTCCACGCGCCGTCCAGCAGTCGGGATGGGAGTCCCGATTTTCATCCGCACCACGCCGGGCCGCAGCGAGAAGGTGCCACTGGGAAGAAGGCGCCCGGAGTTTTCAATCGCCACCGGGACCACCGGCACGCCGGCCTCCAGCGCGAGGACAAAGATGCCGTGCTTGAAGGGGAGCACGTCGCCGTTGTCGGACCGCGTGCCTTCCGGGAAGGCGAGGATGTTCACCCCGCCTCGAATCCGCGCGGCCGCGTCTCCGATGCTCCGGATGGCCTTCGACCGGTCGGACCGGTTCACGAAAATCATTCCCGTGGCCCACATGTACCAGCCGAGGAAGGGCACGAACTTGAGCGAGTGCTTGGCGACGAAGCGCAGGTTGGCCGGGATGGCCGCGAACGCGCAGGGGATGTCCAGCATCGACTGGTGGTTCATCACGAAGACGTGAGGCTTCCCCCAGTCCACGTCTGGCAGCGCCGCCAGCTGCAGCTTGGTGAACCCGAACGTCAGCAGCCCCGGGGCCCAGAACCTGCGCGCCATGGCCAGCGGCACCGCGGGGTTGAGGCTGAGCGCCATCACCACGAGCGCGGCGGAAATCCAGAAAGCAGACCAGCAGAGCAGGAAGAGCGCCTGGGCGAAGTTCAGCAGGAAGTAGAGCGCCTTCATGGCTTGCTTGGGTCAGCGGAGCGGATTCTTACTCCGGCAGGGCCCGAAGGCCCAAGCCTACGAAGGCACCCGCTTTGGATCCGTCAGCTGGTCAATGGGCCGGGGTCTGCCGCCCGAAGTCGGAAACGGCGAGCTGCCCAGCCAACCTTTGCGGTCGAGCATCCGGCAGTCGATGGCCAGGTGCATGTCGTTGGCCTCGATGAGGTCGTGGCCTTCGAGGTCCGCGCGGGTGCGAGCGACCTTGATAATCCGGTCATGCGCGCGCGCGGACAGCCCATGCTGCGCCACCGCGATGGCCAGGTCGCGCGCGGCCTTTTCGCTCATCTTGCAGTACCGGCGCAGCTGCGCGGGGCCCATCTGCGCGTTGCAGTAGGTGCCGGGGTCCGCACGGAAGCGGTGCCGCTGCCTCCCCCGCGCCACCTCGACGCGCTTGCGGTAGTGCTCCGAGGGCAGCCCCTCGGCGTCCAGCTGGATGAGCTGCTGCGGCTCTACCGGGTAGGTCTGGAGCGTGATGTCAATCCGGTCCAGCAGCGGACCGCTCACCCGCGCGTGGTATTCGTGCACGCGGTGGCTGGGGCAGCTGCAGCTGCGGTTGGGCACATTGAAGTAGCCGCAGGGGCAAGGGTTCATCGCCGCCACCAGCATCACCTGGCAAGGGTAGCTGATGTTCTGGTTCGCCCGAGCCAGGTGGACCTTCCCCTCCTCCAACGGCTGGCGCAGCACCTCCAGCACGTTCTTGCGGAACTCCGGCAGCTCATCGAGGAAGAGCACCCCGCGGTGGGCCATCGACAGCTCGCCCGGGCGGGTGCCGACGCCTCCGCCGACCAGCCCCGCATCCGAGATGGTGTGGTGGGGCGACCGGAACGGCCGCTGCGAGAGGAGGGACTGGCCGTCCTGCAGAAGGCCCAGCACCGAGTAGATTTTCGTCACCTCCAGCGCCTCGGGGAAGTCCATTACTGGGAGGATGCTGGGCAGCCGGCGCGCCAGCATGGTCTTCCCGGAGCCCGGCGGGCCGCACATCAGCAGGTTGTGTCCGCCCGCCGCCGCCAGCTCCAGCGCGTCCTTGAGCTCGCTCTGGCCGCGCACGTCCTTCATATCCAGCGCCTGCTCAGAGGCCTTTGCCTGCGCCGCACCCGCCACGGGCGAGTAGGGCGGAAGCAGGGCAATCCCCGTGAGGTGGTCCACCGCTTCACGCAGGTGGTTGATGGGGATGACCTGAATCTTGTCCACCAGCGCCGCCTCGGGCGCGTTGGCGGCTGGAACCATCACGCCCTTGAACCCGTTGTCCCGCGCGGCGATGGCCAGCGGGAGCACGCCTCGCACCGGCTTGAGCCACCCATCCAGCGACAGCTCTCCGCCGAAGAGGTAGTCCCCCAGCGCCTCATCGTCCAGCAGCCGCGAAGCGGCGAGCACCCCGAGCGCAATGGGAAGCTCGAAGGCGGCCCCCTCCTTCCGGAGGTCCGCGGGCGCGAGGTTCACCGTTATCCGCTTCTGAGGCAGCTCGAAGCCGGAGTTCTTCAGCGCGGAGATGACGCGGACCTTGCTCTCCTTCGCCGCGCCCTCCGGTAAGCCGACGACGTTGAAGTACGGAAGGCCCAGCGCCATGTCGACCTCCACGTCGACCAGCACCACGTCGATCCCCATCAACGCCCCTGAGCGCACTCTCGCCAGCATCGTTCCTCCAGCTGGGCGGGCCAGAGCAAGGGCCATACCCAAGGCCTCCACGCCTGAGCGGCGCCCAGCCTTCGTGCCGAAACGGAACGTCGCCGTCTCAGTTGCCGGACGCCACCGCGGCCTCGCGCTTCGACCAGCCGAGCGCGGCGAGCGCTGGCTCCACCAGCAGCATGGAGCCGGCGCCCACCGCGAACAGGACCGCTGTGTCGAGGTTGGGCCCCACGTAGAGCGCCGCCGCCGCGCCGAGGAGAATCACCACCCGCAGGCCCAGCGTGAAGGGCCCGAAGACGAGGACGCTGGTGAGGGTGCGGACCTCCGGGTGGGGGAAGGCGAAGAAGACGAACGCCACTCCCACCAGCGCGGCGTAGACGGAGTAGACCTCGACTGCGGCCCAGCTGCCGGGGCCCACCGTGTCGAACAGCGCCTGGAGCGAGCCGCGGCGGGCCGCGAGCGCCAGCAGCGTGGCGACGATGACGGCGGCGGCGGCCTGCCCGGCTAGGAAACCCCGGAGCGTGGCGCGCCGGTAGTAGCGGCCCTTGTGGATGCGCAGGTTGCGGCCGGCGGCCTCGCGGTAGCCGGCGAAGCAGGCGTGGGTGGTGCCGAGCAGGTAGAGCAGCACCAGGGGCGTCATTCGAAGCTCACCGCCCAGCTGCGCGCCAGCGGGTGCGCTCGCAGCGCCGGCACGTGGCGCTGCTTGACGCCCAACACGCCGTGCATCGCGCGGCACATGGGCAGGGCGGGGATGCGCTTGTTGTGGCGGCCCACCGCATACCCGGGCGCGTTGCGCAGGAGGGCGTCTCGCAGCCGTTCGTAGGGGTTCGCCCGGGCCGCGGACATCACGCCGTCGTGCACCGCCAGAGGTTCGCGCATCCGCGCCTGGTGAAAAATCCATGCGCCCAGCGCCGCCACCGGGGAGTGCTGGATGTCGAAGTGGACGAACGCTTCCGGCCCGGCCTTGGCCTGGGCCGCGAAGAGCGCGTCCAGCGCCTGCGCCCGGAAGTGGTGGATGACGCCGGTGGAGACATAGACCGTCGCCGGCTCCGCCAGGGCGAAGGCGTTGCCCACATGGAACTCGCAGTCCAGGGACTCCTCGCGCGCCAGGGCGCTGGCCAATGAGATGAGCGCCGCGTTGTAGTCCGCGCCGATGAGCCGCACGCCGGGGAGGGCGCGGCGCGCGGCGAGGTGACGCAGCACGTAGCCCGTGCCGCAGCCGATGTCGACGACCCGGTAGGGCTCTGGCAGTCCCGCCTTCCGCAGGACGTCGATGAGCATCCCCAGGATGGCCGCCACCCGGTTGCCCTGGGTGAACTCTTCGGAGAGCCGCTGCAGCTCTCCATGCGAACGCAGCAGCACGCCGTCGACGTGCTGGGGGTCCAGGACGCCGTCCCGCTCCGGCAGCGCCTCGACAATCCGGAGCGCCTTGCGGCTGGCGCCGGCGGCCTTCAGCTGGGCCAGCGCCTCCGCCTTGAGCACCGGGCGCCGAGCCAGCGTCGCCGGGTCGTAGTCGACGATGACATCCGAAATCTCCAGCGGCTCCGGCGAGGGCACCGCCCAAGGCTAGCCTTGCGTCCTCTGAAACGACATGGGCCCCCGAAGGGGCCCACGAGTACCTACCCAGCTCCTGCTGACTGCTCAGGGCGCGTTCGGCGGGGCGGGAGGCGTCGGCGGGGCGGGCGGCGCGTTCGGGTCCGCCGGCGGTGCGGCGTCGGCCTTCTCGGTCATCATTCCCAGGATGTCCGCCCCGGCGACGCGAGCGCCGTCGAGCGCCTTCACGAGCAGCCCGTAGTTGGTCTTCTCCTCTGCCATGAAGAAGACCAGCCGGTCTCCCTTGGGCTTGGCGCTGACCATGCGGGTGAGGCGGGTCACGTAGTCCGCCTCTTCAATCTTCTCCGTGTTGATGGAGATGCGGCCGTCCTCGGCCAGCGCCACGATGAGCTGGTCATCCGGCGGGGGCGTGGTGTCGTCGGAAATCTCCGTGGGCGGCACCTTGATCTGGATGTCCTTCTCCAGCAGCGGCGTGACGACCATGAAGATGATGAGGAGCACCAACACGACGTCCACCAGCGGCGTCACGTTGATGTCTGAGTTGGGGCGGGCGGCGGGGGCGACGGAGAACTTCTTGCCTTTTTTTCCGGAGGACATGGCGAATGGGAAGGGACTTACTTGTCCTTCACTTCCTCCACGCCCAGGCCCACGCCCTTGAAGCCGGCGGTACGGGCGATGTTCAGGACCTTGCGGACGTCAGCAAAGGTGAGCGTCTCATCGCCCTTGAGGAGAATCTTCCGGCCGGGCGCAGCCTCCAGCTCGCGCTTCAGCTGCTTCTCCATGTTCTCGTCGTCGTACGCGTCCTTATCCAGATACATCTTCTTGTCTGGCGTGACCGAGAGGATCAGCGGCTCGTCGGGTTTCTTGCCTTCCTCCACCTTCGGCGGCTTCGCCTTGGGCAGGTTCACGTCCTTGCCCCGTTGAAGCATGGGCGTGACGACCATGAAGATGATGAGGAGCACCAGCACCACGTCCACCAGGGGCGTGACGTTGATGTCTGCTTTGACGCCAGTACTGCCACCCGCACTCATTCCCATACATCACCTCGTCAACTGGAAGCGGGCTCGTCCAGAACGAGCCCGCCGGTGCGGAAGGCTCAAGCCTGCGGACGAACCTCGTGGCCGTGGCCGCCGCCCACCGTCTTGGCGACCATGTCGAGGAACTCGTTGGAGGACTCGGCGATGTCGACCGCCCGCGCGTCCACCCAGCCCTGCAGGAAGTTGTAGGCCATGACGGCCGGGATGGCGACGAGCAGACCGAAGGCGGTGGTCACCAGGGCCTCTGCGATACCGGCGGAGACCGTTCCCAGACCGCCGGAGCCCGAGGCCGCCATCAGCTGGAACGCGTTCACAATACCCATCACCGTTCCGAGCAGACCGACGAACGGGGCGGTGGAGCCGACCGTGGCGAGCACGCCGAGGCCGCGCTTCAAGGTCTGCACCTCGCGCTGCGCCTGGCGCTCGAGCGCGCGGGCGACGGACTCCACCTGGACCTCGCGGTTGTTCGGAGGAGAGAGCCGGTACGCGGTGAGCCCCGCGCCGATGACGCGGCCGAGGTGACCGACGTTCTTGCCGACCTTGGTGTCCAGCGCCGCCCGGAGCTCTTCGCCCTTCGCCGCCTTGGAGAGCACGTTCGCCATCTTCTCCGCGAAGCTGCGCGACTCACTCTTCGAGCGCTGGAAGAAGAAGATCCGCTCCGCCATCACGACGAGCGACGCCAGGGACATGAAGCCCATCGCGATGACGATGAGCCGGGCGAACAAGCCCATGTGTTGCCAGAGATCCGAGAGTGTGAATTGCATGGTTGGTTTTTCGCGCCTCCTGTCGACGCGTGTTGCCTGCTCCGGGAACTTTTTTCAACGGTTGTTCGTGCGGCCAGTCACTTCGGCATGACGAGGCGCAGCGGGATGACGTACTCCACCGAGACGGGCTTGCCTTGATACATCACAGGCGTCCAGCGTGACGAGGAGAGGGCATCCAGAGCGGCCTTCTCCATATGAGGGAGCGGCTTCACGATGCGGCAGTTCTCCAGCTTGCCCTCAGTCGTGATGACGCACTTGATGAGCATCAGCCCCTCGATGTGCGCCTCCAGGGCCTCACGCGAGTAGGCGACGGGGCGCCCTTCGAGCTGCTTGGGACGCGTCATGCCTTCGCCGAAGGGGAGGATCTCGCTCCCGAGCTGACCGCCCAGCTGTCCACCAATCACGCCACCCACGACGCCGCCCACCACGCCACCCTTTACGCCGCCTTCGACGCCGCCCTCCACGCCGCCGTTGTCTTCCTCTTCTTCCTCTTCAGGGGCGGGATCCACCTCAGGCGGCTTCTCAATCGGCACCACCTTCGGCTGAACAATGGTGTCTGGTTTGCGGATCTTCTTCTCCACCTTAGGAGTCTTCTTCCCGCTCGACTTGGGTGGAGGCGGAGGAGGAGGCGGCGGAGGCGCGGTGAAGAAGGTGACCTCCTTATCGACCTTCGCTTCCTCCGGCGGGCGGCTGCCAAACCAAAGCGCGAAGGCGAGCACGCCCACGTGAAGGAGGACGGAGACAACGGTCCCGACGCCGAAGCGAGAGCGGGCCGCGTTGGACCTGCCGAGCACCGAATCAAACATGCGTTGCTTCTCCTGAGATCACCGCGCCCGCGCGTCGCAGAAAGCGGCGTAACATACAGAAACCCACCACGTGATCAAGCTGCGCCTCACGCGATCTTGATCGCTCCCGATGCGGGTGTGGTTCCGAACTATCCCTTTACCTCCGATTAACCCACCGTGTATGGTGCGCCGCCTTTTTCTACCACCCACTCTGGAGGGGGTAATCCGTGCACAACACTCGTGTATTCAGTTTCGCCCGAGCGCTCGTGCTTGCAGCGTCTCTGTTCGGATCTGCAGCGCTGGCGCAGGGCTCGGCCGTTCTCACCGGTACCGTTGTTGACGCGTCCACCAAGCAGCCAGTCCCCGATGTGGTGGTGACGGCGTCCTCCCCAGGTCTCCAGGGCGAGCAGGTGGTGGTCACCGACTCCAGCGGTCTCTATCGGATCCCGCAGCTCCCTCCGGGCGTGTTTGTCATCCGCCTTGAGAAGGAGTCCTACAAGCCTTTCTCCCGCGGCGACATTCAGGTTCGCGTCGACCGCACCATCCGCGTCAACGTGGAGCTCCTCCCTGACGCCCTGAAGGCCGAGGAGATTGTGGTCGTCGGCCGCGCGCCGGTGATCGACGTCGGCTCCACCAACACCGGCATCAACGTCGGTGCGGAGTTCGTCCGGAACATCTCGGTCAGCCGCCCCGGTGGCAAGGGCAGCGCGTCCCGCTCCTTCGAGTCCCTGGCGGAGTTCGCGCCCGGCGCCAACGCAGATGCGTACGGCATGTCGATCAGCGGCACCACCTCTCCTGAGAACTCGTTCGTGATCGACGGGCTCTCCGTGAACGACCCGGCGTACGGCATCCTCGGGACGCCGCTCTCCGTGGAGTTCATCCAGGAGGTCAACGTCATCACCGGCGGCTACATGCCGGAGTTCGGGCGTGCGACGGGCGGCATCATGAACGCCGTCACCAAGTCCGGCTCCAATGAGTTCCACGGCTCTGTCTGGGGCAACATCACCCCGGGCGTGCTGGCGGCGAAGAGCCCCACCATCAAGGCGGCGGGCACCTCCATCTTCACCAAGGGTGCCGGTGGCAACGAAGAGATCTGGAACATGGGCGACTTCGGCGCCGAAGTTGGCGGCCCCATCCTCAAGGACAAGCTGTGGTTCTACGCCGGCATCGCGCCGTCGGCGAGCCGCTACCGCATTGAGCGCCAGCTGCAGCACCGCATCTACTGCACCGAGGTTGACGCGGCGAACGGCTGCCCGTCCCTCTTCACCGCGGCCGGCGCGCCCCGGGCGAAGGTGGATCCCACCACCGGCTTCCAGGTGTTCGAGCCCATCCCGGGCGTGGATTCCCAGAAGTACTTCGCCGACGAGCGCTCCATCCAGTACATCGGCAAGCTGACCTACCTCCTCAGCCCTGACCACAACCTCACCCTGTCGGTCTACGGCACCCCGACCTGGAGCGGCGGCCCGAACTCCTTCGCGGTGGATCCTCAGGACGGCACGGTGGCCCTCACCGCGCTGAACGGTCCGTTCGAGGCCTTCGGCTCCCGCTACACCGCGAGCTCCAGCGACGTCGCGGCGAAGTGGTCTTCGTCCTTCCTCGACAAGCACTTCCTGGTCGACGCGTCCATCGGCTGGCATCACCAGGTGAACACCATCCACCCGCTCGACGACACCAAGCCGGGCGCCACCGATGGCCTCGCTGGCCGTCCCGCGGTCAGCTTCCGCCGCACGGGCGCCGCGGGTAACCACACCCTGCGCGACTTCAATCAGTGGGAGCAGCTGGACGACCAGACCCTGCGCGACTACTGCGAGCTCCGGCTCCCGAACGCGATGGGCGTCATGGTCCCGGCGGGTGGCCTCAGCACCGCGTGCCCCGTCACCACCTACGCCATCGGTGGCCCGGGCTTTATCAACGACTCCACCCTCGACAACTACCAGGGCAGCCTGAAGCTGACCTACCTGCTGAACGCCCTCGGTCACCACCTCTTCAAGGCGGGCATCGACGCGCAGTTCCTCAGCTACTACAACTCCAAGGCGTACACCGGCAAGGTGGCCCTCCGCGAGTCGTCTGACGGCACCTACTTCACGGATTCGCGTCAGTACGGGTACCTCATCGGCCCTGACGAGCCGGTCATCCAGAGCGTCCAGACCGCGCAGTCGAACTCCAACTCGGTGGGCGCGTACATCCAGGACAGCTGGCAGATCATGGATGTCGTCACCCTGAACGCCGGTCTCCGCTACGACCAGCAGGTCCTCATCGGCCAGGACAAGAAGGTCGGCCTCGCGCTCGGCAACCAGTGGTCGCCCCGCATTGGCCTCATCTACGACTTCACCCAGTCTGGCCGGTCCAAGCTGTTCGCGAACTTCGCGCGCTTCTACGAGTCCGTCCCGCTGGACATGGTTGACCGCGCGTTCCCGGGCGAGCGTCAGGTGAACTCGTACCACGCCCGTTCGACCTCGGGCTGCAACCCCATCGACGAGTCCACGCTGACGACCGGCTGCGACACCGACGGCAAGGCGCCGGACGAGGGTGGCCGCTTCGTCATCAACGATCCGAACAGCCCGAACCAGCTGTGGAGCCCGACCGGCGGCGACAAGGTCCCGGTGGATCCGAACATCAAGCCCCAGTCGTCGGACGAGTTCGTGGTGGGGGGCGAGTACGAGGTCCTTCCGGACGCTCGTGCCGGCGTCTCCTACACCCGCCGCTACATGAACAGCGTCATCGAGGACATGAGCCGCGACGAGGCCACCACCTACTTCATCGGCAACCCCGGTGAGGGCATCGCCCGCGACTTCCCGAAGGCCAAGCGCGACTACCAGGCCGTCACCGTCTACTTCACCAAGGCCTTCTCGGACCTCTGGCTGGCGCAGGCGAGCTACACCTGGTCCACGCTGCGCGGCAACTACGCCGGCCTCTTCCGTCCGGAGACGGGTCAGCTGGACCCGAACATCAACTCGGACTTCGACCTCCTCTCGCTGCTGGACAACCGCGACGGCGCGCTGCCGGGCGACCGCACCCACTCGTTCAAGGTCTTCGGCGCCAAGGAGTTCATCCTCACCAACGCGATGAGCATCAACCTCGGCCTGACCTACCGCGCGCGGTCTGGTGCGCCGCTGAACTACTACGGCTTCCACCCCATCTACGGCGCGGACGAGGTCTTCATCCTCCCCCGCGGTTCTGGTGGCCGGCTGGACTGGGTGCACGTCATCGACACCCACCTCGGCTTCACCTACAAGTTCTCCAAGGACTACACGATCCAGATTGCCGCGGACGCGTTCAACCTCTTCAACTTCCAGCAGGTCACCGGCCGCAGCTCGCGGTTCACCACGGTGGACGTGCTTCCGCTCAAGGACGGCACGCCGGCGGACATCGAGAACTGCATGGAGGGCGCGGCGGCTGGCGCTTGCAAGATCAAGCGGAGCGACGGTGATACCGCCTTCACCGCGGCGGACATCAATCCGAACTTCAAGAACGTCACCGCCTACCAGGCGCCGCGGACCATCCGTCTCGGCGTGAAGCTCACCTTCTAATCGCCCGCAAGTGCGAACAAGGAATCAGACCATGAAGATCAAACTGGTAGCAGGGGCCGCCATCGGCGCGGCCTTCGGAGCCTACGTCGCTTGCACCCCGGCTCAGCCCAAGCCCTCGTGCCCGGTCGCGCACGGCGGGTTCGCGGCCAAGTACACGGTCACCACTCCGGCGGCGCCGGGCGGCGCGTGCAGCGCCGCGCGGGCGGACGAGCTGAACAGCCTGGCCGGCGATGAGATTGGCCTGGAGCGGTACTTCGCGAAGAACGAGGGTGGCGCCAGCTCCGTTGCCATCCGCACCAACTTCGTCGGCGCCCACGTGTCGGGCCAGGCGGACGAGGGACGCAGCGTGACCGCGACGACCAAGTCTCTGGCGGCGTGGGGTGAGATGAAGGCAGAGGATCCGGACGCGACGAACTTCTGCTACGTGGACACCCTCTCGGCGACGTCTGGCGCCATCGCGGCGCAGGCGGCGCAGCCTCTGCCGGACGGCGGGACGGACCCGGCCCTCCCGGCCGAGGCCTTCTCGGAGACCTGGAGCAACCTGAAGATCTACGCCACCGCCAACGCGACGGGAACGCAGATTGCCGCGGACTACCAGCTCACGGCGGACGGCTGCACCGCGAAGTACAAGGTCACCGCCATCTGGCCGGTGGTCGGCTGCGAGAACCCGGACACGGGCGACGCGGACGACTCCCTCTGCCAGAACTACACGGACGTCGGTGGTCACGTGGTCCCGCCCTGCGGCGACCACGGCTGCCTGAACCTGGACTTCAAGTCCAAGTGCGATCCCACCCTGAAGCTCTGCGTGGCGGCCGGCGACATCCCGTCCTTCACCGCGCAGTGATTCGTTAGTCTCTTTCGTCTCTCGCGGCCCCGGCTCGCCCCCTCTTCAGGGGTGCGGACCGGGGCCGCGGCTTTTGCGGTGGAAGGATGTTCAGGTACACCGGGAGCCCATGGGTAGCTTCGAGCTCATCGCGCACACCCGCCAGCTGCTGGAGGCGGAGGAGGGGACCCTCTTCAAGGAGGCGCCCTACCGGTTCGCGCTCTGCTACCCCAGCCCGTACCACGTAGGGATGAGCTCGCTGGGCTTCCAGACCCTCTACCGGGAGCTCAACGCCCACCCAGGCGTCAGCGCCGAGCGCTGCTTCCTGCCCGACGACGTGGAGGCGTTCCGCCGCGCCCGCACGCCGCTCTTCACGATGGAGTCCCAGGCGCCGGTCTCCAGCTTCAACGTCCTGGGCTTCTCCGTCGCCTACGAGCTGGAGCTCACCGGCCTCTTCGAGATGCTCTCACTGGCCGGCCTGCCCATCCTGCGCGAGGAGCGCAGGCCGGAGCACCCGCTTATCCTCGCGGGAGGCCCGCTCACCTTCTCCAACCCGGACCCGCTGGAGCCCTTCGTTGACCTGCTGATTCAGGGCGAAGCCGAGCAGCTCATCCACACGTTCCTGGAGCTGGCCGGCGCGCTGCCCCGGGCGGAGCTGCTGGCGGCGCTGGCGAAGCTTCCGGGGTTCCGCGTTCCGGGCCAGGGCGGCGCGCGCTTTCATGTCGCCAAGGCGGAGGACGGCCGCCTGCCCGCCCGGTCGCAGATTCTGACGCCGAACACGGAGTTGCGGTCGATGTTCCTCATCGAGCCCGAGCGCGGCTGTTCGCGCGGCTGCCACTACTGCGTGATGCGCAGGACCACCAACGGCGGCATGCGCACCGTGCCGCCGGAGCGCGTGCTCTCGTTCATCCCGCCCGCCGCGAAGCGGGTGGGCCTGGTGGGCGCGGCGGTGACGGACCACCCGCGCATCAGCGAGCTGATTGAGCAGCTTGTGGCCTCCGGACGGGAGGTGGGCGTGTCCTCGCTGCGCGCGGACCGGCTCACCCCGCGCCTGGTGGCGGCGCTACGGGCGGGCGGGGCGCAGGGGCTGACGGTCGCCTCTGACGGCGCGTCGCAACGGATGCGGGACCTCATCGATCGCAAGCACAGCGAGGAGCAGATTCTCCAGGCGGCGCGGCTGGCGCGCGGGGCCGGGATGAAGCAGCTGAAGGTCTACAACATGGTGGGCCTGCCCCTGGAGGAGGACGCAGACATCGACGAGCTGGTCCGCTTCTCCCTGGAGCTCTCCCGCATCCTGCCGGTGGCGCTGGGCGTGGCCCCGTTTGTCGCCAAGCGCAACACGCCGCTGGATGGGGCGCCGTTCGCCGGCATCAAGCAGGTGGAGGGGAAGCTCACCCGCCTGCGGATGGGGCTGCAGGGGAAGGCGGAGGTCCGCCCCACGTCGGCGCGCTGGGCGTGGGTGGAGTACATGCTTGCCCAGTGCGGACCGGAGGCGGGGCTTGCGGCGATGGACGCCTGGCGCGCGGGCGGGGGCTTTGGCGACTACCGCCGGGCCTTCGAGGAGCGCTCGGCGGCGCCCTACCTGGCGCGGCGCGTGGAGGATGGCCGGCGCCGCGCCACCGTATGGCCCACGCTTTAGAGCGGGCGTCCCATGCGCAGCGCCACCTGACCCTGGCAGTAGGTGCCCAATTCGTCCGGGAGGTATGTGAAGCCCTCACTCTCGAAGAGGGCGCGGGCCCGGGTGTTCGTCTCCGCCACGGAGAGGCGCAGCTGCCGGTGGTGCTTGCGGGTGACGCGCACCGCGTGCCGCAGGAGCTGCCGGCCAATGCCCTGACCCGCCTCCGCCGGCTCCACCGCGATGGCGAGCAGGTCCGCGTAGGCCCGGCCCGCGTCGTCCAAACCCGCCCCGAGCATCGTGAAGGCGACGGGTGAGCTGCCCAGGACCGCGAGGTAGGTGCTGATATCCGCGCGCTGCATCCAGTCCGGCAGGAGCCGGCCATAGTCGCCGAAGCGGCCCAGCGCCTTCGCCGCCAGCGCCCCCACGAACAGCGACGCCTCGGTCCGGTGCGCCTTGCGGATGCGGGGACCGGAGGCGCTTCGCCAAAGGGAGGTGAGCATGAGGGGGTTAAGCGCCGATGGAGTCTAGCCGACGTCGAGACGCTAAGCTCTCGGCCCCCGCCATGCCTGATGCCCTGGAGCTCATAGGTCCTGTCCTGACGGACCCTTGGTACGTGGTCGATGGTGAAGACCGAATCATCGCCTTCAACGCGGCGTTCCATGCGCTCTTCCCCCGGCCGTTGGCCCGGCGCCTGAAAGGGCTGCGGTGCACGGAGGCGCTGCCGCTTCCACCGTGCGCACAGGAGGGGACGTGCCTGCGGCAGCAGGCGTGCGCGCGGGCGGGCCCGGTGCGCCTGGAGGAGCAAGACTTCCAGCTGGGAGAGCGCGCCCTGCGGTGGGTGGTGAGCGCCGTGCCGCTGCCCCTGCCGTCGGGCGAGCAGGGCGCCCTCATCGTCCTGCGGGACGTCACCGACGAGGCCCAGTTGCAGCAGCGCTACCAGGCGCTGGTGCAGAGCGTGGAGCAGGAGCGCGCCGGCCTGCAGCAGCTGCTGGATGAGCGCACGCGGGAGCTGTTGGCGGCGAACGATGAGCTCAACCGCCTGGAGCGCGAGCTGGCGGCGCTGCGGCGCGGCGGGGTGTGACGAGCCCGCCCCCCTCGAGGCGAGCAGGCGCCGCTGTCGACTTGAGAGCTACCGCTTCGTCGGGGGCCGGTGAGGCGTGCGGCTGTCCTCGGTGGAAACGGCGGGGGTGATGGCGCCGCGGCCGGAGGTGAGCTCCTTCAGCGCGGCCACCCGGGTGGCGAGGTGAGCGTCCGCGAACTTGTGGAGCGACGCCTGGACCTGCGGGTTCAGCGGCCTGCTCGCGTGCTGGGTGGTGAAGCCGAAGTAGGCGGACTCCAGGTCGTCGAACTCCAGCAGCTCCCCGCAGCGCTCGCAGGCGACTGAGGGCGCGCTGCGCGCCGGGCCGAGCGCCAGGACGTTCAGCGTCTCGTTCTGGGGGCGGTCGCAGACGGCGCAGAAGTAGGGCGCCTGGAAGCTGACCACCGTCCCGCGCGCGCCGCAGAAGTTGGTGACCGCGTTCACCTGCTGGACCACCGGCGCGCTGCACTCCAGGAAGTGGAGGAGGTTGCCCCGCTCTTCCAGCTCCCGGACCCAGAGCACCCAGTCGCGGACGCCGCAGGAGGTGACGCGCGTCACCTTCGCCAGATGGATGAGGACGGGGGTGCCGGTCACCTGGGGCAGCCGGCCCGCAAGCCGGTTGTGCTCATCCAGCACGCCGTCCAGGCGCACGAAGAGCAGGTGGTCCTGCTTGACGAGGTCAAACAGCAGCGGCGGGGCGCTCACGCAACACGGAGGTCCAACGGGGGAGGGTCTCTTCGGACTACGCGGCCAGGTCTTCGGCCAGAGTATAGCCGAACGCGATGCGGGCGCTCGGCAGGCGGTCCAGCAGGCGCAGCCAGCGGGTGCGGGTGGTCCGCCAGGCGACGTTCGGGGGTGGGCGCAGGGAGAGGGCGGTGAGGGCGCCAATCAGGTCGCCGCTCCCGGCGAGCGCCGCACGCAGGGTGATGTTGTCAAACTCGGCGCGCGCTGCGAGGGGGTCCACCGCGTGCGGGTTGGTGGGTGCCTGCAGGCTGGCGAGGGCGGGGCGCACGTCGTCTTCGGTCACTTCGAGCGCGTCGGCCAGCAGCTCCGCCGCGGAACCGCCTCCGGGGTTGGGCGAGGCGAGCAGGCGCAGGGCTTCCGACGCCGTGTCGAGCTCATAGGAGGCCAGGTAGCTCATCGCGTGGAGGTCCGCGCCGAGCGTGGCCAGCGCGCGCAGCACGGAGAACCAGAGCGCCCCGGCCGGCATCCGCGGCGCCAGCAGCCGGTGCGAGACCACCACGGCGAACGGCGTGCCGAGCGCGACCGGACGGCTGCCGACGTGCGGATGCGCCAGCACCGAGGGAACCGGGAGTCCGCGCGCAGCGCAGAGCGTTCGCAGCGTCTCCTGCGCGGCGGCCGGCAGCTCCACCGACGTCGCGCCGCCGGCGATGAGGGCCTCGCGGGTGGCCAGCGCGGTGGGCAGGGCGCGGCGCAGGTGCGCGAGCAGCCGCCCCAGCGGCTCCTCGAAGCGGGCCAGCGCCCAGAAGCGGTCCGGCGCGGGCCCCGGGGCCTGGAGCTCCCCGTCCTGGATGAAGCGGGCCAGCTGGTAGAGCCGCTGCGCGCGGTGGGCGCTCCCCGTGGCGGACAGGAGGGTGGAGAGCAGGGAGAGCGCGTGCAATTCGAAGGGGGCTTTCACCAGCCGCCGTTCCAGCTCCGTCAGCGCGACGTCCGGCGCCACCAGCGCCAGGCCCTCAAGCGCTTCGAGGGGGGCGGGTTCGGAGGCGAGGCGGATGGCTTCGCGGTAGTGCTGCACGGCCGCGTCCTTCTGACCGGCCAGGCGCCGGGCGTCACCCGCCAGGCGATGTCCCAACGGCTGGCGCGCGGCGGGCAAGGCCTGGAGCAGCAGCGGCAGGGCCGCCGGTGCGCCTTCCAGCGAACGCCGGACCGCGGCGCGCAGGCAGACGGGCTCTCCCGCGGCGGCGGCCTGCTGCTCGGCGTCCGCCACGGCGGCGGCGTCGCCTGTGCGGCGCTGGAGGGAGAGCCAGAGCGTGGCGAACCGGTCCGGGCTGAGACCGGGCGTGGTGCGGGCGGACTCCAGGCAGCGCCGGGCGTGCTCCAGGTCCCCCTGTTGCAGGGCGAGGGACGCGGCCAGCAGCAGCGGCTCCGGCTCCTGCGCGGGCAGCTCCCCAAGCATCGCCAGCGCGTCCGCCGGCCGGCCCAGGTGGTCCGCCAGCACCCGCGCGGCGCGGGTGAGCAAGGGCGCGTGCGGAGGCTGGCTCTGCCGCGCGCCGTCAGCAAACGCCTGCGCCGCGCGGTCGAAGCGCCGCAGCGACAGGTGCAGCTCGCCGAGCGCTTCGAAGGTGGTGGGCGCTGGCCAGAGCGCCACCGCGCGCTCGTAGCCGTGCAGCGCGGCGTCCACCTGACCCAGCCCGTGGAGGAGCAGCGCGTGGGCCAGCCAGGCCAGCCCGGAGAGCCGCTTCGCGCCGTCTTCGTGTTCCTTCGCCACGCGCAGCAGGCTGTCCGGCGGGGCGGTCTCCGGCTTGTACCGCCGCACCAGCGCCACCACGTCCTCCACCAGCGGCTCCGGAGCGCTGGCCACCTCGAGGGCCACGCCCAGGCACTCGATGGCCTCCTCGGGCCGGCCCTGCTCCGCGGAGACGCGGGCGCGAATCTGCGCCAGGCGCGCCAGCTGTTCGGGAGAGAGCCCGTGCGCGTCCGTGGAGTCCGGTGGGGTGGCGAAGCGCTCGGCGCGGGCGAACTCGCCGCGGGCGCAGAGTATCTCCAGCAGCAGGAGGCGAGCGGAGAGTCCGCGGGGGTACTCGCGGATGGCGCGCTCCAGGTAGGCCACGCCCGTCGCCGGGGCACGCAGGTGGCGCTCGGTGACCTCGGCCAGGCGGGTGAGGATGGTGGCGCGCTCTTTGGGACGGCGCTCTGCCTTGAGCCGCGTCTTGAGCGTCTCCGCCACCAGCCGCCACTGCCCGCGCTTCTCCGCGAGGGCGAGCAGCCCCTGCGCGGGCGGTTCGAACGACGGCGTGAGGTGCAGTGCGTGCTGGTAGTGCGCCATCGCCTCCTCGGGGTCCCCCCCGAGCGTCTGCAGCAGGTTGGCGACGCGCGTGTGAAGCAAAGCCAGCTGGCCCTCGGACTTCTCCAGCTGCAGCAGGCGCCGGCTCACCGCGAGCAGCTCCTCGTAGCGGCGGGCGGCCTCCAGGCAGCGCGAGAGGCCGGAGAGGAACTCCGGGTCATCCTCCAGCTCCGCTACGCCGTCCGCGTAGGCGTCGGCCGCCGCGGAGAAGCGCCGCAGCCGCTCCTCCAGCAGGCGCGCCCGTTCGAGGAGGAGCTCGCGCCGCCGCGAGGGGACCGTCTCCAGGGTGAGCAGCTGCTCCAGCACGATGAGCGCGTCGTCGTGGTGCGACGCGGCGCGCGCCGCGCCCAGCAGGCCGCGCAGGAACTGGGCCTGCGGAGCGAGAGAGAAGGCCTGCTGCCAGGCGACCATCGCCTCGACGGGGCGGGGCTCGCGCACCAGCGCGCGGGCGACGCGGTCCAGGTGGAGCGCCGCGAGCACGCGCTCGCGCGCGGAGGGGACGGCCGGCGGCGAGGGAGAGGGGCCGTGCGTGCTCGAGGGAGCGGGCGGCGGCGAGTGAGACGAGCCGTGCGTGCTCGAGGAAGCCGAAGCGAGAGCGTCCGGGGAGGGGGATGTGGCAGTGCTCGCGGCACCGCCGGTGGCGCTGGTCGGTATGGAGGAGGCGTCGCCGGCGGAGGCCGCGCCGGAGAATGCGCTGCCTGGCGCTGAGCCCTCCCCCCGCCCGCCCTCCGCGGCGCCGGTGTCCCCCAACGCGGCCATGCCAGGTGACGTGTCGCGGTCCGCCTCCCGGCCGGAAGCGTGCTCCCCCTCGGGGCGGAGCTTCGCGCTGTCTGTCCGTGCGCGAGGGGTGGACCGGCGCTGCTGCGGAGCCGGCAGCCGCGCCGGCGCGAGGGCAGGGGGCGCGGGAGGGGGGCGTGGGGGCTCGGGTGGGAGGTCGCGGTAGGCCGCGGCGACGGAGGCGGCGAGCTCGCAGGCGGCGCGTTCATCCGCGGGGCGGCGGAGGGCCTGGTCCCGGAGGCGGTCCAGCAGCCTCGCGCGGTGCTCCTCGGAGAACGCGTGCAGCAGCTGGGGCAGCCTCACGCCGGCCCCTTCCCGGCGCGGGCCAGTGCTTCGCGCAGCCGGAGGTCGTCCTGTTCAATGAACGGCCGCACGTAGAAGCCGAGCAGCCGCGCGAGGTCCTCCTGCTGGATGGGGTTGCCCTTGCCCAGCCGCGCGAACGGCCGGAGGTCCGCGGCGAAGGCCTCTGCCGTCGGGTAGCGGTCCGCCGGGTCGAACGCCAGGGCGCGCTCGACAATCTCGCCCAAGCGGGCGGGGAGCTCGAACGCGCGCTTGGGGAGGGCCGGCAGCTTCCCGGTGCGCACCATCTCCTCCACTTCAAACTCCGAGCGCGCGGCGAAGAGCGGCCGGCCGGAGATGAACTCCACCAGGCACAGGCCCATCGCGTACAGGTCAGCCCGGCGGTCCAGCGGCAGGCCGCGCAGCTGCTCCGGGGCCATGTACGTCTTCTTCCCCTTGAGCAGGCCAATCTGGTCAAAGAGCTTCAGGTTGCTGGTGGCGATGCCGAAGTCGATGAGCTTCAGCCGCCCGTCGTAGGAGACCATCATGTTGCTGGGCGACACGTCGCACAGGATGGCGTTGAGCGGCCGTCCGGAGTCGTCGGTGGCCTCGTGCACGTGGTGGATGCCCTCCAGCGCCAGCACGGTGAGGTGCACCGCGTAGGGGAGCGGCAGCTGCTTGCCCTCCACCAGCAGCGCGTGCAGCACGCGGTTGAGGGCGCGTCCGTGGAGGTACTCGAGCGCGAGGTAGGGCTCTCCTCCCACCTCTCCCGCCTCAAGCGACGTCACCACCTGCGGGTGGCGCAGGCACAGCGAGAGGTTCGCCTCCGCCGTGAAGAACCGCCTGAAGCTGAGGTCGGCGTTGAACTGCGGGAGGATCCGCTTCAGGGCCACCACCGAGGCGGCCGGGTCCTCCCGGCGCAGGGCGTAGTGCACCTCGGCCATCCCTCCGTGCGCAATCTCACCCAGCAGCTGGTACGGGCCGAAGTCCATCGGAGGGGGCCGAGTCTAGTCGCCCCTTCCTGATTCTGTTCTGCCCAAGGTGCGCTACAACGCGCCCGCATGAGCGCTGACCGTGTCGACAAGCAGTGGCAGAAGGCAGGGCTGGGCGGGTACTCCACCGCGGCCATCATCGGGACCCTCGCGCACTACGGCATCACGGTGGACGAGGCGGGCTTCAAGACCCAGGCGGCGGAACACTATCCGCTGGAGCTGGCCAGCGCCTGGCAGGAGACGTGGACGGGGACGGGACAGTTCGCGCGCTTCCCGCTCCCCGCCGCGGACGAGCTCTGGCGCCGCGTGCACCCGGACAAGCTGGCGCCCAATGACCTGGCCCTCGCGGTGGCCACGCTGGTCAACGAGCTGGGCGGGCTGCTCGCCGGCGGGCGGGAGGCGGGCGTGGAGGCCGCGTTCGCCAAGGCCGAGGAGCTCCGGGCGCGCGTGCCGCAGAAGGACGGCGCGCCGGAGGACGCCTTCCTTGACGATGTCTTCACGCGGATGGACGAGGGGTTGATTCGCGCCTTCGACGAGGTCTGCGAGCACCTGGCCCAGGCGTCGAAAATCGACCTCGCCCTGCGCTTCGCGGCGCTGGAAGAGGCGCTCCTGCCGCAGCGCCAGGGCATCAGCCGCGCGCTCATCCAGGCCGCCCAGGGAGACACCGCCGGAGCGGAGAGCGCGCTGCTGGCGATGACGAAGGATTCGAAGCGCGAACCCCCGGCGCGGCTCTTGCCCCTGGACGCGCTCATCCACCTCAAGGCGCACAAGCCCGCGCTGGACCGCGCCAAGGCGATGCTGGACGAGGCGGAGGCGGCGAAGGAGTTCCACCTCGCGCTGGCGCTCTGCGGCCGGGTGGCGGACCTGCTGGAGACCCTCAACCTGCGCGGGGAGATGGGCGCGCTCGAGGAGCGGATGGGGCGGATTGCCGAGGAGCATGACGTCGCCCACCCGCACCACGCCGAAGGCTCATGACAGCGGGCAGAGCGCTCCGTCCTTGAACTGGTAGCGCATCACCGAAGGGACCTGCGCCAGCACCTCCTTGACCGGCACCAGCGCGCCGACCGTCGTGTAGAGCACCGGGCCGGTCCGGGTCTGCACGTGGCGCAGCGGGTACGTCCTCCCGCGCGGGAGGAACCACTCGCGAACGGCCGTGAGCGGCAGTTGGTGGATTTCACCGGGCTCGAGGAAGACGTAGAGCAACAGGTCCGCCTCGCTGTAGAGGAAGCAGCCGGGCGTGTCCTTCTCCAGGTTGGAGATGAGCTCCAGGAAGTAGTTCTTCCGGTTGCCGTGCCGGTCCGCCTTCACCTCCACGCCGCGGATGTCGCCGGAGGGCAGCTCCCAGAGGAGGTCCACGCCGCGGTGCTGGAAGCGCGGGTCCGCCGACACGTCGTGCAGGCGGGAGGCGGGCTCCAGCGCGGTGAGCGTGGCGCGGGCGAGCTCGACGCCGCGCTCCGCCGCGCCCTGCACTCCGCGCATGCTGTAGGCGCGGACCAAGGCGCTACTTCCGCAGCTCCACGCCGGTGGCGATGAGCTGGACCTCGCGCGGCTTGCCGTCCGCGGCGCGCGGGACGGTGGCGCCTTCAGACTCGTAATGCTTGGCGCGCTCCTCGGAGAGCTCCGCCAGCTGGACCTCGCCCTTCACCCGCGCGCGAGAGCCCGCGGAGCTCAACGGGACGAAGAAGCCGTAGTCCTTGAAGGTGACCCGGACGCCTGGCCCCTTGTCCTTCGCGCTGGAGGCCAGCTCCATCCAGCAGCCCTTGCGCTCGCAGGCCTTGCGGACATCGCCCTCGACGAGGACCGTCTTGCCCTGGTGCTCGCTGGGGCTTTTGAGCAGCTGGGCGAGCGTTACAGTCGCCTTGCCGCTGACCTTCTCCCCGCGGAGCACCAGGCCGTCCTTGTCCTTGGGCTGCTCGCCGGCGGCGGCGGGCGCGCAGGAGGCGCCTTCCTTCTCCGCGTGATGACAGGGTTTGCCCTCCGAGGAGGGGTGGGTGCCAACGGCCAGCGTCAGGAGCGCAAGTGGGAGCGTGAGCATCGGGCGCTCGTAGTCTACACTCGCGCGCCCATGCAAGCCCGGTGTCCCCTCTGCAGCACGGTGTTCCCCGCCTCCCGGTCCGGCGTGCAGTTTTGCCCGAGCTGCGGCGGTCAGATTGACGTCCCCGCAACCGGTGCGCCTGAGGCGCCGGCCGCCGCGGCTGCCGCGCCCGTGCCGCGCCCGGGCGGCGGCAGTGTGGGTTGGGAACGTCAGGGCGAGCTGGGCGTGCTCCGGGCCTATTGGGACACCTGGCTGCAGTCGCTCATCAAGCCCCAGGAGTTCTGGGCCACCGTTCGTCCGGACGGGGGCCTGAAGCCGGCGCTCATCTACGCATGGATCACCATGGTGCTCTACGCGCTCCCGGGCTTGCCCATCGCGTATCTGATGATGGGGCGACAGATGGAGCCGGTGCTCAAGATGCTGCAGGAGACCTCCCGCAACCCGGCGATGGAGGGGTGGGTGCGCCGGCTGGGCGAGAACATGGGCGTGTTCGTCTTCGGCTCCGGCATCGCGGGGCTGTTGCTGCTGCCGCTCTCGCTCATCATCACCGCTGCGGTTCTTCACCTGTTCGCGATGATGACCGGCTGCGCGAAGAACGGCTTCAACGCCACCTTCCGCGTGGTGGCGTATTCGATGGGGCCGCAGGTGCTGGCCTGGATTCCCTGCGTGGGCGCGGTGGCGGGCCTGTATCGGGCGGTACTCATCGTGATGGGGCTCGCCAAGCTGCACGACAGCACCATCGGACGCGCGCTGGCGGCCATCCTCATCCCCATCGGCGTGCTGATGCTCTGCCTCTGCGGCGGTGTGGCCGTATTCGCGGTCGCCGCCGCGAGCGCCCTTGGGCCGCACTAGCCCTTCGACTTTGATGAAGCTCCACTGGTCAAAACCCAACCGGCAGTTTGGACTCCTGGACGCGCTGGGGGTGACGGGGCTGGTGGGCCTGCTCATCGCCCGCTTCGTGCCGGTGGCCAAGCTCCCGTTCTGGGGCTGCGTGCTGCGGCAGCGCACCGGGTGGCCGTGCCTGGGCTGCGGGCTGACGCGCGTGGCGGACCACGTGGCGCACCTGCACGTCGACGCGGCGTGGGACGCGAATCCCCTGGGCACCATCGCCGCGCTGCTCTTCGTCGTCGTGGCCCTCTACACGGTGCTGCACCTCACCTTCCGGTTGCCCGCTCCGCGCGTGGACCTGTCGCGCCACGAGGCGACGGCGCTGCGGGTGGCGCTGGTGCTGGCGGTGCTGGTCAACTACGGTTTCATCGTCGTGAAGGCCAAGTTCCCCCAGCTGCTGGCGTGAAGACCAGGTGACCCGGTAGATGCTCCCCGCAGCGCTGATTGCCTTGGGCTACCTCGCGGGCTCCATCCCGTTCGGCGTGCTGCTCACGCGCTGGATGAGGGGCGTGGACGTGCGCGCCTCCGGGAGCGGGAACATCGGCGCCACCAACGTGGCCCGCGTGGCGGGGAAGAAGCTGGGCGTCCTGGTCCTCGTGCTGGACGCGGCGAAGGGCGCGCTGCCCGTGCTGCTGGCGGTGCGCGTGCTGCCGGACGCGCCGAGGATTCACGTCGCGGTGGGGCTGGCCGCGTTCCTCGGGCACGTGTTCCCCGTTTGGCTGAAGCTCCACGGCGGGAAGGGCGTGGCGACCGCGCTCGGCGTGTTCGCGGTGGTCCTGCCGTGGTCCGCGCTCGCGGGCTTCGCGGTCTACGCGGTGCTGCTGGCGATTTTCCGGGTCAGCTCGGTGGGCTCACTCGCCGGAGGGGTTGTCGCCGTCGGGCTCTCGTTCGTGGGCAACCAGCCGCTGGAGTACGCGGTGCTGGCCGTCGTGCTGCTCTTGCTGATGGTCTACACGCACCGCGGGAACATCACGCGGCTGCTGCGCCGGACGGAGCGCCGGGTCTGACTCACCCGTAGCGGTAGAGCGCGCACTCGATGGGCCCGTTCCAGAGCGGCCGCTTGGCGGTGGGCCGCGCGTGGAAGGCGCTCTCGAAGGACGGATTGGCGCAGAGAATGGCCATCCGCCACCCTTCGAGCGTGCGCAGGCGCTCGCCCAGCTTGAAGTAGAACGACTTCATGCCCTTCTGCCCGTGGCCGCCGGTGAGGCGGTCGCCGTAGGGCGGGTTGGTGACGAGCAAGCCGGGCGGCACCTTGTCCAGCGGAAGTGGCGCCGTCGCGTCGCCTTCGCTGACGACAATCTCCGCGGCCAGCCGGGCCATCTTGATGTTCTTGCGCGAGGCAGAGACGGCGTCTTCGCTCTTGTCGAAGCCGAGGATGGGGAAGGCGGCCTTGCGCTCATTCGCGCGGGCTTCGGTGCGGAGCTCCTCGAGAATCTCCTTCGCGCCCTTGCCCAGCGAGGGCCAGCGCTCCACCGCGAAGTGCCGGTTGAGCGACGGCGCGCGGCGGCGGGCGATGAGCCCGGCCTCGATGAGCAGCGTGCCGGAGCCGCACATCGGGTCCAGCAGCGACTCCTCCCCGGTGTACGCCGAGGCGCGCAGGATGGCCGCGGCCAGCGTCTCCTTGAGCGGCGCCGTGGTGGGCTCCACGCGGTACCCGCGGCGGCTGAGCGCTTCACCACACAGGTCCAGCGAGAGCGAGAGCTTGGTCCCTGCCAGGTGCGCGACGATGCGGAAGGCCGGGTCGCGCGTGTCCACGTCCGGCCGGGCGCCCAGCTTCTCGCGCAGGCGGTCTACGAGACCGTCCTTGATCTTCAGCGCCACGAAGCCGGAGTGCTCGTGTTCGGAGCCCTTGAGCGTGGCCTCGACGGCAAAGGAAGTGGACGCGGTGAGGTGCTCTTCCCAGGGGATGGCCAGCGCCGCTTCGTAGAGGCCTTCGGCCCCCTTCGCCTCGGACTCGCCCAGCGGGTAGAGGACCCGCATCGCGATGCGCGACCAGAGGCAGATCCTCAGCGCTTCGTTGAGGTTGGCCGCGAAGCGGACCCCGCCGCGGTCCTGTCGGACCTTGGCGGCGCCGAGCTCGGTCAGCTCCTGGGCGAGGAGCTCCTCGGTGCCGCGGGCGGTGGTGGCGAAGAGGGAGAGCCGTTCGGGCATGGCCCCTTGTTTAGCTGAGAAAGTGGGTTGCAGGGGTCCCACCTCGTCTTCCAGCAAATCGTGCTCGCCAGCCCCGTTCGCGTCGAGCGTTGCGCCGTCAGGCGCATAGTCGAGACGTCGGCAGTGCTTCCGTAGCTTGGCTCAAGGGCCGCTTCGCTCTGCTCGACACAAACCGGCAAAGTGAAGTGCGTGGGTCTGCGCCACCTCTCGACTATGCGCCTGACGGCGCAACGCTCGAGGCGAGCGGGGAACCGCCCGACTGAGAAGAGCTGTTCCTCCGACGAAATGGCCGGCCAGGGCCGGGTACCTCCTCGAGGCGAACGGGCAGGCGATGTGGCGCTCTAGAGCAGCGACTCGAGGTACTCCCGGGCGCTCCGGAACAGGTCCTCGCTGGTGCAGGTGAGATCGCTCCCGGCCCAGCTCCCGCTCTCGGAGCGGAGCAGAAATACGCCGCCCTGCGCCAGCCGGAGCTCTTTGAGCGGTCCCGTCGTCAGCGCAGCGAACGCCCAGCCTCCTCCGGTCTGCGTCGGGGGTTGAGGCGTCAAGCTCAAGTGGTTCAGCGTGAGGACTTCGCCCGTCGTGCGCGGCAGCTCCGGCACGTCGCGGGTGAAGGTGACCGTCGCCTGGCCGGTAAAGGGCGTCAGTGCGTGCCCGAGGTCCGGCGGGAGCAGCGGGTCGCTGGTGGCCTGCAGCACCTCGGCTGAGAAGTGGCTGCTCTGGCAGCGGATGCGCGTCAGCCGCGAGAGGCGGACCAAGAGGTCCCTGGGGAAGGGGAGCGCCTGCTGGTCGGGCGTGAGGCGGCGGGCGGAGGGCTCCAGGCTGCGCGCCTGCTTGAGCACGGTGCGCTCCGGCCGGACCTCGCCGCTCTTCATCGCGGGCCAGCCGGCGTGGACGCGGCGGAACTCGAAGTCCAAGGTCAGCGTCCGGCCCGCCTTCTCCGGCGCGACGCCGACGTTGGAGCGGGCCAGCCACGCTTTGCTCACCGAGTGGGCGCGCGCGAAGAGCTCCGTCAGCTGCTCGTCCGAGAGCAGCGGCAGGGCAGAGAGCGTGGACTTGCGCACGCGGACGATGGTGGGCGCCCCCGCGCCGGCGGCCAGGCGGACCTGGTCCACCTCCGGCAGCGCGGTCCCTCTGGGGTTGGTGACGCTCTCCGCGCCCAGCTGGACGTTGAGCTCCATCACGGCTTCTTCCGTCCCTCCGGGCGGCAGCAAGGTGAACAGGAACACGCCGTTCGATTTCTCCTTGTCATCATCGAAGCGGGGATGGACGACCACGCCCATGTGGCCGCTGAGATGGTCCACCTGCTCCAGCCGGCGCTCCTCGAAGGCCTCGAACGCCCAGTACGAGGCCCACGTCCGCTTGATGGCCGACTCCACGGTCTTCGCGCGGTCGGAGGGCGTGGGCTGCGCGGCGGCGTCCAGGAACCCGGTGTTGGAGTCGTAGAGCCCGGCGCCGTTGAAGCCCTCGATGTCCTCCACGTTGCTCGAGGAGCGGAAGCGAATGCCCTGGGAGACGCCGATGTCGGCGAACTGGGCGTTGAGCGCGGCGGTGAGGGTGGTGAGCGTGGCCGGGTCAATGGGCTTGTTTCGTATCTCTCCCATCACGCCGCCCGCGCGGGCGAAGTCGCCCAGCACGGAACCCGGACCGTGCGCCGCCAGGAGCTGATCGCGGTAGCGGCGGTCCGCCTCGGTGGTGAAGCGCTCGTTGAAGGCGGACACACCCTCGAGGGCGAGCATCCGCGTGCGCGAGGAGCCCGTGAAGTCGGCGATGGAGAGCAGCTGGGCGATACGCGGACGCAGCGCGGCGGTGTGCTCTGCGTAGGCGCGGACCGAGAGCGCCAGCGGCGCGTCCGGCGTGGCGCCCGCGCCTCCCTGCAGCAGGGCGACGAAGCCGGCTGCTTTCCCGCCGATGATGGGCCGCAGGTTCTCCACGTCCGCCAGCGTCACGGTCCGCAGGTCGTAGGTGTACGGCAACGTCGCCACGTCGATGGGCTGCACCGCGACGGGCGTCTGCCCCAGCAGCAGCTGGTACTCGTAGAGCTGTTGCTCGGTGATGACCTTGATGCGCAGCTTCCCGTCCGCGGTGGCGTGCAGGAGGACGGGGACGCGCTGGTCGGCGAGCTCGAAGAGCTCCAAGCTTTCCAGGGCGCCGCCCCAGTAGGCGTTGGGGGTGCCGCGGTTTCGCGCCAGCACGTTCAGGTGCGAGAGCGGCGTCTGCGGCACCACGGTGATGAGCGCGGCGGCGGAGGGCAGGAAGTCCGGCACCTGCGCGAGGACCAGGATGTCCTGCTGGCTCGCGTCCTCGGGGATGGGCTCCTTCTCTTGCACGAAGCGGAGGCGGCCCGCAGTGAGGCCGGGCGTGTAGACCTCAATCTCTCCCGGCACCGCGAGGTCCTTCGCACGGAGAATCCGGTCATGGCGCGGCAGGCCCTCTCGCTCCATCGTCTGTGCCAGCACCTCCTGGAATGGGGAGCGCACCAGCCACTTGAGCTGGCCTTGTGACTCCGGGGGCAGCGTCGGCTCTACCGCGGTGAAGAAGCGGTCAAGCTCTTCCGGCGTGGGTTCGTCCGGAATCTCCAGCATCAGGACCCAGCGCTCCTGCCGGCTGGCAGTGGGCGCGATGTGCAGCACCGTGCCCACGCCCAGCGAGCGGGTGAGCCGCCGCAGCGCGAGCTCATAGAAGCGGGGCGAGTAGACGCGGCCGGCGTCCACCCAGCGCAGGTCCAACGGCAGCCCGGGTTGGGTGCGGGCCCAGTCGTAGATGGACGCGATGGAGTCGAAGGAGCGGCCGAACCAGGGCGCCACGCTGTCGCCGGGGATGGGTTCGCCGTTGAGCAGCCGGAACCAGTACCACTCGTCGTGCAGCGTGTAGAAATCGGACGCCATCCAGCGCAGCGAGCGCGCAGCGTCGTCGTGGAAGGAGGTGATGACGAACTTCACCTCCTCGCGGCCGTGCGCCTCCGCGGCCAGCGCGGTGAAGTCCGCCACGGTCGGGAGCGTGGGCCGGGTGTGGTCGTTGAAGCCGGGGTCCGGGGGGCGGGTGCAGCCCGCCAGCAGCGCGAGGACGGCGAGGACGATGGAGCGGCGCATGACGTGGACTTACGCAAAGCGTGCGCCGAGGGCGCTGCGCCTACAAGCCCCCGAATCCGCGACGTTCACCTGCGCGTACAGCCTCGGAAATCTGTGAGGACTGACGTGCCGCCGCGGAATCTCCCCCCCCCGTTCGCGTCGAGCGTTGCGCCGTCAGGCGCATAGTCGAGACGTCGGCAGTGCTTCCGAAGCTTGGCTCATGGGCCGCTTCGGTCTGCTCGAAACAAACCGGCAAAGGGCCGTGCGTGGGTTT
>JBGART010000007.1:0-239937 GCA_044230055.1 Myxococcaceae bacterium | reverse complement strand
CGCCTCGGCGGCTTCCGCCGCCGCCTGTCGGCTCGGTCCGCTAGCGAGCGCCTGATGTTTCAGGGGAGCGCAACGCGTATCAATCCGCCGGCTCGCGCTCGCCTGCTCCCTCTGGGCCGGGCCTTAAGATCCTGCAGATGCGTTGCCATTAACGACAACCCGTCGCACTTCTCATGCGCGCTTTGTTTCATTCGGATCCGCGCCGCCGACGGCCACCTGAGGGGACAGCTCCGGAGAGTCACGAAGCCGCTCCCGACTCACCTCGGGGAGTGCTCGAGCGGGTGGGAAGCGGAGCCCGAGCGGGCGGCTGCGGCCGTGCTGCCGGCGGGCGCCCGCCGGCAGCCGCCCAGGACTCTCCCGCCTACCTTGACCACCCTCAGGGATGACTGCCTCCGCGCTGGCACCCCATCCGTTTCGGCGCTGGCAGACGGACAGCTCTACACAAGACCTGCGTTCCCCTGCCCCGCTGACTCCCAACCGAACGCACCGCCGCTTCGCGCCCTTAAGCGACGAGCGATCGATCCCGGATCCTCCGACGCGAGCGGCTCCGGCTACGCCCGCTCCGGAATCGGCCCAAGGTGCACGAGGGGGTCTACCGGCTTGCCGTCCTGCCGCACCTCGAAGTGCAGATGGGGGCCGGACGTCTTGCCCGAATCGCCGACGGTGGCGATGACCTGCCCCTCGCGGACCACCTGACCGGTCTTCACACGGAGGTCGCGGTTGTGCGCGTAGAGCGTGATGAGCCCCTGCCCGTGCTGGACGATGACGATGTTCCCGTAGCCGCGCTGCTCACCCGCGAACAGGACGGTGCCCGCGTCGGCGGTGGCCACAGGCGTCCCTTCCGGCGCGGCGAGGTCTATCCCGTCGTGCGGCTCCCGGCCCTTCTTGCCGAAGCGCGCGTACAGGACACCTCGCAGTGGCCACCGTAGCTGCCCGGGTTGAGCAGAGGTCGCCGGCCGCGAACGCCCCAGGTCGGAAGAAGCCACGGACCGCGGCGGCGCTCCGGCGCGCGCCTCCAGCTGAAACGGACTGGCCCGCGCCGCAAGCGGGCTGTCGCCCCGCATCGAATCCGCGCGCTCGCCGTTCCGGGCCGCCGGACGCTCCGGCACATTCGAAGGCGGCGGCGGAATGGGCGCGCCCGGCGGCGGGACCTTCAGCCGCTGCGACACCCCCGGGATGAGCAGCTCCTGCCCGACGGCCACGCTGCGCGCATCCTTGATGCCATTCGCGTCGGCCAGCGCCTCGGGAGACAGCCCGTACGTGCGGGCGATGCGGTAGAGCGTCTGCCCAGGCTCCACGCGGTGCCGCACCGGCCCGCTCGCTGGAGCAGACACCAGGTCCGGCTCCTCATGCGGAGCCCGGGACTCCACCCGGAGCGTGCCCGTCCCCACGCAGCCCGCCAGCAGGCACGCGAGCGCGCTGACACGGAGGGCGAGGAAGGAACCAGGCTGTTGCATCCGCTACAGCGTGCCAGCGGATGAGCGCCGGATGAAATTCCTGACCGGACTTCTTCGCGTCAACCCGGCCCGCCCTGCCAGGCGTACCCGTTCACCCGCAGCTCGGAGACGAAGGGCATGGCGCGCTCATCGGTCAGGTCCAGGTGCAGCGGCGTCACCGAGACCGCCTTGTCCAGGAACACCGCATTGCAGTCGCTGCCGGGGATGTCGTGGTGCTGAAAGGACGTGCCGCCAATCCAGTAGTACTTCCGGCCGCGCGGGTCCGTGTTCTCCACCACGTCGTAGCCGTAGCTGTGCTTGCCCAGCCGGGTGAGCTTGTAGCCCGAGGGCTCCACGTTCCCGGGGATGTTGACGTTCAGCAGCGTGCGGGGCGGCAGCGGTCCCGCCAGCGCCGCGCTCGCGAAGGCGCGGGCGAAGCGCGCCGCCGGTCCGAAGTCGAACTTCCCGCGGCTGACCAGGCTGAAGGCGATGGCCGGAATGCCCAGGAGCGACCCTTCAATCGCCGCGGCCACCGTGCCCGAGTACGTCACGTCGTCCGCCAGGTTCGCACCGTGGTTGATGCCCGACACCATCAGGTCCGGCCGGGCGCCCTTCAGGATGTGGTTCACCGCGAGGTACGCGCAGTCCGACGGCGTCCCGTCCACCGCGTACCAGCGCTCGCGGATCTGCTTGATGCGCAGCGGCCGGTGCAGCGAGAGCGCGTGCGACGCCGCGCTCTGCTCCGTCTCCGGGGCCACCACCCACACCTCGCCGAGCGGGGCCATCGCCTCGGCCAGCGCGACAATGCCGTCCGCGAAGTGACCGTCGTCGTTCGAGATGAGGATCCGGGGCAAGGGCTTACGCCTTCCCCTTCAGCGCGCCGCGCCCCGCGTACCGGGCGGCCACACCGAGCGCCTCTTCAATCCGAAGCAGCTGGTTGTACTTCGCCACGCGATCGCTCCGGGACGCGGAGCCGGTCTTGATGAGGCCGCAGTCCAGACCGACAGAAAGGTCCGCGATGGTGACGTCCTCCGTCTCGCCGGAGCGGTGGCTCATCACCGACGTGTAGCCCGCGCGGTGTGCCATCCGGACCGCTTCATAGGTTTCGGTCAGGGTTCCAATCTGATTGACCTTGACGAGGATGGAGTTGGCGATGCCCGCCTTGATGCCGCGCGAGAGCCGCTCCACGTTGGTGACAAAGAGGTCATCCCCGACCAGCTGGATCTTCCCGCCCAACGAGTCGGTCAAGAGCTTCCAGCCCTCCCAATCGTCCTCGGCGATGCCGTCCTCGATGGAGACGATGGGATACCGGCTGGCGAGCTCGCCGTAGTACCGCACCAGGCCCGCCGCGTCGTACTCCTTGCCCTCGCCCTTGAGCTTGTAGCGCTTGGACGTCTTGTCGAAGAACTCGCTGGCGGCCACATCCAGCGCAAAGGCGATCTGCTCACCCGGCTTGTAGCCGGCCGCCTCGGTCGCGGAGAGGATGAGCTTGAGCGCCTCCTCGTTCGCAGGGAGGTCCGGCGCGTAGCCGCCCTCGTCACCCACGCCCGTCGCCAGCTTGCGGTCCTTCAGGATCTTCTTCAGCGCGTGGAAGATCTCCGCGCCCCAGCGCAGGCCCTCGGCGAACGAGGTCGCACCGATGGGCAGAATCATGAACTCCTGCACGTCCACCCGCGTGTCCGCGTGCGCGCCACCGTTCAGGATGTTCATCATCGGGACCGGAAGCGTCCGCGCGTTCTCGCCGCCGACGTACCGGTAGAACGGCTGACTGTGCGCCACCGCCGCCGCGTGCGCCGTCGCCATCGACACCGCGAGGATGGCGTTGGCGCCCAGCTTCGCCTTGGTGGGCGTGCCGTCGAGCTCGATCATCAAGCGGTCAATCTCGTACTGGCGCGACGCATCCAGCCCGATGAGCACGGGCGCAATCACATCCACCACGTTGTTGACTGCCTTCAGCACGCCCTTGCCCAGGTAGCGCTTCTTGTCGCCGTCCCGGAGTTCCAGCGCTTCGTGCTCGCCGGTAGACGCGCCCGAAGGGACCGCCGCGCGCCCCACTGCCCCCCCCGCCAGGAAGACCTCCGCTTCGACCGTAGGGTTTCCGCGGGAGTCGAGGATCTCGCGGGCGACGATTTCAGTGATCTCAGTCATGGTGGGCGCGTTGTAGGGAAACCCCCACGCAGCCGCAAGCCTGAAGCCCTGAAGCGGCTACGCTGTCGAGCACAACACGATGCCGCCGTCCGACCCGCCTCCAGGGAACCCTCCGCCGCCGAAGCCGCCGTCTCCTGAAGCGCCGGCACAGCAGCCTGCGCCGGCGCAGCGCCCCGCTTCAGGCGCGCCGGGTCAGGGTGCTGCGCCCGCCGCTCAAAGCGCGCCTGCGCAGCGCCCCGCTCCTGCTGCTCCAGGTGCTTCGGGTCAGCGTGCCATGCCCTCCGCTCCAGGCGCTCCCGCGCAGCGCCCCGCTCCTGCTGCTCCAGGTGCCGCACCCGCCGCTCCAGGCGTTCCCGCGCAGCGCCCCGCTCCCGCGCAGCGACCCGCTCCCGGTGCTTCGCGTCAGGGTGCCGTGCCCGCCGCTCCAGGTGCCGCACCCGCGCAACGTCCCCCTCCCGCACAACGACCCGCGCCAGCCACCGCACGACCCGCCCCAGGACCGGCGCAGCGCCCCGCGCCCGCGCCACCTGCGCAGGCCCAGCGCCCTGCGCCACCCGGACAGAGACCTGCGCCGGGCCCCAAGCCACCCGCGAAGCCGGCGCCTCGTCCCGCCGCCAAGCCCGGCCTCGCCAAGAAGCTGCAGAAGAAGGGGCCAGACCCGGCCCAGGTGCTGGAGCGCAGCCGGGGCGCGCTGGTGGGGCTGGGCGTGGGAGACGCGCTGGGGGCGACGCTTGCGCAGCGCAAGCTTCCGGCGCCGCCCTTCCCCACGCTGATCAACGCCCCGCACACGGACATGAAGGGCGCAGGGCCGTTCAAGCTCAAGCCTGGCCAGGGGACGGACGTCAGCCAGACGGCCGCCTCCATCGCCTGGTGCATGCGCCAGCTGCGGCGCTACGACGCCGCGGACGTGGCGCAGAAGTACGTCGCCTGGCTCCCCCACGCGTTCGACGTCAGCGCTCCGATGAAGGCGGTGCTGGAGGCCCTGCGGCGCCGCGCACCGAGAGAGACCGCCGCCCGCGACGTGTGGCTGAAGGAGGCGCGCCGCTTCGCCAGCAACGGCTCGCTCGTCCGCACCGCGCCCATCGGCGTCTTCTATTCCGCTCCTGCCCAGGAGCTGGAGCGTACCCGCGCGTCGCTCGAAGACTCGTCCATCACGCACTTCGACCCGCGCTGCCAGCTGGCCTGCGTTGCCTTCAACGGCGCCCTGGCCGCGGCCATCCAGTCGGAGGAGGCACCCAAGCCGGAGGACGTCGTTTCGGGCGCGCTGAGCGCGCTGGCGGTGGCCTCGCCGCTGCTGGGCCGCGATCAGGACGAGTTCATGCGGGAGATCACGGAGGCAGTGGCCGGGGTGAAGGCGGATCTCGAGATGGCGCAGAAGCCAGACCCCATGCTCTACGGCCCGGAGCTGCACATGCATCGGCAGGACACCTTCGTCCGGGTGACCTTCCGCCTGGCGTTCTGGGAGCTGTTCCACGCACCCACCTTCGAGGCCGGGCTCCTGGACGCGGTCAACCGGGGCGGAGACGCGGACGGGAACGGCGCCGTGACGGGGGCGCTGCTCGGCGCCTTCCATGGCGCGCGGGCCATCCCGGACCGCTGGCAGAAGCCCATGCTGGGAGCGCTGGGAGAGGGCCGCGGCGGCCCGCTCTGGGACGTCTACCACCCGCGCCACCTGCTCCTCGTCCTGGACCGATAGCGCTGGACAAGCGAAGAGCCCGGCGGGACCTCGGAAGGTCCGTCACCGGGCTCTTGGAGCCACCAGAATCCTTTGGGGGCTAGGCCGAGAGGTCGATCACCACCACGCCGCGCTGGGGCTGCTCCTCGTCCTCGGTATCGCTGCGCCGAGAAGGTCTGTCTTCGGCCGCGGGAATCGGAAGCTCTGCAAGAGGACGTTCACCCTCCTGCCGCGCCCGCTCGCGTCGTTTCAGCTCCTCGATGATGAAGGCGTCCAGCATCTTCCTGCGCTCCCGTCCTCGGCCTTGCTGCTGCCCGATCCAACCCTCCACTCCGGTATTTTCTGCAAACTTAATTCCGGGTTCCCTATTTCTCTATGCCCCAGACTTTCGCGGACTTGCCCGGTGCCTGAAGCCGGTGGCTGACCTGAAATGCGCCAACAACGTTGAGAATTCTAACCGGAGCGCGCCAGGCGGCAAGCGCACGAAGGAGGCCGGAATCGCACGCGTGACGCGGTCCGACGTGCGCCCGTCCGCCCGCTCGCCCCTACTGGCGGGACTCGATTCGGCGCTTGTACGCGTCGAGCATCTTGGGGAGCGAAGTGTCCACCAGCGCGTTGATGAAAGCCTTGGGAACGAGAGGACCGAGCGCGACTTCGATGTTGTAGGTGGCGCGCGTCTGCCCACCGCCCGCGTCTTCGAGGACCCAGCTGCCCTTGTTGTCGCGCATCACCTCTCCTTCCACGAAGGACCACGTCAGGCGCTGGGTGCCTTCCTCGAGGTGACGCAGCGTGTACTTCACGCGCTTGATGCCGAAGTCCACGTCGTAGGCGACCTTCGCTTCGCCCGGCTTCCTCTCCAGCACCTTCACCGAGCGGACCTCAGGGAGAAACTCGACGTACTTCTCGTAGTCGCAGATCACCCCGAAGCACTTCTCCGGAGTGGCGTTGAAGGTGATGGTTCGCGAGGCACCAGCCATGGGCACTCCTCCTAGATCGCGTAGCTCGGCTTCTTGTCGAACTTGTGGGTGGACTGGATGTAGCGGACGGTGCCGCTCTTTGACCGCATGACGACCGAGTGGGTCTCCGCGCCGCCGCCGAAGAAGCGGACGCCTTTCAGGAAGTCGCCCGTCGTCACGCCAGTGGCCGCGAACATCACCTCGCCGCGCGCCAGCTCCTCGGCCTTGTAGATGCGCTGAATGTCCGTGATGCCCATCTTCTTCGCGCGCTCAATCTCCTCGGCGTTGCGAGGCACCAGCCGCCCCTGCATGTCCCCGCCCATCGACCGGATGGCCGCCGCGGCGATCACGCCCTCCGGCGCGCCGCCCGTCCCCATCAACACATCCACGCCGGTCTGCTCGAAGCAGGTGTTGATCGCGCCCGCCACGTCTCCGTCCTCAATCAGACGGATCCGCGCGCCCGCCGACCGGACCTCCTTGATGAGTTTCTCGTGCCGCTCGCGGTCCAGGACCATCACCGTCAGGTCCTCGACGTTCCGGTTGGTCGCCGCGGCGATGTTCTTGAGATTCTCCGAAGGGCTCTTCGTCAAATCGATGGCGCCCCGCGCGCGCGGCCCTACCGCCAGCTTCTCCATGTACGTGTCCGGCGCGTTGAGCAGACAGCCCTTCGTCGCCATCGCGACGACTGAGATGGCGCCCGGGCGGCCGTAGGCACAGAGGTTGGTGCCTTCCAGCGGATCCAGCGCGATGTCGACCTCCGTCGTCCCGTTGGTCTGCAGGCCCACGCGCTCGCCGATGTAGAGCATGGGCGCTTCGTCCCGCTCGCCCTCGCCAATCACCACCGTGCCGTCGATGCTCAGCGTGTCGAACGACCGCCGCATGGCATCCACCGCCGCCTGGTCCGACCGGTTCTTCTCGCCGCGGCCCATCAAGCGCGCGGCGGCGATCGCCGCCATCTCCGTCACCCGCACCACTTCCAACGCCAGGTTGCGATCCATAGGGTCAAACCTCCTCGGTGTGCTCGGTCTGCTGCTTTGTCGGTTTCGCCACGCCCTCGGACAGGCGGGTCAAGGCGGGCGGGAGCCGGCACGGGCGGCCATCGCGGCCGACAGACGCGTGCACCGTCATCCCCGTGCAGAGGACGGTGTCCTCTCCGTCCCGGCGAAGCTCGTACTCGAAGGTGAGTGAAGCGCCCCGCACCTGCGTGATGGAGGTGCGAATGCACAGGAGCTCGTCGTACCGGGCGGGCGCGTGGTAGCGGCAAGACGCCTCAACCACCGGCAGGAAGACGCCCGCCGCCTCCACTTCGCGGTAGCTGCCGCCCTTCTGGCGCAGGTACTCGCTGCGGGCGAACTCGAAGTAACGGAAGTAGTTCGCATAGTAGACGACGCCCATCTGATCGGTGTCGCCGTAGATGACGCGGAGCTTCGCTTCCACCATGCGGCCGCGGACCGTAGCAGCCCGCCGTGAAAAGTCAGTTGCTAATGGCCCCGGCGCTGAGAGGATCCGTCACATGTCGAAAGCTTGGATTTGCTCGCTCCTCCTCGTCTCCTCCGCCTCCTTTGCCAAGCCCCCGAAGCTGACCGTCTTCATCACCGTCGACTCGATGGGCAGCGAGGTCCTCTTCCGGGCCCGCCCGCGCCTCAAGGCCGGGATGACCACGCTCCTCAAGGACGGCGCCTACTTCCCCTACGTCCGGTACGGCTACGCGGAGACCGTCACCGCCGCCGGGCACGCCACGCTCGCCACCGGCGCCAACCCGTGGCGCCACGGCGTGGGCAGCAACCGGATCTTCAACCGGGCCACCGGCAAGGACGAAGCCATCCTGTCGGACGCCAACCATCCGGTGCTGGAGGCGCCCACCGGCACGGACGACGTCTCCCCGGAGAACCTCCTGGCGGAGACGTTTGCGGACCGCCTGCGCGAGGCGACCCAGGGCGGCGCCAAGGTCCTCTCCATCTCCGGCAAGCCCCGCTCGGCCATCGCGCTGGCCGGCAGACTGGGTCAGGCGTGGTGGTTCAACGAGGCCGTCGGCAAGTGGGTCACCGGCACCTACTACGCCAAGGAGTTCCCGGCCTGGGTGAAGACCTTCAACGAGAAGAAGCTCCCGGACGGCTACTTCGGCAAGGAGTGGGCGCTGACGCTCAAGCGTGAAGAGTACACCGGCGAGGATGACCGCCCCTTCGAGTCTGACTGGTACGCGCTCGGCCGCGTCTTCCCGCATCCGCTGAGCGGCGGACTCCCGGCGGCGGGCCCGCAGTCGTACGCGGCGCTCGCCAGCTCCCCGGCGATGAATGACCTCACCGTGAAGTTCGCCATCGCGGCGATTGAGGCGGGGCCGCTCGGCAAGGACGACGTGCCGGACCTGCTTGCCATCAGCTTCTCGTCGCTGGACCGCATCTACCACCTGTACGGGCCCTACTCCTGGGAGATGCAGGACGCGATGGTGCGCCTGGACAAGTCCCTGGGCGAGCTGCTCACCGCGGTGGAGAAGGCGGCCGGCAAGGGCAACTACCTCGTGGTGCTCACCGCGGACCACGGCGGCGCGGCCATCCCGGAGGAGCTCGCGGCGATGGGCCTGCCGGCGGCGCGCGTCTTTCCGAAGGTGCTGCTCCAGGGGCTCAACAAGGAGCTCTCCTCGAAGTTCGGCGCGGAGCTGGCGCTGGGCATTGAAGAGGTGGACCTCTACCTGAACGCGAAGCTGATGGCGGACAAGAAGCTGGACGCCGTCGCCGTCCGCCGAGCAGCCGCCGCCTGGCTCACGCGGCAGCCGCAGGTGGCGATTGCCGTGCCGCGCGAGGACCTCTTCGGCCCGCTGGAGCACACCGGCCTCTTGAAGGCACTGCGCCAGGGCTACCACCCGGACCGCAGCGGCGATGTGCTCTTCCAGCTGCGGCCCTTCCACGTGCTGACCGATGAATCCACCGGCACCTCGCACGGCACCGCCTACTCGTATGACGCCCAGGTCCCCCTCATCCTGTACGGCAAGGGCATCAAGCCCGGCACCTATCGTCAGGAAATTCCTGCGGTGGACATTGCGCCTACCGTCTCCACGCTGCTGGAGACGAACGCCCCCGCCAGCGCTGAGGGCGTGCCGCGCGCCGAGGCGCTGGGCACGCCTGCCAAGTAGGCTCAGCTCCGCTCAGGGCTATAGTGCCGGGCCGTGGACCCCACGCCCTTGAACCCCGCGGCGAAGCTGCACCTGGATCCCGCGACCGGCAGCCTGCGCTCCAGAGAGTTCAGGCTGGAGGTCCTCTCTCCCGGCCCTGACCAGGGGAAGACCTGCAGCCTCTCCGGCGCGCTGGTCATCGGCAGCGGCTCTGACTCCGGCTTCAAGGTCTCCGACAGCGCGCTCTCGCGGCAGCACCTGGAGGTGCAGCCCTTCGGCGACGGCGTGCGCGTGCGCGACCTGGCGTCCATGAACGGCACCTTCGTGGGCGGCGCGCGGGTGGAGCAGTTCGTCGTCTACGACGAGGCGACGTTCTCCGCCGGCCGCACGCTCTTCCGCGTCTGGAGCCAGGAGCACGCGGTGGAGCCGGCGGTCTACACGCAGACCTCGTTCGGCGCCGCCATCGGCACCAGCGAGTCCATGCGCCAGCTCTTCGGGATTCTCGACCGCGTCGCGGCCACCCACTCCACCGTCCTCCTGGTCGGCGAGGAGGGCACCGGAAAGCAAACGCTGGCCCGCGCGGTCCACGCGCGCTCGCGCCAGTCCACGCACCCGCTGGTCTTCCTCTCCTGCACCAGCCGCAGCGCCTCCATCGAAGGGCGGCTCTTCGGCCGCGTGGGCGGCGGCGAGGACGAACCCGGCGCCTTCCTGGACGCGGACGGCGGCACGCTCTTCCTCGACGACATTGGCGACCTGCCGGCGGACGTGCAGCTGGGCCTTTTGCGAACGCTGGAGAGCGCGCGGGTGAAGCGGCTGGGCGAGAGCGAACCCCGCCCCGTCAACGTCCGCCTCATCGCCGCCAGCCGGCAGACCCTCGAGAGCGCGGTCCAGGCCGGGCGCTTCCGGGAGGACCTCTACTTCAAGCTCTCGGTGGTCCAGCTCCGCGTGCCACCCCTGCGTCAGCGCAAAGAGGACGTGCCGCTGCTGGTGCGCGCCTTCCTCGCCCCGCTTGGCCGGCCCGAGTACGAGCTCTCCCATCAATTGCTGACCCAGCTCACCGCGTACGCGTGGCCGGGCAACGTGCGGGAGCTGGAGGACGTCGTCGAGCGCTCCCTGCTTGCCGCGGGCGTGGAGGTGCGCCGCAGCTTCAGCACCCCGCCGGAAGCCGCGCGCGACGGGTTGGTGGAAGCGTTCGCGCGGGACTACTTCCACGCGCTCTACCGCCGGTTCGGCAAGGACGCCGCGGAGCTCCAGAAGCACGGCGGCATTCCGGCGGAGACGACGGAGCGGCTGCTGAAGAAGTGGCCCGCCTGAAGCAGGCGCCCGCGAAAATCCGCAACATCCCCGCAGCGCGATGTCCTGAAGGCAAGACCCTCAGGAGATCTTCGTGCGCTCTGGACATCGCCTTCTCGCTGTTTCCGCTTTCATCGCCCTCTCTGCCCTCGCCTGCTACGGCGAGGCCAGCGAGAGCCCCACGCTGCGCCCTGACCAGACGAGCGTCGATGTCCACGGGTTGCTCGTCCCCATCCCGGAGCAGGGCGAGCAGGTGACAGTCCGAACCGAGTTCGAGGACGGCTCCCACGAGGTGACGCGCCTTCGGCGAGATGAGGCCGGCGTCCCGCAGATAAAGGTGGAGACCCAGTCGGCGACGCAGGCGGCACAGGCGGCGGGGGCCCCGGACATCTGCACAGACACCCGCGCCGGAGCGCCCGAGACGCGCTGGGACAAGCCCTTCGACCTCTACTTCAGCGCCCTGAACCTCCCGCCAGGCCTCACGGCCGCGCAGGTGGACGCGGCCATGCAGCGGCGGGTGACGCAGCTGAAAACAGGCGCGAATGAGTGCGGCCTCTCCTTCACCGCCCATCTCCCTGTGACGTACCGCGGCCTGAGCAACATTGACCTCAATCAGCCCGCGGCCGCCACCTACCCCAACCTCATTGGCTTCTACGACGCCCGGCCCGGCGTCATCGGCGCTGGGCTGACGCGCGAGAACGCTCTGGTGGGCAACACCCTTCAGGTCGTGCGCTCTATCTCCCGCAACACCCTCTCGCTCAACCCGGACGGTGGGAGCTACCTCGTCACTCCCGGCCGCTACCATGTCGGAGCCTTCGACGGCGGCAGCTGCTCCGGCACCAGCCTGAGCATGAACCTGGACGCCGTGCTGCAGGGCCAGCTGCGAACCCTCCTCGGCGCGGGACAGGCCCACCGAACCGTCGGCCAGGGCCGCAACTGGACCTTCACCCCTCCTTCGAACCTCGCCTTCGCCGGCGCGTCGGCCGCGTGCGTGGACGACGCGCCGAAGCTGGGAGCGGGAGACCTTCTCGAGCTGGAGTCGCTTTACGGCGCGAGGGCCCGGATGCCTTCCCAGCGAGGACACCGCAACGCGGCCGGCGCGCTCAGCGTGGTGGCGCGCACCTCCGCCGGCGCAGTCCAGCTGCTCACGGAGAACCGCACCTACGACACGCAGTGGGACGAGCTCCCGACGTTCACGTCCTGGCAGGACCTCTCAGGCATCGTCCTCACCGACCCGACGATTGTTCGCGACGCCAGCGGGAGGCTGAACGTCTTCGGGGTGGGTACCGACAGCGCCATTTACGTAAAGACCGAGACGCAGACCCCCGCTTTCTTCGGGGCGACGCCCAGCTTCCCGTCCACCTGGACGCGCCTGGGAGGGAGCTCCAGGTCAGAACCCATCGTCGTCGCGGACCGCGCCGGCGCCATCACGTTCTTCCACCGCGGAACGGGCGACTACGTGTACAGCAACACGCAGACCTCGACGGGCTGGGCCGGGTACAGGCAGGTGGGCACGCTGACCACGGCCGGCAATCCCGCAGCGGTCCTTCAGCAGGACGGAAACATCGCCCTGCTCGCCCGAGGAGCCAACAACGCGCTCCACTACGCGGCGGGCAGTGCGTCCACCTGGTCCGCCTGGCAGTCGGTGGGCGGCGCCATCACCTCGGACCCGGTCCCGCTGCTCGACAAGAATGGAGCGCTCGTCGTCTTCGCACGGGGCAACGCCGGGCAAACGCAGTTCACCCGGCTCACGCCTGCGGGCTGGACGGCGTGGGCTTCGATGGGCGGCATCAGCGTCGGCCCCCCGGCGGTGGGGCTCGACATGTACGGCAACATCAAGGTGTTCGTCCGCGGAATGGGGAACGAGCTCCACCTCAAGACGCTCTACACGTCCAGCTGGACGTTCGGGGCTGAGTGGCCCGTCTACGCGTCCTCCCTTGCCAGCCCGCCCCGGGTCATCCCCCACGACGGAGACAATGGCCGCCGCCTGATGGTGTTCTACCGCGCGAGCGACGCGAAGCTCCGCTACCTCTTCGAGCGGAACCTGATGGGCAACAACTACGATCTCGCGAACCTGTACCCGAGCGGCTGGAGCCAGAATCTCTCCGCCGGCGGACCGAACATCGACACCTTTTGACTCACTTCCACGGGCTCACTTGGGCGCGCGCGCCTGCTCAATCTCCAGCGAGAGGTCCTTCGCTCGAGCCGAGTGGGTGAGCGCGCCCATGGAGACGAAATCCACGCCGAGCTTCGCCAGCCTCGGCAGGCGCTCCAGGGTAATGCCGCCGGAGACCTCCAGCTCCACCCGGCCGGCCGCCTCCTTCACGCAGGCGCGCAGCTGTTCGTCCGTCATGTTGTCGAGCAGGACGATGTCCGCCCCGTGCGCGATGGCTTCTTTCAGCTGAGCCAGCGTGGTGACTTCGATTTCAATCTTCACCAGCCGCGGCGCGTGCTCCTGCGCGCGCTGCAGCGCCCGGGAGATGGAGCCGCCCACCGCGGCGATGTGGTTGTCCTTGATGAGCACGCCGTCGAAGAGCCCGAAGCGGTGATTCACCGCGCCGCCCGCGCGCACCGCATCCTTCGAGAGGGCGCGCATCCCGGGTGAGGTCTTCCGGGTGTCCAGAATCCGCAGCCTCGTCCCCTCAACGGCCTTCGCCGCCGCGCGGGCCAGCGTGGCGATGCCGGAAGTCCGCTGGAGGATGTTGAGCGCCGTGCGCTCCGCCACCAACAGCGCGGCGAGCGGCCCGTCAATCAGCGCCACCTTCTGTTTGGGGCCTACCTCGTCGCCATCCGCCGCCAGCCACTTCAGGCGGCAGGAGGGCTCCACGCGGTGGAAGACGCGCTCGAAGGCCGCCGTCCCCGCGAGGACCATGTCTTCCTTGGCCCAGAGCTCTGCCTTGCCCTTCGCGTCCGGAGGGACCAGCGCCCGCGTCGTCACGTCCCCCGCCGCGCCGAGATCTTCGTCCAGCGCGAGCTCGATCAACCGGTCCAGGAAGTCCATCACCTGCGCGACTTCTTGGCCTTGGCCGGCTGCTGCTTCTTCTTCGCCGCAGGCTTGGTCTTCTTCGCGATCTTCGCAGGCTTCTTGGTCGGCTTCTTCTTCGCGGGCTTGGCCTTCTTCGCGACCTTCGCAGGCTTCGTCGGCTTCTTCTTCGCCGGCTTGGCCTTCGCCGCCTTGGCGACCTTCGCGGGCTTCTTCTTCACCGGCGGCTTGGGCTCCTTCTTCGCTTCGTTGAACTCGCGGACCGCGTCGTCCACCAGGCCCATGCCCATGTAGGCCACGCCGAGGTCGTAGTGGTCCGAGGGAGAGAGCCCCTCCTTCGTCCCCTCGCGGAGCTTGGCGAGCGCCGTCTTCACCTGCGGGTCGACCTCCTTGGGGCCGGGGACGCTCTCCAGCTCGCCGCGGAGCTCCTTCGAGAGATCCACCGCGCCGTCCGAGCTCTCGGCCACCTTCACCGTGGCGGTGTCCGCGTTGTCCACGTCGCCATTGGGGCTCTTGGGGTCAGGCATGGTTCGCTCCGGGGCAATCCGGTTGAGATTCTCCACCAGCTTCGCCTTGCGTGCAGAGAGCTCCACCACGCGAGCGCGGTCCTTCTCCACCACATCCGGCGGGGCCCTGGCCACGAAGCTGGGGTTGTCGAGCTTTCGGTTGAGCCCGCCGAGGTCTTGTTCGACCCGGGCCAGCTCCTTGCCCAGGCGTCCGCGCTGCTCCTCGAAGTCCACCAGACCTGCGAGCGGGACGTAGATCTCCATCTGTGCCCCGACAAACGCGGCAGCCTGACGCGGCTTGGCGCCCGGCGCCCCCACGCTCAGAGACGAGAGGCCGGCCAGCGGCACCACATACCCCTCGTGCGCCTGCAGCGTCTGGCGAACCCGCGGGTTGGCGGTCTGGACGAAGGCCTGCAGCTTCGCGGACGGCGCGAGCTCGCTCTCGCCGCGGATGTTGCGCAGGCCTTCGATGGCGGCGATGACCGGCGCCATCTCCGCCTCCGCGTCCGCGTCCTCCAGCCGGCTGTCGAGGTCCGGGTACGGCGCCACCATGATGGACGGGGTGGGCCGGTCAATCGGCAGCTTCTGCCAGATCTCCTCGGTGATGAACGGCATGTACGGATGCAGCAGCCGCGTCACGTGGTCCAGCACGAAGACCAGCACCGCGCGCGTGCTCTCACGGGCGCCCTCGTCCCTGCCGTAGAGCGCACCCTTGGCGAGCTCGATGTACCAGTCGCAGAGCTCGTACCAGAGGAACTGGTAGAGGATGTTCGCCGCGTCGGCGAAGCCGAACTGGGTGAGCGCCTCCAGCGTCCCGCCGATGGCGCGGTGCAGGCGGGCGAGGATCCACCGGTCCGCCAGCGACAGCGTGCGCTCCTTGATGAAGCGGCCGTCCGGGCGGAAGTCCCCCAGGTTCATCAGGGCGAAGCGCGAGGCGTTCCAGAGCTTGTTGGTGAACGCCTTGTAGCCGCCCACCCGGTCCAGCGAGAGCTTGATGTCCCGCCCCTGCTGGGTCATCGCCGCCAGCGTGAAGCGCAGCGCGTCCGCCCCGAAGGCGGGCATGCCGCCGGGGAACTTGTTGCGCAGCGAGGGGAGCAGGCCCTCCGGCGGAGCGCCGCGGATGACGTCCAGGGGATCAATCACGTTCCCCTTCACCTTCGACATCTTCTCGCCCTTCTCGTCCCGCACCATCGCGTGCAGGTAGACCGTCTTGAAGGGCACCTCCCCCATGAAGTGGAGGCCGAACATCATCATCCGGGCCACCCAGAAGAAGAGGATGTCGTGCCCGGTCTCCATCACCGTGTTCGGGTAGAAGGTTTTCAGCTCCGCCGTGCTGCTCGGCCATCCGAGCGTGGAGAACGGCCACAGCCCGGAGGAGAACCAGGTGTCCAGCACGTCCGGGTCCTGCTCCAGCTCCGTGCCCTTGCACTTCGGACAGGCGGTGGGCGCGGTGCGCGCGACGATGGGGTCTGCGTTGGCCAGGTCCAGCGCGCCGCTGGGCTTCTTCGGGCTGCAGGCCCGGCAGTACCACGCCGGAATCTGATGGCCCCACCACAGCTGGCGGCTCACGCACCAGTCGTGGATGTTCCTCATCCAGTTGAAGTAGGTGGCGGTCCAGGTCTCCGGGACGAACTTCGTCTCGCCCCGCTCCACCGCGGCAATGGCCTTCTTCGCCAGCGGATCAATCTGGATGAACCACTGCGGAGAGAGCCGCGGCTCCACCACCGTGGCGCAGCGCTGGCACTGCCCCAGCGAGAGCTTGTGCGGCTCCTCCTTCACCAGCAGGCCCCGCTCGGTGAGCTCCGCCAGCACCTGCTTGCGGACCTCGTAGCGGTCCTTCCCCGCGTACGGCCCCGCCGCGTCCGTGGTTTGGGCGTTGTCGTCGAAGAGGGAGATCATCGGCAGCTTGTGCCGCAGCCCCGTCTGGTAGTCGTTGAAGTCGTGCGCCGGCGTCACCTTCACCACGCCGGTGCCGAACTCCGGGTTCACCAGCTCCGCGTCCTCGATGATGGGGATCTCCCGGTCCACCAGCGGGAGCACGGCGCGCTTGCCGGCCAGGCCGCGGTAGCGGGGGTCGTCCGGGTGGATGGCCACCGCGGTGTCCCCGAGCATCGTCTCCGGCCGCGTGGTGGCCACCACCAGCGTGCGGTCATCGCCCTTCACCGCGTAGCGGATGTGCCAGAGCGAACCGTCCTTCTCCTCGTGCTCCACCTCCAGGTCGCTCAGCGCGGTGTGGCAGGAGGGGCACCAGTTGATGAGCTTCTGCGCACGGTAGAGCAGGCCTTCGTCGTGGAGCCGGACGAACACCTCGCGCACCGCGCGGGAGACGCCCTCGTCCATCGTGAAGCGGTGGCGGGACCAATCCAGTGAGCCGCCCAGCACCTGCATCTGTTCGATGATCCGCTCGCCGTACTTCTCCTTCCAGGCCCAGACGCGTTTCAAGAACTCGTCCCGGCCGAGGTCGTGGCGCGTCTTCTTCTCGGTCTTCTTGAGCTCCTTCTCCACCACCATCTGGGTGGCGATGCCGGCGTGGTCTGTCCCGGGCAGCCACAGACAGTTGAAGCCGCTCATCCGCTTCCACCGGACGAGGATGTCCTGCAGCGCCACCATGACCGCGTGGCCGAGGTGCAGAGAGCCGGTGACGTTGGGGGGCGGCAGGACGATGCAGTACGGCGGCTTGTCGCTGCTCGGCCGCGCGGTGAAGTAGCCCCGCTCCATCCAGAAAGGGTACCAGCGACCTTCGACCTCGCTGGGGTCGTAGGCCTTCGACAGTTCTTGCTCGCTCATCTTCGTGTCTGCAGTTCCTTGGAAGCTTTAGGTGCGGCCCTCGCGCTCCTTGATGAGCCGCTCCAGCTCCTCGCGAATGATCGTTTCGGCCAGCTGCGGAACAACCTCCCAGGCGATCTTCTCTATCACCTCACGGGAGGCCTTCGAGAGCGCTTCGCGAAGTGCGCCCTCTCCACCATCCGCTGGCCTGGCCCGGGCCACCGGAACCTCATCCGACGGCATCCCGTCGTCGACGGAGGGCGGCGGCTCGTTCTGACGCGGCCGCGCCTGCTGCGCAGGCCCCGGCCCGCCCAGCCCGAACGGGTCCCTCCCGCGCGGCGCGCCCCCCTGCTGGGGCATGGGCATCCCCTGCCCGGGCATCGGCGCGCCAGGCGGGCGCGCCATCGGCATCCCCTGCTGAGGCGGACGCGGCATCTGCTGCATGGGCTGCGGCGCATGCGGCAGCGGCATCCCCTGCCCGCCTGGCCGCATCTGCCCGGGCGCCATCGGCATCCCGGGGCTGCTCATCGGCGCTGCGCGCATCCCGCCGCCGATGGGCGGACCGCCGGCCATCGCCATCTGGGGGTTGCTCATGGGCGGGCCCCTCATTCCACCGCCGATGGGCGGACCGCCTGGCATGGGCATCCCGGGGCTGCTCATCGGCGGCCCCCTCATTCCACCGCCGATGGGCGGACCGCCCGGACGCTGGCCCGGCGCGGTGCCAGGCGCAGGCCGCATCTGCGGGCCGCCCGGCATCGGCATGCCTGGGGCGCTCGGCCGCAGGTTCGGCGCCGCGTTGGTTCCGGGGTTCGTCATCGGCGCCGGCCGCATGCCTCCGCCGATGGGCGGACCGCCGGGCATCGGCATGCCGGGCGACGTGGGCCGCGGCGCGCCCTGCTGCGCCCCTGCCTGACCGACGGTGGTGAACTGCTGCACAGGCCTCGCCGCAGACGGCGTGCCACCGGTGAGCACGCGCACCTTGTCGATCAGCGCCTGGCTCTCGAAGGGTTTGACGATGTGATCATTCGCGCCGGACGCTTTGGCGCGGCCCTCGTCGAACGGTTCGTACGTGCCAGCGAGCAGCAGCACCGGAATCGCCTGCGTGCTGGGGTCCTGCTTGAGCGCCTCGCAGACCTCGTAGCCGCTCTTGCCCGGCATCGTCACATCGGCGACCACCACGTCGGGCCGCAGCTCGCGCGCGCGCTGGATGGCGTCCACGCCGTTGTCCACCGTGGTGAGCTGGACGTCTTCGGTCGCGAAGATCATCCCGATGGCTTTGCGGATGGTGAGCGAGTCGTCCGCGACCAACACATGTTTCGGCATCGACGCTCCGATACTCGAGGGCAAAACCCAAGAAATCGCTGCAGAATTCGAGACGCCTCAGGCGGCAGCTTACGGACTCGCCCGACGCGCGATCAAGAAAACATGCGCTGCAGGTCCAGAAACAGCGCGGGGCCGGACAGACCGGGGCTGGTGAACTCTCCCCTCGCCTCCGTCGAGGTGAAGCGGTCGTGCACACCGAGCACCTGGGTAGCCGTCAGGCCCACGCTGTGCCCGGCGAGCTCGGCCAGCACGAAGAGCTCCTCGCGGGAGGGCGCCGAGCCCAGCAGGCCCGCCGACGAATAGATGGGCCAGAGCGCCTGACCGTGCGGGAACAGGCCGGCCACCGGGCCCAGCGGGTTGGGCAAGGCGCAGAACGCCTCCGCCGCACCCACCACCTGCGACACGAACGGCAGCGGGATGCCGTAGAGGCGCTTCTGGGATTCGAAGATCAGCGCCCGCTCCGGCGGCGTGTCCAGCAGGTAGAGCGGCCGCGCACCCACGCGCCCTGGCGTGGCGGCGCGCGCGGGGAGTGCGTCCGCCAACAGCTCCAGGTACAGCCGCCCGCCGTGCAGGATGGCGCCGCGCACCCACACGGCCAGCGCTTCGCCCAGGCCGGGCGGCAGCAGGAAGAACGGGTCTCTCGCCACGTCCGCCACCTCCACAATCTGACGGACCCTCAAGGCGAGCGTGGGGCTGACGTCCAGCACCACCGCCATTCCGGGGCGCTCTTCTGCTTCCGCGCCGAGCAGCGAGGAGAGGTCCTTCAGCTCCAGAAACCCGCGGATGCTCTGTCCATCGGGATCCGGCGAAGCGACCTCCACCACCGACGTCGCTTCGATTGCGTAGCGCACCCTCCCGGCTTCGAACAGCAAGCAGAGTCTGCGGCCGCTTTCGAAGGTGGGCACCTTGAGGAAGCTAGCAGCAGCAGGGTCTTCGATGCTAAGCGGCGTACCCATGGCGCGGATTCTTCTCGTCGACGATGAAAAGGTCGCGCGAGCTGTGTACGGCGACTACCTCACCGGCGCCGGCCACTCCGTCGCCTCCACCTCCTCCGTGTCGGAGGCGAAGGAGGCGCTGGCGCGAGAGAAGTTCGACGCAGTGGTGACAGACCTCATCCTCCCCGAGGGGGACGGCATGGAGGTGCTCCAGCACACGAAGGAGCGCTACCCCGGCTGCGAGGTCATCGTCATCACCGCGCTCGACAAGGTCGACCCCGCGGTCCGGGCGATCAAGAGCGGCGCGGCGGAGTACCTGGTCAAGCCTGTGGCGCCGGAGGCGCTCTCCCACGCGGTGATGCGAGCGCTCACCACCCGCAACCTGCTCAAGGAGAATGAGTCGCTGCGGCAGTACGTGTCGCTCATTGAGACCGGGCAGCGCATTGCCACCACGCTCGACAAGGACCGCCTCTTCTCCACCGCGGTGACGTCGTTCGCGCAGATCACCGGCGCGTCCGCGGTGCTCCTCTACGTGCGGCTGGCCGCCGGCGAATACCGCGTGGAAGGCAGCCAGGGCCTGGACAGCGACGCCGAGCGCCCCATCGCAGACTTCGTGCGCGCGCGGCTGCAGGAAGGCGCGGACGCGCCCATCCCGCTTGAGGGCATCCCCGGTGGCTACCGTGCCGGCATGGCCATCGCCGCGATGGATGGGGATGTGACGTGGGGCTTCGCCGCGCTGCTGTTCAAGGCGCAGATTCCTTCCGGCGTCATCGGATCCGCCACCTACCTGGCGCGGCACCTGGGCCTCGCGCTGCGCAACGCGGGCCGCTTCGCCGAGGTGGAAGACCTGGCGTACCTGGATGACCTCACCCACCTCTTCAACGTCCGCTACCTGGACCTGGTGCTGGACCGCGAGGTGAAGGCGGCCATCACCGCGCAGACGCCCTTCAGCCTGCTGTTCCTGGACCTCGACTACTTCAAGAGCGTCAACGACACGCACGGCCACCTGGTGGGCTCCAAGCTGCTCGTCGAGGTGGCGCGCATCGTCAAGGGCTGCGTCCGCGACAACGACGTGGTGGCGCGCTACGGCGGGGACGAATACGTCATCCTGCTGCACGCCACGGACTCCGGCGGCGCCCTGAAGGTGGCCGAACGCATCCGGCGCACCATTGAAACGCACCATTTCCTGGCCCGCGAAGGCTACGGCCTCTCCATCACCACCTGCATCGGCATCGCCAGCTTCCCCGAGCACGCGCAGGAGAAGGCCACCCTGCTCGACTTCGCGGACCGCGCCATGTACCGGGGCAAGAAGAGCACCCGCAACGTCATCTACATGGCGGCGAAGGGGCTGGAGGCCACCCCGCCCCAACGCCACAGCACGCGCACCGGCTAGATACGTCGCCGGCTTGAGGCGCCTCGTACCAGCCGCAGCAAGAGCAACAGCACGCAGGCGCCGATGAAGGCGACGATGATGGAGCCCACCAGCCCGCCGGGTGCGCTCGCGTTGAGCGCCCGGAAGAGCCACCCGCCGATGAACGCGCCGGCGATGCCCACCGCGATGTCCGCGACAATCCCGCCCACGCCGCCCACCACCATCGACGCCAGCACCCCGGCCACCAGCCCCACCACAATCCACAGCAGGAACGATTCGAGCGTCATGCCCTTCTCCTTTGTCGAGGAGCCCTCCCCTCGCAAAAGTGGCGCCAGCGGAGCGTTCACCAGCTGACGCGCGGACCCAGCGAGAAGCCAGCGCTCAGCGCGTTACGGACGCCGAGCGGCCGTTCAACCCGGAAAGAACGACAGGCTCTATTCGGCCTTGGCGCCCTGACAAATCCAGTCGCGCACCTGCTTCTTCTGCGCCTCGGAGAGCTCCGGCTTGGCGGAGGGCATCCGCGCGCCCACGGCTTCGCCCTTCGGCCCGCGGAAAGACAGCCCGCCGCCCAGCACCTTGAGCATCAGCGAGCTGTTCTCCGGCTTGGAGGCGTGGACGACCTTCAGCTCTCCGGCGGACCCCGCGTAGGCGGACTTGATCCCCACCGCCGCCGCCTGGAACTTGGCGGCCGTCTCCCACTCGCCGTACTGCACCGCCGTGCCGCCGGGCTCGTGGCAGGTGGCCACGCAGGTGGTGGCGATGAGCTCTGAGTGGAGCCTGGGCGTCAGCACGGCGGCCGCGCTGGTGTCGCAGATGAGCAGCGGATCCAGGCTGGCGTCCTTCCCCGACGACGTGGGTTCGCACCCGAGCGCGAAGAGGGAGCAGACAGCGGCGGCGGTGCAGACCAGACGGTGCATGACGAAGTCCTCTTTCAGCGGCCTCCGAACGTTCTAGCGCTTCTGGCCCACCAGCGTCCCGACGGTGAGGTGCTTGGGATTCGAGTAGTCGTCCGAAGGGCGCGGCGCCCCGGCGGCGTCCTGCTTGCCCACGCCTTCCACCACCTCGTCCGGCGCGCCGGAGACGATGAGCTGATACTTCTCCGTCGCCTCCAGCTGGTGCTTGCGCTGTTCAGGGTCCAGCCGGTGGATGAGCTCGGTGAAGAGCGCCGCGTGCTCCTTCTCCTCATTCATGACATGGCGAAGGATGGCCTTGGCCTCCTCGTTCTCCGAGGCATCAATGTGGGCGGCATAGAGGTTGATGGCGTCGTATTCCGCCTCGATGTTGAGGCGGATGGACCGCGCCAGCTCTGAATCCGACAGCTTCCGGTCCGGGGTCAACGAATGGAACGGTGGGGTCTGAGGCATGTGCGCCCTCAAGGGAAGGTGAGCCGCGCAGCATCAATGTGCGGAGCCAGGGGGGTCAACGGGATTTGTGACCACCCCCTCGTTTGCGGAAGGCGCGAGCTGTCCGTCATGCTCGCCAGTCTATGGACAGCCGTGAAGGGCCGGGCGGGCAGGCTCGGCTCCAGCTCGCTGCCGAAGTTCTGCATGAGCTTCGGCAGCCCCTGTTGGGAATCAAGGCGTACGCTCAGATGCTCCGGGAAGAGCTGGGACCGAAGGGGCCGGTGACGCTCCTTCTGGGGCAAGTGGAGCGGATGGAGCAGATCGTCGCCGACTTCCACCGGCTCTCGACGGATCAGCCCTCCGCGAAGGAGCGGGTCTCCCTCTCGGAGCGCGTCCGGGAGGCGCAGCGGCAGTTTTCGCTCAACCCGGAGTCCGCCCGCCTCACGCTGGAGGTGGACGCGCCCGGCCGGGTGGATGTGCTGGGCAACGCGCGGCTGCTTGAACAGCTGGTGCTGAACCTCCTGTGCAACGCGCGCGATGCGATGAACGGCCTGGGCCGCGTGAAGGTGGTGGTCACCACGGTGGCCGGCGTGCCCGCGCTCTACGTGGCGGACTGGGGCCCCGGCGTGCCGCCGGAGCTGCGCGACCGCATCTTCGAACCCTACGTGACCTCCAAGTCCCGCGGCAGCGGGCTGGGCCTGGCGGTGTGCCGGCGGATTGTGGCGGACCACCGGGCGGTCATCGACCTCGCCCCCAGCTCTCTGGTGGGAGAGTCCCCGCCCCCGGCGACGGTCTTCCGCGTGCTGTTCCCCTCCGGCACGCAGGCGGAGCCGGCGCCGCGCCCGCGTATCCTCATCGTCGACGACGAGTCCATCATCCGGATGGTCTTCCGGGACCTGATGGGCAAGGAGTGCGAAGTGGTGGAGGCGGAGACGGCCGAGGAGGGCCTGCTCCTGCTCAAGAACAGCGGGTTTGACCTCATCGTCACCGACAAGAACCTCCCCGGGCTGTCGGGCCTGGACCTGGCGCTGGAGGCGCGGAAGATCAACCCGCGCTCCAAGGTCCTCCTGATGACCGGCTACCCGTCTCTCATCACCGCGCAGCAGGCCATCGAGCTGGGCGTGATGGAGTACCTGCTCAAGCCCTTCGACGACATCCGAGAGGTCCGCGACCGCATCCGCGCCGCGCTGGCCGCGCCCGCCCCGGGCGTCTTCCACGCCATCAACAAGCGGGTGGACATCTACGAGGACAACCCCGCGACGTCCCGGCAGCTGGTGGAGGCCATCCGGACGCTGGGGATGGAGCCCAACCTCCTCACCGAGGCCAAGCCCGGCGGAGAGGAGCCCCCTGCGGGCGTGGTGGTGAGCTGGGACTTCAACCCCGCCCCCGGGCACAAGGCCATCGAGCTGGCCCGGGCCGTCTCCCGCGGCGCGCCCTTCGTGGTGCTGGCGGAACACCTGACCATGGACAACGCGCTCGAGTCGCTGCGCGCCGGCGCCACCGCGTGTCTGCCCAAGCTTCTGGGCGACGTCAGGGCGCTCAGCCGCGAGCTCGCCCGGGCCCTCAAGCTCTCCACCTGACCTTGCGCGCCACCGCCAAGCTCCTCCTCGCGACGTCCTTCGCGCTGGCGCTCTCCGGCTGCGGAGGCTGCGGCCCGCCGCCCGTCTCCACCGACGAAGATGGCTCCACCCCTGAGGACGCAGGCGCGGACGCCGGGCCGGGCGTGCTGGACTCGGGCGTCTTCGAGGACGGAGGGCTCCTGGCCGAGCCCGACGGCGGCCGGCTCCCGGATGGCGGCTGCCCGGGGAATCTGGGCGGCACCAGCGTCCCCATGCTGACCGGGCTGAACCTGTCGCGGCGGCTGGCGGTGGACGCCACGCACCTCTACGTGGCCGAGATGGGGACCCTCACCGAGCCCACCGGCCGGGTGTTCCGCGCCTCGCGCGGCGGCGGCCCCATTGAACCGCTCATCCCGTCCCTGCGCACGCCGGACGCGCTGGTGGTGGATGACGCGTACGTCTACGTGTCCTCCGGGGACGGCGTGTTCCGCATCTCCAAGGGGGACAAGACGGCGCTGCGGATTGACGCGAGCTTGAGCTCCACCGCGGTGGGGGAAACGTCCCTGGCGCTCACCACCACCCAGGTGGTCTTCGCGACCGCGCGCAACACGCTGGTGCGGTTCGGGAAGGATGGCAGCGCGCGCGCGGTGCTGTACCTGGGGCCGCCCGGCTCAGTCGTCCGCGGCGCGGTGGTGGACGGCGGGTACGTGTATTTCCTGGTCACCGCCAGCGCGAACGGCGGGCTGTACCGGGTGCTGCTGGACGGCTCGGGCGCCGCGGAGCGGGTCTCCGGCGCGCCGCAGAACGCGCGGGCGTTGGTGCTCACGCCGTCGCGCATGCTTTGGGCGGAGGGTGCCCAGGGGACCGGGAAGGTGATGCTGGCGCCGCGGGATGGCGGGACGGCCGTGGAGCTGGCGGGGAATCTCTGGGGGCCGACGGACCCGGTGTTCGTCGGGAATCACGTCTATTTCAAGGACTCCACACTGACGATGGCGGAGACGGACCGGTTTCTCTTGCGCGTGTCGCTGTGCAATCCCGGTCCGGCGCAGGCCGTGGGACCGGTGGGCGCGGGGCCCGGGGGGCTGGTGCTGTTTGACGGAAGGTTGTTCTTCACGTCGCAGGCGAGTGGGACGGGGTACTTGCGGCGCCTGCCGTGAGTTGCGCTGTGAGGCGCATCCCCGCTCGCTTCGAGCGTTGCGCCGTCAGGCGCCTCCCCCGCTCGCCTCGAGGAGGAGACCGGCCCTGGCCGGCCATTTCGTCGGAGGAACAGCTCTTCTCAGTCGGGCGGCTCCCCCGCTCGCCTCGAGCGTTGCGCCGTCAGGCGCATAGTCGAGAGGTGGCGCAAACCCTCGCACGGCACTTGGCCGGGTTGTTTCGAACAGACCGAAGCGGCCCATGAGCCAAGCCTCGGAAGCACTGCCGACGTCTCGACTATGCGCCTGACGGCGCAACGCTCGACGCGAACGGGGGCAACCCCGCGATGTTGCGGGGCCCGGTGAGCTGTTCTCTAGGAGGGGGGGACGCGGTTGACCCGCGACATTTCTAGGGACTAACTCGCTTGAGACATAGCCGGGGTCCGAGGCCGCGCACACACTGGTGTCTTTGTACCCGTCTAGGAGTTTGGTCCGGGGAGGCTGTCCACATCTCATTGGTGACACGCTCGCGTGATCCCGCTCAGGAGCCATTTCGCTCTTTGACCCTCCCTGGCCCCGGAGATGTTGTTTGGCTGCACTGCCCTGCGGCCTGGTTGTCGTGTACCCACTCGGGCAGTGCAGCTTCCCAACCCCTTGAACCTCCGTGCTGCGAGTTAGTCAGGAGCGTTGCGCCGTCACGCGCCTCCCCCGCTCGCCTCGAGGGGGGAAACCGGCCCTGGCCGGCCATTTCGTCGGACGAACAGCTGTTCTCAGTCAGGCGCCTCCCCCGCTCGCCTCGAGCGTTGCGCCGTCAGGCGCATAGTCGAGAGGTGGCGCAAACCCACACACGGCACTCTGCCGGTTTGCTTCGAGCAGAGCGAAGCCGCCCATTCGCCAAGCCTCGGGAGCACTGCCGACGGCCGACGTCTCGACTATGCGCCTGACGGCGCAACGCTCGACGCGAACGGGGGATCCCCGCGACGTTGGGGGCTCCAAGGCCCTGTTCAAAGCAAAAGGCCCCGAGGCGACATCGCCCCGAGGCCTTCGCGTATCACCGACTAAAGACCGAACTCAGTAGTCCATGTCCTCGCCGCCGTAGTCCGGCGCGCCGCCGCCGCCGCCACCGCCGCCGCCCTTGCCCTTCTTCTTGGGCTTGTCCGCCACCATCGCCTCGGTGGTCAGCAGGAGCGACGCAACGGACGCCGCGTTCTGCAGCGCGAACCGGGAGACCTTGGTCGGGTCAATGACGCCGGCCTTCTCCAGGTCCTCGTACTGCTCGGTCCGGGCGTTGAAGCCGAACGCGCCGGTGCCCTCGCGGACCTTGTTGAGGACAACCGCGCCCTCGACGCCGCCGTTGCTGGCGATCTTCCGGATGGGCTCCTCGAGCGCCCGGCGGATGATCTGCACGCCGAACTTCTGCTCGCCCTCGACCTTCAGCTTCTCCAGGCCGGGGAGGCAGCGCAGGTACGCCACGCCGCCGCCGGGGACGATGCCCTCTTCGACCGCCGCGCGGGTGGCGTGCAGCGCGTCCTCCACCCGGGCCTTCTTCTCCTTCATCTCCGTCTCGGTCGCCGCGCCGACGTTGATGACCGCCACGCCGCCGACCAGCTTGGCCAGGCGCTCCTGGAGCTTCTCCCGGTCGTAGTCGCTGGTGGTCTCGGTGATCTGCTGGCGGATGAGCTTGATGCGCCCTTCGATGTCCGGCTTCTTGCCCGCGCCGTCGACGAGGGTGGTGTTGTCCTTGTCCACGGTGACGCGCTTGGCGCGGCCCAGGTCATTCAGGGTGAGGTTTTCGAACTTGTGGCCGAGCTCCTCAGAGACCACCTGCCCGCCGGTCAGCACTGCGATGTCCTGCAGCATCTCCTTACGGCGGTCGCCGAAGCCCGGCGCCTTCACCGCGCAGACGTTGAGCACGCCGCGGATCTTGTTGACAACCAGCGTGGCCAGGGCCTCGCCCTCCACGTCCTCGGCGATGAGGAGCAAGGGCTTTCCGGAGCGCGCCACCTGCTCCAGCACCGGGACGAGGTCTGCCATCGCCGAGATCTTCTTCTCGCTGATGAGCAGGTACGCGTCGTCCAGCTCCACCGTCATCCGCTCGCGGTTGGTGACGAAGTACGGGGAGACGTAGCCGCGGTCGAACTGCATGCCCTCGACCACGTCCAGCGTCGTCTCCAGGCCCTTCGCCTCCTCGACGGTGATGACGCCTTCCTTGCCGACCTTCTCCATCGCTTCCGCGATGATGTTGCCAATGGTCTCATCCCCGTTGGCGGAGATGATGCCCACCTGGGCGATGTCCTTCTTGTTCTTGGTGGGCTTGGAGAGCTTCTTCAGCTCCTCCACGACGACCTCGACGGCCTTGTCGATGCCGCGCTTGAGGTCCATCGGGTTGTGCCCGGCGGCCACCAGCTTGAGGCCCTCCTCGTAGATGGCGCGCGCCAGCACGGTCGCGGTGGTGGTGCCGTCGCCGGCCTTGTCGGAGGTCTGGCTGGCCACCTCCTTCACCATCTGCGCGCCCATGTTCTCGAACTTGTTCTCGAGATCGATCTCCTTGGCCACGGTGACGCCGTCCTTGGTCACCGTGGGAGAGCCGAACGACTTCTCGATCACCACGTTCCGGCCCTTGGGGCCCAGCGTGACCGCCACCGCGTCGGCGAGGGTCCGCACTCCGCGCAGAATCAGATCCCGCGCGTGCTGGTGAAAGAAGATCTCCTTGGCTGCCATCGTAAACCTCCTGAAATTGTTGAGTGAACGACCCCGAGCCCGTTAGCACTCGAGGCACGCGAGCGCCAAACTAAAGGCCACGGCGACATTGTCAACACGAATGCTTCAGGAGGTACCGCTAAAGGCGGCCGGTGTTCAGACGGCTGCGGGCCGCAGCTCGACGTCGGACAGGAACCGCCTCACCGCGGCGACGAGCTGCGCGTCATCCCCGGTCTTGCGGATGAAGCCCCTCGCGCCGCAGCGCTTGGCCCGCTCCTGGAGGTCGGTGCTGGGGACGTCCGAGTAGAGGACCACCGGGATGGTGGAGGAGACGCCATGCCGGCCGATGATCTTGGCCACCACGTCGCCGGTCACCGCCGGCATGTTGACGTCCAGCAGGACGAGGTCCGGCCGGGTGCGCCACATGACGTTGGCGAGCGTCAGCGGGTTGTCGAGGGTGTTGACCTCGAAGCCCGCATCTTCCAGGGCCATCTTTCCTGCTTCGAGGATCACAGGGCTGTCGTCGACGAGGAGAATCTTCTGTTTTTGCATGATCCCTACTTTTGACGCACCCGACCCGGCGGCCACTGGCTCGACCGTCGACGGCGGATGACTCGATGATGAAACGCGAAGAACACAATCCGTCAGAAATGCAGACATCTCCCCCACCGGTACCACGTACTCCGCGGCGCCGACCTCGAGCGCCGCAGCGGGCATCCCCCAGATTGCAGAGGAAGCCGCATCCTGTACTGCGGTGAGCGCACCGCGCTCCCGCATCAACTTCAGCCCCGCCGCGCCGTCCTTGCCCATGCCGCTCAGCACCACCCCGAGGGCCGTGCTGCCGTAGGCGGTGGCGAGCGATCCGAACAGCCGGTTCACTGAAGGCACATGGAGCGCACCGGGCTGCGGCGCGCAGAGGCGGATCCGCCCGCCCGGCTCCACCAGGAGATCCTGGCCCTGGGGCGCGATGAAGAGGGTGCCCGGAAGTGCGACGTCGCCGTCCTTCGCCATCCGCACCGGCAGCACGCACTGCCGCGCCAGCCAGTGGACGAACCCCGCTTCGAAGAGCGGATCCATGTGCTGGACCACGACAATGGGGAGCGGGAAGTCAGGCGGCAGCGAACGGAAGACCGTGGCCAGCGCCTGCGGGCCGCCGGTGGACGCACCCATCCCCACCACGGACACCTCGCGCCCCCGGGGCGCAGGGACAGCCGGGGCGGCGGGCGCACGGACGCGAGTGGCCTCCCGCGCCAGCGCCTTCACGCGGCGGGCGATGGCCTCCGCCTCCGGGCTGCCGACGCGCAGAAAGCCGGCCTTGGGCAACAGGTCCAGCGCCCCGCGCGAGAGCGAAGCGAAGGTCATGTCCACGCCGTCGACTTTCGGGCGGTCGGTCACCACCAGGATGGGCGTGGGCTGCTGCCGCATGATCCGCTGGATGGTCTCCAGCCCGCCCATTTGCGGCATCTGGAGGTCCATCGTCACCAGCGAGGGCGACAGCTCCGACACGAGTCGCAGCGCCTCCGCGCCGTCCGCGGCTTCGCCCACGACTTCAATCTCCGGATCACTCTCGAGGGCCGCGCGAAGCGCACCCCTGCAAACGGCGGAGTCATCCACCACCAGCACGCGGACGATGTCGGGACCCAAGGTGTCTCTCTCGATGCCGCTCTAGGCCAGAAACCTGGCCAGAACTTCAGAGACATTGTTCTCGTCCAGCTCGCTCTTGACCAGGTAGGCGCTGGCGCCGGCTTCCACACCGCGGCGCTTGTCCGCGGCGGACCCCAGCGTGGACAGCATCACGACGGGCAGCTTCGCCCACCTCGGCTCCTGGCGGATTCGCCGCGTCATCTCCAACCCATCAAGGTTCGGCATCTGCACGTCGGTGACGACGAGGTCCGGCGTGTAGGACGCCAGCGCAGCCAGACCCCGCTCGCCGTCCTCCGCCACCTGGACGCTGCAGCCCAGCGCGCTCAGGAGCGAACCGATGGTCGCACGGAAGATGACCGAGTCCTCCACCAGCAGCACCTTGGCCTGGAACTGCCGCCGCGCCTGACGCGGGGCAGCAGGGACTGGACCTCCCGGCGCCGCGGACCTGCGCCGGAGCAGCTGCCCCACGTCCAGCATCAGGCCGAGCTCGCCGGACTCCAGCACCGCCGCGCCCGCCACCAGCGGATAGTCGCGCAGCGGGGCGCCCAGCGCCTTCACCACCAGATCCACCTCCCGCCCCGCGGACGTCACCGCCAGCACGCAGCGCTCCATCCCGGAGCGGACGACCAGGCCGTACTGCGCAGGCTCCGCCTCCGCGCGCGTCCCCAGCAGCTCCGCCAGCGGCCGCACCGGGACCAGGCCGCCGGCGTGTTCGATGACCGGCCCCTGCGCCGACGGCCGCGGCGCCACGCCCGCCAGGTGCACGATGGTGTCGATGGAGACGCTCGGCAAAGCGAAGGAGGTGCCGCCCAGCGCGAAGACCAGCGCCCGGGTCATGGAGATGGTGCTGGGCACCACCATCGAAAGCCGGATGCCCTTGCCCACCACGCTCTCCAGCGTCACCCGCCCGCCCAGCTGCTCCACCCGCTGCTTGACGACGTCCATGCCCACGCCACGGCCGGAGAGCATCGTCGCCTGCTCGGTGGTGGAGAGCCCGGGGAGGAAGACCAGGTTGACCGCCTCTCCCGGCGAGAGCGCTTCAGCGTTCGCGGCGGAGAGGAGGTTCGCGGTGACGGCCTTGCGCCGCACGCGCTCCGGATCAATCCCCGCCCCATCGTCGCTCACCGTGATGGAGAGCGCGCTGCCCCGCTGCGCCACCTCCAGGGACACCCGGCCGCGCGCGGGCTTGCCGGCCGCGGCGCGGACCTCCGGCGCCTCAATCCCGTGGTCCACGCAGTTGCGCAGCGCGTGCAGCAGGGGCTCCTCCAGGACCTCCAGCACCCGCTTGTCCGCTTCGTGCTCCCCGCCCTGGATCTCCAGCGCGGCGTCCTTCCCCTGCTCCGCGGCCAGATCCCTCACCATCCGCGTGTAGGGCTCCAGAAGGCTGGCCACCGGCACCAGGCGCAGCTCCCGCACCGTCCGGTCCAACTCCTGAAGGTGCAGCCCCTGCCGATAGGTCGTCTCGTCCAGCGCGCCCAGCTGCCCGGCGAGCGACGTCACCCGTTCGCGCAGCCGCGCGGCCGCGGTCACATCGCCGCAGGCCTCCGCCACCGCCTCCAGCCGGCCCAGCTCTTCCCGCAGCCGCGCCACGGAGAAGGCCGCCTTGGACTGCTCCACCAGGAGCTCGCCCGTCACATCCGAGATAGAGGCAATCCGCTCCACCCGCACCCGCAAGGCGGCCTCTCCGCCAAACCGGGGCGCGTCTGCCTTCCCCGACGGTGCGACGGCCGCGTGCACCGGAGCGTCCGTCCCGCCCTGCGCCGCGCCGACATCCAGCGCGACCAGCAGCTCCTCCAGCGCGCCCTGGTCCGCCTCGTCGCGCAGCATGGCGCTCAGGCGGTCCACCGCGCGCAGGACGAGGTCGCTCGAGCTGCGGTTCACCGCGAAGCCCTGCCCCTGCGCGAACAGGAGCAGGCTCTCCAGCCGGTGGGAGAGGACGCTGATCTCCGGGAAGCCGACGGTCTTCGCTTCGCCCTTGAGGGTGTGAATCTCCCGGAGCAGCTCCCCGGCGGCGGCCGCGTCAGAGGGCGTCTGCTCGAGCTTCAGCCAGAGGCGGCTCAGCTTGCCCACGCGCTCGGCAGCCACCTCCTTGAACTTGCCGATCAGCGCCGCGCGCCGCTCTTCCTTCGTTCTCACGGGCGGGGCCGGCTGGTGACGCCCTCCGCCGCAAAGCGCGAGGTCAGCTGGCCCAGCTGATCCGCCAGCTGCGAGAGGGTCTGCGCGGCGGACTCGGTGGCCTTGGTGCTGGTCGCCGAACGGGTGAGCAGCTGGCTCACCTCATCCATGCTGCGGGTGACCTGCTCGGTGGCGTTGCGCTGCTGCACCGTGACGAGGGTGATCTCCCGTGCGGACTCGCTGGTCTTCTCCGCCAGCGACCGGCCCTCCTCCGCCGCCTTCACCGACACGTCGGTGGCGCCGCGGATGTTGGAGGTGAGCTGTTTGATCTCCCGCGCCGCCGCCATCACGCTCTCCGCCAGCCGCCGCATCTCCGCCGCGACGAGGGCGAACCCGCGCCCCGCCTCGCCCGCCTTGGTGCCTTCCAGCGACGCGTTGAGGGCCAACAAATCGCTCTTGTCGGAGATGGAGCGGATGACCTCGCTGATGTCGCTGATCTTCTGCGCCTGGTGGGTCAGCTGCTTGATGGAGTCGGAGATGGACAGCGTGGTCTGGGAGGTCTGGTCCGCGTTGCGGAACACCTCCTGGGACGTGTCGGCGATCTTCTTCGCCGCCTCCAGCAGCGACGTCATGGTGTGCCGGGTTTCGTCGATGGCGGCGGCCTGCTCGCTGGTGCTGGCGCCCTGCTCGCTGCAGGCGGCGGAGATGTGCTCGGAGGCGGACCTCAGCTTCGAGGAGGTGGTGGCAATCTCCGAGAGCAGCCCCAGCCGGTTGGCGGTGGAGCGCCCCATCAGGAACGCCGTCACCAACCCGGCCAGCGCCGCCAGCGCCGCCACGATGAACGAGGTGAGCCGCGTACCCGCGTAGGACTGCTCGACCTCGACCAGGGAAAAGCCCGCTTGCAGCCAGCCCAGCGGCTTGTCGTTCTGAAAGATGGGGACCGCCACGTGGTGGAGCTCCCCCTCGTCGCGGCGCTGGAGCTCCTTCTGGAGCAGCTCCGGGAGGTTGGCCACCTGACCGCCGTTGACCGACGCCAGCACCTTGCCGTCCAGCTTGCGCGCGGTGATGTACACGAGCGTGGGGTCCACCCGCGCCGCGACCAGGCTCCGTTCCGCCGCGGCCGGGTCCTCGAACTCCATCGCCGCGACAAGCCCCTGGGCGAGGATGTTCGCCAAGCTCCCCGTCTTCGACTCGAAGCCGCGGCGGGCTTCGCGGTTGGGCTGCCAGGAGAGCAGGAAGTAGAGCGCCACGCTGAGCGCCGCGGTGACGGCGAGGATGGGCGCGGCGACCCGGAGCTGCTTCTGGGAGAAGGTCATGGAGAGGAGGCCCTGGCTTTCGCGTCCGCGTCGGTGAGGTGTCGAAGGTTGACCACCGGGGCCAGCTCCTGCTCCGAGTGGTAGAAGCCGGCCAGCCACGCCGGGGGCCGCAGCCGCTTGAGCACCGCCGGCAAGCGCGCCAGGGACCGGGGCGCCGCCGCGCACTGCCGCACCGTCCCCGGGACGCCGAAGGTCACGCGCTCGCCGGACGCGCCGTGCGCCAGCAGTCCGCGCTCGCAGGCCTCGCCCGAAGGGAGCCCCAGCGCCTGGGAGAGCACCACGCAGGCGCCTCCTGAAGGCGGCGGCCAGGGGGTGATCTCCTGCACCTGCTCCGCGACGAAGGCGAAGGCGGACGTCCCCAGCTGGACGATGAGCAGGTTCATCCGGTGCCCACCGACGCCTCGGCGTGCGCGAGCACCGCGCGGACGTCCACCACCGTCACGACTTTGCTCTCCAGCGCGAAGCTCTCCAGCGTGAGGCGGAGGTCCTGGGCGCCCCCCGCGGGCAGCCGGAGCGCGGACGCCGCCACGTCCATCAGGCCGGCCACCTCGTCGGCCACCAGCGCAAAGGGCATCCGGTCCACCTGGAGAATCAAGCAGCGGATGCCCAGCTCCTCTTCAGAGCGCGGCCGGCCGCGCGCCTGGCCCAGCAACATCCCCAGGTCCACCTGCACGATGATCCGCCCCGCCAGGTTCACCACGCCAGCGACGAACGCGGGCACGCCCGGGACGGGCACGGGCGCAGTGGCGGGGACCACCTCCTGGACCGCCTGCGCCTCCACCGCGAACCAGCCCTCGCCCAGTCGGAACACGAGGTAGGTGGCGGTGGCTGGAGCAGGAGCGGGAGGTGCGGGAGCGTCCGGATCGCTCGCGAGGGTGCCCAGCAGCTCGTCGCCCGAGGCCGCATCCATGCGCAAAGCCTCGCACGCTCCTCAGGTGGGACATCAACCACCGGTGCCGCGCGGCTACTCGGCGAAGCGGACGAGGGTGAGCAGGCGCTCGAGGTCCAGCGGCTTGGAGAGCGTGATGGCCACGCCCTTGCGCAGCCCCTGGTCCGTGAGGTCCTCGGACGGGTACGCGGTGATGAGGATGACGGGGAGCTTCGCGAAGCGCGGGTCCTGCCGGATGCGCTCGGTGAAGGCGATGCCGTCCATGTGGGGCATCATCAGGTCGGTGATGAGCATTCCCACCTGCTCGCGCTCGAGGATCTCCCACGCCTTCAGCGCGTCCCCCGCGGACAGGACCTGACACCCATGCCGCTCCAGGTAGCGGGTGAGCATGCCGACAAGGTCGAGGTCGTCGTCGACGAGGAGGATCTTCACGGCAAGCGCGATGTAACAGGCGCGCGGGCGAAAACTCCAGCGCCCTTCGCTTTGACTTGCCCTGCCCGGCGGGCCTAATGCCGCCGGATGCCTGACACCCTCTCAGAGGTTCTGGACGCGTTGGACGCCGCCTGCGGCGAGGACGAGGTGGACGCGGAGCGCGTGCTGGCGCTGGCCGAGCGCGCCCTGCAAATCGCCCCGGCTGACGCGTCCGCCCTCCACCACCGGGCGGCGGCGCTGGAGGGGATGGGCCGGCTGGAGGACGCGCGGGACGCGTACCGGGAGGCGCTGGTGAAGGCGCCGGACGACGTCGAGCTTTTACTGTCGGCGGCGGGGCTGGCCATCGCCGACGGGACGGCGGACGAGGCGCGGACCGAGGAGGGGCTGCGGCTGTGCGCCCAGGCGATGAAACAAGCCAAGGCCACCGGGGACGGTCCGTTGGAGGTGGAGCTGCTCCTGATGGAGGCAATTGCCCACAGCCAGCGCGGCGACGCGGCCACGGCGCTCTCTCGCGCGGAGTCGGCGCTCCAGCTGGATCCTGAGAGCCTGGCCGCGCAGCTGGAGCGCGGCCTTGCCCTCTTCGAGCTCTGCCAGTTCGACGCGTCGCTGAAGGCGCTGGAGGCGCTCAAGGAGCCGTTCTCGGAGGACGCCTGGCTCCACCACCACCTCGGCCTGCTCTACGAACGGCGGGGCGATGGCAAGCGGGCGCGGCGCGCCTTCCTGCGCGCGCAGGAGCTGGCGCCGGATGAGTTTCCCGCAGCGGTGGAGCTGGAGGATGACGCGTTCGACGCTGCGGTGAAGGACGCGGTGGCGCAGCTGCCGCCTCAGTTTCAGCCCTTGCTCGCGAACACCGCGCTGGCGGTGCAGCCGTTCCCCACCGAGGAGGATCTGCTCGCGCAGAGCCCGCCGCTCTCCCCTACCCTGCTCGGCGTTTTTCACGGCACGCCCATCGGCCAGCGCAGCGTCAGCTCCGCCGCGGACCACTTCCCGTCGCGGATCATCCTCTACCAGCGCAACCTGGAGCGCTTCGCCACCACCCGCGAGGAGCTGATCGAGCAGATCCAGGTCACGGTGGTCCACGAGGTGGGTCACCTGGTGGGGCTCGATGAAGAAGCGCTGGAGAAGCTCGGGCTCGAGTAGGAGTTGTAGCCCGCGCTCGCGCAGCAGTTGCTCCCCCGCTCGCGTCGAGCGTTGCGCCGTCAGGCGCACAGTCGAGACGTCGGCAGTGCTTCCGGAGCTTGGCTCAAGGGCCCGCTTCGGTCTGCTCGAAACAAACCGGCAAAGTGCCGTGCGTGGGTTTGCGCCACCGCTCGACTATGCGCCTGACGGCGCAACGCTCGAGGCGAGCGGGGAGGCGCCTGACTGAGAACAGCTGTTCCTCCGACGAAATGGCCGGCCAGGGCCGGTTTCCCGCTCGAGGTGAACGGTGGTGGTTCCTGTCCCTTGACGCTCTAAGCCGGCGGCGGGGCCGACGGCTTGGCAGGGAACGTCTCACCGCTGCTGCCCTTGGGAATGGACTTCCGCAGTTCCGCCAGCTGCGCCTTCGCCGAGTCATGGCGCATGGCCACGTAGTGGAGGATTCCCTCCAGCTTGCCGCCGTTGGCGTAGAGCTCCTGGTTCTGGAAGCCGTTCCAGTAGAGCTGATCGTTCGTCCACTGCCGGCCAGTATGCGGAGGCGACTGCGGGCCGTCGGCCTCGGCGTAGGCGCTGTGGCGGATGAGCTCCCAGATGCCGTTGCCGCCCTCGGTGCCAATTTTCTGCGCCACCGCCTCCGGGTTGAACCAGGTGTCGAGCAGGTACTCGAGGTGGTCCAGGTAGTACGCCTTGAACGCGTCGTTCTTGAGCAGGTTGGTGATGAGCGGCGTCTCCGCCGGCTGCCCGGTCCCCGTGCGCTTCACCGTCCCTGCGGCCGGGTTGACGATGTCGTTGTACTGCCACTGGGTGTTGAAGAAGTCGATCCCGAAGGAGTTGTCGTAGTCCCAGGGGATCCAGTTGAAGTACGGCTTCTCCATGAACTGGTCCGCCGCGCCGGTCTTCCCCGAGTTGTAGAGGTAGTAGTTGGCGGGCGTGCCGTAATAGTTGTCCCAGGCGCCCAGCAGCATGTTGGCGCTCGCCCAGCGCAGGAAGCCCTTCACGTCGAAGATGGCCTCCATCTGCTGCTTGTACTCAGGCGTGTTGAAGCGCGCATCGCCCACGCCCGGCGCCGTCTTACCGTTGAGCGTGCGGATGAACGTGGCGAGGTCGTCGTAGGTGCTGGCCTTCGGGTCCTTCTCGTTGGTCTTCAGCTGGTAGCTGCGGCCGTCGATGTCCGCCGCCTTGAAGTACTGCTTGCCTGTGTCGTCGCCGTCCGCGCCCTGGCGATAGCCGAGCGTGGCCGGGCCGAGATCCTCGTTGATCCAATAGGCCTTGTAGAGGTTCCCTTCCTTGTTCTTGCCGAAGTGGTCCTTGAGGAAGGACCCGTCCACCTGCTCAATCATCGAGTACAGGCCGGCGTACTTGTCGTTGATGGACGCGCGCACGTACGCGTGCTGCGGGGCATGAACGCCGGCGTGCGCGAACAGGTCCCAGGCCAACGCCTCGCGCATCTGGGAGACGTCGTTCCACATGGACTTGAGGTTGAGGCTGGACATGCCGAGGACGCGCTGGCCCTTGTCCAGGGTCTCCACCTTGTACGAGGACTTGGGCGTCCCGTTCGTCATGTTGCCGCTGGTGCGCAGCTCCACGCCCGTGGCGCGGGCGATGAGGTCCTTCTCCGCCCCCTGCCCCGGCAGCTGGCGGTGGGTGGTGTCCGCGGCGCGGTAGACGAGCAGCTCCGCGTCGTCATCCTTCACCGCCTCCGTCAGCGACTGCGGCGACATGCGGTCCTTCGGCCAGCCCAAAATCTCCACGTCCAGCAGCTGCCCGTCGGCGAAGAGCTCGCGCTTGGTGTCAATCCCGTGGGCGGGCGCGCCCTCGAAGTGGCGGGTGACGTCGTCGTAGACGCGGCCGGCATCCGTGAGGTTGTCCTGGAAGTCCCGCGTCCAGAGGACGCCACCCTGGCCGTCGTGGTCGAACCGGTCCTCCACCGCGGTGAACAGCTTGCCGAGCTCCGACGGCGTCTGCAGGACCGCGTCGTCGCCCTCGTTCGCGGCTTCCGCCACCTCGCGGGAGGGCCCTTCGAGCGCGTCGAGCTTCAGCGCGCGCCCGGCGTAGGCCTCCACGAACTCTGAGCGGGTAATCTTCGGCACGAAACGGTTGTCTTCATTGGACAACCACTTGTTTCGTCAACCGTTGTTACTCCCGGTCGCCCCTTCGTAAGGAAGCAAGGCCTTCACTGGACTTGCGGGCGGGAAGAGCGCTTGGGGCGAGGCCTGTCCGGGGGCGCGGCCTTGGGCGGCGCGGCCCGCCCTCCGGGGGCGGTCTTGAGCTGGACCTCCCCTTCGCCTGCCGTGGAAATCTTCTCGATGACGAACTCCACCCGCCGGTTGAGCGACATCCCCGCGTCGCTGTCGTTCGGCGCGACGGGCCGGCGGTAGCCATAGCCGGAAGAGCGCAGACGCCGCGCGTCAATGGCCTGACCCAACAGGAAGCGCTCCACGCTGCCGGCCCGCCGGCGGGAGAGGTCCAGGTTGTACGCGTCGCTCGCGCGGATGTCGGTGTGGCCCTCAATGCTCACCCGTTCGATGGCCTGCGTGGTGCGGATGAGCCGCGCCACCTCCTCCAGCGTGGGGAACGACTCGGGGAGGATGACGTCCTGGTCGGTGGCGAAGTGGACCTGCTCCAGGATGACAATCCGGTCCCCCTTCACGCGCGCCAGAGGGCAGCCGCGCTGTCCACGCGGGCCGGGCGCGTCCTCCGGACACTCATCCAGCCGGTCCACCACACCGTCGGAGTCCTTGTCGCCGTCCGGGCAGCCGCTGTTCTCCACCGGGCCTTTCTCTTGAGGACACTTGTCCTTGTCCCCAATGACGTCGTCCTCGTCCGGGTCCACCGGCGGGAGCTTGAACCGCTCCAGCGCCTCGTACTCGCGCGTCTTGCCCGGCACCCAGAGGATGGACGTGAAGAGTCGCAGCGACGGGTTGCCGATGGCGCAGCCGCAGCCACCGCCTCCGCCGACAGTCACCGTGACACCGCTCCCGGAGTACCAGCGCAGACCGAAGAGGTACTCCGCGGCCACCTGACGTGGACTGTTGAGGGGCGACTCGATGCCCACGCCCCCGGCAAGCTCCCCCACCACGGTGATGCCGTAGCGGCGCACCACCGGCACCTCCGCCCCCAACCCGAAGGTGGCCATCGACCCGATGAGCGTCCCCTCCAGCTCATGCGTGGTGCGCGCGAGGTAGCCCAGGTTCAGGGCGATGAGCACCGCGTTCTCGAAGCGGTAGTCCACCGTCATGCCCGGCGCGAACGTCGGCGCGCCGTCACCCGCGTAGGCGTCGACGTCGCCGGTGGGCGCGGTGAGCCCGAAGGTCAGCGCCGCCCCGAACCCGTCTCCATCCGAAGGCCGGCGCAGCTTGGGCACCGCGACCTTGGTGGTGAAGCGGACGTCCCCCAGCGCGGACGCGGCGACGGGCCCTTCGGTGCCGATGACTTCCCGGTTGTCGCCGCCTTGAAAGGCCACGAACGGCACCGCCACACCCAGCTCCACCCAGTCGAAGAGGCCCACCGCCGCCACGCCGTGCAGCGTGAGCCGTGAGCCCACCAGACTGAACGCCTTGCGCTGGGCGACGCCAAGCGCGAGGGCCACCGGGTCCAACATGAAGTCCACCACCAGGCCGCCGGAGAGCGACAGGTGGGAGAGCGTCCGGGATTGAGAGACCCGCACCACGTCCTGCGGCGCGCCCAATGGCCGGAACATCTGCGCGTCGAAGCCCCCCGACGTCTGGCCCTGCGCCGTGGCGGCCAGGAGCAGGCAGACCGGCAGCGCGCAGGGCCAGCGCGGGCTCACGTTCGCGTCTCCCGCGGCCGTCGCGGCCGGCGCAGGGCTCCCAGCGCCAGCAGCGCCAGCCCCAGCCACGGCGCCAGCTCCGGCGAGGCGGCGACGGAGCAGCACGGCGGGCCGCCCCGGGGCTCCGAGCCGACTTTGCGGCGGCCGGGTTCGCAGGTGTTGCTCAGCGCGGAGCAGTGGTCCCCCGGCGCGCAGTCGTAGCTCTCCGTGCAGGCGGCGCTGCACTTGCCCGTCGCGCGGTCGCAGGAGCCGCCGCAGGGGCAGTGCGTGTCCGCCGAACACTCCACGCAGCGGGCGCCATCGCAGCGGGTGCCTGCCGCGCAGGTGACCGCGCACGGGGCGCTGCAGCGCCGGGTCTGCCCGTCGCACGTGCTGCCGGGGCAATCCGCGTCGCCGCGGCAGCCCACGCAGCTGCTGCCGGCCGGGGTCCCATCGCCCTGGCAGAACGGGGTGTCCCCGCCGCAGCTGCCACAGCGCTCGCCGCACCGCCGGTCCACCGCGCAGGCGGAGCACTCCCCGCTCTGGCAGAAGCGGCCGGCGCCGCAGTCCAGGTCAGACCGGCACTCCACGCAGACCTGTCCGTCCAGGCACTGCGGCCGCTCGGAGGGGCAACGCGTGCACTGAGGGCCGCACTGGTCCGCCGTGTTGCAGGGCGCGACCGCCTCCACGCAGCGGCCGTTCACCGAGTCGCAGCGCGTCCCGTTGCGGCAGTGGGCGTCGGACGTGCACTCCACGCAGGTGGGTGACGCACCGGGCGCGAGCGCCGCGCAGCGCACTGCCTCCCCTCCCGCGCAGCAGTTGCAGGACGCGCCGGCGCAGGAGGTCCTCGCGCTGCAGGGTACGCAGGCGTGGGCGTCACAGGTGAGGCCGCGCGGGCAGTCCTTGTCCGCGTTGCACTCGGCGCAGCGGTGCGACGAGGGATTGCAGACCTTCCCGGAGGGGCAGTCCGCGTCGATGTTGCACTCAGCGCAGGTGTTGGTGGCCACGTCGCACTTGAGCGGGCCGCAGTCGGCGTCCTTGGAGCACTGCACGCAGGCGAAGGCCCCGTTGCGGTTGATGCAGACCGGGTTGGACTGGCCGCACGGCGAGCAGGACGGGCCGCAGAAGAGCGACGAGTTGCAGGGCGCGCAGAGCGCCGCGCCGTTGCAGTAGTAGCCGCTGCCGCAGCCGCCGTTTCCCGGGAGGTTGGCGAACTGGCGGTTGCACTGCTCGCAGCGCGCGGCGTCCGGGTACGGCCGGATGCCGGTCTCCGTCTGGTGGAAGAACGAAGCGGGCAGGAGGGAGAAGCCGGCGCTGCGCAGGCTCACGCTGCCTGCGGTTCCCGGCGGCAATTCGAAGTCCGTAAACGCGCCGTCGAGCAGGCCCAACTCCAGGGCCGCGTGCTCGCCAATCTCCGCGTAGAGGACTTCGATGGCGTAGAGGCCCGGGCTGCCGAAGGTGACGGTGTTGGTGGAGCGCCAGGTCGCGAAGCCCAGCTGCGGCGGGCGGGTGATGACCGCGTACGGCGTCTGGGTGCGGTCGTAAATCGTGACGCTGACCGCGTCATCCGCGTAGACGCCCAGGTGCAGCGGACGGCCGGCCATCGCCTCGGTGATGTTCAGGTAGCCGCGCAGCCGGGTGGCGAAGGCGGTGGTGGTGTCGCTCACGAAGAAGTCGCACCCACCCGTGCGGCACTGCGGCACCTGGGAGTCCAGGAAGTCGCCGTAGCTGCGCGCCAGCCCACTGGAGTTGTTGTTGGAGAGGTCCATCAGCGAACGCACCGAGTAGGAGACCCGGGTGGCGCTCTGGCTCTCGAGGAACGCGTTGACGCCTGCGTTGAACGTGGCCGCGCTGGTGGGGAAGTCCAGCGCCGGGCTGCCGGACGCCGCGGACGAGGAGCACAGGCCCATGCCGGGCTCCGTCAGCGGAGGGACCACCGGTTGACCAGTGATGACAACAGGCGCCGCCGCGAGCGCGCCCGTGGAGCACAGCAGCGTGAGTGCGAGGAGAGTCCTGGTACGCATCGCGGTGCTTTTCGGCGCGGCCAAACACATTCGCCGGATTCGAAGGAGACGAGACGCTCGCGTGAAATCCTATGACAGCAAGAGCTCCCTCGCGCCTATGCGGCCGGAGAGTCACCAAGCCGCCACAAACCAAAATTCGCGCGGGCTGCATTCGCACCACGTGCTTGTCTGTTTTGTCGGGGAATGTGCCCGTGAAACGTGTGACACCGCTTTCATGCGCGCACAGGCGCGCCCGTCCTGGCCTGCGTGGTGCGCGTGAAACATGAAACGCCAAACCGCTCGCGTCGAGCGTTGCGCGTTCAGGCGCGTTGAGTGCCAGACCGGAGTGTTCGGGCTGCGGGCTGCGGGGAATGGTGTCTCGGGCTGCGGGCTTCGGGGAACGGTGTCTCGGGCAGGGGTAGGGAGCACGCGTTCGCGTTCGCGTTCGCCTTCGTTCACGGGTACGGGCCCGGGCAGGGGTTCGGGTTCGGGACACCGCGCACGGCTCGTCCGGTCGCCCACCTGAAGGGGTTGCCCCTCGTTGAGATTGAGCCCGTGACCGACTGCCCGCGCCCGAACCCGAACCCGAACCCGTGAACGAAGGCGAACGCGAACGCGAACGCGTGCTCCCTACCCCTACCCGAGACACCGTTCCCCGAAGCCCGCAACCCCAGACACCGCTCCCCGAAGCCCGCAGCCCCAGACACCGTTCCCCGAAGCCCGCAGCCCGAAGCCCGCAACCCCAGACACCATTCCCCGAAGCCCGCAGCCCGAACACTCCGGTCTGGCACTCAAGGCGCCTGAAAGCGCAACGCTCGAATCACGCGGGGGATGCGCCTGACGCTCGTTCCTCCGAGGAATGGGCCGACCAGGCCCGGTTCCCTCTTCGAGTAGAACGGAAGACGTCAGGGCACGCCGCCAAAGGCCGTCGGGCGCGCGAAGCGAGGTGAGGCGATGGCAGGGCGACTGACAGGACTTGACGAGGTGGATCCGCTCAGCGTGCCGCTGCCGCACGGCACTGAGGTCACCACGCGCGTGGAGCGCTACGCGGACAGCCGGCGGCTGCCGCAGGGCGTGGTGGGCCGGGTGGTCCGCGCTCGGGATGGCGGGTTCGACGTGGCGCTCGTGGGCGTGGGCGAGGTCTGGTACGCGCGCGAGGAGCTGGCGCCGCGCAAGGCGGGCCAGGTGGCCTTCGCGGTGCGCCGCGCGGCTTCGTGGGACGCGCTGCGGCCGTGCGCGGTGCTGGAGGCGGTGGTGGGTTCTCGCGCGTGGGGGCTTTCGGACGAAGGCTCTGACACGGACCTGCGCGGCGCCTTCGCCCTGCCCTTCTCCTGGACGACCGGGCTGGTCCCGCCGCCGACGGACCTGGTGAGCGCGGACGGCAGCGCGACGTACTGGGAGCTGCGCAAGCTGGTGGAGCAGGCGCTGCGGGCGGATCCGAACACGCTGGAGCTGCTCTTCCTCCCCTCCGCGCGCCCGCTGGATGAGCTGGGCCAATGGCTGCTGGACGCGCGGGACGCCTTTGTTCGATCGTCTCGACGGCGCGCTGCAAACCTCCGTGCTGCCAGAGGAGCCCGCCACACCCTCCGTCGCAGCGTTGGAGGCCTGGCTGCTCAAGGTGCGGCGGGAGCGCCTGTGATCCTGTTTGGGACTGGACTTTCAATCGCCGTTCGGTATGTCCAGCCGGCCGGGAGGTCCGTTTTTGCTTCGTTACCGCGCCGATGTCCGAACCCTGGCGTATCTCGCGCTGTATTTCGCGCTGCTGATCACGCTCTGGTGCGTCCCGCTGCCCGCGGCAGCGAGCGCCGCGCTCATCGCGCTCACCTGTGTCGTCTCCTGGCTGAACGCCGTCAGCACGCACAACGTGGTGCACTCGCCCATCTGGCGGTCGCGCCTTCTGAACCGGCTCACCCAGCTGGCGCTGACGCTGGCGTACGGCTTTCCCATCAGCGACTACGTCCCCGGTCACAACCTCAGCCATCACCGGTACACGCAGAGCCGCCGCGACGTCATGCGGACCACCAAGGTCCGCTTCCGCTGGCAGCTGCTCAACCTCGTCACGTTCTTCTTCGTCGTGAACGCCAGCATCCTGCGGGCGAACGCGGCGTACGCCCGCTTCGCGCGCACGCGCAACCCCACCTGGACGGGGCAGCGGCTGCTGGAGATCTGCGTCGGCTGGGGCACCACGCTGGCGCTCGCGGTGGTGAATCTCCGCTGGTGCCTGCTCACGGTGCTGCTGCCGCACCTGGTGGCGGTCTACGGGATTGTCACCGTCAACTACCTGCAGCACGACGGCTGTGATCCGGACCACCCGTACAACCACTCGCGCAACTTCGTCGGCAAGCTCTTCAACTGGGTGACGCTGAACAACGGCTATCACGGCATGCACCACGAGGAGCCGGGCCTGCACTGGAGCCTGCTGGCCAAGGCCCACGAAGAGCGGATCAAACCGTTCCTGGATCCCCGCCTGGATGAGCCCTCCACGTTCCTCTACGTGTGGCGCACGTTCATCCTCCCCCGCCCCCGCCTCCGGTTCGACGGCGCGCCGGTGGTCTTCGAGGACGGCCCGGACCAGGACTGGATCCACGCCGAAGACCCCGGCCGGCCCCAGAACGCCGAGGCCTTCTCCAGCTAGCGGCCAGGCGAGCGCCAGCCGCAGGGTGTGCCCACCTCCCCCTTCCCACGGGAGGCGCCGCTGCCAACCTTGGTCGGAAGGAGGAGCCCATGACCCTGGCCAATGGCGACTGGAGCATTGCACCCAACGAAACCCGCACCTGGAACGCGCTCTATGCGCTGCGGCGCTTCGTGGGGGAAGCGAAGGACGCCCTGCTCACCACCCAGAACGGGCAGACGGACGCCGGACAGCTCCAGGATCAACGGCTGCTTGAGTACTTCGCCCAGGCGGAGGCGCAGCTGAAGGTGCTGGTCGAGGAGGCGGAGCAGCTGATCAAGGAGCGACGGGACGGGCCACAGGGCGGACGCGACGTGGTGCAGGAGGCGTCCATGGAGTCCTTCCCCGCCAGTGATCCGCCCGCGCACTGAAGCGCCCGCCGGGCGCGCGTGAAGGCGAGAAAGCACACCGCGGCACACGACACGCCCCTCGGGGCAGCTGCCTTTTTTCAAGTGGGCTGCTCCGTTACACTTTCGACAGCGTGCCAGGATCCGCGACGACCAAGGCGCAGTCACCCGCAGCTTCGCCAGCCAGTGGGTCTCCCTTGTTCCGCGTTCGGGCCGCGCGCCGCGGAGACGCGGACGGGATTGCCGCGCTGCTGGGTGAGCTGGGCTACGCCGGCGCAGGCGACACGCAGACCGTCCACTGGGTCATCAGCCATCCGGAGATGGAGATCTACGTCGCAGGCGACGGGCACGATCGCCCGGTGGGCGTGCTGACGCTCTCGCACCGCCCGCAGCTGCGGATGAAGGGGCGCATCGCCACCATCGATGAGCTCGTCGTCGCCGCGGCGTGGCGCCGCAAGGGCGTGGGCCGGGAGCTGGTCAAGCGCGCGGTGGAGCGCGCGACGGTGCTCTCGGTGAAGCGGCTGGAGCTCGTCACGCATACGCAGCGCGCGGACTTCCCGCGCGGGTTCTACGAGGCGTGCGGCTTTACCGAAGTGGACGCCGCAGTGCTGCGGATGCCGGCGATGGACTTCCGGCGCTGACGGGGGTTTCAGCCCGCGCCGCGCGCCACGCCCAACGTCGCCACCAGCTCCGCCAGCGCCACGCGGTCGTCTTCGTTCACGTCCTCGAAGCGCACGCCGATGACGCCCTCGCGCGACCAGGCCACCACCGCGTTGAGGTTGTAGTCGCGGCCGGGGACGCTGAGGGAGAGCTCCAGGGATTCGCCCACCGCGTACTTCCGCGCCGGGCGCAGGCAGAGCCCGCCGGCGGAGAGGTTCAGCGAGTAGACCCGGAAGGCCTTGGCGGCGTCGACGGGATCCTTGAAGCGGACTTCGATGCGGGCGGAGACGCGCGGCTCTCTTCGTCGTTCGCGCCCCTGCTCGTCGGCGACCATAGGGTCCGGAAGTCTACCGTCATTGAATCGCAATCGTGAATTTCCCGCGGCTGGGGCCCGCGCCGTCCACCCAGACCGTGTAGTCACCCGTCGGCAGAGTCCCCAGCGCCAGCACCACCGTTCCCCCATAGGTGCTGGCCGCGCCGCACTTCACCTGGTCCTGCGGCTGGAGCGAGGCGCACGTCGCTGCGGTGGGGCCGCGCACATACACGACCGGGCGGAACTGGGCGCCCTCCACGGCGTCCGGCACCACCGTCACGGTCACCTGACGCGGGGTGGCGATGGAGAAGCTGTACGCCACGTCCCCTGCGTACTCGCCCGACTGCCCGTCGAGCGGCTGGCAGACGCCGCGCGTGGAGTTGCTCGCACTGCGGGTGTCCCCGGTGACGCCGGCGACCAGCGGCTTGAGCGGCAGCGGGTTCGTGCAGTCATCGTTGGTGGGCGTGGCGACCGGCGCGCCGAGCCGCGCGGTCAGCTGGAAGTCGCCCACGCTGGTGTAGTCGCCGTCGACCCAGAGGTGGTACCGGCCCGGCACCAGCCGCCCGGTCGCGAACGCAATCCGGTCCGGGAAGAGCGCGTCCGCCCAGACGCAGAAGACCTGGTCGTTGGTGGCGCTGCTCGCGCACTGGTTGTTGCGCAGCGCGAGCACCGGCTTGAGCGAGGAGCCTGGCGCGGCCTTCACGTCGATGGCAAGCGAGTGCTCGGCGGTGAGATCCAGCTGGTAGACCACGTCCGGCGAGGGCGCACCCTGGGGAACCTGGCAGGTGGAGGCGTCATCGTTGGCGGCGGCGGTGGTCCCCTGCACCGTCACCGGGCCCAGCTCCAGCGGCAGCGGGCCCGGTGCGCTGCAGACGTCATTCAACGGCGGCGCCGCCGGCGCGGCCAGCTCCACCGTCAGCGTGAACGGCCCCCGCGTGGTCGACGCGCCGTCCACCCAGAGCGAGTAGCTCCCGGCCGGAAGGTTGCCGACGTCCAGGACCGCGCTGCCGCCCTGGCTCACCGCGCCGTTGCAGGCGATAAGGTCCTGCGGCAGCTCGCTGTCGCACTTCCCGGGGCGCCGCAGGTACACCACCGGCCAGAGGCCACTGCCATAGACCTGCGGCGTCACCCGCGCGGTGACCCGGCGGGCGGCAGGGAGGTCCAGCGCGTAGACCAGGTCCGGGGCCGCGCCACCACACACGCCCGAGGTGGCGTCTGACAGCGCGGCGCTGGTGTCCCCACTCACGACCGTGGAGCCGAGCGCGTTCAACGGCAGCGGGAGGGCCGCCGCGGCGCCGCAGGCGTCATTGCCAGGTGGCGGCAGCGGCGGCAGCGCGGTGAGCTTCAGCCGGAATCCGCCCGAGGTGGGCGGGTCCACGCCGCCGCTGAACGTCCCGTCCACAAAGATGAAGTACGTGCCTGCCGGGAGGTTGGGCAGGTCCAGCGTCGCGGAGCCCTGGGCGCCGCTGCTCTGGCAGGCGACCTGGGCGCTGCCCGCGCCGCTCTCGCAGGCGCTGCGCCGCACGTAGAGGACCGGGGCGTAGGACGCCTCCTGTGACGTCAGCTCCAGCTGGAGCCGCTGCGGGGCGGAGAGCGAGAGGCGATAGATGCGGTCCGGGCCCGCGCCGCCGCAGGTGCCGACCGCGTCGTCGCTGACGTGGGCGGTGCTGGAGACGACCTCCGCGACGCCGTTCACCAGGGCGAGCGGCTCTGCGGTGGAGCAGCTGTCGCCGGCCGGAGGGACCTCCGCGCTCACGCTCAAGGAGAAGGCGCCGGCGCTCCCGCTGTCGCCATCGAGCCACAGGAAGTACGTGCCCGGCGGCAGCGCGTCCACCACCAGCCGCGCACCGCCGCTCAATGGATCGCTGAAGCCGCAGCCCAGCTGGTCCGCCGGCTGGAGGCCCCCGCACGCCTTCCGCAACGCCAGGACGGGGAGCAGGCTGCTGCCAGAGGCGGGCTGGACCTTCGCGCTCACCCTGCGGGTGGCGGTGAGCGTAAACGCGTAGACCAGGTCCGGTGCGCTCTGGCCCACTGCGCAGGCCGCCTTCATGTCGTCCGCCGCGCCGCGGGTATCCCCGGTGACCTGCGCGGCGCCGGAGGAGAGGTCCAGCGCCTGCGCCAACACGCAGCTGTCAGGGGCCGGGGCGCAGCTCTTCGTGGAGAGATCGCATGCGCCGTAGGGGCAGTGGGCGTCCTCCAGGCACCCCACGCAGCGGCGCGTCGCCACCTCGCAGTGCGGCTGGGCCCCGCGGCAGTCGGCCGGGACAGCGCAGCCCTGCAGCGCGCCCGCATCCGGCGTGGTGGGGACGCACTCCCCGCTCAAGGGCGAGCAGGTCTCTCCCACGGCGCAGCTCACGCCCACGCACTGGGAGATCTCCTTGAGTTTTCCGCAGCCAAGTCCCACCAGGAGCAGGACCGGGAGCCGGCCCCTGGCAAGCAATGCACGCAAATACACGACGGACCCTCTAAAGCCAGGCGGCCCTGGAACTCAACACCCTAGCGCATTTCCTCAAGGCCGCTCGCACCTGTGGGATGTCTCCCACACCTCGGCTAGATTGCCGGCCTTCGTTGAACGAAGGCCGAGGGAGGGAAGAGATGCTTGGGAAGCGCTGTCGTGACCTGGTGCTCGCGCTGCTGGCCGGGACGTTCGCTGCCGGCTGCGGCTGCGGCGGCAGCAAGCCGCCGGTGCTTCCCGACTCGGGGACTGACGCGGGTCCGCCGGCAGACGCGGGCGTGGACAGCGGAACGCCGGACGCGGGAGGCAAGAGGGATGGCGGCCCCTGCGACGTGGAGCTGCAGGACTGCGCCGCGGACGCCGGTTCCTGCCTGTACTTCTCCCTCGATGGCGGCCTGGGCTCCGACACCGCGTGCTTCACCGGCGACTGCGACCTGGTCCGCCAGGACTGCCCCAGCGGTCAGAAGTGCACGTACGTGGGCACCGACGCGGGGACCTACGTCCGCGGCTGCACCCTTGAGGGCACCGCGGAAGAGGGCCAGCCCTGCGCGCCCACCACCACGTCGAACTCCTGCAAGCGCGGGCTCATCTGCTCCACGCGAGCGGTGGCCGACGGCGGCAGCGAGCGGCTGTGCAGCCAGTTCTGCAACAAGAAGTCGGACTGCCCGGGCGCGCTCGACTGCTACGTGGTGCTGCGGTTTGAAGGCAGCGTGGAGCGGCCGCTCACCTGCGGCCCGCCGCCGCCGAGCTGCGACCTGCTGGCCCAGGACTGCCCCAACGCCAGCGACGGCTGCTACCCGGGTGACGGGAACGTCGGCCGCTGCTTCCCCGCCGGCTCCGTCGCCAGCGGCGGCGCCTGCATGTATTCGAACGACTGCCAGAAGCGGAGCCTTTGCGTGAACCTGGCCACCCGGCAGTGCAAGGAGCTGTGCAGTTATCCAACCGGCCCCGTGACCTGCACCACCGGCACCTGCAAGCCGCTGAGCCTGCCGGACGCCGGCTACTGCGGCTGAGCGCGCTGGGCGCGCAGCGACTTCGGGCGGCTGCCGTCCACATCGGTGAAGCCGTACTGCTCGGCCAGCTCCGCGACGATGAGGCGCTGGCCGGTCTTCTCCATCAGCTTGGGGTCCGCGGCGAGCGCCGCGACCGCGCGGCCGCTGAAGACCGGGGACTCCGCGCCCTCGGTGCTGTAGGGCAGCTCGCCGCGCAGCACGCGCTCGGTCTTCACCACGCCGGGCCAGAGGGAGATGCTGGCCACCCCGCGCGGCGCGAGCTCCTTGGCCATGTCCGCGGAGAGGCGATCCACGCCCGCCTTGCCCACCCCATACGCCACGTTCAGCGCGTAGACGCGCGCGCCGAAGGAGGACACGTTGGCAATGAGCTTCGGGGCTCCACCGGGAGCGGCGAAGAGCAGCGGCGCGGCGTAGACGGACGCGACGTAGTGCGAGCGCAGCCCTACGCGGTGCATCTCGTCCCAGACGGAGAGCGGCAGCTCCCAGAACGGGGCGCCGTGGACCTTCCCGGTGGGCACCGCGAAGGCGTTGTTGACGAGGATGTCCAGGTGGCCGCGCTCCGCGCGGATGCGGGCGAAGAGCGCCTCCACCTCGGCGTCCACCCCGTGGTCGCAGCGGACGGGGATGCCGCGCCCACCTGCGCGGGTCACGGCTTCAGCCGTCTCGGTGATGCTGCCGCCCAGCGGATGGGGCTGGTCGGAAAGTGTCCGCCCCGTCACGTAGACCGTCGCGCCCGCCTCCCCCAGCCCGATGGCAATGCCCTTGCCTACGCCGCGGGTGGCGCCCGTCACCACTGCAATCCGTTCATGGAGCTTCATTGCCGAGGGACGCTATGAAGGTCCTGCGCTCCCTCCAAGGCCAAAGACCATGAACGAAGAGCTCCCTCCCCTCCTCGCCGCTGCCCACGCCATCGCCCGCACGCTGCCTGCGCTGTCCGCGGACATTGAACGCGGGCGCCGGCTCCCCGCGCCGCTCGTGCAGGAGCTCGCGCGCGCGGGGCTCTTGCGAATGTCCGTGCCCCGGAAAGTGGGCGGGCCGGAGGCGGAGCCGGTGGTGCAGTTCAAGGCCATCGAAGCGCTCGCCGCGGCGGACGCGGCGGTGGGCTGGTGCGTGATGATCGCTTCGAGCACGGCGATGGTGGCGAGCGCGCTCGACGATGAGACCTTGCAGGAGATCTACGGAGACGCGTCCGGCGCCACCTGCGGCGTCTACGCGCCCAAGGGCTTGGCCCAGCCGGTCCCTGGAGGCTTCAAGGTGACGGGGACGTGGGCCTTCGCCAGCGGCTGCGAGCACTCCACCTGGCGCTTGGGCGGGGCGCTCCTCTTTGGCGAGGACGGGCCGCGGCTCTTGCCCAACGGCATGCCGGACTTCCGCCTGATGCTCTTCCCGGCGGCGGACAGCAAGGTCATCGACACCTGGGACGTCTGCGGCCTGCGCGGCACCGGCAGCCATGACATCTCCGTGGAGGACCTCTTCGTCCCGGCGCGGCGGACCTACTCGCCGCTGACGGACCGGCCGCGCCAGCCGGGCGCGCTCTACCGCTTCCCCCTCTTCGGTTTCCTGGCGTGCCAGGTGGCTGCCGTGGGGCTGGGCATCGCCCGCGGCGCCATCGACAGCCTGGTCGCGCTCGCGGTGGAGAAGGTCCCCTTCGGCGGCAAGCGGGCGATCGCCGCGCGGTCCTCCGTCCAGCTCCAGGTGTCCCAGGCGGAAGCGCTGGTGGGCTCCGCCCGCGCGTTCCTGCTCAACACGATGGCGGAGCTCTACGCGGCCGCGTCCTCGGGGGCGGAGCTCTCCGTCCCCCAGCGCGCACGACTGCGGCTCGCGGCCACGCACGCGGTCACCTCCTCCGCGCAGGCGGTGGACCTCATGTACAACGCCGGCGGCGCCTCCTCCATCTACGCCTCCAACCCGCTCCAGCGGCAGTTCCGGGACGTCCACGTCGTCACCCAACACGCGATGGTCGCGCCGGCCGTGCACGAGCTCGTCGGCAAGCACCTGCTGGGTCAAGAGGTGGAGACGGCGACGTTGTAGGGGCCGCTCAGCGCCTGCGCCGGGCCCGCACCGCGAGCGCCAGGAGCATCAGCGCTGCGCTGCCTCCGCTCGGTCCCGCGCCGCAGCCGCAGCCGGGCTTGGCGCCGGTCACGGGCGGGTCCAGCTCCACGTCGCAGGCGTCGGCGCTGACGTTGATCCGCAGCGCGTACGGTGCGGGGGTGGCGTTGCCTGCGAGATCGTACGCGGTGAACGTCACGCGCAGCTCGCCCTCTGGCGGCGTCACGGTGGGCGCCACGCTGCTGCAGCTGGGTCCGAAGCGGGCGAGTGGCACCTCGCGCGACACCTCGAAGTCCACCGGACCGAAGCCCGGCGCCTCCGCGGTGGCGGTGAGGCGCACCAGCGGCTCCTTCAATCCGGGCGTGAACTGCACAGACCAGCCGTCGTAGGGGCCGCAGCAGCTCATGTCATCGGCCGCGCAGGTGCGCCGGGTGCAGACTGGCTGCAGCGGTCCAGCGATGCCGGGGGCGGAGGTCTTGGGTCCAGCGCCTGTGTAGAAGGCCTGCGAGAACGCGAAGGCTTGCGGGGCGCAGTCGGCGATGAGGCCGCAGTGGCCATACCGGTCCGCCACCACGTAGCGGGTGTCAGGCTGCAGCGGCTCCGACGGGGTGAGCTGCCACCAGCCGCTCTCCTGCTGGGCCCAGGTCCCGGCCACCCCGTTGCCAGATGGGTCTTCAAGCCGGACCTCGTCCGGGATGGAGACCGGCCCATTGCGGCGGAAGAGCGCCACCCGCGGCTTGAAGTTGGTGGGCACTCCGCGCTGCTCGGGCACCACGCTGACGAAGCGGATGATGGGCAGACAGGTGTTGCAGTCCGCCAGGGCGGGGCGCGCCAGGCAGGCGGCGAGGGCGGCGACGGCGACGGAGGAGGTCAATCGCATGGCGAAGAGAAGCGTACAGGGTTTGTTCCCGCAAACCGGATGGGCCATCATGCCCAGCCGCAATGGCGAAGGAACCAAAGGGCGGGGGTGGATTCAACACCCCCTTCAAAGGACTGAAGCTCAAGACGGAGGCGAAGCCAGGGCCCGCGCGCCCTCCCCCGCCGAAGAAGGAGGCGCGCCCGGCCGCTCCGTCAGAGGAGGACGCGCTCTTCCTGGAGGCGATGGCAGGTGTCGCGCCCATCCCGGCGCGGTCTGCCCCGCCGCAGCGCTCCGCGCCGGTCCCCGTGGCACAGAACGTCCAGGATGAGGCAGAGGCCCTGGCCGCGCTGGCGGAGCTGGTCGCCGGCCAGGGCGAGCTCGACGTCAACGACTCCATGGAGTCCATCGAGGGCGGGGCGCCAGACCTCGACCGCCGCGTCCTGCGCGCGCTGAGGCGCGGGGAGTACGCCCTTCAGGGCAACCTGGATCTCCACGGCATGACGCGGATTGAGGCCAAGGACGCGGTGGAGACGTTCCTGCTCAACGCGCGGCGCGACGGCAAGCGGTGCGTCCTCGTCGTGCACGGCCGCGGCCTCAACTCACCGGACCACATTCCGGTCCTGAAGGAGCAGCTCAAGGTCTGGCTGAACTGCGGCCGCGTTGCCAAGAGCGTGCTGGCGTTCGCTTCCGCCCGCCCACAGGACGGCGGGACCGGCGCGCTCTACGTGCTGCTGCGACGGTAGACGGGTTCCGCCCGTTGCCGTGAGCCCGAGCTCGGGCCAAGTCTGATTCGACGCGGCCCGGAGCCCGGCGCATGGCTCGGAGGCCAAGAAGCATCCTTGAGCAGGCGGGGCAGGCGGTTGTGCGTCGCAGTGCCTTCGCCTCTCTGGCTGTGCCGGCGCTACTCGAGAACTGCTCGTCTGATTCGACGCGGCCCCGGAGCCCGGCACCTGGCTCGGAGGCCAAGAAGCATCCTTGAGGAGACGGGACGGGCGGTTGTGCGTCGCAGTGCCTTCGCCTCTCTGGCTGTGCGTACGCCAATCAAGAACTGCTCGTCTGATTCGCCGGGTGCCATGGCGGGAGCTTGCGCTCACTCGGCTGCGAGCGGCTCACCCGCGGGCGATTCTCCGTCCCGGGACGAGTCACTCCGCTGCGAGCGGCTCGCCCGCCGGCGATTCTCCGTCCCGAAACGAGCTGACGCCGCGAGAGCGGCTCATCCGCCGGCGATTCTCCCGTCCCGAATCCCGGGACGAGCTCACTCCGTTGCGAGCTGTTCACCCGAAGCGCTTCGTCGTTCCGAGGGAGCGTCGCCCTCCCCTCAGGCGAGCGATTCGCCCAGGCGCTCCTCCCGTCCTGGGACGGGGCCACCTCCGACGCGAGCGGCTCGCGCGCGAGCCCTTCATCGCTTCCAGGATGCGTCGCCCTCTCCGCCCGAGGCGCTCCTCCCGTCCCGGGACGGGTCCACCCGATGCGAGCGGCTCACCCCGCCGGCGCTTCATCCATCTCGGGATGGGTCGTCAGTTCGGGGAGCGGCTCGTCCCGGCCAGTTCTCCCGTCCCGGGACGGTTGCCTCCCTCTCCCTCCGCGACGAACGACTCGCGCGAGGTCCGAACCTCCACCTCCGACGCGAGCGGCTCGGACGACGGCGCGTCTCCCGTCCCGGGACGGGTCGCTCCTGCTTCCGAGGCGAGCGGCTTGCACATCGGCGCTTGTCCCGTCCCGGGACGGGTCGCGACCTCCACCGCCGACGCGAGCAGCTGGCCCTTCCCGGCGCGCGCCTCCTCGAGCTTCCGCTTCATGAAGTCCCGGCCGTAGAGCTGCTCCGCGGCCAGGGCGTTGTGCACCTTGCAGAGAAGGCGCATGTCCTCCACCGAATGCTCGCCGGTGCGGGCGAACCCCTTCACGTGGTCGAACTCCAGGAATGCGGTCTCCGAGCACCTGCGACCGTCCGGGCCGACGTGCGTGCAGCGCAGCTCGTCGCGCTCGGCCAGCGAGCGGCGAATACCATGGGACACGTGGCGAGAGGGCTTCCGCTTCCTCTTCGCGGGAATGGACTTCGCTTCGGGACTGCCGGGGTCGGTGGCGGGAACAGGGGCGGACCTCGGCTTGGCGCCGATCCCGAACCGCTGCTTCTTGACCTTGGCGATGAGCACATCGAGCGCCTCCTCCACGATGAAGGCGAGGCTTCCATCCGGACGCCGGTGCCGCAGGAGTGCCTGGGCCTCCTTCAGCTTGGCTTGCAGAGCGTCACTTGCGGTGAACTCGATCTTGTAGGCGTTGGGAGCGAGCGGCTTGACCTGGTCGCGTCGCTTCGAGGGACTGGGGAGCGGCGGCGCCGCTACGGGGGCCGCGGGCGGCGAAGGAGCGGGCTCAGGCGACAGGAGTGGTGCCGCCAGGGACGCGGGCGCGGGCGTTGAGAAGAGGTCCAGCGCGGGAGCCTCGGAGGCCGGAGCTTCAGGGGCGCGAGGCGTGGGGCGCTTGCGGATGCTGTCGGGCACCTCGGGCTGCGGGTTGATGTGCGCGACGAGGCCCTCAATCTCGCGCTTGGTCTTGCCCCAGGCGCGGACGATGAGGTCGTTGCTGTTCTCCTTCTTGAAGTGCGGAGCCAGGAGTCGGAGCCCGCTGAGGTGGAGGCGACCTTCGCGGAGCCCGGCGATCAGCTCCGGAAACTGCTGCACCAGCCGGGCAACGGTCGTGACGTTGTAGGTGACGTCTTCGGAGAACCCGAGCTCGCCCATGCAGTACGTGAACATCGAAGCGTAGGCCTGGTCGCGATACAGCCCGCGCGACTCCACCTCGGCGAGGTGAAGGAGCAGCTCCGCAGTCAGGTGGTTCGAGCGAACGACGACGTCCCGGGTGGAAGCGAGCAGCGCATCGTTGTCGAGCAGCGAGAGATGATTTGTCATGTCTCATTCACTACCACGCTGATTCAGAGCGGCCGGGGAGGCACCAAGGCGGCGCGCTCGAGGGAGCCTCCGGCGCGCGCGAGACTCTGCCGGCGCTCGGCGCGCAGGGAGCAGCCTGGGCCGCAGGAAGCAGCCCGTCGACCGGGTCCGCCGAGCCCGGTGCGGGCCCCACGAAAATCCTGTCAACCGAATTCCGTATCTACTCTTCAATTGTCACATCGCCCGTGTGACAACTCACCCAGCCCGTGCGCACCGGGGCCTGCAGCAACACCCGGAAAGAGGCCGGCACTGCGCGGGACCAGCGAACCAGACGAGCAGTTCTCGAGTAGCGCCGGCACAGCCAGAGAGGCGAAGGCACTGCGACGCACAACCGCCTGCCCCGTCTCCTCAAGGATGCTTCTTGGCCTCCGAGCCCGGCGCCAGCATCCGGGCCCAGGCCGAATCAAACGGGCAGTTCTCGAGTAGCGCCGGCACAGCCAGAGAGGCGAAGGCACTGCGACGCACAACCGCCTGCCCCGTCTCCTCAAGGATGCTTCTTGGCCTCCGAGCCCGACGCCAGCATCGGACGAGGCTCGCGGCGTGCGTGGGTTTGCGCCACCTCTCGACTATGCCTGGCGGCGCAACGCTCGAGGCGAACGGGGTGCCGCCGCTAAATCCTTCCGTCGCAGAGCGTCCCGAGGGGCTCCGAGTACGCGCCGAGGGCGGAGTAGATGCGCTGGACGTTGTCCTCCACCTCCAGCCAGGTGAGCTTGGTCTTCTGCCCGCCGCGGATCCACTCGGCCTCGCGCTTCTGAAAGGACAGGCGCAGCTTCCCGCCGTCCGCGCCGAGGATGACGCCCTCATCGTCCGCCGCGAGCACATCGGGGACGCGGGCGACGAGCTTGCCCTGGGTGCCGGTGAAGAGCCGGAAGTCGGTGTTCGTATCGGGCTCGCGGGCCTGGTCCACATAGAACGTGGTCCCCTCATCGTCGCGAGCGAGCGCGTGGGCCCGGCGCCGCCAGCGCGGCTTGTTCAACTTCGCGTCAGCGAGGAGCTTCTTCGCCTTCACCGCGGGGACCTCGGTCAACTTCAGCTCCTGCTTGCCGCAGGTCAACAGATAGGCCCCGTCCTTGAAATCAAACCGCGCATCCGCCGGCACCCGCGCCCGCGGCTCCCAGAAGTTCAGGCTGAAACGCTTATCCCCCTCACTCCCGCCGCCGCGAACGCGCTGCGCCCAGAAGCGCTTGCCGTCGCCGCCGAGGAGCGGCGCCTCCATCCCGCCGAACGGGACAAAGGCCAGAAAGAACCCCTTCCCGTCCGTCACCACCTTGAGCTTCGCGCGGTCAACCCCCTCGAGAGGCTCGTCGAGACCGCCAGGAGGGACTGGAGCGCTGGGCGTGGCAGACACCTGCGCCTTGGCGGAGGGCTCACTGCCGGGGGCGTTCGGCGTCATCCCGGGAAACAGCTCCCGGGTCATCTGAGGAAGCTCATCCAGCACGTCGTCAATGCTGCCGCCCTTCTTCCTTCGGTCCGCCGAAGCGGTCGTCGTCGCCTTCCGCGCGTCCACCCGCTGAAGGTGAAGAATCCAGCTCTGCCCCAGCTTCGCCACGCTGCCGATGACAATCTGCTGAACATCCAGCGCGCCGCCGAGCTCCGTCAGACACTGCTCCGACTGACATCCGACCAGCGACTTCTGGCGCTCCACGGAGAGCACCGCAGCGAGCTCCGCCTGCGTAAGAATCGCCAGGTCCGGGAAGCGGCGCAGCTCCGCTGCCACCGCCTGCGTCACCGCCTCCGCGGTCGCTTCGTTCACGCCTTCGCCCGGGTTCAAGGGCAACAGCGCGACCTTCATCGGTGCTGCAGAGAGAATCACCGCCATCCAGGGCAGGAGCATGGCGGGCGACGATAGCGCCGGCGGCCCCATCCGCCAGCGCCTTTGCTCGCGACGTCGGCGCCGCACCCACACGAGTTCGCCGATGTGCCGCGCGGCCGCTCCGGTACAGTGCGCGCCACTGAAACCCGCGCGGGGGGAAACCATGAAGCGCAGCGCCTGGCTCGCCGTGTTGCTGTTCACCCTCCCCGCCGCCGCGGAGGAGCCAAAGAAATCAAAGCCGGCCAAAGCGCCAGACGCCGGCGCACCCACCGCCGAGGCCGCAGCGCCAGACGCGGGGACCAAGCCGCTCGCGCCCGCGGCGCCGGTGGACCTCCCGAGCGCTGCGGAGGCCAAGAAGGTGCTCGAGTACTACTACCGCGGGCGGGAGCAGGGCCCGCTGCTGGTGGAGCTGGTCCCGTGCCTCAAGGTGGACAACACCACCGGGCCCAGCAAGAGCGACTGCCTGGAGCCGGTCACCGGCCCGGTGAAGAAGGGCACCACGGTGAACGCGTGGACGCTCTGGATTGTCCCGGACGGCGGTAACTACGACGACGTCATCATCCAGTGGTCGCTCGAAGGCCAGGTGCGCAGCACGACGGACGTGAAGCTGGTGCCCGCCTTCCGCAGCCGGACGTGGCGCCCGTCGGCGCTGCACAAGGTCGGCAAGTGGGAGATCAAGATCCTCCGGGGCGCGGACACGCTCGCCCAGGCCACCGTGATGGTGGAGTGACTCAAGAGAGCCGCGGCGCGTTGACGACCGCGACCACCTTCCCGCTGCTCAGTTTCACCTCCACCACCGGGGGCGCCGCGTCGGCGGCGACCTCGAAGACCTGGTGCCCCAGGCTCTGCAGCAGCTGAAGCACGGCCGGCGCATCCCCGTGCTTGCCGCACAGCACGGTCACGTCCGGCGAGCCGTGACAGCCGACGTCGCCGAAGCGGTGGAAAATCTCCGCCAGCGCCTCCGAGCGGTTCCAGAGATCCAGCGTCGCGCCGGGCAGCATCCACAGCCGCATGCCCGAGGGAGAGCCCAGCCACGCCACCTCCTGCTTGACCAGCGCGAACGCGCCGCCCGCGGCCAGCTCCTGCTCCGTCGCCTTGCGCAGGTCCACGATGAGCGTGCCGTGCGACGTCCTGGAGGAAAGACGCGCCTGCTTCGCTGGCTTGAGCTCGAGCGCGCTCGGCCCAGACTCGGCGGACGGCTTGAAAAGCCAGTCGAAGAATCCCATCCGGGGCTTAAGCCTCTTCCCCCCAGAGCGACACGTCGACCGTCCCCGCGGCGGACTTCCGCAGCTCCCACGCCGCGAGCAGATCCACGGCGTTCTCCACATAGTTCGCGTGCGTCTTGAGCGAGCTCTTGTGGACGTAGTCCTGCACGAACTTCCGAAGGACCGGCGCCAGGAAGTAGTTCGCCAGCACCACTTCGCTGTGGTCCAGGTACTCGGTGAACTTCACCGCGAACCCGGAGCGCCCCTCAGACCGCCTCCCCTCTTCAATGCGGATGATCCGCCCGCGCGCCCGCACGCGGCGCTGGGTGGGAGGCAGGGTGAGCTCCACTTCCACCTGCTGCCCCGCCTTCAGGAAGAAGGTGCTGGCGAAGAAGATCCCGCCGACGGAGATGTCCGACGTGGAGAGCGTGGCCTCGAAGCGGCTGCCCTCGGCGGCGCCCGTGCTCGACAGGCGCGCCTTGATCTGCACCGAGGCGCGAGGATAGCGGCGACGGCTGGGCTTGTTCGGGGGCACCAGGTGGCTCCAGGGAGGACCGAGGTGCGCCCGAGTATAGAAGGAAGTCAGGGAGCCCAGCGGTCGCACTTCACGCAGTTCTCCTTCTTGTTTCCGAAGCCGCAGGAGCCGCAGACGTAGGCGAGCTCGCGGCTGCTCGCGACCCAGCTACCACAGCGTACGCAGTTGTCGGCCTTGGAGCCGAACCCGTGGTCGCCGCACAACCGCGCGGGGATTTTTGTAGACGCTGTCCACTTTCCACACTTCGCGCAGTCGTCCTTCTTGCTTCCGAAGCTGCAGCTGCCGCACAGCTTCGCGGGGTAGTGCGTGGCGTGCGCCCGGCGGGCGAGAAACGCGAGGGGTGAGGCGAGGAGAAAGGCAAGGGCGTCGCGACGGCGGAAGGGGAAGCGCATTGGGAAGTCACCTCTGTGGACTCCGCAAAGGACACATCCCGCCACAGAGGTGTGCAATCCAGCTTGATCCGGGCACTTCCCCCCGGGGCACCCCGCGGAAAAAGCGGCCCAGGTAGGGTATGCTCGACGTCACCTCGGCAGGCCGGAGCGCGGTGTCAAAGGCTTGAGGTCCCTCGCGTAGGAGGTCGCGTGGAGACGTTGGTACTGAGCTCAACGTTCGAACCGGTGGCCCGGGTTTCGTGGCGGCGCGCCATCACGCTGCTCTTCGAAGGCAAGGTCGAGGTCGTCGAAGAGTACGACGACCGCTTCGTGCGGTCCGTGACCTTGCAGATCCGCATGCCGTCCGTCATCCGCTTCCTGAAGATCATCCGGGGCGGCAAGCGCGCCATCAAGTTCAGCCGGGAGAACGTCTACGCGCGCGACAGCGGGCGCTGCCAGTACTGCAACTTGAAGGTCGCCCGCCACGAAGCCACGTATGACCACGTCGTCCCGCGCGCCCACGGCGGCATCACCTCCTGGGACAACGTCGTCATCTGTTGCGTGCCGTGCAATCAACGCAAGGGCGGACGGACGCCGGACCAGGCGTCGATGCGCCTGCTGTCGCGGCCGGTGAAGCCGAAGAAGCTGCCGGAGACGGTGCGGATCACCTTCATCTACGAGAAGGGCATGCCCACCAGCTGGCGCAGCTACCTCCGGGACATCGCCTACTGGCACGGCAAGCTGGACGAGTGAGCGTCCGGCACCCGGCAGCGGCTTGACCCCGTGGTCGCGATCGACTCCACTGCGCCGCCGTAAGCGGCCGGCTCCCGGGGAAGCGCCCATGACGTCACGCCTCGCCTGGGTCGCCCTCCTCGTCTGCATCGCCGCCGGCTGCAGCCGCGTGGACAGCCCCCCGGACGCCGGCGCCCCCGACGCCGGTCCGGTGGACGCGGGGCTGCGCTGCGGACCGGGCCAGACCGCCTGCAACAACGCCTGCACCACGCTGGAATTGGACCCGGCCAACTGCGGGGCCTGCGGTCACGCCTGTGCGCCGCGCGAGGGCTGCGCGCTCGGCACCTGCCGCGTGGACTGCCAGACCGGCTGGACGCAGTGCCAGGACCTCTGCGTGGACGTGAAGGTGAACCCGTTCAACTGCGGCGCCTGCGGACGCGCCTGCGCGGCGGGCATGGTGTGCGAGGCCGGCCAGTGCAAGTGCGACCCGCCCGCGCGACTGTGCGGCAGCCGCTGCGCCGACGTGCAGAACGACCCCAAGCGCTGCGGCGCCTGCGACCGGGAGTGCGGCGCAGGCGAAGTCTGCGTGGCCGGGAGCTGTTCCTTGAGCTGCCCGCCCGACAGTCTCAAGTGCAACAACGCCTGCGTGGACGTCCGCACGGACTCCAGCAACTGCAACGCCTGCGGCAACGCCTGCACCGGCGGGCGCCAGTGCCGGGCCGGCGCCTGCGTCTGTCCGCAAGGCCTGCAGCTGTGCGGCGGGCTGTGCTCCAACGTCCAGGTGGACGGCGCCAACTGCGGCAGCTGCAACAACCGCTGCCCCAGCGGCACCACCTGCGCCGCGGGCATCTGCCGCTACAACTGCCCGCCCGGGAAAGTCTTCTGCAGCGGCCAGTGCGTGGACGTGGCCGTGGACTCCTCCAACTGCGGCACCTGCGGGACCACCTGCTTCGGCGCTGGCCAGTGCAGCGCCGGCGCGTGCGCGACGTGCAGCAGCGCCACCACCGACTGCGACGGCGACGGCTGGACCGTGGCCGAGGGCGACTGCTGCGACCAGCCGGGCGCCTGCGGCAACAACCCGAAGATGGTGAACCCCGGCGCCATCGAGCTGGCGAGCAACAACGTCGACGACAACTGCAACGGCCTGGTGGACGCGCTGGACACGCTGGACCTCGACGCGTGTGACACCCCACTGGCCAGCACCTCGGGCAACCCCACCGAATACGCGAGGGCGCTGGGCATCTGCCGGATGGCGCAGGAGACGCCGGCCACCCAGCAGGAGAAGACCTGGGGCCTGCTCTCCGCCGCCCTGCTGCGCGCGGACGGGACCCCGCTCAACTACCCGGCCGCCCGCTCCCTGCGCGACCACTTCGGCACCACCCTCAAGCCGCTGGAGGGCCGCAGCATGGTGGTGCTCTCCAGCGGCATCGCCTCCGACGGCATTCAGAGCCAGCCGGGGCCGAACGGTGGGCCCGCCTCCAACGTCTCCACGGACCAGTCCAACCTCGTCAACCTCCTCACCTGCACCGCGCCCTATTGCCTGAAGGACTGGCTCGGCACGGCCAACCCGCCGCTCAAGCTGGCCAACCAGCTCCCCGCAGCACCCAACTGCGGCACCGGCGGTTTTGCCGGGCCGGAGCAGGCGCACGACTCGGTCATGCTGGTGCTGCGCATGCGGGCGCCCACCAACGCGGCGGCCTTCGAGTTCAGCGGCTACTTCTATTCGGCGGAGTACCCGGAGTTCGTCTGCACCGACTTCAACGACCAGATGGTCGTCCTCGTTGACACACCGGGCGGCGTGCCCGCGCCCATCGCCAACCCCGTCGACAAGAACCTCTTCACCTACGACCAGGGCGGACAGCGCTGGCCGGTGGGCATCAACGTCGCCAAGGGCACCAACATCTTCCGCGTCTGCGACCCGCAGGCGGCCAAGCCCTTCTGCTGGGACTCCGACGTCAGCGCCACCTCCTGCAGCCTGGGCTCCGCCAGCCTCGCCGGCACCGGCTTTGAAGCAGTAGGCACCGCTTCCACTGATTGTCTGGTGGGCGGAGGGACCAGCTGGCTGCGCACCAGCGGCAACGTGCGGCCTGGCGAAGTCGTGGAGCTGCGCATTGCCATCTGGGACGTCGGCGACGGCATCCTCGACTCACTCACCCTCCTGGACAACTTCCATTGGCTCACCTCAGCGGTCAACCCCGGCACGACGGACTGAGCGCCCCCGCGCGCCCTGCCCTCGCGGCCGTCCCCCCTCGCGAGCCCACGTCCCGCCGCGCGCTGCTGGCGCGGGTGGCCTTCGCCTTCGCCTTCCGCTTCGCCTGCGTGGCGGCGATGACGTGGCTCATCCTCTACGCGGAGGCCCGCCCCGCGCCGCACGTCCCGGACGCGCTGTTGCCGTACATCCCCTACGTGCCGTGGGTGGACCGGACCAACTACCTGCTCTGGCTTGCCGCCTACCTCCCGCTGGCGCTCTGGCTGCTCTGGAAGGACGTGGATCGCTTCTGCCGCTACATGGTCTCCGCCGGCCTCATCGCGCTCCTGCGCGGCGTCTGCATTCTGGCCACCGGCCTGGGGCCCGTCCGCGGCGCGGACGTGAACGCCGGGATGACCGACGCGCGCCGGTGGGAGGCGTTCGTGGAGATCCTCTCCCCGTGGGACTTCTTCGGGCGGGGCTCGGCCAGGACGTACCTGACCAAGGACCTCTTCTTCTCCGGCCACGTCTCCACCACGTTCCTCTTGCTGCTCTACCTCTGGCCCTACCCGCGCGCGCGCGCGGCGATGGCAGTGACGCACGTCCTGGTGGTGGCGTCCGTCTTCCTCTCCCACCTGCACTACACCATCGACGTCATCGGCGCATACGCCATCACCTTCTGCCTCTTCGCCGCGCGGGAGCTCCCGGTGCGCAAGCTGCTGTCCCAGGTCACTGCACCTTGAGGGCGTAGGACCCGGGGGACAGGGTGGACGCGCTGTGTTTTTTCGTCGGAAGAACCGACGTGGCCTACCCGCCAACGCGCGACTGAAGCTCCTGCCAGCGGGCGTACAGCCGCTCCACCTCGGAGCCCAGCTTCGCCAGCTCACCCTGGAGACCGGGCAGCTCAGCGTGCCGCTGGGTGTACGTCGCCGGCTCGGCAAGCGTGGCCTCCAGCTCCGCCTTTCGCGTCTCGGCCACCTCGATGGCCTTCTCCATTCCATCCAGCTCGCGCTGCTCCTTGAAGGAGAGCTTTGCCGCCTTGCGCTGCGGGGGAGGCGCGGCAGCGGGCGACGCGGCCTGGGCCGGGGTGGCCGCGGGCGCTGCCCGGGAAGACGACGCCCGCTGCGCCTTCAGCGTCCGGTACATCTCGAAGTTGCCCTCGTAGCGAACGACCTTGCCGGCGCCCTCAAAAGCCAGGATGGACGTCGCCACCTTGTCGAGGAAATAGCGATCGTGCGTCACCAGCAGCACCGTGCCGGTGAAGCCGAGCAGCAGGTGCTCCAGGACGTTCAAGGTGACGATGTCGAGGTCGTTGGTGGGCTCGTCCAGGACGAGGACGTTGGCGCCCTCGAGGAAGAGCCGCGCCAGGAGCAGCCGGTTGCGCTCGCCGCCGGAGAGCGCCTTCACCTGCATCCGCTGCATGGGGACAGGGAAGAGCAGGTCATCCAGGTAGTCGCGCAGGGCGACGGTCTTGCCGCCCAGCTCCACGAACTCTTCGCCCCAGGCCGCGTCGTAGACCGTCTGCTCAGGGTCCAGCTGGTCGCGGCCCTGGTCGTAGTAGGCCACCTTCGTGCTCTTGCCGATGACGACCTCGCCGGCGTCCGGCGCCAGCTTCCCCAGCAGCACGCGCAGGAACGTGGTCTTGCCGATACCGTTGGGGCCCACAATCCCCACCCGCTCGCCGCGCTGGAGGATGACGTTCACGTCGTTGAGCAGCGACTTCCCGCCCAGGGCCTTGTGCACGCCCTTGGCTTCGATGACCGTCTGCGAAAGCCGCGGCGCCGACACCGCCTGCAGCCCGGCGGTCTTCGGCCGCTGATACCCGCGCTCCGCCATCAGCTTGCGCGCGCGGTCGATGCGCGCCTTGCTCTTGGTGCGCCGCGCCTCGGGGCCGCGACGGAGCCAGGCCACCTCCTGCGCAATCCACCGGTCCCGCTTGTGCTGGCGCAGCTCCGACTGCTCCGAGGCGATGAGCTTCTGCTCGAGGTACGCCTCGTAGTTCCCCGGGTAGGACGTCACGCCCGCGCCCGGCTCAATCTCCACAATCCGGTCCACCAGGTCGTCGAGGAAGTAGCGGTCGTGCGTCACCAGCAGGAGCGAACCCTCCAGCTTGTCGAGCTCATCCTCCAGCCACTCCACGGTGTCCGCGTCCAGGTGGTTGGTGGGCTCGTCCAGCAGCAGCAGGTCCGGCCGGGTGAGCAGCGCGCGGGCGATGGCCACCCGCTTGCGCGTTCCGCCGGAGAGCTCCGCCACCGGCCGCTCCCACTCCTTCACGCCCAGGCGGTCCAGCAGCGTCTTCGCCTGGTGCTCGGTGTCCCAGCCGCCCAGCCGGTCAATCCGGTCCGACAGCTCCGAGAGCTCCGCGAGCTGCTTGTCCTGCCTCCCACCGCCCTCCGCGAGCTGCGCCCCCAGCGCGGCGTGCGCCGCCAGCGCCGTCTTGAGCTCCCCGTCCGCCACCGTCAGCTCGGAGGCGACTGTGGCGCCGGCCGGAAACTCCGGCTCCTGCGGCAGGTAGGTCACCGTCGCGCCCCGCCGCAGCTGAAGCTCGCCGCTGTCCGCCGCGCGCGCCCCGGCGAGGATCTGCATCAGCGAGGACTTGCCGGAGCCGTTCACCCCGACCAGCCCCACCCGCTCGGACTGTTCGAGGGTGAGGGTTAGGCGTTCGAAGATGGTGCGGCTGCCGAAGGTCAACTTCACATCCGCCGCGCGTAGGAGCGTCACAGCCTGCACGTACCAACGCCCGCCCCCGGGCGCAATGACGGCCGGCGGAGGGGCCGGAGTCTGGTATGCACCGGGCGTGGATCTCCCCATCCATCCCGTTCGCGGCACGCGCGCCCTCGCCCGCTTGCCGCTGGCCCTCCTCGGCGTGCTGTGCCTCGTCTTCGCAGCCACGCTCATCGCCCCGCCCGCCGGCCGCCTCAACTGGGTGCTGGAGGTGGGCCCGGGAATCGCCGGCCTCCTCGTCCTGGCCGCCGTCTTCCCGCGCTTCCCCATGACGTGGCCGGTCTACGTGGGGACGTTCATCCACGTGCTCATCCTGGTCTACGGCGGGTACTACACGTACGCGCTCAACCCGCTGGGCGAGTGGGCGAAGGAGACCTTCCATCTGGCGCGCAACCACTACGACCGGGTGGGCCACGTGGCGCTGGGCTTCTTCCCGGCGTTGATCATCCGCGAGGTCCTCCTGCGCCAGACGCCGCTGCGCCGGGGCGGCTGGCTCTTCTTCCTCGTCCTCTGCGTGGCCCTGGCCATCGGCGCCTTCTGGGAGCTCGTCGAGTGGTGGGTGGCGCTCATCGCCGGCGGCGAGAGCGACACCGCGGTGAACTTCCTCGGCAGCCAGGGCGACGTCTGGGATGCGCAGTGGGACATGTTGCTCGCGCTCATCGGCGCGGCGGTGGCGCTGGTCCTGCTTGGGCGCGTGCAGGACCGCGCGCTGGCCCGGCTGCTGGCGCCCCCACCCTGACCGATGCCGCGCCCGCCCCGCGACCAGCTCAGCCTCTTCGAGGCGGCGCCGGAGCCGGAGCGCAGCGGCGTGCAGCCGGCGCCCGCCTCCCCGGAGCTCACCGGGCTGCGCGAGAAGCTCCCGCCGCAGGTGCATCTTGGGACGTCCTCCTGGTCCTTCCCGGGCTGGGCCGGCATCGTGTACGGCAGCGAGTACGGCGAGCAGAAGCTGGCGCGCGAAGGGCTGGCGGCCTACGCGCGGCACCCGCTCTTCCGGTCCGTGGGGATTGACCGGACGTTCTACGGCCCGGTCACCTCGGAGGTCTTCGCCCGCTACGCCGCCGCGGTGCCGGACGACTTCCGCTTCCTGGTGAAGGCGCACGAGTACTGCACCCAGCGCCGCTTCCCCAACCACCCGCGCTACGGCACCCGAAAGGGCCTGGACAACCCGTTCTACCTGGACCCGGCGTACGCCGCGCAGGAGGTCATCGCCCCGATGGTGGAGGGCCTGGGCCCGAAGGCCGGCCCGCTGGTGTTTCAGTTCTCGCCGCAGCCAGAAGGCACGACGGACGACGCGTTTCCGGAAGACCTGCACCGCTTCCTCTCCGCCTTGCCGAAGGGCCCGCTCTACGCGGTGGAGCTGCGCACGCCGTCGCTGCTCACATCGGCCTATGCGGAGGCCCTCAACGCCTCCGGCGCGGTGCATTGCTTCAACGCCTGGTCGCAGATGCCCACGGTTGAAATTCAGCGCCTGAGGTTGGACGCGCCCAAGGCCCTCGTCGTGCGCTGGCTGCTGCCTCCGCACCTCTCCTACGAGCCCGCGAAAGAGCGCTACGCGCCGTTCAACCAGCTGATGGATCCCGACGAACCCACGCGCGACGCCATCGCGGAGCTCGTCCTCGAGGCGAGCGACCGCGGCAGACCCGGCTACGTCATCGTCAACAACAAGGCGGAGGGCAGCTCGCCGCTCTCCGTGGTTGCCCTGGCGCGCCGCCTGTCGCAGGGTAGGCGCGCGTGAGCCACCTCAAGCCTGGCGAAGAGTCCGAGGACCCCGAGCCGACGGTCGATCTCCCCCTCACCGCCACGCTGGACCTCCACCACTTCCGTCCGGGCGACGCGCAGGCGCTGGTGCGCGAGTACCTTCGGCTCTGCCGCGAGCGGGGCATCCTCAGCGTGCACGTCATCCACGGCAAGGGCACGGGCGCGCTGCGGCGCACCGTTCACGCCACGCTCTCGCGCATGACTGAAGTGCACTGGTACCGCACCGCGGACGAGGCCAACGGCGGCTGGGGCGCAACGCTCGTCCAGCTCGTCCCGCTCCCGCCGGTTCGCTAGCGCACCAGGCGCGGCTCGCCTCGAGGGGGAAACTGGCCCTGGCCGGCCATTTCGTCGGAGGGTCGTCGCGCGCCTCCTCCGCTCGCCTCGAGGGGGAAACCGGCCCTGGCCGGCCATTTCGTCGGAGGAACAGCTGTTCTCAGTCACGCGCCTCCCCCGCTCGCCTCGAGGGGGAAACCGGCCCTGGCCGGCCATTTCGTCGGAGGAACAGCTGTTCTCAGTCAGGCGGCACCCGCGCTCGCCTCGAGGGGGAAACCGGCCCTGGCCGGCCATTACGTCGGAGGAACAGCTGTTCTCAGTCAGGCGGCCCCCCCCGCTCGCCTCGAGCGTTGCGCCGTCAGGCGCATAGTCGAGAGGTGGCGCAAGCCCCACGCACGGCACTTAGCCGGTCTGTTTGAGCGGAGCGGAGCGGCTCATGAGCCAAGCTTCGGGAGGCACTGCCGACGTGCCGACGTCTCGACTATGCGCCTGACGGCGCAACGCTCGACCGAACGGGGGCATCGCCGCGATGTGGCAGACCCTGGTGAGCTGTTCTGTAGGAGCGTTGCGCCGTCAGGCGCATGGTCGAGAGGTGGCGCAAACCCACGCACGGCACTTTGCCGCTTTGCTTCGAGCAAGAACGAAGCGGCCGATGAGCCAAGTTTCGGGAGCACTGCCGACGTCTCGACCATGCGCCTGACGGCGCAACGCTCGAAGCGAACGGGGCATGCCCGCGATGTTGCGGGGTGCTCTCCAGGAGCTTCGCGTTCTCACCGGAGTGCCAGGCCGCGGTAGACGCCCGCCTCTTCAAACGTCCGGAGCCCTCTGGGCCTGCGGTGCCACCAGTTGAAGATGACCGCCAGGCGCAGGCGCGCCGGACCGGGCAGGCGGCGGGTGGGGATTTCATTGTTGGCGTCCAGCACGCCGTGGGTGAGGTCTCCGCGAAAGACGGCCAGCCGGTTCGGCCGGGGCGCGGCCAACTCAAAATCGAAGCGCTCCGGCGCCTTCGACGGGTTCTCTTCACACGGCGGCTGGTCCGTCACCGCCAGCACCCCGCCCCGCACGCGGTTGAGGAACAGCACGCTGCTCACCCGCGGGTGCACCAGCCGCCCGGTGGCCAGGGCCAGCTGTTCGTCGCGGTCCTGGTGGAAATCCACCTGGACATCCGTCGCCCGCATCCGCGAGAGCCACCACTCCACGCCGATGACGCCGCGGGGCCGAACGAGGCGCCGGAGGGTGGGGAGCGCCTGCTCCACCACGTTCGACGGCGGCGCTCCGAGCGGGTACCAAAAGGTCGTCTGGTACGTCTGCCGCAACCGTTCGCCTCCCAGCCGCCGAACCGCATGCAGCACTCTCCGGAACGCGGTGTCTGGCAGCGCCGGCTCAAAGATCCGCAGCAACTCCGCCTACCTCCTGCCACCTGTGAACTGGAGATTGCATTGACCATCGGTGCCGCAGGGCGCGTCCACGGCCGATGAGCCAACCTCTGGCGTACCGTCGAGAACCGCCTGCAGCAGGGCAAGAACCTTCACACTTTCGCCCTCGGCATCCGCATTGCTTCGTGCCCAGACCACGATGAAGCGTCTCCCTCTCCTGCTGCAAAGCTTTACGCTTTGCCTCACGCTCCTGTCCCTTCCGGGGTGCATGGGGGACAGCAACGTCGGCGGACAGTACACGCCGGAGCCGACCCCGGAGAAGCCCGCGGAGAAGGAGGACACCGCGCCCGCCTTCACCCTGCCGCGGGACCTCCTGGCGCTGCTGCCCTTCAAGGTCCGGCTCGCCAAGGTCGCCACCGTGGCGGGTCTGGCGGAGACGGACCCCGCGCTCTCGGAGCTGAAGGCGAACCGCCTGGACCTGGGCGACTTCGACCTCGCCAACGGCATCCGCGCCGACCGCGCCTGGACGCCCTCCCGCATCACGCTCTGGGTCCGGTCGCTGCGGCCGGTCTGCAACTCCTCCCAGATGAAGGCCCTCTACCCCTCCCTCCCGGCGGACCTCGACAAGCTGCTCGTCGCCGCGCACGGCCGCCCGCCCACCCCAGAGGACTCCGCGCTCATCGCCGAGGCTCTCGCTGCGGCGCCGGTGGACGACGCCGGGCGCTACCTGGTGGTGTGTCTGGCCGTGCTCTCCAGCGCGGAGTTCGTCAGCCGATGAGGACCGCCCTGCCCCCCCTCTTGCTCGCCGCGGCGCTGCTGGCCGCCTGCGAAGCCGCGACGCCGCTGCAGGAGCAGTCGAACGGGGGCGTGAAGGTCATCGGCGGGCCCGCGGGCACGACGGCGGCGAACGGCCGGACACCGCTCACCCCGGAGGCTGCGCGCCTCTACCTGACGCAGCTGGCGCCCCTCCTCGTCGGACGCGAGCTCAACCTCAACGAGCTGGAGCTGGTGCACAACGCCGGTGAACCGGCGGTGAAGGCGGCGCTGCTGGCGTGGACGACGGAGCGCGGCTTCCAGGATGCAGCGCGGCTGCTCATCCAACAGCAACTCTCGGCCAGCGGGACGAAGAACGGCGTGGACTTTGAGCTCCCCGGCAACCTCGCCGCCTATCTGGCCAAGCAGCGCCTGCCGCTGACGTTGCTGCTGACGGCCGACTACTGCGTGAGCGCCGCGGGCGCGAAGATCGACTGCGACAGCGGGGCGCCGTTCAAGGCCGGCGTCCTCACCACCCGCGCCTTCCTGATGGGCCGCGCGGGGCGCTTCAACCTCACCCGCGCGGGCACCCTGATGAAGGTCTTCGCGTGCCGCCACTACCCCATGGAGGACGAGCTCCAACCGCGGCTTGAGCGCAGCACGCTCATCCCCATGTTCCAGTCGCAGACGCCCGAGGAGCAGACCAACCCGGCGGCGGCCAGCGGCTTCGGCAACGGCTTCGCCTGCTACACCTGCCACGGTCAGTTCTCCGCCCACGCGCAGGTGTTCGTGCGGTTCGACGCCACCGGCATCTGGCGCGGGACGGCGACCGGGCTGCAGGAGCCGGCGCCCGCGGAGCTCGGGCGTTCGCCGGGTAACCTCTTCGCCTCGCACCTGCAGGACCCCGGGGCGGCCAAGCTGGAGACCTCGCAGGTGTTCGGGAAGGCGGTGGCCAACCTCGCCGAGGCCGGCCGCGTCATCGCCGACAGCCCGACGTTCCTCCCCTGCCAGGCGCGCAACTTCCTGGAGCTGGCGCTGGGGCTGGACGCGTCCACCGAGGTTCCCAAGGCCGTGCTGGACGAAGTGACCGCGGCGGCCCTCGCCGCCAACCCGGAGCCCGACTTCGCCGCCTTGATGGTGGCGACGTTCACGCACCCGCGCGTGATGGACGCGGTCGTCGCTGGAATTGGAGCCGCACCATGAAGCTGCCGGAGCTGGAACGCCTCTCGCCGCTGCAGCGCCGACGCTTCTTGAAGGGCCTGGGCGCGTTCTTCGGGGCCGCCACGCTGGACCCTGCCCTGCGCTTCGCCGCGAAGGACCTCATCGGCGGCACCGCCTTCGCCGCCACCCCGCCGCCCTACTACTTCATCGAGATCAACCTGCGGGACCAGTGGGACCAGGGGCACGTCTTCGTTGCCCCGGGGTTGGCCACCTTCAGCGGCCTGCGCCGCGGGAGCACCGGGCGCAACGCGGCCGTCTACTTCACGCAGGAGGAGCTCAAGAAGTACCAGGTCAACGGGACCGACGTGTACCTGACCGGGGACTCCGCCTCGCTGCAGCCGCACCTGGACAGCATCGCGATGATCGACACCTGCGAGCTGACCACCGGCGCCATCCACGGCCACGAGGCGGCCAACCCGCTGCGCTCGCCGGGGCGCAGCTACAAGGAGGAGGCGGGAAAAGGAGCGATGTTCAAGCTCGACCCGGTCTCCAACTTCCCGCAGGGCTGCGAAGCCTACTACTCGACCACGCCCACCCCCGCGTCGCTGCACAACCACTTCATCAAGCAGCAGGACCCGGCCGCGCGGAACGGCATCGCCTTCAAGGGCATCAGCCGGTCCGTCCACACCGTCTACCACTACGCCGCTGGGCTGCCGGGCGCAGAGCTGGACCGCAAGCAGAGCATCAGCTCGCTCCTGGCCGCCTTCCCCAACACCACGGTGGACCTGAACATCCTCGCGAAGAAGGAGTACGCGGAGGCCTTCACCGCCGTCTTGCAGCGGCTGGACCGGAAGTATCTGGCGGACCGCAAGCTGGGCGCGAAGGTGGCAGACAGCCATGGGAGCAACCTGGCCGAAGCCCAGAAGACGCTCTACGTGGGCACGCCGAAGATCATCAGCGTCCCCCTCACGCCCGAAGAGCGGGCCTTTTGGAGCGAAGGCGTCCCGCCGCAGTTCGACGGCGGCAGCCCGAAGGCGAACATCTGGGAGCAGGTGGCCTACGCCTTCAAGCTGGTCTCCAACGACCTGGTCCGGACGGTGGCGCTGGAGTTCGACTTCTACGACGTCCACGACAGCCGGCCGGAAAGCAACGTCCGCACGATGGCCAAGCAGCTGTCCTTGCCGCTCTCCCGGCTCATCCAGAAGCTGAAGGAAGCGAACCTCTACGACCGCACACTGGTGGCCGTGTACACGGTCGACGGGAGCCGCTCCCCGGCAGCGGACTCCAGCGGCGGCGAAGGGAAGAACTCGGTCATCCTTGCCGGCGGGATGGTCAAGGGCGGCTATTACGGCGATGTGCGCGTGGCCTCCAACGTCAGCAACGGCCACGTCTACTCGTACCACGCGCCGGATCCGTCGACGGTCAGCCTGATGCCCGGCAAGACGGACAACAGCGGGCGGCTCGCCGCGGCGCCCCTCTACCGGACGGTGATGAAGGCGCTCAACCTCCCGGACGCGCTCTGCGACCAGTTCCCGGACGTGAAGGGCCAAAAGCCCATCCCGTACCTGCTCAAAGGCTAAGCGCCGCCAGCTCCACGCCGAGCAGGCAGACATCATCCTGAAACGCGAAGGCCCCGCTGAACTGCCGCGCGTCCGTCAGCACCTGGTCCAGCAGCTCCACTCCGGGCGCCGCGCGGTGCCGGGCGATGGAGGCGCGCAGCCGCTCCAACCCCCAGCTGTCGCCATCCGGGGCCTCGGCTTCGTAGATGCCATCAGTGAAGAGGACGAACCGGTCCCCCGGCGCCACCACCGTCTCGCAGGTGGCGTAGCTGGGGTGGTCCAACAGCCCCAGCGCGGAGCCACCCTTGCGGACCGAGAGCGCCTCCACCGCCCCGCTCTCTGTGCGCACGACAAACGGCGCCGGGTGCCCCGCGTTGGCGAAGGAGACGCGGCCGGCGCCCACGTCCACCAGGAGATACGCGGCGGAGACGAACATCTGCAGCTGCACCTCGCGCAGGAGCGCGCGCAGCTTCCGGTTGAGCTCTCCCAGAAGCTCGGTGGGGTTCTCTGCCGCGCCGTGCAGGCCGTCCACCAGCGTGCGCAGCATGGCGGTCACCAGCGCCGCGCACACCCCGTGGCCCATCACGTCGCAGATGAGCACCCCGGCCCTGCCCGGGGAGATGGGCAGCACATCGAAGTAGTCGCCGCTGACCGCGCCGGTGGGCAGGTAGCGGTGAGCGAAGCGGAGCGCCTCGAGCGGCTGGCCCGCGACAGGGGCCGGCGGGACGTTGGCCGGCAGGAAGGCCTTCTGGACTTCCCGAGCCATCGCCAGCTCCAGCTCCATCTGCGCGCTGCGCTCCGCCAGCGCCCGCGCCACGCGCAGCGCTTCATCGGAGGCGCGCTTGCGCTCGATGGCGTAGCGGATGGCGCGCATCAAGCCGGAGCGCTCCACGGAACCCTTGACGAGGTAGTCCTGCGCGCCCTCGTGCACGGTGCGCAGCCCCAGCGCTTCATCGCGGTGGCCGGTCAGCACCAGCACCGCCACGTCGCGCGCGCGCGGGGCCAGCCGCTGGAACGTCTCCAGGCCGTGGCTGTCCGGCAGGGAGAGGTCCAGCAGCACGACGTCGAATTGAGACGTGGCCAGGCGCTCGAAGGCCTGCGAAAGCCGCTCCGCCACGGTCAGCTCGCAGCCGGCGTTGCGCATGGCCAGCCGGATGAGCTCTGCGTCGTCCGGGTTGTCCTCCACCAGGAGCACGCGCAGCCGCGTCACCTGCTCTGCGGCGGCGGGGGGCGCCGGGGCGTCCTGTCTCTCGAGGCTCAACAGGTCGCCCATGGAGACCTCACGACCGGTTTCGTTGGTCTCGCAGGTCGCCCTGGAGCATCTGCACCACCTCGTCGATGCGCGGCCGGTTGACCGCGTCCACCGAGGCGAGGAACTCGTGCGCTTCCAGGATGGTCAGCGCCCACTCCTCGCGGCTCTGCGCCGAAGCGGGCAGCGGGGTGAGCTCTGGCGTGGCCATGGCGTCATGCGGCAGCTGCACCACCTGGAGCAGGCGGTCAATGCCCAGCGTCTTCATCGCCTCCAAATTTCGCGGGCTGGCGTGCAGGACCATCGCGCTGCCCAGTCCGCCCTCCTTGAGCCGCAACGCCGCGGCGGCGAGCACTCCGAGGAAGGTGCTGTCCATCGACACGCACCCCGCGAGGTCCACCGTGAGGCGGTGGTGCCCGCGGCTGAGCGCTTCGGTGAGGAACTTCTTGAGCGGCAGCGCCTGCACGTGCGTCCCCCGGCCCTCCACGCTCACGAACGCCGTCTGGCTGTGCGCGCCGACGCGGATCCGGCAGCTCTCTCTGGGCATCGGGTTGGCGCTCATGGCAAGGCTCACTTGAGGGGTGTGGACACTTCAGGGTTCGACGAGGGCGCACGCCACCGACTGGATTTGTTCGACCGTGCAAGGCTTGAGGAAGACGTACGCCATCCGGTACCGGTTGGCTTCCACCTGCACCGCGTCGTCCGCGTGGTCGCTCAGCAGCAGCGCTGGAGGACGGTGCTCGCGCGCTTCGAGGCTGGCGAGCAGGCTGAAGGCAGCCTCATCCGCCTGGGCGATGATGAGGTCCGGCAGCTCCACCGGATTGAAGGCGGCGCCCGGAACGCCGAGCGAGCCGGCGGCCTCCTCCAGGCTCTCCACGTCCACCACGACGTAGCCCGCAAGCCGCAGCGCCCGGGCAAAGCGGTCGCGCGTAGAGGCCTCGGGTTCGTAGAGCAGGACGCGGCGCGGCCGGGCGAGCAGATAGGCGGCGTGGAGCGACAGGAACCCCGCCTGCCTCAAAGAACGGTTGGAGCTTCGCATCCGGTCAACCACGGCCTTCCACGCACAGGCGCGCCACCACGTCGTTGAGCACCGCCGGGTTGATGGGCTCTGCACCGACGTACGACGCGCCCGCGTCCGCCAGCTCCTGCCAGTCAATCTGATCCTTCGAACGCAGGACGATGAGGAAGGGGAGGTTCGGGCTGAACTTGCGCAGCGCCCAGCACACCTCCACACCGGAGTACCCGTAGAGCTGCGCGTCCGCGATGATCGCGTCCGGGGTGGGGTGCAGCTTGCCGGAGCCGAAGACGTGCTCCAGGTGATCGATTAACTCCACGCCGTCCTTCATCTCCAGCACGTGGTAGCCGCTGCGACGCAGCGGGGACGCCACCTTGGCCCGCGTCACCTCCTTCTCGAAGGCCACGATCACCGTCTTCGCGAGGAAGTGACCCGACGGCTGGGACTGGAGGCTCTCGGCTTGGCGATGAGGCATGGGGGGGTGCTCCCTCTTCAGGACTGCCTTCCACCTGCGTTTCGAAGGTTCCAGCTCGCAGGCACAGCGCGCGGCCCCGGCCAGCGGACGACCTCGCCGCCCTCCGGTGCGGGCGCCAGCCGGCGCAGCGTCGCGCGGTCTCGGCCGTTGTGCTTGGACTCGTAGAGCGCGCGGTCCGCCGCGTCGAGCAGCGCGGTGGCGGTGGCGCACCGGGCGCAGCTGCCGTCGACCGCCGCCACGCCGATGGAGACCGTGGGGAGGTCTCTGCCGCCGCGCTCCGCCGCCAGCTTCATCAGCTGGGTGCGGATGCGCTCCGCGAGCATCAGCGCGTCCTCGGGACGACACGGCGTCACCAGCAGGAACTCATCGCCGCCGAAGCGCGCGGCGACGTCCGAACAGCGGATGGAGCGGCGCAGGCTTTCTCCCAGCAGGACCAGGGCCTGGTCGCCCGCGCTGTGGCCGCCCGTGTCGTTGATCTGCTTGAGCAGATCCAGGTCAATCATGAAGACCGCGAGCGGAGAGCAGAGCCGGGAGGAGGTGGACAGCTGCGCGTCCAGCGCCCTCAGCCCCTCCGCGCGGTTCCACAGGTGGGTGAGCTCATCGCGGGCGGCGCACTCTGCCAGGCGCAAAATCCGCCGGCTCGCGAGCGCCCCGACGACCGCATACACGACGGTGGTGGAGACAATCAGCGCGGCCACCATGCCGGCCTGCGACATCACACCAAAGGTGGCCAACCCCGCGACCATCGCGATGTCTGCGCACGCGCCGATGAGCGGATACAGCCAACGCAACCCGATGCACAGCGTTCGACCCTGCGGTTCCATTCGCGGGTCTCTTCAGCAACCAACGTTCCAACCTCCAGGGGCGCGCGCTGATTGAAACGCCACTCCTGTCGCAACCTGTCATCGGTAACACGCACAACCGCGCTCTCCGTGAACAGCGCGTTGTTCCAGCGCGTTGGGAGGAGCACCAATCGGTAACATGCGCGCGCCAGGCGTTACGGATTGGTAAAGCCTGCAAAACAGAGCACTCCGAACAGGTACTGAAAATCCAGATTACCTGCTTTTCCCTTTGTCGTTGGCCAGCGCACCCTCAGACTGCCCCAAGGGGAAACGTGCTGGACATCCTGCTGGCAGATGACGAACCCTCCATCCTCCTGAGCGTGGCCGACGCGCTGCGTGCAGCGACGTTCCGCGTCACCACCGCTGGCGACGGGGAAGCGGCGTTGGTGGCCTGCGCCGCTCAGCGCTTCGATGTCATCCTGTGCGACGTCCGGATGCCGCGGGTGGACGGGTTGACGTTGTTGCGTCACATCCGCAAACACGCGCCCGGCACGGACGTCATCCTGATGACTGCGCACGCCAACGTCGCGGACGCGGTGAATGCGCTGAAAGATGGGGCCACCGACTACCTCATCAAGCCCTTCAGCCTGGAGGAGCTGAACCTCCGGGTGGAGCGCATCTACCGCGAGCGCACGCTCAAGAAGGAGCTGGTCGACGCCAAGCGCCGCTGGAGCGATCGCCCGGAGGACCGGGAGCTCATCGGCACCTCGCCTGCCATGGTGCGACTTCAGGAGCGGATTGAGCGCTTCGCAGCGAGCGAAGCCCCCGTCCTGGTCACCGGCGAGAGCGGCACCGGCAAAGAGTTGGTGGCCGCCGCCCTGCACCGGAAGAGCGGCCGGCGCGAAGGCCCCTTCGTCGCGGTCAGCTGCGCGGCGTTCCCGGACACCCTGCTGGAGGCGGAGCTGTTCGGCCATGAGCGCGGTGCCTTCACCGGCGCCGTTCGGAAGCGGGACGGACGCTTCAAGGCGGCGGATGGCGGCGTGCTCTTCCTCGACGAGGTGGGGGAGATGCCCCTGTCCTCGCAGGCCAAGCTCTTACGGGTGCTCCAGGACCAGACGTTCGAGCCGCTGGGCACCAACGACTCCATCCACGTGGATGTCCGGGTCATCTCCGCCACCAACCGGAACCTCAAGGAGATGGTCACCCACGGGCGTTTCCGCGAGGACCTCTACTACCGCCTGAAGATTCTGGCGCTGGAGGTCCCCACGCTGCGCGAACGACAGGGTGACCTGCCGGTCCTCCTCGAATACTTTCTGCAGCGCTTCTCGCCCGGGGACACGCCGCTGCAAGTCTCCCCCGCAGCGCGCGCACTCCTGTCGCACTATCCGTTTCCGGGCAACGTGCGGGAGCTGGAGCACGCGCTGCGCCACGCCGTGGCGCTGGTGGGCAGCGCGGGGACCATCGAACCCGCCCACCTGCCCGAAGACATCGCCAAGCTGGGCCTCCGCAAGGGGCCGGGCGCTCCCGAGAACGTCCAGCACCTGGGCAAGGCGCTGCGCGAGTTCGAACGCGAGTACCTTCAGAACGCGCTCAAGCTGCACGGCGGAAACAAGGGCCGCACCGCGGAGGCGCTGGGCATCTCCCGAAAGAACCTCTGGGAGAAGCTGCGCCGACACGACCTCGTCGCGGTGGATTTGGATGAGGATCCCACCCTGCTGGCCTCACCGCTGCCGCCCACCGTGCCCTCGGGGGACGGGACGCCGAGCTCCAACGACGACGGCAGTTAGTTCGGTTGGTAGCGCGAGGCTCCGAGGATTGCGCTTTCAGGTGCGTTGAGTGCCGAAAGTGTTCGGGTTCGGGCTGCGGGGAATGGTGTCTCGGGGTGCGGGCTGCGGGCTGCGGGAAACGGTGTCTCGGGTAGGGTCTTCGGTTTTCGTTAACGCGTTCGCGTTCGCGTTCGGGCAGGGGTAGGGGTAGGGGTAGGGAAAGGGGAATGGGGTTCGGGGTTCGGGGTTCGGGGCGGAGGACACCGCGGCAGAGACTCCCCAGCGTCCAAAGCCTGCGCGCCACGTTCCAACCGGGCCCGCTCCCCTTCCCCTACCCGGGCCCGAACGCGAACGCGAACGCGAACGCGTTAACGAAAACCGAAGACCCTTCCCGAGACACCTTCCCCGAGGACCCTACCCGAGACACCATTCCCCGCAGCCCGCCCCCCGCAGCCCGCTCCCCGCAGCCCGGAACCCGCAGCCCGCAGCCCGCAGCCGCGCTCGAACGCTTGACACGAACGGCGAGGGCTGGTCTGCGCCCTAGTTCGGCCGGACAGAAGCCCGGCCGGCAGGCGCGCTCGCCTCCACCGCCGCGGCGCGGGCGAGGGCGTCCGCGCTGGCGGCCTGGAGCCAGAGCGCAACGGAGGTCCCCCGGCCGGGCTCGCTCTCAATGACGAGCTCCCCACCGTGTTCGTCGATGATGCCCTGCGTGACGGTGAGCCCCAGCCCCGTCCCCTCCCCCTCCGGCTTGGTGGTGAAGAACGGGTCCTTCACCCGGCAGAGCAGCTCCGCGGGGATTCCCTTGCCCTTGTCCTCGAACCAGAGCCCCACGCGGCCCTCGCGCAGCTCCGCGCGCACGGAGACCTTTCCGCCGCGCGGGGACGCCTGGATGGCGTTGAGCAGGAGGTTGAGCGACGCCTGCGCCAGGCGCGGCGCGTCCCCCAGCAGCACGGCTTCACCGGGGCGCAGCTGCAGCTCCAGCTCCACGTTCGCCGCCTTGAGCGCCGACTCGAGCAGCGGGACGCAGCGCCACAGCAGCGCGTGGGCGTCCAGCGGCGCCAGCGCCAGCGCCGTGCGCGCCCGCGCGTAGTCCAGCAGCGCGCCGACGGTGATGCCAATCCGCCGGAGCGCGTCGTCGATGGCGGCGTAGTAGCGCTCGCGCCGCTCCTCGGTCACCTCGGGCCTGCGGGCAAGCATCAGGCAGTTCTGCACGCCGGTGAGCGGGTTGTTGATCTCATGCGCCACGCCCGCGGCCAGGAGCCCCACCGACGCGAGGTTCTCCGCCCGAACCACCTTGCTCTGCTCATCCAGCATCCGGCGGTTCGCCTCGATGAGCTCGTCGTTCGCCCGCTCCAGCGCCTCTACCTCGTGCGCCGCCTGCGAGAGCCTGGCCGAGTCGCGGTGCAGTTGGCGGCCCACCTGATGGACCAGCGCCGCACCCGCCATCAGCCCGAAGCCGAACAGGAGGCCTGCCCCGCGGTCCACTCCCGGGAGCGCGGCGACCGCCACCGCGCCGACGAGCGCAGTGCCATAGACCGCCTTGGGGGCCAACGAGAGCACCATGGGTGACTCCTCCGGTTGCGCTGGCAATTGGCGCATTGCAGCCTTTTCGGGGCTGAAGCGGAACCCCACGTTTGCGGCGAAACGAGGCGGATGTGCGCGCTCAGCCTACGAGGGACAGCGCGCGCGCCTGCCTGGCCCGCTTGGGACTGAGCTCCACGCCGATGGCGTCCAGGCCCAGCCCGTTCGCCACCGCCAACGCGGTGCCGCGGCCGCAGAACGGATCCACCACCGTGCGCGTGGAAGTCGAATCGAGGACGAAGCGGCAGGCGGCGACGCAGGCCTTCACGCCCATGCCGCGCGTCCAGGTGGTCTCACCCGCGTCCGGCAGGACGTCCGGCGTCGCGCGGGAGAGCTCCAGCGAAAGGCCCGGAGAGAAACAGAGCATGTGGGAGTACGCCGGCCGGCCCCAGGTGGTGGTGCCCGCGGCCGAGCGACAGACAACCTTGTGCCAGAGGCAGCGGGCGCGGGCGGCTTCGGCGGCCTTCGCCACCAGGTAGCCCTTGTCCACCCACTCGCCACCCTTCTTGATGTCGGTCTGGAAGAAGATGGCCACGCCCTCGGGCGGACAGCGGGCCAGCACCAGCTGCGCGGCGGAGACGAACCACTCCCGCCAGGTGGCGACAGAGTGCCCGGCCAGCTCCGACACGTCCGGCAGCGAGGTGATGAAGGAGCAGCCCGTCAGCGGAGGCTGCGCCATCAACCACCCGATGGCGTCCTGGCAGTGAACGGTGCGCAGCGGCGGCATGGCGGCCCGGGAGCGTCGCACACCCCCGGGCCAAGCGAACGCCTTACAAGCTCTTCAGGTACTCCACCAGGTCATCCATCTCCTGGGCGTTGAGCTGGGAGGTCCGGCCGTGGAGGTCCTTGGCCTGGTCCTTCAGCAGGCGCTCTTTGAGCGTGGGCGCACTGCCGTCGTGCAGGTACGGCCCGGTCCGCGCCACCGCGAGCAACGAGGGCGTGTTGAGCCCGCGCCGCAGCTTCACCGCGTCATCGCGCACGTCGCCGGTACTCACCAGCGTGCCCACGTTGGCGAAGGTGTTGTTGGTGAGGGCCTCCCCCGCGTGGCAGCTGTTGCAGTTCGCCTTGACGAAGACGCTGGCCCCGCGGACCTGCGCCTCGGAGGGCACCCCCAGCTTGTGCGGGTTGTCCGGGGCCTGCATGGAGTCGATGAACGCCAGCAGCTGCGCCTCCATCGCCGGCGTGGCGCCGGAGCCGCCCATCCGCAGCCGGACGGTGTGCGAGAGGAAGTCGCCCAGGTTGACGAACTCGCCGCTCCAGTGGAACGGGGCGGTGCCGCCGGTACGGCGCCCGGCAAGCGACGGCGTCTGCCGCGGCCCTTCTGCGAAGTTCCACACATGGCCATCCTCGCGCCCCTGCGCGTGGCAGCTGGCGCAGGCGATGCCGGTGGCCGGGTTGTTCATCCGCGAGTCCGTGGCGGAGAAGAAGAGCTTGCGCCCTGCCACCACGTCCGAAGGCAACACGTCCTGGGCGACCACAAGGGTGCGGCCGGTGTTCGTCACCCGCTTGTTCGCGTCCAGCGCCAGCGTGCTGACCGTGTGGTCAAAGCTGTTGAAGACGTAGGCCTTGGAGCCATCCTGAGTGAGGGCAATCCCGTTGGGACCGGCGCCGACGCGCACCACGTCCCGTACGGAGCTTGTGGGCGCGAAGAAGCGCTTCTGGCTGGAGATGTCCACGCCGGCAGCGTTCCCGTTCTTAAGGCTGCGGGAGGTGGGCAGCACCGCCACGTTGTCGCTCTCCCGGTTGACCACGAAGAGCCAGTCGCCTGTCGGGTCCACCGCCATCGCCACCGGGCCCTGGATGGCGTCAGCCGCACGCAGCACCGAGCCCGGGAACGGCTTGTCCTCGGTCTCAAAGCAGCGGGAGACGTCATCCACCGTGGGGGTGGTCTGCTCATCCACCACGAAGGTGGCCACGCCCGCGGCCGTCACCGCACCGCCGGAGCAGGGGCCGCCGCCGTACGCGCCACCGCCGCTGGTGCCGCCCGGCTCGATGGGGCTCTCCCCTGGCTTGGTCTGGCCGTCGAGCACCGCCTGGCTGGCCCACAGCGTGGCGCCATACACCTGCCGGCCATCCGGGCTCACCGCGAGGTCCGCCAGCGTCCGCGGCTGAAACAGGCCGAGCCCTACGGCTGTCCGAGGGGCGTCAGGGACGGGCGCGGCGCCTCCGGAGATGGCGTCGCTCAGCCCGAGCGCGGTCCGGTTGGCCTTCGTGTAGAGGTCCGTCTGGGCCTGCGTCACCTCGTGCGTATCAAGGTCCACGGTGACCACGTCGCCGCGCTTGTAGAGGGAGACGAGCGCCTTGTGACCGTCCACCAGCGCCACCGCGAAGGGCCGGCCCCACATCGAGGTCCCAGAGCGTCTGCAGGGTGCGGGTGTCGATGGCGGTCAGCGTTCCGTGCTCCGCGCTGTCCAGCGCCGCCGCGTTCACCACGTAGAGCGTGTTGCCGTCCTTGGAGACAGCCATGCCGGAGGGTTCCACGCCGACGGAGATGCGGGTGGCCTCCGTCCAGTCGCCGCGGCGGATGACGGAGACGCTTCGGGCGCCGCGGTTCGCCACATAGAGGGTGTCGTCCTTGCCGACGACAATCCGCTCCGGCGCCGCGCCGACCTTCACCTCGGCGATCTTCGCGTCGGTGGCCGTGTCGATGACGGCCACGAGCTCATTGTCCGTGTCCACCGCGTAGAGGAGCGCGTCGTCCCGGGAGAGCGCCAGCGTGCCGGACGCGCTCGAGTAGGAGCCCGTCTTCGCCTCGCAGCCCGTAAGCCCCACCACCGCCAGAGCCGCCATCGTCAGAAAGCCGCGCATCGTTGGACCTCCGCTTCGAAAGAAACCGCCAGCCAAGCGCGCGCCAGCTGTGCACTCGGTGTGCCCGCCCTGACGCAGGATAATCCTCTGGAACTCCTCCGGGTTCAGCCTCGAGAGAGGGGCCGCAGCTCGGATTTCTGAGGCGAAAACCCGGCGAGCCGGGCGGCCATGCCTTTCACGCCAAGACCAGGTGGGTGCGGCGAACACACCGCGAGCACTCCGGAGGGCGGTTCCATCGGGGAACTATCGCCGCGTCAACCCCGGCACTAGGTTGGCCGCTGAGATGAGCCAAACCCACGTCTACGGCGCTTCCCCGTCGCAGCAGCGCTCAAAGCGGGTCCGGTTCCTTCGACCGGTCGTGGTGCGTCCGCCCGACGGCCAACCCGCGCGGTTGATCTCCAGCAACCTCTCCGGCGGCGGGATGTTCATCCGGACGCCGCTGCCTCCGGCCGAGGGGACGACGGTGGAGGTGGCGCTCGAAGCCAGGGGACGCGCGCTCCCGTTCGCGCACGGTGAGGTGGTGTTCCGCCTGCCGGAGACCCAGGCCCGGATGCTGGGCTGCGCGCCGGGGTTCGGCCTGCGCTTCACCCGGCTGGAGGGCAAGTCGCGCGCGCTGGTGGACCACCTGCTCAACGTGTGCCCTGTGGCCCAGAGCGAATCCTCGGTGCCGTTTCCGACTGCCCCGCTCCTGCATACGCCGATTGAGTCTGCCGCCGCGCCGCATCCCCGCCCCCACGCGCCCCGCCGCTGGCTGCGCTGGGTCTGGCGCGCGCTCGGAGCGGTGTCCATTCTCTGCGCCGCGGCGGCGCTGGCGCTGGCGGCCATGCCGCGGCACCGGCCGGCTCCGCCTCCTGTCGCGGAGGAGCCCGAGGCGACGGCGACGCCGCCTGATCCGGCAGAGCGCGGGGAGCCGGCGCCTGAGCTGACCGTCACGCCTGTGCCGGTTTCCGAGGCGCCGGCGAAGCGCACGGAGCCGGCTCCCGATGCGCCGGCGAAGCGTACGGCACCGGAGCCCGTTCCCGAGTCGCCTGCTGCGCCGGAGCCCGTGCCGGATACGCCCGTGAAGAGCGGGCGCGGTGCGATGCTGGATCTCTCGCCCGAGTCCGGCGCGGTCGCCTCGCTGCGGTTCGACGCGGGCGGCGACCGGCTCAACATCCGGGTGCGGATGCGGGGCCGGAGCACGCTCGTTCAGGCAGTGGCGCTGCGAAGCCCGCCCGGCCTCATCCTCGACCTGGAGGGTGAGGTCCCCCGAAGCGCGCTAAAGCTGTCAGGAGCGGGGAATGTGCGGCACGTCCGGTTTCTCCCCCGCACCGGAGGGACGCGCGTGGTGGTGACGCTCAGCCGCGCGGTGGACCGGGTGCTGCGCGAGGGCGAGCTCGTCACGTTGTTCTACTCACGCCGGCGGTAGCTTCGCCCGAGCGCAGCGCCATCGGGTGACGGGGTTACGGCGCCAACGAGACGACTACCGCGCATCCACCTCAAGCAGCCCGGACTCCGCGCTCTGCCGGACCTTGTCGCTCGGATCCGCAAGCGCCGACACGAACCGGTCCTTCGCCTCAGCCACCCGCCCCTGGTCCAGGAGCAACCACCCGAGCATCGCCGAGAGCTCACCCGCGCGCGGGCTCGCAGGATAGCTGTCCAGAAACCCAGCCATCGCGCGCGAAGCCGCAGCCGTCTTCCCCGCACGTGCCAGCGCCACCGCCTCCCAGAACCGGGAGTCCTCGGCGAGCGCGGTCTGCGGCGCGCTCTCCGCCGCGCGAGCGAAGCTCAGCGCCGCCGCGTCCGCATTGCCCGCGCGCAAGGCCTGCCACCCTTCAGCGAAGGCCTCCTCCGTGGCTCCACCCAGCAACCCGGCCCGCGCCGGGAGCGGAAGCGGAGGAACCTCTGCCTCAGCCGCCACCGGGGGCGCCGCGGCAACGCGCGCAGCCCGAGCGACGGGCTTGCTCTCCACCGGGCGAGCCGCAACGACCGCCTGCGCCGGAGTCGTCGCCTCAGGCTCAGGCGGAGCAACCGACACAATCGGCACCGGCGCCCAGCGCTGACCATTCGAGAGCGAAGTCTCCACCCCACCGCGCGGCCGGACAACCACCCGCCCGTGGTGAACGAGGACGGACGTGAGGACATCCTGCTCCGCCGCCACGTCGAACTCCGTCCCCCGGACCTCAATCTCCGCGTTCCCCACCAGCACCCGGAACCGCTCGCCAGCGTGCAGCGGATCCACCGCCACGCGCACGCGCCCGTCGATGAGCCGCACCACCTCATCCGCGCTGCCATCCGCCAGCACCGTGCGGGAGTGCGTCAGGCGCGCCCCGGACGCCGCCTGGACCCGTCCGCGGTGAACCTCCGTATCCGCCGGCGTGCCTGACTGCAGCGCCAGGACGACGAGCAGCGAAGCCGCCACCGCCAGCGGACCCGCTGCCCAGCGCACCAGCTTGGTGCGCCGGCTGAGCCCGGCAGGCCGCGGGCCGCGCTCGTTGAGCGCCGACGTGAGCAGCACGGTTCGAATCTCTTCCACCTCGCCGGCCGACCGGCTGGCTCGGGGCAGCGCCTGCGCGAGCTTCGAGAGCTCCTCGAACCCGTGCCACTGCTCCGCGCACGCAGTGCAGCGATCGACATGCTGGTGAACCGACAACGCCCCAGCGCCCGCGTAGGCCTCCGCGAGTGCCTCCGGGCTCGGACAACGGTCGCTCATGGCGACTCTCCTTCCAGCGCGCTTCGCAGCGCCTTGCGCGCCTCGTGAAGGCGGCGCCACAGCGTGCCCGGCCGCAGCCCGAGCACCCGCGCCACCTCAACTCCTGGCGTCTCTTCCAGATCGCACATCACGAACGCCACCCGCAGATCCTCGGGCAGCCCTTCCAGCGCGGCCTGCAGCCGCGTCACCAACTGCTTGCGCTCCACCGACCCTGCGACGTCCGCGGGGTTGGTCTTGGGCACGCTGGCCAGAGAACCGAACGCCGCGCTCTTGCGCTGCTCTCCACGCACGTGGTGCCGGGCGAGGTTGGCGGCAATGCCGAGAATCCATGTCCGCACCGCGGAGGAGCCACGGAAGCGCTCCGCGCAGCGCCAGACCTCGAGGAAGGTGGCCTGCACGAGATCATCCAGCTCCTCCGAGTGGCTGCCGACCAGCCGCGAGAGGAACCGGAACGTCACGGACTGGAACCGGTCGAACAGGGCACCGAGCGCGCTCGCGTCACCCACCGCGCACGCGGCGACCAGCGCCTCATCCGAGAGCCCGCTGACCTCCGCGGCCACCCGGCGAAGGGGGACGACCACGCCCTTCATGGCCCGCTCCAGTGGACGCCCAGCGCGGTGCGCAGCGCCCAGCGGGGCTCGCCCGCCAGCGGAATGACCGGGTCCGGCAAGGTCAGCGCGTCGTCCGGCAGCAGGTGTCGCTTCGACAGCGGCGCCCAGGTGAAGCCCAGCGTGAAGTCCACGCCCACCTGGTCGGTGGGAGAGAGGGACAGCAGGACCGCGGCCTCGGTGCGCAGCGACGTGGTGTTGGCGGTGGACGCGGCGATCTCCGTGCCCACGCACACGTCGTCCGGTTGCTCGCTGCAATCGTTGCCCAGCTCGAACGCGTCCCGGCTGGCGCGAAGCCAGCCCATCCCCACCGAGAGCGAAGGCGCCAGCGTGAACACACCGAAGGTGAGCGGGAGCCGCGCGCCCAGCAAGGCGCTCATCTCCGTGCGGTGCTCCGGGTGCAGGCTGCGCACGGAGCTGACCGACCAGCGGGCCGTGAAGAGCGCGCAGATGGGGCCGTAGGTGGCGCAGCCGGAGAGCATGGCCCCGCCCCAGTTCGCGCCGTCGTCAGAGAGGGCCACGTCCACCGCCAAGCCCAGCGTGTACGAGGAGGGCAGCGGCCCTGCCGGCTCCGACGGGACCAGCGGCGGCGGGGTGACTCTGCGCGGGGTGGCGCGGCGGGAGAGCAGCGGATCCGGCACGTCCGTCCGCGCCCAGGATTCCACCAGCGCAGCCGCGGCCTCCAGGCTGCCCACTTCGCGCTCGCTGCGGCGGCCCTGCGCGTCGACGATGGTCACGAGGAGCGTGTGGTCCCCCGGGCTGATGGTGGCCCGGACAGGGACGCAGTCTGAACCGATGGCGAGCTCGTTCACGGCGATGCCTCGCCGTGCCAGCTCCGTCCCCATCTGCTCGACCAACTCCATGTCGCCGGCGACCTCTGCGCTGGGTGGACACGGGGGCCCCCCAGACGCTGGAGAAGGTGCCAGCGCCAGCACCACGCCAAGCGCCAAGAGACACCCGCTTGGGGGTAAGTGCCCTGCTCCGGCCATTCCTTCTCCACCAAGGGGGGAAACCTGGCTGCCGGTGCGCTGCGCATGCCAGGGGGTGACTGCCGCTTTCCGGGAGTTTAGCCCAGGCGGCAGCCCTCAGAAAACTGAGGGGAAGGCGTGAGGCCGGGCTCTAAAGCCCTGATTCCTGGGTTTCAGACGCTGGGCGTGACCGGCGGCTGCGGGCTCTGACGCGACCCGCCAAACAGGTCCTGAACCCAGTCCACGAAGCGGCTGAGTGGCGGGCGCGCGCCCGGGGCCGCCGGAGTGGCCACCCACATCAGGCCATACACCCAGAGCATCAGCCCGCCGCTGACCAGCGCGCCGACACCGAAAGCCACCCGCACCCACGCGACGTCGACCCCGAGGTGATCCGCGATGGCGGCGCAGACCCCAGCGATGAGCTTGTTCGGCTGCCCCCGGTGCATCGCCGGCGCGTCCGCTTGCCGGCCACGACAGTGGGGGCAGCGCGTGGCCAGGGCATCAATGGACTGCCGGCAGGCGCTGCAGGGCTTGGTGTCGCTCATCGTCTTCTCCTCCAGGGATGAATGAGTCTCCCCAGAGACGAAGACGCGCCGCATCCATTGCCACACCCAGGAGACGGAAACCGGCCCTTGGCCGGCCACATCATCGGAGGAACAGCTGTCTCTCAGCGCGTCGCGCCCCCCGCTCCGGCCATTTCGTCGGAGGAACAGCTCTTCTCAGTCCGGCGCCTCCCCCGCTCGCCTCGAGGAGGAAACCGGCCCTGGCCGGCCATTTCGTCGGAGGAACAGCTCTTCTCAGTCCGGCGCCTCCCCGATCGCCTCGAGCGTTGCGCCGTCAGGCGCATAGTCGAGAGGTGGCGTAAACCCACGCACTGCACTTTGCCGGCTTGTTTCGAGCAGGGCGCAGCGGCCCATGAGCCAAGTTCCGGAAGCACTGCCGACGTCTCGACTATGCGCCTGACGGCGCAACGCTCGACGCGAACGGGCGGGAACCCCGCGCTACCGGGTGGGGTTCCGGGCCAGCCGCGCCTGCAGCTCCTCGAGGGAGGCCTGCAGCTCGCCCCTCGCCTGCGAGCGCCGGCGCGAGATCAGGCTTTGCGTCTCCTGCGCGTCCACCACCATCAGCGCGTTGCTCGCGGCGCGCCGGCCGTGCGCGTCTGCGCGGACGAAGAGCTCCACCAGCGCCTCGGCCGCGCGCTGCCGCACCGCCCGCTCTTCCGCCTTCGCCACCACGCCGGGCGTCTTCCATGCCCAGGCGTTGCCGAGGTTCGACAGCGCGTCGGTGAGGGCCAGCCGGTCCGCCTCGCGCGTCGCCGTCAGGGCGCGAGCGTGCAGCGCCTCCGCCACCGCGAGCCTCCGGCAGCTGCCCATGCCCAGCACCAGCGCGCGCTGCGAGGGCGTGAGCGCGCCGGAGCCGTCATCTTCGCTGCGCAGCTGCGCGATGAGCGCCTTCGCCGCGTCGTCATCCTGCAACGCGCCGTACGCGTCAGCGACCGCGCGACGGACCTCGGGCGGGCGCTCCTCCTTCGAACGCAGCAGCGCGTTCAGGACAGGGCGCGCGCGAACATCGCGCAGCTCGCCGACCGCCTCGAGCAGACCCACCGACAGCGAAACCGCGGCCGAGTCTGTCAGCGACTCGCCCGGCACGCGGAGGGCGATCAGCTCCAGCATCGGCAGCAAGGCGTCGGGGCCCAGCGGCTTCAGCTCGCGGGAGAGCGGTGCAAGCGGCCCGCGCTTGCTGGCGTCCAGCGCGTTCGCGGCGCGATAGACCTCCGTCACCGCGCGAAACTCGGCCGGGTGCGCCAGACGCGCCGCCCCGAGCTCTGCCTCCAGTCTGCGGACGGCGTCCGGGGGGAGCACGTCGGCGCGCAGGAGCAGCCCGTTCGCCAGTGCGGGAGCCGCTGTCAGGACTGCCACGAGGGTCCAGAGTTGAGCGCTCATCGGCCGGTCTCCCACCAGTTCGTGGCGGGGAGGACCCGCGCCGCGTTCGAGCCGCAGTGAACTTCACCCGACAGCAGGTGATACAGGTTCCAGTCTTCTACCCAGTGGAGCTGGATGTTGTGCACGGCGAGCGCGGCTTCCAGATGCGCTTTGAAGAGGTCCTTGCCGTTGATGACCGGCCCGTGGGGATCCGGCGGCGCGAAGACGGTGGGGCTGATCATCACGCCGTTCACCGTCCCCGGCTGGTAGGCCAGCGAACCCGCGCCCGTCGGTTCATAGAGGAAGGGCACGCGGATGATCTCCGCGTCGGTGACGCCCGTCTCCGCCTTGAGGATGGCCAGCTGCGCGTCCACCGCCGCGGCGGCTTTGGCGCTCTCGTTCATGATCGTCGTGCTGGCGAGGACAGAGGAGATGCTCCGGGCCGCGGACGCGCCGGTGCGGGTCTTCCGTCCGTCGAACATCAGGACCGCGCCGTTCCCGGCGGTGACCGCTGCCTCCAGCATCGTCTTGGCGAGCGCCGGGTCGCTGATGAGGAGAATCCACCCTCGCGGCGAGGCCACCGGGAGGAAGCTGATCGTCTCGTCGACGTGGCCAACGGAGAGCCAGGCCGTGTCGATGTAGATGGGCGGCTGCATGGCCTGCGCTTCGGTCATCTTCTGGAAGTTGGGATCAATGTGGCGCGAGGGGATGCTGCCCCGCAGCACGCGTCCCAGCGGGTAGCTCACGCCGCCGTGCGTGTACGGCGGGATCGTCTCGAAGTTCCCGAAGGAGTTGAGGCTGTCCTGCGCGTTGTTCACCGCCTGCGGCAGGTACTCCTGGATGCCCGCGACGTCCGGGCCCCTTAAGAAGGTGAAGACCAGGCGGCCCGCATTCCGCAGTGGGGAGCTGGGCGAGTTGAAGTCGACGTTGGCGGAGCGGAGGTTGACCCGGATGACCTGCCTGCCACCTTTGGCCGGCATGGCCATGTAGCCGGTCTCAAAGTAGTCCTGCGCCCACTGGTCTCCGCGCTCCGTCACCAGGCCAACCAGCGGCTGGGTGTTCTGCGCGAGGTTCAGCCCGGCCTGAAGGTCCGCCCGGAAGAGCGTGGAGTCCGCCCCGGAGAGCGCGGTCGCGTAGAGCGTCTGCGCGGCGGTCTCATGGCTGAACGTCATCACGGGAGAGACGCGGAGCACCACCGAGTCCGAGGCGGCGAAGCCTTCGTAGCGCGCCCCGCCGTCCCACGCGCCCTCCCCCGCGCCGCCGTCCGCTCCCGGTGTGCTGAGCGTCAGCGTCACCGTGGCGTAGCCATCCCACGCGGCGCGATCCCGGACGATGTCCTTTCCCTCGAGGAGGAGGTCCACGCCGGCCCGCAGCGCTTCAGCCGGGAGCGAGTCCTTGGTGGGCTCGAACGGCCGCCACAGGCTCGCCGCGCCGCCATCCACGCCGCCGTCCGCGCCTGGGTCCTGCTTGAAGAGGCGGACCTTCGCCGCCGCCGCGGCCGGGGAGATCTCCAGTCGCCCGACTGCGCCCTCCGGCGCCGCAGGCCAGGCGAGGACCTTCAGCGGCGCGAGATCCAGCAGATCCCGGTCGCCGTTGATCCGCTCGTCCGCCGCGTCGTTGCACTTCGGCAGCTCAATGTCCGTCCCGGTCGTGGGGCAGCGCTTCTCGTCGTCATCGATGTTCGCGAGGAAGACCGCGCCCGCGTCCGCGCTCCACTGCGCCTCGCCCTCTTCGTCCGCGCCGCCGTCCGTGGAGACTTCCCCGTTTCGGTCGCCGTCGGCCCTGAGATCCACCACCGGCGGGGAGACCGGCTCTCCTCTCCCCGCGTCCGTGCCAGCGTCCGGCGTTCCCGCATCGTCGCGGGCGCCAGCGTCCGGGTCCGGTGCTCCACCGTCGGGCGCGCCGCCGTCTTCGTTGGGTTCCGAACCGCTGTCCGGCAGCGTGACGCTCCCATCCGGGACGGGCGGCGCTGGCGGCGGCGACGGTTGCGGGCAACCCAGGCTCATCGCGGCCGCAATCGCGAGCAGCGGAAGAAGCCGATCAAGGAAGCGAGGCGCTCGCACTGTTGGAAGCTCCTGTTGAGGTCCGGCCCGGCCGCGCACGGTGTAGTCGCCTTCTACCCCACGACACAACCGTGCGGCCTTCGTCGCGCGCACGCCGGTGACGGTGGGGCGCGCGTCCTGCGCCACACGGAGCGCTGCACTCCCGGTCAATGGGCACTTCAGCGAACCCTCTGCTACCCGGATGCTTCGCAGGCGTTGCGGCACCGCAGCAGGGGGACACATGAGCTCAGATCGGCGGACGTGGGATGCCTTGTCCCTGGGACAGCTCGCGCTGCTACCGCTCACGGTGGTCCTGGCGGTCAGCGCGCAGTGGTCCGAAGGTCCGCTGAGCGACGCTCAGGCCTGGCTCCTCTCCGCGGCGCTGGCGCAGGTCGCCTTCGGGATCTGGACCTGGCGGCGGGAGCGCGCTCGCAGGGAGGAGCGGACGGCCACGTCCCCGACGTACAGCCGGAGCCGCGCGCAGCTGGAGGCGCTGCTGGAGACCGGGTCGGATGTCTTCTTCTGCCTGGACTCGTCGCTGAAGTTTACGCTGGTGAACAGCTGCGCGGCGGCCCGCTTCGGGGCGCTGCGGCCACAGCTGATCGGCGCGCCCGCGGAGTCCGCTTTGAAGGACGCGGGGGAGGACTGTATCCGGCGCATCCGGCAGGTCATCGCCTCGCGCACGCCGGACCGGTTCGAGGTCTGCGACCGCGACGCGCGGCGCTACTACGAGGTGAGCGCCCTCCCCTTCCTCGCCGGGGGCGCGGCCATCCAGTTCCGCGAAGTCACCGAGCGCAAGCGCGCGGAGCGGAGCGAGCACCTGCTCTCGCGCGTGGGCGCGCAGCTGGTCCGGTCGCTCGACACCGCGGAGACGCTCCCCCGGCTGCTGGGGTTGGCGCTGGAGGATCTCGGCGAGCTCGCGCTGGTGGCGCTGCTGGATGAGCACGAAGACCTCGAGGTGTCGGCCGCGGCGCGCGGCGCACCGCACGAGCGCGCGCTGCGGGAAGAGGCCGCGCTGCACTCGGCGCACACCGGGCTGGCGCCCGCCGGCGTTGCGCAGGTGCTGCAGACGGGTCAGGCGGTGGTGGTGGAGGACCTCACGCCCCAGCTGGAGGCGACCTTCGTAGAGCACCCCAGCCTTCGCAGCTCGTGGGAGCGTTCGGGGTTGGGTCCGCTGCTCGCCGTGCCGATGCGCGTGGGCGTGAAGCGGATTGGCGTGATGGCGTTCTACGGCCTGCGCGGGCACCCGTTTCACGCCGCGGATCTCGAGCTGGCGCGGGAGCTGGCCGCGGAGACGGCGATGGCCATCGACAACGCCCACCTCTACCAGCGCGCCCAGCGGGAGACGCGGCTGCGCGAAGAGGTGCTGGCGCTGGTCTCACACGACCTGAAGAACCCCATCGGCGCCATCCTGGCGAGCTCCAGCGTGGTGCGCGGTCACCTGAACCCTCGCACCTCCGCCCCGCGGCTGATTGCCGCCGCACGGCGCATTGAGCTGTCGGCCCGGGCCACGCTTCGCTTGATCGGCGACTTGAATGACTACGCGAGCATCCAGGCGGGCGCCCTGGCGATCGAGCTGGGCGTGCACGCGGCGGAAGATTTGATGGAAGAGGCCCGGGGTCTGCTTGAACCCATCGCGCAGGAGCGCGACATCACACTGGACCTCACGAGCGCAGAGGCGGCGCTCTGGCTCCTCTGCGACCGGGGGCGCGTGCTGCAGGTGTTCTCCAACGTGTTGGGGAACGCCATCAAGTTCTCTCCCGACGGGGGCGAGGTGACGCTCTCCGCAGAGCGCGTAGGCAGTCACCTCCGCTTCTCCGTGGCAGACCACGGCCCCGGCATCCCGTCGAACCACCTGCCTCATCTCTTCGAGCGCTACTGGAAAGCCAACCCGACAGACGGCCGCGGCGTGGGCCTTGGTCTGTTCATTGCTAAGCGGCTCGTTGAAGCCCATGGCGGGAGTGTGTGGGCGGAGAGCCAGGTGGGGCGCGGCACCGTGTTTCACTTCACGCTGCCGCTCCATGAGCCAGCGGATGCACAGCTGCTACCTCCGGGAGCGCGCGCCGCAGCGCTCGAGGGGCGGCCTCGCGGGAGCGCCGACTTTCCGTGAATTCGGCGTGGCAGTTGGGGTTAGAGTCAGCTCGTGACGCCGTCTGCCCTTGCGAAAGCCGGCCATGTTCTGGTCGTCGAAGACGACGCCGACATCCGTCACTCCGTGGCTGACCTCCTTGAAGAGGAGGGCTACTCGGTCTCCACCGTGACCAATGGGCAGGAGGCGCTCACGCTCCTGCGCGGCGGCGTGAGCCCGGACCTCATCCTGCTGGACCTGATGCTGCCGGTGATGGACGGCTGGCAGTTCCGGGTGGAGCAGCGGAAGGATCCCAACCTCTCCGCGCTGCCCATCATCGCGCTCACCGCGAACCCTTCGGCCCAGGCCGCCGCCATCGACGCGGAGCGCTTCCTCCGCAAGCCCTTCGACCGGGAGGAGCTCCTGCGCGCTGTCCGCGACGTGAAGAAGGCTGTGGAGGCGGAGCGGCTGGCGCAGACCGAGCGGCTGGCCTCGTTAGGGCGGCTGGCCTCCGGGGTGGCGCATGAGATCAACAACCCGCTCGCCTACGTGATGGCCAACCTGTCCATGCTGCAAAAGCGGCTGATGCCGCTGCTCCGGCAGAACCAGGACACGCTCCAGCCCGTCGACGGCCGCCCCGCCTCTGCCCTCCGCGAGGAGCTCACCGACTATGAGGACATGATCGCGGAGACGATGCAGGGGCTGGAGAAGATCGAAGCCATCGTCCGCGACATCAAGGTCTTCGGCTCCTTCCGCGAGGAGAAGCCGGAGGTGGTGGACGTGAACACGGTGATGGACCAGGCGCTGAAGATGGCTGCGCACCGGATCCGCCACCGCGGGCGGCTGGAGAAGGAGTACGGGCAGAACGTCCGGGTGCTGGCCCACGGCGGGCGGCTGGAGCAGGTGTTCCTGAACCTCCTGCTCAACGCGGTGGACGCGCTGCCGGAGGGCGGGATTGAGCACAACGTCATCCGGGTGAGCACGCGGGTGGAGGGCAGCCGGGTCATCGTCGTCATCGCCGACACCGGCGCGGGCATCACGCCGGAGGTGCTCCCGCGGATCTTCGAGCCCTTCTTCACCACCAAGCCCGTGGGCACCGGCACCGGCCTGGGGTTGTTTGTGTGCCAGGGCATCATCGCGTCCATGGGCGGAGAGATCGCCGTGGAGAGCCGGCCCGGCGCAGGCGCGAGCTTCCGGCTCAGCCTGCCCATCACGTTCAGCGAATCCACCACCATCGCGCGCAAGCTCAGCCCGCCGCCGCCCGTCGCCCCCGCGCGCATCCTCGTCATCGACGACGACTCGTCGGTCGCCCGAGGGATCGCCCGGGAGCTCGGCACGCAGCACAACGTCTCCATCCTCACCAGCGGGCGCGAGGCCCTTGAGCAGCTGATGCGCGGTCAGGAGTTCGACCTCATCCTCTGCGACCTGCACATGCCGGAGACCACCGGGATGGACGTCTGGGAGGAGATCCACCGTCTCCGGCCCGGGATGGAGCAGCGCTTCATCTTCATGACCGCTGGCGTGTTCAGCGATCGCGCGCTTCAGTTCACCAAGAGCGTCGGGAACACCATCCTGGAGAAGCCGCTGGATCCCGTGCGGATCCGCGAGATCATCCACCGCATCCAGCAGGGCAACCGCGCCAAGCTGAACGTGAGCTGACGACGCCGTTGCACGAGGCAGGCGCCACGGCATAGTGCGCCGCCATGATCGACCACATGACGCTCACCGTCCGCGATCTCGCGGCGACGAAGGCCTTTCTGCTCAAGGCGCTGGAGCCGCTCGGCTACCGCGTGCACCGGGAGTTTCCGAACCTCGTCGGTTTGGGCGACACGAAACCCTGGCTGTGGCTCAAGTCCGGTGACGTTCCCACCCCGCCCATGCACATCGCGTTCGTCGCCAGGAGCCGCGCCCTGGTCGATGGGTTCCACCAGGCCGCGCTCGCCGCCGGGGCTCGGGATGACGGCGCGCCGGGTCTGCGCGCGCACTACCACCCGAACTATTACGGCGCGTTTGTCATTGACCCGCTCAATGGGCATCCCGTCGAGGCGGTGTGTCACTACTCGCTGGAGGTGCCGGTGGTGAAGATCACCGCGAAGCCGGCGAAGGCGACGCCGGCGAAGCCAAAGCCGAAGCCCAAGGCGAAGGCGACGAAGCGGCGGCGGTACCGGCGAGCGTGAAACAGTGTTTCACTTGAATTGATTCAAAGTGTGGAACTCTAGTTATATAGATATAACTAGAGTTCCACACTTCTCCGCCGCCTGCCTGGAGCGCGGCATTTCATCCCGCTCCAAGAGAGAATCCCGTCTCCGCAGCTGAAGTGAAGGAGCCGGCCCCCCACTCAGACAAGAGCGGAGGCAGCGCCTCCACCGGGGCCCGAGATTCGCGCCGCGGAGAACATCCGGGCACTCACGAGGGGTGCTTGAGGATCTCGACCTCCTCAAGGATTGCGGCACTGCAGACCGCTCAGGCCGGAGGCCGTCAGACACCTCGTGCCTGGCGCCTCGGTCCGCTCCGGATCGCGCTGACAACGTGCGTGGGCATGCGCCACATCTCGACTGTGCGCCTGACGGCGCAACGCTCGATGCGAACGGGGGGTACGTGAGCTCAGAGGCCCTTGGCGCCCGTGCCGGCTCCGGCGACGCAGGTGCAGGCGGCGTCCTGGAACGCGCTGTCCGTCACCAACATGCTGACCGCATTGTCGAGCGCCTCATTGGCCATCTCGCGCAGGTTGTCCGCGCTCTGCGGCATGCCGTAGTGGCTGGCGCCGCCCTCGGCCCGCCCTCGCCAGCAGCTGGTGTTGCCTGACCGCAGCTCCACGTCGAGGACGGCGCGGCCGTTGTACGTGGAGTTGGAGAAATGCTTCTCCTCCAGCTCCAGGCGGGTGAGCGTGGCGACCAGCTCCGGCTTGCCTGCGGTGGCCGTGGAGATGCGCGCGCGGCCCAGGGCGCTGGAGACGCCGTCTTCCAGCCAATCGGCCGTCCCGTCCATCCGGATGGGCTTCTGGTCCTGCGGCCGCTCCTCTTGATAGCGCCAGCCCTCCGGGGTGCCGGCGGGCCGGCCGTCCAGCACCTGGAGCCCCGAGGCCGCCGCGCAGGGAGGGACGGAAGGAAAGGAGCTGAGCGCCGGCTGATACCGGGCCGGGAAGCGCAGCGGCTGGAAAGAGCGGACGCAGCCCGCGCTGAGGACGGCGGCGAGGACAAGGGCGTAGATCTTCACGGAACGGCTCCTGAAGTGAACGGGTCGATACCGGATTGGGTCCACCACCGGCTTTCCATCACGAGTCGCGCGCCTGCGCTATACGCCTGCGCGTGCAGCCCCTGGTGACATGGACGGAGTCGGGCGCCCGGACGGCGCGTTGGCAGTCGGAGAACGGCGCGCCGCCGCCGGAGCGGCTGTCAGTCGTAGGCGACGCGCTGCGCGCGGACGAGGCGCTGCGCAGGCTGGAGCGCGGGCACAACCTCCTCTACCGCGGCGACTTCCGGAACGCGCAGCAGCTGCTCGCGGCGCTGGGCAGGAGGCTGAAACCGGCGCCCGGGCGGCGCTCCAAGGGCGGCCCCACTTCGCCGGACCAGGCCTTCCGGGCGGAGCGGGACGCCCGCTGGCGCGAAGCGACGACGCTCGGCCGGGTGCTGGTCTGCCTCAGTGCAGACGGCGCGCTCGACCTGGCCCGCGCGCCGGACGTCCGGGAGGCCTGCCTTCAGGCCTGGGGTGCGCCCCCGGCGGAGGGGACTTTGGTATCGCTGCGGGAGCTGCTGGGCGTCCTCGGCGCGGCGGAGTGGCGGCGAAAGGGCATCGAAGTCCCCGCGCTGGGCGGGCGCATTCACCCGCACTACGGCGTCTTCTCCCCCACGCGGTCGGAGTACGTGGGGCTGGTGGCTACAGCCCCCTCGCCTGAGGGGAAGTCCGTCCTGGAGCTGGGCACCGGGACGGGGGTGCTCGCCTGCCTGATGGCGCGAAAGGGGGCTTCGCGCGTCCGGGCTACGGATGTGGATCCCCGCGCCGTCGCCTGTGCGCGGGAGAACGTGGAGCGGCTGGGGCTCTTCGCGAAGGTCGAGGTCCAGCAGGCGGATCTCTTCCCCGAGGGGCCGCCGGTGGACCTGCTCCTCTTCAATCCGCCGTGGATCCCCGAACGCCCGCGTGCGCCGATTGATCGCGCCATCTACGACGAGGGCGGCGCCACGCTCGAACGCTTCCTCTCCGGCGCCGCACAGCACCTCGCGCCGGGCGGAGAGGTGTGGCTCATCCTCTCGGACCTGGCGGAGCGGCTCGGGCTGCGCGCCGCGTCCTACCTGCCGGACCGCTTCGCCGCCGCCGGGCTGAGGGTTCTCTCGCAGGCCTCCACGCCCCCGACGCATGGGCGCGCCCAGGACGCCGCGGATCCGCTCCACGCCGCCCGCGCCGCCGAGCGCACCTCGCTCTACCGCCTGGGCCGGGGCTGAGTCGCACCGCTGCACACCTGGGCGACAAAGGGGGCCGCCCCCGCTGGCATCCCGACGCTTTTCCAGGCAAAACTGCCTGCGGTTGTTGGCCGGTGCCTAAGAGCCTGACCTTTTGATCTTCACGCGACGACAGGTGGGAGTGTTGAGCGCCGCGCTGTGCGCCGCGTTCGCCAGCGCCTGCACCCGGGAGCCCGTCCCGGCACCCGTGGCCCTCACTGACTCCCCGGCCATGCCGACCGAGCTCTGCCTGGCGGGCGACACGCGCCGCAGCCTGGAGCCCACCCCTCCCCGCCTGCTCACCCGCGAGGAGCTGAACAACACGCTGCGGGACCTCCTCTTCGACACCACCCGTCCGGCGAGCGCGTTCCCGCCCGAGAACCGGACGATGGACTTTGAGAACAACGCGTCCTCGCACTCGGTCAGCCCGCTCCTGGTGAAGAGCTACCTGCTGGCGGCCGAGGAGATTGCCGCCCGCGCGGTGAAGGACCACCTCCGGGAGCTGGTCCCGTGCAAGGTGACCGACGCGACCGCGGACGCCTGCGCCGAGCACTTCCTCGTCACCTTCACCCGCCGCGCCTTCAGGCGCCCGGCGACCGCGGCGGAGCTCGCCCCGCTGCGCGCGCTCTTTGCCGCCACCCGCGCCGAGTCTGACTTCCGCACCGCAGTGGAGTGGACGGTTCAAGCCGTCCTGCAGTCGCCTCAGTTCCTCTACCGCATCGAGTTCGGCGAGCCCACGCCCGGCGAATCCGTCGTCCCGCTCACTGGGTTGGAGCTGGCCTCCCGCCTGTCCTTCTTCCTCTGGGCGTCGCTCCCGGATGACGCTTTGCTCCTCGCGGCGGAGCGCGGCGAGCTTGGCACCGCGGAGGGCGTGGCGGCGCAGGCGCGCCGGATGATCGCGGATCCTCGGGCGCGCCACGCGGTGCGCAGCTTCCACCGGCAGTGGCTGCACCTCGACGGGCTGGACGCCCTGTCCAAGAGCAGCGCTGCCTTCCCCGAGTACACGCCGGAGCTGCGCGAGTCCTGGCACCAGAGCGTGGACGCGTTCGTGGAGGACGCCTTCTGGAACCAGGGGACGCTCTCCGCGCTGTTCACCTCCCCGGCGCTCTACCTCGACGCGCGGCTGGCGGCGCTCTACGGCCAGCCGGTGCCCGCGGGCTCGGGGATGCACGCGGTTTCGGCGGACCCGCGGCAGCGCGCGGGCATCCTGACGCAGCCGGCGCTGATGGCGCTGCTGTCCACGTCGAACCAGGGCTCGCCCATCAAGCGAGGCGTGTTCACGCGCGAGAAGATCCTCTGCCAGACGCTGGCACCGCCGCCGCCGGACATCCCCATCGTCCCGCCGGATCCCCACCCGGACGCGACGACGCGCGAACGCTTCGCTGAACACACCGCAAGCGCCGCCTGTGCCGGCTGTCACCGGATGATCGACCCGGTGGGCTTCGGCTTCGAGCGCTACGACAGCCTGGGCCGCTACCGCGAGGTGGAGAACGGCAAGCCGGTGGACTCCCGCGGAGAGCTCTCCGCCACCCGCGAAGACGCCATCGAGGGCCCGTTCCAGGACGCGGTGGAGCTCACCACCCGCCTGGCCCACAGCAGCCAGGTCCGCGACTGCGTGGCCAGCCAGTGGTACCGCTTCGCGATGGGGCGGCTGGAGCAGGCGAATGACCTGTGCAGCCTGCGCGAGGTGCAGGGCCGCTTCGCGCGCTCCAAAGGCGACCTGAAGGACCTCCTGGTCGCCATCACCCTCACCCCGGCGTTCCGCTACAAGCCTGCGGGGGCCACGCCATGAAACGGCTCTCCCGCAGGGCGTTGCTGAAGGCGGCCGGCGGCGTTTCCGTGGCGCTCCCGCTGCTGCCCAGCCTCGCCCGCGCGGAGGACACTCCGTATCCCCGCCGGCTCATCATCTTCTACCACCCGAACGGCACCCTCCCGTCCGCCTGGTGGCCGACGAACGTGCTCGGCGAAACGCAGTTCACGCTCAACCGCATCCACCAGCCGCTGGAGCCCTTCAAGAAGGACCTGGTGCTGCTGAAGGGGATTGACCTCAAGTCCTGCGAGCGCGGACCGGGCGAGCCGCACCAGCGCGGGATGGGCGGCGTGTTGGTGGGGCGGCAGCTGCTGCCCGGGAATTTCGTGGGCGGAGATGGCTCGTTGGCCGGATGGGGCAGCGGCATCTCGCTGGATCAGTATGTCGCCCAGCAGATTGGCGGGAAGACCAAGGAGCCCAGCCTCCAGCTTGGAGTCCGGGTCAGCGCCGCCGAGGTCCGAACGCGGATGAGCTACCTGGGCCCATCCCAGCCGCTGCCGCCCCAGGTGGACCCGCGGCAGGTCTTCACCCAGCTCTTCTCCGAGTTCCCGGTGGACGCGCCTGTGCTGGAGCAGCTGCGGCGCCGCCGGAAGTCGGTGCTGGACGCGGTCATCGGTCAGTTCTCCGCGCTCAACCCGCGCCTGTCCGCCGCGGACCGGCAGAAGCTGGATCAGCACCTGACGATGGTGCGGGACATGGAGTCACGGCTGGAGCTGATGGGCGGGCCCACCGCCAGCCCCGCGTGTGTGCTGCCGGAAGCACCGCCGGATCTCGAGCCCGACAGCGAAGCCACGATGCCGAAGATCACCCGGCTTCAGCTGGACCTCCTGGTGATGGCCATGGCGTGTGACCTCACGCGCGTGGGCAGCGTGATGCTCTGTGGCGCCATCGACGCCATCGCCTACCCGTGGCTCGGCTCCTACTACGACGGCCACACGCTCTCGCACCTGGGCGACAGTGATCCACAGAAGCCGCAGATCATCACCCGCGACTCCTGGACCGCCGAGCAGCTGGCGTACCTGCTGGGCAGGCTCAAGGGCATCAAGGAAGGCGCCGGCACCATGCTGGACAACACCCTGGTGCTCTGGACGTCGGAGATCTCCGTCGGCAACAGCCACTCGCAGCTGGACATGCCCTTCGTCCTCGCCGGCCGCGCCGGCGGCCTGCGCACCGGCCGCTACCTCCAGTACACCGGCGCCTCGCACAACGACCTGCTCGTCTCCATCCTCCACGCGATGGGCATCCGCGAGAACACCTTCGGAGATCCCGCGTACTGCAAGGGCCCGCTCCCGGGCCTGCTGTCGCCGATCGGTAAGCGTCGCCCGCCCCACCGTTCGCGTCGCCCCCCGTTCGCGTCGAGCGTTGCGCCGTCAGGCGCATAGTCGAGACGTCGGCAGTGCGCTGGAGGCTCGGCGCAGGCGCGCTCCGCTGTGCTCGAACTGGCGGGAAGGGCGTGTGGCGTGCGTGGGTCGGCGCCGGGCCGAAGTGTTCGGGGGGCGGGCTTCGGGGGAATGGTGTCTCGGGGGGCGGGCTTCGGGGAATGGTGTCTCGGGGGCGGGCTTCAGAGAACGGCAGTCTCGGGTAGGGGTAGGGAGCACGCGTTCGCGTTCGCGTTCGCCTTCGTTCACGGGCCCGGGCGGGTTCGTTCACGGGCCCCGGGTTCGATTCGGGACACCGCGCACGGCTCGTCGGGTCGCCGACCTGAAGGGGTTGCCGTCGTTGCGCTTCAGCCCGTGACCGACTGCCCGAACCCGAACCCGAACCGGGCCCGGGCCCGTGAACGAAGGCGAACGCGAACGCGAACGCGTGCTCCCTACCCCTACCCGAGACACCGTTCCCCGAAGCCCGCCCCCCGAGACACCATTCCCCGGAAACCCGCAGCCCGTACCCCTGACGGCGCAACACTCCGGCGCTCACTTCAGCTGAATCACCCGCTCCACCCGGTAGCGTCCCGGCTCTCCCGCCGGCTTCAGCAGCATGAGCTGCGCAGACATCCCCAGAGTCACCGGCTGGCGCCATCGCTCCGTGAGGCCCACCACCTCCCCCGGCTCCACGGCGAGCCCGGCCAGCGGAACGACCGTCAAGCCCGTGGCGTCCACCGCCTCCAGCGCGCCGAAGGTCCGCAAATCTCCCAGCTCCTCCACCCGCCCGGAGAAGGCCATCCCCGTACCCCGGCGGACGCGACTGGCGGCGATGCCCACGTCCGCAACGAACGGCGCGCCTCCGGGCCCGAGCAGCGTGGCGCCGCGCAGAACCAGGTACAGCAGCCCATCCCCATCATTGAGCGGCAGCGAGCTGTAGCGCTCCAGCGGCGCGCGCTCCGCGTGCCCGGAGGCGAGCGCGTCCAGCGCCACCAGCAGGGCGATGAAGTTGAACCGCACCAGGTCCGCGTCCAGCTCCGGGGACACATACGGCCCGAGCTCGATGAGCACCGACGGCGTGCCCCAGCGCCCGAAGTTATCGCCGAAGGCGCGGACCTCGAACGCCTCGTCGTAGCGGGCAATCTGCCCGGGCAGGAGCGGCTCCAGCGCGTCGCGGATGACGCCGCACAGCCGCTTGGCGAGCAACCGGCCCGGGTTGTCGCTGCGCGCCTCGTCGAACGGCGGCGCCAGCAAGGACACCGTGGCGGGCTTGCCGGTGGCGCCGACGGACGTGCGCCAACCCTGGTTGTGCAGGTTGAACCCGACAACGGGGCGCAGGCGCTGCTGCAGCGCCTTGAGCGCGCGGCCCTCGGGCGTCTGCAGCGCCAGGGCGTCCCGGTTGATGTCCAGCTGCTGGGCGTTGCGGCGGGTGAAGCGCTCCGCGCCGTCCGGGTTGAGCATGGGGACCAGGTGCACCGTGAGCTGCGCGCGCAGCTGGGCGACGAGGGGCGACTCGGGCGCCCGGCGGACCCACTCCAACAGGTGCAGCAGCGCGGCCGTCGCGGTGGGCTCATCCCCATGCATCTGTGACCAGAGCAGCACCTGCCGCGGCCCGCTGCCGAAGGCCACGTGCCGCAAGGACCGCCCTTCGACGGAGCGCCCAATCTCCTCCATCGTGAACACCGCGGGCGCCTCGCGCTGGAGGCGGTCCAGCTGCCGCATCAGCTCCGCGTGCCGCAGCTGCGGCGCAGGTGACAGCCCGGGCAGCGGCGCGTCTTCCAGCGCGCGCAGGGCCACCTCCCGGGAGAGCGCAGCGGGGGCGGGGGCGCCTCCATCTGCACGGGAGTCCGGAGCGGCGGCGAAGAGGAGGAGCGGAGGACCGAAGAGCACCAGGCGCACCATGCGCCTTGCGTCTTACGCCTGCGCGGGGCTCGCGGCGAGCGGGGTCTGCAGCGCGCCGGGCAGCTCCACCAGGAAGGACGCGCCCCTCCCCGGCCCGCCCTCCACCCAGATTCTCCCACCGTGCCCGGCGACAATCTGCCGGCAGATGAACAGGCCCAGCCCCAGGCCGGAGGCGGTGGACGTCCCGCGCACGTAGCGGTCGAAGATTTCCTCCCGCAACCCCTCCGGGATGCCCGGCCCGTTGTCTCTCACCTCCAGCTGCACCTGACCGTCCGCGGCGCGGGCGCGGATGAGGATGGGCTGGCCGGGCGCGTACTTCACCGCGTTGGAGAGCAGGTTCACCAGCACCTGGTCTATCCGCACCGGGTCGCACCGGCAGAGCAGGCCGCGCGGCAGCTCAATCTCCAGCGCGTTCCGGCTCCGCTCCAAGAGCGGCGCAAAGCGCTCCACCACCGACCGGACCAGCTCGTCTACCTTGACGACTTCAAGGTGCAGTTCCAGCTTGCCGGCCTGGATGCGGGAGACGTCGAGCAGCTCGTCGACCAGGCCGGTGAGCCGCCCCACCTGCCGTTCGGTCTGCTCAGTCAGCTTGTTGAGCAGCTCCCGGACCGCGCGGGGATCTCCGTCCGGCGGGAAGCGCTTCTTGAAGAGCTGCAGCTGGAGCGTCAGCGAGGTGATGGGCGTCTTGAGCTCGTGGGCGGCAATGGAGAGGAACTGCTCCCGCGAGGCCAGCGCCTGGGAAAGCTGGGCGTTGGCGGCGGTCAGCCGCAGCGTCATCTCTGAGAACGACGCCGCGAGCATTCCTATCTCGTCGTCCTGCACCGGGAACGTTGGCAGCGGGCCAGCGCCGCGCTCGGCGCCCACGTCCTTGGCCAGCTGCGTGAGCCGGACCAGCGGAGAGACCACCTGCCGCGCCACGTAAATCCAGAACAGGAGGGCCGCGATGGCCGCGCTCACCATCAGCGCGGCGATGACCGCCTGGTAGCGCAGGTGCGTGGAGTGCAGCGTCTCCAGCGAATGGTCCAGCCTCCGGACGTTGTACGCGGAGAGGTCCGCCAGCATGGCGTTGGCCTTCTCCGCCACGAACCACCAGCGCACATACAGCCCCTGCATGGCCGCCTCGTCCCCGCGCGCGATGCTGGCGATGAGCTGCGCCTGCAACCCCACCATCAGGCGATAGGCGCTGTTCAGCTCGCCCAGCAGCGACTGCCCCCGCGGCGTCCACTCGCCCAAGTCCAGCAGCCGCAGCGTGTCCTCCGTCTCCGCCACGGCCTCCAGCACCCGGCGGGAGAGCACCTCATCTGGACGGATGCGGTAAGAGAGCAGCGCCCGCTCCGCGTCCGCGAAGACCTGGCTCAGGTGCTGAATCTGCGCGCTGGTGCGCTGCAGGCGCTTGGCCACCTCCCCCAGCGTCCGGCGTTCTCCGGTCAGATAAAAGAGCTGCGCCACGCTCATGGACGTCACCAGCGCCAGCAGCAACAGCTGCGGACCGATGAGCTTTCGCCCCAACTTCACTCGACGTCCCCGCGCGCCGTGGACAGCAGCGTGATGGCGTCCGGGACCACCTGCTTGAGCGGCTCCACCGCCAGCGCTGACCGCCAGTCCATGTCGCGATGGACCACCTGCCGCTCCCGCTCCAGCCAGGCCGCCTGCTGGCGCAGCACGGTCAACAGGAGGTTGGAGAGCCCCACCTCGTAGCGCGACCGGTCGCGGATGCGGCGCAGCTCCTCTACCGGCAGCTGCGGGAAGCGCTTGCTCAGGGCGGCCATCGGCTCCTCCCGCCCGGCGTTGATGAGCTCCTCCGCCTGGTAGAGGCTGCGGACCAGCCGCTCCAGCGCGGGGGCCCGCATCGCCAGCACGTCCTTGCGGCCGGTCAGCGTGGAGACCTCCAGATAGACCTCCGTGGTGAGCTCCACCACCGGCTCCTCGAGGCCCAGCCGCGCGAGCTGGAGATACGGCGTCCACAGCGTGACCGCGTCCAGCGTCCCCTCCTGGAACGCCTTCACCAGCTCCGGCTGCGGCGCAAACGACACCTGAACCTGCCCCAGCGTCAGCCCGCTCTCCGCCAGCATCAGGTCCAGGAGAAAGTCAGCGTTCGTGCGCGGCGTCACGCCCACCCGGCGCCCCGCGAGGTCCGCCGCAGTGGAGATGCCCCGCCCGGCGCGCGCCACCACCCCGCTCAGGCGGGTCCCCCGGTGCAGCGTGGTGATGGCCGCCACCGGGTTGCCCTCCATCACCCGCAGCACCAGCGGCGTTTCGTACACCGTGGCCAGGTCCACCTCGCCCTGGATGACCGCCTCCAGCGCTTCGCGCCCGGTGGAGAAGTCGCGAAACCGCACCTCCAGCCGGTTCCGGGCGAACAGGCCGTGGTCCTCCGCCACGTAGAGCAGCGCGCACGAGGGGATGGTGACCCGGCCGATGACGAGGGCGTCCCGAGGGAAGGGTGGCGCACAGGCCCACAGGCAGAGCACCGCCCCCAGGAGGCGGACCCAGCCCACCCCGAAACGCCCGCGCTGGCCATGCCCTGACGCCATCGGTGCGGTCGGTCATACCGCCGCGCTTGGGGCGCGCGCCGGGCAATCCGCGCACCCGTCCACTGGCGCACGCGGGAGCGCGCCTACAGCACGACGCGGCGCCACTGCGGAGCTTCGGACAGTTCAGGCCGTCCTTCTAGCAGCTCGTGCGGGAGGTAGCCCGCCTTGTAGCGCATGGAGAAGCAGCCGTTCACGCGGTAGCCCAGGTAGACGTGCGCCTTGCCCTCCTCCCGCGCGCGGTCCAGCAGCGTCAGGATGTGGTTCGTCCCGAGGGAGAAGCGGGCGTACTCCGGGTCGTGGAAGAAGTAGACCGCGCTGTACGCCACGTCCGTCTCGTCGCAGATGCCCACGCCCAGCAGCCGGTCCCCGTCGAAGTAGAGGACCTCCCGGGCGCAGGCGTCCGCCAGGGCGAACTGCTGTGCGTAGTCCGCCGCGTCCACCGGGGAGGGCTCCCAGCCGCGCGCCTGTTCGCGGGAGGCGTGCCAGCGGGCGTAGAGGGCCAGTCGCTGCTCGTCCACGCGCGGGGGGCCCACCTCCACCCGGAAGCCCGCGCAGCGGTTCTTCGCCTTCCGCTGGCCCCGCGACGGGGTGAAGCCCTCCACCGGGATGCGGATGGCCACACACTCTGCGCATGCCTTGCACGCCGGGCGGAAGACCGAGGTGCCGAACCGCCGCCAGCCGTGCGCCAGGAGCCACTCCAGCTGGTCTGGCGCCAGGCCGACGAGCACCCGGTACTCGAGCGACGCCCGGGCGAGCGGCAGGTAGGAGCAGGCGCGCTCCTGCGCGATGAAGTGCTGGAGCTGGAGGGCCAAGGGTGCCTCGCATCCTCCCGCGCGCAGGGCCGGGTTGGGAAGGCCGGTGGCTTTGGGTTAGAACGCCGCCCCCATGTTTACCGTCACCAATGTCTCCAAGGCGTTCGGGCCGAAGAAGCTGTTTGAGGACGTCAACGTCTCCTTCTCCCCGGGCCGCCGTTACGGCCTCACCGGCCCCAACGGCGCCGGCAAGTCCACCTTCATGAAGATCCTCTCGGGCGACGAGTGGCCCGACACGGGGAACGTCTCCAAGCCCAAGCGCCTGGGCATCCTCCGCCAGGACCACTTCAAGCACGAAGAGGACCGGGTGCTGGACGTGGTCCTCATGGGCCACACCGCGCTCTGGGCGGCGATGAAGGAGAAGGACAGCCTGCTGGCCAAGAGCGAGATTTCAGACGCGGACGGCAACCGGCTGGGCGAGCTGGAGGGCATCATCGGCGAGGAGGACGGCTACGTGGCCGAATCCGCCGCGTCCGAGCTCCTCCAGGGTCTGGGCATCGACCAGGCGTTCCACGAGGGGCCGCTCAAGGCGCTGGCCGGCGGCTACAAGCTGCGCGTGCTGCTGGCCCAGGCGCTGTTCGGCAAGCCGCAGGGGCTGCTGCTCGACGAGCCGACCAACAACCTGGACCTGGACTCCATCCGCTGGCTGGAGTCGTTCCTCCACGAGTACGAAGGCGCGCTCATCACCATCTCGCACGACCGGCACTTCCTGAACGCTATCTGCACGCACATCGCCGACATCGATTACGAGACGATCATCACCTACACCGGCGCGTACGACGACATGGTCATCCAGAAGAGCCAGGTCCGGTCGCGGGTGGAGAGCGAGAACGCGGAGAAGCAAAAGAAGATTGCCCAGCTGCAGGACTTCATCGCCCGCTTCCACGCCGGCACCCGCGCCTCGCAGGTGCAGAGCCGCGCCAAGGCCATCGACAAGCTGAAGATGGAGGACCTGAAGCGCTCCAACATCGCCCGGCCCTTCATCAAGTTCGAGCAGAAGGCCGCCAGCGGAAAGCAGACCCTGATGGTGGAGAACGTGGCCAAGTCCTACGGCGGCGCCCCCATCGTGAAGCCGTTCTCGGCGCTGGTCACCAAGGGCGAGAAGGTCTGCATCATCGGCAAGAACGGCGTGGGCAAGACCACCCTGCTCAAGCTCATCGCCGGGGTGGAGGAGCCTGACGCGGGAGCGTCCCGCTGGGGGCACCAGGCGTCCGTGGGCTACCTGCCGCAGGACCACCACGGCACCATCCCCAAGGGCACCACCGCCTTCAACTGGCTGCGGCAGCTGGAGAACAAGCTGGGCAACGAGGAGATCTCCGGCCTGCTGGGGCGGATGCTCTTCTCCGGCGAGGAGCGGATGAAGCCCACCGACACGCTCTCCGGCGGAGAGACGGTCCGGCTGCTGCTCTCCAAGCTCATGATGACCAAGGACAACGTCCTGCTCCTGGACGAGCCCACCAACCACCTGGACCTGGAGTCCATCAGCGCGCTGGCCGAAGGCCTCAAGCGCTTCGAGGGCACCGTCCTGGTCGTCACCCACGACCAGGAGCTGATCAGCGAAGTGGCCACCCGCATCTGGGCGCTGCGGACCGGCGAAGAGGTCGTCGACTTCAACGGCCCCTTCAACGAGTTCCTGGAGAAGCACTCGGAGCTGGCCACCCAGCGCCGCTGACGGGACGTCAGTGCGTGACCGGGGCGGGCGCCAGCTCCCCCGGGTCCACCGCGGCGTCCAGGAGGCGCAGGTCCAGCTTCTGCGCGGCGGTGAGCCGGCGGGCCACGTCCTCCCAGCTCCACAGGTTCCAGACCGCGTCGAAGAACTTCGCCTTCTCGTTCAGGTACTGGACGTAATAGGCGTGCTCCCACGCGTCCAGCACCAGCAGCGGCACGCCGCCCACGGTGACGTCGGACTGGTGGTCGTGAATCTGCGTGGTCCCCAGGCGCTTGAGCAGCGGGTCCCAGACCAGCGCCGCCCAGCCGGAGCCGCGGATGGTGGAGGCCACCTTCACCAGCTGCTTCTTGAAGCGGGCGAAGCTGCCGAAGTCCCGGGCGATGATCTCTCCCAGCGCGCCCTTGGGCTCCCCTCCCCCGTTGGGGCTGAGGTTCTGCCAGAAGAGGCTGTGCAGCACGTGGCCTGAGACGTTGAAGGCCATCGTGCTCTCCAGCGAGGCGATCTTCGCGAAGTCCTCTGAGCGCCGGGCTTCCAGCAGCTGGTCGATGAGGTCATTCGCGGTGTCGACGTAGAGGCGGTGGTGCTTGTCGTGGTGCAGCTCCAGGAGCTTCCCGGAGATGTGGGGCTCGAGGGCGGAATAGTCGTACTTGAGCTCCGGCAGGAAGTATTTCGACACGAGGTCACCTCCGCCCGTGGGCGCAAAGAAGAGGTGCCAACACTGTGCATGGTCAGCCGGCTTTGCCAGCGGGGGGGCGGGCGCGGCAGCGCGCAACGGCCGCGCGGAGCTGTTCGGAGCTGAACGGCGGCCGCAGGTACATCTTCGCCCCAATGGCCCGGGCGTCCACCGCGTCCGCGTCCTGCGGCATCCCGCAGACAATCAGCGTCCCCGGCGCCCGCGCGCCCGCGGGGAAGAGCGCCTGGAGCGCCAGCGTGGAGGTGAGCACTACCGCGTCCGGCGAGACGCTCTCCATCTCCGCTTCAGAGATGACCTTCGCGTCGAGCCGCACGCTGCGCAGCGTCTGGGCGAGCGAGCGCGCACCCGCCTCGTTCCAGCCGTAGAGCAGCACCGGGGGGTTGGCCGCGCTCGCGGGCGCGGCAGGCGTGGGTACGGGCGCCGGCGCCGGGGCCGGTTTGGGCTGAGCCGCGGGCGCCGCGGCCGGGACGGCGACCTCCGTGTCCTCGCTCTCCAGATCGAACTGAAGCTCGTTGGAGGGCGCCACCGCGTTGGAGAGCGGGCTCTCCGGGGGCGCCGCCTTCTCGCGCGGCTTGCCGTAGTACAGCGTGGCGATGGCCCGCTCGATGGCCGAATCGGTGGCGATGAGCGGCGACACCTTCTGCTTGCCGGAGACCGAACGAAGCGTGTCCAGCTTGGTGAGGTCCAGCGGCGGCGCGGTGGCCACCACCAGAATCTCGTGGCGCTTGCCCTCCAGCCGCAGCGGGACGGCCTGGAGCCGCTCCGCGCTCTTCACCGGGAGGACGAAGACCAGGCGGGGATCCAGCGGCGCCTCATCCAGGTCCACCGCGGGCAGCGCGCACTGGAGCGACAGCGCGCGCAGCACGTCGGCCTCCGTGCACAGGCGCTTCTCCACCAGCGCCTTCCCCAGCGACATGCCCCACTGCTGGTGGTGGGCCATCGCGGCCTGAAGCTGAAGCGCGTCGATCACCCCGAGCTCCTGGAGGATCTCGCCCAGCTTCTTGCCCTTCAGGCCCTTGGGGTCGGTCACGGAAGAAACCTACGGCCGGCGTCGCTTGCCCGGCCGCACCGGGCGAGGCTCCGGCGCGCGGCCCTGGCTGCGGAAAGGAGTGCCGGCGGACAGCCAGCGCTCCGAGAGGGAGGCGGAGCCCGCGGGCCGCCAGGCCTGGGCGTGCCAGTCCGCCTTGAAGTCCGACAAGGGCGCTGCCTCCTCGTGTGCCTCGGTGGAAACGGCTTCAGCGTCTGACCCGGACATCGTGCCCTCCCTCGAGTGAACTCGCTCGCATTAAAGAGGCGGGCCACGACGCGTCAAAAAAAAGGCGGCGATGTGGGGAATGTCAGCCGAGCAGCTCCTCCACCTGCGCGAGCAGCTCCTCCTCCTCGGTGCCGAGGTGACCGTCCGTCCGGGTGAGCGCTCGCGCCGCCTCCAGCACGTCGTCTTTGCGGGTCCGCAGTAGGGCGAGGTTCGGCGGCAAAAGCCGCGCGCCTGCCTCCAGCTGCCGGGAGAGCTCCGCCAGCTCCGGCTCCGGGACGCTCCAGCTGCGCCCCAGGCCGAGGATCATCTGGGCCTCCGCCGGCTCCACCCGGCCATCGCCCCACGCCAGCTGAAGCAACAGCCTCAGCACCTCGAGGTTGAAGCGGTCCGCGTCCGATGGGCTCATGGACCGCAAGTAGAGCCCCCGTCCGGGACGGAACGCCAGCGGTTAACGCCGGCGCTTCTTCTCCTGGGCCACCCGCTTGCCCGGCGCCGGTGACGCGACGATGGCCAGCGTGGCCTCCAGCGGGAAGTCAGAGGCCTGGACGCCGGGGTCGCCCTCCAGCAGCGAGAGCGTGTGCGGGCCCGCTTCCACCTTCCGAACCGCCGTCACCGTGCCCTTCTCCTTCCGCTCATCGCCGTCCAGCATCAGCACCGGTTGGCGGACCGTCTTGCTGCCAAACGGCATCAGGGTGAGCGTGTACGGGCCCGCGGCGGAGACGTTCCAGACGAACGTGGTGCCCAGAGCCAGAATCTTCACTTTGCACGTCCGCGCGTCGGTGAGCGCTTCCTCCTCCTCGCAGACGGCCGCGTTCGCCGGGGCCGGCGCGGCAGCGACCGCCGCCGCCGGGTCCGTGCGGGCGATGGCGAGCGTGTAGTCGAAGCCGCCCTTCACCTTCACTCCGGACGCGTCCTGCAACACCAGCGCATACTTCCCGGGCTCGAAGCGCTGCCGGAGGGTGGCGCTGCCTCCGCCCGGGCCGGTCGCGGTGGCGAGCTCCGCTCCTGCCCCATCCTGCACGGTCAGCTGCGGCGCGAGCGCGAAGGCCTTGTCGGAGGGCGCGGTGACGACCAGCTCATACTCGCCCGCTGCGTCCACGCTCCACTCGTAGCGGCGCTGCGTGTCGGTCAGCGTGTCCGGGCAACGCTCCACCGCTCCGGCCAGCTGCGCCGCGCAGGTGGCCGGCGGGGGCGCCGCGGGCGCGAAGATCATCAGCGGGATCGCAGCGGCGGTGGCCAGCCCTCCGACGATGAGGCCCACCTTCCGGAGCTTGGCGGTGGACGCGAGCAGCCCCTCGCGGCCCTTCGAAGAGAACATCATGGACCGCCAGCCCGGCTTGCCGAGGACGCCGTTGTCAATCTTCCCCAGCGCGAAGAGCGAACCCTCCGCCGGGACCAGCTTCTCCACCGCCTCGAAGGCCAGCGTGCTCTCCCCGCTGGGCAGCGAGGGCGTGCGCACCGTGAGCTTTCCGAAGCGGAGCTCTCCCGGGAGCATCATCCCGAGCTTCACCTTCTCTTCGAACTTCTTCTGCAGGTTGTCGAAGTCGCCGCCGTGCGCGGTGTCCACCGACACGGGGCCGCTGCCGTCGTCCAGCGAGAAGAGCTGGCCCTTCCTCAGCGTCTCCACCGTCTGCTTCGTCTTCTCGGTCTTCGTCCCCTCTTGCGTCACTTCGGTCTTCTCGCCGTGCCGGATGAGCTCCACCTCGTAGTAGAGGCACGGCGTCTGCGAGCACGGCGACAACAGCGGGGTGGCGCTCACCACCCTGCCCTCCGTGGACATCAGGCCCTTGGGGTCCGGCGAGGTGGGGTTCTTCGCCAGCTCTCCGGTCTTCCGGAACGGAGCGGCAATAATCCGTTTGGCTTTGAGGTGCTGCAGCAGGCCGACGGTGAGACCCAACAGACCAACGACGAGGACCAGCAAGCCCATGGCACGCGCTCCAGCGAGGCGGGCCGGACGGGATGTCCGCGCCCGCATCCAGGACGGACCGGGGCGTGCGGATTTTGCGCGCGGTCAGGCCGTGCGGCGGCGGGAGGGCTGCTTCCCGTAGGTCCGGAAGCGCTCCAGCACCCGCGCCATCTCCTGCTCATCCAGGATGTAGGGCTGGCCCACCTGGAGCGCGCGCCAGTACTGCGCCGCCAGCGCCTCCACCTCCACGGCGAGCGCCAGCGCCTCCGCCAGGCTTCCCCCCAGCGCCAGCATGCCGTGGTTGGCCAGCAGGCACGCCTTGCGGTCCCGCAGCGCGGTCAGCGCGGCGGTGGAGAGCGCCTCCGTGCCAAACGTGGCGTACTCCGCGCAGCGGATGGTGCTGCCGCCGGCTTTGGCGATCATGTAGTGCACCGCCGGGATGTCCTTGCGCAGGCAGGCCAGCGTCGTCGCGAACATCGAGTGGACGTGGACGATGGCCTCCACCTCCTGCCGGGTGACGTAGAGATCCCGGTGGATGCGCCACTCCGAGGAGGGCTCCTTCTGCCCCCCCGGCGCGGTCCCGTCCATCCGGAGCTCCACCAGGTCTTCAATGCGCATCCCCTCGTAGGCCTGGCCGGTGGGGGTGATGAGCATCCGGTCGTCCGCGCGCACGCTGACGTTCCCGCTGGTGCCCTGGTTGAGGCCCAGCGGGTTGAGCCGCTGCGCCACCTCCAACAGCTCTCTGCGCTCCGCCCAGAACCTCACGCGCGCTCCGGATAGAGGGCGAGCAGCCCGGCCTCGCTGGCCTCGCAGACGCCGCGTTCCGTGATGAGCCGGGTGACGTAGGCCGCCGGGGTGACGTCAAAGGCCGGGTTCGCGGCCTGCACCCGCTCCGGGGTGAGCCGGACGGTTGCCCAGCCGGTGCCGGTCCAACCGGAGATTTCGGTCACCTCGCGGGCATCTCGCTCCTCGATGGGGATCTCCTTCACGCCATCCCGGACGGTCCAGTCCAGGGTGGACGAGGGGAGCGCCACGTAGAACGGCACGCCGTGCGCCTTGGCGGCCAGCGCCTTGAGGTAGGTGCCAATCTTGTTGCAGACGTCGCCGGTGCGGGTGGTGCGGTCGCTCCCGACGATGCAGAGGTCCACCTTGCCGCGCTGGAGGAGGTGGCCGCCGGCGTTGTCCGCCACCACCGTGAACGGGATGCCCTCCTGCTGCAGCTCCCACGCGGTAAGCGACGCGCCCTGGTTGCGCGGCCGCGTTTCATCCACCCACACGTGGAGCGGCACCCCCGCGCGGTGCGCGACGTACAAAGGCGCCAGCGCGGTGCCCCAGTCGATGGTGGCCAGCCACCCGGCGTTGCAATGGGTGAGCACCTGCACCGGCCGGGCGCCGCCGGTGCGCTCGCGCGCCGCGTGGAGGAGCTTCGCGCCGTGCTGGCCGATGGCCTGGCACTGCGCAACGTCCGCCTCGGCCAGCGCGCCCGCCCGGGCGAAGGCCGCCGCGGCCCGGTCCGCTTCTTTCAACGGACGCACGGCCTTGGCGACCTCGTCCAGGGCCCAGCGGAGGTTGATGGCGGTGGGCCGGGTGTCGGCCAGCCTGCGGACGGCAGCCTCGAGGGCGGCGGTGGACGCGTCGGCTCTCAGCGCGAAGGCCAGGCCGTAGGCACCGGCCACGCCGATGAGGGGCGCCCCGCGCACCCACATGTCGCGAATGGCCACCACCACCTCGTCGCAGGTGGCGAGCCGCGCGATGACGAGCTCATGGGGGAGCCGCCGCTGGTCAATCACCTCGATGGACGCGCCGTCCGCGCCCACCCACAACGTCCGTCGCTCTTCGCCGCGCACCTTCATCGGGACCGCCTCGTTTTCACCGCGGCTGCATAGCAGACGTCTGCGCTACCTTTACAGTCGAAGGCACGCATAGTACCGGTCGACTGCTGCGCCCCCTCCGAGAGACGCCATGCACGACGCGCACGAGTTCCTCAAAGCCCTGGCCATCGTCCTGTGCGTGGCGGCCATCACCACGGTCGTTTTCCAACGGCTCCGTCAACCGGTGGTGCTCGGCTACCTGCTGGCCGGGCTCATCGTGGGCCCCCACGTCCCGGTGCCGCTCATCGCCGACGCCAGCGTGGTCCAGACGCTCTCCGAGGTCGGCGTCATCCTGCTGATGTTTTCGCTCGGGCTGGAGTTCAGCCTGCGCAAGCTCATCCAGTTCGCGCCGGTCTCCGGCATCACCGCCATCATCCAGTCCGGCCTGATGGTCTGGCTGGGCTTCGTGGTGGGCCGGGCCTTCGGCTGGACCCCGCTGGAGAGCATCTTCTGCGGCGCGCTCATCGCCATCTCCAGCACGACGATTATCGCCAAAGCCTTCGACGAGCAGAACATCCGGGGCCGGCTGCGCGAGCTGGTGGTGGGCGTCCTCATCGTCGAAGACCTCATCGCCATCCTCCTGCTGGCCACGCTGACCGCCGTCTCCACCGGCGCGGGCCTCTCAGCCGGCGCGGTGGCCCTCACCGTGGGGAAGCTGGCCGCCTTCCTCATCGGCCTCATCGTCGTCGGCCTGATGGTCATCCCGCGGGTGGTCCGGTACGTGGTGCGGCTCAAGCGGACGGAGACGACGCTGGTGGCCAGCATTGGCATCTGCTTCGCGGTGTCGCTGCTGGCGCTGGAGTTCGGCTACTCCGTCGCGCTGGGCGCGTTCCTGGCCGGCTCGTTGGTGGCGGAGTCCGGTGAGGGCGAGCACATCGAACACCTCATCCAGCCGGTTCGGGACGTGTTCGCCGCCATCTTCTTCGTGTCGGTGGGCATGATGATTGACCCGAAGCTGGTGCAGGAGCACTGGGTGGCCATCCTCGTGCTCACGGCGGTGGTCATCGTGGGCAAGGTGGGGGGCGTCACGCTGGGGGCGTTCCTTACGGGCAACGGCACCCGGACGTCGGTGCAGACCGGGATGAGCCTGGCGCAGATTGGCGAGTTCTCCTTCATCATCGCCGGCCTGGGCCTGCAGCTGGGCGCGTCCCGGCCGTTCCTCTACCCGGTGGCGGTGACGGTCTCCGCGGTCACGACGTTGACCACCCCCTGGCTCATCCGCGCCTCCGGCCCCGTCGCCAGCTTCGTGGACCGCAAGCTGCCCCGGCCGCTGCAGACGTTCGTGGCGCTCTACGGGAGCTGGATTGAGAACCTGCGCAGCTCACCGCCCAGGGAGAGCGCGGCGGCGAATGTCGGCCGCCTCGTTCGGCTGATGGTGGTGGACGCGGCCCTGCTGGCGGCGCTCATCATCGGCGCCTCGGTGGGGTTGGACCGGCTGGTGGCCCTCGTCCAGCAGAAGGTCGGGCTGACGGCGGAGGTGGCGAAGGCCATCCTCGTTGGCGCCGCGCTGGCGCTGGCGGTGCCGTTCTGCCTGGGCATCGTGCAGATTGCCAGCCGGCTGGGCGTGGCGCTGGCGGAGCTGTCGCTCCCTGCCAGCCCGAACGGGAAGGTGGACCTCGCCGCGGCGCCACGGAAGGTGCTGGTGGTGACGTTGCAGCTGGCCAGCGTGCTCATCGTCGGGGTGCCGCTGCTGGCAGTTACCCAGCCGTTCCTCCCGGGCTTTCAGGGGGCGCTCGTCCTGGCCGCGCTGCTGGCGGCGCTCGGGCTGGGGTTCTGGCGCAGCGCCGCGAATCTGCAGGGGCACGTCCGCGCCGGCGCCCAGGCCATCGTGGAGGCGCTCGCCGCGCAGTCGCGGACGAAGGCGCCCGGACCCAAGGAGGTGCTGGCGGACATCCATGCGCTGTTGCCCGGCATCGGGGAGCCTGCGCCGTACCGGGTGCCCCCTGGCAGCCATGCCATCGGACGGACGCTGGCGGAGATCAACCTCCGGGGGTTGACCGGCGCCACCGTGCTGGCGTTGCAGCGGCAGGAGCAGGGGGTGCTCGTTCCCACGGCGCAGGAGGTGCTGCGGGAGGGGGATGTTCTGGCGTTGGCCGGCACGCATGAGGCGATTGATGCGGCGAAGGTGATGCTCGGGCTTGGGGGCGGGGCTTCCGCTTGAGGGTTTGAGGGGGGGCCGTGGGCGTTGCCCTCGGCGTGGAAAGTGTCGGGTTCGGGCTACGGGCTCGGATTGCGGGTACGGCGTACGGGGTACGCGTTCGCGTTCGCGTTCGTTCACGGGTTCGGGTTCGGCTACGGGGTGCGGGTTCGGCAGCGGGAGGGTGCCTGCACTTGCACTGGCGCTCGCCCGTTCCGCCTTACCCCATTTTCCGAACCCGCAGCCCCTACACGACCCCGAACCCGTGAACGAACGCGAACGCGAACGCGTACCCCGTGCCCGTAAGCTCAAACCCGTCTCCGTCCCCAAACCCCGAACCCGAGGACGGGCACGGCAACGGGCAACGGGCACGGCAGCGGGCACAGGGCACAGGGCACAGGGCACGGCAGCGGGCAACGGGCACGAACAGGGGGGCAGGCCTGAGCTACCCTCCCCCGCACCATGGACCTCTGCTCCTGCAGCAGCGCCCTCCGCTACAGCCAGTGCTGCTCTCCCCTCCACCGCGGTGAGCGCGAAGCCCAGAGCCCGGAACAGCTGATGCGCTCCCGCTTCTGCGCCTTCGCCCGCAAGCAGCTCCCCTACCTCCGTCGCACGCTGCACCCCTCGCACCCGGACGCCTCCCGCCCGGAGGCGGACGTCCTGCGCGAGCTGCGCGCCTCCGCCCAGGGCTACCGCTACGTCCGGCTGCACATCCTCGGCACCGACGGCCCGGACGCGCGCGGCGTGGCGCGGGTCCTCTTCCTCGCGGAGCTCTTCGAGCACGGCAAGAACCGCTCCTTCGTGGAGCTCTCCGAGTTCGAACAGGTCGCCGGAGCCTGGCGCTACGCGCGAGGCGAGGCGCGCCTCACCGAGGACCTCACCTCCCCGCGCGAGCTGGACATCGCCGCCTTCCTCGCGCTGCCTTCCTGTTGACATCCGACAGGACGCTCCCGCACTGTGCCGCTCCTGTCGACAGTCGAGAGGAAGCGGGACAGATGAGCACGTCGAAACAGGAGCTGCTGCAGGGAACGCTGGACCTGTTGATCCTCAAGACGCTGAAGGCCGGCGCGGAGCACGGCTGGGGCATCTCCCAAAGAATCCAGGACCGCTCCCGCAACGTCCTCGAGGTCAACCAGGGCTCGCTCTACCCCGCGCTGCACCGCCTGGAGGCGCAAGGCTTCATCGCCTCGGACTGGGGCGTGTCTGACAACAACCGCCGCGCGAAGTACTACCAGCTGACGGCTGCGGGCCGGCGGCAGCTCACCCGCGAAGCCGCGTCATGGGGCCAGTTCTCCGCCGCCGTGCAGCTCGTCCTCGAGGGCCTGTGAGCGCCGTCAAGGCAGCGGCGCGCCGGCTGCGGGCGCTGTTCGGCCGCGGCGCCTTCGAGCGGGACCTGGATGAGGAGCTGCGCTTCCACTTCGAGATGGAGGTGGAGAAGCGCGTGCGCCAGGGGATGACCCCGGACGCCGCGCGGCTGCAGGCGATGAAGGACTTCGGGGGCGTACAGCGGTTCAAGGATGAAGTGCGCGACGTGAGGGGGCTGACCGTGTTCGATAACCTGTCCCGCGACGTCCGGTTCGCGCTGCGCACGCTGCGGCGCAGCCCGGGGTTCTTCGCGGTCGCGGTGCTCTGCTTGAGCCTGGGCATCGGCGCCAACGCCGCGCTCTTCAGCGTGGTGAACGCGGTGCTCCTGCGCCCCCTGCCCTACGCCGCGCCGGAACGGCTGGCGCGCCTGTACGAAACGCAGCCCGGGCGCGGGCCCTCCTGGACCGGCTCCGTCTCCTGGCCCAACTTCGCGGACTGGCGGGAGCAGGCCCGGTCCTTCGACCGCCTCTTCGCCTTCCAGGCCACCGGGATGAACCTGCGCGTCCCCGCCGGGGCGGAGCGGGTGAGCGCCACGCAGGCGTCCGACGGCTTCTTCGACGCGCTTGGCCCGCGCTTCCTGCTCGGGCGGCCGTTCGCGCCGGAGGAGTTCCAGCGCGGCCGGGACCGGGTGGTGGTGCTGAGCGAGCCCGCCTGGGCCCGGCGCTTCGACCGGGACCCTGCGGCGTTGGGCAAGACGCTCACCCTCGACGGCGCGCCGTACGAAGTGGTGGGCGTGGTCCCCGCCACCTTCCGCTTCCCCAGCGACGAGCGCACCGACGTCTACGTCCCGCTCGTTCCCCCGGAAGAGATGGAGCGCAACCGCGGCAACCACTCGCTGGCGGTGGTGGGCCGGTTGCGTCCCGGCGTGACGCTGGAAGCGGCCAATGCGGAGCTACGGCAGCTCGCGGCCCAGCTCGCCGCGGCGCACCCGGAGCAGCAGGTGGGCAGAAGCGCGAGCGCGCTCGCCCTCACGGAGACGGTGGTGAGCCGCGTCCGGCCCGCCCTCCTCCTGATGCTGGGCGCGGTGGCGCTGGTGCTGCTCATCGCCTGCGCGAACGTGGCCAACCTCTTGCTGGCACGCGGCGCCTCCCGCAGGCAGGAGCTGGCGCTCCGGGTGGCGCTCGGCGCCAGTCGCAGGCGGATTGTCGGGCAGCTGCTGGTGGAGAGCGGCGTGCTGGCGCTGGCCGGCGCGGGGCTGGGCCTGCTCTTCGCCTACTGGGGGCTTACGGCCCTGCAGCCTCTGGCCGAGGAGGCGCTCCCGCTGGCAGAGCCGCTGACGCTCGACGGCCCGGTGCTCCTCTTCCTCGTCCTCGCCTCCGCCACGAGCGCGGTGGTCTTCGGGTTGGCGCCCGCTCTTCAGTCCACCAAGTTGGGCCTGCGTGGCGGCCACCAGGTCTCGCGGAGGTTCCGGGACACGCTGGTCATCGCCGAGGTGGCCCTCTCCCTGTTGCTCCTCGTGGGCGCGGGGCTCTTCCTGCGCGGCTTCATCACGCTGCTGCTCACCCCGCCCGGGGTGACCGCCCAGGGCGTGCTCACCGCGCGGCTCACCGCCTCACCCGGGCGCTATGGCGACCGGCCGCTCTCCAGCGCGCTGCTCTCCCCCACCCTCGAACGCGTCCGCGCGCTGCCCGGCGTGGAGGCGGCGGGGATGATTTCTCTGCTCCCCATCCGGCAGGCCTGGACGAACCTGGAATACGCCATCGAGGGCGCGCCCAAGCCGGAGCCGGGGAAGGCGCCGCTCGCGGAGTACCGCATCACCTCGCCCGGCCTGTTCAAGGCACTGGGCGTCCCCGTCGTCGCCGGGCGCGACTTCACCGAGGAAGACGGCCAGGCTGAAGAGCTGCGGGGCATCGTCAACCAGGCCTTCGTCCGGGAGGCGTTCAACGGCGGCGACGCGCTGGGGCGCCGCATCCTGTTGGACCCGCCGGTGACCATCGTGGGCGTGGTGGGCGACGTCCGGCAGGCGGGGTTGGATCTGGCCCCGCTTGCGGAGCTCCACCTCCCCTACAACCACAAGGAGAGCATCGGCTGGGGCTCCATGACGCTCGTGGTGCGCACGCCGCGGGAGCCGATGGCGCTCGCCGGCGGCCTGCGCGCGGCGGTGGCCAGCGTGGACGCGGATCAACCCCTCTACGACGTGGCGTCCATGGAGGACGTCATCTCCCGCTCCATGTCCAACCGCCGGCTGCAGCTGCTCTTGCTCGGAACGTTCGCCTTGATGGCCTTCCTGCTCTCGTCCGCCGGGCTCTACGGCGTGCTGGCGTACCTCGTGTCGCAGCGGACGCAGGAGATTGGCGTGCGGATGGCGCTCGGCGCGCAGGCGCTGGACGTCGTCGCGCTGGTGATGAAGCAGGGCGGACGGTTGGCGGGGCTGGGCATCCTGCTCGGGCTCGCCGGCGCGCTCGCGCTGGGGAAGCTCATCGAAGGCCTGCTCTACGGCGTGAGCGCGAGAGATCCCCTCACGCTCGCCGGCATTGCGCTGGCGCAGGCCGCGGTGGCGCTCCTCGCGTGCTACCTCCCCGCCCGCCGCGCGGCCCGGGTGGATCCCGTGTTGGCCATCAAAGCGGAGTAGCCCGGGTGTTCACGACGAGATGATTCAAAGCGCGGTCGGCGCCGGCCCCTTGCCGTGGGAGGATCCCCAGCCCACCTTGTTCGCGTCGTAGGTGACGGGAGGGTGGGATGCTGCGACGAGCGTGGATGCTGGCAGTGGTGTTGTGCGGGGTGGGCTGCGTGCAGGCACACCACGTGGTGAGGGACGGCTCCGAGTACGTGGGGATTGACCGCGTGTCGGACCCTTCGGAGTGGGCAGCGCCGACGGCGCCCCCCGCGGTCGCCGCGCCGGAGGGCGAAGCCGTCGCCGGTAGGCAGACCAGCGCCGAGGACTTCGTGAAGGCGCTGCACTCGGCCATGAGCTCGCCGGAAGCGGCGGGCGTGGGCGGTGGCGGCGGCGCGGGGCAGGCCGCACCGAAGCCCACACGCTGACCCGTCCTGCCCCCAACAGAGCGGCGAGACCTCCGGCGCATGCGATACGCCATTGCTGTTCCGGTTAACGCGCCATACCTAACGCGCTGCGAAGTTGGACCGACGAGCTCGTGATTGGGAGGGGTCATGGGGATTGGAACGGGGCTGCCGAGGGTGCTGCGCGCAGAGCAATTCGAACAGCTCCTGCGCGAGGAGGCCGCCCGGCGAGCGACCACCGCCCCCATGGCTCAGCTCGTCGGCAACTGGGGACAGCGCATCTTCGGTAAGGCGCTGGCGGCGCGCCCGCAAGGCGACGCGGGCCGCGGCCCCATCGTGGTCCCCGCCTCCAAGCTCCTGCGCGGCGTCATCCGGTAGCACGCGGGGGACAGGCGTCAGGGGCCGGCTGGGCGTTGGGGGCAGGTCTCGCGTAAGGTCCCCGCCGTGCTTGCGCTCCTCGTGCCCCTCCTGCTGACCGCCGCTCCCACCGTCGAAGACCGCAGCGCGGAGGTGGAACAGGGCCGGCTGCTGATCCGGGATTTAAAGGAAGAGGAGGCGCTCGCCATCCTGGAGCCGCTCGCCAAGGACGCCACCTTGCCGGCCCGGCTCCGCGCCACCGCGCTTATCTACGCGGGCATCGCCTCCATGAACCTGGCCCGGGACAAGGACGCCCGCGCCCACTTCAGCGCGGCGCTGGCGCAGGACCCCGCCGCCTCCGTTCCAGCCTGGGTCTCCCGGAAGGTTCGAGCGGTGTTCGAGGAGGTCCTCTCCATCCGCGACGAGCAGCGACGCCGGGCCCACCTCGCGCGAAACCGGCCGCTCGAGCTGCAGACCGTCCCTACCCTCCCTCCACCTGCGCCGCCGAGGCGCACCGCCCTCACGTTGGGGTTGGCCGGAGGCGCGGTGGCCAGCGCCATCGCCGCCGGCGTGCTCTTCGCGCAGTGGAACGCTCTGCACGGTCAGGCGAACGCCGCCCCGTCGAGTCGTGAGGCGGAGAGCCTCCAGGCGCAGTCGGTGTCGCGCTGGTACGCCGCCGAGGCCTGCGCGGGCGTCGCGATGGGGCTCGCCGCCGGAGCGGTCGTCGCCTGGACCGTCACCCCGTCCCGTTCGGGTGCGCCTGCTGCTGCGGTCTCCGTATCCGGGCGGTTCTAGACGCCACGGAAGTTCCCGGTCACGTCGAACAGGCGGGCTCACCCCATCGAGTCCGCCAGATCAGAGGCAGCTGTCCTTGGGGAGACGGGGCAGGCGGGACAGTCCCGGGCGGCTGCCGGCGGGCGCCCGCCGGCAGCGCGAACGTCTGCGGCCAGGCCCGCTGCTGCTTCCTGACGCAGTCTGCGCTCCCCGAGGTGGAGGCCCGCATCTTCGTTTTAGCCCCGAGCTGTCCCCGGCTGAGGCGGGAGCGGCTGGGCTGACCATCGCGCATCGACAACGCATCAAGGTGCGATGAATTGTCGTCAATTGTCGTCAATAGTGACGACAACTCATCGCACCTTTAAAACACTGCCCCCGGCCATCGCCCGATTCCCCTCTGGGCCTGTTTAGACCAGCACCCGCTACAAAGTGTGACGAATTGTCGTCAACAGTGACGACAACTCGTCACACTTTAGGCCCCCAAACACAGAATGAGCGTACACCCTCCGCATCACGGGCCTCCCCAAGGGGACAGCTCCGGAGAAACACGAAGCCGCCCGGGACACACCTCGGGGCGTGCTGGAACGGAAGAAGAGCGGAATCCGAGCGGGCGACTTCGCCCGAGCTGCCGGCGGGCGCCCGCCGGCAGCCGCCCGGGACTATCCCGCCTGCCCCGGCTCCCTCAAGGACAGCTGCCTCCGCTTCTCTCAACTGCGGTCGGCTCGGGCACCCTTACGCGCGCGTACCGCGCCGGGCACTGAGTGGGGGCTACGAACCGACTTCGCAGCATCGAGCGCAGGTTCGACTTCAGAGATGATTCATCACGGCAACTTCAGCCGGAAGACCTGCGTCTTGTCCGGCTCCACCTCGGTGACGACCTTCCGCCGGATGTCGAGCTCGCGATTGACGATGAGCAGCTCGTGCCGGCCGGCGTACACGGGGAGGACCTCGTAGGGCCCCTCGCCCAGCGGTCGCCCATCCAGCGTCACCTCGGAATACGGGTCCACCCGGATGTGCAGCGCGCCCTTGGGGACCGTGATGGACAAGCTCTCCGCGCCGGGCGCCAGGTCCACGTCGTAGTCGATGCCGTTCTCCCGGGAGACCAGCCGCGCGCGGTTGCCCTTGGGGGACACGCCAACAGCCACCGGTGAAACGCCGACGCTCCTCCCCTCCACCCAGACCTCGCAGGGCGGATTGGTGGCGATGAACAGCTTCGCCGCCCCGCCACCGCCGCCGCCACCCGAGCTCCGGCGCGGGGCGCGCTCCATCTTCCGGGTGGACGACAGCAGCTCCTTGCGCGGCTCGGCCGGGGCCCGAACAGCGACCAGCGACTCGCGCGCGGGCGGAGGAGCAGGGACCGGCACCGGCTTGACCAGCGGAGTCGGCGCAGCCTCGCCGCTCCACGACACGCCCAGGCGCCACTCCGGACCGGAAACCTCGCGCGCGAGCGCGGACTTCCACGCGTCAACATCCACCGGCTGCGCCTCGTCCGGAACGCGCTCGACCGCCGGCTCCACGACAGGGGCCGCCGCCGCGGGAGCCGCGGGCAGCTCAGCGATGGGCTGAGGCTCTGCGAGGGGAACCGGGGCTGACGGGCGCAGCGCAGCGAACACGATGGCGGCGACGAGGGCGGCGGAGAGCGCGCCCACGCCCATCACCGCCCACGGGTGCGGACGTCGGGGCGCCACGGGTTCAACCGCCGGCGCCGCGGAGACCGGCAAAGCGACAGAGATGGGCAGCGGCGCGGAGGGCAGCTCAGCGGGCACGACGGGCGCGCGCGAGGGCGTCGCCACCGCCTGTGGGGGAACGTCGCGCGTGGCCACCGGCGGCGAAGCGACCGCCGACGGCGTCCGGGACCGCCCGGGGCCCAGGTCCGTCACCAGCCCCGCCAGCTCCTCCCGCGCCCTGCGCTCGCCCTCCTGCCCGCCCAAACAAGCGAGCAGGTCCGCGTGCATCTGCCCCGCGCTCTCGTAGCGCTCCGCATGGAGGCTGCGGGTGGCGCGGTCAACCACCGCGAGCAGGCCCTTCGGGACGTGGGGGTCCACCTCCTCCAGCGGCCGCCGCTTGCCCTTGGCGACCGCGTGAAGCAGCTGGATGTCCGGCAGGCCCGCTGGGTACGGCAGCTCCCCGCAGAGGGACTCATAGAGGACAATGCCCAGCGCAAACACATCCGCGCGGTGGTCCACCCGCTGTCCCAGCGACTGCTCCGGGGACATGTACGGAATCTTCCCGCGCACGCTGCCCACCGTCGTCGCGGAGTGGAGCCGGCGGTCGCGCGTCATCGCCACGCCGAAGTCGGTCAGCTTCACGCAGCCGTCGACGGAGATGAGCAGGTTCCCGGGGCTGATGTCGCGGTGGACGATGCCCAGCGGCGAGTCGTCCAGAGAGCGCTGGTCATGGATGTGCTGGAGCCCGAGCGCAGCTTGCGAGCCCACCAGCGCCGCCAGGTTGGGCGGCAGCGGGCCGCCATAGAGCTTCAGGAGCCGGTGGAGGGACAACCCCTCGACGTACTCCAGCGCCAGGAAGTACGTGCTGTCGCTGCAGCCCACCTCCCGCACAGCCACCACGTGCGGGCTCTGCACCTGGGCGGCGATACGGGCCTCGCGCAGGAACATCTCCACGAACCGATGGTCCTCAGCAAGCTCAGGGAGGATGGTCTTGACGACGGTGGCGCCGGAGATGCCATCCGCGAGCCACACCTCGCCCATCCCGCCAGCGCCCAGGCGTGAAACGATGCGATAGTTGGCGATCTGGAAGCCGCGCGCGTCCACTGAGCCCCTATATAACCTTCCTACACCTGTGATGGCGTCCGCTCAGACCCGAACTGCCCGAGGCTCTTCCACCCCCGCACCCCGGCCGGTCTCCGTGCTTGTCGTCTCCGGCCCGGACCGCGGCGCCCGCCTGGAGCTGAGACAGGGGACGGCGGTCATCGGCACCCTCGCCGGCTGCGACCTTCAGCTGACGGACGAGACCGTCTCCCGCCAGCACCTGCGGCTGGTGCTCAAGCCCGAGGGGCTGCAGGCGGTGGACCTCAACAGCCACAACGGCGTGTTCTTCGACGGGGCGCGCATCAAGGACGCCGGCGTTCCGCTGGGCGCGGTGCTGCGCATCGGCGAGACGGAGCTGCGGATTGACGCCCTGGGGCTGGAGCGCCCGGAGCCCGGGTCGCGCACGGAGCTGCACGGGCTCTTCGGCCAGAGCTCCGTGATGCGGGAGATGATCTCCACGCTGGAGAAGGTGGCCCCGACGGACACCACCGTCCTGCTGCAGGGCGAGACCGGCTCCGGCAAAGAAGTGGCGGCGCGCGCCCTCCACCAGGCCAGCGGCCGGCGCGGGCCGTTCGTGGTGTTCGACTGCGGCGCCGCCTCCGCGGGCGTCATCGCCAGCGAGCTCTTCGGCCACGTGAAGGGCGCCTTCACCGACGCCAGCGCCACCCGCGAAGGCGCGGTGGAGCAGGCCGACGGCGGCACGCTCTTCCTCGACGAGATTGGGGAGCTGGACCTCTCCCTGCAGCCCTCGCTGCTGCGGCTGCTGGAGAGCAAAGAGGTGAAGCCGGTCGGCGGGGACAAGGCCCGCGCGGTGGACGTGAGGGTGGTGGCCGCCACCCACCGCGAGCTGACCGAGGAGGTCGCCGCGGGCCGCTTCCGGCAGGACCTGCTCTTCCGCCTGGCGGTCGTGGCGGTGAAGGTCCCGCCCCTGCGCGAGCGGCTGGAGGACATCCCCCTGCTGGCGGAGAAGCTGCTGGCCCACGCGGGCCTGACGCTGGAGCTCCCGGAGCCCGCGCTGGCCACGCTGCGCTCCTACGTGTGGCCGGGCAACGTGCGGGAGCTGCGCAACGTGCTGATGCGCGCCGCCACGCTGGAGACCCTGCCGGAAATCGCCGCCGCGCCCGCGGGCAAGCCTCCTCCCGCAGAGCCCGAGCAGCGGCGACAAGAAGAAGAGCTGCCCATCGACTACCGCCAGGCGCGGGAGGGCATGCTGGCCCGCTTCGAGCGCGAGTACCTGCTGAACCTGCTCGCCAAGAACGACCGCAACGTCAGCCGCGCAGCGCGCAGCGCGGGGGTGGCGCGCGGCCACCTCTACCGCCTGCTCAAGAAGCGCGGCCTGGTCTGACATCAGAAGGGTCCCAGCCCCGCATCGCCCAGCCAGACCCGGCGGATGCGCTGCGCCCCGCGGTCGCTCACGAGGAGCTGATCCGGCAAAACCAGCACGCCGCTCAAGTCCCAGAACAGCGCGGAGTCCAGCGGCCCGTCGCGGTAACCGGGCTCCACGCCCGGCGAGATGTCTGAGAGGGCGCGGACGCCGCCGTCTCGCGGCGTCAGCTCTAAGAGCTTCGTCCCGCCGACGGCCACCAGCCGCCCCGGCGGGTAGGACGCGAGCGCGCTGACCGCGAACGGCAGCGAGAAGGCAGTGGAGACCACGGGGTTGCCGGTGGGCGGGACGGTGACGCGGCGGATGCGCGACGTGCTGCCGGAGGTGTCCGCCACATAGAGCACCCCATCCTCCGTCACCGCGAGCGCCCCCACGTCCATGAACTTGCCCGGCGTACCGTCATCCACCCCGCGCGCGCCACCCGCGTGGAGGTAGATTTTCCCGGTGCCCAGCACCACGCGCCGGATGGCGGCGTTCCCGCGGTCGGCGATGTAGAGGACGGTGCCTGCGTCGCTGGAGCCAAAGGCGACGGCGGCCGGCGAGCTGAGCTGAGACGTGGCCAGCGTCCCACCGTCGCAGCAGACGCCCGACTTGAGCAGGTCCCCGGCGAGGGTCGTCACCGAGCTGGCCGCGAGGTCGATGGCGCGAACCGAGTGGCTGGACAGGTCCGCCAGGTACAGCTTCCCGTCCGCGCCCAGCGTGAGGTCCTCCGGACCGAACAGCCGCGCGCCCAACAGCGTGCCGTCCACCGGTGGCTGGCTGAGCGCCGTGAGGTCGCTCACCACCACGCGCATCCCTTGTTCGACGGAGAAGCTGCGGATGACGTTCTGCTCCGGCTCCACCCAGACCAGCCCGCGCCCCGGCACCACCAGTGGGGCGCGCGGACCGCGCAGGCGCGCCACTCCGCCTTCGACGCCGAAGCGCTCCCTGTGCGGCCCGCCGGAGAAGTCGGAGACCACGCGCTGAGTGTCGAGGATGGCGATGCCGCGCAACCGGTGGTTGGCGTCCGCGACGATGAGCTGCTCACCGAAGCGGGCGAGGCCCACCGGGAAGTCGAAGCGGGAGCTGCCGGAGAACCCGTTCTCGAAGCCGCGCAGCCCGATGCCGGCTGTAATCCCGAAGGACGCGGCGGCCACGCCATTGGAGGTGTTGAACTGCGCGATGCGGTGGTTGCGACTGTCCGCAACGTAGACGATGGCGCCTTGAATCCAGAGCTGCCGTGGCGTGTCCAGCCGCGCCAACCCCGGGACACCTCCGCCCGCGGCGCTGCCACGTCCACCGTCCGGGTCGCCGACGAGCACCAGCGGCAGGCCGCCGTCGAAGGGGATGGAGCGGACGCGGTGACCCTCCGCCTCCGTCACCAACATGCGCCCGCCGCCGCAGCACTCGCGGACGTCGGAAGGGCCCACGAGCGGCGCGACGTCCAGGAAGCCGGCGTCCATCCGGTCTGAGGCCAAAAACCACAGGTTGCCGCCTCCCCCGTCGCTGCCGCCGTCCTTCGACCCCGCGTCGACAGTGCCTGCGTCCGCCGTCCCCGCGTCCTTCGGGCCGGCATCCGGCACTCCGGCATCCGGAGTCCCCGCGTCTGGCGGTCCTGCGTCCGGCGGTCCTGCGTCCGGCGGCCCTGCGTCCGGCGGTCCCGCGTCCGGCAGCCCCGCGTCCTTCGGTCCGGCATCCGGTGGCCCTGCGTCCGGAGGGCCCGCGTCCGGCTTGGGCGCAGGGATGTAGAAGAAGGGACCGGCCTCAGTGCGAATCCACCCGGCGTTCGCGACGTAGCGGCGGATGCAGTCGTTCTGCGAGTCGGCGATGAGCAGGTCCCCGTTGTCGAGCAGGTCAATGCCCTCGGGGTGGTTCAGCAGCGCGTTCTGCGCGTAGCCGTCCACGTAGCCGGCGTCTGCGCCGCCGACCAGCGTCGTCACCGCGCCGTCCTGAATCTTCCGGATCCGGTTGTTGAGCCGGTCCGACACGAAGAGCGTTCCGTCGCGGGCCACCGCCACGTCCACCGGCTCGCAGAAGAGCGCCTGGCTCAGCGGGCCATCGCGAAAACCGCAGCGCCCCTGCCCTGCCACGGTGACCACGGTGCCATCGCGGCTGACGCGGCGGATGGCGTGGTTGTAGCTGTCGGCGACGTACAGCTCCCCGCCGTCAGGCGAGGGCTCCAGGAAGAGCGGCCGCGCGTACTGGGCCGCGCTCCCGGGACCATCGAGGAAGCCGGGAGGCCCCTCACCCACCAGCGTCGCCACGCAACCCGGCGCGTCGTCCACCACGCCGTTGCAGTTGTCATCCACGCCGTTGCAGGTCTCTTCGCCTGGAGGCAGCGGCGTGGCGGTGCACACCAACCGCCGGCTCTCGCACCTCTGCGTGCCGCTCTGGCGGCAGGCGCCCTCGCCCATCGTGCAGGCCGCGCCCAGTCCGTGCGCGTCGTCACACTCGGTGACGAGACACACACCGTTGGAGCAGAGCAGGTCGCCCGGGCAGTAGCCGTCGTCGCAGCGCTTCCCGACGAACTCCAACTTGGGGGCGCACGAGAACGCCAGCGCCGCAAACAGCAGGGGGAGGGAGAGGGTCCGGCACAGGGCCATCGGCGAGGTCTTCTCGGCAACCAAAGGGCCGCAGACCATACACGTTCGCCCGCTCGGACGCACACCGCCCCCGGCCATCCGTCCGGAAGCGAGCGTCGGCTCGCCCCGCAGTCTTCCCTCAGCGCTTGCGTCCCTCGGGGCGTACGCGGGATACGAGGGGCGCCCGTGCCGCCTCCCCTGCTCGAGCTCCTGCAACCCCAGAGTTTCGCTTCGCTCGCCCGCGATGCGTACTCACGCGGAGAGGCCTACGCGCGCAACGGACGGGTGAAGGAGCTCTCCGTCAACGGCGAGGGCGCCCGGGCCGTCGTGAAGGGGAGCCAGTACTACCGGGTGTCTCTGGACGCTGTCTCGGGCGCGCTCCAGCACGCGTGCGAGTGCCCGATGGGCGAGCTGCGCGTGTTGTGCAAGCACGTCGTCGCGGTGGGCATCCTGGCGGAGCGGCTGCTGGCGGATCCCGCGCCGGCCCGCACGGAGGGTGACGCATCCCGCACGCACTTCGAGCGCGACGAGGAACTGCAGTCGTACCTCGCGGCCAACGGGCTCCTCCACGTCAGGCGCCTGTCGGCCGACGTGCTGGCCCCGCACCTTTCGCCGCCAGACCGCTCTGGCCTGCTCTACGCACTGGGGCGCCACCGGTTTACCGACTACGCCACCACCCAGTCGCTCATCCGCTACGGCTACCTGCTCACCTACGCGCCCAAGCTGCAGTCCCAGCTGCCCGCCGCCGCCTGGCGCTTCCTTCAAGCCGAGCGCGAGGAGCTGGCCGTCACCCGGGCCTCCCTGGAGGACCGCCTGCAGCCCCCGGCCGACGCCCGCGCCCTGCCCGCCTTTCAGAGCCTGCGCGCAGCGCGGGACGCCTTCGACCCCGCGGTCCCGCCCCGGAGCGAAGCGGCGCTCGTCGCGGCGTCGCTGCGCCTGGACCCGGCCCTCCCGGGGTTCGCCTATCAGGATGACCGCCGCGCGCTGATGGAGACCGGCGCGGGGCTCATCCTGCCCACGGTGCAGCTCACCCTCCCCTCGTCCGGGGACGCGCCCGCCGTCACCCGCTGCTCCTGCGGTCTGACGCGCTGCCCTCACGCCCTGGCGGCCCTCGACGCGGCGCTGCTGCGCTTGCGCGGGCCGCTCTCCTCGCAGACGGCGGACGCGCTGGAGGAGCTCTCCCGGCCGCCGTGGCAGCGCGCCCTCAATGCGCTGCAGCACGCACTGGAGGAGCAGGAGGAGGACGCAGGGGCGGTGCTGGTCTCCTGGCGCTTGAAGGTCCGCGAGGAGGACGGGGTGGAGGTGACGCCGTTTCTGCACCGCCTCAACCGCAAGGGCGCGTTGAGCGCCGGCACGCGCGTGGGGCCGGGGCGGCTGCTGGAGCAGCAACGCAGCCAGCTCTCCAGTGACGACGTGCGCATCGCGGAGCTCCTCGCGCGCACCCCCGGGCCGGCGTCGCAGCCGCTGCTCTACGCGCTCGCCGGGCATCCCCGCGTCTTCCTCGGCGAGGACGCCGAGCGGCCACTGCGGGTGGAGCGCGTCAAGGTGGGCCTGGTCGCCGAGGAGCGCAACGGCGCGGTGGTGTTGGGCCCCGGCATCGACGGCGCGCCGCTCTCGCAGGGCCTGGCGCGCGCCGTCCAGCAGGCGCGGCCGGATCAGGCGCTCTACGTGTGGGATCCCGGCGCGCGGGTCTTGAGCGCCCTGGAGGCGACCGCGCAGCTGCGCTCCGTGCTGGGTGTGCTCTCGCAGTTCGGCAGCGAGTTCCCGCCGGAGAGCCACCCTGCCCTGCTGGAGCGGCTCTCGCTCGCGTCGGCGCGGCTGCCGGTGGCCATGCCCCGCTCCGTGATGGGCGAAGCCGTGCCGCCGGACACCGCGCTGGTGCTGCGGCTGCAAGTGAAATCGGACGCGACGGTGGAGGTGGAGCTGCGCGCGCGCCCGCTGCCGGAGGCCGCCACGTTCGCGCCCGGCGATGGCCCGCGCGACGTGCACGCCCGCCGCAAAGAGCGCGCGGTGCACGCGCGGCGGGACTTCGCGGCGGAGGTGGCGGCCGCGAACGCGCTGGCGGCGCGGCTGCCCCTACAGGGCGCGGAGCATGAGCACGGGCACACGTACCTGCTGCCCAACCCGGCAGCCGCGCTCGCGCTGCTGGCGGAGCTGCCGGGGCTCTCGCCGAAGCCGGAGCTGGAGTGGGTGGGAGATCCGCTCCGCCTCGCCGCGCGAGCGGTGCCCACCTCGCTGAAGGTCATCCTCGACAAGAAGCGGGACTGGTTCGGCCTGCTCGGCGGGCTGTCCGTGGAGGGCGAGCGGGTGGAGCTGGCCGTGCTCCTGGACGCCGCCCGCCGCAAGCAACGCTTCATCCGCGTCACGGAGAAGACCTACGTGGAAGTGCACGACGCGCTGCGCGTGCATCTGGAGTCTCTGGCGGACCACACCTACGCCTCACCCAAAGGCGGCCTGGAGGTGGGCCCGTCCGCCGCCGAGGCGCTGGACGCGTTGGCGCAGGCTGGCGCGTCCGTCAGCGCGGACGAGGCCTGGCGGGAGCTCGCCCAGCGAATCTTCGCGGCGAAGGCGCTCACCCCGCGCGTGCCCCGAACGCTCAAGGCGACGCTGCGGGACTACCAGCTGGAGGGCTTCCGCTGGCTGACGCGGCTGGCAGCGTGGGGCGCCGGCGCGGTGCTGGCGGACGACATGGGCCTGGGCAAGACGGTGCAGGCGCTGGCGCTGCTGCTGGACCGCGCGAGCAAAGGCCCCGCGCTGGTCATCGCGCCGACGTCGGTGGGCTTCAACTGGATGGACGAGGCCGCGCGCTTCGCCCCGTCGCTCAAGCTGGCCGTCTACGCCGACAGCGAGGACCGCGGGCTGGCGCTGGAGCGGCTGGGGCCCAAGGACGTTTTGGTGCTCAGCTATGGGCTGCTCGCGAGAGACCTCGAGCGGCTGCGGCAGGTCCGCTTCGCCACCGTCATCTTCGACGAGGCACAGGCGCTGAAGAACGCCGCCACCCAGCGCGCCCGCGCCGCGCGGGAGCTGCAGGCGGAGTTCCGGTGCGCGCTCTCGGGGACGCCGCTGGAGAACCACCTGGGCGAGCTGTGGAGCCTGTACCGGATTGTCTTCCCGGGCCTGTTGGGCAGCTGGGACGCGTTTCGCGACCGGTTCGCCACGCCCATCGAGAAGAGGATCGACCCCACGGCCGCGCCTGCGCTGGCGCGGGTGCTCGCGCCGTTCCTCCTGCGCCGGACCAAGGGCCAGGTGGAGCAGGAGCTGCCGGCGCGGACGGAGATCAACGTCCCGGTCGTCCTCTCCGCGCCCGAGTGGCAGCTCTACGAAGACGCCAGGCTGGCGGCGCTCTCTGAGCTGGAGACGCCCAAGGCGAAGCTGCGCGAGGCCCAGCGCCGCGTGCAGGTGCTGGCGGCGCTCACCCGGCTGCGGCTCTTGGCGTCCCACCCGCGCCTCTATGATCCCGCCTCCACGCTGGAGTCCGCGAAGCTCAAGCGCCTGCTGGAGCTGGTCGACGAGCTCACCGCGGAGGGCCACCGCGCGCTCATCTTCAGCCAGTTCACCTCCCACCTCGCGCTGGTGCGGGAGGTGCTGGACGCGCGCGGTGTGCGCTACCAGTACCTGGACGGCAGCACGCCGAGGACCGAGCGCAAGCGCCGCGTGCAGGCCTTCCAGGAGGGCGACGCGCCGCTCTTCCTCATCTCGCTCAAGGCCGGCGGGTTCGGCCTCAACCTCACCGCCGCGGACAACGCCATCCACCTGGACCCGTGGTGGAACCCCGCCGTGGAGGACCAGGCCTCAGACCGCGCGCACCGGATTGGACAGACCCGCCCGGTGACCATCTACCGGCTGGTGACGCGAGGGACCATCGAAGAGCAGATATTGGCGCTCCACGAGGACAAGCGCGCGCTGGTCAGCGGCATCCTCGAGGGGAAGGACAGCGCCGGAAAGCTCTCAAGCCAGGAGCTGCTCGGACTGCTCACCCAGGGCAACGTGCAGAGCCCGGGCGGGACGGTTCACTGACGGCCTCAGCCGCGGCCAAGCTCCACGACGTGCTCCCTGCCGCGCTTCTCGGTGAACGGCGACAACCCCATCGGGCCCACGTTCCGTCGCGTGGCCGCGTGAGCCAGATAGTCCACGACATGCCGAGCCCGCTCGCGCGGAGAGCGCACGCCATGCGCTTCAAGCTGAAACCAGGTGTTGTCCGCGCCATCGAGGCCGAACAGGCACGTCCCCAGAGGCCCGAGGTCAATCGCCTGCTGCGCTGACGGCAGCTCCGGGTAGTGCGACGAGCCGCGCGAGTAGGACCCGAGCTCGCGCCAGCGCCAGTACCTCGTGCCTTTGTCCGTCACGACGACGTGCGCGCCGCGGAACAGATCCAGGTCGGAGATGCCAAGTGAACGCACGTCGCGCACGAGCCGCGCCTGAGGCCGGGTCAACTCCGGGAGCGCGCGGTTCACCTGCGCCGTCACGCGCGCGGCGTCACGCGCCGCCGCCGCGGCAGTGCGTGGGTACGGCGCGAATGAGCCCAGGGCACGGGCGAGAAGGTCGGTGGGGGAACCGACCCGGTGAGAGGGGCCAATCAAAGGGGGGTTCCTCGAAGGGCTTATTTTTCAGCTGACGATGAGCGGTGCGCCGCGCTTCTCCGTGTAAGGCGAGAGCCCCAGCGGGCCGACGTTCAGCTTGCCAGAGGCCACATGCAGCAGGAAGTCCGCGCCATGGCGCGCCTTCTGAAGGAGCGACTTGCCGAGCGCCGACGCCTCCAGCTGGAACCAGGTATCGCCGTTGGGATCCACGCCGAACAGCAGCGCGCCCAGCTTGCCCAGGTCCACCTCGTACTGCTTGGAGGAGACCTCGCGGTAGTGCGACGAAATGCGTTGGGTGCCCATGCCGCGCCACGAACGGTAGCGCTCCCCGCCGTCGCGCAGGACGACATGGGAGCCGTGGAAGAGGTCCACGTCGGAGACCCCCAGCGACCGCACGTCCCGGACCAGCGCCTGGAGCGGCGCTGAGAGGGGCGTCAGTCGGCGCTGGACCTCGGCCGCAACACGCTGGGACTCGAAGCGGCGCTCGCCTTCGGTCTGCGGATACGGGGTCAATGAATCCAGAGCCTGGCCGGCGACGGCGAAGGGATTAAGGAACCGCAGGCGAGATTGGCGGTCGATCATGGGCGTCTTCATCATCGGCCCGGAGCGCCGCCCAGGTGCGTGAACCCGCTTTACACGCGCCCACTCAGGCCAACGCCCGGATGGGCCGCGCGGTGAGCACCGCGAACCGGCCCACCAGCAAGGCCGCCACGACGAAGAGCCCGGCGCACAACCCCATCCACACCCCGGGGAGGGCCAGGTGGACGCCGAACCCCAGCCAGAGCGACACGGGCAGCCCGACGAAGTAGTGCCCTACCACGTTGGCCATGGACGCGAAGAACGTGTCGCCCGCGCCGCGCAGGATGCCCGCGCCCACCGCCTGCAGCCCGTCGCCGACCTGGAACACACCCGCCAGGAACATCAAAGGCATCGCCGCCTGGGCGACCTGCGGCTCCACATTGAAGAACGCCAGCAGCTGGGTGGGCAGCAGGACGAACACCAGCGCGGAGAGGACCATCACCCCTCCACCCGCAATCAACGCCACCCGGCCGCTCCGGCGCACAGCCGGGGCGTCGCCCGCCCCCACCGCCCAGCCCACCCGCACGCTCCCCGCCTGCGCCAGCCCCAACGCCACGTTGAACGAGAGACTGGCGAAGGAGATGACGATGTGGTGGGCGCCACTGCTTGCGGAGTCAATCCGCGCGGCCAGGAACGCAGCCAGGACAAACACGCCCATCTCCGCGCCCAGCTGCAGGGCAATGGGGGCGCCCACGCGCGTCGCCGGCAACCAGGTACGCGGCGCCGGCCGCGGCACTTCGACGGCGCCCTCCTCCCTGAGCGCCCGCGCGACGACCACCGCCACCATCGCGAATTGAAGAATGGTGCACAGCGTGCTGGCCAGCGCGGAGCCCGCCGCGCCCATCGGCGGGATGGCGCGCAAGGGGCCGCACCACTGCGGCAGCCGCTGCCCGCCGAAGATGAGCAGCCAGTCCCCCGCGAAGTTGAAGACGTTGCAGACGATGGCCGCCACGCCGACGACGCGGGCCCGGGAGATGGCCTGCAGGTAGGAACGGCAGACCACAAAGAAGAGGGTGAACGGCAGCGAGAGCGAACGCCACAGGATGAACTCTCCGGCGGGCCCCACGACGTCCGAGGCCACGCCCGTCGCCGGCAACACGGCCCGAAAGACGAAGAGCGCGCCCATCAGGACGAGCCCGGCCACCGCCGCCACGTAGAACGCCTGCCACATCCAGCTGCGGGCCTTCGCGCGGTCGCCTGCGCCGATGGCCTGCGCGATGAGCGGGTCAAAGCCCATCAGGAGGCCGAGCCCGGGGACGGTCGTAATGAAGTACGCGCCGATGCCCAGCCCTGCGCCGCCCAGCTCGCCCTTGTTCACCTGCATGAGGACGACCGTGTCCATGAAGTTCATCAGGGACCAGCCGAGCTGCCCTATGACCAGCGGCACCGCCAGCCGGACCAGCGCTCGAAGCTCTTCGCGGTCATTCGAAGCGGTCAACCGCCCTTCGGTCGGTGCGGCGGCGAGCGAAGTGGACATGGTGGCGGCCTCGACGGACGATGCAGTGGAACCTGACGTTGCCACCTGGCGCTGCCGGACGAGGCAGCCAGAGGGCACTGAGGCTATACCTGCGAACATGACGGTCGAGAACGCCGATACCGACGCCCTCTTCACGGCCTACCGCCGCGCCCCTCCGCACCGGAACCGCCGGACCCTGATGCTCGCCGTCGCGGCGGTGCTGGCCGGGGTGCTGACCTGGCTCATCCGCCCCAGCCCGCAGGTCCACCGGGTGGTCACCCGCTTCGGCATCAAGCACCTGCGCAACGGGATGAGCCGCGGCGACGTGGGCAAGCTCCTGGGCAACCCCGTCATCTCCTCCACCTCCGAAGGCGCCGAGTGCGCCGCCTACGGCACGCCGTCGCTCCAGGTCGCCTCCTTCACGCTCTACGAGACCTGCTTCAAGAACGGGAAGCTGGTTCGCCTGACGGAGAAGCAATACACGGCGAGCCAGGTGGACCCGGGCCTGATGCCCGTGGAAGCGCCGAACTAAACGCGCGCGCACCCCGGGTCCGGACGTACACCAGCCCACGAGGGCGTGAGACCAGCCGCCCTTGGACTCAGCACACTCTGCGTGACATCCTCACGCTCCGTGCCCCCCGCCACGCTGAAGTTCCTCGGCCACGCCGGCTACGCCGTCGAGCATGGCCCGCTCTCCCTCGCAGTGGACCCCTGGTTGGACGGCTCAGCCTTCGACAACGGCTGGGACATGCTCGTCCCGCCGGTGCGCCTGGACGTCGCGCGCGTCACGCACCTCTGGTTCAGCCACGAGCACCCGGACCACTTCAGCATCCCGCTCGTCAAGAGCATCCCGAAGGAGCGGCGGGCAGACGTCACCATCCTCTTCCAGCGCACCGCGGACCGACGCGTGGTCGGCTTTCTCCAGGCCAACGGGTACACGAAGGTCATCGAAGTCAACGACGGGCAGCGCGTGGAGCTGGGCGGCGGCGCGTCGCTCACCACCTCATTCGCGAGGGACGGCGACTCCTGCCACCTGCTGGACCTCGGCGGCTTTCGCGTCGTCAACTTCAACGACTGCTTCTACCGCTCCGTCGCGGAGGTGGAGGACGCGCTGCGCGGACTGGGTGCCACGCCGGGCAGCGTGGACCTCATGGCCACCCAGTTCTCCTACGCGAACTGGATGGGCAACCCCGGCGAGTCCGACCGCCGACAGCAGGCCGCCCGCCGCAAGCTGGACCACCTGGAGCTGCAGGCCAAGGTGCTGAGGCCGAAGTACGTGATGCCTTTCGCGTCCTTCGTCTACTTCTCCCACGAGGAGAACGCGTACCTGAATGACTCGGTGAACCTCCCCTCCCGCGCCGTGGGGCGCATCCGGGAGCTGGGGCTGCCGCCCGTCATCTGCCGCCCGGGCGACGAGGTGACGCTCTCCCGCGAAGGGCTGGAGGCCGCGTCGAAGGAGGCGGACGCGCGAACGAAGGACCTCGACGGCCACGTCCAGCAGGTGCAGCGCGGAGAGAAGCCTCTGCGCAAGAGCGCGCCGGTCGCCCTGGAGGAGGTCGTCACCACCGTGCGCGCCGGCCTGGACCGCCTGAGGAAGGGCGTCTCACGCCTGGACCACACGCTGATGCGCGTGCGGCTGCGCCGCGCGGTGTTCGAGCTCACGGACCACCGGTCGCTCATCGTGGTGGACCTGCTCAGCCACGTCCGGGTGAAGCCGCTGGGCAGCGGCTACGCGGCGGACGTCGCCCTCTCCAGCGAAGCGCTGAAGTTCTCCTTCTCGCAGGACTTCGGCTTCGACACGCTGCTGGTCAACGGCCGCTTCCGCGAGTCACGCCCCGACGGCGCGTCCACCGTGACCACCCTGTGCGGGCAGTTCAGCTACGTGCGCCGCAAGGTGTCTCTGGCCCGCTCCATCCTCCGGCGCAAGCTGTACGACGCGCCCCGGCTCGCGCTGGAGAAGCTGCGGAACCGGGCGCTGGCCCCGTAGCCCGCTAGTTCGCGGGCTGCAGGTCGGCCTTCGAGAGGATGAAGTCCAGGACCGGGAAGGTGATGCCGGCCATCGCGAACGTGTGGGCGACGAGCGGCTCTGCCTTGCCGGCCGCCTTCAGGTCGCTGACCGAGAAGCCACCCGCCTGGGCCAGCTCCGCGGCGTAGGCCTCAGCGGTGGCCTTGGTGAAGCCAATCTCTTTGCGGTGCGCCTCTGCGAGGGCGAGGATGACCTGCTGCGCAGACAGCCGCGTCCGCAGCTCCTTGCGCAACGCCGCGTCGTCCAGCCACACGCCCAGCGCCGCTTCGCACTCCTGGGTGGGGGCCTTCACCTTCTCCAGGAACTTCCCTTCGGTCGCCCGCCAGCGCTTCCCAATCTCCACGTCCACCAGCGCGTCGGAGACGCTCACCGAAGCGCGGGCGATGAGCAGGTGCAGCGCCTGATCCGCCAGGGCGAAGCGCTGCTCGAGCAGCCGCTCTTCGATCAGCTCCTTGGCGATGGCGTCCATGACCTCTCGGATCGTCCCGCCGCGGTTCAGCAGTGCCAGCGTCTGCGGCGACTCCAGGTCGAGCTCCTGCACCTCGAAGCACTTCCGCACTTCCACCGCGAGGGAGATGACCTGCCCCTGAAGGGACACGAAGGAGTGGTCGGCAGGAACGGTCAGGCGGAAGCTGGTCTTGGCGTGGGCGTTGTGGCCCACCATCGCCGCGCTGAACCCCTCCATGAACGCGCCGGGAGTGAGGCGCACGCGCAGCCCCTCCTGAACGCTCCGCGGGACGATCTTCCCCGCGTGGTAGGCCACCACGTCGATGAGGACCTCGTCGCCCTCCTCGAGCAGCTCGTCCGCTTCGCGCTCGCGGCGCGGCGCAGCGGCCAGGCACAGGTCGACGTAGCGGGCGACCAGATCCGGTCCGGTGGGGCTCTGGATCTGCGAGGTAGTCAGCGTCAAGCCGGAGAGGCTGGGCGCGGTGATGCTGGGCAGCGAAGGCGTCGCCAGCAACCGGCTGGAGGGCGTCGCCGCCAGCTTCCGCATCAACATCTGCTCGTAGAGGTTGGGCGCGTGCTTTTGCGAATCGTCGTTCATGGAGGTCTCCAGAAAAGAGTAGGTGCGCGGGAGCGACTCACCCGTCGCGGAACATCCCGAGGAAGAAGGAGCCCACGCTCGATGCGACAGCGATGGGGCCCATCACGATGGCAGAGGGTGGGAACGCGGTCATCGCCGTGCTCGCGGCGGCCGCCACCGTGGAGGTGACCGCCGTCGCGGTGCCCAGAATCTTCTTGCCCATGTCTGCCTCGTCATCCGCCCAGAGCTTCGCGCTGATGCCGATGTCGACGCCCGCCATACCAATGCTAAGGCCGGGCACCGCGCGGCTCAGGAGACTGGACGCGCGCGCGGCCATCCCACCGAACTTCGTTGCGCCTCCGGCGAACGCCTTGCCAGCGGCCTCGGCCGCATCGTCTGCCGCCCCAGCAACAGAAGCAGGCACTGCACGCCCCGCTCTCGCATCAGCACGAAGCTGGCCTCGCTCAGCAGCACCTTGAGCGGCCGTCAGCCCCGTGCCGTCGACGTTCGTCGTCCGAAACCGATTCGGGAAATGGCTGTCGAGGAAACCTCTCACAGGCCCGCTGAGCAGCTCGGCACCGGTTCGGAAGACGCCTTGCCTCGCGGCCCTCAACGCAGGGGTGTTCGCACGAATGGAGCTCCGCAACGCGGGGTCCTGAATGCCGCGGTACAGGTCCGCCTTCTGCCATTCGGGAAGTCCGTGAAAAGCTCTGGCCTTCGCCGTGTTGAAATTGTTCACCTGCGACTCCCACTTTTTCAGGGCTCGGCTTCCGGCAGCTGCATTCTCCGGCTTCGGAGGGGGTTGCATGGCGTCAAACGCTGCCTGGCGCGCCGCAGGAGGCAACCCCGTGAGCGCCTCTGCCTGAATGGCGAACGGCCGCAAGCGAGCGGACTGCGGTATTGCCTTGAACGTCTCCAGCTGCAGGTGAGATGGGATTCGCTGCCACGCCTTCGCGGCGAACTGACGGTAGGCCTGAGCATCCGCAAGCTGCTTCTCACCCCGCTTGATCAACGCCGCCGCCTTGTTCGGGTCGGTCGCCTCGAGCGCCTGTCCGCGCTGCAGGTTCAGCTCCCCGCGCGTCTGCATCCGGTCGACTCGGCTGTAGATCTTTTCCATCAACTTCCCGGCGCTGTTCGCGCTGGACGTCCCGACGGCTCCGCGCACCGCGGCGCTCTGGCCCGCTGGATCCTGCTGCAGGAACGCACCCTTCAGCGCACGCCCGGAGTCCGCAAGCCTCGTCCCCAGCCCGCGCGCACCGCCGTCCGCATTCTGGAAGAGCGCCCGGCCACCGGCCGCGAAGGTCCGGCCGAGCGACTTGAACGCTCCGGCGTGCGTGAGCTGAGCCAACCGGCCCGCAGTCGCCAGCGTGGAGAGCCCAGAAGCCTGGAGGCTGTCGAGCTGAGCCGCCTGCGCGGCGCTCTGCATCGCCTCGTATTCCTCGCCGCTGTACGGCGTGCCGTCCTCGTGACGAAGGACCGGCATCTCCCCATCCGCCTGCATCTCCGGCTGACCATCCGGGCCGATGAGGACGACGATGCTTGAGCCATCCGGGCCCTTCAGCGCCTGCTCAGGGTTCATCGGATCCGGCACGAGGGCGGGCTGGAAGCCCAGCTGCGCCGCGCTGTTAGGGTCGAGCGGTCCCGAACCATCGCTCACCATCCCGGCAGCCGCAGAGTCCGCGGTCGCGCCCGCAGGGTCCGCCACGAACTCGTCGCCATAGACGGCGGAGACAGGAGAGGCGCCGGTGCCGGTCACGCCGACCTCGTCCATCGCCATTCCGTCGCCCACGCCCATCTCGTCGCCGAGCGCCATTCCCTCGTCGCCCATCGCCGCCATCGGGTCAGCGCCCATCCCGAGGTCGTCGACCGGCATCCCGTCCACCGGCATCCCCATCTCATCCAGCGCGTAGTCACCGGTGCCGGCGCCGCCGCCGATGACGTCGTACGCAGCGTTCATCCGCTGGTCGGAGGTAGTGGTCAGGCCGCGCGTCTTGATGTCGTTGGGAGCCATGGTCAGGTCCTCGAAAGGGGATTCTCAAAAGCTGCGATCAATCAGTTATCGATTGTAGGCGGATGAGAGTTGCGTCCCTTGATGCGAGTACTTTTCGGCAGTTGTGCGCCGCGGCAGCAGAAAGTGACACCGCCAGGCCGCGCTCAAACACCTGAATTTACGTGAGCCTTAGACCGCTTTGCCGGCGCGCGGGGACATTTCCCGCTGCACCGCTTCGGCTTCGGACTGGGGGGCGTCGGACCAGAACTTCACCCAGTCGGCCTCCCGGGCCCGGGCGTCCCGGCGTCCGAGGTCGATGAGGAGGTCCGCGAAGCCCCCATCAAAGAGGAGGTACGAAAGAAGGTCCTCGCTCCGGGGGCCCTGCCGCTCCGCCAGTCGCCGCAGACCCTTTCCCACCCAGCCTCGTGCCCGGCGGTTGAACTCGGGCGAGCTCGCGTACTCAGCCGCCAGCTCGCCGATGTCGCGCGAGGGACGGATGAGGAAGTTGCGGACGTAGCGCACGCCCTGGTTCCGGCGCGGGAGGAGCGCGGCGTTGAAGACCTCGGGGTAGCTCGTCCCGTAGGCGGCGACGCCCGCCTCCAGCATGGTGTTGATCCGCTGCAGCCGTTCGAGGTCCTGATCCGTCCGGTCCAGCAGCAGCGCGTTGAGCGTCTTGCCCAGGAGAAACGGCGCGGTCGCCGACGTGCGCTCCACGCTCTCGCTGTCCGCCAGGGACGGCTCCGGCGTAGATCCGATGTGCCGCAGCGAGATGACCAGCACGCGCTCCGCCCCCAGCCGCAGCGCCGGGCTCAGCGGGACGTTCATCCGCAGACCGCCGTCGACATAGAGCCGGCCGCCGATGGACACCGCAGGAAAGATGAGCGGGATGGCAGCAGACGCCAGCGCGTGGTGCGGTCCGATCCGCGCGGCCGACGCAATCAGATGCGGGTCGCGCGTCCAGGGCGGCAGCCCACCGCCGCGCTGCTGGATAAACACCTCGCTGTGCCCGGTCGCCACGTGCGTGGCCGTCACGGCCAGCGCCTCCAGCGCCCCCCTGCGGATGGAGCGCCCGATGGACGGCCAGTGCGCGCCCTCGAGGACAATCTGCCGCAGGCCCGCCGGGTCCATCACGCCCCCGTGCCGGTGCGGCTGTTCCGTGGGCCGGCCCAGAAGCTCGCGGGTGATGCGAACGAGGTCAGAGAACCCGAAACGAAGCACCGACTCGATGGCCAGCGAGCGCCACCGGTGCATCAGGTCCGCGGCCTGGCGAACGGGATGTTCGATGTTCGCGGCCACGTGGCAGGCGTTGATGGCGCCCACCGACGTGCCGCAGACGATGTCCATGCGCAGCGGGCCCAGCTTCGGCTCCAGCTCCTGTCGAAGGTAGGCCAGGACGCCGGCCTCGTAGGCGCCCCGCGCTCCGCCGCCGCCCAGCACCAACGCTGTCTTCGGGGGGTCCATCGGCGCCGCGCTCATCGTCGCCCTCAAGCAGAGCCTGATTGCCTTGGCCGTGTCTACGGCGTGGCGGCGAGGAACCCGTGCGACTCCAGCACACGTTGTCCCGCCGTGGAGCGCACCAGGGCAATCCACTCGTCTGCCAACTTGGGCTGCGCCGCGTCCACCACGCGTGCGATGGGATACGCCGCCAGCACGTTCTGCGCGGGAGGAATGGTCACCACCGACACACCCGCCGGCTTCGAGGCCACGTCGCTGCGATAGACGATGCCCGCGTCCGCCTCCCCCAGGCTGACCTTCGCCAGCACCTGCCGGACGTTCAGCTCCTTGGAGATAACCTTCGCCTCCACACGCTTGCGGAAATCCTTGCCGTAGACCGCGCTGGCCTTTTCGAGCAGCTCCAGGGAGTACTTCCCCACCGGGACCTCCGGCGCGCCAATCACCAACCGTGACAAGGTGGGCAGCGCCTCCAGACTGGCCAGCGTCTGCCCGCGCGCGACGACAAGGATGAGCTCGTTGCGCGCGAAGACCGCCGAAGGCCCCACCCGCTTTCCTTCTTCCAGCGCGCCCATGTGGCGTTGATCCGCCGTGGCGACCACGTCCGCCGGCGCGCCGTGCTCCAGCTGCAGGCGCAGCTCCTGGCTCCCGGCCAGGTTGAACCGCACCGTGACGCCGGGGTGCGCCTTTTCGAACTGTCCTCCCAGCTCCGCGAAGGCCTCGCGCAGGGACGAAGCGGCGAAGACCTTCAGCTCCCGCGGCTCCGCGGAGGCACTCAGGGAAGGAATCAGAAGGAAGAGGGCGAGGAGCGTGCGCATGGGGCAACGCCACTATCCGCGGCTGAGCAGGGCGGCAAGGCAAACCGCTCGGGCGCAGGGCGACCGGACGGGCCGGCGGGGTGCCGCGCGGCGCACCCGTGCCTACTCTGCCCTTGAGCCTTTCACGCGCGAACCGGAGATGAACATGGCCAGGACAAGCGGTCCCCCCGTTCAACGGAGCGGTACCCTGCGCGCCCGCCTTCTCGGGCTGCCATCGGATGTGCGGGAGCAGAGCGTCAGCCTGCTCAATCCGCTCCTGCAGGACACCATCATGCTGCGGGAGCTGTACAAGAAGCACCACTGGCAGGTGTCGGGGCCCACCTTCTATCAACTGCATCTGCTCTTCGATAAGCACTACGCCGAGCAGAACCGGTTGGTGGACGAGCTGGCCGAGCGCATCCAGACGCTCGGCGGTGTGGCGGTGAGCATGCCGCACGACGTGGCGCAGCTGACCCGCATCGCCAGGCCTCCTGCGGACGCGGAGTCGCCGCCGGCGCAGATAGAACGGCTGCTACGGGCGCACGAGCAGATCCTCGAGGCGGCGCGGGACGCCGCGGAGCAGGCAGCGGAAGCCGGCGACGATGGGACCAACGATCTCCTCGTCAGCTCTGTCGTGCGGACCAATGAGCTTCAGGTGTGGTTCGTGTCGGAGCACCTCGTCGACGCGCCGCTCTATGCGAGCGAACGAGATGAGGCCGAAGCGCGCTCAATGGAGCCCATCGAAGCCGCGCCTTCTCCGAGCTGATTCAGAAGGGAGACCTCCTAGCGCGTCGCCTCCCCCGTTCGCCACGAGCGTTGCGCCGTCAGGCGCACAGTCGAGAGGTGGCGCGCAGACCCACGCACGGCACTTTGCCTGCCTGTTACGAGCAAAGCGAAGCGGCCCAAGAGCCGAGCTTTGGAAGCGCTGCCAACGGCCAACGTCTCGACTATGCGCCTGACGGCGCAACGATCGACGCGAACGGGGGCGGAGCGAAGCCTTCATTGTGGGCAGCTCTGCGCTTCTTGAATTCTTCGCCCGGAACTACGCTCCGCGCCTATGAACCCCATGCACTCGACTCCTGCCAGACTCTTTGTCGCCACGTCCACGGATGAGCGAGCCGGAGTTGCCGTCATCTCGGTCGTCGCATCCGATGGTGTCCCGAGCCGACATTGGGAGCAGATTGAGCATGGCCGCGTCCCGACTGCCAAGGCGATCGAGTTCGCGTTGGAGGTCGCTCGGAAACAGGGCTTCCGCGCCCTGCAGATCCGCAGCTCGGAGCGCGTGGGACCGCTGCCTGCCAGCGTCGCCGCCGAGTTCGAATCGGTGGAGTTCAAGAAGGTCAAGGGGAAGAAGAACCAGGCAAAGCGCGTAGCCCTGAAACGGCTGCGCGAGCTTGTCCCGCGCAAACCGGAGGAGAAGCCTTCCCTCGCTGAGCTGGCTTCGCACATCCCCATCGACAACGGGTACGACTGTCTCGACGTGAACCTGCGCCGGAGTGATGCGCTCGCGCTCTTCGCATACCTCGCGCGGCAGAACCGGACGCCTTCGGACGAGCTCAGTGCCGCTGACAAGGCAGCGCTCCTGCGCGTGGAGGGAGAGCTCGACACCCGGCTGCGCGCCGCGCTCAACCCGCACGCCGATGAGCACCCCGAGGACGAGCTCATCCCCTTCTGACGCAACGTTTCTGAACCTCCCCTCGAGAATCGGGCTGCTCTCAAGGGAGGACCATGCAAACTCGAGGACCGGCCGAATCCCCCAACGCCTTTCTCCGCGGGCTGCAGTACGCGCTGGCCGATGACGGCGCGGTGGGGCCGAACGACGCGCCCGCGCTGCAGGCGCTCGCCGCGGAAGCCGGCGTCTCTCCGTTCCTTGTCGACTTCTTGGAGACCGAGGGGCCGCGCAAGCCGGAGCCGACTGAGAGGAACCTTCCGTTCGCCCGCAAGGTGGTCGACTTCAAGCCCGGCCCTGGCGGCGGCTTTCACGGGGACAACCTGGCGGTCGCGCTCGGCACGCCGGAGGGCGCGGGCAACGCGTCCGGCAGCCTCGACGTGGTGTCGCTCGGGCAGGGTGGGCAGATCACCCTCCAGCTCGGGCGGCCCGCGCTCCATGGCATCACCGTGTTCGAGAACGGCTTCGGCGAGACCAACGGCGTCGTGCTGAACCCGGAGCCCGCGCGCGTGGAGGTCTCCACCAACGGCGTGAGCTGGAAGGAGCTCAAGGGCGAGGCCGGCCTGCGCTCTGTGGAGGCCAACTCGACGAACGGGATTGATCCTGCCGCGCCCGAGGCCGGAGGCGACCGGTTCTTCTTCGAGGACAGCGGAATCCCACCCGGCAGGGCCGTGCGCTACGTGCGGATCACCGACCTGTCCCAGCCAGGCCCCGCGGAAGCGATGCCGGGCTCGGGCACCGCCGGGTTCGACCTCGACGCGGTCCACGGGTTTTAGAGGCACCCCCGCTCCCGCAGTCGAGCCCCCCGTTCGCTTCGAGCGTAGCGCCGTCAGGCGCGTCAAGTGCCAGGCCGGAGTGTTCGGGCTTCGGGCTGCGGGAAATGGTGTCTCGGGCTTCGGGCTTCCGGGAACGGGGTCTCGGGGACGGGTAGGGAGCACGCGTTCGCGTTCGCGTTCGCCTTCGTTCACGGGTACGGGTACGGGCAGGGGTTCGGGTTCGGGACACCGCGCACGGCTCGTCCAGTCGCCGACCTGACGGGGATGCCCCTCGTTGCGCTCCAGCCGGTAACCGACTGCCCGAACCCGAACCCGGGCCCGTACCCGTACCCGTGAACGAAGGCGAACGCGAACGCGAACGCGTGCTCCCTACCCCTACCCGAGACCCCGCAGCCCGCAGCCCCAGACACCATTCCCCGCAGCCCGAACACTCCGGCCCGGCACTGAACGCGCTGACGGCGCAACGCGCGAACGCTCGATGCGAACCGTGCCTCAGGGGGAAGCACCCGTGGTACGTGTCGGTGCGTGGAACGGGTCCTCCTCACGTCCTCGTCCGCTGCGCAGCGCCTGCAGGCGGCGACGGCCTGGCTGCAGGCGCAGCGCCCGGACGCGGAGGTCCTGCTCGTCGGTATGAGCGCAGAGTCCGTGGGTGAGCTGGCCCGCGCGGCGACGCCCCGAGGTGGCGCCACCTTCGGCCGGCATCGCATGTCGCTGCGCCGCCTCACCCTGCGCCTGGCGGAGCGAACGCTGGCGGCGCGGGAGCTCAGCCCTGCGTCCAGCCTGGCGGTCGAAGCGGTGTGGACGCGCGTGGTCCACCGGCTGGCCGCGGCAGGGAAGCTCGGACGCTTCGCCCCGGTCGCGGCCCAGCCCGGCCTGCCGCGGGCGCTCGCCCGGACGGTGGATGAGCTCCGGATGACGGGCCTCACGGCGGACGCGCTGGATCCAGACCTCGCCACCGCGGCGCGTGCCTTCGAAGCCGCGCTGTCAGAGGCAGGGCTCGCGGACCGGGCGCTGGTGCTGCGCGCGGCGGCCGAAGCGCTGGAGCAGGGACCGCACCCGCTCTGCGGTCTGCCCACGCTGCTCCTGGACCTCGAGGTGAACGCGCAGCTGGAGAGCGACCTGCTCAAGGCCCTGGCACAGCGCGCATCTTCAGTGCTGGCCGTCGTGCCGGCGGCGGATGACCGCAGCCTCGGCTGGCTTGAGGCCGCCCTCTCGACCCGGCGCACCCGCGAGGAGCCACCGGCGACCTCCGGGCTCACCCGACTGCAGCAGAACCTCTTCGGTGCCCAGCCGCCCGCGCTGGACGCCCCCGCCGCCGACGTGGAGCTGCTCTCCGCGCCGGGCGAGATGCGCGAATGTATGGAGCTGGCGCGCCACCTCCACCGCGAGGCTGCCCGCGGCGTCCCCTTCGACCGGATGGCGGTGCTCCTCCGCGCGCAGGGCGAGTACCGCTCCGCCATCGCCGAGGCCCTCCGCCGCGCCGGCATCCCCGCCTACTTTGCGCGCGGGACGCGGCAACCGGACCCGGCCGGACGCGCGCTCCTGGCGTTGCTCGCCTGCGCCGAGGAGGACCTGTCCGCCCAGCCCTTCGCGGAGTACCTGTCGCTCGGCGAAGTCCCGCCCGCGAGCCCTGAAGGCGCGCCGCCCCCTGCCCCGCCACCGGGCGCGAGCTGGGTGCCGCCGGATGTCGACGACGCGGAGCTGGCGCGCGACCAGGACGCGCCGGAAGACGAGCCACTCCCGGAGCCAGCCGATGAGAGCGAGGACGCGCCAGTCGTCGCCGGCACTCTGCGCGCGCCGCGCCGCTGGGAGCAGCTCATCGTCGACGCGGCGGTCATCGGCGGGGACACTGCTCGCTGGCGCCGGCGGCTTCTGGGCCTCAAGGAACAGTTCAAGCTGGAGCGGAGCGCGCCGGACGTGAGCGAGGGCAACGCCGCCCGGCTGAGCAAGGCCCTGGCGGACCTGGACGCCTTCGCGGCCTACGCGCTCCCGCTGCTGGACCTCCTGCAATCCCTCCCGAAGAGCGCGCCCTGGAGCACCTGGCTGGCACGCATCGCGGAGTTGGCGTCCCGCGCGCTGCGGCACCCGGAGCGCGTCCTCTCCGTGCTCGCGGAGCTGTCTCCGCTCTCCGCCGTCGGCCCGGTGCGGCTGGCCGAGGTGCGCACCGTCCTCTCGGAGCGGTTGCTGCAGCTGACCCTCCGGCCGCCCCGGCGCCGGTTCGGCCGGGTGTTCGTCGGCCCGGTGGACGCCGCGCGCGGCATGGACTTCGAGGTGGTCCTCATCCCCGGGCTGGCGGAGCGGCTCTTCCCGCAGAAGGTTCGCGAAGACCCGCTCGCCCCGGACGCGCAGCGGCAGCGGCTGCACCCGGGGCTGGCGCTGGACGCGGACCGCGTGGCCGCCGAGCGCCTCCAGCTCCAGCTCGCGGTGGGCGCGGCGGGGCGCCAGGTCGTCCTCTCCTACCCGCGCATCGACAGCAGCGACGGCCGGCCGCGCGTCCCCTCTTTCTACGCACTGGAAGCGCTGCGGGCGGTGGAGGGACGGCTCCCGCGCTACGAAGAGCTGCGCCGCCGGGCCGAGCGCGCGGTGGACGCCCGCATCGGCTGGCCCGCGCCGAGGGACCCCGCCACCGCCATCGACGTCGCGGAGCGGGACCTCTCGGTGCTGGACACGCTCTTCCGCGGGGCGGCGCCACCCCCGCGCGGCGCGGCGCGGTACCTGACGCAGGTCAACCCGTTCCTCGCGCGCGCGCTGCGCACCCGCTATGCCCGCTGGCGCCCGGCCTGGACGCCCGCCGATGGGCTGGTGAAGCCGTCGGCGGAGGCGCTGGCGGCGCTCGCGGCCCACCAGCTGGAGGCGCGCGCGTTCTCCGCGACGGCGCTCCAGCACTTCGCCGCATGTCCCTACCGCTTCTTCCTGAGCGCCATCCTCAAGCTCTCCCCGCGCGAGGAGCCCGCGCCCCTGGAGGAGCTGGACCCGCTGCAGAAGGGCTCCATCGTCCACGAGGTTCACTACGGGCTCTTGAGTGCGCTGCGCGACGAGGGCCGACTGCCGCTGACGCAAGAGGGGCTGACGCACGCGCTGGCGCGGCTCGACGAGATTGTGGCCGAGGTGGCAGCGGCACACGAAGACACCTACGCCCCGGCCATCGACCGGGTGTGGCGCGACGGCCTGGTGGCCATCAGCGCGGACGCGCGCGCCTGGCTGCGGCAGACCGTGGACGCCGCGCATCAGTGGGCGCCGTGGAAGTTCGAGCTCGCCTTCGGGTTGGGGCAGCGGGCGCAGCAGGACCCTGAGAGCCGGAGCGAGGCGATGGCGCTGGACGGCGGCCTCCGCCTGCGCGGCTCCATCGACCTCGTGGAGCGCAGCCCCTCCGGCGCGCTGCGCGCTACGGACTACAAGACGGGCAAGGCCCGCGCCCAGGCCGGCACGGTGCTGGGTGGAGGGAAGACGCTGCAGCCGGTGCTCTACTCGCTGGCGCTGGAGAAGCTGTTCCCGGGCGCGAACGTGGAGGGCGGCCGGCTCTACTACTGCACGCAGGCCGGAGAGTTCAGCGAAGTCTTCATCCCGCTGGACGCCACCACGCGCGAAGCCGCGCAGGACGCGCTCAAGATTGTCGGCCAGGCCCTGCAGAAGGGCTTCCTGCCCGCCGCGCCGGCGAAGGACGAGTGCACCTGGTGCGACTACCGCGCCATCTGCGGGACGCAGGAGCAGCGCCGCGTGGCCGTGAAGCCGAAGGGCGAGCTGGCGCCGCTTGCCCGGCTGAGGGAGATGAAGTGACAACGCTCCTGGACCAGGAGGCGCGGGCGCGGATCGCCGGGGACCTGGACACCACGCTGGTGGTGGAGGCCGCCGCAGGGACCGGGAAGACCACGGCGCTGGTGGGACGAATCGTCTCCGTCGTGGCCGCGGGGCACCGGGGCGCCACGCTGGGGCGGCTCATCTCGGTGACCTTCACGGAGAAGGCCGCCGGCGAGATGAAGCTGCGGCTGCGCGCGGCGCTGGAGGACGCGCGCGCCCGCGAGCAGGCTGGGACGGAGGCGCACGCGCGCCTGTTGAACGCGCTCGCCGAGCTGGAGGTTGCGCGGATTGGCACCATCCACGCCCTGTGCGCGGACCTGCTGCGCGAACACCCGCTGGAGGCGGGCGTGGATCCGCTCTTCGCCGTGTCCAAGGAGCCGGAGTCCCGCGCGCTGCTCGACACCGCGTTCGAGCGCTGGTTCCCCGCCGCGCTGCGGGCTCCGCCGGAAGGCGTCCGCCGGCTCTTGCGGCGCCGCGCCCGGCGCAGGGACCAGCTCCCCCCTCGTGAGCAGCTCCGGTTCGCCGCCTGGCAACTGGTGGAGCACCGCGACTTCGACGGCGCCTGGCGGAGAGATCCCTTCGACCGCGAGGCGGAGCTGGACGGCCTGGTCCCGCTGCTGCGGGAGCTCGGCGCGCTGGCGGACCAGGGCGAGGAGGGCGACTACCTGCAGAAGAACCTCCTCGAAATCCGCCGTTTCGTGGAGGAGCTGGATCACCACGAAGCCGTGGCGCCGCGGGACCACGACGGGCTGGAGGCCTCCCTCTCGGACCTGCGACGCCTGCGCAGCTGGAAGTACACCGGCGGGCGACGGCCCTACTCACCGGCGCTCTCGCGTCAGGACGTCGTGGCGCAGCGGGACGCGGCGAAGGTCCAGCTGGAGCAGGTTCTGGCGCGCTCGGACGCGGACCTCGCGGCCTGCCTGCACGCGGAGCTGCTCCCCGTGGTGGAGGAGTACGAGCGGGTGAAGGCCCGGACCGGGAAGCTGGACTTCTTCGACCTGCTCCTGCGCGTCCGCCAACTGCTCACGAATGACCCCGCGGTGCGCGCGGCGCTCCAGGCGCGCTTCACGCACCTGTTCGTCGACGAGTTCCAGGACACGGACCCACTGCAGGCGGACATCCTCCGCCTCCTCGCCGCGGAGGACCCTGCCGCCACGGACCCGGAGCAGGCGGCGCCAGTGCCCGGCAAGCTCTTCATCGTGGGGGACCCCAAGCAGTCCATCTACCGCTTCCGGCGCGCGGACGTGGCGCTCTACGAACACGTCAAGCGCGGCCTGCTGGCAGGCGGCGCGGCGCTGCTGGACCTCACCACCAGCTTCCGAGCGGCGCCCGCGCTGCAGCAGGCGATCAACGCGGCGTTCTCCGCGAAGATGGGCGCGGGCAGCCTCACGCAAGCGCGCTACGTGCCGTTGAACCGCTTCCGCGAAGGCATCCCCGGCCAACCGTCGCTGGTCGCCCTGCCCGTCCCGCGCCCCTACAGCCCGTGGGGGAAGATTACCCACTACGCCATCGAAGACTCCTGCCCGGACGCGGTGGGCGCGTTCATCGAGTTCCTCGTCCGCAAGAGCGGCTGGAAGGTCTACGAGCCCGGCTCTGATGAGCAGGTGCCATTGCAGCCGCAGCACATCTGCATCCTCTTCAAGCGCTTCAAGGGCGGGGACAGCGGCGACGTCAGCCAGCGGTACACGGCGGCGCTCGAGGCGCGGCGCATCCCGCACGTGCTCGTCGGCGGCAGGTCCTTCCACGCGCGCGAGGAGGTGCTGGCGGTGCGCAACGCCCTCACCGCGCTGGAGTGGCCGGACGATGAGCTCTCCGTCTACGCCACGCTCCGGGGCCCGCTCTTCGCGCTCCCGGACGATGCCTTGCTGACGTTCCGCAGCGCGGTGGGCAAGCTGCACCCGCTCAAGCCGCTGCGCGCCGAAGCGCTCGCAGCCAGCAGCCAGGACGTGGCGCAGGCGCTGGGCGTCCTCAAGCAGCTGCACGGCGGGCGCAACCGCCGGCCCATCGCGGACACCATCGCCCAGCTTCTGGAGGCGACGCGGGCCCACGCCGGGCTGGCCTTCTGGACCGCCGGCGACCAGGCGCTGGCCAACCTCACGCAGCTGATGGACCTCGCGCGGCGCTTCGAGGCCGCGGGAGGCCGCTCCTTCCGCGCGTTCCTCCACCTGCTGCAGCGGCAAGCGGAGGGCGGCGAGGTGCCTGAAGCGCCCATCGTCGAGGAGGGCAGCGAGGGCGTCCGGATGATGACGGTGCACGGCGCGAAGGGGCTGGAGTTCCCGGTGGTCATCCTCGCGGAGCCCACCGCACCGCACCGCCGCCAGCACCCGTCTCACTGGGTGGAGCCGGCCGCGCGGCTGTGGGCGGAGCCGCTTGCGGGCTGCAAGCCGGTGGAGCTGAGCGAGCACGGCGAGGAGGTGCTTCGCCGGGACGACGAGGAGTCCATCCGCCTGGGGTACGTGGCGGCCACGCGCGCGAGGGACTTGTTGGTGGTGCCGGTGGTGGGCGATGAGCGTGCGGAGGGCTGGGTGGACGTGCTGCACCCGGTGCTCTACCCGCGCCCGGACGCCGCACGCACGCCGCGCCCCGCGCCTGGGTGTCCGCCCTTCTCCGGCGAGAGCGTCCTGGAGCGGCCGGAGAGCGCCTGGGCCGCCAGCTCGCTCGCCGCGCCGGGTCTGCACCGCGCGGAGCTCGGCGAGCACGACGTGGTGTGGTGGGACCCCAAGGCCCTGGAGCTGGAGAAGGTCCATCCGCCCGGGCTGCACCAGGATGAGCTCTTGCGCGACGACGAGGGCGGCGTGCGCTCCGCCGAAGCGCTGGCCGCGTACGAGGCCTGGCGGGCCGCGCGGGAGGACACCCTGGTACGCGGAGGGACGCCTGGAGAACAGGTCAGCGCGGCGCACGAGGCCGCGCCCTCCCCCGCCGTCGCGGGCCCGCCGGTGGACGCGCAGACGACGGATGCTGACCGGGCACACCGCCCGGCCGGCCGCCGGTTCGGGACGCTGGTGCACGCGGCGCTGGCGGAGCTCCCGCTGCGCGCGACGGACGCGCAGGTGCATCAGGGCGTCCGCATGAGCGCGCGCGCCCTGGGCAGCGCGGAGGAGGAGATCTCCGCGGCGGTGGACGCGGTGGCCGCGGCGCTGCGCCACCCGCTGCTCCGGCGCGCGGCCGTCAGCCCCCGCGTCTGCCGCGAGATGCCGGTCACCTTGCGGCGAGAGGACGGGGCGCTGGTGGAGGGCGTGGTGGACCTCGCGTTCGTCGAAGACGGAACCTGGTGCGTCGTCGACTTCAAGACGGACGCGGAGCTGGAGGAGCGCCGGGCCGCGCACGAGGCGCAGGTCTCGCTCTACGTGGAGGCCATCGCGCTCGCCACCGGCCAGCCCGCGCGCGGCATCCTGCTGCGCGTCTAGTCGCGTTCTAGTCCCACTCCACGCGGTAGACGCAGTTGAGCCCCTCGCGCCGGATGACGGTCACCCGCACCTGCGGCGCGCCGGCCATGCGCAGTGCGGCGATGACCACGCCCTGGTTGAACTCCGCCAGCCGCCCCACGTTCGCGATGGAGAGCTCGTAGCGGTTGGGCCCGTCGCGCTTCACCACGCAGTCTGTGTAGTTGTTCGACGACCGCAGGTTGAGGGTGGCCCGCTCCAGCGTCCTGTGCGGGCCCAGCAGCCGCAGCGCCCCGAGCATGAGCTTGCCGATGACCGTCTCGTCGTAGCCCTCCACCGCACGCTCGCCCAGCTTGCGCATCCCCGTCGCCAGCCCGTCGCCCGCGAAAACCTCTTCGGCCGCGGCGATGACCGCGCCCTCGAAGGTCGCCTGCGAGTACATCCGCTGGATGGCGTCCACGTCCACGCCGAGCCCCTTCAACCGGGTCCGCAATCGCGGCGTGAGCTGGCCCTGAAGGCCGCGCTTGAACACGGCCTCCACGGTGTGGCCATACACCAGAGATTCTCCAGGCATGGGCACCCGCGAGTGTAGTTGGGACCTGAGAGGCCGTGGGCTCTCGAGGGCAGGTAGGGAACGTCGGCACCCCAGCCCCCACGCCTGTTCGCTCCGCGGACAGCGCCTGGATGTGCCTCTCGCTGAAAGCCGCTTTGCAGTCGGTGTTCAAGGCCCGACACCGGCGCGTGACAGGACCAGAGGATTCGGGCCCTTCGGGGAGCGCGCGTGAGAGGTGGGAGAATGGCGTCGCTCTTGCTCACGCCGTAGCCATGCGCCGGCACTCCCGATGGGCCCTCCTCGTCCTGACCTTCGTCGGGGCCGCCGCGCTCGCGCAGGACGCCACCTCCACTCCGTTTCCAGGCATCACGCGGACGGTCCGCACGCTGGCGGACCAGAGCATCCACATTGCTGTGGTGGACCTCTGCGCTGCCGGGGTGAGCGCGCGCGCCACGGCCTTCAGCGAGCGTCGCCGGACGACGTCCGGCTTCGGGAGCCTGGTGGGCGCGCAGCTGGCCATCAACGGCGACTTCGTGGACCCGCAAAGCGGGTGGACCCGGGTGGACGGCCTGGCGATGAGCAGCGGGGCGCTCTGGCCGCAGGCCAGCGACACCGCCCGCTCGTCCGCGGTGATGTTCGGTGCCAACAAGGTGCAGGTGTTCCCGGACGTGGAGGTCACCGCGCTGCCGGACTGGGCGCGGGAGATTGTCAGCGGACACCCGACGGTCCTCACCAAGGGCACTGCCGTCGGCGACGCGGACCCGGGCTGTCAGCCGGCCGCGCGCACCGGCCTGGGGCTGTCGCTCGACAAGAAGCGCCTCATCCTGGTGGTGGCGGACGGGGGCGCTCCGGGGAAGGCCGGCCTTCGCTGCAGCGACCTGGCCGCGCTGCTGAAGGAGTTCGGCGCGCACGATGGGACCAGCCTGGGCGGCGGGGGCGAGTCGACGATGTGGCTGGCAGGCGCGGGCGTGGTCAACGCGCCTGTGGGCGCGGAGCAGCTCGTCGCCAACCACCTGGCGATTTTCGCCAAAGGCTCCGGTCCTTCGCCCCACTGCCCGCCGGCCAATCGACCGCCGCGGGGAACGCTGGACAGCGCAAAGTGCGAAGCCCTCAAGGGCTGGGCGCAGGATCCAGACGTCAAGGATGATCCGATCAACGTCCACCTGTACTTCGACGGGCCGCCCGGGACGTCCACCACGGCCATCTCCGTGAAGGCCGACAAGCGCCGGGAAGACCTCTGCGGCGCCATCGGCTCCTGCAACCACGGCTTCGACGTGCCTATCCCGCTGGGCATCCGCGACAACGCCAGCCACACCGTCGCGGCCTGGGCGATTGACTCGGCGGGCGGCGGCAACCCGCAGCTTCCTGGCGAGTTCACCCTCACCTGCTCCGGAGATCTGCCCCAGGGCGTCCGCCGCCACATCCTCAACCCGGCCAGCCTCCAGGCCTGGAAACTGGAGAACCTCTTCAAGCTCTGCATCCGCCCCAACGCGGAGCAGCTGGCCGCCCGCAGCGAAGGCCCGAAGTTCCCGCTCACCCCGAAGCTCATCAAGGGGGAGGGCGCGGCGGAGGTCTACGTCGAGGACGCCTCGTTCCGCCGGGAGCTCGACGCGGCGACGGCGGCGACCTGGGGCCTGGACCTGACGAAGGCACAGACCGTGACCGCGGCAGAGCTGGCCGCGCTGCCGGAGGGGCCGGCCTGGAGACCGTCGCCGGAGCTCGCCGCCTTCGAGGGCTACGTCTACGCGATGGATGACGTCCTGATGCCCATCCCGCCCAAGCCGCCCAAGCCGGTGGACGCCGGCGTGGTCCTCCCGTCGACCGATGCAGGGACGACCATCGGTCCGGCCGAAACAGACGGCGGCACGGGCGGCGGAAAAGGGCCTGCCCAGGGCGGCTGCGCGGCCTCACCGGGCGCCGCGTCCGCACTCTGCTTGGCGCTGCTGGCGTTGCTTGCGCTGCGCCGTCGTTAGAGCTTCAGGCCGGCGTAGACCGTCATCTCCACCGCGAAGTCGAAGAAGGCCGGGACGGCGTCCGCGCAACCCTTGGCCTTCACGTAGAACGTGTGGGGCGGGTTGAGCGCAGCGTCGATGACCGTCTTGGCGTTGGCCGCGTCGAAGGTGACCTCCTGCGCGTTGTCCGCGGTCAGCGCCACGCCGCCGAAGGTCCCCAGCAGGAGCCCCGCGTCGGAGTCCGCCACGGAGACGCGCAGCTCGCCGTCCGCCTTTGTCGCCACCGACGAGGCGTCGGTCTTCGGGTTCGCGATGAGCACCCGCACCTTTCGCAGCTGCACAGAGCCAATGTTGGCCTTCAGGTCATTGAACGCCTTGTCCTCGCTGAGGTTGAAAGTCACTTTCCCCTCGGTGCAGAGGGGATCCGTCGCGGACGCGTGCACGTTCACCACGCGCTTCACCGTGAACTCCTTGCCAGCCAGGCCGCATGACGTCGCCAGCAAGAGCGAAACCGACAGAACTGCGCGCACGACAGAACGCATTGCATCCTCCCTGTGAGTGAGGCTCTGGATGAAAGCGTTTTGCGGACGGGCTTGTCGAAGGGTCGCATCGCCGCACAAGCGCGTCCCTGAAACGAGGAAGGGGCCCAACGTGGGGCCCCCTCCTGAAACGGCTCATTCTCGAGTTTCGCCAGCCACGAGGCCGGCTCGTATTTGGATTGACCGTTGCTTTTGGCTGTATTCAGGCTGCCGCTGGATTCGTCCTCCTTCGCCCGCGCGCCTGTCGAGTGCGACTTGCCGCGAGGAGAGCTGCGCAGGTTGATACAACATTGATGTCTGTCTTGAAGATCGTCAAGCGTGCGCCCTCGCACAGCGCCGCACCGGGTGCCTACCCACCCGCCCCCATCCGTTCAACCCGTCCCCTCGGCTGTGGAATCAACGCATTGACCCGCCGAAGAGAGTGGCATCAGGCCTGCTCGGTCTTCCCCTCTATGAGCGGACACCTGGCCCCACGCTTCCTCCTGTTCTGGCAGCCGTTCGACGCCTCCATGCGCCAGGCCCTGGCGGGCGCGCTCTCGCGGCTGCACCGGATTGTGGAGGAGCGGGAGGGCCAGCTGCTGCTGCGGATGGGCAAGGGGCGCAAGCGCCTGGCGCTGGAGCTGCGCTTCGCGTCCACGCCGGTCTCGCGCGAGCTGCGCGCCCTCATCCGCGCGGTGACGGAGACGTTCCCGCTGCTGGGCATCGAGCTCAGCCAGATTGCGCCGGGCGACCACGAGCTGTTCCTCGCTTCACTGGAGAGCAACTACGAGCCGGCGATGCCCATCGACGAACCGTCCATCCTCGCGCTGCAGCTGTCGCTGGCGAGCGCCGGAGAGAGCCGCGCCGCCGCGCGCTTCTCAACCCACCTGCCGGCGAAGCTCCAGTGCGGTGAGGTGTTCCAGCGCACCGTCGCGCTCAACCTCTCCTCGAGCGGCATCTTTCTCGCCACGCGCTCCCCGCCCCCGCTGGGCTCGCGCGTGCAGGTGGAGCTCAGCCTCCCGGACGCGGGCGACATCCAGCTCGTCGGCCGGGTGGTCCGCATCGTCCGCGACGGCGCTGTGGGAGAGGGACGAAAGACCGGCCCGGGCGTCGGCGTGCAGCTGCTCAGCGGCTCGGACCCCGCCATCCAGCAGCTGGTCGACTTCCTCGGCCGCCTGAGCAAGCGCCGCTGCCGCGTGATGGTGGCGGACGACTGCCAGTTCTTCCAGCGCGCCATCGGTGAAGCCCTGGGCGCGGACGGCTGCGAGGTCATCGCGGCGAGCGACGGGCGCGAAGCCATCGCCCACGTCATCGATGAGATTCTGACCCTGGACGTCCTGGTGCTGGACCTCCAGATGCCGAACATGAACGGCTCCGACGTGCTCGACCGCGTCCGCCGGCTGGGCGGCGAGAGGGATCTGCGAATTGTCATCATCTCCGGCAGCCTGGACGCCGGCACCCGCCAGGACCTCATGATCCACGGGGCCGACGTGGTCCTCGACAAGAGCGTCCCCATCACCCAGCTGGTGGACCGCGTGCGTGCGCTGACCAGCCCCTATGACGGCCACGTGCCCGCGGTCCCGGTGACGCGCCCAGCGCCCCTGCCCGTTTGAACGGTCAGGTTCCTCGCGGCCCACCGTCAGCGCGGCATGTCCCTGTCCGGAGTTGCCAAACACACCCTGAAGCTCCTGGAGGAGGGCGGTTACACCTCTGAAGCGGGGTTGCGCGTGGAGTTGGGCGCGCTCGCCCGCGCCGCCGTCGAGCACACGCAGCTCTATTCCCCGGACGACTTCCCACTCTTCCTCAAGCCCGCCGAAGGGCCACCCCCCGTCATCGAGCTCACCCCGGAGACCACCGCCTGCGCGGCCCGGCGCCTGGAGGCAGAGGGCTGCACGCGGATCGCCGCGCTCAACTTCGCCTCCGCCAAGAACCCCGGTGGCGGCTTCCTCGGCGGCGCGAAGGCGCAGGAGGAGGACCTGGCGCGCCGGTCCGGCCTCTACCCCTGCCTGCTGCAAGCACCGGCCTACTACCAGGCCAACCGGGAGAGCGCCTCAGCGCTCTACACAGACCACCTCATCTATTCGCCGGACGTCCCGTTCTTCCGAGACCGGAAGCTCGGGCTGCTGGACGCGGTGCACGTCTGCTCCGTCATCACGGCGCCGGCACCGAACGCGGGGGCGGTGCTCAAGAACACACCCAAGCTGGCGAAGTCCGTCCGGCCCACCGCGGAGGCGCGCGCGCTCAAGGTCCTTCAGGTGGCGGCCGCGAACGGGCACCGGACGCTCGTGCTCGGCGCATGGGGTTGCGGCGTCTTCCAGAACAATCCCCGGGAGATCGCCCAGGCCTTCGCGCTGGCCCTGCAGGCGCTCGCCGGTCACTTCGACAGGGTGGTCTTCGCCATCTACCTCAGGGACGAAGACAGCCCCAACATGGCCGCCTTCCGCGAACAGTTCTCCGTCAGCGAGGGCTGAGCGCCGCAAGCTCCGCCGCATCCGGTACGGCGAAGCGATAGCCGCGGAAGTTCTCCCCGCGGTCCCGCAGCCAGCCACCCTGCGGCAGCTGGAAGAGCCCTTCCACTTCCGCGCTCAGCACGTCCGGCGGAAGCTCCAGGTCGAACGCGAGCTCCAGCCCACCCGCTTCGCCCTGCCTCACCTGGCCCTGCTGCTCCCTCACCTGCCCCCAGCCGTCGAGCGTGTGGCGGAAGCGGACCTCTCCCAGCTGCTCGCGTGACAGGCGCGCGGACCCGTCGCCCGCGAGCAGGCGATACCCGTCCTCCGGCGCCCCCTCCACCGGCAGGCTGACCCGCACGCTGCGCCTTCCGTCAGGCCAGGCGTGGACCGCGTAGTCGACGCCGAAGAGCGTGCGGCGCTCCAGCGCAAGCCCGCCCTCCGGCAGCGGCGCGCGTGTGCCCTGCGTCAGCAGCGCCTCCACGCTGCGGTGGGACTCCACCACCGCGCTGTCGATGGCCTTCTGGAGCGTCGCAGCGGGGGCGCCCTGCTCCAGCGCCTTGAGCGCACCGCGGATTCGAGCTTCAGCGTTGTCGTAGAACAGCTCGGTGAGCGGCCGGTTGGAGAAGGCCGCGCGGGCGGTGACGGAGCGGGCGAACTGCCCTTCCCCTTCGTAGTGCGCAGCACCCCGGGCGAACGCCTCGCGCAAGAGCGACTGGTACGCAGGCAGCAGCCGGTCCACCGCGGACTCCACGACCTCGCGCTGGCGAGCCTCATCCCCGTAGCGCGGCTCCAGCAACTCCAGAGCGCGGGCGCGCAGGTCCACCTCGCCGCGGAAGTGGTGCTCGGGCAGCTGCGCAAGCAACTGGAGGACATCCACCACGCCGGCCTCGTCGATGGAGCCCTGCAGCGGGTTCAGGTTCCCTTCGTTGTAGAGCGCCCGCAGCTCCAGGAGTGGATCGGTGAAGGCGCGCACCGCCTGCGGTTGCTCTGCGCACAGCCGGGCCGCCACCTCGGGCTTCAGGCCGGCGGCCTCCAGCCACACTTGATCCAGCGCGCGCCGGTACTCCCGGCCCAGCTCGTGCTGAAAGTTGATGAGCTTCCCGTTGAACTTTCTGCGGTCCGCCCGGGAGAGCGACTTGAGGAGGGCCCCGTAGGTGGTGGCCAACTCCAGCGCCCGCGCTTCATGCTCCGACCCGAACGCGGACCAGTCGGAGCTCATCCGGATGGGCGCGGAACGCGGCTGGGCTACCTGGACGGAGAGGTCCAGCTGCGCCCCATCCAGCACCATGTTGGCGGTGTTCAGGGCGCCGTGAAGCAGCCCGCGCTGCTCCGACGCCGCGGTGGTGAGGCCGTGGGCCGCGTTCATCTTCCGGAACGTCGCCTGGAGGTCCGGCACCTGCTCGCCCGTGACGGGGTCCGTGCGCTGAACCAGTACGCCCAACTCCTCCGCGGCGCGCACCAGCTTCTCGACGGAACCCTTCAGCGGCTCACCGGCGGTCCCCACGAAGTGGGCAGGCCGCAGCTGGGGCCCAACGCGGACGATGAGCCCGCGCCGGAATGTCGAGCCGTCCGGGTACTGGAGGTGGTCCATCGTGTCGATGAGCGCCAGCACCCGCGTGGAGCCTTGCGGCAACAGGTGATGGTTCACCTCGCCCATCATCGCTTCGCGCATTCCCTCGTTGAGGGTGGCGAAACCATGGCGGTAGTGGAACTCGCTCTCCTTCGCCGAGAGCAGCGGCGTACCTCCCACGCCCTTCAGGTAGAGGTTGCCGTAGAGCAGGAACGCGGACCGCGCGGCGCCGCGGTGGTCGCCGTTGCCACCGCCGCCGTACTTGTCCGCGAAGAGCGGGACCGTCGCGCCCTTGTCGCCCGGCTTGGCGACGCGAAAGGAGAGCGCCTCCAGCAGCGCGGCCTCCAGCTCCGGCGTGAGCTGGTTCGTCGCGGGGACGTCGAAGCCCAGCTCCCGCGCGAGGTCGAAGTTGACGTAGGCGATGCGGCCCGGGACGCGGACGCCGCGGACCTCAACGAAGCTGTCCCGGCCCAGCACCCGGAGGACGGAGGACCCCGGGAGGCGCGCGGCCGCGGGCGCGCCGCCGGTCAACGCGCGCCGGAACCTGACCGCGATGCCTCGGCGGCTCCCATCGAGGATGGTGGGTCCGGCGCCCATGACTCCCGGTCAGGAGATCTTCAGAGGATCCCCAGCTGCGAGTAGGTGGTGAGGGCGGAGCGGGTCAGCCCGGTGGGGGAGAAGTCCTTGAAGAACTCCACGCCGTGGTCCACCGGGACGATGACGCCCGCCACGCCCCAGTGACCGATGGCCTCGGGCGGCAGGTCCACCGCGTTCGGCAGGTACTGGCCCAGTCGCTGGTGCTCGAGCGCGACCTGGTAGTCGCTGTCCAACCCCAGCGTCTCGAAGAACTGGAAGCCCAGGCGCTGGCTGGGCGGCACGAGGTCCTTCCGGCGGTCCACCGGGACGGCGCCAGTGGAGTTGAGCACCAGCACGTCCTTGAGGTTCGCCTTCAGGCGTGGGTCCGTCATCAGGCTGTCGCAGTACTCCGAGGTCAGCGAGTACAAGCCGCCCTTGATGTACTTCTCGATGAAGGGCCCAACGGTCTCGTTCTGGAGGAACTTCGCGAAGTCCTTCACCTTCTCCCAGACCGGCCGGAGGACCTTCGCCGCCAGCTCCCCGCCGCGGCCGCGCTGCGAGAGCTTCTCCACCCAGTCATCGCCGGACACCGCCAGCTCCAGCAGGCGCTTGCCAACGGCTTCATCCGAGAAGTTCTTGATGCCCAGCGACTCCAGCACCGGCTGCGCCAGCCGCTTGAAGCGGGAGATGAGGCTGCGCGCGGCGGAGAGGGCCTTGTCTGCGAAGACCAGCGCCTTGGTGACGAGGTCCGCGGCGGACTCGGGGAGGTGGAAGAAGCTCGCGTTGGCCTTCGCGAACGCTTCGATCAGGTGCTGCTCGCGCTCCGACGGTTGCGCGTCGGTGGTCAGCCAGCGGCCCATCGCCCACGCCATGTCCGCGAGGTGTGAGCCCCCCGCGGCGCTGTGCATGGTGTGGATGGCGACCACGTCCTTGCGCTGCACCGGGTACTTGTTGTCCTTGTCGCGCATGAAGGCGAAGAGGTTGGTGTTGCCCTGGCTGTAGCCCACCAGGATGACCTTCGCGTTCACGTTGCCGACCAGCGCCTTCGCCTGAGTGACCGCAGTGGCGATGGCGTCCGCGTTCACGTCAGCGTCGAGGAAGTTGCCGGTCTCCGCACGCGCAGAGGCGACGCCCGCGTCGAGCGCGGTCTGCATCTGGTCCTTGAACTCCTTGCCGGTGCGCGCCACGCCCGGGCAGAACACCATCACCACGTCGGTGCGGACTTCGCCGGCCTTCCCGTTCACGGTCGCGCGAACGGTGGGGACGCCCTTCGCCTTCGGCCCGTCGATGGACAGCTGCGGGCTGAGCGACGGCACCAGGAGCAGCGGGTTGTCAGCGACGACATTCCCCAGGCTCTGATCCGACGCGGCGACGCAGACACGTTCGATGAACGGCTCCACCGCCACGCGGTACGCCGGCCCCTTGAGGTCCTGCACATCCGGGGGCAGGTTGTCATCCAGCAGCGCCGCCTGCTCCGTCTTGGCGGTGAAGCTCTTCACCGCGGGAGAGCTCAACGCACCCCGGTCCAGCAGCTCCAGAATCGTGGAGCGCCAGGCCTGGTACGCATTGGAGAGCTCGGAGACGGAGGCGTCGGACTTCGAAGGCTCCTTCTCGTACGCGGCCGCGCGGGCCAGCGTGAGCACCTTGCTCTCCTGCTCGCGGGCGCTCTTCTCCAGCTGCGCCACGCCGCCGGCCTTGGGCGCGGCGACCTGGATGAAGCCGTCCTCGGCAGCGACGGCCTGCTTCTTCACGGGGGCGGGGGCGGGGGCCGCCGACTGCGTCGGCCGGGTGTTGGTACCGGGAACCCACAACCCGGATGTCGATTGGATGTAGCTCATGATCGCCCTCGCTTACTCAATGGTGTCCGGCCAGACCGCCGCGATGGCACCGTCGCGGAGGCGCTCCAACCGGGAGCCTTCGATGTTCTTCAGCTGGCGGGTCTTGAGATCTCCGCCCGGCCCTTCGAGGTCCTTGTCGAACACGCGGGTCTCAAAGTCAGCCACCCACTTCGGGTCCTCGACGATGGCGACAATCTCCCGGTTCCGCTGCAGGGCCACGTTGTCCACGTTGGAGGAGCCGACGCTGGCCATCCGCCCGTCGACCGAGAGCGCCTTGGAGTGGATCTTCGTCGGGTAGACGTGGATCTCAACGCCGGCGTCCAGCAGCCGCTTGTAGTTCTTCTTCGCGGCAATCCCGAGCAGCCCCTCGTCGCTCCCGACGAAGTAGCGCACGCGCACCCCGCGCTCCGCCGCGGCGGCCAGCGCGTCCACCAGGTCGTAGGTCATGGGGAAGGAGTTCTCCACATTGATGTGGTCCTTCGCCGAGTCGATCATCGCCAGGTAGGCGGCGCGGATGATCTCGCCCTCCTTCGGCACGTGCGCCACCACGCGCATCTTGACGCCGTCCTCGCGCGGGGCCTTGTCGCCCATCAGGTCCTCGTCGGGGATGGCGCGGCCACCGGAGGCCGCCCACGAGTCCGCGAAGTTCTTCGCAGCGTCCTTCACCGCGGGGCCCTGGAACTGCGTGAAGAGGTCGTGACGCCAGCCCTCCTTCACGTCCTCCCGGTCACCCATATACTCATCGCCGGTGTTCATGCCGCCGACGAAGGCCAGGCTGCCGTCGACCGTGATGGACTTGCGGTGGTTGCGGCTGATGTCGGTGATGTCGCTGATCTCATCCAGCGGGTTGTAGATGCGGATGTCCACGCCGGCCTCGCGCATCCGGGCGATGACCTTGTTGTGCAGCAAGGGCATCTCGCGGGAGCCGAACGCGTCCGCCAGCACCCGGACCTTCACGCCCCGCTGCGACGCGGCGATCAGCTTGTCGGCCATCTCGTTGCCGAGCTCATCGTCATGGAACTCGAAGGTCTCGTAGCAGATGCTCCGCTTGGCATTGTCGATGGCCGCGAAGATCTTCGGCCGGGCCTGCTCGCCGTCGACCAGCAGGTCGATGTCGTTGCCTTCGGAGGGCTTGGTGCCGGTCAGCTTGTCCAGCTTCGCCGACAGCACCAGGTTCGGATCCGCCGGGGCGCCCGGGGTTCCGCCGAAGGACGCGCTGCGCTCCACCGCCTGCTTCAGGTCAGCGCCCACCTTGGCGATGAACTTCTCGTCGTAGTTGGCCACCTGCGTGCCGGTGAAGTCCGCCGGGATGTTGTCGTCGCCGGGCTTCACGTCGTGGATGTACGCATTGACGCTCTGGCGGGTGTAGGCGTTCGCGTCGCCGAACTTGTCGTCGCCGAAGCCGAACAGCTGCGCCTTCGGGAAGGTCTGCCGCAGCTCGCCCAGCACCTGCGCCTTGTAGTTGCCCTGGCGGCGGGTCTGCTCGTGGTTGCGCGGGTCCACGTCCTTGATGTCAATCTCGTCGCGGTCCAGCAGCACGCCCGCCGGCAGCTGCGAGAGGAAGTCGCGGTTGTAGTTCCGCATCCGGTCCACGCCGGCCGACAGGTAGATGATCGGAATGCCGAGATCCGCGGCCTGCTTCAGCGTCTCCGCCGAGCCCGGGATGGGCGGCGTGCGCTCGCCGGCAATCAGCTTGCCCACCTGGGTGTGGCGGAGCGTGTCGTCGATGTCCGAGATGAAGATGGGGCCGTCGTAGTCCGCGGGCAGCATCAACACGGACGCGGTGCCGCTCTCGCCGTTCGGCGTGGCGATGTTGACGGAGGCGATGGCGCCCCGCTTGGGGTCCATCCCCTTCGACAGGTCCTTGAGGCTGGAGTACGGCAGCGGCGCGTGACCGCGGTCGTCGGTCATCCCCTCCACCGTGCGGCCGCCGGGGAGGCTGAAGGTCACCTTGCGGGGCTCGGCCTTGGCCAGCAGCTCCGCGGCACCATCAATGCCAATGTTCGGCAGGTCGCGGTCGCGCACGCGCGCGGAGGGCTCCATCCCGCGGCCAAATCCCCCGTCCTTGTCCACCGCCACGAAGCCGTCGTGCCCGGTCGCGAAGGGCCGGTCGAAGAACCGGTCCTTCAGCGCGTCAATGCGCCCCATCTGCGCCTGGAAGCGATTGCGGACCTTGTCAAAGAAGTCCCCATCACCCAGCTTGTGGAGGAATCCGTCGCCGCTCACCCCGGGGTCGTTCGGGATGACGGAGTCCGTCGCCGTCGGGGAGGGCTGAAGCAGCGGGCCGGGGCCTGCGGACCTGATCCTGTCGCTCATGGGGAGCAATCCGTTTCTTTGAGGAAAAAAGAGGGAGAACTTTTGGCGCTCTGGAGACAACTGTCTTGAGAGGCATTCTCCGGGCGTGACGTGTGTCGGTTGTGTCAACCGGGCTGACGTTCACGCACTCTCGGTGCGCAACGATCAATCAAAAGGATGGCGCAGGGGTTGACGGGCTGCGTCGCGCGGCCCAGCCACACAAAGCGGGGGTCACTGCGCGGCGCTGAAGTCCATCACCAGCACCGTCGCGTCATCATCGCCGCGGCGGGCGCCGGCCAGGATTGCCTGCGCAGCCTCACCGGGCGGGAGCTTGCGGGACGCCTCGACGAGGGCGCCAATGCCGCGCATCCGGATGCCGTCGGAGACGAGGAGCCAGCGGTCGCCGGGCTCGGTGGTGATGGGGAACTCGCGGAACCGGGTCAGCCCGCGCCCCAGCGAGCCCGGGACGGTGGGCGGCTTGGCGCGCAGGGCCGGTCCGAGCAGCTCCACGTTGCCCACGCCCGCGAACTGAACCGTGCCCTGGCGGACGGCGATGACGGACATCACGGCGCCGCGCACGCCCGTCAGCGACTTGTCGCACGCCTGAAACATCTCCTTCAGGCTCTTCTGGCAGGACGCGCGGACGGCCTCGGTGGCGCGCTTGGCGCTGATCGCCGCGTCCGGCCCGTGGCCGAGCGCGTCTATCACCGCGAACACCATCCCGCCTTCGAAGTCGCAGCGCACGGCGGCGTCCCCGCATGAGGTGAAGCCGTCCGCGCTGCGGCTGGCATCGGCGGAGACGATGACGGGCAGAGTTGTCGTCACGCGGCGATCGCGTCGAGCTCAGCGTCCAGCCACTTCACCGCGTCCGGCTCGTTCCCGAACATCTTCGGCATCGACACGTTCGGCTGCGCGATGCTCAGGGCCTTGATGATGAAGGACATCATCGCGCGGACCAGCGGGTTGGGGGCGATGATGGCCTGAGGTGTCTTGCGCTCCTCGCCGGTCACCTTGGTGATGGCCTTCCGCGCAGACGTCGTCAGCTTGGTGTCGTCATGCATGTAGACCAGCAGCGGCAGCGGGCTGGTGTTGATCTTGGGAATCACCTCGGCCACGGCGGCGTCGTCCACCAGCCCGTGCGATTCGACACGCAGGTAGGGGTGGCCCTTCGGGGTGGTCGTCTCGTGGGTCGTGACAGGCATCTTCCGCTCCTTGATATGGCCGCCTCAGGCGGCCCGTGCGTCCACTTGCGCGTCCAGCCACGTCAGCGCTTCCGCCTCTGAAGCGAGGATCGTCGGCAGGTTCGCGTTCGGCTTGCCGATGCTGAGCGCCTTCACCAGAAAGGAGATCATCGCCCGCACCAGCGGATTGGGCGCCACGAGCGTCTGGGGGTTCGTCCGCTGCTCGGAGATCTTGGCCATCCGCTTGCGGGCGGCCGTCGTAATCTTCGTGTCGTCCTTCAGGAACAGCAGCATCGGCAGCGGGCTGGCGTGGAGCTTCGTCACCGCGGCCGCGGCCTCCTCTTCATCCACCACCCCACTCGCCTCGACGCGCAGGTACTGCCGGCCTTTGGGGGTGGTCATCTCGCTGAACAGCACAGGCATGGCCGACTCCTTCGTGAAACGCGCTCAACCGACCTTCAGGCCCCGCTCGCGGAACGCTTCCGCCAGCGCGTCCGACAGGAGGCGCAAGGTGCGCACGCTGCTGGTGTCGATGCCCAGCTGGGTCATCGTCTGCGCGACGGGCGGGCTGATCCCGGTGAGAAAGCACTCGGAGCCCAGCAGCCGCACCGCCTTCGCCATCCGCAGGAAGTGATCCGCCGTCCGCGTGTCCAGCACAGAGACGCCCGTGATGTCGATGATGACGTGTGACGCCTGCTCGGAGACCACGCGCTCCAGCAGCGTGTCCATCATGTCGGAGCTGCGCTCCGTGTCGACCATGCCGATGACAGGCAGCGTGAGGATGCCCTGCCAGACCGCGATGATGGGCGAGGAGAGCTCGCGCAGCGCCATCGACTGGCGTTCGGCGATCTCCCGGTTCTTGTCCTCGATGATCCGGACCTGCTCCTCCGCGCGGCGCTGGGCTTCGGCCAGCTCCTCGAGGAGCATGTTCGCGGCGGCCTCGATGGCGAGGAAGTCGTCATCCTCGCCGGTCACCTGCATGGGCTGGCTGAAGTCACCGGCCGCCGCGCGTGCGAGCGTGGTCACCACTTCATCGATGCGGCGCTTTTCGACGTCCATCGCGGCTCCTCAGCGCGGGTTTGGGAGGTGGCGCGTCGCGCAAGCGCGGGCGCCTCCTCCCGGAGGGTTCTCCAACACCAGTGACGACGAGAGCCGGCGGGCGCTGCGCAGCCCCTCGCCAAGCCCACCTCTGCGGTGCGCCGCGGGCGCGTCCTCACCCGTCAGCGCGTGCGCGGGAAAGCCTTGCCCCGCGTCCGTGACCTCGATCTCGACGGACCGGTCCGACATCGACACGGCGCAGTTGCCGCCGCCGCCGTGCCGGACCGCGTTGTTACACAGCTCGCTGACCAGGATGGCCAATTCCTCACTCACCACCACCGGCCACGCCATCGCCTGCGCCAGCCGCCGCACCTTGACCGCCGCGCCCAGGCAGTCCGCGCGCGTGGTGAGCGCGAAGCGGAGGGACTCGGACGAGGGGGCTGGCCCCGCGGCTGGCAGCGGAAGGCTCATCGTGCGCGCGCGACCTTGGAGCCGGTCACCGTGGTGCCGCGGCCGATCTTCGTCTGGATGTCGAACGTGTCGAGCAGCGCCCGAGTGCCGAGGATGCCGCGGCCCAGGCCTGTCTTCGACGTGTAGTTGCCGGAGAGGATGGTGTCGAGGTTCGCGATGCCCGGGCCCTGATCCTGGGCAACGACGCGGAAGGTGATGCCCTGCTTCTCCTCGGAGAGCGACAGCGTCACCTCGCCCGTCCCGGCGTAGGTGTAGATGTTCCGCGCGAGCTCGGAGACAGCTGTGATGAGGCGCGTGGCGTCCGACACCGAGAAGAAGCCGCGGGTCAGCCGCTGGCAGGTGCGCTGGCAGGTGAGCACGTCGCTGTCATTGCGGACGACGATGCGCTCCTTCCGGGCGCTGGCGGGCAGGCCGCTGGTGAGCAGCTTGCGCAGCTCTATCCCCATCCCGGGGCCGGCCTTCCCGGCGAAGGTCTTCAGCCCGGTTTCAATCTGCGACGTGAGCTCCCGAAGCATCACCACGTCGAGGGATCCGACGGGCGTGCTCGCCGGACAGTTGAGCTGCTTGATGATGGTGTTGGCTGCCAGCGGCGGGACGCGCTTGGACAGGAATTGGCTGACCGTATCGAGGACGAGGTCCATGGCGGTCAGGCCTCGGAGACGATGCGGAGCTTGAGCCGCCCGAGCGCCGCCTCGAGCGTGAGGGCCGTCTCCACCGCCGCGAGGTCGATGCCGAGATCCACCAGCGTGGTGGCAACGCCCGGCCGCATCCCGACCATCACCGCGCGAGCGCCGAAGGTCCGCGCGATGGTAGCGATGTCACCCAGCACCTTGGCGACAAAGCTGTCGACCACCGCCAGGGCGGAGACATCAATCACCAGGCCCGTGATGGCGCGCTCGCGAGACAGGCGGCGCGCGACGGCCTCCTGAAGGTCCCGCGCCGCGGAGTCGCGGAGCGAACCCGGAACGCTCACGAAGAGGCAACAGCCCAGTTTCAGCAGGGGAACGAAGTGCTCGAGCTCCTCATCCTGCATCATGCGGGCGACCCCTCCACCTCGCCTTTGCTCTTCACGCCGGCGAGCTCACCGATACGGCGAACAAATCCAATGTTCACCGGCTTGGTTTGAAAGTCCTTGGCCCCCAGGGAGAGGCAGAACTTCTCCAGGGTGGGGTGGTCCGACGCGGACAGCACCACCACCGGGATGTGGCAGATGGAGGGCGTCATCTGGATTTGCCCCAACAGCACGCGGCCATCCACGTCCTGGTTGATGTCGAGCACGATCAGCGACGGCATGTGCTTTCGCGCGAGCGCAACCACATCAGAGTGGAGGTCGGGGATGACGGAGAAGCCACCCGCGAGCGCCAACCTCGCGAGCGAGGCCAGCATCTGGGGATCATCATCGGAGATGAGAAGGCTTCGCTGCGTCATAGGTGTGACCGCTCCGGTTGCTTGCGCAGGACTGCCAGGCAAGCTCCGCGCCGCGGCAACAAAGCGGTTCTCCCGGGGAGACAGGGACTCCCCGACCGGGTCCAGGTGAGGTCTCAGGTCACCCGCCACCCTGGCGGAAAACACCCGGTGCGCGTGCGCCCACCTGTTCAGCGGCGGTTGAACGTGTCGCAGGCGCTGATGGCGCCGGACTCGAGCCCGCGGCGAAACCAGAGGGAGCGCTCCACGGAGCTCCCGTGCGTGAAGGACTCCGGCACCACCTCGCCGCGCTGGCGCTGTTGCAGGCGGTCATCGCCGATGGCGGCGGCCGCCCGGAGGCCCTCCTCGAGATCGCCGGGTTCCAGGAGGTTGGGATCGCGCTGGGCGTTGTGGGCCCACACGCCAGCGAAGCAGTCCGCCTGCAGCTCCACCTGCACGGAGACCGCGTTGGCTGCGCGAGGGCTCAACCGCTCACGGAGCGCCTGCGTCTGCGCCGAAATGCCGAGCAGGTTCTGTACGTGGTGGCCCACCTCATGGGCGATGACGTAGGCCTGCGCGAAGTCACCGGGCGCGCCGAGCCTTTCTAGGTCCTCGAAGAAGGCCAGGTCCAGGTACAGCTTGGAGTCCAGCGGGCAGTAGAACGGCCCTACCCCGCTGGTCGCCGCGCCACAGCCGGAGCGCACCGCGTCCCGGAACAGCACCAGCGTGGGCTCCTGGTAGCGGACGTTTGAAGACGCAAGCGCCGCGGGCCAGGTCTCCTCGGTGCTGGCGAGGACGACGGAGACGAACTCGCGCAGCTGCTCCTCCTCAGCGCTCGCCTGCACAGGCGCCGAGCTCTGCGGCCCGGAGCCGCCGGTGCCGGGGTCCTCCGCCGTGAGATCGGTGAGATCCACGCCAAAGAAAAGACCCAGGAGCGCGATCACAAGCGTCGCTCCGCCGCCCAGCGCCAGCGGTCCACCCAGCCGCGTGCCGCGGCGATCTTCAACGTTCGAGCTCCTGCGTCCACCCTGCCAGTTCATGCGTGCCCCCTCTGGCGAAAGGTCTAAGCCTCCTCCTGGCCGCCGGGGAGCCTTGACGTTTCAGCTGGGGCGACAGGTCAGAACAGCCAGTGTTTCCCGGCGACACTCTTGAGCCGCCGCATGGCTTGTTCTGGAAGCGGCGTGGGGGACCTCAGGTCCAGGCACTCGAGGTGCGCGAACGCTTCCGCCCGCACGCGCAGCGCCTCCGCGGCCTGCAGGTCCATCCCCGTCCCGGAGAGCCGCAGCGTGTCCAGTTGCGCCAGCGCCTTCGACTCCGCGAGGCGCTCCCACTGCTGGCGGGGGAGAAGAAAACCGCGAAGGACGAGCTCCTTCAGCGGACGCCCGGGGATCCAGGCGAGGAGCTTCTCCAGGGCCCCCGCGCGCAGCGGCGGATCCCCCGCCTGGGGCCACCCGGTGGAGAGGTCCAGCGCCGCAAGCTCGGGGAGCGCCCACTCCGTTGGATCCGGGAGGCGGGAGCCGGGAGGGAGCGTCAGCGCCAGCCGAGCCAGCGCGGGTTGCACGATAGAACGGAACTGTTCGTTCCCCATGGTCACGAACAGCTGCCGGAGCTTCGGGAGTAACGGAAGGGCGCGGTAAATCCCCAGCGTGATGGTGAGCGACTCCAGGTTCGGGAGCGGCGGCAGGACGCCCAGGTTTCCGGTCAGCGTGAGCCGCCCGAGCGTCCGCACGCCCGCGGCGCTGAGCAACACCGCCGCCTCCGCCGGGCCGGAGTAGCTGCGAAGAAACCGCATCGAGGGGTGCGCCAACATCTCCGGAAGGTGGTCAAGCTCCGTCGAGGAGAGCGCGTTGATGAACCCCAGCTCCCAGGAGACCGACCCACGCGGGAGTCCGGCCATCGGACCCAGGAAGCGCTCGCGGTGCGTCTCCAGCAGCGCCTTCTGCCGCGCGTAGAGCTCCTGCCCTACCCGGTTGCGCGCCTTGTCGATCGCGTGCTGGACGGTGATCAGTTCCCCGCGCGGATCTCCCCGCTCACTGAGCCAGTCCGCGTAGACGAGGTACCCCGTCGCGTCGTCCAGCGCGGCGAGGATCCGCGCCTCGAGCTCAGGGTTGCGCAGCTCCTCGCTGGGGGTCATTGCCGCGAAGCCTACCTCCTGGATGTCGCTTTCATACCCCGGCATGTAGCCAGGGGGGCGGCGCGACCTGGTAAGTCTTGCTGGAGCTACCTTGGCGGAACGACGAGCCGCCGGATTGGCGAGTCATTCACGTACGCGGTGACCTCAAGCGTTCGCGTCTCGGCGATCCAACGAGGAGCGTGCTCCGCACTCCACGGTATGAATCCGGTCTGCTCGAGGGTCGCCGGGACGTGACTCGTCCGCCGTTCAAAGCCATCCACCGCGAGGGCTGCGCTAAGCAGATCCAGCAGATTCCGGTCGCGACGGAGTCGCCTGACGAGATCTCGCCAGTCAGAGCTTGGTTCGCCGGTACTTACGAGAAGGTTTCCGAAGTCCAACTCCGCCATCCCCTCCTCGAATGCCTTCTCGGCTGCTTCGCCAGACAAGCCCACAGACTTGATAAGGAGCTGCATCCCACGGGCATGGCTTCGGCGCGACCAGCCCCCGACGAGAAACGTCCGAACTTTGTCCACCACACCCGAAGGCTCCCAGCGCGCGCGCTGGCCGTCAGCGAGCAGCTGCCTCGCCGACGCAGAGAGCGCACTCATCGTCTCCGCCTCCAAGTCGTAGCTGAAGCCAAAGAGCTGGCCGAAGATCAACTCCTGCCTAAGCGTCCACGCGTCGGTCCCCCACTGCCCCTGGAGCAGTCGCAACTGTTCCTCGAACGACCGAGCGCACGAGTCGTCGCAGGACCGCGCAGCCGCCAGGCAGGGCTCCAGCAAGACATGGATCGCGCTTCCCCCAAAGAACCGCATGATCAGCGGCCCGTAGCTGGCGTCCCTGAGCAACGCCAGCGCATCTCCGCAAATTGCGACTGCTGGCTTGGGTTCGCCAAGCACCAACAAGCGCCGAGCCTCGAGCGCGGAGAGCCTCACCACTTCGTATGCAAGCACGGGGTCGGGTGAGTCACTCGACAGTGCGCCAAAGAGTTGCCACGTCAAGGGTGTCTTGCCGGATGCCGAATGGGTGCCCGCCAGGACCTCTTGCACTGGGGCCCGAGTTTTCGCGAGGTAGTCGCGCCAGCCGTCGGAGAGATCCGAGACCGCCGCGTCGCCGCGCAGAACAGCCTTGGCATCTTCCGGCCAGGTGTACTGTCGCCCGTTTGCCCGGAAGAGCACACCCAGCACCTTCAGAGGGGCCGTCGCACGACTCTCAAAGGTTCCGGGTAGCACCGGCAGCGCATGAACCGGACGCGTGTAGTCCCTGGTCTCCAGCTCCGCCAGCGCCCGAAGCAAGCCACGATCGGTAGCGATGTCGTCCTCTGCTGCGGCAGGGAGCGACAAGAGACACGCCAGAAAGCCAACCGAGATCCGGTTCACGCGAGGATTCTACGCGCGCGATGACGAGGCACGGAGGTGCGACCCTGCAGGTCCGCGGACCACGTGTCACAACGGCCTCCAAGAAGGCTCTCTCAACGAAGTACCGTTCCTTCTGTGAAGCACGGTGCGGCGCCCTCCCGGATGGAAGCGCGTGTCGTCGCCTATCGCCATCCAACGACCGGCGCGGTGCTACGCTCGCGCGCCCGATGCCCGCTGACGCGATCGAGAACACGACGACGTACCAGGCCGAGCCCGTCTACCTCGCCGACGAGGACGGCCGGCCCGTCCTCGTTCCAGTCGTCAAGGCGACCTACGACATCGTGGAGGACGGCCTGCGCCTCGCGGAGGAGCAGGTGCCCGTGAACCTCGGCGGCGAGATGTGGGGGCCGCCGGAGACCTCCAGCTACAAGTTCGAGCCAGAGTCCACGCCACTGAAGCTCGCCACCGATGTCGCGCTGATTGGCCACGCGCACGCCCCGTCCGCCGGCGCGACGGAAGCGCTGGTGGCCCTCCAGATTGGCGCCCTCAAGAAGGCGGTCCGCGTCGTCGGAGACCGGGTGTGGTTCAAGTCGTTGGGCTCTGTCTCCAGCACCCCGCCCCGCCCGCTCTCCGCCCCGGTCCCACTTCAGTGGGAGCGCGCGTTCGGCGGATGGGACCGCACCGCGACAGACCCCGCGAAGCACACCTTCGAGGCAAGAAACCCGGTGGGCGTGAGCTTCCGCGCCAGCTCCCGCAACTTCCAGGAGGGTCTGCCGCTACCCAACCTCGAGGACCCGCTGCAGCCGCTGGAGTCGTTTGGTCAGCGCGTCTCCCCCGTTGGGTTCGGCTTCACCGGCCACCACTGGGAGCCAAGGTCGAAGCTCGCCGGAACCTACGACGAGGCGTGGACGAAGAACCGTATGCCCCTGTTGCCCAAGGACTTTGACCGCCGGTTCTTCAACGCCGCGGCGCCTGGACTGGTCGCCGCGGGCTTCCTCCGGGGCGATGAGCAGGTGGCCATCGTGAACGCCTCCGAGCGCGGAAAGCTGGTGTTCCGACTGCCTGGAGTGCCGGCGCCCGCCCTGACCGTGGAGCTCGCCGAGGAGGACGTACACCCGGCGCTGAACCTGGACACGGTCATCTTGGATACGGACGCCCATCGGGTCTACCTTCTATGGCGCGGCTGGGTGCCGCTCCGGGACGGGCCCCACGACGTCCGGTCCATCCGGCTGAGCGAAGCGAAAGAGGTCTAGCGATGGCGACCAGCGTCGGCGTGAACAAGCTCTCCGCGGTCCACAAGGACAGCAACGGCAAGACCATCGCCTTCCCGGATGTCTGCAAGACGCCCAGCCCCGGCGGGCCCATCCCCATCCCCTACCCCAACATCGCGCAGTCCTCCGACGCCGCGAGCACCGCGAAGAACGTCACCATCGACGGGAACCCGGTCTGCGTGAAGGACTCGAACTTCAGCACCAGCAACGGGGACGAGGCCGGCACCGCGGGCGGCGGCGTCGCTTCAAGCAAGACCCAGGGCAAGGCCGAGTTCGTGAATTTCTCCTTCGACGTCCAGATGGAAGGGAAGAACGTCCCGCGCTCCTTCGACCTGATGCTTCACAACGACAAGAACACCCCGCCGTTCCCGCTCCTCCAGGGCCCCGTCATCGGCATGGGGAAGAGCGGCGACGAAGGCACCTGCCTCGTCTGCGAGAAGAAGATCTAGGCCCGCTCACAGGAGCTGGCGGATCCGCCACTCGGTCCACGGCTCCACGCGCTCCAGCAGAGGCCACGCGGCCTCCAGAATCGACGGCAGCGGACTCCGCGTCGTCGACAGCTTCTCCACCAGCGACGCATCTCCCAGTGACTTCAAATACGCGAGCAGCCGGCCGTAGCGCACGGCCGTGACGACATCCGCGCGGGGGATGGAGCCAGGCATGGGCTCTGCGGTCCGGGTGAGCGCCTGGTGCAGCTCCGCGCCGTTGAGCCGCTGACCGAACGCGCGGCCCGCCTGGGCAATCTGCGTCGCGAAGTGGCCCAGCTGCGGCGCGGCCCAGCTGGTGAACTGTTCAGTGGGGAAAACCTCGCCGTGCTCGTTCCTGGCGAACACCCGCGTACCCACGCCGAGCAGCGAGTTCAGATGATGCGCAGAGGCGGAGGTCGGATACGTGTGCCGCTCGCTCGCCACCATCGCGCCGCCCACGAGGACGCGCGGAGATCTCGCGAGGTCATTCTTCCAGCCGTGCCACCCATCGTTCCCCGCCGCGACCACCGGCAGACCGGGGAAGGCCTCCATCCGCGCGGTCGTCTGCGCCAGGTCCTCTTCGTACAGCTGCCGGGCCAGCCGCTCATCGCCGCCCGCTCGGGCCAGGTACTCCGCCGCGTGCTCCTCGCCAAAATGGATCCCCATGGAGATGACCACCGCGTCGGCGGCCTCCTCCTCGGCGCGGGCGAGCGCTCCCTCCACGCCCTGCAGGAATGCGCGGCCCACGGAGCTGGTCACCGGCGCATAGAGCAGCTCCGCCCCGGAGCGCTCCGGCCGCGCCAGGGTGCGCACGACTGCGGCGTGGTCCTCCAACCTGTCCACGACCAGGACGCGCGACCCGCTGCCATCAATCCCCAGCGACTCAAGCAGCGGCGCGTCCTTCCCCGCGAGGGCCATCGGGTGGCCGAGGGAGAGCTGCCCGCGCAGAAAGAGGGCGTCGGCCAGCGTGGGATCCACCGGATGGCGAAGGAGCTCACGCTGAACGGACGAACCGTGCACGTCGTAGAGCGAGCTCGCGACGGCATCCTTCAGCGCGGACGCGCGCGGGCCCTCGTCGTCGAAGTGATCCCGATACGTCTTGACCAGAAACCCGAGCGCCGCATCGCGAGCTTCAGGCCCACTCGGATGGCGGAACTCCTGCGCCACGGCGGAGACCACCTCCGAATCGCCGAAGCCTGCGCGCCAGCCGTCGTGCCCCGCGTCCGCCGCGCGGTGGAACGCGCCCAGCGCCTCCCCCACGTTGGCAGCGCGGACGCCGAGGCGCTCCGCAGCCAGCGCGATGAGTCGGGGGGTCATCCGGACGTTATCGGCGTCGGGCGCCAAACGGTTGCGGCCTCGGGGCTCGCATTGAGACCAGGAGGGCAGATAAGAGGCCAGGCATGCGACCCGCCCGTGAGCTCAGCCCCCGGACGACTCCCATTGCACCCGCCGTCGGCCAGCCGGGCTCGCGCCTTCCTCTGACGGCCATGGACCGCGCGCTCATCGCGCAGACCCTCCCCGGCCGGCCGATGTCGACGCACCACGCCCTGGAGGTCCGCGCCCACCTACCGCCGGAGCTCCTCGCGGAGGCGGCCGCCCACCTCGCCCGGACCTGCCCCACGCTGCGCTCCGTCATCGTCGACCCGCTCTCCCGCGAGGTCAGCCCCTTCTCATCCGAACGCCTCGCCGCCGCGCTCCAGCTGGAGGAGACAGGCAGCGTGGCAGGCTCCGATTGGCTCGCCCGGCCGTTTGAGCTCGCCCTCGATTGGCCGTTCCGCCTGCGCCAGGCATCGCTGCCGGACGGGCGCCAGGAGCTGACCTTCACGCTCCACCACAGCGTCACCGATGGCCGCGGCGCGCTCACGCTCTTCGACTGGCTGCTGCGCACCGCGCTGGCCCTCCGCGCCGGAGCACCGCCTCCCCCTTCCCCGCTCTCGCCTCGCGCTTCCCGGCCGCTGCTGTTGGACGTCTTCCGGCACGCCGAGGCGAACGTGGCCCGCCTCGTCACCCAGACCGGCCGCAACGCGCTGCGCTTCCTCCAGCACCGCGCCTCCCTCCTCGACAACCCGGCAGATTCCGTCGACGGCTTCGCTGTGCACGTCGAAGACCTGGCTACCACCGAGTGGCACGCGCTGAAGCTCGCGGCGCGCCGCCTGCGCTGCACGCGGAACGACCTCCTCTGGTGCGCGGCGCTGCGGGCGGCGGACCGGTCGAGGCAGACGCGGCACCTCTCCGAAGAGACCTTTCGCTTGGTGGGCGGCGTGGATCTCCGCGGCTTCTTCGGTGCAGAGGACGCCCTGCACAACTGGGTGGGGACGATGGAGGCGGACTTCACGCCTGCGGAGGTGCGGACCGCGGAGCTGGAAGCCCTCGTCCACGCGCGCTTGGCGCAGGCCCGCACGCCGGAGGCTGCGCTGGTCACACCGGTGCTCCTGGAGTTGCTCCACGGCGGGCTCGGGCGCAAACGCCTGGGGCGGATATTCGCCGCCGCGGACCGCGGAGCCCGGCCCTTCCTCTACTCGCTGCTCGTCAGCCACATCCGCGCCGCTGACGGGCTGTGCTGGCACCCGGAGCTGCGCCCCGTCCGTCTCTGGTGCGCGAGCACGCTCCCCCGAAAACCCGGCCTGGGCATCACAGTCACCAGCAACGCGGACCACGCCACGCTCGCCGCCTGCTGGCCGACGCCGCTTGCCCGGGCGGAGACCGTCCGGGCGCTCCTTCGCGAGGTGAAGGCCGAGGTCTCCCGCTACGCTCAGCGCGCGGCGGACGGAGACGCTTTGATCTCCGTGTAGTCCCGCTCCCAGACCTGGTACGGCGCGCAGGTCTTCTGCGTCTCGCACTTGAGCTCCGGTGTCTTCCAGAAGTGGATCTTCGGGAAGAGCGAGAAGCCGTTCACCTTGCAGAAATCAGAGCCGGCGGGCGCCTTCGCCTTGCACGCGGTGGCCACTGCGGGGAGCGAGCCGAACCACTCCGACACCGCGGCCTGCACCTCGGGGCGCAGGGACCAGTCCATCCATTTGTACGCGCAGACCGGGTGCGGCGCGTCCGCGGCGAGGAGCGTGGTGTCCGCCCAGCCGGTGCAGCCCTCGGCAGGGATGACGGACTCAATCGGCTTCTTCTCCGACTTGAGCGCGTTCACCTGATACGGCCACCCGCTGGAGGCCACGATGCGCGACTGCTTGAAGTCCTCCACGTGCGCCGTCGCGTCGTGCCAGTACTTGTTGAGCAGCGGCCGCTGTTGCTTGAGCAACGCAACGACGGCCGCGTACTGCGTGGGGGAGAGCTCGTAAGGATCCCGGATTCCCAGCTCGGGGTTCTTCTTCATCAGATACAGCGCGGCGTCCGCGACCGCGATCGGCCCGTCGTAGGCCTGGATGCGATCCTGGTTGGGCTTTCCATCGGGGAGCTTCTGCGCCTCGAAGAGGATGGACCAGCTCTTCGGCGGCTTGGGGAAGACGCGCGTGTCGTAGACCAAGACGTTCGGGCCCCATTGATACGGCACGCCGTAGTGCACGGTGTCAACGGTGTGCCACGCCGCGTTCTGCAGGCGGGGATCCACGGTCTTCCAGTTGGGGATCTTGGAGACATCCACCGGCGTAACCCGCTCCATCTTAACCAACCGCAGGCTGGCATCGCCCGAGGCGGTCACCAGGTCGAAGCCAGGTTGTTTCATCAACTGCACCATCTCGTCGCTGGTGTTGGCCGTCTTGACCTCCACCTTGCAGCCCGTCTCCTTCTCGAACCGCGTCAGCCAGTCGTAGCGCTTGTCGGTCTCACCGCGCTCGAGGTAGCCGGGCCAGGCGAGGATCTTGACCTGTCCTTCACCGGGTACCCCGCCGCCTGCTTGAAGCGACAGCCAAACCGCCAGCCCGAGCGTCATCGACATGCGTTCACCCCCCGTGAGTGGTCGAGGCGGGCGAGTTTAGCGGGCTCGGACGTAGCGGCAGGAGGAGGCGGCGCACCTTCATTGACCCCCTCGGCGGGAGGGCCCTACGCTTTCCGCTTCACGTCGCTTCCACGAGAGGATCCCGCACCGATGTTGCGTGGACTGTGGAGCAGGCTGAGCCTGAGAGGACAGACCACGATCGCGGTGCTCGCCCCGTGCCTGGGCGTGGCGCTCTTCTCCGCGCTCTACTTTCCGCAGCGGCTCAACACGCAGGCGGAAGAGGCCCTCCTGCACCGTGCGAGGACGCTCGGCGCGCTCGCCTCCGCCGCGGTGGCCCCCACGCTCAAGCTCATCGGCGACGGGCTCGGTCGCCCCGAAGACCTCGACCACATCTTCCTGGGCGCATTGGCGGGAAACGTGGGCGAGTCGCAGAAACCCTCCCACCTGAGCGTGAGCACGCAGCTGGAGGGAACGGAGCTCCTGTATCTGACTGTCCTCAAGGGCAGCTCCGACACGCTGATCGCCAAGCAGGAGACGATGGTCCGGAAGGCGGTGCAGACGAAGGGCGTGCCCCTGCTGGCCGGTGCCACCTTCCGCGTGCCCCGCGCGCGCAACGCCGCCGGCGCCGTCCTGCGCAACCACTGCGAGATAGACAGCGGCGAGTACCTGCTGGTCCGCTGCTTCGTGAAGGACTCCAGCGAGGACGCGCTCGAGGGGCTCTTCGTGGCCGCGGTGGACAAGACCGCGCTGCGGGCCGCGCAGGACAAGAATCTGCTCATCGGCCTCTGGTCCGGGCTCGGCGCCGCGTCGGCGGGGCTGATTCTCGCGCTGCTCTTCAGTGCGGCGCTCGCCGGGCCGGTGCAGCGCGTGACGGAGGCGGCGAGGGAGCTCGCCGGCGGCGACGTGACCGTCTCTCCCGTCAGCGTGGAGGCCGCGGGCGAGCTGGGGCTGATGGCCAACTCGTTCAACGAGATGCTGGTCACGGTGAGGACGCTGGTGGGGCAGATGGTGGAGCTCACCCGCGAGCTGGCCGGCGCTTCGCGCGAGCTGCTCAACGCGTCCACCGAACAGGGCAACCTCTCCGGTCACCACGCCACCTACGCGCAGGAGATGGCCTCCACCTTCGAGGAGCTGTCCCGCACCGCGGAGCTCATCTCCACGTCGACGGACACGGTCGAGGGCACCGCGCGTCACACCCACGAGGCCGTCGAGGGTGCAGCCGCTGTCTTCACCCAGCTCATCGCCGACATCTCTGCCACGAGGATGGAGTCCAAGGCGGTCTCCGACTCCATCCGGGAGCTGAACGGTGAGCTGCGGGAGGTCTCCATGATCGCCCTGCTCATCAACTCCTTCGCGGAGCGCAGCGACATCCTGGCGCTGAACGCCGCCCTCGAGGGGACCAAGGCAGGTGAGGTGGGGCGCGGCTTCTCGCTGGTGGCCGCGGAGCTGCGGCGCCTCTCGGAAAACGTGGCGGGCTCTGCGCGCGATATCACCCGGATTGTCGAGAAGGTCCAGGCGACCGGCAACTCGGCGATGACGCAGGCCCTCAGCGGCGTGGTCACGTCTGACAAGCGCGCGGAGATCGCCTCCAAGGCTTCGCAGGTGTTCGAGGAGATCTTCAGCCGCGTCCGGGGAACCACCGAGGCCGCTCAGCGCATCTCCATCGCCAGCAAGGAGCAGCGCAGCGCCAGCGAGGCCGCCGCAGAGGGCGCAAGGAACGTGAGCCAGCTGGTGAAGCAGGGCGTCGACGCCAACGAGCGTACTCAGCAGATAGCCCGGCAGCTTCAGTCCGTCGCGGATGCCCTGAGCCGCGTTACCCGACGGTTCAAGGTCGGGACTGAGCTGTAGCGTCCGGGGGAAGCCACGCTGTTCGCCTCCTCCCCACTCGCTTCCCCCACCGCTCGCCACCCCCGCTCGCCTCGAGCGTTGCGCCGTCAGGCGCATAGTCGAGAGGTAGCAGGGCGCCGGAGGCTTGGCTCAAGCCCGATCCGTGGCGCTCGAAACCCGGGGAGGTCTGCGACGTACGTGGGTCAGTGCCACCTCTCGACTATGCGCCTGACGGCGCAACGCTCGAGGCGAGCGGGGGGCTCAGCGGAGGGGCTCAGCAGGCGTAGCGGACCGGCGGCTCAGCGCGACGCCTTGGCGTCGTCGAGCCCGAAGAGGTAGCTGAGAACACCGTCCAGGTCGCTCAGGGGCCGCGGCCAGTCGGCGGGCACTTTCGCGAGCTCTTCCTGGGACGGGAACTCGCACTGCAGCCACTTCCCATTCCTGCGCAGCAGGACCTGCGAGAAGCGGAACACCTCGCCGGTGAGGTCGACGCTGGAGACGCGGAGCACCGCGAGGTCCTCCTTCGGCTGCAGGAACTCCTCCACCTTCAGGCCGAGGCGCGCCCAGTCTTTGATCGGCATGCCGGTGTCAGAGACGCGAACCTGCGCCTGGGAGCTTCCCTGAGCCGCGAGGTCCATCCGGTAGCGGAGCTCCAGCGGATCCATCTCCTCCACGCGCTTGAAGTACGGCCGCACGGAGCGCGGCGTCTCCCGAAGGCGCAGCGCCAGCTCGCCCTCGCCGCCGCGCACCTGCACGAGCGCGACCTCGCGCTGCGCGGCGAGCAGCTGCGGCTCGAGCGCCGCCAGCTTCGAGGTGAGCAGCTTGAGCTCGTCTTGTGGCAGTTGCCTGCGCTCCGCCTCCTGGAGGAACGCAGCGCGGATGACCCGGCCCCGGGACTCCCAGTCCAAGCAGCCCAGATAGTCACTGGAGCCCACGCGGAGCGCGTGCGTGCAGGACGCGAAGCCGCGCTCAGGCGTGGAGAGGTCAATGCTCGGCGGCACCAGCGTCTCCGCCAGGAACGCGCGCACCAGCGCGATGGGCCGCGCGACGGGGCTGAGATCCCACCCAAGCACGCCGAGCGCCACCACCTCACCGCGGCTGTTCAAGAGCGGGCTGCCCACGCCCCACTGCTCTCCGGCAAAATCCGCGCGCAGGGAGACCGTCGACCAGACCCGCTCATCCAGGTGACCAATCGCGGCGACGGCGTCATCCTGGGACGCCGCGAACGGCAGCCGGCCCATCGCGGTCAGCCCGCCATCCACGCGGACCAGCGCGAGGTCCGTCTCCACGTCCCCTCGCAGCAGCTGCGCAGGAACCAGCACGGAGCCGTTCTCGTAGATGAAGCGCGCGAGGTCCGGCCCTTGAGGCAGCGCCTCCATCCGGCGGGGGTCGTACGTCATGGCCATCAAGCCGAAGGAGTCCGCGACCAGCCGGAGGCTCGTCGCAACGTGCCCGCGGTCATTCAGGACGAGGCCGGCGCCGTAGACCTGAGACCCATCGAGGCGGGTGTTGATGAGGAGGACGACGGCGCTCTCGGGGGGCGTGACCGCCGCCTTCGCCTGGCGCAGCGGCTGCGTCGCCGCACAGCCCGCCAGACCGAGCCCGATGAGGAGAGAGACTGCAACTCGACCAACCGAAACAAAAGCCATTTGAAGACAACCCGCCGCCGCTGCCCCTCCTCAAGATTGTCTCAGATAACAAGCCGGAGTTGCGGCGAAGGCCGCTGGCGAAATGGCCAACGAATTCGCGCATTGCGCACCGCGCCGAGTGCCGATTTCGGCAGACCAGACGTCTATTGGCCGTCGCTTCAACCGGCCAGGAGGCGATCCACCAGTGCGACGTACTGGGTCATCGCCGCGTCCTTGGCCAGCCCCTTCCGGCCGGTCCAGGCGTCGTACTTGGCGCGGCCCCTCAGGTCGAGCAGCCCCGGGCGCTTGCCCTGGACGTCGCCCTCTGTGGCCTGCTTGAAGAGCGAGTACAGCTCAAGGAGGGTGTCGTTGGAGGGGCGAACCTTCAGCGTCTTCACCCGCTCCTGCGCTGCCTGAAACGATTCGGTCAAGGCCATGCGGCTCCATACCGCGGCGGTTGGACTATCGCCAGGTCACAGAGTGGTGGGCGGAGGCGAAGGGGCCTCTTCACCCACTAGGTCCGTGGCAGGCGGCGGCGTCTCCGCACCGCCAAACTGGAACCCAAGCGCCAGCTGGACGATCGCACCACCCCCAACCGCGACGTTCGACCCGGACGTCGTCGAGCCTGCGAACGGATAGAGGAACGAGGCTTCCGGGGTGATCTTGAAGTTGTCTCCGACCCTGATGGCGAAACCAATCGAGGAGCCCGCCAACAGGATGTTCCCGCCCAGGGTGCTCGTTCCGTTTGAGGAGCCGAGCAGCACCATGTCAACCAGCTTGGGGCCGACAGTGAGCTCATGCCCCGCGAACCGGAACCCGAGGAGCACTGGCAGGTACAGCGTGACCGTTCCAACGCTGGCACTCGAACCGCTGCCCGAGCTGGTGAGACCGAGGTAGCCGAGTCCCGGGTCAACCGAGAGGTTGAAGCCATTGTTCGGATCTGCCGAACGGAAGAGCCCGAACTTCGCGTCAACCGCGGCGCCCACGAGCCAGAGGCGGGCACCGAGCTCGAACCTGTCCGTGACGCCATAACGGCCCTGAAGGTCGAGCTGCGGCAGATAGACGTTCGACGTCGACGACACGGCTCCGTACGCACCGGGCGCCATAGACACCTGGAACTTGCCCTTTTGAAGCGTGCGCGCGGAGCTCATCGTGGAGACCGACGGGCAACCGGTAAGACCGACAACGGAGAGGAGCGAGACGACGAGAGCGCTGCGTTTCAAGGGCTGACTCCGGGCATGAACTCAGAAGGCCCGGCCGGCCCCTCGACGTTCAGCGCGCTCGCCTATAGGGGCGGCCCGCCTGCGGCGTCAACCCATCTCAACTCAGTGGACGCCGCCCGTTGGCGTCGCTTGGCCCTTGATCTCGATCCGCTTGGGCTGCCGCTGCTCTGGCGTGGGAAGCCTCATCGCCACCTCCAGCACACCGTTCTCGAAGCGCGCGGTGATGTCACTCGGCTCAATCCCCTCGGGCAAGGAGATCTCCCGGCGGAAGGAGCCGTACGCCATTTCAGAGCGGAGGAGCCCTCTCGCTTCCCCCTCTTCGTGATGATGCTGCCGCTCGCCCTCAATGATGAGCGTGTCATCGAGCGCCTCCACTCGAACGTCGGCAGGCTCCAGGCCGGGGAGATCCGCGCGGACCAGCAGCTGGCCGTCCTTCTCCCGGACCTCCACGCGAGGCGTCCAGAGCCGACCGCGTCCCAACCCGTCCTCTCCGAAGAGCCGCCCCATGTCCTCCATCAGCCGCGCCATCAACCCCAGCGGCCCCATCGACACAGCGTCCTCTCGCCAGAGTGACGGCGCCTTGGGCGCCTCCTTGCGTTCGAGCTTCGAGGGCTGCTGAGTCTGCTTCTCGCTGGACGGTTGAGTCTGTTTCTCGGTTGCCATTGTTCCTCCGATTCGAAGACCTCAGAGGAAAGTGCGGCACGGCCCAGCGGAGCTCCAACGCGGCGCGGAAGACACCTCCGCCGGTCGACCTGGGCTGCAGCAAACGCGCGGGTGCCTGGCCTGAAGCCTGGTGGACCTACGGCTCGAGCTCATCCGGAAAGTCCTCGGGGATCTCCGGCAGCCGGTCGAAGTAGAGCAGCGTGTGGCCGTGATCCGCGTGCTCGATCGCCAGCCACTCCAGCTCCGTCGCCGCGCGGTAGCCAATCCAGATGCGCCGCGGTTCCGAAATCTCATGACTCAACGACACCTCGTCGAGGCCGAGCATGATGTGAACATCCCCTGCCCCGGATCCCTTGGTATCCAGATCAATTCCACGGAGCGGAAGGTGCTGCCCCAGGATCTGGTCGCCAATCTCCAGCGTCTCCACCTCAAGACTGACCGGCCGTCCAAGCACCCCGCTGCTCAGACTCTCCAGGAAGCCCTCCCATCGCTCACGCGGAATCTCCAGCGTCGCTGTCATGTCGCGCTCCTCTTGTTCACGCCGCCGATAAGGTGAGCGTCAGAGCGCGCACTGCCAACCCACGCGCCTCACCGCGAGAACGCCTGCGCGAGGAGCTCATACGACTGACGCCGCAGCGCGGCGTCGCCCAGATGCGTGGTCACCATGAGCTCGTCGGCCTGCATCTGCGACGCGAGCGCCTCAAGTTTCTCTCTCACCTGCCCCGGCGTCCCCCAGGTCAGCATCTCGCGGGAGACGTGCACCTGCTCCTCCTCCCAGCTGGAGAACCTGTAGGCGCGCGCCTCCTCGACCGTGGGCAGCGGTCCGCGTTCGCGGCGGTGGAAGCGGATCCACATCAGATCGATGCACCGCGCCAGCGCCTCCGCTTCCTCCTCCGTAGGCGCGCACACAACGGAGACCGTGAGGATGGAGTACGGGCGAGGGAGCGCCGCAGACGGACGGAACCGCTCGCGGTACGCCAGCATCGACTCCAGCGCCGCTGCGGGGCTGAAGTGGTGCGCGAACGCCAGGCCCCTGCCCAGCTCTGCGGCCAGCAAGGCGCCGTACCCGCTGGAGCTCAAGAGCCAGAGCGGAGGGAGCGGCACGCCCTCAGGCGTGGCGATGATCTTCTCGAACGGAGACCCCGTCGGGAGCGGCCCCTCACCGCAGTAGGCAGCCAGCTCCTGCAGCCGCTCGCGGAAGTCATCCGCGCCCAGGCGCTCCCGACTGCGCCGCAGGGCCAGCGCCGTGAGCGGATCCGTCCCGGGCGCGCGGCCGACCCCGAGGTCCACCCGCCCGGGGAAGAGCGCCTCCAACGTCCGGAAGTTCTCCGCGACCTTCAAGGGCGAATGGTTCGGCAGCATGATTCCCCCGGAGCCGACCCGTAGCCGCGTCGTCTCCCGGCCGAGCAAGGCGATCACGATCTCCGGAGACGAGCTCGCCAGGCCGCTGGTGTTGTGGTGCTCGGCGACCCAGTGACGCGTATACCCGAGCGACTCCACGTGACGGGCCAGCCGCAGGGAATCCGCGAGGGCCTGAGACGCGGAGGTCCCCTTGCCGATGGGGATCAGATCGAGGACGGAGAGCGGGAGTCGCATCCCCCCTCAATACTCACGGCTCAGCGCGAGCGCTCGGCGAAACTCCCCGCTTGGGGAGCTCCCGCTGTAGCCAGGTCTCGTACTCCTCCCGTGCAGCGGCGCTGGCGAAGTGGGTGCGCGCCTTCGCCGCCAGCTCGGGTTGGGCCGTGAGGGAGGCGAGGAGCAGCTCTGCACCCGCCCGGTCCCTCGGCGCCATCTCCTGCTTGTCAGCGAGCTGCAGCGCCTGAACGAGCGCCGCGGTGGCGCGACCGGCCTCACCCTGGGCGGCGTAGGCGCGGGCCATGCCGAACAGCGGCACGATTCGCCCCGCGCTGTCCGGCGGGAGCTTGTCCTTCCAAATCTGCAGCACACCCTCGAGCTCGCGGGCGGCGTCGGCGAACCGACGGTCGCGCAGCGAGAGCTCCCCTTTGAGCGAGAGGAGGCCCGAACGCAGACGAGGACCTGGCTCCTCCTTCCCGGTGAGCGCTTCGATCTCCGCGACTGTGGCCTTCGCCTCCGCCACCTTCCCTGCGCGCAGCAGCAGCTGAGCAAGCCGGACTCGGATACCGATCACCGACGAGTTCTTCTCCCCCAGCACCTTGCTAGACGCCGCGAGCTGCTCCGTGACCTCCCGCAGGGCGCGCGACAGGTCTCCCAGCTCCGCATGCGCCTGCGCGAGCTCGAGCCGCAGCGTCACGGTGTCCGTCGAACCGTCGCCCAGAGTCTTCGCGCCCGGCTGCGCCCGCTCCAGGAAGGAGAGCGCCTCTGCGTAGTCGCCGCGAAAGAGCGCCGCCTGCCCCACCAGCCCCAGCGACGAGGCCGTCCGCGGATGCGCCTCGCCCAGGATACGAATGCGCTCCGTCACCACCTGACGGGCGATCGGCTCTCCCTCTGCGTAGAGGCCCACCTCCAGGAAGATGCCCGCGCGGTTGTGGAGCGTCGTCCAGACGTTCGGATGGTCCTTGCCCAAGGAGGCTTCCATCACCTGTCGGGCCTGGTCCATGCGCTCCAGCGCTTCACTCACCTTCCACTGAGAGAACAGGACCACTCCCAGGTTCACCCCTGCCGTGCCGAGCCTCGGGTCCTTCTCTCCGTAGGCCTTGCGAAAGAGCTCGGCTGCGTTCTTGAAGTGCTGCTCGGCCTCGTGAGGCTTGTCCGCCGAGACCGCTGCGGTGCCGGCTGCGTTCTCAAGCTGGGCAGCGATATCGGGAGGACGGCGCAGCGGCTCCAGAAGAAGCGACCCGCGCTCGTACCACTGCGTCGCCTCTGCGGAGAGGCCGCTCATCCCCGCGCACCCCACGGCCATCGCCGCAGAGCGGGCCGCCACCTCACGATGGCCGCTCCCCAACGCCAGCCACATCGCCCGTTCGTACTGAACGAGCGCCTCCTTGAGCTTCAGCGACTTCTCAAGGTGGCCCGCCGACAGCTCCGCCGCCTCCGCCTCCACGGGCCGGTAGCCCAGCTCGCGCGCCCGCACGTTGAGCTTCTCCGCCAGTGACTGGGCCTCGGCGAACTTGCCGGCAACCAACATTGCCCGCCCGCGGCTGAGCTCCGCCTGGACCTCCTCCACCTGAGCGCGTTTCTTCGGATCCTCCGGAAGCGGCATCGGCGCGCGGAGCGCGTCCAGGTCCGCGCACCCCGCCAGTCGCGGCAGCTCCCGCGCCGCCTTCGAGGCCGACAGGACGAGCGCCGGGCTCGGGGCCTTAAGCTCCTCGAGGAGCGACGTGAAGTCGGTCAGCCGGCGGGTCAGACACCCCGCGCGAAGCGAGAAGTCCGCATCGGATTGCTCGCCCCGCACCCGCGCTGCCGCGCAGGCGTCGACGCTCATCTGCGACCAGCCCTGCGCGTACTCGCTGAGCACCTGCGATGTGGTGTCCCAGATGGAGGCCGCGACCGGGCTCTGGGTGGCGATGAACGCCTCCCGCAGCTGCGCGCTGCGAGCCGGCGTCCAGGCCACCGCCATGCGCTCCGCTGCGTGAGCGCAGGGGTCAACGTTCGCGCGCCGCTGCATGAACACGCCGAACCCAGCCACCACCGCCAGGCCCGCGGCGACCATCGCCACCTGCCGGCGCCGGACCGAGGGGTCATTGCCCAGCTCGCGAAGCGCGAGCTGCATGGATGGGAAGCGCTCGTCGGGCGACAAGCTCAAGCCCTTGAGCACAATCCGCCGCAGCCACGACGGCACGTCCCCCTTCGGCGGCTCCTTCAGCTTCCAGCGAATCTCCCGCGGGCCGCGAGGGAACGGTGTCGCCCCGAAGAGAGATTCAAAGAGCGACACGAAGAAGGCGAATTGATCCGAACGCTCATCCGCGGCCGAGCCATGAAACAGCTCCGGCGCCATATAGCTCGTGGTGCCCATCACCACGCCGGCCTGGGTGAGCTCCGAATCGAGGAGGTTGCCCTCAGTGATGTGCCCCTGAGGGTCCGTCACCTCCTCGTCGTCCCCCTGCTCACGCACTCGCGCGAGCCCGAAGTCCGTCACGTAGACGCGGCCGTTGTTTCCAAGCAGCAGGTTGTCGGGCTTGAAGTCCCGGTGAACCAGCCGGACGCTGTGCGCGGCGACCAGCCCCTCGCCCGCGGCCTTGAAGAGCGTCACCGCCTCCCGCCAGGGCAGGCGCGACTCATTAAGCCGGTCGCGCAGCGACTTGCCCTCCACCCGCTCCATCGCGAGGAAGACCCGGTCCTCGAAGGGGCCCACGTCATAGACGCTGACGACATTAGGGTGGGACAGCTGCGCCAGCGCCTGCGCCTCTCGCATGAGGCGCTCCTGTCCGCTGGTGCCGCCCTTGCTCCCGGTCGTGCCGCCCTTCGCGGCGTGCAGAAGCTTCAGGGCAATCTTGCGGTGAAGCTTGGGGTCGTAAGCGGTGTAGACGACGCCCATTCCGCCAGCGCCGAGAGGCTCGAGGATGATGTACCGGCCCACGTGAGCACCGGCCGCGAGCGCGGGTTGCTTCTGCTCGCCGGTGATGGAGGCGACGTCACCCGTCGCCTCGAGGTGCGACGGATCGTTCTCCCCGACCGGCGCGCAGCCGACCGGCGGCGGAACCGCGCCCGTCATGCCGGCGTCGTTCTTCCGGTCATCCTCCATCCTCAGAGGAGCGTAGTGGCTTCACGGAGAGGTTGCGTCGGGGGTGCTGTGTTCGCTATCCGGACCTCATGCGACATGTCTTCAGGGTTAGACCCGCCTACGCCCTGATCAATTGCAGACGCGCCCGCTGACGGTGGGGTTGCCGTTGTCGACGTTCTGGGATGTCTCCAGCACCGTGTTGCCGGTGCGACGCCAGCCATCGGTGGGGCTGCCTCGGGGGAACCAGACGCCGAAGGAGCCCACGCAGCCGTAGTGGACGGTGCTGAAGCGGTTGTCGACGAAGCGGATGTTGGTTACGGAGTTGCCGCCCGCGGGGCTCGCCTCGGAGGGCGAGTAATCCTCGGCGTAGACCGAGAAGCCGCCGCCGGCCATCAGGTTGCCTTCAACCAGGATGTCGTCGCTGTTCCGGTTCCCATTCCAGATCGCGAGGCAGGAGGTCTGACCCTGGGCGATGTCGAAGGTGTTGTGACGGATCACCCCGTGCGCCGCGCCTTCGGTCTGGAAGCCATCCACGTGCCCGTTGGCCGGCTTCTCGCTGAGGTTGTGGATGTAGTTGTGCTCGATGGTGAAGTTGTCCGCGTTCCAGATGAAGATCGCGTCGTTGGTGTTGAAGCAGTTGTTGTAGCGCGCGACCATGCTCGCGCCTTCGTCCCAGATGCAGCTGTGCACGCCCTCGCGGCCGTCCAGCGTGTTGTGCTCCAGCGTCGCGCTCGCGCCTGGAAGAATCTTGATGACACCGGAGCCGTTCGCCGCGGTCCCGGTGGCGACGAATTTCGTGATCAGGCTGTTCCGGACAATGACGTTCTTCGCGGCGATGGTGAGGCCGCCGTCAATCTGCTCACCGTCGATAATCGTCCCATCCACGGAGAGGGTCCGGCCCTGGGTCACGCGGAGCGTGGTCCCCGACGGCACGCCGGTGTTCGCAGGTCCGGCCCAGCCGCACGCCTCGAGGTTCGTCCAGACCGCGCGCACGCAGTCCACGCTCGGAGAACCCTGCGTCGTCGCCGCGGCGCTGTTCGAGGCAGGCCCGACGTTGCCCGCCGCATCCTTCGCCTTGACTTGATACGTGTACGAGGTCGATGGGCTCAGGCCGGAGTCTGCGTAGGTCGTCTCTGAGACGGTCGCGACCTGCGTCGTTCCCCGAAAGACCAGGTAGCTCGTGACGCCCGTGTTGTCGGTCGCAGCCGTCCACCTGAGGTTGATCTGTGAGCTGGACGCAACCGTGGCAGTCAGCCCGCTCGGAGCCGCGGGCGCCGTGGTGTCAGGCGTGGGCGTGGGATTCGGGTTCGGCGTGGGAGTTGGCGTCGGCGTCGGCGTCGGTTCAGCCGTATCCGCGATGAAGATGACATCGACGTAGTAGTTGCTGCCCTGCCAGGACTGGGTGGGGAATCCGGGGGACCCATAGCGATACACGCCGTTGCCACCGGACTCGCCCGAGTTGAAGGCGTAGAGCGGGCCGATGGCGCGCCCGGCGGAGGCGAAGTAGCCGTTGTCCCCGGCGTAGCGACCGCGGGGAGCGTGATAGCTCACGACATAGGTCTGGCCGGCCTTGACCGTCACAGGCGCCGCGAAGCGGCCGAGCTGCCACCCACGCCGCGTCTCACCGCTGAACGTGAGCTCGGCGAGCTTTGTCCCGTCGGCCGCCCAGAGGTGCCCCACGTGGGTGCCGCCGTTGCCGGACGACTTGTAGAAGCGAATGCCGCTCGCCTTCCCGTTGACAAGCGGCTTCCACTTGAGGCCCAGCTCCACGGCAGACGTATCCGGGTCTGCCGGGTTGGCAGGCACCGCGCCCGTGGACCAGAGGGAGACCTCGCCCGCGAGGAGCGCGTCCACGCTCTCGTCCGGGCCGTCATCTCCCTCGGCCATTCCCTGGCAGCCGAGCAAAGCAACGAGCGGCAGCACCACCAACGTCTTGATCACAGCGCTTCTCGATTCGAGGCTCATTGTATTCACCGTGATCAATCAGTTGAGGGGGAGGCCGGTGTCGTCCCAGACATTTCCGCTCAGCACGTTCCCGGGTCCGTTGGAGTCGTAGTGCGCGAAGGGTCCGTAGAAGCCTCCGCGAGGAAAGTAGATGCGGGCGACGCGGTTGTTGATGAAGCGGATGTTGGACGAGAGGCCGTAGGTGCCATCGCCGCCGTAGAGGGTGTAGCCGCCACCCGCCACGAGGTTGTTTTCGATCAACACATCCTTCTGAATCCCGAAGTCCTGAAACAACGAGATGGCGTCGGTCTGGCTCAGCTGATTGAAGATTGTGTTGTGACGAACGGTGAGGCCGCCGCCGGAGGAGTTGCTCGTAAACCCGTTGGTGTGGTCTCCGCTGATGAAGCCCATCGAGTGCACGTAGCAGTCCTGGACCAACCCAACGTCCGTCTGAATACCCGTCGCCGAGTACACGACCTCGGTGCGGAGGACCTTGAGGCCGGAGACTCCCCACGCCTTTACGCCAACCATGATGCGACCACTGCCCGCGTCGACACCGCGAATCTCCACGTCCTGGATGGTCACGTTGTTCGCGCCGGGTCGCACCGAGATGCCCATGCTCGACTGGCCTCGTCCTGTCACCTTCGAGCTCCGGACGGTGGCGTTGGGGGCCATCACAGAGATCTCCCCTTCCACCTCAATGCCATCGACCACCGCGCCGTTGCCGTCCACGCGAATGAACCCGCGCGAATCCCATGACCAGCCGGGGCCGCTGGTGAGCTCACCCGGCACCTTCCGCAGCACCACGCCGGCGGGGACGCCCGTGTTGGTCGCATCCGGGTAGCCACACGCGGACGGGCTGGGCGCGCAGTTGAGCGACTGGGTCGGCGTCGGCGTCGGCTCCGGCGCAGGCGTCGGCGCGGGAGTTGGCGCAGGAGCCGGCGTGGGCGTCGGAGCAGGAGCAGCCGTCCCGTCCGCGATAAACAGCACGTCCACGTAGTAGTTGCTGGCGGACCACGTCTGCGAAGGGAACGTGGAGGACGACCCGTAGCGATACACGCCGTTGCCCCCAACCTCTCCAGACCGAAGCGCATACAGCGGCCCGATGGTCCGGCCAGCGCCGGCGAAGTACGAGTTGTCGCCCGCGTACCGCCCGCGCGGCGCGAAGTAGCTGACGACGTAGACCGTGTTGGCCTTGACCGCGACGGGGGTTGCGAAGCGCGCCTGCTGCCACCCGCGGGTGGACTCATTGCTGAACGTCACGGTGGCGAGCCGCTGGCCATCGCTGGTCCACAGGTTGCCGATATGCGTGCCGGTATTGGCCCTGGACTTGTAGAAGCGAACGCCGGACACGCGGCCGGCGGCGCTGGACTTCCACTTCACGCCGAGCTCGACCGCCGACGTGTCCGCTTCAGACGGGTTGGCGGGAACGGTGGTGCTCGGCCAGAGGGAGACCTCTCCGTCGAGGAATTGTTCCGCCGCTCCGGTCTCGAGATCTTCCGCAGGCGCGCCGCACGCAGAGAGCGTCAGCAGCAAGCCCACCATGACCAGCCGGAACGTCGGCCGTTGTTCCTCGCGCTTCAGAGAGTTCCGCATCACGTGTTCTCCGTGCTTCGGTTGAGTGCGCTCCCCTTCTGCGCGCCACGACCCATGAGCAACCGTCACGCCAGCGCCCAAGTGACCGAGATGGCGCGAGTTCGAGCTCCACACCCACACCGCGCCCCTGCGCGCCCGCGCCGCGTTTCCACCCCTGGTTGACAACCCCGAGTGGTGTCCAGACCCTGGAAGTTCCTGTAGATTTCTCCTCGATGGTCTGGCGCTTGTCCTTCGCGTTGCTGCTCGTCGGCTGTGCCCAGACGGGGGCCTTCGACGCCAACGGCTTCCGCTGCGCCGCCGACAGCGACTGCGACGCCACCACCTTCTGCTTTCAGAACCGCTGCCGACTGCTGCTCGACCGAACCGCCAAGCCCGGCCCGTTGAACACCGGCGTGCCCCAGCTACCGGGAGGCGCCACGCTCACTCCGATGAGCGGCGGCGTGCTGGACCAGGCGGGGCAGGTTGTCGACATGAAAGACATCCAGGGCTGTCTTCAAATCAAGGCCTCCAACATCACCATCCGTCGGTCGCGCATCCGCTGCGGAGAATTCTGGATCGTCAGCAACTGGGATGGCGCCACCGGCTTGCTGCTCGAGGACGTGGAGATAGACGGGCTGGGCTTCAGCGAAGCGGTCGCCCTCGCGGGAGGAAACGCCACGCTCCGCCGGGCGAACATCCACTCGGTCTACATCGCGGTGAGAGCCACGATGAGCAACATCACGCTCGAAAGCTCCTACATCCACGACCTCAAGGGCACCGGCGCGGCGATCGGCGGCGAAGCGGTGAAACACCTCGCGGTGAAGGGCAACACGCTCGAGGGGCCGGCCAGCGCAGGACAGGCCATCGTCTTCGACGGCGCCGCCTCTGACCTCCGGATTGAACAGAACTGGCTCAGCGGAGGAGCCATCACGGTTCAGTTTCGCGGGGTGGGCGCGTTTGACGTCCAGCTCAACGACAATCGATTCGGGCGTAACTTTGTCAACAAGGTCTGGGACCTGACCTCGGGCGTCACCCACGTGGGCAACGTCTTTGACGACAACAACGAGCCCGTTCCATGACCCCACGCCGATGGCTCCTGACCGTCTCCCTCCTCACGTCTCTGACAGCGCACGCCGGGGGCTCCGACTCGCTCCTGGCGGACGCGCTCCAGGCAGCCCGTCGCTGGGAGTACCGTCAAGCGCTGGCGCTCGCGCGCGCGGGGCTGGCGGTGGGCGACGCCACGCCTGAGGTCACCGCCAAGCTCTACGCGGTGCAGGGCGAGGTGGCGGCGGCCATGGGCGAAGGCGCGCTCGCGGAGGACGCGTTCACCAAGGTGCTGCTGCTGTCACCGGCGTTCGAGATCCCCGCCGACGCGTCGCCCAAGGTGCGCGAGCCCTTCCAGCGCGCGCGCACGCGGGTGGGCGCGGAACGGCTCGCGGCGGCGCCCCTGTCCGAGCGCCGCGCGGACCAGGTGCTCACCCGCGTGAAGGTGACCGGAGATCCGCTCCAGCTGACCGACCGCGTGACGCTGCGGCGCCTGTCCGGCCCGTCCTCCGAGGAGCTGCCGCTTGCGCGGACGGAGGGCTGGGAGCTGCGCTGGGGCTGTTCGGACTCCCGCTGCGACCACCTGCTCACGCTGCGCGACCGTCAGGGGAACGCGCTGCTCTCGCTGGGCACGCGCGCCGCGCCATTGCAGATCGACAAGACGTTGGCCGCCCCTGCCCGGCCCTGGCACCGCCATCCGCTCGTCTACGGCGCGGGCGCGGCCGCCTTCGCCGCAGCGGGCTCCGTGTTCGCCGTGCGCGCCGCGCGCGAAGACGCCGAGCTGGCAGGCATGCTCTCGGATCGAGGGAGCTACACCTTCACACAGGCCAGAGACCTCCAGGGTCTGCGCCAGCGGGACGCCCTCCTGGGCGGTGGGTTCTTCGTCCTCGCCGCAGCGTGCGCTGTGGGCGTGGTCATCGTTTGGTAGCATTTGACACATGCCGCGCGGCCCCCGAGACATCACGCTCACAGTGACGTACGCGCGCGGCGCGGCGGTGGCCACCCACCCCGCGCTGGAGCTGCACCTCCAGACGCTCCATCGCCCGCCCGTAAAGGTCGACCTCGGCCTCCGCACGGTGACCCTCGGCGCGGACCCCGCGTGTGATGTGGTGTGCGAGGATCAGCGCGTCTCTCGGCAACACTGCCAACTCTCACTCGGCCCCGACGGCGTGCTGCTGCGCGACCTCCAGAGCAAGAACGGCACGCTGGTGGCCGGCATCCTCATCCGCGAAGCGTTGCTGCCCCCGGGCGTCGAGGTCTCCATCGGCGACTCGACGTTCCGGCTCGTCGCGCGGGATGGCGAGCGCACGGTGCCGCTCTCCACGCAGGCCTCGTTCGGCGACGCCTTCGGCGGCAGCGTGCCGATGCGGGCCCTGTTCGCGCACCTCGAACAGGCGGCCAAGCAGGACGTGTCTGTGCTGCTCTGGGGAGAGTCGGGAGCCGGCAAGGACATCCTGGCCCGCGCCATCCATGAGCACAGCCCCCGCGCAGAGGGCCCGTTCGTGGTGTTCGATTGCGCCGCGGCCTCTCCCACCCTCGCGGCGTCCACCTTGTTCGGCCACGAGCGCGGCGCGTTCACCGGCGCGGAGTCCTCGCAGCGGGGTCTCTTCGAGGAGGCCGACGGAGGCACCTTGCTGCTGAGCGACATCAGCGAGCTGCCGATGGAGGCGCAGCCGCTGCTGCTGCGCGCGCTCGAGCAGCGCGCCACCCGGCGGATTGGTGGCGGCACCGACCGGAGCTGCGACGTGCGGGTCATCGCCACCAGCCAGCGCGACCTGCGACGGCAGATGGCTTCGGGCGCCTTCCGAGAAGATCTCTTCTTCCGGCTGGCCACCGTTGAAGCCTTCGTCCCCCCGCTGCGCGAGCGCAAGGACGACCTGCCCATGCTGGTGGAGCGGTTCCTCTCGGTGCTGGAGCCGCGACGGTCGCTGGCGGATCTCCCCGCGCGAACGCTCGAGATGTTCGCCGCGTACCACTGGCCGGGCAACGTGAGGGAGCTCGCCAACGCGGTGAAGCGCTCTGTGCTTTTTCCCGACGAGGCGCAGCACCCGAGCGGCGTGGGAGACGGCGCGCCGCTGGCGGGGACGCCGATGCTGCCCTACCGGTTGGCGCGCGAAGCCGCCGCCGCGGCCTTCGAGCGCGAGTACGTGCGGAACCAACTGATGGAGCACCGGGGCAACGTGGCCGCCGCGGCGGAGGCGATGGGCCTCTCGCGCCAGTTCCTCTACCGGCTGATCGCGCGCCATGAGCTCCGCCTCCCGGGGCGCGAGTGACCGAAGGGGACCTCATCGGAGGGCACCGCCTCACCCGGCTGCTCGGCCGCGGCGGCATGGCGGAGGTCTGGGAGGCCGCACGCCTGGAGTCGCCCTCGGAGCTGCGGGCGCTCAAGCTGCTGTACCTGGATCCCTCTGAGAACGACGCCGCCGCCAGCGCCCGCCGCTTCCGCGACGAAGCCTGGGTGGGAATGTCGGTCGCACATCCAAACCTGGTCCGCGTGCTGGAAGTTGGCGTGGAGGGCGACCTCCCCTTCCTCGCGATGGAGCGGCTTGAGGGTCACACCCTGCAGCAGCTGGGCGAGGGGCGAGCGCTCCCCTGCGGCGCCGTCGCGGCGATCGGCCAGCAGGCGCTCTTGGGCCTCAGCGCGCTGCATGAAGGAAGGGCGAAGAGCGGAGAGTCACTGGGACTGATTCACCGCGATATCAAACCGTCAAATCTGTTTCTCACGCGCGCCGGCGAGCTGAAGATCATCGACTTCGGCATCGCGCGGGCGGCGGCGCTGGATCAAACGATGACCCGCACCGGCGCCATCCGCGGGAGCATCCCCTACTGCTCTCCGGAGCAGGCCCGAGGCGAGCCGCAGGACGCGAGGTCGGATCTCTTTCAGCTCGGCCTGGTACTCGCGGAGCTCTTGACCGGAGAGCGCTGCTTTCCGCAGAAGGCTGACTTCGCAGTGATCAGCGCGGTGCTCTTCTCCCCCATCGCGCCGGTGCACCTCGCCAGGCCCGAGGTCCCCAGGCCTTTGAGCGACGCGATTGGAGCAATGCTCGAACGAGCGCCCGAGGCCCGCCCCGCTTCCGCGGCCGACGCACTCCGGCGGCTGCAGAGCGCCCTGCCACCCGAGGAGGTCTTCACCCGAGAGCAGCTCGCAGCGTGGATGCAGGCACAGCCGGTGACGGCGCGACAGGCCGTCGCCACCTCCACGCGGATGCGGCCTCGCGCACCTGCCGCCGCGCTCGCCCCGGCGAAGAAGCACTGGGGCCTCTGGGCGGTGGTCGGCACCGCTGTGGTGGGGGTCGCTGCCGCGGCGCTGTGGAAGCCCACCTCGCCGCCCGTCGCGGTTGAGCCGGCGGCCCCCACGGTCGAACCGAGCCCGACGCCCGTGGCAAAGCCGGAGCCTGCTCCTCCCATACAAGCCCCCGCGCCACGCAAGGTGATCCGCTCGAAGGCCCCCGAGCTCCCGCCCGGTTGGCTGACGGTCAACACGCACGAAGGCTGGGCCCAAATCTCCGTCGACGGCAAGGCCGTCGGCCCCACGCCGGTGTTCCGGCTTGAGCTGAGCCCGGGACCGCACGTCATCCACGCCACCCGGCCCAACGGAGAGACCCGGCGACAGCGCGTGGTGATCAAATCCAACGCGGAGTCCAAGGCGGCTTTCTGAGTCACTCCATCGCGCGACGTTCCGCGATGATCAGGGCTTCTTCCGGCTCAGCCCCGTGTACAGAATCTGCAGAAACATCTCCTGCGTGAGAAAGCCCCTCGCATAGGACGCGTACTTCGCGAGGACCCTCTCCTTCTGCAGCTGGTCAAGGCTCTTCCCCGCCTTGATTCCCGCTTCCACAATCGCAATCCATTCACTCAGCAGCGCGCTGAAGGCCCGCAGCTCCGCCAGCGTGCAGACCACGCCATGCCCGGGGATGATCTTCGCGTCGGCAGGAATCTTCTCGAGCAACCCCTTCACGTTCGCGGCATAGCCCTTCACATCGCCTCCGCTGTCGAGGTCGATAAAGGGAAACATGCCGACAAAGAAGTGGTCGCCAAGGTGAACGACGTTCGACTTCTTGAAGTGAATGATTGAGTCGCCATCGGTGTGACCTGCCGGGAGGTGCAGCGTCTGAATCTCCTCGCCGTTGGCCCAGATGGAGAGCCCCTCGTCGAAGGTGATGATCGGCCAGCCCTTCGGCCCGAGGGCCCGCTCCGGGTCCTCGGCGAGGCGCTTGCGGACGTTCCGGTGCGCGACGATGGGCGCGCCACGGGGAAGGACTTCATTTCCCCCGGTGTGGTCGTGGTGCCAGTGGGTGTTGATCAGAAACGTGATCGGCTTCTTACTGAGCTTCTCGAGCGCCTTCTGAATCTTCGGAGCCAGCGGCGCGAATTGATCATCGACGACGACGATGCCGTCCTCGCCGACACTCACGCCGATGTTTCCGCCGGCTCCCTCCAGCATGTAGACGGATCCGGCGACGGGAATGACCTTGATTGAAACGCCGCTGAAGTCAGCCGCCTGAGCGAGGACGAGGGAGAGGAAAAGAGCGGTGTGCATGACCGCTCTTTACCCCTTCGTGTCGCTACGGAGTGAAGCGGAACGTCGAGTCCTTCAGCGTCTGGTCGTCCGGGACCTGTTGGACGAACAGGTCAAAGGCGTAGTGGCGTACGAAGTACCCTGGGTGGTTGAGCGCCTCCAGCTGCACCCAGTCGAAGCCGGCCGGGGCGGCGCGTGGGCAGAACGTCGCGTCCGAACGGAATATCGCCGTCCCGTCATTCGCGTGCTGCACCACCCTGCCGAATGCAAGTCGCAGATACTCACCGGGCGTGGCAACCGACTCCAACGACACGCAGCCAGCGTTTGCCAGACCATTCACCACCCGCCAGCGAAAGAGCCCCTTCTCGATCCGCACGCTTCCCGTACCAAGCCTCACGTACCTGTCTGCGTAGTTGTAGGACTGAAGCGCGTAGGTCTGTCCCCGCACGAGCGCCGGCATCGAAGGCCGCGCGTAGGTCACGCCGAAGGTCGCCAGGGTGGGATCCAGCACGCCGGTGATGGGCTCTACCCAGAGCTCCTGATTGAGGCGGATGCGCAGATATGCCTCCGGGAAGTTGTAGGAAGAGAAGCTGACGAAGCCGTTCTGGGCGCCCGAGAGCGCCGGCCTCTCACAGAAGGTGGCGTCTGCCCGATAAAGCGTAGTGTTGACAAATTGCATCAATTTCACACGCGAGTTTTCATGACGCAGATAGAACCCTGGGAAGTTGCGCGACTCGAAGGAGACGCAGGCGCCGGCGAGCCCGGGGCGCACCCGGAAGGCCGCGTCGTCCTTGTCCAGATAGGACGTTGGTAGACCGGTCGTTCCCAGGAAATTCTGATGTCTCACGTAGAAGTAGGAGAAGAGCGAAGGGAACAGCGAGCGCTCCTCGGGTCCCTGCACGGGGATGCGCCGTGCGCCGTAGACGGAGATCACGCCATCGATGTCCCCGTGGCTGAGGGTGTTGCTTCGCCCGCCGCAGTAGTGCATCACGGAGCGGTTATCGGCCGGCGTCAGGGTCTGATACCCCTCGAGCGGAGATCCCTGACAGTCGAGCCCGCGATCTGACCCGCGCTCCGGGTTGTCTGGCCGGTCTTGCTCGTGCTTGAAGCCCAGGACGTGGCCGAACTCGTGGAGCGCGGTGTGCTGAAGGTCGTAGACGCCCACCCCCGTCGCGACGTTCGTCAGCTCTCCGAAGCGGACGAGCATGCTGTGACCCTCGCTCGGGAGCCGATTGGAGGCGATGCCTGGGTAGGCTTCTCCGCTGGAACCCAACCTGCCGCTTCGCTCAAGCGCAATTCGCACCCGGCGCTCGGAGCCCTCCGTCGGACACGGAGAAATGAATGTCACCGTGATGTCGGCCCACTTCGCCCACTGGTCGTAGATGGCCCGCTCGACGACGCCGCGCTCCGCCGGGAAGTCCGTGCTGATGAAGCAGGCCTGAATCGACGCGGGCCGCGGCCACAGCTGATTCGAGGTTACCGCGAAGAGCGCGTCGGTCTCCTCCCGGAGCTCGTCGGCGGCGACCGGCGCCACCGCCTCCGGCCCGCATCCCAGGAACAACGCAACCGACACACCCAACCAAAGGCTTCGCATTCGCTGCACGTCCTCGCTCGCCCGCATCCCTCGGAGGATTCCGAGTGGGTTCCGGGCCCGCGGGCCGGAGCAAGAACGACGCCGTCACCGCACTGCCTGAAATCAGAGGGCGGCACGTGCCAACCCCCTGTGAAGGGCTGTGCAGCCTGCACATCCGCTTCACAGCAACCAACGAATCAGGAGTCTGCCTTCCGGAACTCCGCGAAAGTGAAGCGCGAGCGCTTCCAGCGCAGGAGCCGGGTCGACCGACCGGAGACAAACGAGGCGGCCGTCCAGTTCGCGGCAGTCCGTGAGCCTCAACCGTGGGCACCTCTGGAATGCAGCGGCGCCGACTCAGGAAGGGTCGACCTGCTGGCCGACCGCGGCACCCCTGATGCTGTCCAGCGGTTCCGGGTTGGCAGACCGTGTGGTGGACCACGAAATGTCAGCCCACCCTCGGGTCCATCCGTTCGCGATTGCTGGAGGTTTGGTCGGTCCTCAGCCCGAACTGAAGCGCGGGTCGACCGGCCCGCTCGCCCCTGTCAGATACATCGCCTATACGAACGGCGTGACGCCGCTCAACCCACCGCTCCGCCGTGCGCTTAGCCAGGTCGCTCCGTTCCAGCACGCCACTGTCGACAACGCGCCGACCTATCGCGCGATCATGCAGATCTTCTTTGAGGCTCGGCAGCGCTACGTGATTGAGCTGCGCTCCACCGAGATCTTAGAGCGCCTGAGCGCTTCGAATCTGCACTTCGAGCTTCCCACCCCGGAGGCGCTCGACTACCACCTGAACAACCTCGTTGGCTGGGGCAACCTCGGTCACGTGCACGACGCCGGAGCGGTAACACGGCTGGCGGACTTCTACAAAAAGCGCTTCCTGTATCACTTGACGGCGGTGGGCGAGGTCGCGCACCGCGCCGTGCTCGAGGTCGAGGCAACGGTCGGGCGCTCTGGGTCCTTGCAATCAACGATGCTGCTGAAGATCCGCGACGCAGTCCTGGCGCTGGCGACGGCCGCGGCCCTCCCAGAGCCGGAGCCCGATGCCGTCTTCCGCCTCTTCCACGATCTGCATTCAGCATTCGACACGCTCACCGACGAGGCCAACCGCTTCATTGCGGAGATCGACCGCTCCGACACCGGGCCGGCCGACGAGGAGCGCTTTCTGCCGTACAAGCAGGCGCTGCTCGCATACATCTCACGCTTCGTGGAGCAGCTCCGTCGCCTCTCCGACCAGATCGGTGCGGCCATTGACTCGGTCGAAGCGGCGGACGTCAGCCGGCTGATCGCCGTGGCTTCGCGCTCGGGGGACCTTCCTCCCGCCCTGGGCGATACGGATCCAGCGGAGCTCTGGCTCGCGGAGCAGACGGCTCGCTGGGCAGGGACACGGACCTGGTTCCGGGGAGACACTCAGACAGGTGTGCCCCCAACGGTGGCGCGGCTGGCGGAAGTGGCGCGCGAAGCGGTCATCGCGCTGACCCGAACGCTGGGCAGACTGAATGACCGTCGCACACGGCCGGTGGACCGTGCGGCTGACTTCCGCCTTTTGGCGCGCTGGTTCAGCCAATGCCCGGACGATGGGGCAGCGCATGTCCTGTGGCGCTCCGCTTTCGGGCTCGCACCTGCTCGCCACTTTGATTTGATGGACGACGATCCGGAGCTCGTCCCGCCGAGCACTTCGTGGTGGGACGCGCCACCCGTGGAAGTGCCCGTTCGCTTGCGCAGCCACGGGAATGTGAGCGCCGCTGGCCGCCCATCGCAGGCCGCCGATCACACGCTGACCCGGCAATGGATTGCCCAGAAACGTCGCCGGGAGCAAGCCCAACTCCAAGAGGCTACGCGGCGCTTCGCAGGCAAGGGCGAGCTGACTCTCTCCGCCATCGCTACCCTCGACCGCGCAGAGTTTGACCTCCTTCTGGCGCTGCTCGACAGCGCCCTCACTGCCCCTCGCCGACCTGATGGCTCGCTAAGCGCCCGGACTTCCGATGGGCGCCTGAAGATTCTTCTCACGCCCCCGCCTCCGGCCGCACAGGCGCTGGTCTGCCTGGAGATGCCGACCGGGCGGCTCTACTGCCTGGACTACCGACTTCAGGTCGAAGACCTGCTGCACCGCCGGGCGATCCAGGCTGCGGCAGGAGCCAGCCGATGAGCCAACTTCTGTCGGTCATGGAGCGCCATCGGCTTGCCGAGCGCGCAGGCGCGCTCCGCCACCTGCTGGCGCATCCGCTGACTCTGGCCGGCCGCGCTCCGGAGACGTTCGTGGCCATCCTGCGGAACCGGGAGTGGCTGACGTCCTGGTTCGCTGACCACGCCGGCTGGAGGCTCAGCGTGGAGCCCTCAGCGGGCTTCGCGCGGTTGAGCAAAGTCCCCGCCTCCAGCGACGATACCCGCGCGGCCTGCGCGGAGGGCCGGCACGAGCTGGACCGGCGCAGGTACGCGCTGCTCTGCCTCACGCTCGCCGCCTTCGATGAAGTCGGCGCGCAGACGACGTTGGCAAGCCTGGCCAACCGGGTGGAGGAGCTGTCGCGCGACGACGACCAGATCCCACTCTTCGATCCGACGTCAGGCACCGAGCGGCGGGCCTTCGTAGACGCCCTGCGAATGCTGGTGGACCTCGGCGTGCTGCGCCTGCGCGACGGAGACGCTGACCGCTACGCACAGTCGACAGAGGGAGACGCGCTCTTCGACGTGCAGGAGCGGCTGCTCTCACACCTGATCGCCGCGCCGCTGCCACCCGCCTTCGCAGGTGCGCCCGACCGGCTGTTGCTGGAGGTCTGGCCCGACACCGACGAGGGCCAGCGGCAACGGCACCGGCACCAGGTCTTCCGGCGCCTCCTCGACGACCCGGTCGTGTACTTCGAGGACCTCGACAAGGACGCGTTCGAGTGGCTCGACCACAGTCGCGGATTCATCTACCGACTTCTCGAGGACGACGCGGGCTTCGCCGTCGAGCGTCGCGCCGAGGGGCTGGCGGCGATCGATCCTTCTGGGCTCACAGCCGACACTTCGTTCCCAGATGGCGGCTCCACGCTGAAGCACGCGGCGATCTTGCTGGCGGAGCAACTCACGCGGCTTCACGCAGGGCCGAACAAGACGGAGCGCGTGGAGACGTCTGCAGCCGTCGACCTTATCCACAAGCTGCACCGCGACTTCGGCGAACAGTGTCACTGGAGCCGGCAGTACCCCGCGGACAACGAGGGGTGCCAGCGCCTGGCGCTTGACTCGCTGAAGCTCCTCGCCTCATTCGGCCTGGTCGCTCGAGAACAGGAGACCTGGCGGATTCGCCCCGCAATCGCTCGCTTCCGCCCCGGAAGCCCTACCCGCCGCTCGCGCCCCGCTTCGAGGTCCACATGACGCCTCCCGAAAAACTCCCCCACCCTACCTCCGCTCGATGGCAGCTGCTCCGGGCAGGAATCCAGAACGTCTGGGAGTACGACGATCAGCGCTTCGTCTTCCACCGAGGCCGCCTGCTGCTTCGAGGGCAGAACGAGTCCGGAAAGACGAAGGCTCTCGAGGTGCTCCTGCCGTTCCTCCTCGATGCCAGCCTTCAGCCACAACGACTGGATCCCTTCGGCACCAATGCCCGGGCCATGCGCTGGAACCTCCTCAACGAAGCCAACCCGGACGCCACCGTGTCCATCGGGTACGTCTGGCTGGAGCTGGGCAGGCTTGAGGAGGGAACCGCCCGCTACTGGACCCTGGGGGCCGGACTGAAGGCCCGGCGCACGGCCACCACGGTAGAGGATTGGTACTTCGCCACTCCCCAGCGGGTGGATGAAACGCTCCACTTGCTGGATGCGAACCGGGTGCCCTTGACGAAGCCCCACCTCGCGACTGCGCTGGGCGACGTGGGCCAGCTCTTCGAGCGCGCAGCCGACTACCGGCGGGTGCTGAACGACCACCTCTTCGGGCTCCCGGCGGACCAGTACTCGGCGCTGGTGGACGCGCTCCTGCAGCTGCGCCGGCCGCAGCTCTCCAAACAGCTGGACCCCGACGAGCTCTCGCGAATCCTCACCGCCAGCCTCCCGCCGTTGGACTCCAGGATCGTGGGCTCCCTGGCCGAAGGCTTTGAACGGCTTGACCGCCATCGCGCGGAGCGCGAGGAGTACAACGCTTCGCTCGTCGGGCTGTGGCGCTTCCTGGATGTGTACCGCGGATACGTCGGGTCCTTCGTCAAGGCGCGCAGCCAGGAGCTGACCCGCGCCGACAGCGCCTTCCACGCTGCCCGCGCGGAGCTGCGCGCGGCGCAGGAGCAGAAGGACTTGGCAGAGGCCAGCCTTCAGCAGTCGCGGGCTGTCGTCGAGCGGCTTGAGCAAGAAGGCGTGGCGCTCGAAGCGAAGGTCGGCACGCTGCGCGGCTCCGAGGCATACCAGGCGGTGTCCGCCATCGACGATGCGCAGACACAGGCCCAGACCGCTCGAGCAGCCGCCGTCCGGGCGAAGTCGGCGATGGAGGTGACCCTCAAGCGTACCCAGCGCACCCGGGACTCGCTCCGGCAAGTGGAGCTCGAGGCCAAGGACGACGCCGCGAGCTTCGACCGGGAACAGTCCACTGCTCTCACAGCAGCTCGGGAAGCCCAGCTGGAGGTCGAGCACCAGACCACGCTCGCCGCCCTCGTTCGCGGAGCGCCCGCTGCCGCGCGGGACGTCGTCGCCACGACTCAGAGGATCCGCCAGGAGACGATCGACGATTTGCGCGCGCTGCAGAAGCGGCTGGACGCCGCCATCGCCGCAGAAGACAGCGCGATGGAGCGCTTCAAGCTCACCGAAGAGCGGGTCCTCCACGCACTGCAGCGGCTGGGAGAGGCCGAGGCCCTCGAAGTGCGAGGCCGTGAGCGCTTCCAGGAGGCGGTTCGAAGCTGGGCCGAGGGGCTGCGCTGGTTGAAGGTGGACCTCGAGAGCCTGCTCGACCTCGCCGCTCAGGAGATGCGCGACTCGCTCGAGCCGGAGCTGCAGGCCGCGCGCAACGCCCTCGAAGACGCGCTGAGAAACGCAAGCCTGGCGCACACAACGACGGAACGCGGCTTGAAGGTGCTGCGCGCCGAGAGAGACGAGGTGGCAGGCGCCCAGCACCGGCCACCGGCGTCGGCGCTGTGGCGGTCTCCTCGCCCCCCGGACCGGCCTGGAGCCCCCCTGTATCTACTCTGCGAATTGCAGTCCGGCGTCTCCGACCAGGATACCGCTGGATTGGAAGCGGCGCTCGCCGCCAGCGGGCTGCTGGATGCGTGGCTGATGCCCGACGGCGACGTCCTCGACGGGGAGACCTTCGAAGCCTGGCTGCTGCCGTCCCCGCCTCCGGTTGCCGGACGGAGCTTGGCAAACCACCTCACCCCAACCGCCAGCGGACCCGTGCCGGCCGACGTCATCCAACGGGTGCTGCAATCCATCGCGCTGGTGGACCGCGGCGAGGAGATGGAGGGCGTGCTTTGGGTGTCGGTGGACGGGAGGTTCGGCGTTGGTCCGCTGCGAGGGAAGAACGGAAAGCCAGCCCCCGACTTCCTCGGTGCAGCCGCCCGCGAGCAGTCGCGCCTGAGAAGGATCGCCGAGCTCGACGCGCAGCTTACCGTCCTCGAGAGCACCTTCGCTGAGCAAGCCCAGATCCTTTTGCGCGCAACCAGCGACCGACGCGAGCTCGAGATGGAGGTCCAGCGGTTCCCTTCGCTCAAGGAGCTCTTCCAACTGCAGGCGGCGTCGAAGGCGCGTGGCGAGGAGGCATCTGCGGCACGCCTTGCACGGGACGAGCAGCGGGCAGCATTGCAGCGGTGCGAGGCGCAGCGCGTGGACGCAAACACGGCTCGAGACAAGCGGGCGGAGCGAGGCGGGTTGCGCGGGTGGCTTGGCAGACTCGATGAGCTGCGTGAGCGGACGCTCGACTACGGGCGCGCCGCCAGGGCGACGATCGACGCGAGCGTCCGGGCAGCCAAGAGCACGAACCAGGCGGAGGAACGACGGCGGGAGCTGTCCGAGGACGAGGTTCAGCTGCTCCAGGTGAGGGGGGATGCGGCGGCCGCAAACGAGGAGGCACTACGGGCTGAAGCGAAGGCAGACGCGTTGCAAGCAACACTCGGGAAGACGCGGGACGAGCTGCTGGAGACGCTGCGAAGCCTGGAGCAGCGCCACGGCGAGGCGCGCCGGGAGCTCAAGAGCACGCGGGAGCGCGAGGTGGAGCTGACCCAACGGGTGGGAGCGATGGGCTCCAGCCTGGTCGTCGCCGAGGAGAAGGTCGCGACCTGTGACGGTCAGCGCAAAGAGGTGGAGACACGACTCCGGGAAACCCTCCGCCGCGGGCTCTTTTCCCTCGCGGGCGTTGAGCTGGGGGCAGGCCCTGCCCAGGACAGCGGCGTGCCTCCGGTGGATGCGTGGAGCTACACGGACCTTCTCCTCGCCATGCGGCGCGCAGACGAAGCGCTGGCGAAGGTGGACCCGTCCGACGCAGCCCGCGACAAGGTCTGGAACCGCGTCAACGAAACCCACCAGGACCTGGCGCGGACGCTGCGACCGGAGATCCGCGTGATCCCTTCTCAGCTTGAAGGCCTCACGCTGTACGGCGCGACGTTCAACGCCCGCGCGATGACGCTGCTCGACCTCAAGACCGAGCTGGAGGCGGATGTCGCCACGCGGGACCGCCTCCTGGGAGAAGAGGAGCGGAAGCTGTTCGAGTCCTTTCTCACAGGCGAGACGCATGAGCACCTGCGCGAGCGGTTGCGTGAGGCGAGCTCACTCGTGAAACGGATGAACGCCCAGCTGGCAGCGCACCCCACCTCGTCCGGCATGCAAATCAAACTGGACTGGGATGTGCTCGAAGAGGCGGCGCCAGGCACCCGGGAGACCGTGGCGCTTCTGTTCAAGACCGGCGCCTTGCTCTCGGACACGGACCGCACCGCGCTGCTGCGTTTCCTTCGAGACCGGCTGGCGGAGGCGCGCGCCAAGACAGAAGCCCGCACGCTCCAGGAACAGCTGCTCACGGTGCTGGACTACCGGGCGTGGCACGGCTTCCAGGTGCAATGCCGGTCCGGGGCGGAGGGCTGGAAGCGCCTCACCAAGAAAGTGCATGGCGCGGGCTCCGGAGGGCAGAAGGCGGTGATGCTCCACCTTCCCCTTTTCGCGGCGGCCGCGGCGTTCTTCGATTCCGCACGGCCTGGAGCACCTCGGCTCATCCTCCTTGACGAAGCCTTCGCCGGAATCGACCGCGAGACGCGCGGCCAGCTGATGGGGCTGCTCTCCGACTTCGACCTCGACTTTGTAATGACCTCTTTTGAGGAGTGGGGCTTCTACCCGCAGCTCGACGGACTTTCGACGTATCACCTGGCGCGGGAGAAGGGCATGCCTGGCGTGTACTCCGACTGGTTCGTTTGGAACGGGCATGAGGCAGTGCAGGTGCACCCGTCGTGACACCGGAGGCGCTCCGCACGCTCCTCGGACGGGCGGAGCTCGTCGCGCTGTTCGAAGCGGTGCGTGACGCCTTCGAGGCCCGCGGGCCGGAGGGGGCGCGCTCACTCACCCTCACAGGTCTCTCGGCAGCGGAGCGCCGGGCGATCGCGGACCTGCACGGTTGGAAGGAGGTGCCGTCAGGTGAACGCGTGCGGATTTCATTGACCCGGCTCGACACCGCGCTCCGCGACAGCGCTGTGGCCCTCGGGCTTGTCGACGTGGTGACTGCGCTCTCCGGTCCCCTCGTTGACCGGCGGGTGGTACGCGCCGAGCTACTCGCTGCCAAGGAGGAGCAGTGGCAGCGCGCGAGAGACCGGGTGAGCGCGGAGAATCGCCCGGAGCTGCTGCGCTGGCTCGACGAAGTGCGTGGACTCGGCTTGGTCGCCAGAGCAGCGAGCGTCGGAGGGTGCTCTGAGGCGCAGCTGCTCGAGCGAGCGCTGACGGTGGCGCTTCGGCTCCCCTCCGCTGGCATTCTACTGCCCGTCTTGGCTGCGGAGCTGTTCGGCGACGCGCACGCGCTGGACGTGGGGAAAGCAGAGGCGGGACTGGCGCTCCGGGCGGCCGCGCTGATTGCACGGTGGCCCGCGCCCCCTTCCACCGCACCTGAAAGGCGGAGGCTCTGGGCCGAGGTGGGCGTGGCGTGCGATCCGCTCTCCACCGACGTCCTGACCCTCGGCCTTCGTCCCCAAGGCGATGGGCTGCTCGCCAGACACCTGCGGGACTCCTCCGCCGAGGGAGAACCCAGGAGAATCACCCTGCGCGAGCTGATGCGGTCGCCGCTGACCGTCGCGCGCCCGACACCGGTGTTCATCTGCGAAAACCCCAGCGTCGTCGCAGCCGCCGCGGACCGGCTCCGGGAGAGCTGCGCCACCATCGTCTGCGTAGAGGGCGTACCGTCCACAGCAGCCCGCATTCTGCTGCGCGGTTTGGAGTCTTCAGGCGCCACGCTTCGCTTCCATACGGACTTCGACTGGGCCGGGCTGCGTATCGGCAACCTGCTCGCAGCGCTGCTGCCGACGGCCCTGCCCTGGCGAATGTCCGCAACCGACTACGAGCGCGGGGTCGGTGGGAAGAACACCCTCGAGCTCACAGGGTCGACGCTCGCGGCGACCTGGGACGAGTCGTTGGCGGAGACGATGGCGCGTCATCGGATTGCGGTCTACGAAGAGAGCGTGTTGGCTGAGCTCCTCGACGACGTTGGCCGCGGATCACTCGGTGAGCCGGAGCAGAGATCAACCCGCATGCCGTAGAACGGGCTCAGGCGCCGAACGGGGGCTGGTCACCCCTGAACGCCTCGACACTTGCACTCAGCTCCGCCGTTCCATTACAAAGACCACGCATGTCTATTGCTATGCCTGAAGGACCGCAATGCCAGTGACCCTTGACACCTTCCTCAGCGACCCCCAGGGATCGCTCCTGCGTGCCGTGGTGGAGCACCCGGATTTCGGCCCAGCGCTTCAGTCCGCCTTCGACTGCCTCAACGACCCGAAGAACCGCCAGCTGATGGTTCGAGACACCGAGCTCTACGGCGTGCCGCCGCTCGCCGCGGTGATCCACGAGATCGAAGCCAGGCCAGCGTTCATTCGGGCGGCCGCCAAACACGGCCGGAAAGGCATTGGGCGACTGAAACAGGCCATCGGGGTCGCCAATAAATTCGCAATGGCAGAGGAAGGTTTTAAGCCGTCGCTGACCGCGAGCAAGCTGCAGGACCAGCGGCGCTTGGAAGACTGCCTCGTGAAAGCACCGCAGTACTTCTCGACCGCGAGACGCTACCAGCGCGTGAAGCAGGCCCACCGTGCGGGGAGAAGGTCGCGATGAGGCCGACACACGAGGCGTTCAGGCGCGAGATAAAGGACTGATGAGGTTCACCCCAAGGAGAGCGAGCTCGCGTAGAAAACACGTAGCCGGGTTGGTGGTGTGCGTGGTTTGCGCCACCTCTCGACTATGCGCCTGACGGCGCAACGCTCGAGGCGAGCGGGGGAGGCGCCTAACTGAGAACAGCTGTTCCTCCGACGAAATGGCCGGCCAGGACCGGTTTCCCCCTCGAGGCGAGCGGGGGAGGCGCCTGACTGAGAACAGCTGTTCCTCCGACGAAATGGCCAGCCAGGGCCGGTTTCCCCCTCGAGGCGAACGGGGTGCCCAACTGGGTGGTTAACAGGGGCCGCTAACGGGGAGCGGCGGAACCGGCTCAGCGGACGACTTGCGAGAGGTCGACCGTCCGAACACGGCCGAGGTCCTTCGCAGCCAGTTCCTCCTTCCGCGCGTAGTCGAGCGGGCGGCATGTGAAGACCAGCACCTGGGACTCCTCCGCCGTGCGCCGCAGCACGCCGGAGAACCAGCCGAGGCGGCTGTCATCCGTGTGCACCAGCTGGTCATCGAGGAGGATGGCGCTCTTCAACTGACTGGCGACCGCGAGCCGAACCAGGGTCGCGAGCTGGTCCCGCGTCCCCACGGACAGCGCGCGCAGCACGGCGTCACCGGCCGCCTGGGTGCCATTCACCTGAACCGTCTCCATGCGAAGGGCCTGGTCCAGCGCCAGCGCGCCATACTTGCCCCCGGTCAGCTCCGCGAACCGGGACGCGACGGGAGCCGCGAGCGCCTTCCCGAGATGAGCGCTCTCCGTTTTCTCCGCCTCGCGCAGCGCATCGCGCAGGAGCTTCCAGGAATCCGCATCGACGTTCAGCTCGCGCTCGCGGACGCGGGCCACGTGAATGGCCTCGTCCAGCTGCTGCGCCCGCTCCTTCACCGCAGGCCCGGCGAGAGACGTCACCGCCCCGTCCGCCTTGAGGTGCGCGGCGTTCGCCTCGTCGAACGCCGCCTGAGCCCCCGCGAGCGCCGCCTCCGAAGCCTTGACGTCCTCCGCCGTCGCCAACCCCACCGCCTCCAGCGCAGCGAGCACCGCCCGCGCCTCCTCCACCCGCACCGCCGAGCCCGGCCGGTCCAGCTCCGCGAGCTGTGCCTGCAGGGCCTTCACCTCGCCCTGCCGCGAATCCAGCCGCGACCGCGCGTCCGTCAACGCTTTCTCGGCCTCCGTCACCTCCGCCGTGCGGCCGTCCAATGCAGCCAAGGCAGCCGCGAGGTCCGCCTTCGCCTTCTCCTGCGCGGACGCCGCCACCGCGCCAAAGCCCTCAAGCGCGGCCTGCACCTGCGCGGACGACTGAGCGTTCGCCTCCAGCTCCCCCGCGCTCCGAGCCTCAACACTGGCCGGCGCCTCGCCCCCCAGCGCCTCCAGCAGCCCAGGCAACTCGCGGGAGGCCTCCGCCTCGCGCTTCTGCGCGAGCTCCAGGTTCCAGAGCGCCTCCTTCCGCTTCACCTCCAGCTCAGACACCGCCTCGCGAGCGCGCTGCAGCTCCTTCGTCTTCGCAGCCCGCAGCTCCTCGCCCTGCGCCTCCCAGGACGCGCCCATCGAGACGAAGAACTGCCCCAGCACCTCGCGTGACAGCGCGCCGATGCGAGCCTCCTTGGCCTCCAGCTCTTCCCTCGACGGAGCGACCTGCTGCTCCAGCCCCGTCGCCCGCCCCCGCAGCGCCTCCGCTTCGGCCCGCGCGGCCTTCGCCTTCTCGCGCGCTTCCACCGCGTCCTGCCCGTGCTTCCCCACCGCCAACAGCCGCGTCTCCAGATCCGCGAGCGTAGGAGCACCCGCCGCCTGCAACACGGGGAGCACCTCCTCCTTCCACCGCCGCCGGAAACCCTCCACCTGTCGCCGCGTCTCGGGAGCGCCGGCGGTGACCACCACCTCGACGAGGTCTCCGAGGGAGAGCTGCACGCGGCGCTCCGCCTCCAGCGTGTGCTCATTCGCCAGCGCGACGAGATCCACCGGCAGCGCCTCATCGCTGACCGTCCGGATCGCGATGGGCCGGCGAGGCCGCACCACCACGCTCAGCCCGCCGCCCAGCGCCGCCTCCGCGACCTCCTTCTCATGCGCCAGACGTCGCAGCTCCACCAGCCGCGCCGCGGTCGGCAAGGCCGCCTGAGCCTTGGCGCCCTCCTGCTCCGCCACCTTGGCGCGCTCCTCAAACTGCTGAGCCTGCACATCCTGCCCGAGCGCCCGCGACCGAAGCTTCGCCGCCTCTGCCCGAGCCTCCGCCGCGCCCTGCGCCGCGTCGTGCGCCACGCGCCAGCGCCCGTAGGCGACAATCCCCTCCGCCAGGTCCAGCTCGCTCTGCGCGTCCTCCTGCGTCTGCTTCGCCTTCGTATGCAGCGCGGAGAGCTGACCGCCCTCACCCGACCGCTTCGTCACCTCGCCCCGAGCCTCGGTCAACGAAGCCTGCGCCCTCACCGCCGCCGCGGCCTTCTCCCGGAGCGCCAGCAACCGCCCGCGGTCCTCTCTCAGGGTCGCGGCCTTCGCCTCCAGCTGCGCCCGCTCCAGCGCCTGCTTCCGCGCCGCATCCTCGCTCGCCGCCTGCGAAGCCTTTGCCTCGGCCGCGCGAACAGCCTCCGCCGTCGCATTCCTCGCGGCCTTCGCGCGGCTCCACGCCATCTCCGCCGCCTGAACGCCGCGCTGAAGCTCCACCACGCTCTGACCCGCGTCGGCCACACGCTGAGCCTGCGCGTCGATTCGCGCAAGCGCGGCCTCCGCGACCGCCACCTTCTCCGCGGCCGCCTGTCGAGCCTGCGACTTCGCGAAGCCGGCTCGGGCGAGGGAGAGCCGCTCCTTCGCGCGCTCCAGCTCCAGCGCGGCCTCAGCGCGGCGCTCGCGCAGAGCACCCGCCTGCGCCTCGATGGCCTGCGCCTCCTCGAGCTTTTTCTCCAGCGCCTCGCGATCGACTTGCAGCCGCTTCACCGCTTCATTCGCGGCCGTCAGCCCCGACGCCTGCCCGGTCCGCCGCTTCCCCTTCTCCGTGAAGAAGGCGTCGAACTCACGCTGGGCAACCGTGAGCACCTTCTTGAAGAGCGGATCCTGAGCGAGCGCGGAGAGCGCATGGGTCAGCGCCACCTTGCCGGAGTCCGTGAGGTCCTTGTCGAGCCCCATATCAAGGATGGTGTCGACCTCGTCCTGAGCCCCGAGGAGCGCGTTGACGAGGAAGCTCTGCGGAAGCCCGCGCGGCGCGCCCCTGCCTCCGGGGGAAGGGATGCCCCAGGGCAGCAACGTCCGGAGCCGCTCGTCCACCTCCCGAGCCTTCGCCTCCGTCGTCCACTCCTGCCCGTCCTTCGATTGCCAGAGCTGCGCGCCGGCAGAACCTCCGAAGGTCTTCTTCACCCGCCAGTACCTGCCGGAGCCATCGACGAAGACCAGCGTCACCGACGGCTTCTCGTCCGCGTGCCACGAATGGAAAGCGTCCGCCTCCGAAGAGCCCGCCTGCAGCAGGAGCGCGGCGCGGATGGCCGTCGCCAGCGTCGACTTCCCCAGGTCATTGGGCCCGTAGAGGACGTTGAGCCCGGGGCCGAAGTCGAGCTGCGCGGACTTCACGCCCTGGAACCACGCCACCTCGAGGCTCGCGAGGCGCATCACCCCGTCCCCTTCGCCGCGCGGAACAGATGAAACAGCGCGCGCTCAGCCGCGGGCCGCAGGCTGGCATCCTTCGCGTGCTCCTGAAGCCTGCGGACGGCAGCCTGGAGCACAGACGGCAGCTCGGCGAGCGGCGCACCGAGGTTGGCGACATCGAGCGTGAGCCCCTCGCGGTGGAGCTGCACGACACCCGCCTTCGCGTGGCGCGCCTCCGTGCCGCACAGCTCCGCGAGCAGGGTCTCCGCCTCCTCGTACTCGTGCGCAGGCAGACACATGTCCACGAAGAGCCGCAGCACGCGGTTGGAGAGGTCTGCCCTGCCCACCAACGCACGCAGCGCGCCGAGGTCCGTCACCCGCACCGACTCCCAGTGCCACTGCGCCACGCGCCGCTTCTCCACCAGCGCCCGGCGTTGCCGATTGATGAGCACCAGCGCCACGTGACCCGGCAGCGACTCGTCGAAGGCCGTCGGCTCCGGCGTGCCCGGGTACACCGTCGGAGGATGCCGGTCCTGCGGGACCCAGCGGAAACCATGCGTGTCACCGATGGCCAGATAATCCAGGCCGCGCTCCGACACCGCGTCGCGCGAGATGGGGAAGTTCGTCTGCCAGTCCCCCGCATCGAACGTGCTGCCGTGCACCAGACCCACGCGGATGCGCGTGTCGCCGGGCGCCCGGGTGGGGATGAGCGCCGTGGGGTCCGCCTGCCCGGCCTTGGACCGACAGGGAACGGCATACAGCACGGCCTCGTCGCCGAACGGGTACTCCAGCAGCTCGCGGTCCACCACCCGCACGAAGTCCGGCAGCTGACTTCGAAACTTCGGATCTCTCCAGATGCCGTCGTCCAGCAGCGGATCGTGATTGCCGGGGAGGAGGAACAGCGGCCGCGTCCACTTCCGCTTCTGAAGCTTCGTCGTCAGCGTCTCCCACCAGTCGCGGCTGGGAGAGGGCTCGTCGAACAAGTCCCCCGCGCAGAGGACGGCGTGCACCGCGTTGCGCTCGGCCTCGCCGAAGATGTGGTCCAGCACGTCGGCGCGCGCGCGAGCGAGCTTGCGGCGCCCGTCCTCGGAGAACGCGGGGAAGTCCCGCCCCAGGTGCCAGTCCGCCGTATGCAAGAGCTTGAGCACCACGTCATCCTCCGGAGTCATGCGAGCTCCAGCTCCAGGTCAAACAGCACCTCGACCACGGGCTCGGAATAGCGGCGCCCTTCGATGTGGGCCACGTGCCGCTGAAACACCGCGTCTTCCCGCCCCTCGAGCCGACCGGTGGCGGCCCCGAGCTCCTCGAGCGTGGCCTCCGCCTTGAGCTTCGACTCTTCCGCGGCCGTGCGCGCGACCGAACCCGTCGCGCCCTCCCACCGCTGCTGCGCCAGCTGGAGCTTCTCCTGCGCCGCCGCGCGCCTGCGGGAGAGGACCAGCAGCCGGTCCTCGATGAAGCGGTTGGCCTGCCACATCGCCCGCTCGAACCGCTGCTGCTCCACCTCATCCAACGCGCCCTGCAGCCCGAAGAGCAGCTCCGACACGGCGTCGTCCAGCACCTCGGCCGGCACCGTCGCCCGCGCCGTGCCCGGCCGGAAGTCCCCGCGAAGCACCGCGGCGCCGTCCAGCACCTCTCCGCCCTCCAGCACCACCACCGGGAGCAAGAGCTGCGTGCGCTCGAAGCCGTCGTAGGTGACGCGGACCAGCCGCAGGACGCCGCGCTTGCCCACGTGCTGCCGGAGCGCCGTCGACGGGAGCTTCACCGTGACCGGACTGAACGGGCCCGCCGTCCGGGCGTCCGCCACCGCCGCGAGCACCAGCGGATGCCGCAGGTGAAGCGACGCATGCGACTTGGAGGGACCGATGGCGGCGGTCAACCCCTCGACGTGAAGCAGCAGCCCGTCCGGCGTCTGATCGCGGGAGAAGGGCACGTTGTTCGCGTGAAGATGCGCCAGAACGAGCTGCGCCAGGTCCCGGTCCAGCTCCGCCAGCGCCACCGGGAGCGCGTCACGGCGTTGACGGAAGAGGGAGAAGAGCCGCTCGTCCAGATGCTCCTCAATCACGCGAGCCGTGCGCAGGCGAGTGTCCTCGAAGCGCTTGCGCTCCTCGGCCACCTTCTCGCGGAGGGCGCGCAGCTCCGCGGTCACCTCCTCCAGCGTGCGGGCGCGCTCGTAGATGCGCCGGAGCTCCGCCTCGAGCTCCGCGCCCAACGCGCTGACCAGCACCTCGCCGCCCTGCCCCTTCGACTTGTGAAGCACCTCATCCGAAGCGCTGAGCACCGTCCCGAAGAGCTCCAGCTTCCGGCTCAGGATGTCGAAGGTCAGCGCCTGCGCCTCGTTGTCCCGGGCGAGGAAGTTGATCACCGTCACGTCGTGCTGCTGGCCGTAGCGGTGACAGCGGCCGATGCGCTGCTCAATCCGCTGAGGGTTCCAGGGCAGGTCGTAGTTGACCACCGTGTTGCAGAACTGGAGGTTCAGCCCCTTGGCGCCCGCCTCGGTGGAGATGAGCACGCGGCTGCGAGTCCTGAACTCATGCACCAACGCCAGCCGAGTGGCGATCTCCGCGCTCGGAGGGAGGCCCTCGTCCTGCGGCACCTCCTCCCGCCACCGAGCCAGCGCCTGCTGAGCCCGGGCCGAGTCGTTCACGCCCCGGAACAGCGTGAGGTCCTCGTCGCGAAGTTGCCCGGAGGCGAGCAGCTGCTCGCGCAGGTGCGCCTGCGTGACCAGCGACTCGGTGAAGATGACCACCTTCCCGGAGCCTTGACCCGCGGCCGCCGCGTTCGTGACGAAGGCCAGCGCACTCAGCAGCGCTTTGAACTTGCTGTCGTCGTGCGCCGCGGACGTCGCGCGGGCGATGAAGCCCTCCACGCGGGCGAGCTCCGCCTTCACCGCCTCCGGCGAGGCGCGGACCGGGCCCGCGGGCTCCTCCGCCGGGACCTCGAGGTCGGCCTCATCCAGGTCGGCGACGTCCTCCGCTCCGCCGACGCTCAAATCTCCGGCACCCATCCGCCGTAGCCGCTGTGCCACGCGCTCCAGACTCGCCGCCAGCGCCTGCGTCGAGGAGGCCATCCGCCGGTGAAAGCCCAGCAACAAAAGCTGCCGGTAGCTGCCCTGAAAGGCGAGGATCCCCGGCTCCAGCAAGTACCGCGTGACGTCGTCGTAGAGCGTGCGCTCCGCGGGAGACATCGCGTAGTCGAACAGCCGGGCCTGGCGGTGGACGAACGGCTTCTCGAGGAAGTCCTGCGCCTGACGGCGCAGCGTGCGCTGCAGCACCAGCTTCAGGCGAGCGCGAAGCTCCTCCTCCTGCCCCGGCGCGACCTGCCGGTCATCCGGCCCGCAGAACACCTCACGGAACGTCGGAAGGTCACCCAACAGCGTGCCCAGCGGGTCCACGTACTGCACCAGTCCCCAGAGCTCCGCCAGGTTGTTCTGAATGGGAGTGGCCGTCAGGAGCAGCACCGGCGTCCGGTTGAGGAGGAGCACCTCGCGCAAACGCCCCGCCGTGCGAGCCTCCTCCGCCTCCGCGTCGTAGAGCCCGTCCGGACCGAAGCGCTTGTAGATGCCCGCGAAGACCTCGTGCGCCTCGTCAATCACACAGAGGTCGAAGGGCTCCGCCGCGAGCAGCGCCGCGTGCCCGCGCTGCCCGGCGGCCGCTTCGCGGTTGATCAGAAACACCCCGGAGCCGGAGAAGCCCCCGGGCTTCGGTTGCGCCTCGTGGGCCTCGAGATCGAAGAGCTGGAAGAGCTCCTGCCTCCACTGCCCAATCAGCGACTTCGGCGCCACGAGCAACACGCGGCGAGCCCCCTCCGCCAACAGCTGCGCGATGACCAGCCCGGCCTCGATCGTCTTCCCGAGGCCCACCTCGTCCGCCAGGATGCAGCCGCCCTCACGGATCCGAGCCAGCGCGAAGATGACCGCCTCGACCTGATGAGGGTTCGGATCAATCTTCGCTGAGCGTTGCGGAGCCGCGTACCGGCGGTGCTCATCCGACCGCCGCATCCGAACCAGGTCCTCGGCGAGATAGCGGCGCTGCGCCGGATGAAGCTCCTCCGGCCATGGCGCACTCCCCCCGAGCTCGTTGACCTCCATGCCGCCCCAGATAGCGCGCTACCCCCGCGACTGTCTCCCCTTCGTTCTCCTGCGGGCTGATACCCTGGCCACCATGTCCAGCGCCCCCGGGTTTCAGTACTCCGTGAACGTCGATACGGAGAGGAACGTGGTCTACCTGACCCAGGCCGGCGTGGCGCAGAAGGAGGACATGGACAAGATGCTCGCCGCGTACGAGGAGGCCCTCAAGGAAGCACGCCCCGGGTTCATCCTCGTCAACGACCAGCGGAAGGTCCGGGACTTCAGCGACGAGGCGATGGCCGTGGGGGTCAAGATGGTCAACCGCACCGCGGAGCGAGGCGTGGCGCATGTCATTCGCCTCAAGCCGGAGACCCTGGGAATGGGCGTCCGGATTTCACGCGTCCTGATCACAGCGCGGGCCACGTACCAGACGGAGCTGGTGACGCGGCCGGAAGAGGCAGAGGAGCGGATCAAGGCCTTCCTCGCCCGCAGCGGCGATCCGCGCTGACGGCTACGACTCAGTCCCTTTAGTCCGGTTGCTCTCTCTCCACGCCGGTGACCTCATGAACCGACAAAGCCTCCCCCCACTGAAGTGCTGTCTCCATCGAGCACGCCCACCCCGGCCGCGTTCAGCGGCCGGTGGCGAATCGAATGGATGAAGATGTGGGATCGCGAGGCGATTGACACGATGGGCCCGGCCTTCATTGCCTCTGACGAGGGCGGAGGAGTGTTCCGGTTCATCTGTGTGGAAGGCGACCTGGACTGCGAGTTCGGAGAGCAGCGTGGGCGGCCGCATGTGGAATGGACTTGGAACGGGCAAGACGACACGCATCCGGCGAATGGCCGAGGCTGGGCAACCGTGGAGGCTGACGGCACCCTCAAAGGTCGCTTCTACATCCACCGCGGAGACAGCAGCGACTTCACCGCCAAGAGCAGCGGCGAGGAGTTGACCGTCGCGAGGCGCCCAAAACCAAGACACCGGCGTCGATGACCCGGAGTAGTCGGCCCGCTGGCTCCGCTGCGGCCACTCCTCGATGCACTCCAACCCCATGGCTGCGGGCGCAACCCGACATGCACTGCGCCGGTCTTCCGTTCGCGCATTGAGACTCACGCGATTTGCCTGTCGATAATGCCTGTCACTGGGGTCGCGATGAGCCGAAAGAACGAACAGGAGTCTCTCGAGACTGCCAGCACAAACCTGAGAGGCGGCACGCGAACTCGGGCGACCCGCGGACCCTCAGCACATGTGACAGATTTCCATCCGATCCCAAGCGCTGCTCGTGGCGAGATCCCTACGGACCCGGGCGCAACGCAGGGCTACGTGGCCCCGAAAGCCATGCGCATCGAGCGCGGAGCGACAGAACCGATCGTCGTCGCGCTCTACAGCGACCGCTCCTATGTTTTCGGCCGGAGCCCAGATTGTTCATTCATCTTCTCGTCCGACCGTGTCTCGCGACGGCACGGCCAACTGCAGGTGGACTCGCTGAACCGCTGGGTTTACCGCGACCTGAACAGCAGCAACGGAACGCTTCTGCTCGAGGAACCCGTCGAAGCCGAGGCCACTTCCGTCGCTCGCGGCAAGTGGCTTCGCAAAGCCTCAGACCGAGCGATGCGACCTGGCTTCTCGCTCTTGCTCGGCAACAGCGAGAGCCGCATCACGTTTCTTGCGGAGTGTCCTCCTGAAGTGTCTGCCGCCCTGAACGGGCAATCACACGCCACGCGCGACCTGGAGAGCAAGATAATCACCTCCGCGCGCCACCACCTTCCGGTCTTCCTCCTTGGGCCCGCTGGCTCCGGCAAGACGTATGTCGCTCGCGCCATCCACGACCGGAGCAAGTCACCCGGCCAGTTCGTTCGTATCAATTGCGGCGCCCTGCCTACGGACTCTTCGCAGCTTCGCTCCGAGCTCCTCGGCCACGTCGATGGAGCCTTCACAGGCGCGAAGGGCTCCAGGATCGGGCGTTTTCAGGCTGCGGAGAATGGCACCCTGTTTCTTGATGAAGTCGAATCACTTCCCCAGGCGGGTCAGGACCTGCTGCTGGACGTCATCGAGCGTGGTGGCGCGGACCTCGCGCCGCTTGGCGCGCATGCGAACAAGCTCGTTGTCCCGATCAGCTTTCGTCTGATCTCCGCTTCAAAGAGGCAGCTCGCCAGTTCCGGACTTCGACCCGACCTCGCACAACGACTGATAACCGGAGCGGTCATTCGCCTTCCGACACTGGAAGACCGGGCCGCCGACATTCCTGCCCTCGTTCATACGTTCCTCGCGCAACTGCGGGACCGCCGGCAGATCGATGCGGAGATCCGCGAGGAAGGAATTCGAGAGATTCAGCGTTCGAAGTGGCCAGGTCAGGTTCGGGCGCTGGAGGCAACAGTCGTCGCCGTGGCTACGCTCGAGTTCGCGCGGCGCCCCCAGGAAGACGCCGCTGCCCAAGGCAAGGTCATCATTACCGCCGAGGCCGTAAGGGAATACCTTCTTGAGCGAGCGGCCGCGGTCGGAGAGGCAGAACAGTCAGCTTCGAAACCGCCGACCGCTTCGCTGGCGAGCCGCAAGCGGCCCACCGACCTCACTGCGGACGACATCCGGCAAGCGCTGGATGCCACCGGCTGGAACATCGAGCATGCCGCTTCGCTCCTTCAGGTCGTTCGAAACACGCTCAAGACCAAGATGAAGCTCTTCGGCCTCACCGCCCGCGGTCGCTCCCAGCATCCTTGACCGTCAATCCTGACGGTCGACGTACCTGGCTGCCGACCGCGCAGCGCGACGGGACGCCGATTCCTGCGGAAACACTCGCTCGCGCCCCCTGGCAGCAGCTGGCCTGTTCCCTGCTCATGTCGCCCATGCGCACAGCACTCCGCTGATGTGCATACCCCGGAGCAGGCTTCATGAAGTCTTGGTCACACCACGTCGACCTTGAACGCGCGTCCAACCGTTCCCAGGCGCCCAATCATCCGACGCGCTTCGCCGACTGCCGACGCAGCCTTCAGCGAGAAATACAGATGAACGAGTTGTTCAACGCGCTCCATCCACAACTCGCCGACCGCATAGCCCAACGGCCGGAGCGAGGGGTGATGGTCATAGCGGTCTCGCCTGACGAAGGCATCGTCGGCTCTCTCTGGCTCAAGGCCGGAGTTGAGCTTGTCTCCGCAACTCTCGGCCGTCATACGGCTGCCGACCTCTACTTGTCCAACGCCGGGCTCTCGCTCCGACACCTGTTGGTTCACACCTGTCTCGACGGAACGCGGGTGCGAACAAAGATCATCGAACTGGAGGCTGGAGCGGGGCTCCTTGATGAGCATGGCGATGCGCTCTCCGCGTGCGAGGTCGACGGCTTCGCGGCGCTTCGAATCGGAAGCGTCGCGCTGTTCCTCTGCACGACCGGCGTGCCCTTGCCCTGGAATCCACGCGTCGCAAATCCATGGGGCAGCATTGCGGAGCGCACATACCTCGACCGGGTCGTCACAGCGGGGCTCGCTCTGCGGATGCCGGTCCGAGGTCGGGCAACGACTGTCGAATCCCTCGAGTCACTCGATAGGAGCCGGGGTCAACACACCCCACCCAACGATGGTCCACCTGCGGGCCACCTGGCGCTGCGTTCAGGCGGGCAGGAACTCCGAATCCCGATCAGCCGCTTGGCCCTGAACCGCGGCGTCCTGATTGGACGATACGAGCGTTGCCAAGGCCATTGGGGATGTCCCGTGCGTAGTTGAAATTTGAAGGGGCGGCTCCCCGAGTCGAGGAGACTCGGGTTGCACGTAACAGGAGCCGCCATGAAGCAGACAAGCAGGAAGTCGTCTCGGAGGGAAGTCTCAGAGCTCCGCCCCGCGTTGCGCACGGTGAGAGTTGGCAACCTCGAGGTTGAGGTCCGGTCCCGGCTGAGGGAGGCGTTCCTACAGGGAGGGCTGGCCGTGGCAACGGCGATGCTCGAGGAGGAAGTCGAGCAGTTGTGCGGCCCGCGATACACGCGCGGAGAGGGGCTCGCCAGCCGATGGGGGATTGGCCCCGGGGAGGCCGTGCTCGGAGGGCGGAGAGTGAAGCTTGAGCGACCGCGTGTTCGCCACGAGGGCAAGGAGGTGCCCCTCGCCACCTATGAGCGGTTCCAGGCAGAGGACCCTCTGACCGAGCGGGCGCTGGAGCAGATGTTGGTCGGCGTCAGCACGCGCAAGTACGCCCGCTCGCTGGAGCCGGTTATCCCTTCGCTCGTAGAGCTGGGCACCAGCAAGAGTGCGGTGAGCCGTCGCTTCGTGGCCAAGACCGCAGCGCAACTGGAGGTGACGCTGAGCGAGTCGCTCGCGGATAGACAGTGGGCGGCCCTGATGGTCGATGGCATCTATTTCGGAGACCACCTCATCCTCATCGCGCTGGGCATCGACGAGGGGGGCGAGAAGCACCTGCTCGGCTTCCGGGAAGGGACGACCGAGAACCAGACCGTCTGCAAGGAGTTGCTGGCGGACGTGGTGGCGCGGGGCGTGTCGGCGGACAAGAGCATCCTTGTCGTCATCGACGGCGGGAAGGGGCTCAGGAGAGCGGTGACGGACGTCTTCGGCCAGTTCGCCCTGGTTCAGCGTTGCCGAGTGCACAAACGACGCAACGTTTTGGAGCACATCCCAGAGGGAGAACGACGCCAGGTCCGGGCCGCGATGAACGAGGCCTATAGGGCGAGCAGCTACGAGACGGCCCTGCGCCTGCTCCAGAACCTGGCCCGTACGCTGGCCAAGCAGCACCCAAGCGCCGCAGCAAGCCTGCGGGAAGGGATGGAAGAGACGCTCACCGTTACGCGCCTGGGCGTCGCCGGGGCGCTCAGCCGAACGCTCGAGACGACGAACCCCATCGAGAACCTCAACGGCGGAGTCCGCCGCGTGGGCGGCCGAGTGAAGCGTTGCCGAGACGGCGGGATGGCGCTCCGATGGGTGGCCACCGCTGCACTGGAGACCGCTCGCAAGTTTCGTCGCCTCAGAGGACATCGCGACATGCACAAACTCGTGACTGCGCTCCGAGCCCGCGATGCAGCGATGAAACAAGAGCTCAAACGAGACAATGTCAGACCCGCGATGTAGACATCAGCCCGTCGCCGCCTCGGAGAGTTTCAACCGGCGGCGGGACATCCCCTAGGCCATTCGGTGATCCAAGACGACACAGTCTCGCGTGTTCATGCCCTCCTGGTCATGGTCGGAGGCGACGTCTATGCGCTCGACGCTGGCTCTATGAATGGGATGCAAGTCGCGGGGGAGACGATTCGAAGCGTCCGCCTCGTACCCGGATTGGATGTCTGCCTCGGCAGTGGAACCCTCTTGAGCTGGGAACCAGTCTCCACGCTCCAGGGGCAGGGAGGCGAGTCATGACCTGCCTGAACTTCGAACGTGAAAACAAGCTGAAGCGGATGCGCTTGAATGGCTACGAAATTCAGAGACCGGAACGCAGGAACCGTTGCGTCGGCGAACAACGGGAACCACTGGAAACATCGGGAGTCGACCGCGGCCGAAAACCTCTTCGCACGGCCAGCCATCTTTCCAGCTGCCTAGAACTTCGCGAGAGGCTGCGACAAATCTCTCGAGGACTGCGCGACCATTCGGAACTGGTCTCAATCATACGCACCATCAGGGAGGCCAGAGCCAACGACCTTGCCGCAGCACGCGCGTCGATGAACCGGAACCCTGCAGCGCTGAATCAAACGCTGTCGGCCTATGCGAAGCTCATTGATGACGCCGAGAGGCTGCTTGCCGGCCGCTGTCCTGCTGCGACCGTCGCCAGACCCATTCCGACGACGCATTGTCGACGGGCGACTCGGGTAGCCCCAGTTCCTGTCGTGATCCGAATCAACCGGCTCCGACGCTGACCGGCCGCGACTTCCGCGACTGGCCAATGTCATTCCAGCTGGTCGCAGTTTCGCCAGACCCCGCATCGCCCAGCTCACGACCTACTACTGCATCCCAACTCCTTCAGATGGCTGCAGGGCATCAGCACGGACCAAAGGTTGCCGGCCTGCGAGATCAGGGCGTCGCTGGTCGCGCGGACCGCTGATGAGGGCTCAAGGTGAGGTCGCTCGCGCGCGCAACCCCCGGAGGGTCTCCCCCGCGAGCTTCACCTCGCTGTTCCATTTCAGAATCAACGACTTGTAGACGATTCCTCTGCCGCGGTCGTCATCGCCGAACGAGCCTTTGAAACTCTCGGCGAACTCCGCCAACCGGGCGGTTGCGATGCGCGCAGCATCGGCATCGCGTTGCATTCGAGCAGGCAGGTCGAACGCCGCCGCGCCCAGCTCGGAAAGCATCGCTTCGTTGGCGTCCGCTCGAGCTCTCCCCGGATGCGCGGGACACTCCGCCATGTGCCCGAGGAGCTCGAGGAACGGGCTCCTGTGTGTGCAGTACGGGCAAGCGCTTTCCACCGCTATGCGGTAGCGCTGCCAGTCCGAAAGTGTGCTCGCTACCTTCTCGGCATGCTCGTCGACGAGGGTCGGGTACCGAAGGCGCTTCTCTGAGGCAAGAAGGAACTGCAGCGCCCGAGACGCGTCCTGATGGCAGGCGCGCGTCGCCTCTGCCCAGCCGGCGTCGTCGTCGGACCGCGCGCTCGGGCGGAAGCGCTGAATGGGAGAAAGCACCTTGAGCCGAACTTCGGGGGGAAGTTGCCCACGCCGCTTCTCTCGGAGAACTGAAACCGCGAGCGAGAGCTGTGCTTCGGTCGCACGGTCCCGAATTGCCGCCGGGTGACATGGACAGGCGGGGACGTGCAGTGCGATCTGATTCACCCACAGCCCGGCGCGCTTGCAGGCCGGGCAGGCAAAATCTTCCCCTGTGGCCGAGCGCAGTTCGTCGGCCTCGCTCAGCGCCGTCCGTAGGAGTTCAGAATCCGCCTCCGTTCCCGTGTGACTGCCCGGCGCGGGTCCGTTCTCGCGAACCCGGAGGAGGGCCTTCCACACCGGTCGGGCAAACTCGGGACCAGCGGCGGCCTCACTCACGGGCTCGAACGATCGTCGATATTCCACAGGTCCCAGCCCTACAAGCTTGGCGGCCGCCGCGATGGCGCGGTCAAGCGTCGCCTCATCGTCCGAGCGGCTGTAGTACTCCTCGCCATTCCAGCCCCATTCGCTCTCGAACGACTGGCATGCGTTGACGAGCACCGCGAGGCCGTTGATGAATTGATCGCGCCTCAGCACCAGCTCAACGAGGGACGCTACTCCCTTCTCCCCCAGCTGCGCGCGCAGCCAGGTCTCCGCGGTGGCCGCCGCAATCGCTGCGGGGTGGCGAGCGCAGGACAACGCGTGCCAACGGACGTCCTTGAGCGGAGTCTCCTTGCCGCAGAATCTGCAGAGATCCGTGTCGCGATGTAGCAACCGTTCCCAGAGCTCCACGGCAGCATCGAGTTCCTTCACGGCGCCCGCGACGAGCGTCGGGTACTCCTTGCGCTCCGCCCCGGTGAGGAACGAGACGTGGCGTCGCAAATAGCTCCCTTTGGGGACGTAGCGGCCTCGGCGGCCCGCGGGACAGGGCGCCAAAACTCGCTCTAAGTCATTGACCACCGAGCCGTCGACCGCGACCACCTCGAGCCCCAGTGATCGGCAGATCTCCGGCGCCAGCCGCACCGCCTCACAAAGAGCACGAACTTTGACGATGAACGGATGGCGAGAACATGCGGAAACGTGTTCGTTCACATACGCGAGGCTGAGGTACGGACAGCCACAGCAGGGACAATCCTCAGCGGCCGTCTCATAGCGACCGCGAAACGCCTCCAACTCGTTGATCACCACGTTCAGCACGGCACTGCTGGCCTGTGTCCGCGCTTCCACTTCCTCGGCAACAACCCTCAACGCTTCGCGCGCTACTGCTGGCTTCACTGCACTCACAAACTCATCCTGCATTCAGACTCCTTCTTGGACGCAGGCATCATGCGACACCGCTCAGACAAGCCGTCGTCGACGGCCGTCAACCACTTGTAACTGCTGTCCTGGAGGTTCACTGCGGTCAACATGGACTCACGCCATCACGTGCGTGCGTCCGCGTCGACGCGACCAATGGGAGACGTGGGTCGTTCGGCGACGGTGTCGAGCGATCGGCGTGCAGCTCGACGGAACTCTCCCACGCGCAAGCTGCTCAAGCTCCGCTGCTACGATGCAGCCCATGAAAGCGGACGGAAGCACGCTCCGCCTTTCCGCAACAGACCTCGCAAGCCATCTCGGCTGTCGTCACCTCACCCAACTCGATCGCGCGGTGGCGGAAGGCAGACGAAAGGCGCCGCAGTATTTCGACCCCGGGCTTGATGCTCTTGGGGCGCGAGGCGAAGCGCATGAAGCGGCGTACTTGGCCGCCCTACGCAGCGAAGGAAGAAGCGTCGTCGAGATCCCAACGGACGCGACGGCCGCGGAGAAGACGCAGCGAACGCTCGATGCGATTCGTTCGGGTGCGGACGTGGTGTACCAAGCCCTGCTCACCAGTGGTCGCTGGCTGGGCTACGCCGACTTCCTCCGCAGAGTTCCGAGAGCCAGCAAGCTCGGCAGCTTCTCCTACGAGGTCTACGACACGAAGTTGTCGAAGGAGACCAAGGGCACCGCAGTCCTCCAGCTCTGCCTCTACTCAGACATCATCCAGGAGCTGCAGGGCGTGCTCCCTGAATCGATGTACGTTGTCTCGCCCGGCTCAGGATTCGTGGTCCACCAGCTGCGCGCTAAGGACTACTTCGCCTACTACCGATGGGTGCGCAGTCGGCTTGAGCAGTCGGTCGACACTCCGTTGAACGATCTTCTCCCGACCTATCCGGAGCCCACAGCCAAGTGCTCCGCGTGCCGTTGGTGGCAGGTCTGTGGCGAGAAGTGGCGCGCCGACGACCATCTGTCATTGGTCGCAAACATCACCCGGGTCCAACGCCGCGAGCTGGTGTCACGGCAAGTCGAAACCGTGAAGGCATTGGCCACCCTCTCGCTGCCGCTCTCATTCAAGCCGGAGCGCGGTTCAATCGAGTCGCTAACAGGCGCGCGGGAGCAGGCGCGATTGCAGCTCGAGGAGCGTGAAACCAAAGCCCTGCGGTACGAACTGCTCAAGCCCGAACCGGGGCGAGGATTGTCACTCCTCCACGAGCCCTCGCCGGGCGACCTGTTCTTCGACTTCGAAGGAGACCCGTTCGTCGGTGAGAACGGCCTGGAGTACCTGTTCGGCTACTGCTGGCTCGACGGCGGCGGCAAGCAACAATACCGGGGACGGTGGGCGCTCAGCCGCAGCGAGGAGCGCCAGGTCTTCGAAGCGTTCGTAGATGACGTGATGAGACGCTGGGCGGAACACCCCGGCATGCACATCTACCACTACGCGCCCTACGAGCCCGCGGCGCTCAAGAGGTTGATGGGGCGCCACGGCACGCGCGAGGAGCAGGTCGACCGAATGCTCCGAGGTGGAATCTTCGTGGACCTGTACTCGGTCGTCCGGCAGAGCATGCGCGCCGGAGTCGAGAGCTATTCCATCAAGAAACTCGAGAGATACTTCGAGTTCACACGAGAGGCGGCCCTCCAGGACGTCGGTCCCGCTAAGCGCGCCCTCGAGGCCGCGCTCGAGCTCGCCCCGCCCGGGGTGCCCGCGCCGGTCGAACTCCGCTGGAAGGAAACCGTCGAAACCTACAATCGAGATGACTGCGTTTCGGCGATGAAACTACGCAACTGGCTCGAACGACTCCGCGCACTGCTGGTCGACAAAGGACACAGCTTCGAGCGCCCAACGGTGGCTGACCCTGAGCCCAGTGACGCCGCCCGTAACCACACAGAGGCCACCCGGTTCATTCGCGAACGGCTGCTGGCCGGCATCGCGGATCCCGCCGAGCCCGGTAGCGACGACGAACGCGGACGAGTCCTCCTCGCGAACCTCCTCGACTTCCACAGGCGAGAGGACAAGGTTGCGCAGTGGGAGTACTACCGACTCAGAGAGCTCACCGACGACGAGCTGCTGGACGAGCGCGAGGGTTTGGCCGGGCTCACGTTCGTGAAAGTGGTTTCAGAGACCGGCCTGAAAGGGAGGAAAGTCCTTCCCATCCACCGCTACTCGTTCCCGCTCCAAGACACTTCGATCAAGGAGCGGGCCGAACTTCATGAGGCCCACGGTGGTGACGAACGCATCAAGTTCGGCGTCGTGGAGGCGATCGATCTCGCGGCACGAACCGTGGACGTGAAGAAGACCAGTGAGTCGAAGGACCGCCATCCCACCGCCGTCTTCGTCCACTCGACACCATCGACAAAAGAGTTGGCGGCGTCGATCGCGCGTCTCGCCGAGTGGGCCGCCGTCAACGGCCTCGACGTGCAGGGAGAGCACCGGGCGGCCCGCGACCTGCTGCTGCGGCTTCCTCCGCGCTTGAAGGCCGGGGGCCGAGGTCTCGAGCGAGGCCCCGCAGAGACGCCCCTCGACCACGCCCGGCGGCTGTCATTGGAACTCGATGGAGGTGTCCTCCCGATCCAAGGCCCGCCCGGAACCGGAAAGACCTACACGGGCGCTCGGATGATCGTCGAGCTCGTTCGAGCGAAGAAGAAGGTTGGGGTCACGGCAATCAGCCATGAAGTCATCAAGAACCTGCTGAACGGCGTGATCGCGGCGGCGCGAGAAGAAGGCGTACCCCTGACGTGCGGCAAACGCGCCCGGGAGAGCGACGCTGACCCAAACAGCGCGATCGAAGACTACGGCAACAATGCGAAGGCGCTTGAGGCGCTGGAGGACGGAGACATCCAGGTGCTCGGTGGCACGGCCTGGGTATGGTCCCCTGCCGAAATGGCCTCGGCCGTCGACGTGCTGTTCATCGACGAGGCCGGCCAGCTCGCGCTCGCAACGGCGCTCGCGGTGGCGCAGGCAGCTCGTTCACTCGTGCTCTTGGGTGACCCCCAGCAACTGCAACAGCCGAAGAAGGGCAGCCATCCGGAGGGGGCCGAAGTCTCCGCACTCGAACACCTCCTCGGTGAAGCCCACACCGTGCCCGAAGACCGAGGCCTCTTCCTGGCGGCGACTCACCGCCTACACCCCGCCATCACCGAGTTCACGTCCGAGGTCTTCTACGAGGACCGCCTCCGCTCAAAGCCAGGCCTCGACTCCCTCCGGGTGGATGCCGGACCGTTGGGCGGTGCTGGCTTGTGGCTCCAATGCCTACAACACGAAGGCAACCAAAACGAGTCCAAGGAGGAGGTCGCCGCTGTGGCGACGCTCGTCGAGCAGCTGCTCGCACCGGGAGGTAACGCGACCTGGGTGGACGATGCCGGCAGGCGCCATGCCCTCGAGCCAAGACACATCCTCATCGTTGCGCCCTACAACGCCCAGGTCAGCGCGATTGAAGCCCGGCTGCCGAACCTGAGGGTAGGAACGGTCGACCGCTTCCAGGGGCAAGAGGCGCCCATCGTCGTCGTCTCCATGACCAGCTCCTCGGCCGAGGACGCCCCACGCGGCATGGAGTTCCTCTACAGCCTCAACCGCCTGAACGTCGCCACCTCGCGGGCAAAGTGTGCGTGCGTTCTCATCGCGTCCCCTCGCCTCTTCGAACCGGAGTGTCGAACCCCGAGGCAGATTCAGCTGGCAAATGCCCTCTGCCGGTATCGAGAGATGGCGAAGCTGCTCTGATCGACATCACTTTCAACCACATCGCGACCGACAATCCCGCCAACTACAGTCCGAGGCCTCCCATCGACTTGAGGCCTCTCGGATGGCCGACAACGTTCGCGGACTGTACGAACAGTTCCTGACCGAGCAGCTTCAGACCATCGTTCGGGAGCAGGGCCCCCAGTTTCACGCGAAGGTTGAAGCGCTCCGACCAGCAGACGCGGCAGATCGAATTGCCCTGCATTTCGGCCGGATCCTTCAGCAGGCGCTTGAGGAGGTCCCGGACGAGGCGCGGGTGAAGGTCGGAGTGAGCCTCGCGCGCGCTCTCATCGAGAAGGTCGCGACGACAACTCAATCGGAGCTCGGCACCACCGTCCCACTCGAGCCCGGCCAGGTACTCCGCGCCCTGCTCCGCCGCACCCCTGACGGCGAACCAGAAGACCTTGCCGACCCCCTCATCCCCCTCCTCGATACAACGCTGCTGACAAACGCGCCCGGCGAGCCGCGCGTTGGCAGTCAAATCCGGACCGAGATCCAATCAGCGGACCAGATCGACGTCCTGATGGCGTTCATTCGTAGAAGCGGAATCGCACCATTCATCGACGCGATGAGGAGACACGCGGAGCAAGGTGGTCGTCTACGGATTTTGACCACCACTTACACGGGGTCGACTGAGGCCGAAGCCTTGGAAGCGTTGCTCAAGGCAGGAGCCGACGTTCGAGTCTCCTACGACACGAGCACGACCCGCCTCCACGCCAAAGCCTGGCTGTTCCACCGGCGCTCCGGCTTCTCGACCGCTTGCATCGGTTCATCGAACCTCACGCATTCGGCGCAGGTCACCGGCCTGGAATGGAACGTCCGTGTCTCGGGGGCGCGAAACCCTCAGGTGATCGAGAAGATGGCCGCTGTCTTCGAGACCTATTGGAACAACGGCGATTTCGCGCCCTACGAGGCGGAACAGTTCTCTGTCCAAAACCAGCGGCAGCAGGCCGCGGGGCCGCACATCATCCTCAGCCCACTCGAACTCCGTCCCGAGCCGTTTCAGGAACGCCTGCTCGAGAAGATCGCGGTAGCCCGCAAGCAGGGCCACCGACGCAACCTGCTCGTGGCTGCGACCGGTACAGGCAAGACCGTGATGGCCGCGATCGACTACGCCCGTCTTCGCCAGCACCTTCCACGGGCAAGACTGCTATTCGTGGCGCACCGCGAGGAGATCCTGGAACAGAGCCTGGCGACCTTCCGGCAGTGTCTCCGCGACGGATCCTTCGGGGAGTTGTGGGTGGGCCGCCACCGGCCCACTCACGGGGATGTCCCGCCGCCGGTTGAAACTCTCCGAGGCGGCGACGGGCTGATGTCTACATCGCGGGTCTGACATTGTCTCGTTTGAGCTCTTGTTTCATCGCTGCATCGCGGGCTCGGAGCGCAGTCACGAGTTTGTGCATGTCGCGATGTCCTCTGAGGCGACGAAACTTGCGAGCGGTCTCCAGTGCAGCGGTGGCCACCCATCGGAGCGCCATCCCGCCGTCTCGGCAACGCTTCACTCGGCCGCCCACGCGGCGGACTCCGCCGTTGAGGTTCTCGATGGGGTTCGTCGTCTCGAGCGTTCGGCTGAGCGCCCCGGCGACGCCCAGGCGCGTAACGGTGAGCGTCTCTTCCATCCCTTCCCGCAGGCTTGCTGCGGCGCTTGGGTGCTGCTTGGCCAGCGTACGGGCCAGGTTCTGGAGCAGGCGCAGGGCCGTCTCGTAGCTGCTCGCCCTATAGGCCTCGTTCATCGCGGCCCGGACCTGGCGTCGTTCTCCCTCTGGGATGTGCTCCAAAACGTTGCGTCGTTTGTGCACTCGGCAACGCTGAACCAGGGCGAACTGGCCGAAGACGTCCGTCACCGCTCTCCTGAGCCCCTTCCCGCCGTCGATGACGACAAGGATGCTCTTGTCCGCCGACACGCCCCGCGCCACCACGTCCGCCAGCAACTCCTTGCAGACGGTCTGGTTCTCGGTCGTCCCTTCCCGGAAGCCGAGCAGGTGCTTCTCGCCCCCCTCGTCGATGCCCAGCGCGATGAGGATGAGGTGGTCTCCGAAATAGATGCCATCGACCATCAGGGCCGCCCACTGTCTATCCGCGAGCGACTCGCTCAGCGTCACCTCCAGTTGCGCTGCGGTCTTGGCCACGAAGCGACGGCTCACCGCACTCTTGCTGGTGCCCAGCTCTACGAGCGAAGGGATAACCGGCTCCAGCGAGCGGGCGTACTTGCGCGTGCTGACGCCGACCAACATCTGCTCCAGCGCCCGCTCGGTCAGAGGGTCCTCTGCCTGGAACCGCTCATAGGTGGCGAGGGGCACCTCCTTGCCCTCGTGGCGAACACGCGGTCGCTCAAGCTTCACTCTCCGCCCTCCGAGCACGGCCTCCCCGGGGCCAATCCCCCATCGGCTGGCGAGCCCCTCTCCGCGCGTGTATCGCGGGCCGCACAACTGCTCGACTTCCTCCTCGAGCATCGCCGTTGCCACGGCCAGCCCTCCCTGTAGGAACGCCTCCCTCAGCCGGGACCGGACCTCAACCTCGAGGTTGCCAACTCTCACCGTGCGCAACGCGGGGCGGAGCTCTGAGACTTCCCTCCGAGACGACTTCCTGCTTGTCTGCTTCATGGCGGCTCCTGTTACGTGCAACCCGAGTCTCTTCGACTCGGGGAGCCGCCCCTTCAAATTTCAACTACGCACGGGACATCCCCCCACTCACTTCGAGCATGTCTTCGCCTCTATTCAGAGTCTCCACGCCTCCGAACTCACCACGCAGGATCCGACTCAGTTCGACGTAGTGATTGTCGACGAGTTCCACCACGCCGCGAGCGATTCATACCGGCGAATCCTGGATCACGTTCAACCCCGAGAGCTTCTCGGGCTTACCGCCACACCCGAGCGCAGCGACGGCCTGCCCATCCTGGGGTGGTTCGACAACCGCATCGCGGCCGAGCTGCGCCTCTGGGATGCGATCGACCAGCACCGGCTTTGCCCCTTCACGTACTACGGGATCCACGACGGCCTAGACCTGCGCGATATCCCTTGGAAGCGGGGGCGTGGGTACGACCCGAATGATCTCTCCAAGCTGATGACTGCAAACGAAGTCTGGGCCAGGCAAGTCGTCGCCCAGCTCGCGGCGCACGTCGATAACCCCCAGACAATGCGAGCCCTCGCGTTCTGCGTCGGCATTGAACACGCGCGCTTCATGGCGAAGGTCTTCCGAGACGCGGGAATCGCTGCGACCGCCATCTGGGGCGACACCCCCGAAGAGGAGCGGAAGGCCGCGCTATCGGACCTGGCGGTGGGTCGCGTGAACGCTGTCTTCTCGGTCGACCTCTTCAACGAAGGCGTCGACGTTCCCGTCGTGGACACCCTGCTCTTCCTCCGCCCGACCGACAGCCCCACCCTATTCCTCCAGCAACTCGGCCGCGGCCTCCGTCGAAGCCAGGGCAAAGCGACCTGCACCGTCCTGGACTTTGTCGGCCGCCACCGCAGCGAGTTCCGGTTCGACCTCCGGCTCCGCGCCTTGCTCGGAGGAACACGCAGCGACGTCGTCCGCCAGATTGAGAACGGCTTCCCGTATCTCCCGGCCGGCTGTCACATGGAACTCGATCGGGTCGCGACGGAAATTGTCCTCGACAACATCCGCCAGTCTACGCCAGCACGATGGAGCGCAAAGGTCGCCGAGCTCCGGTCGCTGGTCGCCGCCCAACGCCCTGTCAGCCTCTCGAACTACCTCGAGACGACTCAGATCGAACTGGAAGAGCTCTACGCTGGAGAGAAGAGCTGGTCTGACCTCTGCATGGACGCCGGTCTGCCGGTCGCCGCGAGCGGCCCAAATGAGGAACAACTCCGAAGGGCCTGCGGTCGACTCCTTCACCTGAATGACCGTGAGCGCCTGGGGGAATTTCGAGGGTTCCTGTCTGGGGGATCGCCACCGACCGCCAACAGCTTGAGCGCCCGGCAGCAACGACTCCTGCGGATGCTGGTTGCGTCAATGATCGGCGCTGTTGTTCCTAAGGGGACGAGCCTGGAACAAGGAGCCCGAGTTCTCTTCGACCATCCCCAGGTTCGATTGGAACTCCTCGAACTCCTCGCCGCGCTGGAGCCCAGGGTCGACCATATTCACCGCCCGCTCTCCGCCACCTCCCTGGTCCCGCTGCAGATCCACGCCCGCTACACCCGCGTCGAAATCCTGGCTGCCTTCGGGGTTGGCGAAGGAGCAAAGGTCGCCCCTTGGCAGACCGGCGTTTACTGGGCACAAGAGGCGAAGACGGATCTTCTCGCGTTCACCCTCGACAAAACGAGCGGCGAGTTCTCTCCGACGACAAGGTACCGGGACTACGCCATCAGCCGGGAGCTCATCCACTGGGAGAGCCAGTCCGCAACGGCAGCTGACAGCTCGACGGGGAAGCGATACCAGAATCACGCCAGGCTCGGCACCGAAGTGATGCTTTTCGCGCGGCTCAGAACGGACGACCGCGCATTTTGGTTCCTCGGCCCGGCGAACTATGTCCAACACAACTCCGAGCGCCCGATGGCGATCACTTGGCGACTCAGAGAGCCGCTGCCTGGAGATCTCTTCGCGAGTTTCGCAGCAGCGGTGGCCTGAGGCCGAAGGCGACGCACCGGCAATGCTACTGGTCAGTTGCGACACCGCTGCCAACCAAGCACCCCATACGGGCTGGTCGGTTTCCAGCCCACCTCCGCTCCAGCTATCACTTGAATTCTCGATGGCGACAGCCAGAGCCCAAAGCGCCTGGTGTGCGACGTCACATGCAGACTCCGTCGATTTCCGATTTTAGTGACTTTTCCTAGAATTCAGACATCTCGTAGCACTGGGTTTTGGAGAAGTTCGCATGGTCGTCAGCATCATCATTGTCACTTTGGTAGCGCTGTGCCCCGTGTTCGCAATCCTCTGGATTCGAGACCACATCGCAAAGCATGGTCTCGAGCAGAAGCTCAAACCCATCACAGACCTCGAAGCGGAGCGGAAGCGCGTTGGCGCCGAGGTGAATAGAGCGCGGGCTGACGCAGGAAAGCTGCAGGCGGACATAGCGAAGCTCATAGGCGAGCACCAAGCGCTCGAGGAAGAGGCGGTGCTCCGGTCCACCGGCTTCTACAAGCCAATCTACAACTTCGCATCCTCAGATCAGTACGAGCGCCGCCTCGAGGACATCCGCGAGCGCCAGAAGCAAATGCTCAAGAACAGGACGGCTGCGACCTGCCGCATCGAATGGCAAGTCAACGGCAGCAAGACCGAGGGTCGCAAGCAGATTACCCAAACCCTGAAGCTCATCCTTCGGGCCTTCAACGGTGAATGCGACGCCGCCATCGCGAAAGTGAACTACAAGAACGTGAAGGCGATGGAGGCTCGCATCGAGAAAGCCGCAGAGGCCATCAACGCGCTCGTCGAAATCCAGACGTGCTCGATCGCCAGGGAATATGTCCTTCTCAAGTTGGACGAACTTCACCTCGCGCACGAGTATGAGGAAAAGCTGCAGGATGAACGGGAAGAGCAGAAGCGCATCCGCGAACAAATGCGGGAGGAGGAAGTGGCACGGCGCGAACTTGAGCGAGCCAAGCTCGAGGCTGAGCGAGAGGAGCGCCGTTGTGAGGACGCACTGTACAAGGCCCGGCAGGAGGTCCTCCGGGCACAAGGTGCGCAGCAGGACAGGCTGAAAGCCAAGATCACCGAGTTGGAGGAGCGCCTCGCGGAAGTTCAGGAGAAGGAGAAGGCCATTTCCCAAGCCCAGCTCACCAAGGCCGGGCACGTCTATGTCATCTCAAACATTGGCTCATTCGGTGAAAATGTCTTCAAGATCGGCATGACGCGCAGGCTTGTACCGCAGGACCGCATCGATGAACTCGGCGACGCCTCCGTCCCATTCGAGTTCGACGTTCATGCGATCATCAGCACTCAGGATGCCCCTGCCCTTGAGAACAGCCTTCACAGGACCTTCACGTCGCGCCGCATGAACCGTGTGAACGAGCGCAAAGAGTTCTTCCGCGTGAGCCTTGACGAGATCGCCGCCGCTGTCCGGCAGCAGCATGGAAGCATCGAACTGACACGGGTCGCCGAGGCGGAAGACTTCCGGAAGACGCTTGCCATCATCGAGGAGGAGAAGCGGGCCACGTCTACAATCCCTGATTTTCGGGCCATCGCTTGAGCTTCCGGCGGGGCTGAGGCTCAACCTCAATCTGAAACGAACTGCCGCTACACACGCCGCATGACCGAAGGGTTGGAATCGCGCTACTTCGTTGCGTCTCCTGCATCGCGCTCCAGCAGTTCACGATACGCCTCGGCGACGCGATCGGCCTGTCTCACCGGATCCCGGAACCAATCTGCTGACCAAATGCGCACTAGGCGCCAGCCCAGATTGCGTAGGACGGCGTCGCGCAACCGATCGCGATCTCGAGCCGACCGCGATCGGTGATACCGCTCTCCATCGCACTCGACGCCTAGCAAGAACAGACTCGAACGCCTGGGGTGCCGAATGCCCAGGTCAATAAAGTACCCATGCACACCCACCTGCGGAACCACCTCCATGCCCCGAGCGCGAAGCGCGTCAGCGACTACTATCTCGAAGTCGGAGTCCGGTGGCCGGCCCGATGACTGCCCGCTTCCCTCCGGCGCGCCAATGGCCCGCAGCAAATACTGCTGCAACACCCTCAGGCCCCGTGGGCTTTCTTCACCAACCCTAAGCGTCGCTGGGTCGAACGACACAAACACCTTTACGCCGCATCGCGCGCGCGTGAAGAGAACGTTCAAGCGACGATGCCCGTCTTGTTTGTTAATTGGACCAAAGTTCTGGGATAGCTTTCCTGCCGCATCGGGACCGAAAGTCACCGAAACAAAGACCTGATCGCGTTCGTCGCCCTGGACGTTCTCGAGGTTCTTCACTTCCAGAGGCTCCAAACTCTCCTCGTGTCTCCTCATGAAATCAGCCAGCACTTCATCGTCCTTTGACGCACTAAGAATCAGCTCTTCGATCAGCTCTCGCTGTGCTTGTCCTAGCGTCACAACAATCAGACTGTGTTGCGGCGATCGTCGTGCATGTTCCTGAACAGCAACCAGCACCGTCTCCGCCTCGCGCCGATTAATGCGACCTCCTGGCTCATAGACCGCTTCTCCGATTGAGATGGCACGAATTCCGAAGCCTTCCTCACGACGCGGCGTAGGAAAGAGTATTAGCCGGTCGTTGTAAAACTCGTGATTTGAGAAGTGAATAAGGCTGGGGTCCCTCGATCGATAGTGCCACGTCAACATCCGAGCAGGCCAACAGGCGGAAGCAGCCTCGAGGATGCTCTCCGACTCTTCCAGCAGAGTGATGCCTTTGCCCGCCTTCCGCGGGACCGAGCTAGGTGGACAATCGCCGACGCCAGCGAGCTGCTCAGAATTGGGGCCCAGGCTGTCGTCCAACTCCTCGTCGTCCGAGGAAGCTTGGAATGTGTCGAAGAACGTCGTCGGCGGGAGCTGCAACTGATCACCGACAACGACCAGCTGGTTTCCGCGGCTCACCGCACCCAATGCGTCTTCCGGCCTGATTTGAGATGCCTCATCCATGATCACTAGGTCGAACGAGAGCTTCCCTGCCGGAAGATACTGGGCCACCGACTGTGGTCCCATCATGAAGCAAGGCATAAGGGACTGGAGTGCTCGACCTCCCCGCTCCATCAACTGGCGAATCGGAAGGTGCCTACGCTGCTTCGACAGCTCATGCTGGATCAGCGCCATCTCTGTCAGCTCTCCTACTCGCGCGGATCTCACCCCCGGATCCGCGACACGTCGGAGAAGGGCAGCCTCGACGTCTCCACGGCTTCGCTCGACCGACTGTTGGTCCAGCTCCCCGAAGCGGGACCTCATGTCCCCGTGAAGCTCTCCGGAGAAGACCTGAAGCTCCGGAAGCTCATCGAAGGCGAGCTCGGCCAGGCGCCAGTGCACCAAAGCGCTAACCTGTCCACGGAGGTCTTCGTAGGGAAGACTTCCCGCCTCTGCCGCCTCGAGAACCGGCCGAACCGGGCCGACCTTTCTGGCGCGCTCACATGTGGCGAGGTACGCGCCAAGGCGGTGAAGTGCCGGCCGGTTCTCGCCTGCGAGTTGGAGCTTCTCTAAGACGCGCTCCAGATCGACCTCATCGCCTTGCCACGTTTCATCAAGACCGCCAAGACTGACTGCCTCCTTCCGAAGGCGTCGAAACTCCTCGAGGTCCTTACGCAGACACTCTGCATACCCGCCCATCGCAGCGCGCCGCGCGCGCGAATGCTCCGTGAGTAGCCAGAGCTGAGTCTCGCTCGACAACTTTGACGTCGCTACAGCCTTGCTGAAGGCACACAGTCTCTGAAGATCGGTCGCGGAGGTCTCGATTCCCACGAAGGCTGGCCCCAGGCTGCGGATCACCTCAGTGCGTGCTCCAAACGCGCGCTCCAAACGGTAGGCATCGGCAACACCATCTACGCGGTCAAAGAGCAGCTCGCAGCGATGCTGTTCGGACAGACCGACACGTCCCGCTATGCTTACGGTTTCGGCCACATCCTTCGACAGCTGCACGAGTGCGCCCACCGCCTCGCGTGCAGAGCGCAGCAAAAGGACTTTTGGTGGCGTCCCAAAGAACTCAGCCAGAATCCGGAGGCGTTCCCCCAGATCGCTTGTGCCCTTTGCACTCGACGCAAGCCTGCGCACCTCGCCACGAAGGACGGAAATGTTTTGTCCGCTAAGCGTCCACACCTCTTCCAGCATTGGCTCCAGCCCAAACTCGGGTTGTGACGACATTCGCTCAATCGTCTCACGCCAGTCGATGACCGAGCGAAGGAGCTCGAAAGGCGTCTCGAGTCCGCTCCAGCGCTCGCCAAACAGTCCTCGCGCGATCGAATCGCCTGCGAACTGCGCCGCTTCCGATTCAACGGAAACCGCGTCTCTGAATACCTTCGTCAAACTTGCACGGTCCGGTTTGGCTGTAGGTGCCATCGCTCGAAAGGCACGCTTCGCAGCCCTGTAGGCGGTGGAAAGCCACGGAAGGAAAGGGGCGGTCGTTGCTGCCACCAGGTGCGCCTTCAACTCCGGAAGCGCTGGAAGCATCTCAAGGTCAACGCATGCGCCTAGCGCGATACGCCGAGCGCGGATTGAAAGACCGCGATCCACAACAGCTCTCGCCCTTGCTAGGGCCCCAGGCCGCTCGAGGGAGGGTAACCTCCACTCAAGCGCTTCAGTATCGTCAGGCGCTGCTTCGATCGCTTCCTCGAATGCAATCTGTGTCCCAAGCTTTGGTTCGATGCGCCCCATGAGATCGGCGACGGCCGCCCCGAGCACTGTGGTGCGGCGCTCAAGCTCATCGGCAATTCGACGAGACTCTCGTCCGTGTTCCGCCAGCTCCGCAAGCGTCGCTTCTGCGGAAATCAGGCGACGCACGCTGTCTAGCGCGGGATTCGCTTGTTCCAGATCACACCAAGGCAGCGCAGACCGGGTTCCAGCCCCTAGCTGCGACCACGCATGCTGTGCAGCCGCCAATTCGTGCGCGAAGTTCTCCAGTTCGAATTGTCCGAATTCTCGCGATATCAACGCCCCGGTCGAAGCATCAAGCAACGCTGGCGTAGGAGGGAGCTTCTCGACGCTCTCCACAAAAGATGTGAACCCTTGGAGCGTCGTCGGAAAGAACAGGGCATCCCGATTCGCGCGCTCTGCATGGGCGCATAGCCGTCCTACAGCGTCTCGCCAGTCGGCGACAACGTCGATGAGATGATGAGCTTCCGACGATGCCAGTGGCCGCGTGACTCCGCTCCACGGATGGCGCGTGCAGGTGGACGCGGCATCGAAGGCCGCCTTGCGGGCACTCTCGACGTCCTGGGCCAACTCGAGCGCAGAGTCCAAAGCCGACTGGGTTAGCGCGTGAACGTTCGGGAGGCGCAACTTCTGGAGTACCGCCCCGCGTGCCTCGCGTGAATCGATCTCTCTTCTTGCCCGCCAGAGCAGCTCGAACAGCGGTACCTGCAAGCCGCCATACGGAGCCGCCATCCGATCCGCGTGCATCCGAAGCCGCTTCGCAAGCGCCTGCCGCGACGAGCGAAGGTGTTCGTCGATCGGTGGCATCGCCGTGGTTTTGCTGAGACGGCTCCGTATGTCGGACAGGAACCCCTGCTTCTGCGTTTTGTGGCTGTGAAGCTGCAAGCAGAACTCCGATAGCCCAACTTCCTGAAGACGGCGAGCGACCACCTCCAGTGCCGCGAGCTTCTGCGTAACAAAGAGAACTGTCTTGCCGCTCTGAATTGCAGCGCCAATGAGGTTCGTAATCGTTTGAGATTTGCCCGTGCCCGGAGGCCCCTGCACAACAAGATTCTTCCCCGACAACACGTCCACAAGAACGGAGTGCTGGGCGCTATCGGCATCAACGACAGTGATCGGCGACGTCCCCTCGCCTTCCAGCTGGTCGAAATCGTACGCGTCAAAGTACACAGCGTGACCAGCTGAGTCGCCCCGCGAACTTCCGTGTATCAGTGCGCTCAGCTGCGGGTTGTCGAGGGGAGAGGTGGTCCCCCACGTCGCCGCGTTGAGGTCCCGCCACATAAGCAGCCGAGCAAAGGAAAAGAACCCCAAGGTCACAAAGCGCTCGAGTCTCCAATTTTCTGGCGCAGTTTCGAGTAGCTCCGTCACGCGTCGAAAGTAGCTCTCGGGCGTATCCTCTTCGCTGGGGCTAGGAAGCTGGAGTCCGAACTGGCGGCGTACCTTCTCTAGAAGGGTGCTGTTAACCTCTGCCGGCTCGCCCGACGCCTGCACAGAATAGAGACGCGTTCGCGTGTGTCGGTCGACCTCGCCTCTCTTTATTGACACAGGGAGGAGCAGGAGGGGCGCAAGCCGCGCATCATCATGTTGTCCGCTCTCGAACCACCGGACGAATCCGAATGCGAAATGAAGGGGGTTCGCCCCGGTTTCCTCTATCGCGGTGCGCGCTGCGGCGTCCACCTTCTGCAGCTGTTCCTCAAGCTCCTCCGGAAAGAATAGCGTTTGGAGATGCTCCCCAGGGTGCTGGCCTTCACCCTCCGCAACAGTCACCGGCACCGGGAGATCGTACTCAGTGCGGATACCAATCCCACGCGCCACTTCGGCTGCCAGAATCTCCGCGCGCTCCCGCGCTCGACGCCGTGCCTCGCGGGACTCCGGCGCCTCCCCTTGCTCTGCCTCTGGACGCCCACTGGGGCGCGGAACTGGTACAAATCGGAGCGACCTCGAAGCCTGAAGTTTTTCGTAGATCACGTCCGGGAACTCGCCGACAACGCGGAGGCTCTTCCCCTTTGGATGGCGGTAATTCAGGAGGCTATTGCGGGCGCTTAGGTCGAGGAGGCGCGCCCCCATTCGCTTGAGCACAGCCTCCCCTGTTGGATCTGCCGCCGCCGCGCTCTCGACACTCTGCGGACTCGACGGCGTCGCGGCAGGAGCGGATCTCGACGATGAGCTTTGGAGTGACGCGTCGTGCTTGGAGCGCATACTCCTCCCGTCAACGAAGCAGGTAGCGTAGCCGTCCCTCAGCGCCGGCCTCGCTGTAGGTTCCTGGCTCCGTGTCGCGTCGCACCACCGGCGAGATAGTCATAGGTGCGCTGCGCGCTGCGCGGCAGTGTGGCTACATGCCTTCCTCTTCGATCCTCCTTCCGGGCCCTGTCCATTGCCTTGTCGTGCCAGTCGCTCCACTTTGAGCCGCCGTACGCCGCACACGTCGATGCCATCGAAAGGCATGGTGAGCTGCGTGGCATCATTCTGCCCCCTCAGCGCTGCATCGCCGACGACAGGACCCCAAATCGGAGCTGCTTCGGAGGTTTGTATGAACTAGGCCTACCGAGGGCTTAGGTTTCCGATCCCTCCACCTACTTCTTGTTTGGACATACGAATACGGTCCGCAATGGGCAGCGGCTCGGAGTCCGCCTGAAAGGCAAGCACGGCGATGCGCGACTTCTGGGATGAGCATGGGGTCTTCTTTCTCGTCGGGGCTGCGGTATTTCCCCGGATTACGATGCTGGTTGCGACCACGGTACCCTTCGGTTGGCTTTCGTGGCTCGGCTGGGCTGTCGTGCCTCACGTGACCGTTGCGGTCCTCGCAACGAAGTACTACTGGGATTCAAATCCTGTTCTTTGCGTCGTCAGCTGGTTAGTTGCCGTAGCAGGTACCGGTGCCGAAACCTCCTCTGCCACGAGAAGGGCTCAGCGCCTCGAGCTCAACTAAGCGCTTGCGCGGTTTGGCCGCACGCGTGGATCGGGCCCATGTCTCAACAATCTCTGGCGGAGCACTGTTCCTGAGTTACCTCTTGGAGGTACCGAGCAATATCGCCTGCAACCAACAAGACTAAGTATCAACAAAGAAACCAGCAGGATTGTTATTGGCGGTATATATGACGATTCGGGGATGTCCCGCCGCCGGTTGAAATTCTCCGAGGCGGCGACGGGGTGATGTCTACATCGCGGGTCTGACATTGTCTCGTTTTGAGTCATGTTTCAAACCTGCGTCGCGAGCTCGGAGCGCGGCGACGAGCTTGTGCATGTCGCGATGACCTTTGAGGCGACGAAACTTGCGAGCGGCCTCGAGTGCGGCGGTGGCTACCCATCGGAGCGCCATCCCGCCGTCTCGGCAGCGCTTCACGCGGCCGCCCACGGCGGACCCCTCCGTTGAGGTTCGATGGGGTTCGTCGTCTCGAGCGTGCGACTGAGCGCGCCCGTGAGGCCGAGGCGCGTGACGGTCAAGGTTTCCTCCATCCCCTCCCGCAGGCTCGCCGCGGGTGTGGCTCCCATCCTGATCACGCAGCAGCCTGAACCGACCGGCGAAGGGGCGCCAGCGTGAGTTCCATCGCCGTATTCCAGCGGTTGCTGAGCACCAGCGCACGTAAATCGAGCACCCGCTGGCCGGACGCTTCCCTCCAGCGCGCCCCTGGGCGTTTCATGCGCAGCGCCACCAGCGACTTGCAGGTGGCCTCGACGTTGCCGCTGCCGATGGGGAGGCCGACAGCACGAGCCTCGTCGTACGCCATTCGCTCGCCGTGGTTCTCCAGGTAGGTGATCGCCTCGTGGACGGGCGTGCGATCGCCAACCCGAACGCCACGCTTGTCGGAGACGTTCAACTCGGTCGCAATCTGCCAGACGGCACCGGAGCGGTTGAGCAGGGCGAGCGTCCAGCGCTCGATGAGTCGCTGCGAGCGCTCGGCACCCACCAGCACAAGGGCAGCACCTGCGAGCTTCTCGATGAGATGCCAGAAATCCACCAGACGGACGACCTCACGGGCAGCCGGCGCGTAGGTAGCGAGCGCGGTATCCAACAGCGCGTGCAGCTCAGGCGCCCCATCGGTGAGCACCACCAAGCTCAACCCGGTCACCCTCAGGAGTATCGCCTGAACGTCCTCCGCGAGCCGGCGGGCCAGTGCCTCGCTGCCGCTCTGGGGCATACGCCCGTAGCGGATGCTCCCCAGCGCTTCGCCTTTCTTGTCGTGGAAAGTCAGACAGCCCACGTACGCCATGCGCCAGACGACCTGCACGGGCCTTTGAGGTGCACCCCTCTTCGGTCGACCTACAGGGCGCGCCCTCGGCTCCTCCATCGGCACTGCCACTCGATCCAGGCTGACGCTCACGCTCGCCGTGCCTGCAGGCGCCGCCAATGTCTCGGCCATGGCTGGCTCCACCTGTGCTCGCGCCGCGCCGTACAGGTTCGCTGTCGCATGGCCAACCCTCTCGAAGCTGCTACGACTGTACGGCAGACGCCCGAGCGCTCGCGCCGTGCCTTCCGCCTCGCGCGACGTACCGCACGCCAGAAGGTGTCCCATCGCGCCCGCAGCCTCCGGGAGCCAACCGTCTGCGACACAGCCTGCGCGTGCACTCACCACGTCCAGCGTGGGGCCATTTCTCACGCCGACCTCTCGATAGAGGCTGCGCGTTACCGCGACCGGCCCTTGGAGCGTCTGGTAGCTCGCCTCGTAGCGCCCGACTCGGGTGTGCCGCCGCCCGTCGATTCGGACCCGCTCGCATTCGGTGTCGTAGCTTTGAAGCAACCTCCGCTTGCTCTCGAGAGAGAGTGCGTCCGTCGCCGCATCGATGGTCTTGAGCGCTCCCTCGGGATCCACGGCCGCGAACTCTTCCGCTGCCTGTGCCTCCTGCTGCAGTTTGGACTCCATAGCCTTGAGCAACTCAGCGACTGCTTCGGGCACTTCCAGCGTCACTTTCACCATGGCCCCTTCTTGCCATGGACTCCCACGACGGAGTGACCCACACCGATCAGCTCAGATGATGCTCAGGATCAGATCCACACCCCTCGCCGCAGCGCTCGGGTGCTTTTTCTGTGGTGCGGGCCAGGTTCTGCAGCAGGCGCAGGGCCGTCTCCATAGCTGGGCGTCTTGTAGGCCTGGTTCATCGCGGCGCGCGGACCTGGCCGCGTTCCCCCTCCGGGATGTGCTCCAGCACGTTGCGTCGCTTGTGCACTCGGCAACGCTGCACGAGGGCGAACTGACCGAAAACGTCCGTCACCGCCCTCCTGAGCCCCTTCCCGCCGTCAATGACGACGAGGATGTTCCTGTCTGCCGGCACCCCGCGCCACCACGTCTGCCAGCAGCTCCTTGCAGACGGTCTGGTTCTCCGTTGTCCCTCCCCGGAAGCCGAGCAGGTGCTTGTCTCCTCATCGATGCCCAGCACGATGAGAGATGAGGTGCTCCCGAAGTAGATGCCATCCACCATCAGGCCGCCCACTGCCTATCAGCGAGGGACTCGCTCAGCGTCACCTCCAGCTGCGCCGCCGTCTTGGCGACGAAGCGACGGCTCACCGCACTCTTGCTCGTCCCCAGCTCTTCGAGCGACGGGGGTGACGGGCTCCAGCGAGCGGGCGTACTTCCGGGTGCTGACGCCGACCAGCATCTGCTCCACTGCTCGCTCAGTCAGGGGGTCCTCCCGTGGAACTGCTCATAGGCGGTGAGGGGCACCTCCTTGCCCTCCCGGCGGACCCGTGGACGCTCGAGCTTCACCCTACGCCCGCCCAGCACGGCCTCGCCGGGACCGACACCCCCACCGGCTGGCAAGCCCCTCTCCGCGTGAGTACCTTGGGCCGCACAACCGCTCGACCTCCTCCTCGAGCATCGCCGTCGCGACGGCCATCCCGCCCTGGAGGAGCACCTCCCTCAGCCGGGACCGGACCTCAATCTCGACGTTGCCTATCCGCACCTCCCGCAGCGCGGGACGGAGCTCTGGGACTTCCCTCCGAGACGTCTTCCTGCTTGTCTGCTTCATGGCGGCTCCTGTTTCGTGCAACCCGAGTCTCTTCGACTCGGGGAGCCGCCCCTTCAAATTTCAACTGCGCGCGGGACATCGCCTGACGATTCTTCGAGTTCACCCGCAATAGTCCCCACGAACCCTAAATAGTCGCGAGCGCCCTTAATGAGCCTGGAAGATGAAGTTCGGAGAATTGTGCGAGAAGAGCTTCAACGTATCTTCGCCGCTAGCGCTGGAGCCTTTGCGGACGCGCACAGCATCCGTGTCCCTTCGAAGCCGAAGGCGGCACAGCTGCAAGGAGCGCTGTTCCCCTCGGACAACGCTGTTGAACCTACCCCGCTCACGAACGGTAGGGCTGGGAAGACCAAGCGAGCGGTTCAAACCGCGAACTGGAAGCTGGTTCACCCCGGCGATCTTAAGAAAGGTAGCAAGGTCAGAATAAAAATCGGGGCGGGCGGGAAGGAAGCCAAGGTAAAAGACCTTGATACCGAGACTCAGATGGCGCTGCTCACCCGTATCGACAATAACCAGGAACTCAACCGGCCGTTCGGAAAGCTGTACGTGGCTGAATAGCGGTTGCGCCGAGCTTTTCATAAATGCCCCGGGCCGTGAGGTTCTCGGGCTTTTCTTTATCATACCGAGGGAGCGATGAGGCTGTTTCTCAGTTGGTCTGGCGACCGCGCCAAAGCGATAGCGCTCTTTCTGCGAAGCTGGCTCAAGTCAATCAATCAGAACATAAAGCCGTGGATGTCCGAGGTAGACATTGAAAAGGGGACCGTGGGCCCAGAAGAAATCGCTGCTCAGTTGGCGGACACGAACTTCGGGATATTGATTCTCACCCCTGAAAGCCAAACATCTCTCTGGGTCAATTACGAGGCTGGGGCGCTCTCCAAGGGAGGAAAGCAAAGCCGCCCCTGGACGCTTCTGTTCGAACTGGACATTGCTCACGTGCGGCCCCCCTTGGGCCGGTTCCAATGGACCAAGTCCGACGACAAAGACGACTTTTTCAAGCTAATCACGTCCATCAATAGCAACTTGCAACCTGATCAGCGCCATGACGACGGAATGCTGAAGAGCATCTTTGATGTGTGGTGGCCCAACCTGGAAGCCCATCTCAAGTCCATCAACCCGCGACCCCCAACCACGCCACCTCCCGCAGCTGAGGCGCCCACGGTTGCGTTGCCAAGGGCGCTGCTAACGGACATTCTTGAAACCGTGCGGCGGCTGGAACTCAAGTTTGAGGGGACAGTGATGCAGCAGCCCTCGGGGTTCTCGCCGGCTACAGGAGTTGCGGCGAAGCGCTACATAGTGTCAGCGGAAGACAATCGGGCGATGGCCACTTGGCTCAACCCTCCTGCCAACAACATCAATGAACCCGCCCAGGAACACACATCCAAGATCAGAGACATTATCAGGGTGATTTCAACGAAGAATGCGGAAGGCAATCTCGAAAAGCGGACAGCCCTAGACCTGATTAACCTGCTTGAGTCGAAACTGAAGGATGAAGAGGAAAAAGAGGCTTGGGAGAAGGAATAGCGAATGAGAGGTGTCCGCTAGGGCTGAGCACGCAGCCGCGTGGCCATCGCCCGCAAATCTGAGCAGCCGCAGGCAACCAGCGCCCACCTAACCACCGCGAATCTCAAACTAGAGCGACTCGTAGGGCTGGGGTCCTTCGTCCTCTTTCGTCCCTGACTCGATGCAGGTCACTTGCCTCGAGGGGGAATCATGGAGGTGCTGTCGAACTCCGCGGTCTCGGGGAGCTTGTCCATGGTCATCTCTGTGGACCGCAAGCGGCTGGCGGTTGAGACCACGGCGCTGCCGGTCACGGCCAGGCCGAAGTGCTGTGCCCAGCGGCGTTCGTGCATGACCATTCCCTGGTTGATGGCGGTTTCGCAGGCTTGCTGGGCGTAACGGAGTGCGGACGGGCCTTCGCCTTTGGCTCGGCAGATCTCCGCGCGTTGCGCGGCGAGCTCGGCCCAGGCTCCTGGGGCGTCGATTTCGGCGGCCAGTCTCTCGGCTCGGTCCAGGGATATCCAGGCGGTTTTCAGCTTGCCTTGTCTTCGTAGGTACCCACCCAGGGCGATGTAGTAGTGGCACTTGAGCAGGGAGATTCTCGAGGCCTCTTTCAATTGTCGCAGCGCTTGTGGGGATGTCCCGCCGCCGGTTGAAACTCTCCGAGGCGGCGACGGGCTGATGTCTACATCGCGGGTCTGACATTGTCTCGTTTGAGCTCTTGTTTCATCGCTGCATCGCGGGCTCGGAGCGCAGTCACGAGTTTGTGCATG
>JBGART010000119.1:0-9438 GCA_044230055.1 Myxococcaceae bacterium | reverse complement strand
GGCGCACCGAAACAACGAAGCCCGGTTCCACCACTGGGCACGGCGGCGGTGTCGACCGCCGCCCCGTCTCAAGGTCCGCACGCCCTACCTCTGAATTAACAACTCACACACGGCGTGCGGAACTCGCGCAGTCCAACTAGACCGAAGTCCGTGAGACAGGCGCGGCCCGCTCCGTCCATCAGGACGTTCTCAGGCTTGAAGTCGCGGTGCACAAGGCCCACGTCATGGGCGGCCTGCAGCCCCGCTCCCGCGAGCAGAAAGAGCTCCAGCACCTCTCGCCACGGCCGGGGGCCCGCGCGCAGCCAGCGGGCGAGCGACCCTCCCTCCATCAGCTCCATCGCGAGGAAGACCCGCCCCTCGGCGTTGCCGACATCGTAGAGGGAGACGACGCCGGGGTGCCGCAGCTGGGCGATGGACTGCGCCTCGCGCAAGAGCAGCTCGTTCGCCGCGGCTGCCTCAGCGCTCTGCGGCGCTGTGCGGGAAACCTTGAGGGCAATCCTCCGGTGCAGCTGCGAGTCGTAGGCCGTGTAGACGCTGCCCCAGCCGCCCCGGCCCAGCGGTTCCAGGATGAGGTAGCGCCCTAGCGCGTCCCCCGGCGCGAGCGACTCGTCATCCCCGGGGGCCTCCGGCGCAGACGGGCTGGCCGCCGACGGTCCGGCGGAGGCGAAGAGATCCAACGCGCCCAGGTGCGTGACCAGCTGCCGGCAGGCCGCGCACTGGTCCAGGTGGACTTCCATCGCGCCCCGCGCGCTGCCCGCCGGCGAGCCCGCCGCGAACGCGAGCCAGGCGGTCTCATTGGGGCACCCGGAGGACACCGCTACACCTCGGGCCGGAGCATGGCCCGCAGGCTCGCTTCGAGCTGACTCTGCAGGAGGGGAATCAGCTCCGCGCTCTCCGACTCGCTCAAGCGCAGCTCCGCGCGGAAGCGCCGCACTGTGGAGGCGAGCAGCCGGCCCCGCGCGTCGGAGAGCCAGCGGGCGCAGGTGGCGCGGTGGACCGCGTGCAGCTGTGCCACCTGCTCCAGGCTGAGCTCCGACAGGTAGTGCAGCCGAAGCAGGTTCCGCTCTCGGGGAGAGAGCTCCGCGAGGGCGGCGCGCAGGGCCTCCTTGAAAGGCGCCCGGTACCGGGCCTTCATGACGCTCAGTTCCGCCTCGTCGCCGACGGAGCGCTCCACCAGCGCGGTGTCCTCCTCCTCCTGTCCGCGCAGCAGCAGCGAGCCGGCGGCTCGACGACGGTCAATCGCCACGCCCACCAGGACCGCCTTGAGCCAGCGCTCGAGGGAGCCCTGTCCCGAGTACTGCCGCAGCTTCGCCCCCACGACCAGCTGCTCCAGCACTGTCTGGCGCACGTCCGCTTGCTCCTCGGGTGAGGGCTCGACGCGCGCCAGCACCACCGACACCTGGTCGAGCAGCGCCCCAAGTCGCTGCAGCGCCTGCGGGTCCTTCCTCAAGCAGGCACACGCGAGGAAGAGCCCCGCCGCGTTGGGCTCCTGCGGCGCGTCGTCGGGAAAGACGGAGGTGGCGTGCGCCGCGAAGGCCCCGGGATCCAGCACCACGTCGAGGTGGATCTTCGCCCCCAGCTCCCACAGCCGTCGAAGGGTCTCCTCTGGGATTCGCGACATGCAACGGCTCGAAGCGCTTTGGGGCCCCAGGCTGTAGCACACCGTTGTGCCCGGGCGCGACCCGCCGGGTGTCCTCTCCAGGATACGGGGGTGGCGCCGGCGGACGGACTGCAGCGGGGCGGAGCGCCAGGTGCTCTGCGGCGAACTGCACGGGGGCCGCGCGCGGTCGTCGGGCGCCGAGCATCTCTGAGCTCTCCCGCGCCTGGGGGCTGGCCGCGGTCGCTAGAGTTTTTCGCCAGGCGGAGCTCACCGTGCCGAGGTACGCGACACCGTTCCGGGTAGGTCTCTTCGTGCTCGCCGCGGGCGTGTCGCTCTTCTTCATCCTGAGCTTCGCCCGCAAGGGCGGGCTCTCCGCGGGAGAGCGCAAGACGGTGCACGCGTACTTCCACGACGCGTCCGGGCTCTCCCGGAAGAGCCGAGTGCAGATCGCCGGCATCGCCGTCGGGGAGATCTCCCAGATCGCGCTCGAAGGCACGCGCGCCAAGGTCACGCTTCGGATCCGCAAGGAGGTGGATCTGCGGACGGACGCCGCGCTCACCAAGCGATCCGAGTCCCTCCTGGGCGACTACCTGCTGGATCTCTCACCCGGCAGCGACCGCGCCCCGCCCATGCCGGAGGAGGGCGAGGTGACCCGGGTCATCGACAGCCAGGGGATGGACAAGGTCTTCGGGTCGCTGGAGGGCATCACCAAGGACATCAAGTCCGTCACCGAGTCGCTCTCCGACGTGCTCGGGGGAAGCCGTGGGGCCGGCTCTCTGCAGCGAATTCTCGAGGCGCTGCTCCGGCTCTCCGAGGCGACAGACCTCGCCGTGCGCGAGAGCGGCCGCCAGCTGACGGAGGTCCTGCGAAACTTCGAGGGCATTTCGTCCGACGTGCGCGAGGTGACCGAGGGCCAGCAGCGGTCAGTGGAACGCATCGTCGGCAACCTCCAGGTCATCACACAGGATCTCCGCGAGGTGCTGGGCAGCGTGAAGGACGCAGTCGGCGGCAACGGGCAGCCCGGGACGGAGGGCGAGGGCGCGGCGGCGAGCCTGAAGCAGTCGCTCCAGCGCCTGGACCGCACGCTGGCCAACGCGGAGGAGATCTCCCGCAAGGTGAAGGACGGAGACGGCATCGCCGGGAAGCTGCTGGGCGACGACCGGCTGGCGCAGCAGCTGGAGGAGACGATTCAGGACGTGTCCGGCTTGACCAGCCGGCTCACCCACCTCAAGACCGACGTGACGGTGAAGAGCGAGTACCTCTTCGGGCAGGGCAGGGCGAAGACCGCGGTGTCGCTGCGCTTGGTGCCCAAGCCGGACAAGTACTACCTGGTGGAGCTGGTGGATGATCCGCGCGGGAACGTGGAGACAGTGGTCTTCCGGCAGACGCCGCCGGTGGAGGGGGAGCCTCAGACGCAGGTGCAGCAGTGGACGCGGGAGACCCTCAAGTTCTCTGCGCAGTACGCGCGCCGCTACGGCTTCGCCACCCTCCGGTTCGGCGTCATCGAATCCACTGGCGGGCTGGGCCTGGATCTCTCCGCCTTCGATGACCTCTTCATCCTGAAGTTTGACGCGTTCGACTTCTCCATCGGCGAGGGCCGGCTGCCGCGGCTGCGGACGGCGCTGCGCTTCGCCCCCAGCTCGCACCTGTTCGCCACGGTGGGTCTGGACGACTTCCTCAACCCCTTTGTCCGCGGGCCGGAAGGCGTGGTCCCCGGGCGGGACTTCTTCGTGGGGGTGGGTGTGTACTTCACGGATGACGACCTGAAGAGCGTCTTCGCCCTCGTCCCGCTCGTCGCACCCTGAAGCTCGGGCAGGCTCACTTCGTAGGCTTCGACAAGCGCCGGCCTTCTGAGGTAGACGACCGCGATCGGTTGTTTCCCCTCGCGGTTGCCCTCCAGGTTTTATGAGCCTCCTCGTCGTCGGTTCCGTCGCGCTCGATTCGGTCGAGACCCCCTTTGGTCAGCGAGAGGAGGTCCTCGGCGGCTCCGCCACGTTCTTCTCCACCTCGGCCTCCTTCTTCACGAACGTCAAGCTGGTGGCGGTGGTGGGCGAGGACTTCCCCCAGAATCACGTGGACTTCCTCACTTCGCGCGGCGTGGACCTGGCTGGACTCACCCGGGAGAAAGGCCGAACGTTCCGCTGGAAGGGCAAGTACGGCTTCCAGCTCAACGAGGCCCAGACGCTCGATACGCAGCTCAACGTGTTCCAGCACTTCGCGCCGAAGCTGCCGGAGTCCTACAAGAGCGCCGAGTACGTCTTCCTCGGGAACATCCATCCGGAGCTGCAGTCGCAGGTGCTGAACCAGATGAAGGGTCCGAAGCTGGTCGCCGCGGACACCATGAACCTCTGGATCAACTCCACGCTGCCGCAGCTGAAGCAGACGCTGGCGCGGGTGAACCTGCTCTTCGTCAACGACGGCGAGGCCCGCCAGCTCTCCGGCGAGCACAACATCCTCAAGGCGGCGCGGGCCATCCAGGCGATGGGCCCCTCGCGCGTGGTCATCAAGCGCGGCGAGTACGGCGCGCTGCTCTTCGAGGGCGATCACGTCTTTGCCTGCCCCGCCTACCCGCTGGCGGAGGTGTTTGACCCCACCGGCGCGGGTGACACGTTCGCTGGCGGCTTCATGGGCCGCGTGGTGGACAGCGGCCGCCTGGACCTCGACGCGCTCCGGCAGGCGATGGTGCTGGGGACCGTGATGGCCAGCTTCACCGTGGAGAAGTTCTCGCTGGACCGGCTCCGCGAGGTCTCCCGTCAGGAGATCCTGGCCCGCTTCAATGAGGTGAAGCGGCTCACGCACTTCGAGGAGCTTGAGGTGCTCGCGAAGTAGGGGCGGCGCCCACCCGCTCGCCTTGACGCGTACGATCCGGGGTCCTTACGCTCGGACGCTGTTTCTTCTAGCCGCACTAAAACGAGGAGCACGCGCACAAGAGGGACACGTCGAACCGTGCCACCCGGGGGGAGCGCAGGTCCATGGATCCACTGCGTACCGGAGGGCCAGAGCCCGAGGACAACCGCCGTCACCCGCGGGTGCATGCGCGCGGGCGCTGCTGGTGCGAGGGAGAGAACGTGACGTTCTACGCGCGCGTTGGCAACCTGAGCGAGGGGGGACTCTTCCTGCGAACCAGCACGCCGCTGCCGGTAGGCTCCGCGACGAAGCTCCGCTTCGATTCAGGGGCCTTGCAGATCCGTCCAGAGGCGAGGGTGATCTGGTCTCGCGGTGAGGGCGAGGTGGGGCCGCCTGGAATGGGGCTGCAGTTCGGCGCGGTGGAACCAGAGGGGCTCTCGGAGCTCCAGCAGCTGATCGGGAGTGAGCTGGCGACAAGGCGGACGGCAGGTTGACGGCAGAAGGGGTGGTTCCATGCGCGTCGCGGTGATCTCCGATATCCACTCCAACCTCGAAGCCCTCACCGAGGTGCTGCGCGCGGCCGAGCAGCACAAGGTCGACCGCATCGTCTCCCTCGGAGACATCGTCGGCTACGGCGCCTCTCCCAACCCCTGCTGCGACCTCGTCCGGTCCGTCACCGAAGTCACGCTGCTGGGCAACCACGACGCCGCGGTGGCCGGGCGGATGGACTACTCCTTCTATTACGACGCCGCCCGGCACGCGCTGGACTGGTCGGCCAACGTGATCACTGAGGAGAACCTCGACTGGCTCCGCAGCCTCCCGTACACCTACCGGATTGGCGACGTGGGCTTCTGCCACGGCTCTCCCATTGAGCCGCGCGCCTACGAGTACATCTTCGCCCTGGAGCAAGCGCGGGAGCTGATGCCGTACGTCGCGGACCTGCCCGAGGTCACCTTCATCGGGCACAGCCACCTCTGCAAGGCCTTCGCGATTGGCAACGGCGAGGTGAACGACGTCGTGGCCCAGAAGTTCGGGGTGCGGCGCGGCTACAAGTACATCATCTCGGTGGGCAGCGTGGGACAGCCCCGCGACTACGACAACCGGGCCTGCTTCGTGGTCTGCGACAGCGACGCCCGTACGGTCGAGTACATCCGGGTGGAGTACGACATCGAAACCAGCGCTCAGAAGATCTTCGACGCGGACCTGGCCCTCAACTTCGGCAAGCGGCTCTTCCTGGGCGTCTGACCAAGCTGTTTTGTCCCTCCGCGGTTTTGCGCTAAGTCCGCGCGCGTGCCCCGACCCTATTGGCTCGCGTCGTCGCTCTTCCTGGCGCTCCTGCTCTTGCTGCCGGCTTGCCCCAAAACAAAGCAACCCTCGCCTGAGTTTCAGCAGGCGCATCAGCTCTTCACCCAGCTCTACGCGCAGAAGCTGAACGCCGCGTTCCTGGACCCGCAGATGGCCGAGGTGGAGGCGCTGCTGGGCGCCGTCCGCCCGGACAGCCTGGACGCGGCCGCCGCGGCGGAGCTGAAGGCCCGCATTGCCGAGGGCAAGGCGCACCAGGCCCAGGTGGCCGCGGACCTCTCCAAGGTGAACGCGCCGCTGCCGGTGGGGGAGACGCCGCCCACGCCCGCTCCCACGGTGGCCCCGCCGCCGGAGGTGGACGCCGGCGTGGATGCGGGCACGGGAGATCAGCCAACGGTCGGCCAGTCGGCCGCCGAGTTCAACCGGCGCTTCGCCACCTGCTTCACGGCCGGGCCCACCCTTCAGATGGAGGGCCAGGGGGCGGTCGAGAGCCACGTGCTCAAGGACATCGAAATGTGCCGGCGCCAGCACCCGGGCTTCGTCGGCCGGGCGGTGATCATCTCCCAGTCGAAGGTCCACGCCTTGGCGGAGCTCAACAAGATTGAACGGCGTCAGCCAGATGGCGGCAAGGTCGAAGCCGCGGACTCGGGCCGTTAAAGGATGACACCCATGCGCGACCAGACCTTCATGACGTTGATGCGCCTGTTGCCCAAGTCCGCCCTCTCGACGGCGGTGGGGATGGCGACGCGGCTGCCCGCCCCCCAGCCGCTGCACCGCGCGGCGATGCGCGCCTTCGCCAAGCGCTACCGGGTGGAGGTGGAGGACGCGGAGCTGCCGCTGTCCGGCTACGGCCGCTTCGCCGACTTCTTCACCCGGCGCCTCAAGCCCGGGGCGCGGCCCATCGAGTCCGCTGAACGCGCTGTTGTCTCTCCCGTCGACGGCGCGGTCTCTCAGGTGGGCTACACGGAGCGCGGCGAGTGCGTGCAGGCCAAGGGCATTGCGTACCCGGTGGAGAAGCTCCTGGGTGACGCGGTCGCGGCGCGCCCGTTCATCGGCGGCGCCTTCGCCACGCTCTACCTCGCCCCGCGCGATTACCACCGCATCCACACGCCGCTGGCCGGGAAGATAACCGGGTACGCGTACATCCCCGGGCAGTTCTGGCCGGTGAACCCCGCGTCCGTGCGGTCCTTGGAAGCGCTCTTCTGTCTCAACGAGCGGCTGGTGACGTACCTCGACACGCCCGCCGGTCGCTGCGCGGTCGTCGCGGTGGGCGCCACCTGCGTCGCACGAATCCGCGCGGCGTATGACGACCTGCTCACCCACCAGGGCCAGCCGGGGCGGGTGCACCGCTACGAGCAGCCGAAGGCGGTCAGGAAGGGGGACGAGCTGGGCGTCTTCGAGATGGGCTCCACCGTCATCCTGCTCTTCGAGCCGGGCAAGGTGCGCTGGGACTCGACGCTGGAGCCGGGGGCGGTGGTGCGGATGGGCAGGAAGATTGGAGAAGTGACGTGAGCCAGAAGCTGTCCGGCGTGAAGGGGATGAACGACGTCCTGCCCGGCGAAGTGGAGCTGTGGCAGCACCTGGAGGGGACGGCGCGGGAGATCTTCCGGCGCTGCGGCTACTCGGAGGTCCGCACGCCGCTGCTCGAGGACACCTCCTTGTTCCTGCGCGGCGTGGGCGAGGACACGGACGTCGTCGGCAAGCAGATGTACACGTTCGAGGACAAGGGCGGGCGGCAGCTGGCCCTCCGCCCCGAGGGGACCGCCGGCGCGGCGCGCGCCTTCATCGAACACGCGGTGTTGAACCAGGAGCCGGTGACGCACTGGTACTACATCGAGCCGATGTTCCGGTACGAGCGCATGAAGGCCGGGCGCTACCGGCAGTTCTGGCAGATTGGCGCGGAGGCGTTCGGCGCGCGTGAGCCCGCGCAGGACGTGGAGATGATGGACCTGGTCGTCCAGCTCCTGGAGGCGGTGGAGCTCAAGGACGTCACGCTCCACGTCAACTCGCTGGGGGACGACGCGTGCCGGCCGAAGTACCAGGAGGCGCTCGTCGGCTACTTCACCTCGCGCGAAGCGGAGCTCTGTGAGGACTGCCGCCGCCGGCTGAAGACCAACCCGCTGCGGATTTTGGACTGCAAGAACGAGGGCTGTCAGGCCATCGCCGCCCAGGCGCCCAGCGTGCTGGACTTCCTGTGCGACCCCTGCCGCGGCCACTTCGACGACGTGAAGCGGAAGCTGGATCTGCTCGGCACCCGCTACGTGGTGGACCCGAGGATCGTCCGCGGGCTGGACTACTACACGCGCACCGCGTTCGAGTTCATCGCCTCCAGCCCGGTGCTGGGCACGGCGAGCACGGTCGGCGGGGGAGGGCGCTACGACAAGCTGCTCAAGTCGCTGGGCGGGGCCGACGTGCCGGCCGTGGGCTTCGGGCTGGGGGTGGAGCGGATTGTCATGCTCCTGGCCGAGGCGAAACGGACTTACGGCGGGAAGCCGGATCTCTTCATCGCCACCGTGGATGAGAAGGGCCAGGATCCTGCGCTGCAGCTGGTCAGCCGGCTGCGGCGCGAGGGTATGTGGGTGGAGTTTGATCCCCGCGGCGGCAGCCTCAAAAGCCAGATGAAGCGGGCGGACAAGAGCGGTGCGACCTTCACGCTGGTGGTCGGAGACGAAGAGCTGTCGACCAAGCGCGGCAAGCTCAAGCCCATGGCGGGCGGAGAGCCGCGCGAGGTGGCCTTCGCGGATCTCGCCGCCACCCTGAAGTCCGCCCGCGCACCCGCGCGCTGAAGGCCCGACCTTGGCGGCTTTGCCAAGGCCCCCGGGTTGGACGCTACGCTGCGAAGTCTGGAGGAAACACCGTCGATGAAGACGATCTGGCTCGGTGCAGTGCTGTCGCTCGCGGTGGGCTCCGCAGCCTTCGCCCAGGATGACCTCGCGGCGGTGGACCGCCCGGCGCCGATGTTCCGGCTGCCCGTCTACAACGCGAAGGCCGTCGGGGCGACGGTCGTCGGTCTGGACCGCTACGTCGGCGCCGAGCCGCAAGAGCCGGGCGTCCGCACCGTGCTCCTCTCGTTCATGGCGTCCTTCTGCGGCCCCTGCAAGAAGGAGATGCCGTACCTGCAGCAGCTGCACAACCGGTACAAAGATCTCGGCCTGCGCGTGGTGATGGTCTCCATCGACACCGAAGCCGAGGGCCAGGCGAAGATCGACCAGCTGATCGCAGACAACAAGGTCACCTTCCCGGTCCTGAAGGACCGCTTCAACCTCGTCGCCCGCCGCTGGCTGGGCAACCAGAGCCCGCTGCCGTCCGTCTTCTTCATCCGCCCCGATGGCACCGTCTCCACCATCAACCGCGGCTACAGCGAAGAGGGCAGCGTCCTGCTCGCGAAGGAAGTCGAGAAGGCCCTGGGCATCAAGCGCGACGCCAAGCAGGCGATGACCGCGACCAAGGGCGCGCCGTAGCGTCTCGGGCTGCGGGCTCGGGGAACGGGGTCTCGGGCTTCGGGGAAGGGTGTCTCCGGGCTGCGGGGAACGGGTCTCGGGTAGGGTTCTCGGTTTTCGTTGCCGCGTTCGCGTTCGTTTACGCGTTCGGGCCCGGGTAGGGGAGCGGGTGCGGGCCCGGGCAGTCGGTCACCGGCTGAGGCGCAACGAGGCGCAACCCCTTCAAGGTCGGCGACTGGACGAGCCGTG
>JBGART010000006.1:0-234741 GCA_044230055.1 Myxococcaceae bacterium | reverse complement strand
CAGCCGCCCAGTACTATCCCGCCTGCCTTGACCACCCTCTGGGACAGCGGCCTCCGAGCCGGCAGCGCATTCGTTTCCGCAGTGGCGCGCGGACACCTCTTCACAAGACCTGTGTCCCCCTGTCCCGCTTTCCTCCGCCACCGCCCGTACCGCCGGTTCGAGCGTGGTCCTGTCAGGTGGAGCGAGCCCCGCAAGCGCTGCCGACGCCTCGGGCGACGCTACGCCCGACGAGAACGGGTGGGCTTCTTCGCCGGTTTCTTCTTGCCAAGGCCGTTGAGCGCAACCGCCTCGCGCACGAGCGCCTTGAACGCAGCCGCGTCGACCTTCTCCCCTTCCGGGATGTCGATCGCTCGACGCATGTTGCCCTCGAGGCTTGAGTTGAAGAGCCGACTCGGATCCTTCAGCGACGCACCCTTGGCGAAGGTGAGCTTCACGGCCTTCTTGTAGGACTCCCCGGTGCAGATGATGCCGCCGTGCGACCAGACGGGGACGCCCATCCACTTCAGCTCCTCGACGACCTCCGGGACGGCCTCCTGGATGAGCTTGCGCATCCGGCTCAGCGTCTCCGCGCGCCAGCCGCCGATCTCGGCAATCTTCTGAGTGACGAGCTTGGACCCAGACGCCTCTGACTCTTTCATGCGCTCATCCTAGGGCTGTCCCGGGGAGATCTTCAGAGCGAAGAGCGACTCCGCCACCGGGTGGCGCAGGTGCAGCTCGGCCACCAGGGGCGCAAGCTCCCGGCCGAGGACGTGGGCCAGCTCCGGAAGCACCAGCCGTTCGAAGGAGGCCAGGCCCTTCGCCTGCTCGGAGCTCAGCGGGCCGGGCAGCGCGTACAGCTCCCGGAGCAGCGACGCGTGCTCCAGCGCGGTCCCGTGCCCGGTCACGCGCTGCCCGCGCAGGACGAACGTCTCCGTCCAGGTGGTGGAGGGCGCGTCGCGGTTGAGCAGCGCCAACAACTCCAGCGCTTCGCCCTCCGAAACCAGCGGCCGCAAGAGCTCCCCGGCCCTGGAGAGCGGGACCAGCGCGGTCTGCTCTCCACCCTCCAGCGCGTAGAACACCGGCGCCGCTCCGGGAGCCAGCGGACCGGGACGGCCGGTGGCGTCCTTCCCGGCGTGGCCGACGACGCGCACCAGCCCCACCGAAGAGAGGAAGAGCCAGTCTCCCAACGCGAACGGGGTCATCCTCCGCCCCGTCGCGAGCGCGGGTGGTGCCGGTCGTAGACCGCGTGAAGACGCGCCCGGTCCACGTGCGTGTAGATCTGCGTGGTCCCGAGATCCGCGTGCCCCAACATGGCCTGCACCGCGCGCAGATCCGCGCCGCCCTCAAGCAGATGCGTGGCGAACGAGTGACGCAGCTTGTGGGGCGAGAGGGCCTTCTTGATGCCCGCCTTCAGCGCGTAGCGCCGGATGAGCTTCCAGAACCCCACGCGGGAGAACCCCTTCGCGCGCGGCGTGACGAACAAGGCCCGCGCCTCCCGTCCGCGGAGAATGACCTGCCGGGACGACTCCAGATACGCCGCCACACGCTCGAGGGCCACCTTGCCGACAGGCACCAGCCGCTCCTTGTTGCCCTTGCCGACCGCGGTCACGAAGCCAGCGCCGGCATTGAGGTCTTCGACCTTGAGCTGGACGAGCTCGCTCACGCGCAGCCCGGTGGCATAGAGCAATTCGAGCATCGCCGCGTCGCGCAGCCCGGTGGCGGTGGACCCGTCCGGCGCCTCCAGCAGCGCCACGACTTCCTTGCGCGAGAGGAAGACCGGCAGCCGCCTCGCAGACCGCGGCGTGTCGACATCCTCGGTGGGGTCCGCCGGGGCCAGCCCATCCGCGACCAGGAACCGATGAAACCCGCGCAAGGCGGCGAGGTGGCGCGCGGCGCTGCGCCCAGAGAGCTTCCGCTCCCGCAAGGCGTCCAGATAGCCCAGCACGTCCTCCCGCTTCACCCGGGAGATCTCCGGAAAGCCGCGAGCCTCCAGGTGCAGAAAGTACGCGCGCAGGTCCCCGGCATACGCCTCCACCGTCTTGGGAGAGACGCCGCGCTCGGCACGGAGGTAACCGATGAACGCGTCCAGCAAGCCGTCGAACGCGGTGGGTCCTTCGGCGTGGAGCGTGGCGGGCTGCATGGGAGACATGGTAGCGGCGGACGACGCGGCGTCTACTCCACGCCCTCGAGATGTCCAGCGCCCTGGCGGAGGAGCTCGATCCGGTCCTCCAGCAGCGACACCACGGTCGAGAGCTCCGGCTGGGAGATCCCACCGTCGATGATCAGATCCAGCCCGTGTCCCAGCTGCTCCTTGATGTCGCGCGGATCCACCAGCAGGCCGTCCTCGCCCTGCGCCGAGCTGGTGACCATCGGCCGCCCCAGCGCCTGGACGACCGCGACGATGAAGGGCGCCTCCGGCACGCGGATGCCCACCTGCTTCTGCTTGGTGGTCATCATCTGCGGCACCAGGCGCGTGGCCTCCAGCACGAAGGTGAAGGGCCCGGGCGTCAGGTGCCGCATCGTCCGATAGACGAAGTTGGAGACGTGCGCGTACTTCGCCACGTCGGAGAGATCCGGACACAGCAGCGCCAGCGGCTTCTTCTTGTCGCGCTGCTTGAGCGTGAAGAGCCGGTCGATGGCCTTCCTCGAGAGCAGGTCGCACCCGAGCGCGTAGTTCACGTCGGTGGGGTACGCGATGAGCCCGCCCGCCTGGAGCACCTGCACCGCGCGCTCCACGTGGCGTGGCTGCGGGTGCTCTGCGTTGATGCTCAAGATGGGAGCGAGCTCGGCCATGACCCGCGCCGCCTTACACCGTCCGAGCCACCCCGGGGGAGCGAACAACCACAAACCGTGGCTGTCCGTCCCGGGGAGGCGACGAAGAAGAGAGACACCTACCTCTTCGTGGAGACCGGCTACTCCTTCGGAGGCTCTTCGCCGGCGGCCGCGGCAGCGGCCTCCTGGGCTTGCTGTGCGGCGCGGGCCGCGCGCTTGCCCTCTTCGATCAGCTTCTTCACCTTCTGACCGCCCTTCCGGCCGATCTCCTCGTAGAAGTTCGGTCCCCGGGTCGCCTTCACCCGGTCGCCTCCCTTCTTGCCAATCTCTTCGTAGAACTTGGCGCCCCGCTCGGCCTTGACGGTCTCACCGCCCTTTCGGCCGATCTCCTCGTAGAAGGCACGCCCGCGTTCGGCCTTGACCGTCGCGCCGCCCTTCCGGCCGATGGTCTCGTAGAACTCCCGACCGCGCTCGTTGCGGACCGTCTCGCCGCCTTTCCGGCCGGCCTCAGCTACCGTCATGCTTCCCTTGTTGTCCTTCTCGGTCATCGCTTCCTCCGTTCTTCGACCCTTCCCCCACCACCTGCCCCAGTGCGCCTCGCTCGTAAGGTTGGTTCTGAAGCGTCCCGATGCAAGCAAGCTCCATACACCCCCAACCGGCCGCCTCATTCCCCAGCCGCCCGGAAGCCGGCCAATCTGCGGGAACGCTTGCGGATTTCTCGCCGCCCGGCCTCAGGCAGCGAGGGCACGCCTGCCTGGCCGGCGCCCATTTAGCGGTGACTTTTCGACGGTTGCCGAAGGCTGGCCCCGGGGCCACCTTCGTCGTCATGCATCCAGCGCGGGGTGGGGCGAAGGGCGGAGTCGGGATGTGGGCGCGGCTTCTGGCCCCGGTGCTGGCCTCCATCGCGGGGCTCGTCACGCTGCGGTTGGTTGGCCCGGACATCGTCTCGCAGCGAACGCTGAGCGACCTGCTGCGCCCGATGGGCGAATGGGCGCCCATCGCCTTCATCCTCTTCCTGGGCGTCCGGCCCGTCACCCTCCTACCCGGTCAGATCTTCACAGCGGTGGGCGGGATCCTCTTCGGGACCCTGATGGGCAGCGTCTACGCGCTGATCGGCAGCTTGCTGGCGGCGGTCCTCATCATTCAGCTCTCCAAGCGCTTCGGCTCCCGCCTGCTCGAGCGCGCCGCGGGAGAGAAGTACGAAGCGCTGCGAACCGTGGCGAAGCAGCACGACTTCAAGTTCGCCCTGCTGGCGACGCTCAACCCCCTCTTCCCGACGGACGTGGCCATCGCCCTCGCCGCCTCAAGCGGCGCCCGCCAGTGGCCCACCGTTCTGGGCGTGCTGCTGGGAACCCTGCCGGGCACCTTCCTCACGGCTCAGTTCGGCAGCGCGTTGAGCCAGGGCAAGACCGTCATGACCATCGTCTCAGCAGCGGGGATGGTGGTCAGCCTCGTGCTTGGCGTGATCTTCGGCCGCAGGGCGTTCAAGGACTTTCAGGAAGCCGAAAAGGGGACCGGCTACTTTTCCGTGAAAAGGAGACAGGCTGCTTTTTTTCACGACGTCGCGGTCATGCCTGTTGCATCGGTGAAAAAATAGCGATCAGCGGCAGCCTTTGAGGGGCCGGGCGCGGAAGCCCTGGATGGCGGAGTCGAACACGAAGGCCACGCTGCAGCCGTCGCCTCGCAGCTCTACTTCCAGCGCCGCGCCGTAGTCGGCGTGAAACAGCAGCCGCGCCTTGCCTTTGTCATCGAAGAGCGCCGCAGAAGCGCGCAGGCGGCAGCGGTCCTCTACCGCGGGACCGGCCGGGGCCAGACGGACGACCGCGGTCAGGTCTTTGCCTTTGGTCATCCCCGGCTTCGCGAACCAGAACTCCCCGGTCCCGCCCTTGCGCTCTTTCGCGCAGAGCGCGCGAGGCAGCGACTGAAGCTCCAGCTTCCAGCCATCCTTCGGCGCGCTCTGGCAGCGTTGGCCCTCCACGAACAGACCTTCGCGCGCGCGGTCCAGCGCCTTGCCGAGCGCGAGGCGGTCCTTGAACACCGCCGCCTCCTTCCCGTTCGTCGCGAGCCAGGACTGAATCTGGTTCCCGCCCAGCGCCGCGCCGGCGAGGAAGCGGTTGAGGAACACGGCGCGCTCTCGGTCGCAGCCTTCATAGCGCGCCACCACCACCTTCTCTCCGGCCGGCACGCCGCCAGCGGGGACGTCGGCGATGGCGTCGCCCAGGCGACCGAGCGGCGCCGGGAGGAAAGGCAGGGCGTCCCACCCGGCGGGGGCGGGGCTCCCGGCGAGGACGAGGGCGTTCAGCGCGAGGAGGGCGATCATCGTGGCGCGCCACATAGCACGCGCGGCTTCAGCGGCGCTTGCGGTCCGCCCGGCTCGCCACTGCCTGACGGGCGCCCAGGAACTCACGGACGCCGTCGGAGATGGCGCGCGCGACGTCCTGCTGGTAGCCGGCGCTCGCCAGGCGGGCCTCCTCGTCCGGGTGCGACAGGAACGAGGTCTCCACCAGGATGGCGGGCATCCGCGCGCCCAGCAGCACGTAGAAGAGCGCCTCCTTCTGCCCCAGGTCCTGGATGCCGGAGTACCGGCTCTTCAGCGAGGTGACCAGGGAGCGCTGCACGCGCGCGGCGAGCTGCGCCGAGTCATCCGTATTCGCCTTGGTGGCCAGATCCGCCAGGATGAACTGGAGGTCCGAGATGCTGCGCTCGGACGAGGAGTTCTCGCGGGCGGCCAGCCGGATGGAGTACCGGTCCGACGCGGTGTTCAGCGTGTACGTTTCGATCCCGCGCAGCGTCTTCGAGGCGGCCGAGTTGCAGTGGATGGAGAGGAAGAGATCTCCCTTCGCCTCGTTCGCCAGCCGCGCGCGGTCCTCCAGGCGCAGGAAGCGGTCATCGTCGCGGGTGAGCACGACGTCCAGCCCTGCGTCGGCCAGCTGGTCCGCCACGCGGCGGGCGATGGCGAGGGTGACGTCCTTCTCCTTCACGCCGGACCGGCCGATGGCCCCCGTGTCGTGGCCGCCGTGCCCCGCGTCAATCACCACCCGCCGGAACTTGAGCCCCAGCTGCTGCGCCAGCGTGACGCCCGGATCCACCTTGCCGCTCGCGCGCAGCCGCTGCGCGGTGAGCTTCACGTCCGCCTTCGGGACCGGCGGCGTGCGCGTGCCCTTCTTGGGCAGCGTGCCGCCCTGGCTGGCGGCCAACGCCGCGTCCACGCCCGGGTTCCGGGTCTGCAGCGCGGTGAGCTCCGCGTCGTCCTCGGCCTTCGCGTCGTCCGCTGCATCATCGCCGCCGAAGTCCAGGTTGCGGAGCAAGGCCAGGCCGCGCGGCGCGTCGTCGTCGACTTCCGCCGCGGGCAGCGAACGGCTGCGCAGCGGCACCAGCCCGCCCGCGCGCTGGACGGAGGCCCGCGCGTCCATGCCGCTGGCGGACGTGAGCGCGCTGCGCGGCGACTCGGTGGGCGAGGCTCTCCGCGCGGTGGCGATCTGCACCTCCGCCGCCTTGAGCTTGCCGCGAGGCTTGGATTCCTCTGAAGCAGACTCTTGCGCCTCCTCCGTCGCCTTGCCTCGGGGCTTGCGGTCCTCCGAAGCAGAGGCGAGCACCGCCGTCGCCTTCGTCGCAGGAGACGCCTGGACCTTCGCGATGGCCGCCAGCAGCGAACGGCCCGGCTCGCTCGAGGGCGCGGGCGCGCGGGCGGAGATGACTTTCGGCGCGGGGCCAGAAGGTGCAGACGGCAGCGCGGCGAGCAGCGCGCGGAGCTTGCCGGACTGGTCCCCTTCCGGCTGCGAGGCCAGCGCGCGGGAGAGCACCTTGCGGGCGAGCTCCGGCTGATTCATTCGCTCCGCGTAGATCCGGCCCAGCGCGAGCGCAGCGTCATCCGCGAGGCGGTGGGTGGGCTCCAACTCCAGGACCTTCTGATAGTCCGCCGCGGCCTGCGCGAGATCCGCGTCGAGCGTGGAGGTGCGGCTCAGCTCGGTGAGGAGCTCGCCCGCCGTGTAGAGCGCGTCCTTGGCGCGCGGGCTCTTCGGGTGGCGCGCGGCGACCGCTTCAAACTGCTGCGCGACGGCCAGCCATTGGTGCCGGAAGCGCCGCGCCTTCGCGTCAGATTTGAGCAGGTAGTAGGCGCGCGCGGCCGCGTGGTACGCGGGCTCCGCCGGATCCCGCCCCGCCACGGCGGCGCCGGGGAGCAACAGGAGCGCGGCGAGGAGCAGGCGAAGGTGCGGTCTCATGGCTGAAAAGCGATGTGAACACCGGACTTACACAGCCGCAATTTTTGAGCCGGCGTGTGGTTTGGTGTCAGCCATCGCGGCACCTTACGCTCGAGGAGGATTGGTGAGGACGCATGCCAGGTGATGACCGAGGAAAGAAGGGGCCCCCGCAACGGCCCCATGACGACTCCAGCTTCGGGAGCGCCCCGGCGGCCCTGGAGCGGCCGTACGTGCCGCAGCCGCGCACCGCGCAGCCCGCGGCGCCTGCACCGAAGCCCGCCGCCGCCCCGGCCGTCCCGCCGCGCGCGCTGGCCCGTCCCCTCCCCGCCCGCCCGGGCCTCCGTCCCGGCATGCGGCCTGGCCTGCCCGGTGCGCTGCAAAAGCTGAGACCGCCGCCTCCGCGCAACGCGGCGAAGTCCAAAGCCGCACGCGAGGAGGCGGTCGCCGCGGAGGAGCGGAAGATCGCCGAAAAGGCCGCCGTCTTCCGCGGAGAGATGGAGAAGACCGGCTTCGCTGGCCAGTCGCGGGAGCTGCAGACCAAGACGCTGCTGGGCACGGTGGAGCGCGTCCGCGAAGAGGAAGAGGTGGACACCTCCGGCATCGACTTTAACGGAGAAGATCCCGCGCCAGAGGTCACCTCACGGGACATCTGGAAGGCGCTCACCCCGCCGCTGCAGAGCCGCGAAGGCCGCCGCGACGGGGACCTCTATCGCCGCGCCATCGACCAGTTCGGCGTGGGGAAGAATCCGCGCTACGCGCCGGACGAAGACGGCAAGTCACGCGCCCACATCTTCATCTGGGATCTCAGCCGGGCCATGCACGCAGAGGTCCCGCACTTCGTGGGCATTAAGGAGCTCTCGCTCGCGCAGACCTGCGATTGGATCCGCTATGAGGGCGGCGGCCGCGGCTGGCTCAAGTGCGACCTCAACCGCGCGTTCGAAGCGGTGGCCGCGGGGATGCCGGTGCTCGCGCTGCCCAAGGAGCTCAAGCTCAAGGCGGTGGGCGTGGTGCGCCCGGATGACCGCACGCCGGACGGCAAGCCGGTGCTGGCGGCCGCGGGCGCCGTACGCGGCCCACGCCTGACGCTCAAGGAGGCGCTCGGCGTCTTCGCCGTCGAGTACTACTTCCACGCCTAGCGGAGATCTCTCGCGCGGGCCGCCAGCTCCGGGTAGTGCGCGAGCGCGTCTCTCAGCGTCCGGCTGCGCCGCGCAAACGTCTGCTGGATCAGCTGCGCCCGCTGTGGCGCGGGGTAGTAGTCCGACGGCGGGCGCGCCTCCAGCGAGTGCGCCTCGAGGAGGAACTTGCAGATGGACCCCGGGTTGCCGCCGAGATCCGCCAGCACCCGGCCCGCGAAGCGATCCGCCTTCGCCTCCTCTTCGCGGTAGAGCGCGTCCAGCTCCTTGCGCGAGAGGTGCGAGAGGTCGCCCTCCGGCCACGTCCACGGCTGATGGCCGATTTCATGACCGAGCATCGCCACCAGGAGGTCATCGTCTCCGCCGTGCCGCTCCAGCAGCTCCACGCCGACGGAGATCTGCCCCTGGCGCGAGATGCTGGCGTTGCCGCCCTCGCACAGCGCGATGGAGAGCTCATCCGGAGACTGCCCGGCCAGCTCGGCGATCTGCTCCTTCAGTGCGGAGAGCTTGCGCAGCGCCTTGCGGAGCCGTGGGTGCTCCCGCCAGTCCACCAGACGCGGGGGGCGCTTGCCGAAGAGCAGCACGCCCATCGGGTGAGCCGCCCCGGGATTGCGGATGAAGGGCGAGCCCTGCCCCAGCTGGGTCTGGGTGGAGCTTGAGGCGCTGGGGCGACCGGTGACCTTCATGACGAAGGCGCCAGTGTAGGACACCCGGCCCGCGCCAGGCGAGCTGCCGGCTATTCGACCGTGCGCAGCGCCGTCTCGCGCGCGCGCAGATCCAGCAGCAGCCGCAGGCGCTCCCAGAAGTCGGCGCGCATGGGCTTAAGCTCGCAGTACTCCGCGCCCAGCTCCGTACAGGTGCGGCGGTCTTCCGGCTCGTAACAGCCTGTGATCATGACCACGGGGATGGAGCGCGTCTGGGGATCCGCCTTCAGCTGCCGCAGGAGCTCCGGGCCACGGACCTTCTGATTCATGTCGAGCAGCACCACATCCGGGTGGTGCTCCCGCGCAAGCTCGTAGGCGCGGCTGGTCCCATCGGAGATGACGGACAACCCGCAGGCGCGCGCGACATCCGCCAGCGAAGACAGAAGTCGGGGTTCGTCATCCGAGATGAGCACCGTACGCTGCATGTTGAGTGACCCCGCCAACCGAAGAAAGGCGGGCAATATCCAGCATGAAACGATCCACCCGGCGGACGGCGTTGATTCCAACCAGTTGCCGCGGCAGTAGCTCCAGACAACGCATTTCAAGATCGAAATGCGATTCAGATCTGAAACCGCATTTGTCCCACAAAGGGACGAAACAGCAGCGGTGCGCGCCCGACGGGAGCCGGAGAAGGGCCAGAGAAACACAGCCCGTGAAGGGAAGGCTCCGAAAGAGGGGCGCCAAGGTCCTTGCGACCAGCGCCGCGGTACTGCTCTGCGTCCGCTCTCCTCCTTCGAAACCGGCCAGGGCTGCTCCCTTGTCCCCTAGCCCTCCTCCAGCTCGCCATGCCAGTACGCCACGTCGCGCAGCCACGTCCGCCACGAGGCAGGCATGCCCTTCTCGTAGATGAACGTGAGCCGGACGCCCTCGGGGAGGCGGCGCGGCTTGACCGGGATGGACAGCAGCTTCATCCCGGCTTGCTCCGGCGTGCGGCCACCCTTCCTCTGGTTGCACGGCACGCAGGCAATCACGACGTTGTCCCAGCGCGTCATACCGCCCTGGGACCTGGGCAGGACGTGGTCGTACGTCGCCTCCTGCCTCGGGAGCCTGCCCGAGCAGTACTGGCAACGACCGCTGTCCCGCGCGTACACGTTTTCGCGGCTGAACTTGATGGCCCGCTTTCGGCCCTTGAGCATCCTCAGGAACCGGATCACGGACGGCATCTTGAGCTCGTACGTCACCGCGCGAATGGTCTTGTCCTCGTACTCCTCGACGACCTCCACCTTGCCCATGAACAGCAGGGTAATCGCCCGTTGCCACGGCACCCGGGCGACCGGCTCGTAGGTCGCGTTCAGCACCAGCGTCTCCATGTCGCCCTCCTTTCATGCGTGTGTTGCGTTGAGTTGAGTGCTCGAGGCGGGAGTCGAACCCGCAGCCTGCGGCTTCTGAAACCGCCACCTCTTCCAATTGGGCTACTCGAGCAAACTGAAACGTGTGTCGTGGGCGGAGGAGTCGAACCTCCCACGCGCGCCTTATGAGGGCGCCGAACCCTCCCTGGGTGACCCACGAAAACAAGAGATGCCCCGTCGCAGAGTCGAACTGCGCAGCCCGGCTTCGGAGGCCAGGACCCGGGTCCGCCGGACGGGGCTTTGAAACAAACAATGCCGGTCCTCTGAATCGAACAGAGTCCTCCCGCTCTTCAGGCGGGCGCGCGGACCACCTACGCCAGGCCGGCACAAGAAACCGGGGGAAGGAATTGAACCTTCATTGACGGGTTCAGAGCCCGCCGTCTTGCCGTTAGACGACCCCGGTGAAAACACGCTCCGAAGGCAAAACACCGCCGGAGCGCGCACCACTGCTATTCGCTGTTGTCAGAGAGCAGGCCGCCGAGGGATCGAACCCCGCACGTCTGGTTTTGGAGACCGGACTACGCCCAGCGTTCGGCCTAGGTGGGGCCTGCAGACGAAGCCGGGCGAAAAATCCTGACTACGTGGGACTGCGCGGGACTAGTTCTTCACGGCGGTGAGGAGCTCGGTGAAGTCCTTCGCTTCGACATGAACCGACACGCCCCCCTCGGCGTACGGAATCCTGATACGGGCCACGCGGAACATGGCCTCCTTGAAGGGGTCATCCTGCGCGCTCTGAAACATGTAGAGCTCGACGAGGTTCTCATTGGCGGCGTGGTCCGCGGTGGCCAGCGTCCTGCCCAGCAGGATGTTCTTCACGGAGAAGTCCGAGCAGCGCGGCAGGTCCTGCCGCTGCACCACGCCCGGGCTGCGGTACGAGAGGGCCGCGCGGTCCGGGTCTCCCGCGAAGACGGAGGTGTGCTCCTCCAGCTCCCGGAGGTCTCCGGTCCCGTCGCGGTCACGGTCCTTGAGATCATTCGGGAAGACCACGTCGTTCATGTAGATGTAATCAATTCCGTCGGTGACCAGGTCGCCCACCACCTTCCCGTCGACGTTCAGGTCCGAGTCCGGGTTCGTGGCGAGCGAGCCGAGGAAACCCTCTTCGCAGTCGGTCAACCCATCGCGGTCCGTGTCCTTCAGCTGTGCCTGCGTGCAGCTGCACTGACCGGCGACGGCGAGCTTCGGGTTCCACGCCGACCGGACCTCCATCAGGTCGCTGCAGCCGTCGCCGTCCGTGTCGCGCTGGGTGGCGTCCGTGCCCAGGCGCAGCTCTTCCTCGTCTGAGAGTCCATCGCCGTCGCTGTCCACCTGCTGTCCGTTCGGCGTGGGGAGCATAGAGCGGTTGGTGACCAGGAAGTTGCGCTGCACGAAGTTGCGCCGGATGCCGGAGAAGTCGAAGTCCTTGAAGTCCAGCGCGTCCCCGCTGGGGAAGGACTTGTAGAGGCCGTTGCCGGCCTTGGCCATGTTCTGGAGCCGGGCCTCGGTTGCGGGATCCGCTCCGCCGAGGAAGACGGTGTTGAGGATCATGCCGCCGGAGAGCTCGCTCAGCTTCGCGATGAGCCCCACCTGCGCGAGGATGGCCGCGTCGTCCTCCACAGGATCCGGCTTGCCGTCAGAGAGGAAGATCACCACGTACTTCGTCCGCCGCGCCCGCGTGGAGTCCAGCGCGATGTCGGCCTGGAGCTCGGCGTAGGTCTTCTGCAGCGTCACCAGGTACGGCGTGCCTCCGCTGCCCACCCCGGTGACAGAGTCCACTGCGGTCTTGAAGGCGGCGACGTCGTCAATAAAGCGCGGGACCGTGAACACCTGTTGCCGCAAGGTGGAGAAGACCAGCCCGCCAAAGAACATGTCTCCCGGGCTGGCCAGCCTCGTCGCCAGCTCCTTGATGGAGCTGAAGCGCCGCTGGTTGGGGTCATTCATGGCCATCGACCCGGTGTCGTCCACCGAAAACCAGATCTTCACCGGAAACTTGAGGGAGCCCGGATCCTCCGTGCAGAACGTCCCGGACACCTCGTTGGGCGCGACGATGGGCTTTTCCGCCGGCGGCACCAGAGGGAGGTAGTGCTCCAGGTCGTCATCGCAGGCAATCAGGGAAGGGACGAGCGCGACGACGGCGAGCAAAGCCCGAGCGAGAGCGGAGGAGCGCATGCGCGTGGCCCTATCAGGAACCATGCCGCGCCTTCCCCTCGGGTGCTTCAGCGCCCTTCCACGACACCCGGTCCGTTCGTTTGAACTTCAAGCTCAGCAACCGCTGGCCCCCCGGTGTACCAGCGGACCTGATCTGCGAGCGACGTAAAGCGGTGACGCGGGATTAGACCCAGCGGCGCACGGCATGGATCCTGAAGTTGCCTCGCCGCCATGTCACTGCTTCGTCCCTTTGCTTCGCGCGCGCTCTGCCTGACCCTCTGCGTGCTGGCCCTCTCCGCGGAGGCAGGGCGGCCGCGCTCCGCACGCGCACCAGCCAAACGCCGCCTCGCCGCGGCCAAGGCAGAGCCGCCCGCACCGAAGTCCGAGCCCGCCGCCAGCGAGAGCCCCGCGCCGGCGGCGCCCTCCGCGACGCGCGGCCCCACGCGGATCGACTTCGATGACCGCCTCATTCAGGGCCAGACCAACCGGTCCGGCGCGGTGTACCTCTACGACCGCAAGGAGCTGCCGCTGCACTCCCTGGTGAAGAAACGGCAGACCTTCCGAGAGCAGATCGCAGGGAGCGCGTATGCGAGGTGAGACCCCGCTGGGGCTCCTGCTCGTCCTGCTCGCCGCGCCGGCGTTCGCGCAGGTGGAGGAGCTGAAGAATCCAGGCCGGGTGCTGGCGGTGCAGGACCGCTACTACCGGATGAACCACGAAGTCACCGTGGGCGGCGGCGTGCTGCCGTTCGACGCCTACTACAAGGGCATCACTGCGCAGCTGGCGTACGCCTACCACTTCAACGACGCGGTGGCCTGGCAGGTGGCGCGGGGCACGTACAGCTACAACCTGGCCACCACCCTCCGCAAAGAGCTGGAGCGCGACTTCGGCGTCCTCACGTCGCAGACGCAGGACGTGCAGTGGATGGTCGGCTCGGACCTCCTGTTCAGCCCCATCTACGGCAAGGCGGCCTTCCTCAACCGCTTCGTCTACTACTCCGAGATCTACCTCGTGCTGGGCGCGACCTTGATGAAGACGCCTGACGCGCTCCGGCCGGCGTTCAACTTCGGCATCGGCGCGCGCGTCTTCACCACCGACGCCCTGTCGCTGCGGCTGGAGCTGACCGACAACCTCGCGCTGGGGAAGAAGGTCTTCAACGTTCCCGGCGTGTCGCTCAGCCTCGCCTTCAACTTCGGCAGCGAGCCCACCGAGTGAGGAGCCGTCCGCCGTGTCCCTCCCATTGACGCTCGCGTTCCTCCCCCTGCTTGTTGGGGCCGAGGCCGGAGCGCCGCCGGACACCCGGCCGCTCCTGGATGAGGGCATCTCCGCCTTCCACGCCAAGGACGCCCGGTCCGCCGCTCCGCGGCTCTTCCGCTACGTTCGCCAGGCCCCTCAAACAGATGAGGGCTACGCCTGGGGACAGCTGTTCCTCGCGCGGAGCCTGGCGGAGCTGGGCCTGCGGCACGCGGCGAGTGTGTACCTCGCGAAGATTGCCCGCGAACGCACCAACCCCGACGTTCTGCCGCAGGCGCTGCAGACGCTGCGCGAGCTCTCCGAGTATCCGCACGACGAGGTGCTGGTGGACGAGTGGGTCTTCGGGACGCTGGACGTCGGCTTCCTGCCCGACGGCGTGAGTGCCTACGCCCACCTGCAACAGGGGCTGCTGGATCTCCGGATGGGCTACGACCGCTGGTCGAAGGGCCACCTCGCGGCCATCCCGGAGCAGACGCCGGAGGCGGCGCGCGCGCGCTTCGCCACACTGGTGGACGAGCTGGGCTCCAAGACCGCCGTCTCGCCCCGAACGTCCGCCAGCTTCGCGGCGCTGGCGGCGGACGCGAAGCTGCCGCTCGCGCTGCGCAACGAGGCGCTCCTCGCGGTGGCGCGGCTGCAGTACGAGCAGGGCGACTACCCGAGCGCGCTCAAGACGTACAAAGGCATCCAGCTGCCGCCGATGGATGCGGGCCAGTCCACGCTGTACCTCGAGGAGGCCTGGACGCGGTACCAGCTGGGCGAGCTGCAGGCGGCGCTCGGCCTGCTCACCACCCTGGACGCGCCGCCGTTCCGCGGAGAGCTCTCTCCGGACAAGTACCTGCTGCGCGCGCTCATCTACCGAGACCTGTGCCACTACCTCCCCGCCAAGCGCGCCGCGCGGGAGCTGTCGCGCCGCTACGCGGACTCGCTCGAGGCCATCCGCACCCATGCCAACCTGCTCGAGGACCCCGGCCTCACCCAGGCGGCCAATGCCCGTGGAGAGACCCGGCGGGCGGCCGCCTTCGTCACCTTGCTGGAGCTGGAGACGGAGGCGCTGGGAGAGCTCGCAGGGACCTTCGGGAGCGACCTGTTCGCCTACTTAAGCCGGCTCTATTCCCAGTCGTCCGCGGAGGCGAAGCGGCTGCACCACCTACGTCTGGAGCGGGCGGTCGAGGTGGAGGCGGACGGGCTGCTCAAGGCCGCGGAGCAAGCGCGGCTGCTCGGGTACGAAGCGGGGCTCAAGCTCTACGAGCGCCTGCACAAGGGCGGCCGCGCCGCGCCGGAGGAGGAGGAGCTGCTCGCGGACCGCCAGCTGGCCTTCTGGTTCAACGGTGAGTACTGGAGCGACGAGCTGCGGCTCTACAAGGCATCGCTGCCCAGCCGTTGCACCGACGGGGGCGCGCGTTGAGCGGGCTCCTGGTCATCACCCTGCTCTTCGCCGTCCCCAACGGCCCGGACTTCGACAAGTCGAAGGCGCAGGCGGAGCACGTCGCCGAGCTGAAGCGGAGCGTGTTCAAGGTGGACCGCTCCATCGAGGAGACGGAGGCGTTGATCGCCACCTCGCGGGACGCGCCCTATCTGCCGGACCTCCAGCTGCGCCTGTGCGAGCTCTACGTGGAGAAGAGCCGCTACGTGTACCACCTGCGCGCGGCCAACCGCGCTCCCGGAGAGCAGGGCGCGGTGGTCTCCCCCGAGGTGAAGCTGCTCAAGCAGAAGGTTATCACCCTGTACGACCGGCTCCTGCGCGAGTTCCCCGGCTACGCGCAGGCCGACCGCGTCACCTTCTTCCTCGCGCACGAGCAGCGGGAGCTCGGCGAGTTCGCCGAGATGCTCAAGACACTGGAAGAGCTCAACAGGAACTTCCCGAAGAGCCCGCTGCGCGCCGAAGCGTCTCAGATTGTCGGCGACTACCACTTCGACAAGGCGGATCTCGTCGAGGCCGAGAAGCACTACCGGGCGGTGCTGGAGACCCCGCCCTCTCCTGTCCACGACCTGGCCCGCTACAAGCTGGGGTGGATCCGCGTGAACCAGGGCAAGCACCCGGAGGCGGTCACCTTCTTCGAGGAGGCGGCGCGGCCAGCCACCGGCCAGGCCGACGGCGGAGACGCGAAGAAGGCGCTCAACGTCAAGCGCGAAGCGCTGCTCGACCTGGTCTACAGCTACACCGAGGCGCGCAAGGGCACCGACGCGCTGGCCTACTTCGAGAAGCTCTCGGATTCGCGCAGCACCTACGTGCTGGCGCTGGAGAAGCTCGCCAGCCGCTACCTCATCAAGCAGCAGCCGGAGCTCGCCCTCCCCGCGCTGCGTAAGCTGATGGAGCTCAACCCGGATCCGTCCCTCGACAGCGAGCGGGCCGCGCGGATCTACGACGCGCTCAAGCTGGCGAAGGAGAAGGTGCTGCCGGATCCCGTGGACATCCGCTACCTCGTGCGGGCAGCCACGCACGTGAAGCGGGACCCCGACGCGGATCCAGCGGAGCGTCAGAAGGCGCTGGTGGAGCTGGAGGAGATGGCCAGAGATCTCGCCACCCAGCTGCACCTGGCCTCCCAGCGCAAGGGCGACGAGAAGCTCTACGCCATGGCCGCCGCCGCCTACGGCGAGTACCTGGCGCTGTTCCGGCCGAAGAAGCAGGTGGCCACGGTGATGCGCAACCGCGCGGACGCACTCTTCGCCGCGGGAGACACCCTCGCCGCGGCCCGGCAGTTCGAGGAGCTGGCCCGCGTGGTGGGACCCAAGGCGCCGAAGGCCCACGAGGCGGCGCTCTATGGCTCGCTGCTCGCGTACCAATCGGCCTTGAAGAAGTCCGACGGCCTCAACGCCTTCCAGGTGGCCTACGGGCGCAGCGCGCTCAAGTTCATGGGCGCGCAGTTTGTCGCCCGGTACCCCAAGAGCGAAAACGTGCCGGGGGTGAAGTTCAACATCGGCCGCGCGCACTATGACGACGGGCAATTCGAGCTCTCCGCCAAACAGTTCACCGCCTTCGCCCTGCAGTACCCCTCGAACAAGGACGCGGCGGTGGCCGGCCACCTGGCCCTGGATTCGTTCCGGCAGCTGAAGGACTACCCGGGCCTGGAGGCGGCGGCGAAGAAGCTCATCGCCGCGCCCCTGCCCTCCTCCTTCATCGCGGACGCCAGGAAGATCCTCACCGGCAACCGCGGCGAAGCGTTCACCGAGCTGGCGCTGCAGAGCGCGGAGGAGACGGGCGACGTGGTGAGCGGCCTGCTGAAGGTCGCGGACGCGAACCCCGGCCAGGAGCTGGGCGAGAAGGCCCTCTACAGCGCGCTCACCGCGGTGCGGGAGCGCAGAGACCTCAAGGCGGAGCGGGAGCTCGCCGAGCGCTTCGTCAAGCAGTACCCGCGCTCGCAGCTGGTGGCGGATGTGCTGCTCCAGGTGGCCCGTCACGCCGCGGAGGCCGCGCAGTTCGCCGAGGCGGCCGGGTACTTCGAGCTCGCCGGGAAGCGGCTGACCGACTCTACCGGCATCAACGGCTGGCTCACCGCGGCCAACCTCCGGCTGGCGATGAACGATTATGACCGGGCCATCAAGGACCTCGAGGCGGTGACCCACGCGGGCGCCGGGACGAGGAAGGCGGAGGCGCTGGCGCTCCTGGCCACCGCCGCGCTCAAGCAAGGGGACCTCGCCCGCGCCCGCAACGCTGCGGAGCAGACGCTCCAGGTGGACGCGCTGAACGCCTCCGCGGCCGCCGTGCTGGCCGAGGTGGCCGCCCGCGCCGGCGGTGGGGACTCCCCTCGGGAGCTGGTGCGGCTGCTCACGCAGGTGGCGCAAGGCGGAGGCGCCAGCGCGGAGCCCGCCGCGCGCGGCCTCTGGCACGTGGGCGAGCTGCTCTTCAAGGCTTACTCTGCGCTCCCGACGGACGCGCTGGAGCAGCGCATCTCCGCGCTGAGGGATCTGGAGGCGGTGTATGGCCAGGTCCTCGCGCTGGGCTCGGCGGAGTGGGCCGTCGCGTCGCTGTGGCGGATGGCCGCCGGCTACCAGCAGCTGGCGGAGGCCATCGCGCAGACGCCGCTGCCCGAGGGGTTGAGCCCGGGCCAGGTGAAGCAGTTCAAGACCGCGGTCCAGGAGCAGGAGGCACCGCTGCGCGCCCGCGCAGAGGAGACATACAAGCTGTGCCTGACGCGGGCCACCGCGCTGGAGGTCTTCCACCCTGCCGTGCTGGGCTGCCGCAACCAGAGCGCAGAGGCCGCAGCGCCGCGCGCGCTCGCACTCGGAGGCGCCGGGCCGAGCGTGGAGGAGCTGGCGGTGCGGACGGAGCAGAAACCAGACGGGCCCTCGCTGGAGGCGCTGGGCCTCGCGTACCTGCGCGCAGGTCGGACCGGGCTGGCGCAGCTCACGCTCAGCCGCGCCACAGAGCTGCCAGACCACCGGGCCTCCAGCCACAACGCGCTGGGGGTGGCCCTGCTGGCCTCGGGCGATGTGATGGGCGCACGCGCGGCGTACGGCAAGGCCCTGGAAGTGGACCCGCTCCACGCGAAGTCCCGGGCGAACCTGGCCGCGCTGCGCTGCCGATACGGGGACAGCGCGGGCGCGCGCAAGGAGCTCGCGCAGGTGAAGGACAAGGGCGCCCTCACTGGCGTGGACGTGGATCCCGAATGGAGGAGCTGCACCGATGCGATCACCACCCGTTGAACGCGGACGTCTTGTGGCCATGGCACTGGCTGCATGCCTCACTGGCTGCGGGGGCGGTGAAAAGTCCCTCGAGGGCAGCCTCGCGCAGGTGCTGGAGCTCAGCTACACGCGCGCGGAGCTGGTGGTCGGCACTGGCGACGTGGTCCTCCGGTTCGCCCGGCCCTACGGCACCGGCGAGGACACGGTGCTCAAGGTGACCGTCCTTACAGAAGGCATGCAGCTGAGCGCACCGTCGCCCATCGACCTCGGCGAGGTGCTCAGCGCGGGCAATCCGCGGGCGACCGTCACTCGGCATGTCTATGACGAGCCGGACCACCGCGTGCTCCCGCCCGTGGCTCGCGGACAGCTGAGCCTGCGGCAAGCGCCCATCCCCGGCAGCCGGGTGGACGGACAGCTCTCGGTGACGTTCGCGCAGGGTTCGGAGCTCGGCGCCGGGCGAACAGTGCACGGCGAGTTCGACGCGGAAGTGGCGCCGTGAGGGCGGCTGCGGTCGTCCTGTTGGCGGTGTGCGCCGGCGGGTGCGGGCGGTATGGGCTGCGCGTGCCCTCCTCTGTGGGTCAGGGCCTCACGGACGAAGCCCGGCTGGCGCTGCTGGACTCGGAGAATGAGCTCGCGGCGGCGCTGGACAAGCTGGATGAAGCGCAGAGTGAGATCCGCCGGACGCGGGACGCCAGCCGGCGCGCCGCGGCGCGGTTGAAGGCGGCCCGGGCCGAGGTGGGCCTCGCGGCGGATGACTCCACCCTTCGGGTGGCGGAGCTCGCGGTCGGCGAGGTGGAGGCGCGACTCCAATTTCTCCGCGCCAGCCAGGGACGCAATGTCGCCCGGCGGGAGCAGGAGGCGCTGGCCGTCACCTGCGCGGCTGCCCGGTTCGAGCGGGCCAAGGCCGCTGTCGCTCGGCGGATGAAGATCCGCGGAGCGGAGGACCTTGAGCTGGAGCCGTTCGATGCTCAGGTGAAGGCGTGCCAGGCGGAGCTTGCCGAGCAGCGCGGCGTGCAGCCGGAGCTGGTGGCTGCGGTGGAGCGAGCCCGCGAGGCTTGGGAGGCGGAGAAGGCGCTGCTCGCGGAGCGCACGGTAGATGCTTCTGCCAGCATGTTCGTCGAGTGAGTCGTCGGACCTGGAGTCGCCTCGAATTGAGCGCAGTGCCTTCGGGCACGGGGGCGGGGAGCGGGGACGGAGACGGGCACCGGTGCGGGAACGGAGACGGGGTACGCGTTCGCGTTCGCGTTCGTTTACGGGTTCGGGTTCGGACGGCGGGCTCGGACGGCGGGTTCGGCGAGCACGTTGGCACTGCCCGCGCCCGTAGCCGTGCCGTGAACAAACACCCGTTCCCGAACCCGAACCCGTAAACGAACGCGAACGCGAACGCGTACCCCGTCTCCGTTCCCGCACCCGTCTCCGTCCCCGCTCCCGTCTCCGTCCCCGCCTCCGGCCCGGTCACCCGCCGAGCGCAACCGGCGGTCAGGCCTTCCTGCACCGAAGCGGGGCGTCGCGGGGGCCTACGCGCCTGCGAAGGCGTCCAGCTCGCAACCCTAGGCGCGACGGCGCTGGTCTCCAGAGGCCAGCGACGCTAGGGTGCCCTCCCCTTTTGGAGGAACCATGGATCTCAAGAGCGCGAAGATCATTGTCACTGGTGCGGCCCGCGGAATGGGCGCGCACTTCGCCCGCAGGCTCCACGAGTCCGGCGCCCAGGTGGCCGCCGGCGACGTGGACGAGGCGGGCCTCAACGAGCTGCCCAAGGGCATCCACCGCCGCAAGCTGAATGTCGCGGACGAGGTGGATGCCGGCGCGTTCGTCGCCTGGGCCTACGAGGCCATGGGCGGCCTCACCGGCCTGGTGAACAACGCGGGCATCCTCCGCGACGGCCTGCTGGTGAAGAAGGACAAGTCGACGGGTCAGCTGATCAAGCTCTCCACCGAGCAGTGGAACGCGGTGGTCGCCGTCAACCTCACCGGCGCGACCCTGATGGTCCGCGAGGTGGTGAGCAAGATGGTGGAGAAGGACCAGAAGGGCGTCATCGTGAACATGTCGTCGATTGCCCGGCACGGAAACCGCGGGCAGTCGAACTATGTCGCCGCGAAGGCCGCGCTCGCCGCGAACACGGTCACCTGGGCGCGCGAGTTCGGCGCCTTCGGGATCCGCGTCACCGCCATCGCCCCGGGGATGATCGAAACGCCGATGACCCAGGGCATGAACCAGAAGGCGCGCGACGCGCTGGTCGCCGCGGTGCCGGTCGGCCGCGTGGGCGTGCCCGAGGACATCTGGCTCGCCGTCCGCTTCGCCATCGAGTGTGACTACTTCAACTCGCGCACCATCGACGTGGATGGTGGCTTGTCGATGTAGGGCGCCTAGAAGGACGCCCGGACGGCTGCAGCGCCACCCAGGCTGAGGTCCACCGCACTCACCTCGCCTTCCGCCCCGTCTGGGTGGAGGGCGAGGCTGAAGCGGGTGAGCTGGAGTTGCGCGAGGGCTTCGACGTGCTCACCCAGCGCGAGCGTTAGCCCCGCAACGGCTGAAACTCCCAGGGCTCCGCCTCGCCCGTTGTACGGGGCATCCCTGGCGGGGCCCAGTCCCAAAGCGAGGAGGAGATCTGCCCTCGCGAAGAGCTCGACGACGCCGAGCCCTTGCTCCACCTCCAGCCCCGCCCTGACCGCGGGCCCGCTCAACGGCGGGACGCCCTCCAGGCCGGCGACGGAGAAGTCGCTCAGGCGAAAGCCCAGGGACGGTGAGAGCTGGAGCGTGTCAGTCGCGAAGAGGCGGTACCGCAGACCCGCGTCGGTGGCGCTGAAGGACACCGGGTAGGTGCCCGAAGCGTGGCGCGTCTTCAGGCCCACCGCGGACGCCTGCTCGAAGGTCACGCCGAGGTCCGCCAGCGGGCCGCGCCCCAGCAGCGCCAGCGGGTAACCCTCCGCGCGGAACCAGGGGGCGATCACCAGCGGCGCGCGGTACTCGCGCAGCGACGTGCCGGCCAGGGCGTTGAAACCGAGGCTGTGGTTGAGGACCTGGCTCCCTGCCAACACGCGCAGGACGGCCGGGTTGGCGCGGCGGTTTCTCCGCGCGGGCGTGGCGGTGAGGAACTCCGGCGCGGGCGGCTCCGGCGAGGCCTCGCGCACGGCCGGGCGGGAGGGGAGCTGCGGGCTGACCAGGAGGAAGGGGTCGTCCTCGGGCGCGGGCTGCGGCGCGGGGTTCGACTGCTCGGGCTCGGGCGCGTCCCCGACTGCTTCGACTTCGGGCGCTGGGCGGTTCGCCTTGCGCTTCCTCTTTGCGGTCACTGCGGCTCGGCGCTTGGCCCTTCTCGCGTGGACGGTGGGCGCCTGCATTGAGCGCGTGGGCGCCAGCCGGCTCGGAGCGCCCAGGGCTCTGGGGAGCGAGCGGGACGGCTTGGTGAGCGCTTTGCCTCTTCGACTCTGGCCCGAGCTCGGGCCGCGGTGCAGGCGGTGATCCACCGGTGCCTTCAGCCAGATGCAACCGTTCGTCGACAAGCCGGGCTCAAAGGGCCCTGAAACCTCCTCGGGACCTCGGTTGGTCAACGAACGGTTGCGCCTCGCCTCGTCTGCGTGGCTCCCGCAGGCGATGAAGAGGATGAGGAAGAGGCACACCGTGGGCAGGCGCATGAACCCCTGACCTGTTGCATTGACCATTCCTCCCTGCAACCGACGAAGAAGACGAGCGCGGATGTGCCGGTGGGTTGAGCTTGAAGCTCAACGACCCAGGGCAGCGTCCACCCAAGCCTCCTACGCCACGCGATTGCCACAGGGTCTGTCCCTTGCACAGTGCCGCCGGATGCGCACCGCCTCCCCCTGGCTCTGCCTCGCTGTGCTCCTCTCTGCCTGTGACGCGCAGGTGAGCGAGCCGGGCTCGAAGGTCGTCCTCCCGCTGCCGGAGGCGGGGAAGAACTTCGCTCCTCACGTGCTCGACTTCCGCTGCGCGCCTGCGACCGGGGACACGCCGTTCACCACCCGCTGCTCCTGGCGCGTCGCGGATCCCGAGCGGGCGCCCGTGCACTGCCGGCTCGACGTGGACGGGGACGGCGCGATGGAGACGGAGATCTCCGACTGCACGCAGCCCGGCGCGCTCGACTTTACCTTCGGCTCTCCCGGAGACTTCACCGCGCGGCTGGAGGCGCTGGATGGGCCCGGTGCCGTCGGCGCGGAGACGTTCGTGCTGCACGTGACGGGGCGCCCGAACTCAGCGCCCGTCATCGACACCTTCACCGTGACGCCTGAGGTGGGCTTCGCGGTGATGAAGGCGGCCTTCAAATGGACGCTGTCTGACGCGGAGAAGGATCCGCTCTCCTGCACGCTGGACGTGCAAGGCGATGGGAAGGCCGACTACACGTTCGCCGCCTGCGAGCTGTCCGGCGCCCAGGAGCACGCCTTCGACCTGCCCGGCGTGTACGAGGCGAAGCTGGTGGTGACCGACCGCTTCAAGGCGACGCGCGAGCGCACGGTGCGCGTGGAAGTGAAGAAGCCTCAGGGCGAGGTGAAGCTCCTCAAGGTGGAGTGGGGCCAGTCGGTGTTTGCGGAGACGCTGCGCCTTGTCGAGGGGAAGAAGGCACTCCTGAAGGCCACCGTCCTGGGTGACCGGGCGACGCTCCAGGGCGTTCAAGTGAAGATGGAGGGCTTCCGCGGCGGGACGTCGCTCGGCGCGCTGCCGGTGAAGGGTCCGGACACCCTGCCCTTGACGGAGACGCCGGGCGATCTCAGCAAGGCCTTCGTGGCCACGGTCCCCGAGGACTGGATGGCGCCCGGGCTGGAGGTGACGGTCACCGCTGACGCGACGGAGCTCATCGGCGAGACGAATGAGATGGACAACGTCCGCACGCTGAAGCCGACGGTCGGCACAGGGACGGAGCTGCACCTGACCGACGTCCCCTTCGTCGCCAGCAGCGGCGCGGGGCCCACCGGCGTCCCACCCGCGAGCTATCCGGACCTGCTCTACAAGGTGTGGCCACTGAAGAGGATCAACTCGGCACGGCGGGCGCCCTTCACCGTCAGCTACGCCATCGGCGCGGACGCCAACACCTGGACGAAGCTGTTGGACGACATCACCTCGCTGCGCACCGCGGACAAGAACGGCCGCTACTACTACGGCTGGGTGAAGGTCACGTACACGGCCGGCATCCTCGGCATCGCCAACCTGCCCGGCCCCGCCGCCATCGGCGTGGACGGCCTGCCCGGCAAACCCGAGGAGGGGCCCGGGACGCTCGCCCACGAGCTGGGTCACACGTTCAACCGCCGCCATGTTCGCTGCAACGGGAACGAGGGAGGCCCGGACACCAGCTACCCCACCGCGGGAGGGAAAATCGCCGAGTGGGGCGTGGATCTCCTCACGATGGAGCTGAAGTCGCCCTCGGTCTACGCGGACACGATGTCGTACTGCCGGCCGCCGTGGGCCAGCAAGTACGGCTATGATCTGGCGCAACGCTTCCTCGAATCCAACCCGCCCAAGGCGGCGCTGGTGGCGGGCTCCAGCTCCTCGCTGCAGCTGCTGGTGAGCGGGCGCATCGTCGACGGCGAGGTGCTGCTCAATCCCATTCAAGTCATCGCGTCCTCCGCCAGTGAGCCGCCGGCAAGCACGGACTACGTGGCGCGGCTCATCACGGACCGCGGGAGCGTCACCCAGGTCCCGTTCGGCGTTTACGAGATGGCGGACGTGGAGCCGGCGACGGTGGGCTTCGCCTTCACCGTGCCGGACGTCGGCGCGCTCGCCGCCATTGAGCTGCGCCGCGAGGGCACCGTACTGCTGCGGCGCGAAGCTATCGCCACGTCCGCTGCTTCGCTGCAACGGCTGCTGCGCGGCGGCGCAATGCTGGAGGTGCGCTGGACGCCGGGCTCGCACCTCCTGGTCGCGCACCTGGGCGGGGACGGGGCGCGCACCACGCTGGCGACAGACCTCACCGCCGGCGAGGCGCTGCTGCCCATTCCGGACCTGCCCGAGGGCGGTCAGTTCGAGGTGAGCCTCTCCGACGGGCTCAACGCCGTCCGCAGCGTCCTGCTGCGCCGTTGACACCACGTCACCCTCGCGCTTCCAACGGCCAGGGGGCGGACGGCGCCTGCCAGAAGCTGCCGGATCCAGGCAACTGCCGGAAGGACACCGCCGCCATCCTCGGGTTGGTGCAGGCCGCGCTCAACCGCCCCCAGGCGCGCCGCACGCTGGAGCAGGCGCTCGCCGCGCCAGGCACCACCGAGCGGCCGCTGCTGGGGGACGTGGAGATGACGCTGGCCCGGCCGCTCGCCCGCGACAACCAGCCCGCCGCGGCGCTGCGCCACGCCGAGCAGGCCCGCGCCTACTACCAGGCCTTCCCTTCCCTGGCGCCGAAGCTGCGTGAAGTGGACGCCTGGCTCGCCCAGCAGCGCCGCCCCGTCACCGGGCGCTCGCCGTCTGGGCGTTAGGGGGCCGGCGCGGGAACGGGCGTGTTGCCGAAGACGCTGGGGTCGTGCGGGAGGCTTCCGCGCGGCGAGCGCAGGTACACGAACGGCGTGGCGTGCAGGAAGTTGGAGACGCGCGACGTGTAGATGTCCGAGTAGCGCTCCACCTGCCGGGCGAGGTGACTCTTGTCGTTGCCCGCGCGCATCAGCAGGCCCCAGTTCTTGTTGCTGAGCTCGGTGGCGGCGTGGGCCAGCGGGCCCAGCTCCGCGTCCAACGCCATCACCCTCGCCTTCAGCTCGCCCACGCGGGTGTTGAGCGACTCCTCACTCTGCGCCGGCGCGGGGCCGTAGCCGAAGCGCCGCCGCTGCTGCGCCAGCCGGATCTGGCAGAGCTCGTCCTCCAGCCGCTCCTTCTCCTGCATCCGCACAGCGATCCGCGACTCCATCTCGCGAAAGCCCTCGACGGCGGTCACCTCCTCTTCCAGCTCCCGCAGGATGAGGGCGGTGCGCCAGCGCAGCACGCTCTTGGTGACGTGCACGTCGCCGAACATGTGGTCGCCGACGTAGAGGATCTCATCGCCGGAGAGGCCGAGGTGCTTCTCCAGCTGGGCCGCGCTGCCCCCCAGGTACGCCGTCCGCGGCTTGAGGCTCCCGGACGCGGGCCGCAGCAGGCCATCCTCGGTCACCACCTCGAACAGCGGGCTGCGGGTGGTGAAGAACTCCGGCTTGCGCGCGGAGACGATGATGACGTCGAACAGCTCGCGCCAGCCCATCCCCTTGGGGAGGAACCGGTCGAAGGCGTACGCCATCATCGGGACCGTGTAGCTCCACTCGGAGTTGGTGATGAGCAGCAGCTTCTTACCGGCGTGCTTCTGATCCAGGAGCGCCAGCGCCGTCTCCGGCTCGGGGACCACGAAGGCGTCCGGGTGGGAGATGATCTCCGCCTTCAGCTGGCCCTCCATGTGCGCGGCGTCCATCATCTCCCGGACGCGGCGGTAGAGGTCCGCGTAGCCCATCACCCCCGGCAGGGCGCGCTGATCCAGGAGATCCACCAGCTGCCCGTACATGCACGCCTCGGACAGGGAGAAGAGCGTGTTCATGAACGACCAGCGCGGCTCCGCGAGATCCACGATGGTGCGCGCGTAGACATGGCGCTGCTCTTCGAAGGAGAGCGGCTGGGTGCCATGCACCGCGCGCTTCACGAAGCCGAAGCGGTTGGCCTTGAGCAGGTTGCCCTTCTCCGCGTCGATGATGAGGCCGCGGATGACGCTCTCAGGTTGGAACTGCAGCCCCTGCACCGGCCAGCCGAGCGCCACCAGGCGGAGCTTGAGGTGTTCGTACGCGCGCCGCTCCCACTCCACGACCTTGTAGTGGATGAGCGTGTAGTCCATGTCGTAGCCGATGGCCCGGATGGCCCGCATGTTCAGCGTGCGGTTGCAGTAGATGCCTCGGGCTGCGGGGGGCGCGGTCTGCGTATCCATGGAGCACTTCATGCTCCAGTCGCTAGGAGAGCGTCCAGTCCTGCTCGTAGGGCTCCTGTCCGTCGGTCCACTGAAGCTTGAGGGTGATTCGACTTCCCTGGAGTGAGCGTCCTTCGGGGAGCTCAAACTCGAGGCCTTCTTCGGTGCTGCGGGGACGAAGCGGGGTCCGCGACTGCTCAGGGAGGAGGACCGCCGCTGCGGCGATTCGACGACCGGGTGTTGGGACGACGACAAGTCGCGCTCGATTTTTCTGCCGGAAGAGGAGCACCCGGAGCTCCTTCCCGTCCTCCAACAGCTCCGGACCGCCCTGCTCGGGCCTGTCCGGAGGCCGCAACGAAGGTTGTTGGCGGGGTTGCTCTGTGCGTCCCGGACCGCCTGCCGCCTCCGCGATGGCCCGCTCGCCCTCCGCCAGCGCCGCCACCGCCCGGCGGCACTCCACGCAGTCCGCCGCGTGCGCGTCCACCGCGGCGCGCTCGGCGCGGGAGGTCAGCCCCAGGTCGAGCTTCCAGAGGTCATCCGCCGACAGGTGGCGGGTTCGCGGCTGCTCCACGTCGCGCGCCACGGCGAGATCCCCTTGACAGTCTTTGCAGGTGCCCAGGTGCGCGGCGTCCGCCGGCACTCCGCCCAGCCAGCTGATGAGCCCATCGCAGTCCGCTCGCGAGCTGAACCACCACGCGCCAGCGCGCCCCGACGGATCCAGCAGCTCCCGGTGCTGGCGCCGCAACGCATTCAAGCCCGTAAACCACCGCGCCTTGCCCCGCAGTGCGCGGTCCTCCGCCTTCAACCGGGCCGCCAGCGCGTCCGCCAGCGGCGACGCCCAGGCCTGGCCCAACCTGCGGACCGCGGCGAGGATGGACTCCAGCCGATCTCGCGAGAGGATCCCTTCCAGGGCCCACGCGCGCCACGTCTCCGCCTCTTCGGCGCCTTCGGGGAGCGCGGCTTCGACGGCTTCATCGGCGGCGCGGGTCATTCGAGCCGAGATCTCGTCGAGGGCCAGGGTGGAGAGGAACGACTCCACCGCGGGTTGGGCGAGGAGGCGAAGCGCCGCCTCCACCGCCCGTTCATCCACTTTCAACTCGCCTGCTCTGCGGAGCAGGTCTCCTGCCACTTCCAACAGCGCCCCCGCCTCCGGGGGCCTTCGATCGTCTTTCACCAGCGCCGCGAGCTCTTCGACTCGCGCCACATAACGGCTTCGGGGGTTTGAAGACTCCATCACTCCGACTCCTCCTCGCCGCGAAGCTCGAGCAGATAGAGCTTCATGTACGCCTGCGCGCGGCTCACGCGCTTGTACGAGTTGACGACCGTGATACCGAGCAAACGAGCGCATTCGTCGTGATCCTCGACGTCCTGGTGGTGGTACAGGTCCCAGGCCGCAGCCTCGTTCGGGTGCTCCTTCCGGAGCCGGGCGAACACATCCCAGTACTCTTCGCTGGCCTCGGCCCGCTCCTGCACCCGGCGCGACGCGGCGACCGCGCGAGCCACTTCGTGCGGAGCCTCCATCGGGCCGTCCTCCGCGTCCTCATGCGGCGAGGCGAGGTCCTCTCGCTGACGCCGGTAGCGGTCGATCGCCGCGTGCTTGACGATCCGCAGGAAGAAGGTCTTCGGAGACGCCGCCTTGCCCGGCACCTGCTCCGAGATGCCGCGGAACTGATCCAGGCCGCGGGCGAGGAACTTCCCCACGGACTCCTGGAAGACCTCCGGGAGGTCATCCGGCGAGCCGCGCATGTAGCTGCCCTGGATGCGGCGGACGACCGTGCCCGCCGGAGCCCGCCAGCGCTGGCAGAGCTCGCCGAACTGGACGCGGAAGTCCTCGCCCTCTGCGCGACGGCGCAGGATGTCGGCGAAGAGCTCCTCATCCGTGAGCTGAGAGTAGGCGGTACGCATGGCTTACGAAGACCGTCGTGTAAGGGGGCCCGTACCGTAACACACCCGTTTTCCTTGCTTCTGACCTCATCGACGCGGCCGCGCGCCGCACCTGACAGGCTTTTTTCGCTGTCAGGGATTTTCGGCGCAAAGCGTCTGGTGGCTTCTCCTGAACGAACCCGACCTCTCACGGGGCCCCGCCGGCGTTTGACGGCGGCTTGGGAGGAGCCTCCTTCGGGACGGCTTCACCGCCGCACGTCGCCCGGCGGGGCCACGTCTTCGATGATCTCCGCGTCCGTCTCCTCTTCAGGCGTCCGCTTGAAGTGGCGCCGCGCCGGAGCCTGCTCCACGAAGGGCTCGCGGGCAGGCGCGCGCAGGCGGGCGGCGACCTTGCGGCGCACCGGCGGGATGAGGAGCAACGCGCCCAGCAAGTCGCTGAGGAGCCCCGGGATCAGGAAGAGCAGGCCACCGCCCACCCTCAGAAGCTCATCCGCCACCTCTGCCGGGACGCTGCCGCCCGTCGCGGTCGCCTCGCGAAGGCGTGCGAAGGTCCGTACCTGCCCCTGTCTCAGGAGGGACAGACCGATGGCGCCGGAGAGGAGGACCGACGCCAGGGGCAGCAGCGGACCGCCGAGCCGCGCCAACACCGCGAAGAGGATGAGCTCCACAAACAGCATGACTCCGATGAGCGGAAAAACGCGGCGCATTCCCCTCCTCTAACCCGGAGCCCCGGCCGCCAGCATCCCAAACAGGAGCTCTCGCCAGGCAGGCGAGCGCCGGGACACACTCGACACGAAGGGAAGGACACCCTGCCTCACCCAGCTCCACGCACCCTGGCGCCGCGCGAGGTCTGCTTCCTCATCGGCCGCGGCGGCGCCATCCTCTGGAGCGACGCGTCGGACGGCCCCCTCTCTTTGCCTGACTCGCGCGAGCGCTGGGAGGCGGTGTGGTCCAAGCGGGCAGATCTCGAGGAGGTCAGCCACAGCGGCTCGCCGCGCCGCACGGCGGTGAGCGGATCTACCTGCGGCCGAAGGTGCCGTTCGGCGCACAGCCGCGGTACGGGTGACAAACGCGGCGAGCGGTCTACGATGACGGCTCGCCGCGTTGATGGCTCACCGGGAGACTTCTCATGCGCATCCTGTTTTGCGGCGTAGGCGCGCTGGGTTCGAACGCGGTCTTCCTCTGCCGCAACCTGGAAGCCCAGCTCGTCCTCCTCGACTTCGACCGCGTGGAGTCCAAGAACCTGCTCGCGCAGGCGTTCGTGAAGCAGTCACTGGGGAAGAACAAGGCGGAGGCGCTCAAGCTGCAGCTGCTCAACTTCCACGGCATCAAAGCGGACGCGCTTGGCGTGAGGCTCTCCCCCGAGAACGTGGACACCATCTGCGCCACCGCGGATCTCCTGGTGGACTGCTTCGACAACCACTCCAGCCGGAACCTCCTGTCCACCTTCGCCCGGAAGAAGTCCGCGGCGCTGGTGCACGCCGCCGTCTCCGGCGACGGCACGTTCGGCCTCGTGCGCTGGGAGGAGCGCTTCGTCGCGGACGCCGAGGACCCGGCGGGGCAGGCCACCTGCGAGGGCGGAGAGCACCTCCCCCTCATCGCGCTCGTCGCCGCCACGCTCGCGCGGACCATCCAGGACTTCGTGAAGACGGGCGTGCGCAGAGACACCCAGGTCAGCCTCAACGCGGTCTCCACCACCCACGCCTGAGCCCGTTTCTCGGCGTCGGGCGTTGTCCACCCAACAGGCCGGAAATTTCTTCAGCCCTCGTCCGCCGGAAGTCGGAGCGGGCCGTCTGCCTTCGCGCACTTAGGGCTGGCACGGCCGGCGCAATGACCTGCCCCCAAGGGGCGAACGATGAACCTGCTGATCTTCATGGTGCTGGGAGCAATGGTGGGCCTGGGCATTCGGGGAACGCTGCCCGGATGGCGAGGGGCCAGCCTGTCGGAGAGCGTGGCGACCCTGCTGGTGGCTGCGGCCGGCAGCACGGTGATGGCGATGCTCGCCTCCTCCCTCCCCTTCTGTGCTGCCTTCCTCTCCCCGGAGCCGGAGGTGCTGGCGGCAGCCCTCGCCGGCGCGGCGCTGGCGGTGGCGCTGCTGCGCTCGCCGGTCGCGCTGCAGCGCCGGGTCCAGCCTGAGGTGGAGCTCGTCAACGCGGAAGGCGAACCCGCGCCGCAGCTGGTCACCCGCGCGCAGGAGGCGTAGGCGCCAGCGGGGAAAAGGGGACAGGCTCCTTTTTGAGCTAAAGGGGACAGGCTGCTTTTCGGCGAAAAGCAGCCTGTCCCTTTTTTTGGACGCAGTCGCTACTGCCGCCAGCCGAGCCGAACCAGCAGCTCTTCGTCGATGACGACGCCCCAGTCCAGGTGCCCGTCCAGGACGGCGGCCAGCACCTTCTCCTCTTTGCGGACGGGCAGCTTCGAGGGGCGCACCCGCGCGCGCACCGCCTGCTTCAGGTCGTCGCGGAAGTAGCTGGCCCGGACCACGCGCGTGCCGGTTGTCTCCGGCAGCGGCCGGTCCGGGGTGAGCCAGACCAGCGAGCCGCGCCGGAGCGGCAGGACCTCTCGCCGGACCGAGCGGATGAGCGACAGCCCGGCGACGGCTGCGAGGATCGCCCCCAGCAGCGCCACCGCGTAGGGCCCGCCCTCCACGCGCGCCGCGGCCTCCTCGGCGAAGCCCTGCTCCCGCGGGCGCGAGGGCGCTTCGGGCAGAACCCTCAACGACACCTTCCCGCCAACGAGCGGGGCCGCGGTCTGCGTCCCCAACGACAGCCCGCTGGCCGACTGCGGATGGCCGTCGAGCTCATACGCGACACCCACCCGTGGCCGTCCGTCCTCGCCGACGTCCAGGGAGGTGACCGCGCCGGGCAAAGCCAGGCCGCGCTCGGCGAAGGCGCGCTCGGTGGAGATCCACCGCTGCGTCCGCGCCAGGGCCACTCCGGCTACCGCCAGCGCGAGCAGGCAGAGCACCGCGGCCCCAGCCACCCTCGCACGCGCGCCCGGCACCTGGCTCAGGCGGACAGCGCGCGGCGCGTGGGGGATGAGCAGCTGCATCGCCGTGGCTAGCGCGGACCCGGCGGCGCGCCCGAGACGACCTCCACGTTGCGGAACCCCTCGCAGGCCTTCTTCACGCCCAGCAGGTACGGAAGGGAGCGCCCCTCGAAAGAGAGCTTCAACGCCAGCTTCCGGAAGAGGCTCGGCCTGACCGGCGGAGGCGGCTCCGTCGGAAGCTGTCGCAGGTCCAAGTAGTGCGTCGTCGTAGGCCCCAGGCCCTCGAACTCATGCTCCAGGCGCAGCGCCAGCGGCCGCTGCGCGGCATCCAGCCCCTCCTCCAACCCAGAGGTCATCAGCAGGTACTCCGGCACCGGCACGTCGTTCTTCAGCATCCGGTGCACCAGGATGACATCCACGCCGGCCAGCTCCACCAGCCGCTTCACCTTCTGGAACGCCGCCTCGCCCTGGTGGGAGACGAACTTGAGCGTCAGCTGCCCCACCTGCATGCAGCCGTCGCAGTTGCACATCCGGTCCATCTCCAGCTGCTGCTGCTTCTGGAGGAACGCCTGCCGGACCTTCAGCACCTTGCTGACCAGCGCGGCGCCGGTCAGGCTCTGCTTGGGCGCGTAGAGGAAGGCCGCGTCGCCTTCCAGCTTGGCCAGCTTGAACGGCTTCGCCGCGTCGATGACGGCCTCGAGCAGCGAAGCGACCAGCTCCTGCGCGTGCGCCAGCGAGAACCGATGGTGCTTCATGAAGCGCGTATATCCGCCAATGTCGGCGATCAGCAGCGCCATCTGCTCAGCCATACCGGGATTCTAGCCGAGGTCCTTCTTCCACCGCGCCAGGAGGTTCAGCGCCTCCAGCGGGGTCATGGCCTCCGGTGTGAGCCGGGCCAGCTCTTCGAGCACCTTGTGCTTCTCCGGCACGAACGGCGTCACCGGCGCCGCCACGAAGAGTCCAAGCTGATCCATGTTGCTCACCTTCGCCGTCCGCCGGGTGATGCGCGGCCGGCCGGCTTCGTCCAACTCGCCGGACTCGAGGTTCCCGAGGATCTCCCGGGAGCGCATCAGCACCTCCGGAGGCAGCCCGGCCAGGCGGGCCACTTCAATCCCGTAGGACCGACTGGCGCCGCCGGCCACGAGCTTGCGCAGGAAGATGACCTTCCCGTCCTGCTCCTTCACCGCGATGGAGCAGTTCTTCGCCTTCGGCTTCTCGCGCGCAAGGTCCGTGAGCTCGTGGTAGTGCGTGGCGAAGAGCGTCCGCGCCCCGACGCGGTCATGCAGCTGCTCCGCGACCGCCCAGGCGATGGAGAGGCCGTCGTAGGTGGAGGTGCCGCGGCCAATCTCATCCAGGATGACCAGCGACCTCCGGGTGGCGTTGTGGAGGATGTTGGCCGTCTCCGTCATCTCCACCATGAAGGTGGACTGGCCCCGGGCGAGGTTGTCCGCCGCGCCCACGCGCGTGAAGATCCGGTCGCACAGGCCAATCCGCGCGCGCCGCGCCGGAACGAAGGAGCCCGCCTGGGCCATCAGCGCGGTGAGCGCCACTTGCCGCATCACCGTGCTCTTCCCGGCCATGTTCGGGCCGGTGATGATGAGCAGCTGCGCGTCTTTCCGATTGAGCTGGACATCATTGGGGACGAACACGTCTCCCGCCAGCATCCGCTCCACCACGGGGTGGCGCCCGCCGGAGATCTCCAGCACGTCCGAGTCATCCACCGTGGGCCGGACGTAGCCGTAGTCCGCCGCGCACCGCGCCAGCGAGCACAGCGCGTCCAGCGCCGCCACCGCCTCCGCCGCGGCCCGGATGGCAGGCCCCTGCACCGTCACCAGCGCGCGCAGCTCCTCGAAGAGCTTGTGCTCCAGCGCGCAGCGCCGCTCCTCGGCGGTGAGGACCTTCTCCTCGTATTCCTTGAGCTCCGCCGTGACGTAGCGCTCCGCGCCGACGGTGGTCTGCTTGCGGACGTAGTCCGCCGGCACCAGGTGCAGGTTGCTGCGGGTGACCTCGAGGTAGTACCCGAAGACCTTGTTGTAGCGGACCTTCAGCGAGGAGATCTGCGTGCGTTCCCGCTCGCGCGCTTCGATCTTGAGCAGCAGCTCCTTGCCGGACGTGGAGAGCGCAATCAGCTCATCCAGCTCCGGATGGAACCCCACCCGGAACAACCCGCCCTCCTTCAAGGCGACCGGCGGCTCGTCCGCGATGGCCTTGGACAGCTGCGCCGAGAGCTCCGGGAGCCCGCGCAGCGGCCCCTCCAGCCCCTTCAAGAGCGCGCTGCTGCACCGCGCGCCCACCTCCGCGATGCGCGGCAGCACCTCCAGCGACCTTCCGAGCGCCTGGAGATCCCTCGCGTTCCCCGCCCCCAGCGCCAGCCGCCCGCAGAGCCGTTCGAGGTCCGCCACTTCCTTCAAGAGCCCGGTGAGATCCTCACGCCACACGCTGTGCGCGGAGAGCTCCTCCACCGCGTCCAGCCGGGCGTCGATCTCCGCCACCGTCGCCAGCGGCGCCACAATCCAGCGGGCCAGCTTGCGCGCCCCCATGCCGGTGGCGGTCTTGTCCAGCACGCCCAGCAGCGTCCCCTTCTTCCCGCCATCCCGGAGACTCCGCGTCAGCTCCAGGTTGGAGCGCGACGCTTCATCCAGCACCAGGTGCCGCCCCTTGGCCATCAGGGCGATCCGGTCCACGTGGGACGCCTGCGTCCGCTGCGTGTCCTTCAGGTACCGCAGCGCGGCCCCGGCGGCGCCGGTGGCGAGCGCCAGCCCGTCCAGCCCGAACCCCTCCAGGCTGGCCACGCTGAAGTGCGTCTTCAGAAACGCGGACGCGCGGGCGGGCTCGAACGCGGCCTTCTCGCGGGTGGCCAGCGCCGGACGCCGCGACAAGAGCTCCAGCAGCGAGGCCACTTGCGCCCCCTGCGCCTGCTGGTCGCAGACAAGCAGCTCCCGCACTTCGCACCGGGAAAGCTCCTGCGCGAGGTCCGCCAGCGCGGGCGCTTCAAAGCAGAAGAACTCACCCGTGGAGGCATCCAGCAGCGCCGCGCCGGCCGCGTCCTCCCCGAAGTAGACCGAGGCGAGGAAGTTGTTCTCCCCCGCCTCCAGCACCTCTTCGTCGAGGACCATCCCCGGCGTGATGATCCGCGTCACCTCGCGGCGGACGATGCCGGGGCCGCCGGCCTCCTCCACCTGGTCACAGATGGCGACCTTGAGGCCCGCTTCGATCAACCGGGCGATGTATCGGCGGGACGAGTGGTGCGGCACGCCGCACATCGGGACCTTGTCAGCCCCCTTCGCGCGCGCGGTGAGGGTTATCTGCAAGAGCTCCGAGGCCTTGACCGCGTCCTCGAAGAACATCTCGTAGAAGTCACCCAACCTGAAGAAGAGGATGGCGTCCGGATGGAGCGCCTTCGTCTCCAGGTACTGACGCATCATCGGCGTGGCCGCCGAGAGGTCAGGAGGCTCTGCCACCGCCTCAACGGGCTGCACGACCTCTGACACTTCTTCTTGGCTCTTCGCCGTTGCTCTCGACCCCATCCCCGTCCCCTTTTCTCACGCGCCCGACACCGGGATCAATCATCGCCGCGAGCTCGCGCGGCGGACCGGCTTCTACCATCCGGCACTGACACGGCGGCCTTCCGGTCAGGAGATCCCCAACTTCGCCTTGAGGGCGGGCAGCCGGTCCCGCACCACCGGCACGCGCGTCCGCTTCGCATCATTGAGGACGGCGGTGTACCGGCGGTCGCCCTCGTGCTGCAGCTCCTTGATGAAGTCCAGGTTCACCACCGCGCTGCGGTGGATGCGGAGGAACCGCTCCGGATCCAGCCGCGCCGCCAGCGCGTCCAGCGGGTCATCCGCGAGCAGCTCGCGGCCATCCACCTGCACAGCGGAGTAGTGGTCCTGCGAGAGGATGGCGCAGACGCGGCGCGGGTCGAAGACAACGTACTTGGACCCGCTGCGGATGGCCATCCGGGACGCCGGCGGCCGGCCGCGCTCCAGCGGCGTGAGGGCCGGCGCGGCGGTCCCGGCGGCACGGCGCTCGCGCACCCGCTCCAGCGCCAGCAGCAGCCGCTCCTCCGCCACGGGCTTGACGAAGCAGTCCACCGCCGCGAGCTCGAAGGCCTTGAGGGCGTGCGCGTCGGACGCCGGACAGCTGCGAAGTCTTCGGCACCTTCTTGACGACCTGCCGCGTGAAGCGGACCGCCTTGCCTTCCTTCAGCGCGGTGACGAGGAAGCGCATCTTGTCCGCGCCGTCGAAGACGGTGGTGACCGCAAAGCCGCGGCCCTCGCCGGCCTCTTGCCGGTGTCGCTCTCCAGCGAGAAGGCGACGCCGCGGGAGTTCCTGCGCCAGTCGCCGGTTTCAGCCCCCGGACCGGGTCACCGGGGGATGAGCAGAAACCGGTCGCCGCTCAGGACCGCGAACTGTTCGTAGGCCGAGTGGACGTCCCGCTGGCTGTCGTAGGTCACCCAGTGCGCCGGGCCCTTGCGGCCCTCCAGCGTCAGCACGGACGCGCCCTTCGCGGGGGAGATGGCGTACTCCTGCGCGGGCCGCGCGAGGGGCGCGCGCCCAGGTAAGAACCTCGCCTGAGCGGAGCCCGCGGCGGTCCAGCCAACCGGCAGCCGGGTGACGCTCGCGATCTGCGGACCGCTCTCGCCGGGCACCGCCAGCTCCAGGGTTCCCCCCGCGAGCGTGACCGCGCCACCCAGCCCGGGCGGCGGCGACTCGAACCAGATGCCGTTCCGGTCGCTGCCCACGGCGGCGCCCCCTCGCGTGAGGCAGGTGTTCCCGGGCGTGGCGAACGATGCCTGGCAGATCTCCGTCAACCCCACCGCCAGGACGCGCTTTCGATCCGCGGAGATGGAGAAAACCTCATTCTGCAAGGTGGAGAAGACGAGGCTCCCGGATACTTTCAAGGCGCCGTTCGACGGCGTGACGCGGACGACCTCCCCGTACCTCCAGAGCAGCACCTCGCCGTCGAACGCCAGGAGCGAGTGGGCGACCTCTGCGAAGGGCGGTTCCACCCGGGCCAGCCCGGCCTCCGAGTCCAACCAGTGCTCCAGCGTGCCGCCGGAGTAGATCCACACATGGTCTCCGGCGACGGAGACGTAGCTGGCCTGCCCAAGCGACTTCCAAGGCTGCCCCACCGCGGTCGCGAGCAGATAGAGGCCGTTCGCGCAGAGCACCGTCCCGCGTGCCGTGAGGAACATCTCGGAACAGGTCTGCGTGGCCAGCGGACGCTCTTGAACCGGCGTGGCCGCGCGAAGCTCCGCGACGACCACCTCGGCCTGGACGGGCGCTGTGCTGCTCGTGAGCTCGGCGATGACCTGATAGGCGCCTGCCACACGCGGCACGAAGCGGATGGTCGCCGTCGCCAATCCGCTCAAGCTGGTCTGCGCTTCTGCGTCGTGCTCGACGGGGGCGTTCTCCGGGTCGAAGACCTTGGTTCGCAGGTTGAGCGGCGGCGGCGCGACGCCGCACCCACCGCCAATGTACGTGCTCAGCTTCAGCTCCAGCGGCCTGGAGGCGATGGCGATGGGCGGCGGGTCCGACACCGGGAGCGGCGCGGCGCCCGCCCGCTCACACTGGTTCACCGTGCAAGCGACGGAGGACGACGCCAGCAGAAGAACGAGGAACAGCCGGGGAAACATCGCGCCCCACTCCATTTCACCGGCCCGCGCGAGGCACCCTACCCCGGATTCCGTGCGTGTGTCTCACGGCCCGAAGGTGGCATATCGCGTCCTGGCGCCGCATCTTTCTCGCGACAATCGGCGCGCACGGAGGACTCATGGCGAAGCTCGTGGTCTTCAATCAGGTCTCCCTCGATGGGTACTTCGTGGACGCCAGCGGCGACATGCGCTGGGCCCACAAGCAGGACGCGGAATGGAACGCGTTCGCCGCGAATAATGCCGGTGGAGACGGGGCCCTGGTCTTCGGCCGCATCACGTACGAGATGATGGCCCGCTTCTGGCCGACGGAGGCCGCCCGCAAAGCCAATGCGGCCGTGGCGAAGGGGATGAACGAGAAAGAGAAGTTCGTGTTCTCCCGCAGCCTGCGCAAACCGACCTGGCAGAACACTACGGTCCTCAAGGGCGACGCTGCCGTCCAGCTCCGGAAGCTCAAGAAGACGTCGAAGACGGACCTGGTCATCCTCGGCAGCGGCAGCCTCATCCCGCCGCTCACCGAAGCCGGGCTGATCGACGTTTTTCAGCTGGTGCTCAATCCCATCGTCCTCGGCGGCGGACGGACGCTCTTCGAAGGCCTGCCGGATCCGGTCAACCTCAAGCTCAAGGAGACGCGGGCGTTCAAGAACGGGAACGTGGTGCTGACCTACGGCGCTGCTAGCGCTTGATGGCGAGCCGCTCAGCCACAGCCCGTCGCTGCTCGGAGGCGATTCGCCGCTCGTGCTCCGCCAAGCCATGCGAACCGAACGGGTAGCCGTGCTGCCCTGAGCGGGCACCCACCTGCTCGACCTCGTCGTCGGGGCCGTTCTGCTCGGTGCCGGTGGCCGTCGTCGTGCCTGGCGCGGTGGAGCGGTGGGCCGCGCTCTGCATGGCGGCCGTGGAGGCGGTCTGGTCTCCCATCTGAGTCGGGAGGCTGGAGCTGCCCGGGGTTCCTGGAGCCGCGCCAGGGACGCCCGTTCCCGGTCCGCCGCTCGGCACGGCCGTCCCTGTTCCGCCGCTCGGGAGGGCTGTGCCCGGTCCACCGCTCGGCACGGCCGTTCCGGGTCCGCCGCTCGGCACGGCCGTCCCGGGTCCGCCGCTCGGCACGGCCGTTCCGGGTCCACCGCTGGGCACTGCCGTTCCGGGTCCACCGCTGGGCACTGCGGTTCCAGACCCGCCGCTGGGGACTGCCGTGCCGGGTCCGCCACTGGGCACTGCTGTCCCGGGTCCACCGCTGGGAGCGACCGTTCCCGGTCCGCCGCTGACCGGCGCGCTGCCGGGAGCAGAGGCGGTGCTGCTGCCCTCGGCCCCTGCGCTGCGCGAGGCCAGGCCACCGACAGGCGCGCCCTCGGCGCCAATCTCTCGCGCCAGGCCAAGCGCACCGCCCTTCGTCGCGGAGATGCGCCCAGTCACCGCGCCAATGCCCGCACCCGCAACGAAGCCGATGGCCGCAGCCTTCGCCGTCGCGCGCCCCACCTGTTCGGCGCCCGACCACGGGCCCGACTGCCAGGTGGACTCCTGAAAGGTCGCCATTGGCGCGTTCCAGCCGGTCGCCATCGCCACGCTGTCGCCCGCGACCCGGGCAGCGCCCTGGACGAAGTGGTTGTCCGGAAGCCGGGCCGCCATCTTCGCGCCCAGGTGCAGCTTCAGCGCTCCGCCACCCAGTGCACCCGCGCCGCCGCCCGCCAGCCCGTCCAGCACCAGGTCCTTCACCTTGTACTCATTGCCCCGGACGAAGAAGTTGCCCAGGACGTTCGCCACCGCGGCTTTCACGCCCATGGCCCACATCGCGATGGGGCCGCCGCCGAACGGGACCGTCGCCAGGACGCCCGCGAGCGTGCCCACGACCTTGCCGCTGGTGTGCTTGAGCGCGCGGTACTGGCCGAGGAGATCCGACGCCGCGCTGATCCGCTTGTCCAGCACCGCCGCCTCAGCGGAGGTCAGCACGCCGTCCGCGAGCGCGAGCGTCAGCTGCCCGCGGGCGACCTTCGTCTGGCGCGCCAACTGCCGGCCCTTGTCGAAGAACGCGTCCAGCCCGTAGCTGCCGACGACGTTCTTCCAACCGCCGCGCTCTTCCTGGGTGCGCGCTTCCAACTCGCGCACGTCGGCTTCGAGCTGCTCGCGTTTGGCTGCAGGGGCGAGCGCCGGGGGTGAAGCGCTCGTCAGACGCCGGCCTGTCCAATCTTTCGCCACTTAATTCATCATCGCGGCCGGCTAATACAAGTTGTGCTTCGCCTCCGCTGGATTGCTGCACCCGGAGCGGCCTTCGGTTTTTCTGAAAGGCTGAGAGGAGAAACTTCACTCGGCGCGCAGCGCAATCACCGGATCCACACCTGCCGCACGCCTCGCGGGTAGGTAAATGGAGGCGACGGCGACGGCGAACAGGACCACCGGCGCGGCGATGAACGTGAAGGGATCCGCTGCGCTGACGCCCTGCACCAGACTCTCCAGCAGCCGGCTCACGGCGAACGCGCCACCCAGCCCCAGCGCCAGGCCAAGCACCACCGCGCCCAGCCCCTGCCGCAGCACCAGACTCAGCACGTCCGACCGCGTGGCGCCCAGGGCCACCCGCACGCCGATCTCCTGCGTGCGCTGCGTCACCAGGTACGACACCACGCCGTAGATGCCGACCGCCGCGAGCACCAGCGCGAGGAGCGCCAGCGCGCCCAGGAGGAGCGCATTGAACCGCTGCGCGCCAATAGACTTGGAGACGATTTCATCCATCAGCAGCACGTTGGTGACTGGCTGCTGGGGATCCACCTCGTGGATGGCGTTCTCCACCGCGCGCGAAAGCGACTCCGGCGCCCCGCCCGCCCGCAGCGCGAAGGACGTGGGCAGCAGACGGACGAGGACCTTGGAGAGCGCGGGAGGCATCTGCCCCATCGGCAGGTACGCCACCGCCGGCAGCTCCTCGCTCAGCCCGTCCTCGCGCACGTCCTTCACCACGCCCACCACTTCGCGCGGCATCGCGTCTTCGTACAGCGGCAGGCCCGGGCGGCCGATGGTGATCCGCTGGCCGATGGGGTCCATCCCCTTGAAGGACTCGCGCACCGCCGCCTCGTTGAGGATGACCACCGGCGCGCTGCCCGCCTTGTCGGCGGACGTGAACAGCCGGCCCCGGGCGAGCGAGATCTTCAGCGTCTGGAAGTAGCCCGGTGTGACCGGCCGGTACTGCGCGTTGCCCACCCCGGTCCGCTCCTGCGGGCCCTTGTAGACGCCCTCGATGGCGTAGGGGAGATCCGGCCCACCCTCCATGGGGAGCGTGGCAGTGCCCATGCTTGAGCTCACGCCCGGCAGCGCGTTCACCTTTGCTTCGACGTCGGTGAAGAAGCGCTCCAGCCGCACCGCGTCCGGGTAGCGCGTCTCCGAGAGCGACAGCTTCATCGTCAGCACGCCGGAAGGTTCGAAGCCGGGCGACACGTTCGACAGGTGCGCGAAGGTCCGCAGCAACAACCCCGCGCCCACCAGCAGCACCATCGCCAGGGCCACCTCGCACAGCACCAGCACCTTCCGCGTCCGCGCGCCCGACGGCCCCGCGCTGCTGCGGCCGGCGCCGTCCTTCAACGCGGCCTGGAGGTCCGGGTTGGCCGACTGCAGCGCCGGCACCAGCCCGAAGAGCACGCCGGTGAAGAGCGAGACGACGAAGTTGAAGCCCAGCACCCGGAGGTCCACGCTGGCGCCCGCCAGGCTGCGCAGCTCCTTCGGCGCCAGCGCCACCAGCACCGGGAGCAGCCAGTGCGCCAGCGCGAGGCCGGCGAGCCCTCCCGCAAGCGAGACAAGGACGCTCTCCACCAGCAGCTGCCGGATGAGCGCCCGTGAGCTGGCGCCCAGCGCGCTCCGCACCGCGAGCTCCCGCTGCCGGCTGGCTGCGCGGGCGAGCTGGAGATTGGCCAGGTTCACGCAGGCGATGAGGAGCACGAAGCCCACCGCGCCGAGCAGCATCCACAGCGCCGGCCTCAGCCGCCCGTAGAGGTGCTCCTGCAGGCTGACCACCAGGAAGCGCGTCTCGTCGTCGATGGCATCCGGCTGCGCGGCGCGCAGCTGCGAGCGCAGGACGTCCATCACCGCGCCGGCCTTCTCCAGCGTGAAGCCGTCCTTCAGGCGCGCGGAGGCGAAGAGGTACTGCGCCTTGTCGTTCGACGCGCGGTCCACGGCCAGCGGCGTCCAGAGCTGGGCGGTCTCCGGGAACTGAAAGGTCGGCGCGGCCACGCCCACCACGGAGTACGGCTCATCGTTGAGCACCACGCTCTTGCCCAGCACCGCCGCATCGCCGGAGAAGCGCCGCTGCCAGAGGCGGTGGCTGAGGACGATGACCTTCGGCGCGCCGGGGCGCTCATCCTGCGCGGTGAAGCCGCGGCCCAGCGCCGGCGGCACCGCGAACACCTTGAAGAAGTCGCCGGAGACGCGGGAGCCCACGACCCGCTCGGGGGGACCCTCGCCCGCGAGGTTGAATCCGGAGCCCAGGTCGTCATAGGCCGCTACCGCGGAGAACGGCGTGCCCTGCTCCTGCCAGTACACGAAGCGCGGGATGGAGATGGAGGAGCCGGTCCCCGTCTTGTACGCGTGCTTGAGCTGGACCAGCTGTCCGGCCTGGGGGTACGGCAGCGGTCGGAGCAGGAGCGTGTCGACCACGCTGAAGATGGCGGTGTTCGCGCCGATGGCCAGCGCCAGGGTGGTGATGGCGACCGCGGTGAACGCGGGGGTCTTGAGCAGCACGCGGGCGCCGTAGCGCAGGTCGTCCGAAAATCCAGCCATGGGGGTCCCCCGGGTGTCGCGGCCCTACGGACCGCCTGGCGGCCCATTGCAGGCTCAGCTTTCTTTCCAGTGGATGAGGTAGGTCGCCGACAGACGTTCGCGGTCGCAGTGGGAGATCTCCACCGCACCGTCCCGGCCCAGGAGCTTGAGCGTCTCCTCGATGACGCCCTGCCGGTAGCTCACGAAGATGTCCGTCCGCTCGCGGTGCCGCTCCAGGTGCAGCGGGATCATCCAGGTCTTGAGCTCGATGGCCGTCGGGCCCTTCTCCGTCGCTTCGATCTCCACATAGTTCGTGACGCTCCGGAAGTTCCGGCCCATGCGCATCAGCGTCCGCTTGGCGCCGATGACCCGGCCCAGCGCCAGGCTCGCGCGGCCGATGGTCGTCTCCACGTAGCCCTGCATGAACGCGTGCCCCAGTGCCCGGTACCGTTCGCTCTCCGTCAACTCGGAGAAGAGCGCGATGGCCACGTGACGCAGCATCCGCTCCCACGTCGCCAAAGGGATGGCCGCCGGCTTCGACAGGTCCACGCCGATGACCTTGATCTCCTCCACAAGCTTGGGCGTCAGCCGCCGGCCCATGCTCCGACGGAAGCCCTCCACGGCGGCGTCGAAGACGACGGGCTCCAATTCCTCCGGCGGGCTCTCAGGCATCCGGCCCCATCATGGAGCGATCGCCTCGGTGAGCGCGAGCTTCAATGCCCGCGTCCGTTCGCCGCTCCTGCTCGCCTCGAGGAGGAGACCGGCCCTGGCCGGCCATTTCGTCGGAGGAACAGCGGTTCTCAGTCAGGCGCCTTCCCCCGCTCGCCTCGAGCGTTGCGCCGTCAGGCGCATAGTCGGGAGGTGGCGCAAACCCACGCACTCCACTTTGCCGGTTTGTTTCGAGCAGAGCGAAGCGGCCCTTGAGTCAAGCTCCGGAAGCACTGCCGACGTCTCGACTATGCGCCTGACGGCGCAACGCTCGACGCGAACGGGGCAACCCCGCGATGTTGCGGACCCATCGAACCGTTCTCCAGGAGCGTGTCGACGCACAGTCGAGATGTCGGCAGTGGCGCGCTCCGGAGTGTTCGGGGGGGCGGGCTTCGGGGAATGGTGTCTCGGGCTGCGGGCTTCGGGGAACGGTGGCTCGGGTAGGGGTAGGGAGCACGCGTTCGCGTTCGCGTTCGCCTTCGTTCACGGGTACGGGCCCGGGCAGGGGTTCGGGGTTGGGACACCGCGCACGGCTCGTCCGGTTGCCGACCTGAAGGGGTTGCCCCTCGTTGCGCTTTAGCCCCTGACCGACTACCCGAACCCGAACCCGGGCCCGTGAACGAAGGCGAACGCGAACGCGAACGCGTGCTCCCTACCCCTACCCGAGACACCGTTCCCCGAAGCCCGCAGCCCGAGACACCATTCCCCGGAAGCCCGCAGCGCCCGCCCCCTGCCGCCTCTCGACCCTGCGCCTGACGGCGCAACGTTCGACGCGAACGGAGGGCATCCCCCTACCCTGTTGCGGACCCCGTCGAGCCGTTCTCTAGCGCGGCGCGGCGTCCGCCACCTGCCGCTCCGCTTCCGCGCGCAGGTCAAACGACGGGTCACTCCGCCGCGCCCACTGCCACGCCAACGCGGCGAGTGGGTGCCGCTTGGCGGTCAACTGCGCCAGCGCGGCCCTCCGTTGCCGTTCGCCCGCCGCCAGCCGCTGCCCCACGCGGTCGTCGTCGCAGGTGGGCACCGCGGCATCACTCGCGCGGAGCGCCAGCTCCGCATCCGCGAGCGCGGCCTCGGTCCGCTTCCGCGCCCGCTCCGCTTCCCGCGTGAACTGCGCGAGGTCCTCCGGGAACTCGCCCGCCGCGGAGCGGCTCTGGGCAATCTGCGCCTCCGCCCACCGGCTGGCCACCGCGGCCGCGCAGAGCTGGCGGGCGTCTGCCACGGTCGGCGGGCGGCCCTCTTCACGGGGCTCCTCGGCCACGCTCGTGGCCCAGAGCGCCAGCCGCCGGGCGGCCACCGCCGCGGAGAAGTGCTGGTTGCGCTCCCGCCGAATCTCCACCCAGCGGCGCAGCACCACCGGGTCCGGCGACTGCGCCACGAAGGCGCGCAGATACGCAGCGGCCGCCGCAGCCAGCTCTCCGGAGAGGTCCAGCAGCACCGCCGTGGCCAGGTGCACCTCCGCGTCCGCCGCGCGCTCCCCCAGCGTCTCCAGCCGGACGGCCACTTCGTATTGGCCGACGTCATGCGGCAGCGCGCGCAGCACGTGCCGCAGCGCCACGAACGCCTCCCAGCGCACCCGCGGGTTGCGAGCCGTGCGCACCGCCGCGAGGAGCGGATCCAGCGTGCGGATGCTCACGTGCTGCGACAGCTCCTGCGCGGCCTGCCAGCGGTCAAGCGGATCCGGCGACTGGAGCGCTCGAATCAGCTCCTCCAGCGGCCGCACGTAGAACGCCGGCAGCGCGGGCTGGACCTGCGCGCCCGCCGCGGTGAGCCGCTGCGCCTCGCCCCTCGCGCGCGTCAGCTCCTCCCGCAGAGCCGGCGCCTCCTTCGCCAGCGGGTTCCGGCCCAACTCCGCATCCGCCTCCTGAAACAGCCCGGAGCTGATGAGGCTGCGCACCTTGAGCTCGAAGAGCCGGACCTGGGCCTCCTTCCGGTGCGCGCCCGCCGGGTAGTCCTTGAGGTACTTGAAGAGCGCCCGAGGGCCGGCCGCCACCGCCTGGGCGTAGTCGCGCTCATCCAGCAGCGCCTCCACCTTCTCCGTGCGCGGATCCTCAGGGTGCGCCGCCACCAGCCGCTTCAGCGCCTCCGGCTCTTCGAGAGAACCCAGCTCCTGGAACTCCGCCGCGGTGAGAAGCTCCTTCGCGGCCGCGGCGTGCGCGCCCTCGGGGTGCTCATGGAGGAAGGCACGCAAAACATGCGAGGAGCGCGCGCTGGAGGCGGCGTTGAAGCGCAGCCCCTCAAGCAACGCCCGCACCTGCGCCGCCTGCTGCGCCTCCGGGTGGGCGTCGAGGAAGCGCTTGTAGCCAAGCACCGAGTGCGCCGCCTTCGCGCGCTCGAAGGCCAGCTCCGCCAACCGCGACGCCGCGGCGTCCCGCTCCGCCTCGTCCGGGGGCTGCGTCTGGAGATAGGACTCGTAGGCCTCCACCGTGTCCGCCGCCACCGCCTTCCGGTAGGCGGAGCTGGCGCAGGCGCAGGCGTACAGCAGGGCGAAGACAGCAGCGAAGCGGCGCATCGGGAGGGGCGACCGTAGCCGCAGCGGCATTCACGGCCAAGGCCGCCGTTCCCGGCGCCTTCCCGGCGCCCAGCCAGCCAGGCGCGCACCGGAAAGTTGACGCGCTCTCCCGGCCGGCGCACGTTCGCAAGGCTTGAAGCCCTCGTGGATCACCGCGCTGCTCCCCGCCCTCGCCTGCGGCTGCGCGATGGGCGTGCCCACCGGCAGTGCGCTGGCCGTGCGCGCGTCCCGCTACCAGCCGTTCACGCCGTCAGCCATGCCGCGCGCCATCCCGGATCCACCCCCTGCGCCTCCGCCCAAGCCGCCGGTCATCGTCCTGAGGGGCGGCCGGGCCGAAGCGGTGGCGCTGGCGCGCAGCCTCATCGGCCGCCACTCCATCCGGCTCAACGGGCGGACGTACCCGGACGACTGCACGGGGTTGGTGACCGGCGTCTACGACCAGCTCGGCCTCCCGCTCCTCGGGGACGGCGAGGTCGGCGACAACGGGGTCACCGCCCTCTTCCGGGCGGCCGGCGCGCGCGGGCGCATCTACCACGGCGGAAGACCGCTCCCCGGAGACCTGGCCTTCTTCCGGGAGACCTACGACGTGAACCGCGACGGCCGCAGGAACGACGGCCTCACCCACGTCGGCCTGGTGGAGGACGTGGAGGACGACGGGACGGTGATTGTCATCCACCGCGTGCGCCGCGGCGTGGTCCGCTACCGGATGAACCTCGAACGCCGCCACGAGCGGCTGGATCCCGTCACCGGCCGCCTGCTCAACGACTACCTGCGCCAGCCCGGCGGGCGCGACCGCTCCGTCCTCACCGGCGAGCTCTTCGCGGCGTACGCCACCCTGCTGCCCACCTCGAACGGGTTCGCGGCGAGGTGAGCCGCACTCAGGAGGCGCGCGCCGTCCGGTCCCACGCCGCGCGCTGAGTGTTCCGAAGGAAGCGCCAGAAGCCCACCGCGATGGCCGCGTTCATCGACACGAAGTAGTACGCGACCGACGCCACCCGCCGCAGCGCCCCCCGGAACCACCCGCCGCGGCCCGCCAGCGCCAGCGCGTAGAACGCCAGCTGCGCCGCCAGCGTGGCCTGGAAGAGCGGGCGCTGGAGAAGGAACAGGTTGGCGACCAGCGCGAGCGCCATCAGCGCGGGCGCGCACCAGCGCAGGACCTTGTGAGACCAGAAGGCGAACGCCGCGAAACCCTTCGTCGGGGAGAGCAGCGACGGCAAGAGACGCAGGCTCTGGAAGTTCCCCGCGGCAATCCGCGCCCGCCGGCCGAACTCGCGGCCATAGTCCTCGGTGGTCTCCTCGTGCGCCACCGCTTCGGGCTCGTAGACGACCTTGTAGCCGCGCGCGAGCAACTGCATGGGGATGACGAAGTCGTCCACGATGGTAGAGGGCGGCAGCGGAGTGAAGAGGTGGCGGCGGATGGCGTAGATGCCGCCGTTGGCGCCCATCACCGCGCCTCGCTTCCCCTCGTAGAACTTGATGAGGGACTCGTAGATCCAGTACGCGCTCTCCTCGTACTCCCGCTTGGTGGGGTTGTAGAGCTTGAGCTTGCCGCAGACGGCGCCCACCTCCGGGTCGCTGAAGTGGCGAACCAGCCTCTTCACCGCGTCCGGGGCAATCTGCGTGTTGGCGTCGGTAAGGATGACGATGTCCCCGGTGGCCAGAGGGACGCACCGGTTGAGCACGGTGGTCTTCCCCGCCCGCGGCGCCGGGGAGAGCCTGACGCGGGGATCGCTGACCTGCCGGACGAGCTCATCCGTGCCGTCTGTCGACCCGTCCGAGCCCACCACCACCTCGAAGCGGTCCGCCGGGTAGTCGAGGGCAAGGCTGTTGGCGACCTTCTGGACAATGCAGCCCACCTCGTTGTGCGCCGCCACCACCATCGAGACCGGCGGCAGCACCCGGAGCGGCTCTCGCCCGCGGCGGCGCTCCCGGCCGCCCGTCAGGTACCGGACGCTCTGTAAGGCTTGCTGGGCGGCATCCAGTACCACCAGCGCCAGAGGGTAAAAAAAGTACGTGTGCAGGAGCAGCAGCGCCGCCACCCAGAAGACAATCTCGAAGAACATCAAGCCTCCCCCTCCCCCGCCGACGATCAGCGGGCAGGAGCGAAGCAACCGGCGTGCCTCAGGGCGGATGTCCGCCGCACGACACTCAGCGCGCGTCGCCTCGGGAGGACTCCTGAACCCACTCGAGCAGCTCCGCAGCCACGGCGTGGGACGCGTTCATCGTCTTCACCGCCTCGAGCGCGCTGGAGGCTTCGTCGTACTGCTTCAGCGCCAGGGCCAGCCGCGCGGAGAGCACGTAGGGGCGCAGGAAGCCGCGGTCGCTCTCGCGCAGCGCCTCCATCTGCTCGCGGGCCTGACGGAGCGTCTCCGGGGGCGACTTGGTGTTCAGCGCGTACTCCGCGTAGGCGATCTGCCCCCAGCCATCCGGCGGGCCCTGCAGCTCGTACGCCTTGGAACGGCCGAGCGCTTCGTCCTTTCCCGCCACGCCGGAGTAGACGGCCTCGGCGCGCATCACGGAGAGCTGCTCCGCCGGGGTGAGCTTCTGCGACGCCCGGCTCAGCGCAGCGACCGCGGCGGCCACCTCCGCCCGCAGCCCGTCCAGCTCCTTGCCCAGCGGCGCGTCCTTCTTGTCCAACGCGATGAGCTCTTCCCGGAGCGCGTTCGCGCGGTTCGCCCAGTCGGAGGGCGACTGCGCATCCTGCAGCCGCTTGATTCGTCGGTTCAGCTCCGCGGAGGCGGCCTGGATGCGAGAGCGGGCGATGCTCGCGTCGTCCAGCGCGAGCGCGAGCGCGAGCAAGTGGTCCGCCCGCGCCTCGGTGAACGCCGGATGCTCCTTCACCAGCTGCCCCAGCTGCTCGAGCGCCTGGCGACGAGACCCGGCGTCGTCGCGGCGAAGGAGGCTCAGCGCCTGCTCGCGCGCCGCCGTCCACGCCTCCGGCACCGCCCGCGAACGGCCGAGGAAGGCCCGCACTCCGACGAACGTGATGATGCCCAGCGCCAGCAGCCCCACCACCATCAGGGCCGTGCGGTTGCGGCGCTGCAGCTGGGCCTGGAGGTGGATGGAGTCGTCCGGGAGGGTCCGCTCCTCGGAGGCTGAGCCGCCAAACTCGTCCGGCGGCAGCTCTACCGGGGCGCGACGGACCGCCGCGACGGCCGGCGACCGTGTGGGCTCCGGGCGCGGCTCAGGCTTCGGCTCCTCCGTGGGCGGGGGGGCGCCGTCGTTGCCCGTCGGCACCGCGAAGGTCTGCGTGAAACCTCGTCCCGAGGTGGCACCGAAGACCTGCGTCTTGGTCGGGATGGGCTTGTGCGGACCGCTCTCGGCTGCTGCAACAGCCCCAGCGCCAAAGATCTGCGTGGAGCGCAGTGAAGCGCCGCCCTCTGCGGAGCCGGGATCCGTTGCCGCGGCGCGGGGATCTTCCGCGCCGGCGCCCGGGTGCGGAGTCCCACCGAAGATTTGTGTAGAGCGCAAGGACTCCCCGGCGCCGTGCGAGGGCTCATCGCTCGCAGCGCCGAACATCTGAGTTGAGCTCCTCGCAGGCGGCGAGGTACCGAACACCTGCGTCGACCGCAGCGACTCTCCTGCGGCGGAGGGCTGCGTCGAGGCAGCGCCAAACATCTGCGTCGAGCTCCTGGCTGGCGGCGCCACCACGGGCTCGCTCGCCGCAGGCACCGAGCCGAACATCTGCGTCGAGCTCCTCGCAGGCGGCGCCACCACCGGCTCACTCGCGGCCGGCACCGAGCCGAACATCTGCGTCGAGCTCCTCGCGGGCGGCGCCACCACCGGCTCGCTTGCCGCCGGCACCGACCCGAACATCTGCGTCGTGCTCCTCGCAGGCGGTGCCACGAGCGGCTCGTCACCCGCAGCCACCGATGTTCTCGGCGGAGGCGCGGCTGTCGCCTCGCCCGACCCGAACATCTGCGTCGTGCTCCTAGCAGGTGGCACCACCACCGGCTCGCTCGCGGCCGGCAGTGAGCCGAACATTTGCGTCGAGCTCCTCGCAGGCGGCGCAACCACCGGCTCGCCACCCGCGGCCGGCACCGACCCAAACATCTGCGTCGAGCTCCGCGGAGGCGCCACCACCGGCGCGCTGCCCGCAGGCACGGATCCGAACATCTGCGTCGCGTTCCTCGCGGGCTCCGCCGGTGCGATGGACGGCACCGCGCCGAACATCTGCGTGGAGCTCCTGGCGGGCGGCGCGACCACCGGTTCGCTCACCGCAGGCACCGACCCGAACATCTGCGTCGTGCTCCTGGCAGGCGGCGCGACCACCGGTTCGCTCGCCGCAGGCACCGACCCGAACATCTGCGTCGTGCTCCTCGCCGGCTCCGCTGCCGCGAGGGAGGGCACGGCACCAAACATCTGCGTTGTGCTCCTCGTGGGCTCTGCAGCCGCGATGGAGGGCACCGCGCCGAACATCTGCGTCGTGCTCCGCGCGGGCGGCTCCAGGTCGTCCGCGGGCGCAGGCGCGCCGTGCGCAGGCGCCTGGCCGAAGAGCTGCGTCGTCGGCTTGGCCGGCGCCGGCGCGTCCGCGGCAACCGCTCCGAAGACCTGCGTCTGCCTCATCGACCCGGCGGGCTCGGCGGCTCCCGGCGCCTTCCCGAAGAGCTGCGTCGGGTTCCGCGGCGCAGCGACAGGGGCCGGAGGATCCGCCGGACGTGACGCCGGCGCTCCGAACACCTGCGTCGTGCTGCGCGCGGGCGGAACTGCCGGAGGGACGAACGGCCCGGGCCCGGCACCGAAGATCTGCGTGCCATGCACCGAAGCCGGCGCCGGCGCGGACGCCGCCGCGGGAGGGCGCGCGGTGAACACGTGGCCGCAGCGGGTGCACTGGACAGGCGCACCAGCGGGGGGGAGCACGCGCTCGTCGAGCATGTACGTCGTCGAGCACTTCTCGCAGGAGATATGCACCGCGGCGGTTATAGCACCGGCCCCTTACGGCGACGGCCCGCCATCAGCGGCCGGCGCCGGTGGGCGAAGCTCGAACGCCTGCTGCAAGGCGGTGAGCTTGGACGCGCCGAACCCGGGCAGAGCGTCCACCTCCTCCCACGTGGAGAACCCGCCGTGGGCCAGCCGCTCCCGGACGAGGGTCCCCGCCAGCGCCGGGCCGATGCCCGAGACGAGCGCCAGCTCCTCCGCAGTTGCCCGGTTCAGGTCCAACTTGCGGCGCAGCGTCATCGCCTGGCCCGGCGGGACCGGTCCGTCGGGCCCCGCGGCGCAGGTGGCGACGCCTGACTCACCCCAACGCACCTGTTCGGGTGGACAGTCCAGCGCCGGGCGGGACGACGGCCACTTCAGGGCCGCCACCACGCCGCACAGCCCCAGGCCCAGCAAGGCCACAGCGAGCGCGGCGGTGCGGTTGACCGGGTCAGGTCGTCGCAGCGGGCGCTTCCTTGTCCAGCCCGAACGCGGTGTGGAGCGCGCGGACGGCGAGCTCTGTGTACTTCGAGTGGATCACGCAGGAGACCTTGATCTCCGAAGTGGAGATCATCTGGAGGTTGATCCCCTCGCCGGAGAGCACCTTGAACATCTTGGCGGCCACGCCGGTGTGGTTGCGCATGCCGACGCCGACGATGGAGACCTTGGCGATGGCGTCGTCCGTATCCACGCCCTTGGCCTTGATCGCGTCCGCCACCTTGCGGACCGTCTCGCTGGCCTTGGCGAAGTCCGCCTTGCCGACGGTGAACGTGAGGTCTGTCTTGCCGTCCTGAGAGACGTTCTGGACGATCAGGTCCACCACGATGTTCTGCTCATCCAGCGCCCCGAAGATGCGCGCCGCCACGCCCGGGATGTCCGGCACGCCGCGGATGGCGATCTTCGCCTCGTTCTTGTCGTAGGCGATCCCGCTGACGACCACGTCTTCCATTGATGCGTCCTCCTCACAGACCAGCGTCCCGGGGTCGTCGCTGAACGACGACTTCACCCAGAGCGGCACCTTGTACTTCATCGCGAACTCGACGGAGCGGATCTGCAGGACCTTCGCCCCGAGTGACGCCAGCTCCAGCATCTCCTCGTAAGAGATCTTCTCCAGCTTCTTCGCGGACGGGCAGACGTTGGGGTCCGTGGTGTAGACCCCGTCCACGTCCGTGTAGATCTCGCAGGCGTCCGCCTTGATGGCCGCGGCGATGGCCACCGCCGTCGTGTCGGAGCCGCCGCGCCCCAGCGTGGTGACGTTCCCCTCCTCGTCCACGCCCTGAAAGCCCGCGACGACGGCGATGTGCTTGCTCTTGAGCGCGGCGAAGATCCGCTCCGCGTCAATGCTCTTGATCCGCGCCTTGGCGAACGTGCTGTCGGTCACGATCCGGCACTGGCTTCCGAGGAAGCTCTTGGCCTTCCCCTGCTGCGCCTGGATCGCCAGCGCCACCAGGCCGATGGAGACCTGCTCTCCGGTGGCCACCACGACGTCCTGCTCGCGCTCGTCGGGGCGATCGGAGATCTGCGAGACCAGCTTGAGCAGCCGGTTCGTCTCCCCGGACATCGCCGACACCACCACCACCACGTCGTGCCCGGCCTTCTGCGCCGCGAGGCACCGGCGGGCCACGTTCTTCATTCGCTCAACGTCGCCGACGGACGTGCCGCCGTACTTCTGGACAATCAGTGCCAAGGCGCTCCCTCTCCTCGATGGGGGCAGCGGGAAAAACCGCGCGGACCCTAGTGACGCGGCGCGCCGCTGTCAAAGCGCGCCTTCTCCTCCAGGCGCCGTCTGCTAGAAGCCCACCCGCCATGGCCCCTCCCTCAGTGCAGATCGACGGTAACACCCTCTCCCTCAAGCAGCTCCTGGCCGTGGCCAATGACCGCGCCGAGGTCACGCTCACCGAAGAGGCCCACCGCAAGGTGCGCGCCTCCCGCGACCTGGTGGAGCGCGTGGCCGCGTCGGACGTGGCGAGCTACGGCATCAACACGGGCTTCGGCACGCTGGCGGAGGTCCGGATTGACAAGAAGGACCTCCGGCAGCTCCAGCGGAACCTCCTGCTCTCGCACGCCGCCGGGGTGGGCGCCCCGCTGCCCATCCCCGAAGCGCGCGCCCTGCTCCTGCTGCGCTGCAACGTCCTGGCGAAGGGCTTCTCCGGCATCCGGCCGCAGACGCTGGAGCTGGCGCTGGCGATGCTCAACCGCGACGTCGTCCCCGTCGTCCCCGAGCGCGGCAGCGTGGGCGCGTCCGGAGACCTGGCGCCGCTGGCCCACCTGGCGCTGACGCTGATCGGCGAGGGCGAGGCCTTCTTCCGCGGCGAGCGCCTGCGCGCACGCGACGCGCTCTCCCGGGCCGGGCTGGCGCCCGTCGTCCTGGAGGCAAAAGAGGGGTTGGCGCTCGTCAACGGCACCCAGGCGATGTGCGCGGTGGGCGCGCTGACGATGGTCCGGGCGGACGCGCTGGCGGAGCTGGCGGATGTGGCGGGCGCGATGACGCTCGAGGGCCTTTTGGGCAGCCACAAGCCCTTCGGCGAGGAGATCCAGGCGGTGCGGCCGCACGAGGGCCAGCGCGCCTGCGCCGGTCACCTCCGCACGCTGCTGCGGGAGTCGCAGCTGGTGGAGACGCACGTCAACTGCAGCAAGGTGCAGGACCCCTACTCGCTGCGCTGCATGCCCCAGGTCCACGGCGCCGCGCGCGACGGGCTGGCCTTCGCGCGCCGGACGCTGGAGATCGAGATCAACAGCGCCACCGACAACCCGCTGGTCTTCGCGGAGACGGAGCGGGTGGTCTCCGGCGGCAACTTCCACGGGCAGCCTGTCTCACTGGCGCTGGACGTGGTGGCCATGGCGCTCACGCAACTGTCCTCCATCAGCGAGCGCCGCGTGGAGCAGCTGGTGAACCCGGCGCTCTCCGGCCTCCCGCCGTTCCTCGCCCGCAACTCCGGGTTGAACTCGGGCTTCATGATCGCCCAGGTCACCAGCGCCGCCCTCGTGGCCGAGTCGCGCATCCTCTCGCACCCCGCGTCGGTGGACTCCATCCCGTCCTCCGCCGGCCGGGAAGACCACGTGTCGATGGGGATGACCGCCGCGCTGAAGGCCAGGCAGGTCGCCGAGCAGACGCGCACCTGCCTGGCGATTGAGGTCCTCGTGGCCAGCCAGGCATTGGACCTGAGGCTCCCGGTCCTGGCGGGCAAGGGCCCCCGCGCGGCGCACCAGCTGGTCCGCTCCAAGGTCCCCACGCTCGAGGACGACCGGGAGATCCACCTGGACATCGAAGCGGTCAGCGCGCTCATCGACTCGGGCGCCCTGCTCCGCGCCGCGCACGGCTGACGCTCGAAGCGCCGGTGTCGGTGCACCGCCGTGTAACCCCCCGCACCCGGCCGCCCGACGGGGCCGGGGTTGTGGTACGACCCTGCGTCAACGGTCGCGGTCGTCCTCTTCACGGAGCACCTCTCAGGTATGCCCGAGCGGAACGAGCCCCACTCCGAGTCTTCCTCTGCCTCCACTGTGGTTGACGCGACGGTGACCGGCGCGAGCGAAGCGCTGGCCGGCGCGGTCGGCGCGCTGCCCGCGCCCGGCTCCCGCGCGGAGGACGAGGCGCGCGAGCGGATTGCCACGCTGGAGCGCGAGGCGAAGGCGCTCGGCGCGGACCCGGCGGCGGCGCTGCTCTTTCACGAGATCGGCCTGCTCTTCGAAGAGCCGCTGAAGAACCCGCGCAGCGCGGCGGTCGCCTACCAGAACGCCTACAAGATCGCCCCCCGCTTCCTCTCCAACCTTCGGGCCGCGCGCCGCCTCTTCGCCGACGTCGGCAACTGGCAGATGGTCATCCAGCTGCTCGACGCGGAGCTGGCCGCGGTGGAGGAGCCCCGCGAGCGCGCGGCGCTGCTCTTCGAGAAGGCGCTCTGCCTGCAGCGCCGCCTCAGCAGGGACGAGGAGGCCGCGAAGATCTACCAGGCGGTGCTGGACGCGAAGCCCACCGACATCGCCCTGCTGCAGCAGTTGGAAGGCGTCTACCTCGAGCGCGAAGAGGACGCGCCGCGGGTCCAGGTGTATCTGCTGCTGGCGGAGTCCCTCCAGGACGAGGTGCTGTCCTCGCGGTACCTGACCGCCGCCGCCTCCGTGCTGGAGGACCGGCTGGGCAAGCCGGACGAGGCGGCGGGGCTCTTCCGGGAAGCCTTCGCGACTGACCGGCATGATCCGCTGTTGCTCTCCGCCATCCTGCGTCTGGCCGAGCGCGAGGACGTCCCGGAGGAGGAGCTGCAGGCGCTCGCCGCCGAGGCCGAGCTGCTCGGGCCCCAGGCCGCGCCCACCTACTTGCGGATCAGCAAGGTCTACGCGCGCCTGGGCCGGCCGGAGGACGCGCTGGCCGCGCTGCTGGCGGCGCGGCGGGTGGCGCCGACGGAGGCGCTGGTCCTCTCCGAGCTGGCCGCCATCTACGAGGCGCATGGCCGGCACGAGGAGCTGGCCGACGTGCTGTCTTCCTGGGTGAGCGCGCTGGCGGACGAAGAGGCGGTCGCGCTCAACCTGCGGCTCGCCGCGCTGTACGAGGACGAGCTGCGCCGGGACGAAGACGCCATCTCCCGCTATCAGGCGGTGCTCACGCGCGTGCCGGGTCACGTCGCCGCGCTCGCCGGGCTGGGCAAGCTCTACCACCGGGCCGGCAACTGGCAGGGGTTGATCAGCGTCTACGAGATTGAGGTCGCCGGCGCGGAGGACCCGAAGCAGAAGGCGGCCAAGCTCTACAAGGCGGCGGAGATTGAAGAGCGGATGGGGCGCCTGGAGGCGGCCATCAGCCGCTACAACCTCTGCCTTCAGTTGCAGCCGGGCTACCTGCCCGCGCAGCAGGCGCTCAGCCGCGTGTACGAGAAGCACGGCCGCTTCGCGGATCTGATCGCCATGCATGAACAGGATCTGCTCCAGGCGCAGAGCCCGGATCAGACCTTCGCCACGCTCTCCACCATCGCCTCCATCTACGAGCAGCGGCTGAATGACCTGGACCGCGCCATCGAGACGGTCAAGCGGATGCTGGAGCTGGACGCGGCCCACCTCCCCTCGCTGCGCAACCTGGCCCGGCTCTACGAGCGCGGATCCCGCTGGGCGGAGCTCATCCAGACGCACGAAGAGGAGGCCGCGCGGGTCAGCGACACCAAGCAGGTGCTGGCGCTGCTGCACGGCAACGCGGAGATCCTCGAGGACCGGCTGAAGGACCGCGGTGGGGCCACCGCCACCTACGAGCGGATTCTGGCGCTCTCGCCGTCCTATCTGCCGGCGCTCAAGGCGCTGGGGCGGCTCTACGCGCAGGACGGCCGCTGGGACGAGCTCATCCGCATGTACCGCGCAGAGGCGGAGATCGCCGCCGCGCCGGAGCACGCCGCGCCGCTCATTTACAAGGTTGGCGAGCTGCACGAACGGAAGCTCAAGCAGGCGGACGAGGCCCTCGCCGCGTACCAGGAGGTGTTGAGCCTCCAGCCGGCGTACTTCCCCGCGCAGCGGGCGCTGGCGCGCATCTACCGCGCGGCCGGATCCTGGGAGGCGCTGGTGGAGGTCCTGCGCGCGGAGGCCGCGGGCCGCACGGATCCCCAGGAGCGCGCCAACGCCCTGTTCCAGGCGGCAGCCATCTGGGAGGAGCGGCTGGCGAAGCCGAAGGAGGCCATCGCCGGCTACGAGGAGGTGCTGCGGCTCTCGCCCTCGCACGCCTCCGCTGCCCGCGCGCTGGAGCGGCTGTACGCCGCCACCGGGAACGTGAAGGAGCTGATCGCGGTGCTGGACCGCGAGGCGCAGACCAGCGCATCCCCCGCCGCCCGCGTCTCCGCGTACCTCAAGCTGCTGCGGCTGTACCTGGACAAGGTGAATGAGCCTTCGCGCGCCGTCCAGTGCTGCGAGGCGATTCTGGCGCTGGATCCGGAGAGCTACGCCGCCCTCAAGGCGCTGGAGCGGTTGCGGATGTCGGACCGCCCCCGCCTGGCCGAGGTGCGTTCCCGCCTCGCAGAGCAGGTGAATGAGCCGCGGCTGCGCAGCGCGCTGCGGCTGGCCGCCTGCACCGAGGTGGACCCCACCGGCCCGCTGGCCGCGGCCGCCCTCGCGGAGGCCGTCGCGGACGGGACGCCGCCGGACTCGCGGCTGACCTTCGCGCTGGAGCGGGCTCTGCGCGCCAAGCAGGACGTGAAGGGGCTGGTCGCCCTCTTCGAACGCCAGCTGCAGGCAGCGACGGATCCAATGGAGCGGTTGGAGCTGACCCTCCGGACGGCGGACCTCTACGAGTCGCGCCTGGCGGACTTCAACCGGGCGCGGCAGCTCTACCGGGCGGCGCTGGAGCAGAACCCCAGCCTGCTCCCCGCGCTCCAGGGCGCAAGCCGCGTCTCCCTCAAGCTCAAGGACTGGGCCGGCGCGCGCGCCGCGCTGGAGATGGAGGGGCGCAGCTGCCGCGACGTGCAGAGCGCGCTCAAGGCGTTCACCGCGGCGGGCAGGCTGTGCGCGGAGCAGCTGGCGGACGCGGACGGAGCCATCGCCAACTTCCGGCGCGCGCTGGAGAGGGATCCGCTGGATCCGGCGGCGAGCGCGGGCCTGGAGCAGCTGCTGGCCAGCCGCGGCGGCGCGGCGGATCTCGCCATCCTGCACGAGCGGCGCGGCGACGCGAAGCTGGCGCAGAAGGACCTCTCGGCCGCGGCGGCGGAGCTCTATGAGGCCGCCCGGATGTGGCTCAGCTCGGTGAAGGATCCGGTGCGCGCGCTGGCGGCGGTGGACCGGACCCTCGCCGCCCAGCCGGGGCATTTAGAGGCGCTGCAGCTCAAAGCGGAGCTCGCCATCGCCGCGGGGCAGTTCCAGGAGGCGGCCACCGCCCTCTCGCTGCGCGTGCAGCAGGGCGGCGACGCCAAAGCGCTCTCCGCCATTCACCTCAAGCTCGGCTGGCTGTACCAGACGCAGCTTGCGGACGTGACCCGCGCGGCGGCCCACCTCCAGACGGCGCTGGCGTCGGACCCCGGCAGCACGGAAGCGCTGGAGCGGCTCTCGGAGATCCACACCCAGTCGCGCAACTGGACCGGCGCGGCGGACTGCCTCAAGCGGCTGCTGGAGCTGGAGACCGGGCCGGAGGCGCAGGGGCGGCACACCGTCGCGCTGGCCCATGTCTTTGACCTCGGCTTCTCCGACACCACCCAGGCTGTCGCGCTCTACCGCCAGGCGTTGGACCTGATGCCGGGCGACGGCTTCGTGGTGGACCGGCTGGCGGATCTCTACGAGCGCACCAAGAATCTGCCGGAGCTGGTGCAGGTCCTGGAGCAGCAGGCGCAGCAGAGCTCGGACGCGCAGCGCGCGGTGGGCCTGCGGCTGAAGATCGGCAGCTTGTACGCCAAGGGGCTGTCGGATCCGGCGCGCGCGGTGGCCACCTTCCGCAGCGTGGTGGAGCAGGATCCGAAGAACGTGGAAGCCCACGCCGCGCTCGCTGAGCTGTACATGCGGGACGCCGCGGCCGCGCCGATGGCCATCGACGAGCACCGGTCACTGCTCCGGCTGGACCCCACGCGGCTGGAGAGCCTCCACGCGCTCTTCCGCCTCTGGGAGGGGCTGCGGCAGACCGACAAGGCGTTCGCCGCGGCCTGCGCCCTCCAGTTCTTCCGGGCAGCGAACGAGGCGGAGACGGTCTTCTACACCGAGCACAAGGCGCGCATCCCCAATGAGGTGCAGCTGCGCCTGCCGGACGCGGAGCTGGAGCTCCTGATGCACCCGTGGACGCACGGCGGTCTGGTGGAGGTGCTGAAGGCCATCGGGGACCACCTGACCAAGCTCTACCCGCCGGACTTCGACGGGCTGGGCGTGGATAAGAAGGCGGACCGCCTCAAGCCGGACCACGTGGTGCACAAGGCCATCCGCGCGGTGGCGCAGGTCTTCGGCGTGGAGGCGTTCGAGGTCTTCCACGCGCGGCGCGGCCTCATGACGCTGGAGACCACCGAGCCGCTCTCCGTCTGCGTCGGCCAGGAGGTGGTCCGGAAGTTCAACGCGCGGGAGCAGAAGTTCCTCATCGGCCGGGCGGTGCATGGGCTGCTCAGCAAGACGCCGCTTTTGAGCAAGCTCGTCCCGAGGGACCGCGCGAAGGTGCTGGGCAGCGCGGTGCGCCTGGGCAACCCGGCGTTCCGCGGCATCTCCGACGCGGACCCCGTGCAGGAGAAGGCGCTGCGCAAGGCGCTCCCCCGCAAGGCCCTCAAGCTGCTGGAGCAGCTGGCGCCCTCCGTCCACCCCGACGTGGACGTGGAGCACGCCACGGCCGGCCTCTTCCTCTCCGCGGACCGCGCCGGGCTCCTGATGAGCGGCGACGTCCTGATGGGGCTCAACATGCTCCTGCGGCAGGACCCGGGCTACACCACGGCGATGCGCGGCGAGAGCACCGAGGTGGTGATGCTCTCCACCCGCCAGCGCGAGGATGTCCGGGAGCTCCTGGCCTTCTCCCTGTCCGAGGACTTCTTCCGACTGCGGCAAAAGGCCGGGCTCGCCATCGTCGGCTGAGCCCTGCGGCGAGGCTCGAACCCGCCCTACTCCACGCGCACCACAGAGGCGGCGGGGAGCAGACCCAGCAGCCGCTGCAGCGCCGCCTCCACGTCCTCGGCCTTCTCCGCCTCCACCGTGACCTTCACCTTGTGATCGAGGGCGGGGTCGAACGTGGGGTACGAGCCGATGGCCACGTGGGGCATGGTCAAGGCCACCTCATCCAACGCGCGGGCGATCTGCGACTCGCTGGCGCTCAGGTAAATCGTCTTCAGCACCACCGGCCGGCCCGGCAGCAGCGCCAGCACCGTCTCCAGCTGGATGCGGAAGAGCTGGGGGACACCGGGGAGCAGAAAAATCCCGGCGCAGGCCAGCATGGGGTACCAGATACCGTCCTGGTGGTGCAGCGTGGCGCCCTCCGGCGCCTCCGCCATCCGCAGCGCCTCCGGGCTCAAGTCCTCGCCGTAGTGCTGCTGCAGCAGAGCCACCATCTCCGGCAGGCGGACCACGCGCCGGCCCAGCGCCAGCGCCACCGCGCGTACCGTCACGTCGTCATGCGTGGGGCCAATACCGCCGCTGGTCAGCACGTGCTCGGCGACGCTGCGCGCGCGGGCGACCGCGTCCACGATGGCGTCCACCTCATCCGGGACGATGGCCAGCTGACGGAGCGGAATGCCGCGCTCCTTGAGCCGGCGGATGAGGTGCGCGCCGTTCTGCTCCTGGACCTTCGCGGACAACACCTCGTTGCCGATGATGACCGCCGCGGCACCGGGGCGTTGCACGGAGGTCACCGCGGGAGAAACGCGGCGGGGTCATCCGCCTGCAGCACCAGGCGGAGCGCCTTGAGCCGGGCGAAGGCCGACTTCTCGGTCCGGTAGTACCGGCGCCCGGCGACGTAGCGGACGAGCGAGTACAGCATGAGACAGCCCACGCCCACGCTCGCGACGATGGCGAGCTCCCGGTAGCCCTCGCCGTTCCAGAAGAACTTCCCAGCCACACCGGAGGCGATGACCGCGAAGATCAGCGACACCGCGGCGTGCGCGAAGTGGCCGATGCTGACCCGCGTGGCCAGCTGCGCCTGAAGCTGATCGTGCTGCACTCTGAGGTTCTTGTTCTGGCTTTGACCGCTCACGATGCGGCGCACCTTACCCAAGCGCCTGTCCAGGAGTCGAGCCTGTCGCGCTCCTGTCACCGGCGCGTGCCGTCAAGCCGGCCATGGGACGGAAGGCAGGGTGACGATGAACTCGCTGCCCCTCTCCGCGCCCGGCTGCGCGCAGATGGTCCCGCCGTGGGCCTCCACAATCTGCTTGCTGATGAACAGCCCCAGCCCCAGGCCGCCGAAGTGGTTGACGGACACCGCGCGCTCGAAGCGGCCAAAGATGCGCTCGCGGTCCGCCGGGTCAATGCCGATGCCGCGGTCCCGCACGGCGATCTGCGCCTTCGCCTGCGCCGCGGACACCTCGACGTCGATGGGCGCACCGGCGCCGTACTTGAGGGCGTTGGAGACGAGGTTGGTGAGGACCTGATCCAGCCGCAGCGCGTCCGCGCGGATGCGCACCGGGCGTTGTGCCCGGAGAGTGAGCTCGCACCGCGCCCGCACGGCCTCGTCAGAGAAGCGCTCCACCACCTCGCGGGCGATGGCGTCCAGCTCCACGTCCTCCAGCTCCATCGAGAAGTGGCCCTGGGTGATCCGCGACACGTCGAGCAGGTCATCCACCAGCACCGTCAGCCGCTCCGTCTGGCGGCGGGCGATCTCCACCTTCCGGCCCAGGCGCTCCGACGGCGCGGCGGCCTGCGCGCGGAGCAGGCGCTCTAAGCCATCCAGCTGCAGCTGCAGGCTGGTGAGCGGCGTCTTCAATTCGTGCGAGGCGATGGAGAGGAACTCATCCCGGACCTTCACCGCGTCTCCCAGCTCCTCCGCCAGCCGCTGCGCGTCCCGCTCCGCCCGGCGGATGCGCAGCAGGGCGCGCACCGTGGCAGAGAGCTCGCTGGCGTCGAAGGGCTGGATGAGGAAGGCGTCCGCGCCCGCGTCCAGACCCTCCACCCGGTGCTCGGAGCGGGTGTGCGCGGCGGAGGTGAGCAGCACCGGGATGGACTGCGTGTCCGGCGTGGCCTTCAGCTGCCGGCAGACCTCGTAGCCGCTCATGTCAGGCAGCCGCACGTCCAGCACGATGGCCGCCGGCGCCTCGTGCGCCAGCCGCAGCCCGTCCGCCCCGGTGGCCGCTTCGAGGACGCGGAAGCCCGCCTTGCGGAGCATCAGCGTCACCATGTAGCGGGCCGCCTCCACGTCGTTGACGTTGAGGATGAGGTCTGCGGGATCCGCCATCTACGCCTCCGCCCCGCGGCGCTCTCCGAAACCCGCCTTCTGCAGCGCATCCCGGATGCGGTTGATCGCCAGCTCGCGCGACAGGCTGTCCTTGGACAGGATGGCCTCGGTCTCCGCCGCCAGTCGCCGCCGCTGTTCCACGTCCAGCAGGTGGGACGTCACGATGACCACGGGGATCCCGCGCGTCCGGGGGTCCGACTTGAGGTCATCCAGCACGTCGAAGGCCGTCATCTCCTCCAGCAGGAAGTCGAGCAGGATGACATGGGGGCGCTGCTCCCGCGCGCACTGGATCCCCGCCGGGCCTGACGCCGCCTCCAGCATCTCGTACGGGCTCTTCTCCAGGTACTTGCGCAGCAGGTAGCGGGCGCGATCGTCGTCGTCGATGACCAGCACCCGCGCGGGCGTCGACGGCTTGGAGATGGACTTCAGCTTGCGCAGCAGGAGGTCCTGGTCCACCGGCTTGAGCCAAAACTCGTCCGCCCCCAGCGCCCGCGCCTTCTGCTCCTTGTTGGTCACCGTGACCACCAGGACGGGGATGTCCTTCGTGTTGGGATCCCGCTTCACGTGGCTCAGGAAGCTCCAGCTGGATTCGCCCTCCAGCATGATGTCCAGCACGATGGCGGCGGGCCGCAGCGTGGTGAGGACCGTCATCGCGTGCTCCGTGTTGCGCGCCGGCACCACCTGGAAGCCCGCCATCGAGAGGTACTTGTCGTAGATGAAGAGGGTCTTCCGGTCGTCCTCCACGACAAGAACCGGAGCCTTCGAAGGGTCCAGCGGCTGAGCGTCAATGCGTTCGAACTCGCGGACCTCCGGGTGCGCGAGCGGGATGGCGAGCACGAAGGTGGACCCCTTGCCCAGCTCGCTCTCCACGCTGAGAGTTCCGCCCAGCAGCGTCGCCAGCCTCCGCGACAGCGGCAGTCCCAGCCCGGTCCCTTTCACCCGCGGCTGCAGCGGGCTCTCCACCTGGCCGAACTCCTCGAAGATCCGCTGGTAGTCCTCCCGCGCAATGCCAATCCCGGAGTCCTGGACGCGAAAGACGGCCTGGCCGCCCTGCGTCGAGACGGAGACCCGAACCTCGCCGCGCTCGGTGAACTTGAGCGCGTTGGAGACGAGGTTGCGGAGAATCTGCGCGAGCTTGGCCTGGTCCGTGTCCAGCGTCTGCTGCGGATCCGGCGCGTCGAAGACCAGCTCCACGCCGCTTGCAGGCGACACCAGCGGCCGCAGCTGCCCGCGCAGCGCGGCGAAGAAGTCCGCGGCGCTGAACTTCATCGGCCGCAGGACGAGCGTCCCCGACTCGGCCTTGGAGAAGTCCAACACGTCGTCGACCAGCTCCGAGAGCTCCTCCGCGGCGGTGCGGATGAAGCGGACCTGCTTCTGCTGCTCGTCAGTCAGCGGCCCGTCGGAGGCGTCCAGCAGGAGCTTGGAGAGCCCTAGAATCGTATGCAGGGGAGTCCGCAGCTCGTGGCTGACATTGGTCACCACCCGGCCTTTCAGGTCCGCCGCGCGCTTGAGGCTGTCCGCCTTGTCCGCCAGCTCGGCGTGGAGCGCCAGTACGCCGCGGTTGGACTCATCCAGCTCCTGGTACGCGCGGGTCAGCTCCCCGTTCTTCTCCTTGAGCTCCTTCTTCTGGCGCGCAATCTCCCGGTTGAGGTCCACCGCTTCCTCGAGCGTCTCGGTCAGCTGCGCCACCGTCTGGCCGTAGCCGTCCGGCATCACCAGCCCGTGCAGGTGAATCACCCCGCCGCGACCGGGCTGGGCGCAGAAGCAGACCGTGGCCGCGCGGGACGACGCCACCAGCGACAGCTCCCAGCTCTCGAGCGCCTCGCTCTGCCCGCGCGTGAGCAGCGCCCGAACCTTCTCCTCGGTGCCGGGCACCGCCACCGAGAGCAGCTGAGCGTCCACAGAGAGGCCCAGAATTCGCGCCGCGCGTGCATCCAGCCAGAGCACCCTTCCTTCCACGTCGCAGGAGAGGGAGAGCTCGCGGCTGAGGTCGTCCCAGGAGATGGGCTCCACGGCCGTCATGGCGCCTCCTCGGGGCCGCGGCGCGCGACCCTGGCCTGCCCCGCGGCGAGCACCTGCGCTGCAGCCGCGCGCGCCTCGGCGGAGAGCCCCTGCTCACCCGGCAGCCGCTGCGAAAGGGCGCGCAGAAGCGCTCGAAGCGCCTCCGGAGAATCGCCTCGCCGCCGCGCCAGGCGGTCCACCCAGCCGACGTGCTCTGCGAACTGCTCGGGTTTGCCCAGCGCGACGGCGTCGCTCAGGTGCGAGAGCAGGTAGCCCGCCTCCGCCCCCAGCTCCGCCACGACGACGTCCTGGAGCTCGCGCGCAGGCCCCGCTGCGTAGCGGAGCGCAGCCCGCGCCTGCTCCAGATACGCCACCGCCATCCGCGACCCACTCAGCTCCCCGGTGATGGCCTTGGCGAGCAGCTCGAAGTTCTCATCCAGGTGGCGCGTGCACATCCCGCGGCTGGTCAACACCGTCTGGAGCCATCTCGCGTACTTGGTGAGGATGCCGGGGTCCTCCGCGGCGAGCGCCTGCACCAGATACGAGAGGTGATAGGCGCTGTCCTCCTCAGCGTACTTTCTGCCCCGCTCGCCAAAGCGCTCCATCCAGAAGGGGTTCTTGTACTGCTCGTCCAGTACGCGAACGGACAAGGCGGGGCCCTTCGTCTCCAGCTGCTGGATGAGCACATCCATCATGGCGTCACCCCCAACAGTCGCTGGGCCGCCGCGACGAGCTCCGCCGCGTCGCTCCCGGTGGCGTCGACCTCAAGCTCCTCGGCAAGGCCTTGCGCCCAGAGGCACGCCCCGCCGCCCACGGCCAGCGGCAACGCGCCAGCCTCCGCACGCACCCGGGCGACTGCGCGCCGGAGCGCGGGGACGTTGAAGGCCATGGTCACCGAGAGCGCCAGGAGGTCCGGCCGCATGTCCTCTAGCGCACGCAGCAGGCTGTCGGTGGGCACGCTGGCGCCCAGGTAGCGGACCTCGAAGCCGGCTAAATCCAGCGCGTCCGCCACCAGTCGGGCGGGAAAGTCGTGGAGCTCGCCCTCCACGCAGGCGACGAGCACGGTCTTGCCGTTTGAGGGCGCGCGCGCGGCCCGATCGTAGAGGTGGGAGAGCGCCACGGTGGAGATGGCCGTCGCCATGTGCTCCTGCGCGACGCTGATGGCGTTCTCCTGCCAGAGCCGGCCGATCTCCCGCTGCGCCTCCTGGATGACCTTCAGCTGCACGTCCATCACGGACGCACCCGCCTCCAGGCCTTCCTGAATGATCAACCGGAGCGCCTCACGCCGGTCGCCCTGGAGCTGGGCCGCCAGGTACCGCCCGCGCAGCGCGGTGAGGCGGACGGAGGTGGCCTCAGATCCCAACGGCCACCGCCCGGGGCTCGCCTGGTGCAACCCAGCGAAGGACCGCCGTGAACATCTCCCGCGCGCCGGTCACGATGGCTGCCTGTTGCTCTACCTGCTGGTGGAGCGACCGGGTGTCCTCCTTCAACCGCTGCAGCAGCCCACTCACGCCCCCTTCCCCTCCCCGCCCAGCAACCGCTGCACGACGTCGAGCAGCGGTTCGATCCGCAGCGGCTTGCGCAGGAACCCGTCCGCCTTGAGCGTCCGGGCCTTCTCCATCGCGTTGCCGTCCGCCGTCAGCACGGCAACCGGGATGGCCGCGTGTTCCACGTGCTGCAACTGCGCCTCCCGGAACTGAAAGCCGTTCATCCGGGGCATCATCAGGTCCAGAAGGATGAGGTCCGGCTTCTGCGCGCCCGCCGCCAGCAGCTCCAGCGCCTGGAGCCCATCGCCCGCCGCCGAGACGCCGTAGCCCTCGTCCTCCAGAATCTCCACCACCGAGTCGCGAATGTCGCGGTCGTCTTCAACGACCAGGATGTGGGCTCTCGTTCTTGGGGCCGTCATGCGTGTTGATTGGAGGGCAGTGAGTTCCATTGGGGCCATTGCAGTGTCTTCATCCTCCAGAGAAACGGCGACCCGCGGCCAGCTGCAGCCGCGGCGATCGCGCCTCATCTGTTGGGAGGACAACGCTGCAGGCGCCGCGAACATGCGGTGCTCAACAGCGTTGGGCCCGTTTAGGCGCCGGCAGCATCCAGGCGCTCGCGCAGCGCCGCGCTGACGGACGCCACGTCCGCCCGGAGCGGAATGGGCGGGTTCGCGAAGCGGCTCTCCACCTCGCGCAGGTGGCGGTCGTGGTAGCCGACCTTAAAGTCGGGAAACTTCAGCCCATGCGCGGTGGAGATGACCACGACGCGGCTGTCGGCGGCGATGACCTTCCGGCGGGCCAGCGTCTCCAGCACCGCCAGCGCCACGCCGGTCTGCGGGCAGGTGAAGGCGCCCTCGCGGTCCGCCTGCGCCGCCGCGTTGGCCAACTCATCCTCGGTCGCGTCCGCCACCACGCCGTCGAACGCCTTGAGGACCTTCACCGCCCGCTTGAGCGAGACCGGGTCGCCGATCTGGATGGCGGAGGCCAGCGTGGGCTGGGCGGCGATGGGCGCGAAGCGGGCAAAGCCCTCGGCGAAGGCGCGCGCCAGCGGGTTGGCCTTCTGAGCCTGCGCCACGGCAATTCGCGGGCGCCGCGAGATGAGGCCCAGCGTCAGCAGGAGCTCGAACCCCTGGCCGAGCGCGCTGGCGTTGCCGAGATTTCCGCCGGGGATGACCACCCAGTCTGGCGGGTCCCAGGCGAGCTGTTCGCACAGCTCCACCGCCACCATCTTCTGCCCCTCCAGGCGCAGCGAGTTCATCGAGTTGGCCAGATACAGGCTCTGGTCCGCGGTGATCTCCTGGACGACGCGCATGCAGCCGTCGAAGTCCGTCGCCAGCGAGAGGACGTGCGCGCCGTTCGCGATGGGCTGCGCCAGCTGGGAGAGGGAGATCTTGTCCCGGGGGAGAAAGACGACGCAGGGGATGCGCGCGGCGGCGCAGTACGCGCTCAGCGCCGCGGAGGTGTCGCCGGTGGACGCGCAGGCGATGGCGCGGATGGGCCGGCCCTCGCGCCGCATCCTGCGCACGGCGGAGACGAGCACCGTCATGCCAAGGTCCTTGAAGCTCGACGTGGGCGACAGCCCGCACTCCTTGAGCTCCACGGAGCCGAGGCCCAGCCTCGCCGCCAGGCCGGGCAGCGGGAGCAGCGGCGAGTTCCCCTCTCCCAGCGTCACCACGTCGGTGAGCGGCAGCTGCGGGTAGACCCACTCCTTCTTGCCCCACACGCCGCTGGCCAAAGGCAGGCGCGGCTCGGTCCGGCGCGCGGCGAAGAGCTCCTTCCATTCGTGTGGCGGCTTCTGCTTCAGCGCGGCGAGATCGTGCGACACCTCCAGCAGCCCGCCGCACTTGGGGCAGCGGTAGAGGACCTCGGTGAGCTCCGCTTCGAAGGCGCAGCCTTCGCCACAAACATAGCGAGACCGGTACGGGAGGGCGCCCTGGGCCTGGGTCATGATTCGGGCAACGGCACGGGGTGGCCGCAGTCGCCGCACCGCTCGCCTGCCCTCGCGGTGGCGCCGCACTTCTTGCAGCGCGCCCACACCGTCTCGCCCTTGCGCGCGCCGGGCGGAGCGCCTGGGGCCGGCGCGGCGGCCTTCACGCGGGGGAGCGCCATTCCGCAGCGGTCACAGAGCGTCCCCGACGCCTGGACGTTGCGGCAGTAGCGGCAGGTGATGGCGCCAGCGGGGAGAGCGGTCCGTACGCCGTCATCCGCGCTGCGACCGCGGTCGACCTCGGGCAGCGGCGCCACCGGCACGTCGGGGGCGGCCTCCGCGCGGGTCTGCTCCACGCCGGGGAGCGCGGCGATCTCCACATCCACCCGCTCCGCGCCGGTCCGTTCAAGCTCCGGCAGCGCCCGGATGACGGCCGGCAGCCGTGCGCCCGACACCTGGGTGCCCTCCAGCTCCGGGAGCGGCGCAGTGGCCACCGGCGCGGGCGCTGCCGGCGCCAGCACCTTGCCGCACGCCTCGCACGCCTCCCCGGACTGCTGCGTGTGCTCGCAGAGGGGGCAGACGATCATGGGGAAAGGCTCCCTCTCGTTCGAAGCGCGGGCACGGACCGGAACGTTATCGGCGACACGGTGGCCCCGCAATCGCCGAGCGTCGTGTGGGCAGGCCGCTCACTGCGCGTACTGCGCTTCCGTCATGGGCACGAAGCGCACGGGCAAAAGCGGCTCCATCTCCAGCTTGCCGGTGGGCGAGCGCAGCACGCGGATGAGCTCCTGCGCCTCCTCCTGGCCCCCCACCGGCGCCACCAGCCGCCCGCCCGGCGCGAGCTGGGCGATCAGCGCGGTGGGCAGCTTCGCCGGCGCGGCGGTCAAGAGAATCGCGTCGTAGGGCGCGGCGTCTGCCCAGCCCTGGCTTCCGTCGGCCTCGCGCAGGTGGATGTTCCGGAACCCCAGCACCGCCAGCCGCGCCGCACCCTGCCGCGCGAGCGCGGGGACGATCTCGATGGAGTACACCTCGCCAGCGAGCAGCGACAGGATGGCCGTCTGGTACGCGGAACCGGTGCCAATCTCGAGCACCCGCTCCTTCCCGGTCAGGCCCAGCTCCTGCGTCATGTAGGCGACGATGTACGGCTGGCTGATGGTCTGGCCGTGCCCGATGGGCAGCGGATGGTCCGCCGTCGCCTCGGGCTCCAGGTCCCGCGGAATGAAGCTCGCCCGGCTGAGCCTGCCCATCACCTCCAGCACCCGCTCATCTCTGATGCCTCGACCTCTGAGGTCCGCTGCAAGCTCCTCATCTCCCATGCGCAAGAGATTAGGCCCGCCCGTGCGGCGCCGCTCGCCAGGTGTCAGCCAGTCGTCAGAATCTTAGGACGCCAGCGGCCACATCACCCCACCCGCGCGAGCGCCAGCCGCCCCTCCCAGCGCTCCTCCAGGGCCTTCACCAGCCCGCTGTGCTCGGGCAAGGCGAGCCCGGGGTCCCCCTCGAGGATCTCCCGCGCCACGTCCCGCGCCTGGGCCAGCAGCGCGCCGTCGCGCGTGAGGTTGGCCACCGCCAGCTCCGGCAGGCCGCTCTGCCGCGTTCCGAGGAACTCGCCGGGCCCGCGCAGCTCCAGGTCGCGCTCCGCGATGACAAACCCATCGTTGCTCTGCTCCATCACGTGCAGCCGGTCTGACGCCTCTCGAGAGCGCGCGTACCCGGCGACCAGGAAGCAGTGGCTCTGCGCCGCGCCCCGCCCCACCCGGCCGCGCAGCTGGTGCAGCTGAGAGAGCCCGAACCGCTCCGCTGCTTCAATGACCATCACGGAGGCGTTCGGGACGTCGACGCCCACCTCCACCACCGTGGTGCAGACCAGGATGTGCAGCTTCCGGTCGCGGAAGTCCGCCATCACCGCCTCCTTCTCCTCGGCACGCAGGCGGCCGTGCAGCAGCCCGACCTTGTGGTCCTTGAAGAGCTCCTGGAGCCGCTGCGCACCTTGCGTGGCGTCGGCGAGATCCACCTTCTCCGACTCTTCGACCAGCGGGTACACCACGTACGCCTGGTGGCCTTTCTCCAGCTCCTGCGCGATGGCCGCGTAGACCGCCGGGCGCGACTTCTCCACGTGCACCCGCGTGACGATGGGCGTGCGGCCAGGCGGAAGCTCGTCGATCAGCGAGAGGTCCAGGTCCCCGTACAGCGTCATCGCCAGGGTGCGCGGGATGGGCGTGGCGGTCATCACAAGCACGTCCGGCCGGCAACCCTTGCTCATCAGGGCGTGGCGCTGGATGACGCCAAAGCGGTGCTGCTCGTCGATCACCACCAGCCCCAGCCGCTTGAGCTCTACCTCGCCCTGGATGAGCGCGTGCGTCCCCACCGCGACGTGGATGCTCCCCTCGCGAACCTCCTCGCGGATGCGGCGCTTCTCCTTCGGCGTACCGGCCGCGGTGAGCAGGCCTACCCGGAAGCCCAGCGGCTCCAGGACCTTCGCGAAGCTGCGATGGTGCTGCTCAGCGAGGATCTCCGTCGGCGCCATCACCGCCACCTGGAAGCCGTCCTGCAGCGCGAGCGCGGACGCCACCTGCGCCACTGCGGTCTTCCCGGAGCCCACATCGCCCTGCAGCAGCCGGTTCATCGGCTCTGCCCGGCCCATGTCGCGGCAGAGCTCCTGGACCACCCTCGCCTGCGCGGACGTCAACTGAAAAGGGAGCGCCGCCTTGGCTTTGGCCAAGCGCTCAGGCGAGACATTGAACGCGTAGCCGGGCTCGCGCTTGACCCCCTGCCGCTTCAGCGAGATGCCCAGCTGCAGGAAGAAGAGCTCATCGAAGGCCAGGCGCCGGTGCGCGGCCGTGGAGTGCGCGTCCTCCAGCGCGTGCTCGTCCGTCTGCGAGGGGAAGTGGATCTGCCGGATGGCGTCGGTCAGCTCCACCAGCTCCAGGCGCTGGCGAAGCGCGGCGGGGAGCGGCTCCTCGAGGTAGCGCGCGTACTCTTCGCAGATGCGGCTGGAGAGCTCGCGGAAGGCGCGCTGTTCGTGGCGCTCGAAGCCCGGGTAGATGGGGACGATGCGGTTGAAGTGGAAGGAGGAGTTGTCCAGGTCCTCTGCCGGTTCAATCTCCGGGTGCGGGATCTCCCGGCCGGAGTGCGAAGCGCGGACCTCGCCGCTGATGATGAGCCGCTTGCCGATGGGGAAGCGCGCCTTGAGCCACGGCCCGGACTGGAAGTAGGTCGCCGCGATGCTGCCCGTGGCATCCGCGAGCACCGCGCGGAAGATGCGCCGCCCGCCCCGGGCCGGGACCTCCTCGGCGCGCTGGACAACGCCCACCGTCACGCCCCGCTCCCCCGGCTGCAGCTGCGCGATGGTCAGGAGCCGGCGGCGGTCCTCGTAGGCGCGCGGCAACATGAAGAGCACGTCGCCCACCTTGTGCATCCCCTTCTTGTTGAGCGTGGCCACCAGCCGCGGGTTCAATCGCCACCCCACGCTCTTGAGCGGCATCGACAGCGGACCCGCCTTCGGCGCGATGGAGAGGAGCTTGGCTTCCTCCGTGCTGGCGTCGGGCGTCGGCGGCATCTTCGCGCGCTTCGGGGCCTTGGGCGCCTTCGGGGCCTTGGGCGCCTTCGCCGGTTTCGCCGCTGTAGGAGCGCGCGAAGTGGCGTCGAAGAGCCCGGGGAGGCTGGCCTGAGGCGCGGAAACGGGCCGCGTAGGGGCGTCGCCGGCATCAACGGCCGGCTGCGATCCCCTCTCACGCCCGACCGCTCCCGGCGCCTCTGCTCGCGGTGCGCTCGTAACGGAGCGCGCAACCGTGGCCGGCGCGACCTCACACAGCGAAGCCAGCTCCCGCGGAAGATCCACGCCACCGTCGCGGAGCGCAGAGATGACCTGGCGCAACGCCTCGCGGCGGAGCTCCGACCGCTGCGAGTCCACGACCGGGAGCGACTGGCGGAGCCGCTCGACCACCGCTGGGATGACGCCCGCGCGGACGGCCCCCTCCAGCGCCCCTTGGATGGGCGTACGCAGGTCCTTCACCGTGCCCAGCCGCGCGAAGTCCCGCTCACATGCGTAGCGGAGCGGGCCGAGCAGCGCGGCGAGGGGGTGCGCAGAGGAGGACACGGTGGGCCATCGTAGCCGCGCCCCCTGACCCCGCTCTGCCCTTTCTGCGTTTCTCCGAGAGCGTCGCCGTCTCGAGGGGGAAGCCGGCCCTGGCCGGCCATTTCGTCGGAGGAACAGCTGTTCTCAGTCAGGCGCCTACCCCGCTCGCCTCGAGGGGGGAAACCGGCCCTGGCCGGCCATTTCGCCGGAGGAACAGCTGTTCTCAGTCAGGTGCCTCCCCCCGCTCGCCTCGAGCGTTGCGCCGTCAGGCGCATAGTCGAGAGGTGGCGCAAACCCACGCACGGCACATTGCCGGTGTGTTTCGAGCAGAGCGAAGCGGCCCATGAGCCAAGCCTCTGGAGCACTGCCGACGCTCAAGATTCCGGACATCGTTTCAGCCGCGAAAGCGCCCGCCATGCTCGCTCAGCGGCGAGGAGTTCCTGGTAGCCGCGAGCCAAGACGATCCATCCCGGTTCTCCGTTGTTAGAGGTGGCGCAAACCCACGCACGGCACATTGCCGGTTTGTTTCGAGCAGACCGAAGCGGCCCATGAGCCAAGCTCCGGAAGCACTGCCGACGTCTCGACTATGCGCCTGACGGCGCAACGCTCGACGCGAACGGGGGCAGCGGCGGAACCTGATGACCTGTGTGGCCTCAGCGCTCCGCGTTCAATCCGCCGCTTCGATGAACTTCACCGCGGTGATCTCGAACTCGCGGGCCCCTCCGGGGCTCTGCACGGTGGCAATGTCGCCGACTTTCTTGCCGATCAGCGCGCGGGCCACGGGCGAGGTGATGGAGAGCCACCGCTTCTTGATGTCGGCCTCCATCTCGCCAACGATCCGGTAGCTGACCTCCTTCTCGTTCTCCTGGTCCACCAGCACGACGGTGGCGCCGAAGACCACGGCGTCGCCCTTGAGCTTGCTGACCTCGATGACCTCGGCCTGAGCGATCCACCCATTGAGGTCCATGATCCGGCCCTCGATGTGGCCCTGCTTCTCCTTGGCCGCGTGGTACTCGGCGTTCTCCTTAAGATCACCGTGCGCCCGCGCCTCTTCGATCTCGCGGCTGATCTTGCCGCGCTCGACAGACTGCAGGTGCTTGAGCTCTTCCTTGAGTTTGCGCAGTCCAGCCGCAGTAATCGGATGCCCCATGGAGTTCCCCCGCCGCGAAAGGCGCGAAACGCTAGAGGAAAGTCGGGCATGTGGTCAATCCCGCGCCACGTCTGCTGGAGCCCCCCGGCCCTTCGGCACTACGCTTCCGCGCCGTGCTCTCCGTGAAGGAAATGCGGTCTCTCGCAGCCTCCCTCTCGCTGGACAAGTTCCGGAAGCAGCTGGGGCCCTTCGCCCTCATCCAGCGCCCGCTCAAGCCGGACGGGAAGAACTACGAGATGCCCGCGGCCACGGCGATGGCCAACCGCGAGGACATCTCCCAGGGCATGTTGGGCCTGCTCTTCGAGTTTGAAGATCTCTCCGTCGCCACCCTCCCCCCGCTCACAGGCCTGGACGAGCTCACCGTCGGCCGGCTGCCCGACTGCGAGCTGGTCATCGACCAACCCTCCGTCTCCAAGCGCCACGCCGTCCTGCGCTGGGACGATGAGCAGAACCGCTGCACCGTGAACGACCTCGGGTCGACCAACGGGACCTACCTGAACGACTGCATCCTCGTCCGGCGCGAGACCATGCTCCGGGACGGCGACATCCTCTCCTTCGGCGACGTCCAGTTCTGGTTCCTGCTCACGGAGACGCTGCACCACAAGCTCGGCAGCCGGACGGGCTCGCACAAGCTGGGCGCCCACAGCGGCTGAGTGAACGTGGTGCCGCGGAGCGCCGGCTGCTATCTCCAGCCCGGCGATGGCGGCGAACTGGCGGTTCAGAGTCCTCGAGAGCATCTCGGAGGTCCCCCGGGAGACCTGGAACGCGCTGGCCGGCGCGCAGGCGGTGCCCGTCATGCGCTGGGAGTGGCTCCACGCGCTGGAGGACTCGAAGAGCGCCACCGAGAGCACCGGCTGGGCGCCGCACCACCTCTCGCTCTGGGACGGGAGCACGCTCGTCGGCGCCGCCCCGGCGTACCGGAAGTTCCACAGCATGGGCGAGTACGTCTACGACTTCGCCTGGGCCCAGGCCGCGCAACAGCTGGGCATCGAGTACTACCCGAAGCTGCTGATCGGCGTGCCACTCTCCCCGCTCACCGCGCCGCGCTTCCTCGCCGCGGACGCCGCGCAGTTGACGCAGGTCCGCGAGGCGCTGCTCGAGGGCGCGGTGGCCTCCGCCGAGGAGACCGGCTGCTCCTCCGTGCACGTCATCTTCCCGCCGGAGGAGGAGGCGCACGCGCTGGAGGCGCAGGGCCTCGCGCGCCGCACGGGGATGCAATACCACTGGAAGAACCCCGGCTACCGGACCTACGACGACTACCTCTCCCGGTTCTCCTCCAAGCGCCGCCACCAGCTGCGCCGCGAGCGCGCCGCGGCCGCCGAGCAGGGCATCACGCTGCGCACGGTGCGAGGCGCCGAGCTTACGGAAGCGCACGCCGTCCTTGCCTTCCGGCTCTACGAGTCCACCTGCGACAAGAACGCGTGGGGCCGGGTGCAGCTCAACCGCGGCTTCTTCGAGCGCGTGTTCCGCACGCTGAGCGAGCACGTGGAGATGGTGGAGGCGGTCCGCGAGGGAAAGGTGATCGCCGGCGCGTTCAACCTCGCCACGTCGAAGCGGCTCTACAGACGTTACTGGGGCTGCTTCGAGGACCATCCGTTCCTGCACTTCAACGTGTGCCTCTACCACTCGGTGGATGACTGCATCCGGCTGGGCCGTGAAGCCTTCGAGCCCGGCGCGGGCGGCGAGCACAAGATTCCCCGCGGCTTCGAACCCACCGCCATCCACAGCGCGCACCGGATTTTCGACCCGCGGTTGGAGCGCGCGGTGGAGAACGCGGTGCGCCGGGAGCGTGCGCACCTGCAGCCGATCTTCGACACCGCGGCCGAGGTGGCCGGGATGAAGCCGTGGCCTTCGCCCGGTAGCTGACAGTCGGGCGGTGGGCAGCCGCTGGCGCCATGCTGCCCGGGAAGTAAGGTTGGGGCTCCATGAGACTGCTCATCCTCGCCGCGCTGGTGCTCGCGGGCTGCCGCTCCTCGAAGCCGCCGGCCGCGAACTGTCAGCTCGTCACGGAGAAGTGGGGCCCGGCAGGAACTGTGGCCGTGCGCGCGGAGGAGGTCGCGAGCGGCCTGGAGGTGCCCGTGGGGCCTCGCGTTCCTCCCCGGTGGATCACTGCTGGTCACGGAACGGCCGGGGCGCATCCGCCTCATTGAAGGCGGTCAGCTTCAGGCGGCGCCGGTGGCGAGCATTCCGAATGTTGCTGTCGGCGAGGCCGGGTTGCTCGGCATCGCGGCGCACCCGGACTTCGCGTCGAACCGGCTGTTCTTCATCTACTTCACCGCCGAGGTGGGCGGCGCGCGGCAGAACCGCGTGGAGCGCTGGAAGCTCTCTGAAGATTCAAGGTCGGCCACGAAGGAGAAGGACATCCTCACGGACATCCCCGCGGGCGACTTTCACGACGGTGGGCGGCTGCGCATCGGCCCGGACCGGATGCTCTACATCGGCACCGGCGACGCGAGAGATCCCGACCGCTCCCAGAGCCCGGACACCACCGCGGGGAAGCTGCTGCGGCTCACGCTGGACGGCGCCGTCCCCGCAGACAACCCGCGCGCGGGGAACCCGCTCTTCCTCCTCGGTATCCGCAACACGCAGGGCTTTGATTGGGTCAACGACCGCACCCTGGCCATTTCGGACCACGGGCCGTCAGGCGACACGCTCCGCCGGGGGCATGACGAGGTCAGCATCGCGAAGGCGGGAGACAACCTCGGCTGGCCGAAGCTCTACGCCTGCGAGTCCGGCGAGGGGATGGTCTCTCCGCTGATGACCTTCGAGACCGCGCTTCCACCCGGCGGCGCCGCGATGTACCGGGGCGATGCGATCCCGGAGTGGAAGGGAAGCTTGCTCGTCGGCTCGCTCGGGGCGAAGCATCTTCACCGCTTCGTCTTCGACGCGGAGCAACCCACGCGTGTGGCCTCGCATGAGACGTACTTCATCGGAGATCCCCCATCCGGCCTCGGCCGCCTCCGCGACGTCGTCGTCGGGCCGGACGGCTTCGTCTACGTCACCACGAGCAACTGCGATGGCCGCGGCACCTGCCCCGCGGACAAGGACAAGGTCTTCCGGCTGCGGAAATAACCGCCCGCGCCTCGCGAGGTGGCGCATGCCCACGCACGCCTCGCTCCCGATTCTGATTCGCGCACCTCCCCCGCTCGCCTCGAGGAGGAGACCGGCCCTGGCCGGCCATTTCGTCGGAGGAACAGCTCTTCTCAGTCCGGCGCCTCCCCGATCGCCTCGAGCGTAGCGCCGTCAGGCGCATAGTCGAGAGGTGGCGCAAACCCACGCACGGCACTTTGCCGGTTTGTTTTCGAGCAGAGCGGAGCGGCCCATGAGCCAAGCTTCGGGAGCACTGCCGACATCGACCGCGCCTGACGGCGCAACGCTCGACGCGAACGGGGGCAACCCCCCGCGATGCTGCGGGGCCCTACTGAGGGGCTCTCAAGGATCGCGCCAGAGGGCGAGTGCCGCCACCGCCGCGAAACACGTGAGTCCACACGCCTGAGGCGTTCTGAGCGAGCAGGCCGGACGAACTGCAGTGCAGTGGGCAGGTGGGGAGACGGGGGTCGGCTTGGCGTGCGCACTGCTTCATCGGAGCTGGCCCGACCTCGGACCGTGGTGGAGGTGGCGCCGAGATGTTCGCAGCGCCCGGTTGTGCGGCTCAGATGCAACCGTTTGTCGACAAAGTCGTGCAGGGAGGCCGATCTGGCTGATGCGCCCGCGGGCGACCGCCGACTCCACCGCGGTGCGAGGCCGGGCCAGCTCCAGCGAGGCAGTGCGTGCAACACGCCGTCCCCCGTCTCCCCAGGGATATGCCGCGTCCGTCCGCGAGTGCTGAGCCCGAGCCATCCAACAACAGCCGTCACCCACCGCCGGACGCTCCCGCGCCCATCCCAGCGTCGCAGAGCGCCGACGTCGCAACTCCGCGCCTAGGCCTCCGCGACGTTCCCCACCGCGCCGGCGCCCTCGACGAGGGCCAGGAACTGCGCTTCGTCGATGCACTGCGTGCCGTACTTCTTCGCCTTCTGGGCCTTACTGGAGCCGGACTCGGGATCCGCCATCACCAGGTACTGAAGATCCTTCGTCACCCCGGAGAGCAACGTGCCGCCCCGGGACTCCACCATCTGCTCGAGCTCCTTGCGTGGGCGCGAGAGTAAACCGGTGAAGCAGAACGTCTTCCCAGCGAGCGGCCCCGCAGCCGCCTTGTTCACCGGGACCACGCCAACGGCCAGGAGCCGGGCGATCTCCTCCTTGCGCTCCAGGAGCCCCTCCACCACCGCCTTCGCCTTGGCCGGCCCCACGCCCGGGAGCGCGGAGAGCTCCTCAAGCGTGGCCGCCTGCACCTTCTCCAGCGAGTCGAACCCGCCGCTGATGATCGCCTTCGCCGTCTGCAGCCCGAAGTTCTCGACGCCGAGCGCCGCGAGGAACTTGGTGAGCGAGAGCGGCAGCTGGGCCTTCAGGTTCTCCAGCACCTTCTGAGCAATGAGCTCGCCCCGGCGCTCGAGGTTCGCGATCTGCTCCACCGTGAGCCGGTAGAGATCCGCCGGCTCCTTCACCAGCTTCGCCTCCACCAGCTGGGCGATGAGCTTCTCGCCCCACTCGAGGATCCCCTGGGCGTCCACCCAGTTCTGGATCCGCCCCTCCATCACCGCGCGGCACTGCCGGTTCCGACAGCAGAGGTACTCGCCCACCTTCTCGAGCGGCGCCTCACAGGTCGCGCAGTGCGTGGGCGGGACCGCGGCCGGCCCATTCTTGGCGACCACCTCTTCCACGTACGGAATGACGTCATTGCGCCGGGAGACGAGCACCTCGTCCCCCACGCCGATGCCCAGGTGGGCCACGTTGCTTGCGTTGTGCAGCGACGCGCGCTGCACCGTGGCGCCGGCCAGCTCCACCGGCTCCACCACCGCGACGGGAGACACGCGCCCCGACGGGCCGGTCTCCCAGAAGATGTTCACGACCTTGGAGATCTTCGCCTGGGACGCGAACTTGAACGCCACCGCCGCGCGCGGCCGGTTTCCCTTCTCACCCAGCATGTGCTGCGAGTGCACGTCATTCGCGCGCACCACCAGCCCGTCAATCTCGTAGTCCAGCTTCGCCCGCTTCTGCTTGGCGTACCGCTCGTGGAGCGCGACGGCGCCTTCCAGGTCCGTCTGCTCGTAGTTGGGCGTGAGGAACCCCAGCGCATCCAGCCGCTCGAACTTCGCCACCTCAGTGGGGTGCTCCTCGCCGTCGAGGTCGTAGAAGTAGACCGACAGCTGCTCGGTGCCCTGCCCGTCGAAGCGCTTGCTCGTCCCGGCGGCCTGGTTCCGGGGGTTCGTCGCGCCGGGGAACGCCTTCCGGAAGTCGGAGAGCAGGAAGACAATCTCCCCGCGGACGGTGAGCGACGCGGGCGACGACAACGTGCCCGGGATGCCCTTCATCCGCCGGGCGTTGGCGGTGATGCGCTCGCCCACCTCACCATCGCCGCGGGTGATGGCGTCCTTCAGCTCGCCCTTCTCATACGTCACCGCCAGCGACAACCCATCCAGCTTCTCCGTGACGAAGAGCGCCGCGGAGATGGGAGGCAGCTTGTCCTTCGCCCCCAGCTCATCGCAGCGGGCGGCCCACTTGCGAAACTCCTCCTCGCCCACCGCCTTGTTGAGCGACCCCATGGGGATGGCGTGCCGCGCCTTCTCCCACTCCTTGACCGGCGCGTCCTTCAGCGGCGCGCCCACCGACGCCAGCAGCGCGTTCTCCGGATCCAGCTCCCGCAGCTCGTCCTCGAGCGCGTCGTACGCCGCGTCTGAGATGACCGGCGTGCCGTTGTAGTACGCGTCCTTGTGCTTCCGGATGAGCCCTTCGAGCTCGTCGATGCGCGGGTTCTTCTTCATCGGTCCGTTGACCCTCCGAGCGGAAGCTGCCCAACTTTCCGCCGGACTTCAACGACCAGGCGCTCAGGCGGGGCCCTCCGCGACTGGGCATCACATGAAGATGTGAGTCAGCCCGTGCTGCTCTCGATGGACACGTTCTCCAGGCCGACTTCGACACAGCCATCCACCAGGCGGATGAGGTCCTCGTAGCGGACGGCGTCCTCGACGCGGAACGAAATGTTCGACAGCGTGGCGAAGCGGGAGCGCATGCCCTTGAGCTGCTCCTGCAACTTCGAGAGCTGCCAGCGGCCGCGTTCGTCTCGGGCCAGGGAGTACCGCTCCACCGGAGCCCCATCGCCAAGCAGGCTCAACTCCCGCGGCGTCACGACGAGGGTCAAAGCGGGTGCCGGCTCCTGCGGCGCCGCCTCCGCCTGTCCGGCGCTGCCGACCTGAAGGCGCCCGACCTGCGACCAAACTGCCGTCATGATCAGAAAGCTGATGGTGACCGCCATCAGGTCGATGAAAGGGACCAGGTTGATGGCCGTGTCGAGCGGTTTTCTGCCGCGCCCGCCGCTCTGCCCGAGATCCATTCCGCCTGCCATCGCACGCTCCTGCCGCTGGTTCTCCCAGCAGACACCGCACGGCTGCGCAGGTTCCCGCCGAAAACATGCAAAGTCCCCTCGCAAAACATTCGGGCGCGCGACCGCGACAACTGCTCCTCGCGCCCGCGCGGGAGGCATCGTCACGCGCGCGGATGTCCTGAAGCACGTCAAGACCGCCACGACGCCACCGAATCCTGCTACTCCCTAGCGGCGCAGATAGTCCTGCAGCGTGCGCACCTCGAGCGGCCCGCGGGCGAGCGACTCCAGCGCGGCCACCGCCATCCGGGCGGCCTCCACGGTCGTGTAATACGGAATCCCATGCATCAATGACTCGCGACGAATGGAGAAGCTGTCCTCAATCTCCTTCCGGCCGACGGTTGTATTGATAACAAGGACGATATCGCCATCGAGGATCTTGTCGACGATGTGCGGGCGGCCCTCGGTGACCTTCCGCACGGATTCGGTAGGGACGCCCTTCCCCGTCAGGTAGCGATGCGTCCCGGAGGTCGTCACCAGCTCGAAGCCCAGGGTGCGCAAGCGCTTGCTGAGATCCACCACCGCCGGCTTGTCGTCATCCTTCACGGAGATGAAGACCTTGCCGGACGTGGGCAGCCGCACGCCGGCGGCGGACTCGGCCTTGGCGAAGGCCGCGGGGAATTCCTGCGCCAGACCCATCACCTCGCCTGTCGACTTCATCTCCGGCCCGAGGATGACGTCCACTCCCGGGAAGCGCGCGAAGGGGAACACCGACTCCTTCACCGCGACGTGGGAGTACTCCGGCATCTGCGTCCGGCCGAGCTCCTCCAGCGTCTTGCCCACCATGCAGAGCGCGGCGATCTTCGCCAGCGGCACTCCCGTCGCCTTGGACACGAACGGCACGGTGCGCGACGCACGGGGGTTCACCTCCAACACGTAGATGACCTTCCCCTGAATCGCGAACTGCACGTTCATCAGGCCCACCACGCCCAGCTCTCGCGCGAGCTCCGTGGCCTGGTCCTTCATCCGCTCCACCAGGTCCGGCAGGAGCGAGTGCGGTGGCAACGTGCAGGCCGCGTCTCCTGAGTGAATCCCCGCCTCCTGGATGTGCTCCAGCACCCCGCCGACGAGGACCCTGCCCGTCCGGTCTGCCACCAGGTCCACGTCGACCTCGATGGCGTCCTTGAGGAACCGGTCGATCAACACCGGGTGCTCAGGCGAAGCCTTCACCGCCTCCTGCATGTACCGGTTCAGGCTGGGCGTGTCGTAGACCACCTCCATCGCCCGGCCGCCGAGCACGTACGACGGACGCACCATCACCGGGTAGCCAATGCGCTCCGCGATCCGGATGGCCTCTTCAGGTGACCGGGCGATGCCGTTCTCCGGCTGACGCAGCCCGAGCTTCTCGATGAGCTGCGAGAACCGCTCGCGGTCCTCCGCGCGGTCAATCGCCTCCGGCGTGGTGCCGAGGATGGGCAGCCCGGCCTTCTCCAGCGCCACCGAGATCCGCAGTGGCGTCTGGCCGCCGAACTGGACGATGGCGCCCTCGGGCTTCTCCCGCGCGGCGACCTCGAGCACGTCCTCCAGCGTCAGCGGTTCGAAGTAGAGCCGGTCCGACGTGTCGTAGTCCGTCGACACCGTCTCCGGATTGCAGTTGACCATCACCGTCTCGTACCCCGCCTCGCGGAGCGCGAACGACGCGTGCACGCAGCAGTAGTCGAACTCGATGCCCTGACCAATCCGGATGGGCCCGCTGCCGAGGATGAGGACCTTCTTCCTCGACGTGGGGGGCGCCTCGTCCTCGGAGTCGTAGCTCGAATACAGGTACGGCGTGTACGCCTCGAACTCCGCCGCGCAGGTGTCCACGCGCTTGTAAACCGGGCGCACGCCGCGGGCCGCGCGGTGCTGGCGGACGTCGGCCTCGTTCAACCCGAGCAGCTGCGAGAGGTACCGGTCAGAGAACCCGTGCCCCTTCGCCCGGCGCAGGATGGCGTCCGGGAGTCGGTCCAGCCGGCCGAACTCGGCGATGCCGCGGGCCTCCTGCACCAGCTCCTGGATGTGACGCAGGAACCAGGGGTCGATCGCGGAGAGCTCGAAGACGCGCTCCGGCGTGAAGCCATGGCGGAACGCCTCCGCCACGAACCACGGCCGGTCCGGCGTGGGGATCCGCAGGCCCTCTTCAATGAGCGCGCGCCGCTCCAGCAGATCCGTCGGCAGATCCGGCGCCTCCAGCGCCAGCCGCGTCGCCTCCATGGAGCGCAGGGCCTTCTGGTACGCCTCCTTGAAGTTCCGGCCGATGGCCATCACTTCGCCCACCGACCGCATGGACGTCGTGAGCGTGCGCGCCGCGCTGGGGAACTTTTCGAAGTTGAAGCGCGGGATCTTCACCACCACGTAGTCGAGCGTGGGCTCGAACGAGGCGGGCGTCTCCCGGGTGATGTCGTTCCGGAGCTCATCCAGCGTGTACCCGAGCGCCAACTTCGCGGCGACCTTGGCGATGGGGTACCCGGTGGCCTTCGACGCCAGCGCCGAGGAGCGCGAGACGCGCGGGTTCATCTCGATGACGACCATCCGGCCGTCCTTCGGGTGGATGCCGAACTGGATGTTGGAGCCGCCGGTGTCGACGCCGATTTCCCGGATGATCGCCAGCGACGCCTGCCGCATCCGCTGGTACTCCTTGTCGGTCAGCGTCTGCGCCGGCGCCACGGTGATGGAGTCCCCCGTGTGCACGCCCATCGCGTCGAAGTTTTCGATCGAACAGACGATGATGACGTTGTCCACGCAGTCGCGGACAACTTCGAGCTCGAACTCCTTCCACCCGAGCACCGACTCCTCGACGAGGACGGTAGACGTCGGGCTGGCCTTGAGCCCGGCGCGCACCAGCGTTTCGAACTCTTCACGGTTGTAGGCAATGCCCCCACCCGTGCCGCCGAGGGTGAAGCTGGGCCGAAGGATGGCGGGGAAGCCAATCTCCTCGACGATGCCCTGCGCCTCCTCCACCGTCCGCGCATAGCCGCTCTTCGGCAGCGCCACGCCAATCTTCTGCATGGCCGCCTTGAAGAGCTGGCGGTCCTCGGCCTTATTGATGGCCTCCAGCGACGCGCCGATGAGCCGCACGCCGTACCGCTCCAGCACGCCGCTCTCCGCCAAGGCCTTCGCCAGGTTCAGCGCGGTCTGCCCGCCCATCGTGGGGAGCAGTGAGTCGGGGCGCTCGGCGGCGATGATCCGCTCGGCGGACTCCGGCGTGATGGGTTCAACGTAGGTGCGGTGGGCGAACTCCGGATCCGTCATCACGGTGGCCGGGTTGCTGTTCAGCAGCACCACTTCGACGCCCTCTTCCCGCAGCGCCTTGATGGCCTGCGTGCCCGAGTAGTCGAACTCGCACGCTTGACCGATGACGATGGGACCGGAGCCGATGACCAGGACTTTGCGGATATCCGTACGCTTTGGCATCGGGCGGCCGACATACCAGAAGCGAGGAACGACGGTTAGGCGTATCCTCCGCCCATGGCCAAGCAAGAGAAGAAGCCCACGAAGTCGGAAGCGAAGAAGCCTGAGGCCAAGAAAGCCCCGGACAAGAAGGCCGAGGCCAAACAGGCCGCCCCGCCCCCCAAGGCTGCGGCCGAGCCCAAGAAGGCCAAGCCCGCAGAGACCAAGCCTGTCGAAGCAAAGCCCGCTGCCGCCAAGCCGGTGGAGGCCAAGCCCACACCGACTCCGGAGACACCGGCGGATCCATCGGCGCCCCCGCGGTTCCGGGCCAACAAGCCCTCGAATCCCTTCCTCGCCAACCAGCCCTCACCGCGACTGGACCGGCGCAAGTAGGGCGCCCCTTCCTCGCGAAGCCGGCTAGCATGCCGCACGCCTGATGCGACGAACGCTCCTCCTCGCCACGCTCAGTGTCTGGGCCGCCAGCGCCTCCGCGCAGTCAGCGGAGGAGCCACCGCCGGCCGAGGAGAAACCCGCCGCGCCGGAGGTGGTCGCGGAACCTCCGGCCGCGCCTTCGGCCGTGCCGGACGCAGGTCCGCCGAAGCGGCGTCGCCGGCCGGACGCCGGGACGGAAGCGCCGAAGCTCGCCGAGGACGCGGGCCGGAAGGAACCGGTACTGGATGCGGGCGCGCCCAAGCCGCGGCCCGTTCCGGACGCAGGCGCACCTCCGATAGCGGTCGCGCCGCCGCAGGTCCCTTCGAACCTGCCGCCGGAAGCGCAGGCCGCGCTCGCCACGGCGCGCACCTTCTTCGCCGGGCTCGCGGCCGCGGACGCGCGTGCCGCCGCGGCCGTCTCCACCTTCCCGTTTCAGCTTGACGAGAAGCGGCTGGCCTCGAGCGATGACCTCGTACAGGAGCTGCTCAAGGATCTCCGCGACAAGCGGACGGACCTTGTCACGCTCTACGGCATCGAAATGCTCACCCCGGCGGACATGGAGAAGAAGTACGGCAAGCCGCCCGCGCGGCTCGTGAACTTCCCGTGGAAGACGCCAGGAACGTGGATCGCCGTCGCGAACCTGTCCGGCCATGCAGCGGTCGCCCTGCTCCGTCCCGGGGCAGGCGGCTGGCGTGTGGCCGGCTACCACGACTGAGCCCATGTGACTCCACGCGCGCACCCTCCCTGAACGGGCGCGCGTCGGCGAGGATCCCTCTCGAACATGGGGCGCCCCCTCGAGTACACGCGCGAAGTCCGGGGAGAGACCACCGACGTCGTGCTGCGCCCTCATGGCTGGCTGCGCCTGATCCCCGCGGCGTTCCTGCTGGTCTGGATCTCCGGGTGGGCCGTGTTCGAAACGGGCTGCCTCGCCTTCATCCTGTACCTCCTGCGCGCGCTCATCGCCCCCAACGCGCTGAGCAGCCTCGTCCCGCCGGCCAAGATGGGTCCGGGCGGCGTCGTCGTCATCGTGGGCCTGCTGGTCCCCCTCGGGCTCTTCACCGCCCTCTGGACGTTCGGTGGCGTGTCGGCGCTGCGAGACCTGGTGCGCCTGTTCGCCTCCGAGGACCGGATCTCCTTCGGGCCCGACGGCATCGCCTGCGAGCAACGCGTCGCCTTCCGAGTGCAGACGGTTCAACTCACACGGAGCCGTGTCCTCGATCTCCGCACCGCCCGGAACGCCCTGGTGGCAGATGTCGAAGGAGAGAAGGAGCGGATCCTCACCCAGCTGGCGTCGATCAAGGCGCTGCGCGACCTGCGGGACGAGATGCGGCGCGTACTGGGAATCGACACGCCCGAAGCCAACCGCAGACGCGTCGCGAAGGACGAGGCCGCGCCGCCGGAGGGCTACGTGGTGGAACCCGACCCGGGAGGCGGCGTCACGCTGGAGCTCGGCCCGGCCGCCCGGCGCCGCCATGCGCGCATTCTCTTCGCCATAGGCGCCACACTCCTCGCCCTCGCCGCGTGGGTCGTGCTCGAGGAGAGCAAGCGCGCGGAGGTCTCTCCGAGCACCCAGAACGCCGCCGTCGTCGTCGCAGTCATCGCCTCCCCGTTCCTGCTCCTCGCCTTCTTCGCGCGCTTCGGCCGGGTGACCCTCACCGCACGCGACGGGATGATCCGCCGCACCCGCCACCTGCTCCACTGGCGGTTCGAACGCACCGTGCAGTCCCCCGCGCTGGTACTGGAGCACGACACCGACAGCGACGGGGACGACCGCTACGCCCTGGTGGCGAAGGGAGGCGACGGACAGAAGGACCTCCACATCGCCGGCGACATCAATGCCGACCGAACGCTCATCCACCTCGGTCGCTACCTCGCCGCAAAGGCCCATACCGAGTTGCGCTGACAAAAATGGGAACAGTCACCTTTTCCGCGCCCTTGCCCTGCGAAGGGCAGATCACGTCCGCAGGAAGTTGCCTGTCCCCATTTTTCCGTGCCTATGCGGTGAGCCGACGCACCCGCATCAACAGCCGCGCGCAAGCAAGTGCAAGCCCGACCACGGCAAGCGCCGCGCCGCCGAGAATCCCGCGCAACGCCCAGACGCTGCTCTCCAAGACCCGAACGCCAACCACGCTGCGCACCGCCGCCGTGGCGGGCGGCAAGGAAGCAGCCTCCACCAGCATCACCTGCACCTGCTCCGACTTGAGCCCATGAACCGCGCCCGCGGCGAACCGCTGAATCGCCTCAGCGCCCAAGACGGAGTCTGAACGGCGGAAGCGCACGAGCACCGACGCCGTCGTCGGCACGGGCATCTCGTCCAGCTCCGCCCGCTCCGCCCCGCCGATGGCGACGATGGCGCGCGCCTCAACCACGCCATCTACCGACAGCAACGCCTCTTCGATCTGATCCGCCTGAGCCCGGGCCAGCTCCGCGCGCTCCCGCAGAACGCTCGGAAGCGAGAGCGCGCCGCTCTCGTCCTTGGCGGGCCGTCGCTGCCGCGGAAACCCCTCAGCCTGAGCAATCCTGAGCGCCTGACTGAAGTCCTCCGAGCGCACCCGCACCTCGTAGCGCTCACCCTCGATCTCTTTCGAACCCCGGATGGCGTGCGCCTCCAGCCGCAGCAACAGGGCGTTCGCGTCGCCCTCGGACTGGCCAGACAGGAGCACGAGGTCGCGGCAGCCCGCGGCGAGCAGCAATGACAGGCAGAGAAGAAGTCGCATCGCCCGAGCGTAGGCGACCTGCTCAACGGCCGACAAAACGGGGTCCTCCGGAGAGATGGGGACAGGCAACTTTTCCTGTGAGCGCAGCTCCCTTCGGAGGGCAGGGGCGCGGAAAAAGTAGCCTGTCCCCATTTCTTGCCCGGTTGCCTCCTTAGTCTCCCGGATCCAACTTGCCTCAAATGGCGCATTCAACAGAGACGTTGTGGCATGCCTCGACCGTCGGCCGCCGCTGGCCGACCCTCGCGGAGGATCTCGAGGTGGATGTGGCCATCGTCGGCGGCGGGATCACCGGGTTGACCGCTGCGCTTCGGCTAACTCAGGCGGGGAAACGGGTCGCGCTTCTGGAGATGAGGGAGGTGGGCGGAGGAGAGACGGGCAATACCACTGCCCATCTGACCGAGGTCCTCGACTCGCGCTATCACCAGCTGGAGAGCAAGTTTGGGCGCGAAGGGAGCCGCCTCGCGGCGGAGTCCTCCCGCGCCGCCATTGACGACATGGAAGCCCGCGTCCGGGAGCTGCGCATCGACTGTGGCTTCGCCCGCGTGCCCGCGTTCCTCTACGCGGAGGACGAGCGCGGGGCGGACGCGCTTCGCCAGGAGCTGGAGCCCGCACAGCGCGCGGGGCTGAGCGTCAACAGCACGACCGAGGTCCCCCTGCCCTTCCCGGTCACGCTCGCGCTCCACGTCGCCCGGCAGGCGCAGCTTCACCCGCTCGAGTACCTCGCCGCCGTCGCCGACGCCGCTGCCCGGAGCGGCGCTTTGCTCTTCGAACAGACACCGGTCCAAGCGGTCGACGACGGAGACCCGTGCACGGTGAGCACTGCGCAGGGCCACACCGTCCGGGCCCGCGCGGTGTTCGTCTGCGCGAACGTGCCGGTCAACAACCGGCTCTTCTTCCACACCAAGAGCTTCCCCTACCGCACCTACGCGCTGAGTGGCGCCGCGGCGCGCCTGCCGCCGCCGGGCCTCTACTGGGATCTCCAGGATCCGTATCACTACACCCGCACGCACCAGGGCCAGCTCATCGTCGGCGGCGAGGACCACAAGGTCGGCGCGGAGCCGAACACCTCCGCGGCCCATGACCGCCTGGAGGCGTTCGCGCGGGAGAAGTTCGGGCTGGAGAGCGTCAGCCACCGTTGGTCCGGCCAGGTCATTGAACCGACGGACGGGCTGCCTTTCATCGGGCTCAACTCCGCCAGTGCGCACGTCTACGTGGCCACCGGCTACTCCGGGAACGGGATGACGTTCGGGACGCTCGCGGCGCGGATCGTCTCGGATCTCATCCTCGGCGCGAGCAATCCCTGGGCAGCGCTCTTCACCGCCACCCGAATCAAGCCGGTGGCCTCAGCGGCGACGTTCGTGAGCGAGAACGTCGACTTCCCGGCGAACTTCCTGAAGGACCGCCTCAAGCCCTCCGCCGGTCACGCGACGGATGCGGTAGCCAGAGGCGAGGGGAAGATCCTCACGCTTGGGCACAAGAAGGTCGCCGTGTACCGGGACGCTGCCGGCGCCTGCCACGCCGTGAGCCCGGTCTGCACGCACCTCGCCTGCCACGTGCGCTTCAACCCGGCGGAGACCAGCTGGGACTGCCCGTGCCACGGCGGCCGCTTCAGCGCCACCGGGGAAGTGCTGAACGGACCTCCAGTCACGCCGCTGGAGTGCCTGGACGCGGTGCTGCCGCCGCATGAGCGGGCGCGGGAGGCCGAGGAGGCGGACCCGCCCTCGGAGGCTCCGACGACCCACGCGCCTCCCTGAGGCGTGACTACCTTCTGTCGCATGCCTACCAGCAACCTGAGGGTCTACCTCAATGATCACGTGGCCGGCTCCGTCGCGGGCACGGAGACAGCCAAGGCGCTCGAGAGCGGCGCGCCTCCGGCGCTCCGAGCCGTCCTAAGCCGCTTCCTGTCAGAGCTGCGCGAGGAGCAGCAACAGCTCCGCGCGGTGATGGGCGCGCTTGAGCTTCCGGTCAACCGCTTCAAGGTCGCCACCGCCTGGCTCGACGAGAAGGCGCTGTATCTGAAAGTTCGCCGGTTGGACCGCCACGCCGAACCGTTCGAACGCTTCCTCCGGCTTGAAGCGCTCTGCCTGGGCGTCCACGGCAAGCGTTGCCTGTGGCGGATGCTCGAGGGCCTGGCGCCCGCGGACGTGCGGCTCCAGCCGTTCGACTTCCGGCACCTCCAGGAACAGGCGGAGCGACAGCAAACGGAGCTGGAACATTTCCGGGTCCAGTTCGGCGCCCAAGCCCTCGCGGGCGCGGTCCGCTCACACCCGCACAGCGAGCCAACCCACGCGTAGTGCGACTGGCGCATGAGCCTGTTGCCGCGGCGCGGCAAACACCCTAAGTCGCACCCATGAACCCGGGCGGAAGCCAACAGCCTCACGAGTCCGACGAACCTCTCCATCAGTCCGTCCGGCTGCTCATGTCCATGTTGGACGACGCCATCGGCGAGCGCAGCGGCCCGGAGGCGGTGACGCTCGTTCGCCAGCTGCGTGACGCCGGCGTGGCGCTGCGTGAGGGGCACCTGCCTGGCGGACGGGCCGCCTTCAGCCAGCGCTTCTCAGCGCTCTCGCCCCACGACGCGGCGCTCGTGGGCCACACCTTCACCCAGCTCTTCCACCTGCTGAACTCCGCCGAGGAGCAGCACCGGATTCAAGTCCTCCGTTCGCGCGACCGCGCGGGCGCGCCGGTGGAGGGCTCCATCGCCCAGGCGTGCCAGGCGCTGCGCCAGGCGGGAGCGACGCCTTCGGACGTGCGCGAGCTGCTCGGCCGGATGCTGGTGATGCCGGTGCTGACCGCGCACCCCACGGAGGCACGCCGCAGCACGGTGCTGGATCACCTGGACGCCATCTCCGCCAAGCTCTCGCAGCTGGACGACCCCCGCCCGGGTGAACAGGAGCGGCGCGAGCTGCTCTCGGAGCTGCGCGAGGAGGTGCTCGCGCTCTCCTGCACCCCGGACGTCCGCCCTGCCCGGCCCACGCCGCTGGATGAGATCCGCGCCGGCCTCCAGGTCTTCGAGCGCACCCTCTTCGACAGCACCCCCGTCGTCCTGCGCTCGCTGGAGTCCGCGCTGGAATCCGCGTTCCCGGGCGAGCCGTTCAACGTCCCCTCCTTCCTTCGCTGGGGGACCTGGATTGGCGGCGACCGCGACGGGAACCCGTACGTGACCGCGGAGGTGACCCGCGCCGCGCTGGAGCGTCAGCGCACGGTGGCCATCAAGAGCTGCCTGAAGGACGCCGCGCACCTGGGTATCGAGCTGTCCATCGCCGCCGCCGGCTTGCCCATCCCCCCGGCGCTCGCGTCTTCCCTCGACGCCGAGCGCGACCGGCTCCCGGAGATCGCCGCCCGCGCGCGCCGGGCCAAGGGCTACGAACCGTGGCGCGAGAAGCTCTGGTTCATCCAGGCCAAGCTGGAGGCGTCGCTGGGCCGCGGCGAGAGCAGCTACGTGGACGTCAACGCGTACCTCGCAGACCTTCAGCTGCTCACCGCGTCGCTGCAGGAGCGCGGCCTCGCCCGGCTCGCCAACGGCCGGCTGCGAGATGCGCGGCGCCGCGCCGAGGTGTTCGGTTTTCACACCGCCAGCCTCGACCTGCGGCAGCACTCCTCGGTCCACGAGGCCGCCGTCGCGGAGCTGCTCGCCCGCGGCGGGCGCCCGGACTACCTGTCCCTTCCGGAGGCGGAGCGCGTGAAGCTGCTCTCCAACCTGGTCGGCCGGCTGGAGCTCGGCGGGTATGACCCCAGCGTCCTCTCCCCCGCAACGGCAGAGGCCCTGGCCACGCTGCAGGTGGTCGGCCGCGCGCGGCGCGAGATGGGCGCCTCCGCCTGCGAACGCTACGTGGTCAGCTTCACCCGCTCCGTCAGCGACCTGCTGGAGGTGATGTTCCTGTCTCGGGTTGCGGGCCTGTCGAACAACGAGCTGCGCCCCGTCCCGCTGCTTGAACAGCTGGAGGACCTGGAGCGCGCGCGCGCCATCGGCGAGGAGATGCTGGCGCTGCCGCCGTTGCGCTCCGCCCTGCGTGGCGAGCTGGAGGTGATGGTCGGCTACTCCGACAGCGGTAAGCAGGTGGGCTACGTGCCCAGCTCCTTCGCGCTGTTCCGGGCCCAGCGGGAGCTCGCCGCGCTGGCGGCGAAGGAGCAGGTGACGCTCACCATCTTTCACGGCCGCGGCGGCGCAGTAGGCCGGGGTGGCGGGCCGTCCAACCGCGCCATCCGCGCCCAGCCACCCGAGGCGCTGCGCGGACGGCTGCGCCTCACCGAGCAGGGAGAGACCATCGCCGGCCGCTACGCCCGCCCCGCGCTGGCGCGCCGCGACCTGGAGCAGATGGTGAGCGCGGTCCTGCTCGCCACCGTGCCCCGCGCCGAGCCCGAGGCCGGCCACGAGCGCCGCGCGCCGCTGATGCAGGCCGGCGTGGACGCGGCGCTGAAGGCGTACCGGAGCCTGGTGTCCGACGGGGACCGGCTGGCGCGCTACGTGGTCCAGGCCACGCCCATCCGGGAGATCTCCCAGATGCGGATTGGCTCAAGGCCGGCGTCCCGCAGCGCGTCCCCGAAGCTGGAGGACCTGCGCGCCATCCCCTGGGTCTTCTGCTGGAACCAGAGCCGCCAGGGTGTCCCGGGTTGGTACGGCCTGGGCACCGCGCTGCAGGCGATGATCTCCGCCGAGGGATTGCCGCGCGTGCAGGAGCTCTACGCCGGCTGGCCGTTCTTCCGCGCGCTCATCGACAACGCGCAGCTGGCGCTGGTCCGCGCTGACATCGACGTCGCCGCGCAGTACGCGCAGCTGGCGGATGAGACCGCACGCCCGCTCTTCGACCTCATCCGCGCAGAGCATCAGCTGACCGTAACGCGTCTGCTGGAGGTCGTTCAGCAGCCGCAGCTGCTCGCACGCTGGCCCACGCTCGCGAACACCGTGAAGCGCCGCAACCCGTTCGTGGACGTGCTCTCCCACCTTCAGGTGGAGCTGCTCCGGCGCCTGCGCGACGCCACTGACGAGCAGGCGGAGGCGCTCCGGGTGGCGCTGTTCTCCACGATTCACGGGATCGCCGCCGGGTTGCAGACGGCGGGGTAGAGGGATGCGGAAGCTGGCCATTTCGTCGGAGGGACAGCTCCTCTCAGTCGGGCGCCTCCCCCGCTCGCCTCGAGCGGGTAACCGGCACTGGCCGGCCATTTCGCCGGAGGAACAGCTCTTCTCAGTCGGGAGCCTCCCCCGCTCGCCTCGAGGGGGAAACCGGCCCTGGCCGGCCATTTCGTCCGAGGAACAGCTGTCTCACTCACGCGCCTCCCCCGCTCGCCTCGAGCGTTGCGCCGTCAGGCGCATAGTCGAGAGGTGGCGCAAACCCACGCACGGCACTTTGCCAGGTTGTTTCGAGCAGACCGAAGCGGCCCATGAGCCAAGCTTCGGAAGCACTGCCGACGTCTCGACTATGCGCCTGACGGCGCAACGCTCGACGCGAACGGGGGCCACCGCCCGATGATGCGGGGCGGTTCTCTTGTGCCTCCCCGCGACGGGAGCCCTAACTCAGGGACGCCGCGAACTCGCGCAGCCTCGCGAGCCCCTTCTCAATCGTGGCGCGCGAGGTGACGAAGCTCATCCGCAGGTAACCCTCGGCGCCGAACGGCAGGCCTGGCACCGCGGCGACCCGGAACTCGTCCAGCAGAATCTCCGACATCTGAACCGACCCGGTCACAGCCTTGCCCTTGAACGTCTTGCCGAGCAGCCCCTGGATGTTCGGGAACACGTAGAAGGCGCCCTCCGGCAGCCGGCACGTCACGCCGCTGATGGCGTTCAGCCCGTTCACGAAGAGATCCCTGCGCGCCTTGTACTCAGCGACCATCGCGGTCAGCGCGTCCTTCGGACCCTGCAGCGCGGCCAACCCGGCCTTCTGCGTGATGGAGTTGGCGTTCGAGGTCGACTGGTCCTGAATCATCTGCATCGCCGCGATGAGCTCCTTCGGCCCCGCCGCGTAGCCCAGGCGCCAGCCGGTCATCGAGTACGACTTGCTCATCCCGTTGACGACGACCGTCCGCGGCGCCAGCTCCGGGGCCACGTTCGCGACATTCAGAAACGGCCCAGGGACATAGAGCAGCTTCTCGTAGATGTCGTCGGTGACGATGAGACAGCTGTGGTCCTTCACCGCGGAGGCGATCTCCACCAGCGCTTCGCGCGAGAGCACCGCGCCCGTCGGGTTGCTGGGACTATTAATGATGATCGCCCGCGTCTTCGGCGTGAGCGCCTTGCGGATCTGCTCCGCGGTCGGCGCGTAGTTCCGCGCCGCGTCCGTCTGGAGAATCACCGGCTCGCCGCCGGCCAGCCGCACCATGTCCGGGTAGCTCACCCAGTACGGGGCGAGGATGATCACCTCATCACCCTCGTTCAGCAGCGCCTGGAACAGGTTGTAGAGCGAGTGCTTGGCGCCGCAGGAGACGAGGATCTGCTCCGGCGTGTACTCAAGCTGATTGTCCTGCTTCAGCTTCTGCGCGATGGCGACCTTGAGCTCCGGGATGCCACCGGTGGCGGTGTACTTGGTGAACCCCGCCTTGAGCGCGGCGATGGCCGCGTCCTTGACGAACTCGGGCGTGTCGAAGTCCGGCTCGCCGGCGGCGAAGCCGACGACGTCAGCGCCCGAGGCGGCCAGGGCCTTGGCCTTGGCGTTGAGCGCGAGGGTGGGCGACGGCTTGATGGCGGCGAGGCGGCGCGAGAGGTTCATGGCGCCGAACTAGGTACCAGCGCTGGCGCGGCGCGGCAAGCGTCTGCCCGGCCGACCTACTTCTTCTGCGGAAACTTCTCCTTGAGCTTGGCCAGCACCCCGGGAGGGACCAGCGCGCTCACGTTCCCGCCGAAGGAGGCCACCTCGCGGACCAGCTGGGACGAGATGTAGAAGTTGTCCTCGCCCGTCATCATGAAGACCGTGTCCACCTCGGGGGCGAGCTTCCGGTTCATGTTCGCCAGCTGGAACTCGTACTCGAAGTCGGACACCGCGCGCAGGCCGCGGAGGATGACATTCACCTGCTTGCTCTTGACGTACTCCACCAGGAGCCCGTCGAAGTGGTCCACCTCCACGCGCTTGTCCCCGCCACACGCGGCGCGGATGAGCTCGTAGCGCTCCGCCACCGAGAAGAGCGGCGTCTTCTTCGGGTTGTTGGCGATGGCGACGATCAGGCTGTCGAACGTCTGCAGCCCGCGCTGGATGATGGAGAGGTGGCCATTGGTCAGCGGGTCGAACGAGCCAGGGTAGATGGCGACCTTCATGGGGCTGGCAGTCTCGTGCGGCGCGGTCAGGGGGTCAAGGCGACGTGTAGAAGCTGACCACCGTGTCCCCGAACCGGCGCTGGTCCGTCCGCGTCAACGGGCCGTGCGCCTCCGGCGCTTCCTCCCGCTTGTCGTGCTCCACCAGCAGCGTCCCACCCGGGGCCAGCACCCCGGCCGCCACCACGCCCTGCAGGATCTGCATCAGCGCCTTCGCGCCGTAGGGCGGATCCGCGAACACCCACTCGAACCGCCGGCCCTCCTGACCCAGCCGCGGCAGCGCGCGCTCCACCGCCTGCGCCAGCACCTCCACCTGCGCCTCGAAGCCCAGGCCCTGCGCGTTCTGCTGGCACAGCCGGACGGCCTCCCGGTCCGAATCCACCAGCACGGCCTTCCGCGCGCCCCGGGAGAGCGCCTCCAGCCCCAGCGCCCCGGTCCCCGCGTAGAGATCCAGCACTGTGCCGCCATCCAGGAACTGCCCCAGGATGTTGAAGAGCGTCTCCCGCACCCGGTCCGCCGTCGGCCGGATGCCCTTGCCCTTCGGCCCCGGGCCCTCCAGCGTGCGGCCCTTCGCGCTGCCGGCGATGATTCGCATCAGTACCCCGAGTGCTCGGCCAGGAAGGACATGCAGCCACTGCCCGTGCCGGGCGCGCCGGTGCCCTCCAGCAGGTCCAGCGTCTCCGCGAAGCAGATGGCCTCCGCGCGGTCCTGCGCCTGCTGCGGGATGCCCCGGAAGAACTGGTCCGACTGGGCCAACACCTCGGCCAACGGCAGCCGAGCGACGGCGGCCTTCTGGATGAGGCTTGCCTGCAAATCCTCCGGCAGCGCCTTCGCCCAGACGCGGCCCAGCGCATCCGTGGCGTCAATCTTCCGCACCCCCATCGCCCCCCACCGGGAGAGCGCGTTCAGCGCGCCCAGCCCCGCGTCCTCCAGCGTGAGGTCCACCTTGAACGCCGTGCCCACGCTCATCAGCGCAGCCATCAGGTCCGCGTCCAGCCAGCGCCCATCGCTGCCGTCCGCGTCGCGCAACAAAGGCCGGGCTTCCACCCGCACGTAGCGCGGGCGCACGTTCACCTGGGAGAGGTACGAGAGGAAGTCCGCCAGGAGCTCCGGCGACGTCCGGCCTTCGGGCGAGCGCGGCGCGGTGACCTCCACCGGCAGCTCGCGCTCCATCACGGGCAGGGACAGCTCGCGGCAGGCGTGCTGGTGCTCCTCCAGCGGCAGGCGGCTGCCGTCCAGGGACAGCAGCGAGAAGCCGGCGTCCAGGCAGCGGAAGACGGCCTCGCCCGCCTGCTCGAGCGACCGCGCGTCCGCGCCCAGCAGCCGGATGGGCCCGGCCTGGAGGAAGACGGGGCGTTCGTGGGAGACCTCGGCGGCGGCGGCGCGCAGCGCGTCGACAAAGCGGTACGGCCCGTCGCGGTCCAGCGGCGCATACGGACTGGCCAGGCCCACCACCGCGTCCAGCTCCCGCGCGGCCCGCAGCACGCCGGGCAGCGCGCCCAGCGCGGGCACCCAGAGACACGCGAGCGGGCGGTTGCGCAGCGCGCGCGACACGTCTCTGGGGTTGAGCACCGGCAACCGCGAGGCCGGGCCCAGGCGCTGCGCGGCGTTCGTCGGCCGCAGCGAGAGGACCTTCTCGATGACGTCCATGGGGAGCGCTGCTCTACACCGGAAGCGGCGCGGAGCGCACGCCCTCAGTGGACCTCGCCCAGATGCGCGTACGCTTCGCTCTCGATCTGGATGGTCGTGTGATCGATGCCGAAGCGGTCATACAGGTCATGCTTCACGGCGCTGAGAATCTGATCGTTGTTGCAGACCGGGTCCAGGACGACGAGGTGAGCCGAGAGCGCGTAGATGCCGCTGGAGATGGTCCACACGTGCAGGTCATGCACGGCGGTGACGCCGGTGACCTTGGCCATGAGCTCGCGGACGGCGTCGAGATCCACGTGCGCCGGCGTGGCCTCCAGCAGCACGTCCACCGCGTCCCGCATCAGCCGGATGGCGCCGATGACGATGACCACCGAGATGGCGGCGGAGACGATGGGGTCCACCAGCAGCCACCCGGTGAGGCCGATGATCCCCGCCCCCACCAGCACCGCGACCGAGGAGAGCGTGTCCCCCACCACGTGCAGGAACGCGCCGCGCACGTTCATTGAGTGGCTGCGGTGCAGCAGCGCCAGCGTGATGAGGTTCGCGACCAGGCCGATGGCGCTCACCACCATCGCCGGCCCCAGCGAGATGGGCGTGGGCACGCGCAGCCGCTGATACGCCTCGTAGAGGATGAACCCGGTGATGCCCAGCAGCAGCACGCCGTTGAACAGCGCGCTCAGGATCTCCGCGCGGTAATAGCCATACGTCTTCTTCACGTTCGCGGGCCGCGCGCCGAACCACGCGGCGACCAGCGACAGCGCCAGGCCCGACACATCCGTCACCATGTGGCCGGCGTCCGACATCAGCCCGAGGTAGCGGGTGAGGTACCCGCCCACGGCCTCCGCCAGCGCGATGAGCCCGGTGATGATCAGCGCGGCGATGAGGCGCGTGCGGTCCTTCCGGCGCTCCTCCGCGGTCGCGGCCAGGGTGGCGCCGTGCCGGTGCTTGCCCGCTCCGCCCTTCGCGCCGTGGGCGTGATCTCCCCCATGCGCACAGCCCGCGTGGTCGCGATGGCCCGTGTGCGAGGAGGAAGACAATGCGCCGCCCTTTCAGCCGAGCGTTTGAGTTGGATTCAGACAGCGGCTAGAATTCGGACACTTCTGGGTGGCCGCCTGTCCGAATCTGCGCCACACCTGCGAGGCCCCAAGGGCATGGACTTCGAGAAGCATCAGAATCTGCACACCATCATCATGCTCAAAGATGTCATCCGCAAGTGGTGGCACTCAGAGCTGTGCTTCGCGGACAAGAACGGCACGGTGATCGAGTGGCAGAAGGAAGGTGGGCTTATCCCCCCACCCAATGACTTCTGCCGGCTCTCGCTCTTCTCCAAGGAAGGCTTCCGGCGCTGCAACCAGTCGGTGAAGGTGCTCCACGAGAAGTTTCGCAGCAGCAAGAAGCTGCGCCGCGCGCTGTTTCACGACTGCCACCTGGGCTTCTCCATCGTCGGCGCGCCCGTCTACATCGACAGCGAGTACGAGGGCTTCTTCTTCGTGGAGGGCTTCGCGCGGCAGCCGCTGAGCGAGCGCGACGCGGAGATGGCGAAGACCAAGATCCGCGAGCTCAACAACGGCGCCACGGATTTAGAGCGCGCCATTGAACGCGTGCCGGTGATGGCGCCCGCCGAGGTCGACAAGCTGACCGACCTGCTGGAGTTCGCGGTCAACGAGATCGCCAACTACGAGGCGGAGATGTCTCGCCGGGACGAGACCATCCAGAACCTCTCCACAGAGCTGTCGGACCGCTACAAGTTCGAAAACATCGTCGGCAAGTCCGGCCCGATGATGGAGATCTTCCGGCTGCTGGAGAAGGTCTGCAACTCGGACTCCACCGTGCTCATCAACGGCGAGTCCGGCACCGGCAAGGAGCTGGTGGCGCGCGCCATCCACTACAACGGTCCGCGCAAGGACAAGCCGTTCGTCGTGCAGAACTGCTCCGCGTTCAACGACAACCTCCTCGAGAGCGCGCTCTTCGGCCATACCAAGGGCTCCTTTACCGGCGCGCTGCGCGACAAGAAGGGCCTCTTCGAGGTCGCCGACGGCGGGACGTTCTTCCTTGACGAGGTGGGCGACATGTCGCCCGCGCTGCAGGTCAAGCTGCTGCGCGTGCTGCAGGAGGGGACGTTCCTCCCGGTGGGCGGCACCGCGGTCCGCCAGGTGAACGTCCGCGTCATCGCCGCCACGCACAAGGACCTCAACGAACTGGTCCGCAAGAGCGAGTTCCGCGAGGACCTCTTCTACCGGATCAACGTCATCCGGGTGCAGGTGCCGCCGCTGCGCGAACGCAAGGACGACCTGCCGATTCTGATTGACCACTTCATGCGCAAGCACCACCGCGAAGGGCAGCGCGCGCGCGCCCTGGCCCGCGACGCCGTGGCCTGCCTCACCGCCTACGCCTGGCCGGGCAACATCCGGGAGCTGGAGAACGAGATTGAGCGGCTGCTGGTGCTCGGCTCGGATCTGGAGACCATCCCCGGAGAGCTCATCTCCAGCCGGATCCGCGACACGGTGACGCCGTCGTCCGGCGGGCTGATGCACAGCGCCCGCGCCGCCGGGAAGCTGAACGAGGCGGTGGAGCTGCTCGAACGGGAGATGATCTCCCAGGGCCTCACCCGCACCCGGAACAACAAGAGCCGGCTGGCGCGGGAGCTGGGCATCAGCCGGTCCAACCTCATCCTCAAGATCGCCAAGTACGCGCTCGACAAGGGCGGCGGAGGAGGCGGCGGCAACGACGCGGAGGATCCGCCGGAGCCCGAGGAGGCCAGCGCCTAGTCGTATTGATTCTGGAAGGCTTGCCTCGAGGGGGAACCGGCCCTGGCCGGTCATTTCGTCGGAGGAACAGCTGTTCTCAGTCAGGCGCCTCCCCCGCTCGCCTCGAGGAGGAGACCGGCCCTGGCCGGCCATTTCGTCGGAGGAACAGCTCTTCTCAGTCGGGCGGCTCCCCCGCTCGACGCGAACGGGGCAACCCAGCGATGTTGCGGGCCCGGTGAGCTCTTCTCTAGGAGCGTTGCGCCGTCAGGCGCATAGTCGAGAGGTGGCGCAAACCCACGCACGGCACCTTGCCGGGTTGTTTCGAGCAGACCGAAGCGGCCCATGAGCCAAGCCTCGGGGGCACTGCCGACGGCCGACGTCTCGACTATGCGCCTGACGGCGCAACGCTCGACGCGAACGGGGGAGGGCTCGCCGCCAAAAGGCGAATACATGCGCTCGGCGCGAACGGGGAACTCCTCCGACGGGTCCGCCACCTGCTGTCGCGATCAGAGCCCGTGCCGCCGGTAGCCTGCGAGGAGCGCGGCGATGACCTGGAGACAGGCGGCGCAGGCGTTGACGTGGCTGCGCAGGCGCTTCGCGGACTCGGCGATGAGCAACCCGTTGACCAGGTCGCTCAGGCTGGTCGCGTCGGGGCAGACCCTCACCGGGTGTCCCCGACTTCTCTGCGCAGCGCCACGCGGGCGGCGTGCAGACGGGAGTAGGCGGTCTGCAGCGGAATCTTCTGACGCGCGGCGAGGACGCGCACCGGCGTCCCGGAGACGCCGTTCTGGAGGAGCAGGTCGCGCGCGCCGGGGCTGAGCTTTCGCAGCGCGGCCTCCACCCGGCGCAATTCATCGCGCTCCGCCAGCCACTCGCACCCGCCTACCGTCTGGCCAGCGGGCACGCCTTCGAGCGGAACCTCGGTGCGGCGGCGCGCGCTGCGACGGTCATCGGCCGCGAGCTTCCGCGCGATGCCCAGCACCCAGACGCGGGCGGAGGAGCTCCCCTCGAAGCTGGGGAGCCGGCGGCGGGCGACGAGGAACACCTCCTGGCAGACATCCGGCGCGTCGGCAGGCGGCACCCCCCGGCGCACGAGGAACGCCTCCACCTCGTCCCGGTGCTGCCGGTAGAGCGTGGAGATGACGGCATCCGTCCGCTGCTCGAGCGCGGCGGCGAACCAGCGTTGACGGGCGCGCGCGGTGGCTGCGGCGCGCGGAGGGATGGGGAGGGAGACGGCGAGGGCGTGGGTTCTCATGGCGCCGCGCTTGACGGAGCCACTCCCAATCTGTTGCGGGGCTTATTGAAAACGCAGCCAGACCAGGCAGTTGCGCCCTCACTTCGCCCGGAGGCTCTGACAGATTTTCAGGTTGGCCTCGATGTCCTCTTTCTTCTTCACGGAGCCGTAGCAGTTGTACGCCTTGCCCCCGAGGGTGCGGCGGACCTCGTAGCGGTAGTTGGTGGACTCGGCGCCGCTCATGTCCACGCTCAGGCCGGCGTAGCGCAAGGACCAGCCGTCCTGGGTGGTGTCCGCGGAGATCCACGACTTGAAGCCGAACGCCTCCAGCGCCTTCCTCTTCTCCGCGATGCGCGTCACGTCGTCGGTCGCCTCGCGCACCAGCACGGAGATGCGGTCATCGCTGGAGTAGAAGCCTGGCGCGCCGGCGTTGGGCTGGGCGCCCGCCGGGACATCCGCGACCAGAGGCAGCTCCGCCACCTCCGTGCCGCCCGCAGCGGCGGCCGAGCCTCCCGTCCCGGTCGGCGCCTCTGGGGTCGCCGCCTCCTTGATGCACGCGGAGGCAAGCCCTGCGAAGGACAGCAACAGCACAGCAAGACGTCGAGGCATGGTGACTCCTGGAACGGGTTTCCAGGAGAGACGGACCGACCCACCAGGGTTTTGCGCCGGTCAGGGCGCGAGCTGACTTCCCGCGCCGCGGATGAGGCTCTCCACCGCGGCTTCAGAGAGGCGCAGCCGGTCCCGCAGCGCCTGACGTGCGGTGCGGGCCAGCGCTTCCTGCGAGCGCTCCAGCGCGCGCATCACCGTCGAGGGCGCCACGCCATACATCGCCCCGATGGCGGTGAGGCTCAACGCGTCCAGGTAGCGGTGCTGTAGGAACAGGCGGTCCCGCTCCGGCAGCCCGCCGAGCGCCGCGTGCAGCGCGTCCGCCAGCGCCTTGCGCGCCTGAGACTGGAGCTGGCCCAGCTCCGGCGAGACGCCGGGCGGGATGAACCGCTCCAGCAGCGCGTCCTCCAGGGGCTCATCGCCGGGCAGCCGGGAGAGGTCCACCGCACAACGGGCCGCCACCGTCTTTACCCAGCGCGGGAGGCTGGAGCGCCCGGCGAAGCTCTCAATCCTGCGCTCCACCAACAGCCGGCAGCGGACCTGCTGGCGCACCTCGTCCGAGCAGCGCAGCGGCGCCAGACACTCACGCTCGAACAGCGCCAGGGCGTGCGGCACGCCCGCCGCGCAGGCCCGCGCGAGGTAGTGGTCCGCCGCAAAGGGCCCCTCCACGCCGGCTGCCAGCGCCGCGTCGACGGGCAACCCGGGCCAACGCGCCTCCACCGCCTGCTGCAACCTGTCGCTCATACAGGCGAAAGACCCGTGGCGAGGGCCTGCTGCGCAAACCCTTCACTCCTGAGCCCTTCCGCGGGTCTAGCCCCGACATGTCCGAGTGCCCCGGAGAAGACGCGCTGCTCGCCTGGTGCGAAGGCCGGCTGTCGTCGGCCGAGGTCGCCTCCGTCGAGGCGCACGCCGCCGCCTGCGCGCGCTGCCGCCGCACGCGGGTGGAGCTGGCAGTCCTGGAGCAGACGGCGGTCCGCGAGGGCCGCGGCGAAGCGTGGGGCGGGCTCTTGCCGCCCGGCACTCCGCTGGGCCGCTACGTCGTCCAGGAGTGGCTGGGCGAGGGCGGCATGGGCCGCGTGTACGCCGCGCATGACCCCGTCTTGAACCGGAAGGTGGCGGTCAAGCTCATCCACCCCTGGCGCACCGAGGACAGCGCGGCGGCGCGGGAGAGGCTGCTCGCGGAGGCGCAGGCGCTCGCCCGGGTGGTGCATCCGAACCTGGTCGCGGCGTTCGACGCGGCCGCCCACGAGGACTGCGTCTTCCTCGCGATGGAGCTGGTGGACGGGCAGACCCTGCGCGGCTGGCTCTCCAGCGCACCGCGGACCGCGCGGGAGGTGCTGGACCTCTTCCTCCAGGCGGGAGCGGGCCTCGCCGCCGCCCACCGCGCCGGCCTCATCCATCGCGACTTCAAACCGGAGAACGTGCTGGTGGGCGTGGACGGCCGCGCCCGCGTGGCGGACCTCGGGCTGGCGCTCGCCCCTTTCGGCGCGCCGGCCGGCACCCCCGCGTACATGGCGCCGGAGCAGCTGGAGGGAGGGCCGCTGGACGCGCGGGTGGACCAGTTCTCCTTCTGCGTCGCGCTCCACGAGGCCTTGAGCCAGGAGCGGCCGGGGGTGAAGCCCTCTCGGGGCATCCTCAAGGCCATCGCGCGTGGGCGGGCCGCGGCGCGGGAGGATCGCTTCCCCGACATGGAAGCGCTGCTGGCGGAGCTGACGCCGCGCCCGAATCGACTGCGGCGCGTTGCTGCAGCAGTTGCGCTTGCCACGCTCACGCTGGGGCTCGGGCTGTCGTACGGCCGCTGGCGCCCGAGCGGGCTCTGCGAGAGCGGCCCGGCCCGGCTCGCCGCCGTGTGGAGCCCTCAGCGGGCGGAGCAGCTGCAGCGGCACTTCGAGGGACTGGGCGTCCCGCTCGCCGCGCGCAGCGGCCAGCTCCTCATCGAGCAGCTCTCCGCCTACGGCGCGCGCTGGACGGCACGCTACCGGGACGCCTGCGAGGCGACGCGCGTCTGGGGACACCAGTCGGACGCGGTGCTCGCCGCGCGGATGCAGTGCCTGCAGCGCCGACTGGTGGAAGTGGACGCGGTGGCCGCCGCGGCGCTCTCCACCGACGCGAAGAGCGCGCTCTCCGCGGCCGAGGCGTCCTCCGGGCTCTCCCCGCTCCAGGCGTGCGACGCCACCGCCTCGCTCCTCGCGGAAAACCCGCCGCCGGAGAACCCGGAGCAGGCGCACGCCCTCGAGAAGCTGGAAACGGTCCTCGCCCGCGCGAAGGCGCTCGATGACCTCGGACGGTTCAAGGAAGCGCTGGCGCTGGCGGAGCAGGTGCAGGGCGGGGCGAAGGCGCTCAAGCACGGGGCGACGTTGGCGAGGGCCACGCTGCTGCGCGGGGAGCTGCAGAACGACGACGGGGACGCCACCGCCTCGGAGCTCACGCTCAAGGAGGCCTATCTGCTCGCCAGCGAGTCGAAGGAGGACCGCGCGCTGACCCGCGCAGCCCTCGCGCTCTCGATGGTCACCGGCTCCCACCTCTCGCGTTTGGAGGACGGCGAGCGCTGGGCGTGGCTCGCGCATGCGGCGCTGCTGCGCGTCGGCGGCGCCGGGGACCTCGCCGCCGCGCTCGCGAACCAGGAGGGGAATCTCAAGTTCGACCGGGGCGACTTCCAGGGCGCGACCGCGCTGTATGAGCAGGCACTGACGGGCTGGCGCGGGCTGCACGGTGACAAGGACGCCTCCTGCGGCGTGGCGCTGGCGAACCTGGCGCGCACCCAGCAAGCGCTGGGGCAGCTGGAAGCGGGGCTGGCCTCGGTGCGCGAGGCGGTGGCAGTGTTCGCTGCCGCGCTGGGTGAGGGTCACCCGAAGACCGCGCACGCGAGGCTGGCGCTCGGGGTGGCGTTGCAGAACCTCCAGCATCACGAGGAGGCGCTGCAGCAGCTGCAGGAGGCGCTTGAAGCGCTGGCGCCGCTGGGCGCCGCGCATCCGTTGGTGGCGAGGGTGACGCTCGCGCAGGCGGACCCACTGCTGAGCCTGAAGCGCCCGAAGGAGGCCCTGCGCGCGGCCGCCACTGCGCTGGAGATGTTCAAGCGGCTGAAGGAGGACCTCATGGTCGGCGAGTCGCTGATAACGATTGCGGGAACGCAGGCAGCGCTGCACGACGTACCCGCCGCGCTCGCCACGCTGGATGAGTCCGTGGCGCTGAACGCGCGGACGTTGGGCCCGGACCATGTGCAGGTGTCCGACGCCCACGCCACCGCCGGGTACATCCTGCTCGAAGCGCGCCGCCCGCTTGAAGCGCTGCGCCGCTTCCAGCAGGGGTTGGCCCTCGTCGAGCGCCGAGGTGAGCTCGACGGACCGGCGCACGCGTTCGCGCTCAGCGGTGTGGGCCAGGCGCTCGTCGCCCTCGGCCGCCACGCGGAAGCCGTCCCGCCGCTCATCCGCGCGCGGGCGTACCTGCGCACCGCGGAGCTGCCGGACCTGCTGCGCGCAACCGAGAGCGCGCTCGCTCAGAACAGCGGACGCCGGGCCCGGCGCTAGCGGCTCGCAGGTAGAGCCTCCACGTTCGCGTCGAGGTCGACGCGAGCGGGGGTGGCGCCTGATTGTCTCTACGCGGTCGAGGCGAGCAGGGGTGGCCCCTATTCCGGAGGCGAACGCCAACCCGCGAGCTTCGCCTTGAGCGTGCGCGCGCTGGGAAATCCGTTGAAGAGAAGCACATCGGCGCGGGCTTCAAGTTGAGCACGGAGCTCAGGCTCCTTCGCCACGGCGCGGTCCACGCCCAGCCACAGTCCCGGATCCGGCCGCGCGGCGAGCTCCGTCAACCGCCGGGTGAGCGCCGCGGCATGCCACGGGTGGAACAACTCAATCGCCAGCTCTCGGCCGCTCTCGCCGTGGCGGAGCACCAGGTCCGGGACGCACATCCCCCTGGCCCCGGTGTGGCGCGGCACAGGCGTCGTGTCCACCGTGAAGCCCTCGTCCCTCAGGCCCTGGGCCAGCAGCGTCACCTCTTCCGGGATGTGTCCCAGCGCTGCGCTGTGTGGCGACTCCAGCGGGTCTTCATGTGACAGCCAGAGCGTCGCCGTCCGCCGGCCGGTCTTCACCTCCGCGGTCAGCTCCCAGCGCGCCAGCGAGGGCAGCGCGGTGAGGAACGTGGCCAGCTGAAGGCCGTAGCGCTTCTGCTGGGTGAAGAGCGCCGCGGGCCCTTCCACGTCGAGCAGCCAGTCCTCGCCCACCTGCTGCACCTCCGCCACCAGCCGGCAGAACTTGAGCCAGCGGAGCACCTTGCGCACCCGGAGCAGCTCCGGCGCCACCGCGCGCACGCTCACCCGCTTCGCCGTGAGGAGCGGCCCCTGCGCCAGCGCGAGGTTGTAGCGGACGAGCAGCTTGCGCGGGCTCGGCACATCGACCGCGAGGACTTTGCGACGGCCGGGGAGGTCCGCGTAGAGGCGCTCGCGCAGCGCCGCCAGCGGCTGGCCCCAACGCGCCTGCAGCGATGACTCGTAGTCCTCCAGCGTGGCGTTCGCCGGCTGCGCGCGCAGCACCGCCACCGCTTCGCGCAGCTGCGCGAGCCGCGCGGTGGAGAGCTCCGCGCCCGGCTCCTCCGCGCTGGATTTATCGAGGAGGAGCTTGACCAACCCATGCGCCACCTTCGGCCGGCCGGAGAACGCCGCGGCCCGCGCCCACAGCCGCTCCTCCAGCTCATCCACCGTCGCGCCCTCGGCGTCCTGCGCCATCGCGACCAATTCCTCCGCCAGGCCGCTCAACGCCGGCTGCGCGGGGTCGATGTACGCCGGGCGCAGGCGGCCGTTCTGCGTTCGCGTGAGGACCAGGTCCTTTGTCAGCACCGGAGGTCAGCTCCCCTGCTCATAGGCGGCGTGCTGTCGGCGGCGCTCGCTGATGCCCGCCTCCGCCTGCGTGGCGGAGCAGATTTCGTAGAGCAGCGCGCGCTTCCCGGGGCGCTTGCGGAGGATTCGCCCCAGGCGCTGCACGTGCTCGCGCACGCTCCCGCTGCCGGAGAGCACCACGCCCACGCTCGCCTCCGGCACGTCCACGCCTTCGTTGAGAACCTTCGAGGTGAGCAGCACCGGCAAGTCCCCCGAGCCGAACGCCGCCAGGAGCTCCCGGCGCTCCGGCAGCGGCGTCTGGTGGGTGAGCGCCGGGACGAACAGGCGGTGCGCCAGCGCGTAGACCGTCTCGTTGTCCTCGGTGAAGACCAGCACCCGCTCATCCTTGTGCGCGAGCAGCACCTTCCACAGCGCCTCCAACTTGGCCTTGCTGGTCAGCGCAATGCGCCGCTGCTCGCGGTAGGCCGTGAACGCCGCCCTGCCCTCCGGCGTGCGTTGGCTCTGGGCGATGAAGCGCGCGAAGCCCTCCGGGGCGGAGAAGGAGATGCCGGCCTTGCGGATGAACGCGAGGTAAAGCGCGCGCGCCGTGTCGTGTTTCGCTTGCTCCTCTTCGGTGAGGCGCACCTCCACCCGCCGCACTTCGTACGGCGCCAGGTATTCGCCCTCCAGCTCGTGAATCTCACTGCGGTGCACGAGCGGGCCGAGCAGCTCCACGCACGCGCGCTCGCCGCCGTCCTGCCGCTCCAGCGTGGCGGTGAGGCCCAGGCGCATGGGCGCGATGGCCGCCTCCGCGATGAAGCGGTAGCTCGGCGCCGGGAGGTGGTGGCATTCGTCGCAGATGAGCAGGCCATAGCGCTGGCCCTGGAACTCCGCGCGCAGCACCGCCGAGTCGTAGGTCGTCACCGTCAGCGGGCCCGGCTCTTTCAGTCCGCCGCCCACCTGGCCCACCGGGACGGAGAGGTGCGCGGAGAGCACCCCGTGCCACTGCTGCATGAGGTCCAGCGTCGGGACCACCACCAGCGTCGGCCGCTGCACCTGCGCGATGGCGAGCACCGCCAGCAGCGTCTTGCCCGCGCCCGTGGGCAGCTCCACAATTCCGCGCTGACCCGCGCGCTTCCACGCTTCAAGCGCCTGGCGCTGGTGCGGGAAGGGCTTCACCTCGCGCGTCAGTGAGAGCGGCAGGGGTTCATAGCCGCGCGCCTTGTCTGTGTACGGCAGGTGGGCCGCGCGCAGGCGTTCGATGATCTCGCGATAGCGCCAAGCCGGGGCGCGGTAGACCCCGGTGCGAGGGTCATTTGTGAAGAGCCCACGCAGCGCGGCGTCGTCGGGCAGGGTCGGCGCGACCAGCGTCCCGGCGTCGAAGTGCAGCTCCATCCGGCGGCGATTAGCGCGATCCACACCCTGTACGCCAGCGTGTGACACCGGCCAGTGACGCGAAAATGCTGGATCCACGCGCTGCGCTATCGGCCAATCAGGGGCCCGTGTCGACAGCACGGGGGTCAGGTGTGCTTAGCTCTCACCTCGATATCAGGTGGGTCAGTCATGAACCGTTTTACTTTGTTGTCTGCGTTGGTCCTGTGCACCAGCGCCCTCGCCCAGAACGTCTACCGCTACAAAGATGCGGAAGGCGTCGATCACTACACCAACGACCTCAACACGATCCCGACGTCGGCGAGCGTGGTGCCGACCAGTGGCGCAGAGCTGAGTGAGCTCTCCGTCGGGAAGGACGCCAAGGCCAAGGCCCCGGCGCCCAAGGTCACCACGCAAGAGCTGCAGGACCGCAAGCTCTACGCTGAGGTCCGCCGCGCCGAAGCCGATGCGCGCCTGGCCGAAGCGCAGGAGCGCAACCAGGAGCAGCAGAGCGAGGAGTACTGGCGCTCGCTGTTCCGCGCCTCCCGCGCCCGCGTCGACGGCCTGGAGTTCGAGCTCAACCGCGAGCGCGAAGTCATCGCGCGCGGGCTCCCCGTCCCCGGCCGCTATGTCGTCTACGGCCAGGTCGCGGCTGTCGACGTCTACGCGCAGACCCCGGCCATGCGAGTGGCCGACCTCGAGCGTCAGCTGAAGCTGGCTCGCGAGGAGAACAACGAGCTGGAGCGCCGCGCGTCGTTCGCCGCGGTCCCTCGGCACTGGCGTCAGTAGGCGCGGTGGTTGGTGCTGGCTGAGGATGGCTCGGCCGCTCCACTCACGAGCAGATTCAGCACATCCTTGAGGGAGACGGGGGACGGCGTACCGTCTGCCCTGCCCCATCGGAGCTGGCCCGGCCTCGCACCGCGGTGGAGGTCGGCCCCGCGCACGGTCGCAGCAGCCAGACGCAACCGTTCGTCGACCAACTCGCCCGAAACCGCGATGAAACCTCCTCCGCAGTCGAGTTTGTCGACGAACGGTTGCATCTGAGCGGCACAGCCGTGCGCTGCGGTCAGCCCGGCTCCGACTCCACCGCGGCTCGAGGTCGGGCCAGATCCGACGAGGCAGGGCAGACGCCACGCCGAACCCCGTCTCCCCAAGAGCCCATTGCACTGCAGCGCATCCAGGCCGTGCTGCCGGACTCCTTCAGCGGAGCGCAACCCGGAACCGAAGCCGTCGATGGGCTCGCCTACGCGGCGGCGAGCTGATCCCACGCGGCGCGGGCCTCGGGGATTCCGAGCGCGTCGAACGGGCGCAGCACTTCATGCTCCAGCGCGTGGCGGAACACATCCGCGCGCGTGCTTGCGGGGAGCGAGCCGAACGGATTGCGTGGGGCGGTGGCCAGCGGGTGCGAGCTCGCGGCGGGGGCGGAGGCCTTCACCACCTCCGCGGTGGAGGCCAGGAACGAAGGCAGCACCTGCACGAGGTCCTGCCGCTCGCAGGCGGTGAGGCTGGGCAGCAACATCGGCAGCAGCGACCAACCGAACCGGCTGTGAATGGACTCATCCGCCAGCAGGCAGGTGATGACGCCCTTCGCCAGCGGGTCCACCGTGGTGGCCCGCACCGCGTTCAGCAGGCTGACCGAGATGGTCTCCCCGATGCACAGAGAGCCCACCAGCGTCCGGACCACGCGAGTGCGGACAGGCAGTCTCCGGTCCGAGCGCACGTAGGCAGGGCTCTGCTCAATCTTCATCGACCCGCCCAGCGCCTCCACCATCCGGCGGCAGAGCTCGACATGCCGGGCCTCATCGCGGACCACTCGGACCGCGGTGCCCAGAATGTCGAACGCGAAGCCGCACTCGGTCAGCTCCATCAGGAGCTCGGTGAAGGCGACCTGGGAGCGGTACTCGTCGAGCGCTCGCAGCTGCCAGGCCTTGGCCCCGCGAGCGCACGCCTCGGCGTCATACGCCTTCTTGTCGAAGGCGGCGAAGTCGCGCGAGCTCAAACCTTCCGGCATCGCTTCATCCTGGAAGCGGGTGTGGAAGGTGGTGAGCGCGGACTGCGTGAAGCCGAGGTTCAGCATGACGCTCAGGCCTCGGCGGCGGCCTTGCCGCTGCCATCCACCTGGCTGGCGACCTCAGGCAGCGGCGTGACCGCGGGCTCCGGGAGCTGCGCCTCGGCGGTGTCGCCGCCCTCCGCTGCGCCGTACCCTTCCTCAGCACCGTAGCCACCCTCGACGTTGCCCGGGTTCAGCGGCTCCACGACGATTTCAGGGCCGTCAATGTTGCCGTTCGGCTCCGGGTTCAGCGGCTCCACGACGATTTCAGGGCCGTCAATGTTGCCGTTCGGCTCCGGCATCGGGTTCACCGCGGGACCCCAGATGACGGTGTCCGTGTTCGACTTCGTCTGGAACGGGTTCGGCGCCAGCTCAGCCACCGCACCCGGGTCCCCCGCGTCCACGAGGACCAGCTGGCCCTCGGGCATGGGATTGATGATGGGCTCGGCAGGCAGGGTGACCGCGTAGCCGCCGTAGCCGGCAGGCTCGCCGGTCATCAGGACGGTGGAGGGGTCCACCAGCACCGCGGTTTGCTCGCAGGCGGCCGGGTTCAGCTCGCAGAGCGCGGCCTTCGCCGGATCCACGAACGGGTTGATGACCGGCTCCGGAGTGGAGGTCGCCTCGGCCGCCTCGGTGGCGACGTCGGGGCTGACGACCTGCGGAAGGGGATTGATGATGGGCGCCACAGAGGCGTGAACGTTCATGGCCATGTCTGACTCCGTTTGGATGGGATAGGGCTGACATGTAGGTTCTCGACGACTGAGCGACAGAGTTGCGTGTCCTCAGTTCGAGCGATTGCCAGCTTCAGTTACAGATCATCGCCAGTTAGTACGTACCCTTCAGTCCCAGGGTGGGCAGGACGATGGGCAGTCGTGTAGGGATTTTTTCCAGTGCAGTCTGATCGTCTGAGACGCGGTAATCGAACGCGACGACCTCCTGGGAGACCGTGACGTTGAGCACGTCCAGGTAGACCTCCAGCGCAAAGCTGTCGAATGCCCAGGCTTTCGCCACGCGCGCATCAAACCGGAAGAACGGCGGCAGCCGGTCCTGGCGATCACGGTCCACCGGCACCCAACGCGGAATTCCTTCCAGGCTGGAACCCTCCCGCTGGGTTCCCTTGGTCAACGCGCCGCCTTCAGGCCTGCCGGTGTTGAAGTGAAAGGACCCGCCCACGGTGATGTTGTTTCTGAATTTGTAGGAGAGGACGGCATTGAAGACGTGGGTCTGGTCGAACGCGAACGGAATGTCGCCGCTGGCCGTGGCCACCTCTTCGCCGCGGTCGTCATAACGGGACCAGGTCTCGAAGCGCGTGCTCCGCTGCAGTGAGTATGAAATCCACCCGAACCAGCCATCGCCGATGGGGTGACGCAGCATCACCTCCATCCCGTAGGCCAGGCCGGTGGAGGACGGCGCCGCCTGGCGGCTGGCGGTGCCCAGCAGGTTAATCTCCACCGTCCGCAAGAGCGGGTTCACATAGGTGCTGACGTTGAGCTCCAGCCCGCGCCAGAAGTGCCACTCCACCCCCACGTCGAACTGCAGCGCCTCCTGCAGCCCGTCGGTCAAACCCGCCACGTCCACCACCGGGAGGTTGATGAGCGTGGTGGGCGGCTGGTGATAGAAGCCCGCCCCGCCCTTGAGCAGGACCGAAGGCGTCAGCGCGTAGCGCGCAGTGAGGCGCGGCTCGAGCGAGAAGTGATTGGCGCCCAGCGACAGGTGGTAGTTGTCAAAGCGCACGCCGGTGCTCACGGTGAGCGGCGCAACGCGCTGCCAGATGAGCTGAGCGTAGGCGCCGAAGAAGGTGCCGATGGCCACCGGCTGTGAGAGCACCGCCAGGCCGCCCGGCGCCGCGGCGGGAAGCCCGTCCTCCCCCTCCGCCACAATCCGCCCTCCCAGCGAGAGCGTGGACCGACGGTGGTCCACGTCCAGCCCGGTCTGCAGCCGGACGGTGTCATCCAGCGGCACCTCATAGGCGAAGCGGCCAGCCACCTTCGCTTCCTCCACGCGGAAGAACGTCTCCCCCTCGCGCGCGGCGGAGTTGAACTCCAGCGTGTCCATCCCGTACGTCACGCCCGCCTCCAGCGCCCCGCGCCCCACCGGTACCCGGTAGCGCAGGTCCACCCGGTGAAAGCGAATGCTCTGCGTCCCCGCTGACGGCGTCACGGAGGTGAGCGGGTCCACCCGCGTCCCGAAGACATCGGAGCTGCCAAACGCAAACAGCCGCAGCCGCCCTTCCCCCAGCCGCTGCTCCACGCGCGCCTGGTAGTCATAGAACTCCAGCACCAACGACGGGTTGGTCATCCCCGGCGGCGGCGGCGGCTGGACGACGTTGGAGACGAGCGACAGCAACCACGGCGTGTAGCTGACCCGCCCGGCAAGGCTGATGGACGTGCCGGTCTTCTCCACCGGGTACTCCATGAAGACGCCGGCATTGATGAGGTCCGCGTACGCTGACCCGTGAAAGCCCTTCTCCCGCGGCCGGCTTATTTTTCCGTCGATGACCCCACCCAACAGCCGCCCGTACTGCGTGGGCGCAGCGCCCGGATAAAAGTCGATGCCCTCGATGAAGTCCGGGTGGACCACCGCTGGGCCGAGGAAGAGGTGGAAGAGGATGGGCAGGCGGATGCCGTCCAGGAAGTACCCGGTCGCCGCCGGCTCCGAGCCCCGCACCACCGGGTAGGCCAACCCGGACACCACGCTGGCCACGCCCGGCATCAGCATCACCACCCGGAACGGGTCCCCCATCGTCCCCGGCACCTCGCGCAGCTCCTGCCGGTCAAGCGAAACGCGCGACACCTCGGTCCGCACGCGCTCGCCGCGGACGATGGTTTCGTACGGGTTCACCATCAGCGGTTCGAGCGCGTAGAGGACCTGCAGCGCCTCACCGGCGCGCACCGTTTCCTCGAACGTCCCCGGCTTGTGCCCCTGCGCGTTCACCGTGAGCGTCTGAACCCCCGGCGCCAGCTGCAGCCGAAAGGCGCCCTCCGCGTCCGTCTCCGTGCCCGCGTCCCCCGCAGTCACCGCCGCGCCGGCCAGCGGCAAGCGGTTGCCCTTGGCGCGCACGCGGCCCACCAGCGTGCCCAGCGCCACCGCGGGCGCCACGCGCACCGGCGCTTCGAACACATAGGTGAAGGGCAGCCGCACCTCCACCGGAACGCCCTGCAGCGTCGCCGGGGAGAAGCGCAGCGCGCTGGCGGCGTGCAGCGCGGCCGCGTCCAGCAGCGGGTGCAGCGGCCGCAGCACCGACGCACTCGCCACCTCGCCCTGCTCATCCACCGCGAGCAGGAGCTCCACCGGCCCGTGCAGCCCCGCGTCTGCGGCCTCAGGCGGGTAGCGCGCGGGTGAGTCGCCGAGCAGCGCCGGCGGGACCAGCTCCACGCCCGCGTCCGGCGCCGCCTCCACCGAATAGCCGCCGTCGGTGCGCAGAACGTCGAGCTCCGCGCGAAGCCCGCCCGCATCCGTCGCAGCCACCGCCGCCGGCAGCACGACCAGCGCCTGCGCGACGAGGAGCCACCGCACCCTCAAAGTCGTACCGAAGGCGCAGGGCGCTATCAAGCCTCGCCGCGTGAACACTCCCGGCGCGGCGCCCCGTTCAAGTGTTTACTTCGTGCCGGGCACGTAGCGGTCGAAGCTGACCTGCCCCACTGGAGCGCTCAGGTTCGAGATGTGGGCCACCCGGATGCCGGCGTCGGAGATGGCGTAGACGAAGTCGTCCGCCATCACGCTGCGGCGCACCGCGGGCACCCAGAAGTAGGACCAGTTGTTCGCGTTGTAGACCTGGTACATGTCCTTGAGCGACACCGCGCCGCGCGGCGTGATGCCCACCGCCGGGTCCACCGAGAACACCTTCAGCTCCGTGTTGAAGCTGGACCAGTAGCTGCTGCCATTCGCGCGCGGATTCCAGTCGGTGAACGGGATGGCCAGCAGCTTCTTCTCCGGAAAGTAGTTGAAGGCCTTGTGGTCCCACAGCGCCTCGCTGCTGGCGTAGGCGGTGCCCACCAGCGCGGTGGCCTGCTCCTTCGGGTTCGCGAAGTCGCTCACGTCGAAGAGGGAGAGCTTGAGCGCGCGCTGCTGCCAGTCGGCGTTGTTCTCCGGCACGTAGGTGCCGACCGCGAGGATGTGCTGGGCGTCCACCGGGTGCAGATAGGTGGAGAAGCCGGGAATCTTCAGCTCGCCCACCTTCTTCGGCGCGCTGGGATTGGAGAGGTCCAGCGTGAAAAACGGGTCCACCTGGCGGAAGGTGACCAGGTAACCGCGGTCCCCCTGGAAGCGGGAGCTGAACAGCCGCTCGCCCGGCGCCAGGTCCTCGGTCTGCCCCACCACGTTGAGCGCCCCGCCCTGCTCGGCCAGCACGCTCACCCGGTTGGTGGTCTCAATCCGGCCCCACCGGTTCTGCGGGTTCTGCGTGTCGGCCACGCGGGTGGCGAGGGTGGTGGCCACGCGGAAGAAGCCGTTGTGCTCATCCATGGAGAACTGGTCGACGATGTGCCCAGCCACCCCTCCGGAGGCGACGTACACCGCGTCATCCGGCTGCGTGATGTCAAACTTGTGCAGGTACGTGTGGTCCGCCTGGCCCGGCGCCGGCCACCACCACCAGTGACGCGTGGCCACGTAGAGCGAGGTGGGCGACGCGTAGAGCTCCCCGGACTGCGCGACGATGGAGGTCTGCCGCAGGGCGTCCGGGCTGTCGAGGTTGAGGGTGGCGACGCTGACGATGCCCAGCTTCGCGGGCGCGTTGGGGCGGTGGAAGCGGGTGCAGTCGTAGCCCAGCTCCTTCACCGTCCCGTCGGCCAGCTTCCGCCGCGCCTGCGGCATCCAGCCTGCCAGGTCCTGCGTGCGGATTTTCTTCTCGTTCTCCACCACCAGCGCGTCGTACGCCGCCGCCAGCCGCGCCTTGTCCTCGTAGAGCCCCGGCTGGTAGTCCGGAGACCAGCGCACGCCCGCCGGGTACTGGAACGCGTCGTTGGTGACAATCCGCACCGACGCGCCAATGCGGCGCGAGCTGGCGTACTGGCCAGGCAGGAAGTACTGCTGCGTGACTTTCGGCGCGCTCAGGTCCGCCACGTCGATGACGGTGACCTTCACGCTGGTGGAGTACGAGTAGCCGCACTCCATCCCCAGGCAGCTGATGCCGGGCCAGCGGTCCATCGGGTAGCGGGTGTACGCGCTGGAGAAGACGACGAGGTGGTTCTTCTCGTCGAGGAACATCTCCCGCGGGTAGCCCTCAATCTCCAGCTTGCTCAGCGTCTTCAGCTCGTTCGCGGGCCAGCTCTGGTTCAAGTAGAGCGTGTTCGCGGAGAGCACGAAGACGCGCGTCCCGTCGTTCTTGACGAAGTCCGCCTCGTCCACCCCGGCCACCTGGGTGTTGGTGGTCGTGTAGCTCTGCGGGCCGGCGGACTTGCCGGTGGTCTCCGCGCCCGCGTTGAGCGTCGGCGCGTCCGCGCGGATGCCGGAGGAGCTGTCGCTCGACAGCTGGAGCTGAGACCGCATGTCCTGCACCGCGGTGTCTTCGACGTACTGCTCCAGCTCCGCGCAGGAGGCGAACGCGAGCAGCTCCGCGCGCTGCTGGATGGGCAGCGTCTCCGGGAGCGCCTTCCCCGCGCCGCAGCCCATCAGCGCCACTGCCACCACCACGCTGCCCGCTCTCCACGCCATGACGACCTCCTTGTCAGCCCTGGGCACGGCTGCCACGCCTATGCCACCCAAGCCCCTCAGCCATTCCAGTGGGTTGAGCGCCACCTACAGGGAGGAAAGGCTCAAAAAACCGAGGGGCGGCGCCAGATTACTTAAGAAAGCCTCAGGGGACGGCCGTGGCCGTGCCTTCCGAGGGCGGGGCGCGCAACCCGCGCAGGCAGCCCAGCACGCCGCGGCCGTACTGCCGGATGAGCTCGTGGTCCGTGCGCCGCGCGAGCACCTCCAGACCGACGGACGGCGCCGGGCCTTCGCAGGCGGGCTCGCGCTGGGTGAAGAGGTAGAAGGCGATGGCCCAGCGGTCCTCCTCGGAGAGCAGCTCGTAGGAGGGCATGGTGCTCCCCGGCAGGCCGTGGCTCACGATGTTGAAGACGGCGAACGGCGAGAGCCCGGTCATCACGTCCGCGCGCAGGAAGCTGGACGGCATGGGGTACATGAACTGGGCGATGCGCGGCTGCGGGTCCGCGGGCGTGCCGTGGCAGGCCGCGCAGGAGGAGGCGTAGAGCGCCGCGCCGCGCGCCAGCTCCGGCGGCGCGCGAGGATGGGTGACCAGCCGGCCGGCCGCGGTGAGCTTGGAGATGAGCGCGTCCATCTGCGCGCGGGACTTCGGCGCGGTGCGCTCTGCCGGCATCCGCTGGGCCAGCGCCTCCAGCTGCGCGGCCCAGGCCTTCCCTTCGGCGCCCGCGTCGCGCAGCCCTTCCGCGCCCTCGCGCACCAGCGCCGCCTGGTCCTTCAGCGAGTTGAGCTCGCCCTCTTCGATGGCCTCCAGGTATTCGCCAGAGATGTGCTGCAGAAAGCCCACCGCGCGCTGGTAGCGCTGACGCCGCTGCTCCGCCGCAGTGGCGGGCGGCGCGGCGAGCAGCAGCGAGAGGGTCAAGGCAAGCAGCACGGCGCGCCACCGTAGCAACCCCCGCCCCCCGCGCGCAGCCTCCCCTCCCTCGAGGGAACGCTCAGTGTCCGGTGGCCCGGGCGTCACGGCGGGCGAGGGGCCCTTGCCACCCGGCGCTCGAGGGCGGCGAGCCGGCGGCGCAGGGCCGGGTCCACCTCCTCCTGGCGGGTAGAGAGCGCCTGGGCTTCGCGCGTGAGCCGCTCCACTTCCGCCGGGTCACCCTGGCTCTCGCTGAGCGCCTGCGCGAGGGCCGCGCGCAGACGGGCGCGCTGCATGTCCTCGATGGGCGCCCGTTCGCTCGCCGCAGCCGGCGAACCGCTGCGCCAGCACCATCGCCACTCCTTCGCGGCACGGAAGGGCAATTCACTGACAAGCGGGCGGCACCCTCTCACAGCTCGCTTCCGGCCTCCAAACCGCCCACTTCGTCTACTCTGGGCCGCTCACCCGGAGGCACGAAACATGACGGGACAGCGGGCAGTCGCCCTCGCATTCGCCCTGCTGCTGCTCTCCTGCGCGGCCCCGGGACAGCTCCGCGCCAGCCCGGCCCGCCCGGCCCAGGTCGTGGTGGTGGGCGGCGGCATCGCCGGGCTGGTCGCCGCGTACGAGCTGGAGCGCGCAGGGCTCACGGTGCAGCTGCTGGAGGCGTCTGACCGGCTGGGCGGGCGCATCTCCACCGCGCGCTACGGGCCGGGGCTGTCGGCCGAATACGGGATGCAGGAAATCTGGTCGAAGAGCCCGCTGGCGGGCATCGCACGGGAGCTGGGGCTCACCCTCGAAGGCGAGAGCGCCTTCTCCAGCGTGCTCCTCGACGGGAAGCTTCACGTGTATTCGCAGGACACCGCGGACGCGTACCTGCGCGCGCTCTTCTCCCCGGCAGAGCACGCCGCCCTCACGGCGTGGATGAAGCGCGCGGAGGCGCTGCTGACGGAGCTCTCCGGGGGCACGCTGACGCCCGCCCTGGCGCCGCTCACCGACATCTCCTTCGCGACGTGGCTGGAGTCGCAGGGACTGCCGCCGCGCGTGGCGGCGTTCCTGCGGCTGACGATGGAGTGCGAGCTGGGCACCACGGCGGACGGCTTCAGCGCGCTCTCCGCGCTGGCGGAGGCCCGGGTCTTCCTCTTCGGCGGAGAGACGGCGCTGCACGTGGAGGGTGGCAACAGCCGGCTCATCGAAGCGTTGGCGGCGAAGCTCCAGGGGCCGAGGGAGCTGGGCGCGCGCGTGACGGGCATCCGCCGCACGCGCGACGCGCAGGGCCAGCTGCGCGCCACGGTCACGTACCTCAAGAGCAATCAACTGCAGACGGTGACGGCCGAGCGCGTGGTGCTGGCGGTGCCGTGGATGGTCCTGCACCAGCTGCAGCTGGACCCTCCGCTGCCGGAGGAGGCGTGGGATGCGGTGATGACGGTAGGCCGCGGGCAGTACACCGTGGTGCACTTCCTGGTGGACAAGCGGGTGCACGCGCTCTGGGGCGGGGCGGCGAAGCAGCCGTTCCCGGTGCTGACGTCCGGTCCGCTGGGCGTCATCTACGGCGTGGCAGAGCCGAGCCCTGCTTCGCAGCCGCTGGAGGTGTTCTCGCTGCTCGTCCACGGCCTGCCCGCGGCGGCCTTTCACCTCGCGCCCCGGGAGACCAAGCGGAAGGAGTTGCTCGCGCAGCTGGATGTGCTGTGGCCCGGGTTCTCCCGCTTCGTGCAGGGCGCGGAGTTCTACACGTATCACCCCGCAGCAGTGCCCTTCTGGCCTCCCGGCCGCTCGCCTTACGATGAGCGCGCGCAGAGGCTCTTCCGGTCCTTTGACGGGCTCTACCTTGCGGGCGATTACCTCGTGAGCAGTCACTCCGAGGGCGCGGTCGTTTCCGCGCAGCGGCAGGCACGGGCTATTGCTGGGGAGCTGGGGCGGCCGTTGCGGTGAAGCCCGGGGGCTCGGGCTACGGGGGGCTCGGGTTTCGGGACTCGGGCTACGGGACTCGGGCTACGGGACTCGGGCTACGGGACTCGGGCTACGGGGCTCGCTTGGGCTCACCTGCACGGCGCACGGGCACGGGCGCACGGGCACGGGCCACGCGTTCGCGTTCGCGTTCGCGTTCGTTCAGGGGTACGGGCCCGGGTTCGGAAACGGGAAGGGGTTCGGCGACGGAAGACCGAACTCGGCTCGTCCGGGCGCTGGTTCTGAAGCGGTTGCCCGGCCTCGCCTATGAGCCGGTAGCCCACTCCGAACCCGAACCCGAACCCGTGAACGAACGCGAACGCGAACGCGTGGCCCGTACCCGTGCGCCGTGCACCGTGCGCCGTGCAGGTGAGCCCAAGCGAACCCCCTACCCGAGCCCCGTAGCCCGAGCCCCCCGTAACCCGAGCCCCGAACACCCCTTCAGCGGAATCCCCTGGAGTGGAGAGGCGGTGCTCCAGCTGCCCCATCCTGTGACCGGCGACCCCTGGGTCATCGGGCCTAACTGGCGGAGACCTCAAGGCTCCGGGCGCCCTCCAACCCAGGCACAGCTTGTGCGTCGTTCGCGCCGATGCGCGGTTTGGTGAGGTGGGCCTGCCTCCTCTTTCTGGGGTGTGCCCCTGCGGCGGAAGACGAGCTCCGCTCGACGCAACAGGAGATTGTGGGCGGGGCCGTCGACACCGGTGACCCCGCAGTGGTCGCGTTCGCGGAGGACGGCGTGCCCCTGTGCACGGGGACTCTGGTCGGCAGCCTCACCGTGGTCACCGCGGCTCACTGCGTGCTGGGCGTGCGCGCGAACGCCCAGCTCTCCATCGCCTTCGGCACCAACGCGTTCGCGCCGACGCGCACGGTCGCGGTGACCCAGGCGTTCCGGGACGCGCGCTACACCGGCAACTCGCCCGGCCATGACGTCGGCGTGCTCCGGCTGGCCACCGCGGTGACCGACGTGGCGCCGGTGCCGCTCAACACCACTCCGCTGCAGCAGGGCGACGTGGGCAAGATGCTGCGGCACATCGGCTACGGCGTGACGAACGGGACCAACCAGACCGGCTTCGGCACCCGGCGTCAGGTGGCGCTGCCCATCCGGCAGGTGACGACGCTGGAGCTGGAGTCCGGCGCCACCGGCAAGCAGACCTGCAACGGCGACTCCGGCGGGCCCGCCCTGATGGTGACCGCCGGCCACACCGCCGAGCGCCTCATCGGCATCACCTCCTACGGCGACGAGGCCTGCACGCAGAGCGGGTTCGACACGCGCGTGGACACGGTGGCGGAGTACGTCCGGACCACGGCCGCGGGCTGGGAGACGCTCCCCACCTGCGCCGCGGACGGGGCCTGTCTTGCCGGCTGTGCGCCGGTGGACGTGGACTGCGCCTGCGCGCAGGACGGGATGTGCACCGCGCAGTGCCCCGCGCCGCTGATGGACCCCGACTGCATCCGCGAGTGCGGCGCGAACGGCGCCTGCGCCGCGCTGGCCTGCGCGACGCCGGATCCTGACTGTCTGGCCGCCGGCACCGCCTGCTCCGCCGCGGCGCAGTGCCTGGGCAAGCAGTGCGTGTCGGACGCCCAGCACCCTGCCACCTACTGCTCCACGCCCTGCGGGCTGGACGCCGGCAGCTCGGCCTGCCCTGGCGGGACGGAATGCGCGGCGGGCGCTTGCCGGTTCGTTCAGAAGCCGGAGGTCCCCCTCGGCCAGGCGTGCTCTGCGCAGACGTTCTGTCTTGAGGGCGGCGTGTGCACCGGCCCCACGGGCGCCGCCACCGTCTGCTCGCGCGCGTGCGATGTCTCCAACGCCTGCGCCGCCACGTCCGAGGAGTGCGTGGCGGGCGCCAACACGCTCCGCTACTGCCGCACGCGCGCCGTCATCGTGCCCGGGGTTCCGTCCGCTCCGGCGGCGCCTGCGGCGGCGGACGGCGGCGTGGTGAAGGGTGGAATGTTGCCCGAGGCGAGCGGCTGTCAGGCCACCACCGGCGGACCGCTCGCGCTGCTGCTCGCTCCGGTCGCGCTCTGGCTGGCGCGCCGGCGGCGCAGCGCCGGGTGAGGGCGGCGGTGGGCAAGGCAGGTGAAGCGTCCCTCAGCGGCCGACAGCGTGGCAGGCGGACCCATCGGTTGGTCTGCCGGCTGCTGCGACTACACTTCGGCGCCAATGACCAGGGACTCTGCCGAGCACCGGTTCGAGAGCCTCGTTCGACAGTACGGCGCCCTCATCGCCCGCATCGTCAGCCGCGTCGCCCGACAGGACGCGAGCGCCATCGGGGAAGAGGTCGAACAGAAGGTGTTGATTGGACTGTGGAAGCAGATCTCCCGTGAGCAAACGGTCCAGCACCCGCCCTCGTATATCTACAGGGTGGCGGTGCGGGAGACCGTGAGGGCCCTGCGCGAGGAAGCTCGCCGAGGAGAATCGCAGGACGCGGGCGCGTCGCTCGCGCAGCTGGAGGACGCCGGGACGAACCCGCATGAGGCCCTTGTGAGGCGGGAGCAGGCGCACGAGCTCGAGGGAATCCTCGCGCGGCTGTCCCCCGAGCGGGGGCAGGCGGTCCGGGCGCACCTGCTGGGGTTCGAGGTAAGAGAGATTATGTCGATGACTGGCTGGAACTATCAGAAGGCACGCAACCTCATTGCCCGCGGCATCGCCGACGTGCGCAGGGCGCTGCTCGGGTCTCGCGTGCGATGAGCTCCAGCGCCACCTCGCCCGGGCATCTGGACGATGCCACCTGGGAACGGCTGGCCTGCGACGAGCTGTCCACCCCCGAAGCAGACGCAGCCCTCCGTCACATCCAAGCGTGCGCTGAGTGCACGACCGTTCACCGCGGCGTGGGCGCGCTGCGGCAGGAGGCACCCCGGTTTGATTCGGGCGCGCCGGGCGGTGCGGCGCTCCGGCGCAGGCGGCCGATGCTCGTCGCGGCGGCGCTGGCGGCGGCGGCGGTGGTCGTGGCGGCGCTGGTGCTTCCGGGTTCGTTGGCTGTGGTACCTCTGCGCTCGGCGGCGCCCGCGGGGGAACCGGTGGCGGTGGCGCCTGTCGGGCCGCTGAGTGCTGCGCCGGGTTTGTTTCAGTGGCAGGCGGTCCCGGGCGTGGCGCTCTATCGGGTTTCGCTGCTGGGCGCGGACGGAGCGGTTGTCTGGGCGAGCGAGCCGGTCCCTGGGACGTCTCTTGCCTGGCCCTCGGAGGTTGTCGCTTCACCTGGGAAGTATTTCTGGCAGCTGACCGCGTACCCGAATGGGCCCGCGAGCGCGGGCGTCACGTCGGCGCTGAGGGATTTTGAGGTGCGCTGAGGGAATGGGTCAGGGTCGACGGGAGGCGGTACCTCCCCCGTCCCCGCGGCCTGGACGGCTGCAGTGCACTGTCCTTGAGGTGGTAGATGGGGTTCGGGCACCCATCGTGGTTGCCTGGATGGTTTCCGCGGAGGAGATCTCCACCCTCGGTGGAGTCGGCGCCAGTGCCTATGACGTGGGAGACCGGGGCGCTGAGCTCTGGTCGGGCGTGACCCGGAGAAGTGTGGAACTCTAGTTATATCTATATAACTAGAGTTCCACACTTTGAATCAATTCAGGATGAGACGTGTTTCACCCCCGTTGGCCTCGAGCGTTGCGCCGTCAGGCGCGTAGTCGAGAGGTGGCGCAACCCACGCAGGACACTTTGCCGCTTTGTTTTGAGCAGAGCGAAGCGGCCCATGAGCCATGCTTCGGAAGCACTGCCGACGTCTCGACTATGCGCCTGCCGGCGCAACGCTCGACGCGAACGAGGGCGATACACGTTCCAGATGAATTGAGTCGCGCCTGAACGGAGCTCAGAGCCCCGGTCTCCCACGCCACAGGCACCGGCGCCGACTCCACCGAGGCTGGAGATCTCCTCCGCGGAAACCATCCAGGCAACCACGATGGGTGCCCGAACCCCATCTACCACCTCAAGGACATTGCACTGCAGCCGTGCAGGCCGCGGCGACAGGCCTACCGCCAGCCTCCGCGGAGCTGGAACGCAGCCCAGTGGAACGGGTGACTGCGCGTCGGGTCCGCAATCAGCGCACGCTGCGCCGCCGCGAGCGCCTCATCCTTCGCCGCGCCCTCCCGGAGGCCCGCGTAGAACCGATCCATCAAGGCCGCGGTAGACGGATCCGGCACGGCCCACTGGGACGCGGCGACGGCGCGCGCACCAGCGACCTGAAACGCGCGCGCCAGCCCCATCATCCCCTCGCCGGACAGCTCCCGCCCCAACCCCGTATCGCAGCCAGAGAGCGTGACCAACTCCACGTCCACGCGAAGCCGCTCCAGCACCTCCCACGCGCGCAGCAGCGCGTCCTCCTTGGCACCCGGCGGCGCAGCCAGCACCAGCGCCGAGTCCAGGGGCAGCCGCGCATCCAACACGCCGTGCGTGGCGAAGTGCAGATAGCGAACCGCACCGGAGAGCCCCAGCACCCGCTCCTTCGACGCCTCCGCCCCGACAAACACCTTCGCGCCGGGCCCGAAGCGCTCAGCCAGCGCCCGCGCCTCCTCCCGCGCGCCGGGCAGCGCGGGAAGACCGGACCCCGGGGCCAACGTCGGATCCGCGAACGCCACCAGCTCCACCGGGACCGCGCCACTCCGAGCTTCGCGCAGCGCCGCGTACGTCGTCACCGACGACGCAGCGTGCAGCGGCCGCCACTGCACGAAGTACTGCAGCGGCTGCCGCGCGCGCACCAGCGCCGCGAACGGGAGCGCCTCCAGCGGACCCTCCGGCGCCAGCAACACCCGCCGGCTCTGCTCCACCGCGCGGGCCGCAGGCCTCACCAGGTCATTGAAGAGCCCCTCCGCCTGGGCCAGCAGCGCCGGCTCCACCTCCGTCACCTCCCTCCCACGGCGGATGAAGCCGCGCAGCGCCTCCACCCGAGCACGCAGCGCAGCCTCGCCCAGAGGCAGCGTCAGCACCTCCAGGCCCACCGGCTCCCCCTCCGGCCGGACGACGAAGAGCAGCGAGCGCGCCGGACCCACGCTGTAGCCCAGCAACACCGTGCCGGCATCCAGCGCCCGCCGCGCCTCCTGAAGCTTCAACGGCTGCGGGTACCGCACCGCGCCCACCCGCGGCGCCGCCTGACGAATCTGCGCGCCAAGCCGGGCCCGCTCCTGGGCGAGCTCCGCGAGCTGCCCCACGCCCTGGTCCAGCTTCGCGGCGTCCTTCGCCGGGTCCAGCGCGCGCAGCTGGGCGGAGGTCCGGTCGTACTGCGCGTCCAGCCGCCGCTGCGCCTCCACCAGCGCTTCCGGCAGCTGCGCGTCCGCCAGCGCCCGTGAGGAGAGCAGCTCCAGCAACCCCTGCGCCCGCGAGCGCTCCCAGAGCTCGAAAGCCTCCTCATTCCTCCCCGCCCGCGCCGCCAGCTCCATCGCGTCATGGAAGAGCGGCGCGAACTGGGAGGCATACCCCGCGCGCTCATCCTCCGAACGGCCCAGCCGTCCACCCTGCCCCTCCAACAGCGTGACCGCCGCGCGCCACTGCGCAGCCGCCGCGCCGGCGTCCCCGGTCGCCACCAGCGCCCGCCCCACCGCGTGCAGCGCGTGCACGTGCGCCGCGCTCCCCGGCGCCAGCCTCGCCCGCAGCGCAAGCGCCTGCTGGTGGAAGCGCAGCGAGGCCGCGGCGTCTCCCCGCTTGGCGGACACCTCACCCAGGTTCACCAGCGCGTTCGCGGCCAGGAGGCTCCCCGGCGCCAGCCGCTCCTTGAGCGCCAGCACCTGCGTGAACAGCTGCTGGGCCTCCTCCAGCTTCCCGCGCTTCATGGCCACCTCGCCCAGGGTGCCCAGGCTCGCCGCCACGTCGAGGCTGTCCGGGGCGAGCGTGCGCCGCAGCGCCAGCGCCTGCCGGTGGTAGTCCTCCGCCGCGGAGAGCTCGCCGCGCTGGAACGCGAGGTTCCCCAGATTCGCGAGACAGCCGGCCACCGAGACGCTCCCGGGCCGGTGCTTGCGGAACAACTCCAGCGCGCGCTGCGCATACCCCTGCGCCTGCAGCAGGTCCCCCTTCGCGCGCGCAAGCGTCCCCAGAAAGTTGAGCGGGAAGGCCTGGTTCAACCCGCCGGGCTCCAGCTGCTCCTCGAGCGCCAGGTTCTTGCGGAACAGCGCCTCCGCTTCCACCAGGTCCCCGCGCGCCTTCGCGATGAGGCCGAAGTTCCCCCAGAGCGTGGAGGCCTCGGTGCTCTCCGGCGCCAGCGGCTGCACCAGCGCCATCGCGCGTTGGTAGAGCGCGTGCGCGGCGGAGAGCTCCCCCTTGGCGAATGACGCCGAGCCCAGCCCGGTGAGCGCGTTCCCCAGCTCCAGGCTTCGGGGCGCCTGCCGCTCGAAGAGCGCCACCGCGCGCAGAAACAGCGCCTCGCCCCGCGGCAGCTCGCCCCGCACGCGGGCCAGACTGCCCAGCCGCACCAGCGTGGCCGCCACCGCCAGCCCGTCCGGCTTCGCCGCCTGGCGCAGCGCGAGCGCCGCCTCGTACGCGGCCTGCGCCTCCGGCAGCCGGTTCGCCCGCTCCAGCAGCTGCCCACCCACATCCTGAAGCCACGCCTCCAGCGGCGCGTCGCCCGCGCGGCGCGCCTGCGCCACCGCCGCCTCCAGCACCCGGAGCAGCGCGGCGCCCTGGCCCGCCTTCGCATGCAGCTCCATCAACGACGCAAAAGCCCAGCCGGCGTCCCGCCCGCGCAGACCGGACCGCAACGCCTCCCAGCGCTGCGCGGCGAGCTCCCACTGCGCCGCTCCCTCCGCGGCCCGCGCCTGGGTGAACAGGTCCAGCAGCGCGCCGGTCAGCACGGGGCGCACGCGCAGCTTGAACCGCCCCGAGGCGAGCGTCACCGAGGCCCGCGCGCCGCCGCGCAGGCGCAGCACCACCGGCCCGCGCGGCGCCTGGGCCAGCTCCACCTCCGCCAAATCCACCGGCGAGCGCAGCGGCCCGCCCTTCGGCGCCCAGTGGGAGAGCACCTCACCCCGCGCAAGGCCTGCGCGCGCGGCGGCGCCGCCCTTCACCACCTCCTCCACCACTAACCCCGTGGGCGCGGCGGCGAGCACGTAGGCGCAGCTGACCGCGACAGCGCCGGCCCACGACATCTTCCCCACCTCCCCGAGGGGCGGCGCTGAGCAAACGGACCGGCGCGCGCCTCTAGATCTCGGCCCACCCAATTTACGGAGTGAACGAATGCTCGGCACCAGGTTTCTGGTCGGCGCAACCCTCGTCGCCCTCGTCGCGGCATGCGGCGGAGGCGGAACCCCCACGCCTCCCCCGCCCGACAGCGGGTCGATGACCGGCACCGATGGCGGCGGGATGACGGGGAACACCGCGCCCACGCTGGGCACGCTGGCCGCGGTGACGTTGGATGAGGGCACCACGCAGACCGTGACGCTGAGCGGAACGGACCCGGACGGGGATGCGCTGACCTTCGCGCTGGGCTCCGGCGCGCCCACCTACGCCGCGCTGAGCGGCAACACCCTCACCCTCGCGCCCACCTTCTCGGATGCCGGCGCGGTCTCCATCACCGTCACCCTCTCCGACGGCAAGGGCGGCACCGCCACCGGGATGCTCTCGGTGACGGTCAACAATGTGAACCGCACGCCGGTGTTCAACGCGGTCAACGCGGTGACGCTGGCGGAGGGCACCACCCAGACGGTCACCCTCACCGCCTCCGACCCGGACGGCGACGCGCTCACCTTCGCCATCTCCGGCACCCGGCCGGCCTGGGTGACGCTGGCGGGCGCGGTGCTCACGCTGGCCCCCACCTTCACGGACGCCGGCAGCTACACGGTCAGCCTGGTCGTCACCGACCCGAGCAACGCGCTCGCCTCCCGGATGCTCTCCATCACCGTGAGCAACGCCAACGGCGCGCCGGTGCTCGGCGGGCTCACCCCGCAGACGATGGCCGAGGGCACCACCAAGACGGTCAACCTGAGCGCCACCGACCCGGACGGCGACACCATCACCTTCGCGCTGACCGGCACGCCGCCCGCCTGGGCCAGCATCACCGGCTCCGTCCTCACCCTCTCGCCCACCTTCACCGCCGCGGGGATGCACACCCTCACCATCGAAGCCTCTGACCCCTCCGCCGCCAAGGCCTCCGGCAACCTCACCGTGACGGTCACCAACGTGAACCGCGGCCCGTCGTTGGGCTCCATCGCCAACGTGACCATGGCCGAGGGCCAGACGCTGATGGTCACCTTCACTGCGACGGACCCGGACTCCGACATGCTGACCTTCACCAGCATGGGCCTGCCCGCCTTCGGCACCATCGCGGGCAACGTCCTCACCCTCGCCCCGATGCTGGGCCAGGCCGGCGTCTTCACGGTCATCATCACCGCCAGCGACGGCGACCTCACGGACTCGAAGACCTTCACCCTCTCCGTCTCCGCCAGCAACACCGCCCCCAACCTCTCCAACGCCGGCCAGTTCGACAACGCCAGCGCGCCCATCACCCCGGGCGCCACCGTCACCGGCCCGCCCACCATCCGGGCCACCGTCGCGGACGCGCAGGGTGACTCCGTCAAGCTGGAGGTGGAGGTCACCACCGGCGCGTTCACCAACGTCGCCAACCAGACCTCCGCGCTCACCGCGCCCGGCACCTTGAGCGTCCCGCTCGGCTCGCTGCCCGCGGGCAACTACAAGTGGCAGGTGCGCGCGCTGGACTCCGCGGGCCTGCCCAGCGCCTGGACCGCGTTTAACGGCGGCGCCACTGCCTTCGTCATGCCGGCGCAGCCCCTCAACGGCAGCATCACCGTCAACGCCAGCGCGGCCGCCACCAACTCCGCCACCGTCAGCATCGCGCTCAGCGTCACCGCCAGCGCGGGCGGCACCCTCACCCAGATGCAGTTCTCCAACGACGGCGTGACGTACAGCGCGCTGGAGGCCTACGCCACCAGCAAGACCGGCTGGGCGCTCTCCGCGGGCGACGGCAGCAAGACCGTCTACGCCCGGGTGCTGGACTCCAACGCCAACAGCTCCGTCTTCTCCGACGGCATCATCAAGGACACCAGCCTCCCCACCATCACCTCCTTCACCATCAAGTCCGGCGCCACCGCGACCAACGCCGCGGCCAGCTCCCTGGACTTCGTGGTGAATGACACCGGCACCGGCATCGCCTCCTACGAGGCCAGCAACGACGGCGTGGCGTTCACCACCATCTCCTCCGCCTCCCCGGCCAGCTGGGGCCTGACGTCGTCCGACGGGACGAAGACCGTCACCCTGCGGGTGACCGACGGCGCGGGCAACACCGCCACCGCCACGGACACCATCGTGCTCGACACCGCGCTGCCCCTCATCACCGCCTTCTCCATCAACAGCGGCGCGGCCTTCACCAACAGCACCTCCGCCACCGCCAACACCACGGTGACGGACGTCGGCGGCAGCGGCGTCAACCAAATCTGCATCAGCACCGGCGGCCCCTCCAGCTGCCAGAGCTACGCGGCCTCGGCGCCGATGGTGCTCCCCGCGGGCGACGGCGTGAAGACCGCCATCATCACCGTCTCCGACGCGGCCGGGAACGTCTCTACCTTCGCGACGGACTCCATCACCCTGGACGCTACGCCGCCCACGCTGGCCAGCATCAGCATCAACTCCGCCGCCACCTACGCCACCAACGCCACCGTCTCCATCTCCGGGACCGCGTCCGACACCAACGGCGTGGAGAAGATTGCCTTCTCCACCGACGGCGTCAGCTTCGCCTCGCCGGTCAACTTCGTGGCCGGCGGCACCTCGTTCGTCCTCACCGGCGGCGACGGCACCAAGACCGTCTACGCGCGGGTGGTGGACTTCGCCGGCAACGTCAGCCTCCCCGTCTACGCCAGCGACTCCATCATCCTGGACACCGCCGCCCCGGTGGGCAGCTTCGTCCTCGTCGCCGGCAACCCGACGTACACGCTCAGCACCGGCGTGAACCTGGTCTTCAGCGGCGTGGGCGACGCGACCACCATGGTCACCCACTACTGCGCGAAGTCCACCAACGTGGCGCCCACCGGTCCGGCGGACGTCTGCTGGACGGCCTACGCGGCGACGCCTGCCTTCACCCTCACCGCGGGCGACGGGCTGAAGACCGTCTACGTCTGGCTCAAGGACAGCGCGAACAACTTCTCCGCCAGCGCCCTCACGGACACCATCACGCTGGACGCCACCCTGCCCACCGTCAGCGCCTTCAACCTGAACGCCAGCGCCACGGTCACCAACCTCCTCTCGGTGACCGGTGACAACACCGCGACCGACGGCGCAGGCAGCGGCCTCTCCCAGGTCTGCTTCGACGCCAACCCCACGCCCACCACCTGCGTGGCTTACGCGACGGCGCCCGGCGCCATCCTCGCCGCGGGCGACGGCACCAAGACGATGTACCTGCGCGTGCGCGACGCGGCGGGCAACTATTCCACCGTCTCCACCGACACCATCAACCTCGACCAGACGGCGCCCACCGTCACCGGCGCGCAAATCAACGGCGGCCTGGCCAACACCAACTCGCTCAACCTCACCATCACCAGCACCGCGGCCGACATGGCCAGCCCCGGCTCCGGCGTGGCGGAGATGTCCTTCTCCGAGAACGGCACCGTCTGGGGCAGCTGGCTCTCCTACGCCGCGAGCAAGCCGTACACGCTCTCCGCCGGCGAGGGCACCCGCACCGTCTACGTGCGCGTCCGCGACAACGCGGGCAACATCAGCGTGTCCTCCTCCTCGGACACCATCGTCGTCGACACCGTGCCGCCCAGCGGGACGCTCTCCATCACCGGCAACCCGACCTACACCAAGACCTCCCCCGCGAGCGTGAACGTCGCCACGGTGGAAGCCGGCAGCGGCGTCTCCCAGTCCTGCATCAAGGTGACCAACGTGGGCACCACCGCCACGCCGCCCACCGGCGCGGGCGACGCGTGCTTCGGCGTCTTCGCCACCCCGGTCAACGTCGCCATCAACGGCGGCGGCGACGGCAACCGCCGCATCTGGGTCTGGCTGCTGGACAACGCCGGCAACGTCAGCTCCGCGCCCGCCACGCTGGACATCTGGTACGACGCCACCTTGCCCACCACCCCGGGCACGCCCGTCCTCACCGCCGGGCACCGGCAGCTGACCGTGGCGTGGACGAACATCCTGGACGCGTCCTCCGGCATCGCCGGGTACCAGGTCGCTTACTCCCCCATCAGCATGGACGCGTCCGCCCCGCTCACCGCGCTCATCCCGCAGAACGGCATCACCGGCGGCACCACCACCACCACGCTGACGCTGCCCAACGGCACCCTGCAGTACATCCGGGTGCTGGCGGTGGACCGCGCCGGCAACGTCACCCCGCTGAGCGCCCAGGCCTCCAGCACCCCGCGCTACCCCTTCGCGCACCAGCACCGGATGCCGTCGGGCTCGGACCTCACCGGCATTGCCTTCCGCAACAACGGCGGGCTCAACCGCTACATCGTGGCGGGGCTGGACGGGACGCTCTACAGCTCGGATGACGGCCTGGTGAACTACACCCGCCGGGACCCGATGGTGGACACCGCTATTCGCAGCGTCATCAGCGACTCCGAAGGCGTCTGGGCGGTGGGCGACTTCGGCTACATCGGCCTGAGCACGGACGACGGCGCCCTCTACAACCGCATCACCAACAACCAGCCCGCCACCCAGTCGGACCTCCTGTCCATCAGCTACGCCGGCTTCACCGGCTCGGGCCTGGGCACCAACTACCACTGGGTCGCGGTGGGCAACGGCGGCACCATCCTCCGCGGGTCCCGCTCACTCCTGGGCGCCATCACCTCCTTCAGCCCGGTCACCTCCGGCGTCAGCGTGCCCCTGCGCTCGGTCACCCGCTGCTTCGGCGGCCCCACCTACTGCACCGGCGCGGGCATCACCGTGGCGGTGGGCGATGACGGCACCATCGTGCGCTCCCTCAACGCGGGCAGCACCTGGACCGCGGTGACCGCGCCCACCGGCTACACCACCACCGCGGCGGACTTCCGCGCGGTCGTCGCCATGCCGAACTCCGACACCCTCTTCGCCACCCTGCTGCCGCCCAGCGCGGGCCGGTCCGGCCTCATCAAGTCCACCGACGGCGGCGCCGTCTGGGTGGAGGTGGTGACGCCTTCCTTCACCGACCTGAGCGGCTACGCGCTGGCCGCATTCAACGCGACGGACCTCTGGATTGGCGGCATCGTCGGCGCGTCTCCGGCGGTGGTCCGGCTCGTCGGCGTCACCCGCACCGCGCAGACCCTGGCCGCCCGAGCGAACACCCCGGTGGCCCTCGTCGCCCGCAGTGCCACGGAGATTGCGTACGCGGCCCCCGGCGGCGATGTGTCGAAGACCGTCGCCAGCCCCACGTGGACAGCGCAGGCGACGAACGGGGACTACACGCTGCGCGACCTGAGCTTCCCGGCCGGCTACGGCAGCACCGCCTGGGCGTGCGGCGAAGGCGGCTACATCGCGCAGACCGCCAACAGCGGCACGACATGGGCGCGGCAGGGCGCCGGCATCACCGGCGCGTACCTCAACGGCATCGCGGTGATGGAGACGGGCGGCGGTTCACTCGCGGCGCTCGGCTTCGCGGTGGGCACCAACGGCACCATCGTGAAGACGACGACCGGCGGCGGGACGTGGGCGCTGGACGCCGACACCGGCATTGTCGCCGGCGAGCTCTATGACGTCACCTGCCGCGGCACCACGGTCCCCACGAGCGTCTGCTTCGCGGTCGGCGTGAACCAGACGGTCGTCCAGTGGAACGGGACGAACTGGGTGGTGCAGACCACCGGCGCGGGTTCGCAGACCTACCTCGGCGCGGACACGTACCTGGCCGGCGGCACCACGCCGCGCGCCATCGTCGTCGGCTCCACCGGTGCGCTGCGGCTCTTGAACAACACCACCTGGGCCAACGCCGCCACCCTCCCCGTGAACCGCGACTTCCAGGCGGTCAGGGCGAAGAAGGATACGAACGGCATCGCCATCGCCGTGGGCACCGTTGGCGCCATCTACAAGTCCGCTGACCACGGCGCGACCTGGACGGTGAAGACCTCCGGCACCTCCCAGACGCTTTACGACGTGGACCACATCTCCGGCACCACGACCTGGTTCGCCGTGGGCGGTGCCGGCGTCATCCTCAAGTCCATCGACGATGGCGAGACCTGGGCCCCGCTGGAGTCCAGCAGCTCCAACACCCTGTTCAGCGTCGTCTCCCCGACGACGTCCACCACCCGGCTCTACGCGGGCGGCGGGAGCGGCACCATCCTGTACAGCAGCACCAGCGGGCAGTAGCTCGCTCCCGGGGACGCGGCCCTCTAAGGCGCCGCGTCGCCTCTTTCTGTTGCACGGGGTTCTGGGTGGCGTGGGGACGCTGGGCTGGGCGTCCGTCTGCTGCGCGGAGATGGAGCGTGATGCCGGCTTGGCGTGGGACGCCGAGCGTCCGACTGCTGCGCGGAAATGGAGCGGCTTGGCGTGGGACGCTGGACGTCCGTCTGCTGCGCGGAGATGGAGCGGCTTGGCGTGGGACGCTGGACGTCCGTCTGCTGCGCGGAGATGGAGCGCGGTGCCGGCGCCGAGGCAGCTTGGACGGGGGGACGCGGGTTCTGCGTTTGAGGCGTCCGCGTGCGGCGCGCAATGGAGCGCGGTGCAGGCGCCAAGGCAAAACATCCCTGAGGTGGTCGGGGCACGGGGATAGGGATGGGCGGCTGCCGGGGGCGCCCCGGGGCACGGGGATAGGGATGGGCGGCTGCCGGGGGCGCCCCCGGCAGCAACGACCGCGTTCGGTCCCGCCGCACGCTGCTTCAGCCCCGCGCGCTGCGCTCCCCAAGGTGTTTCGCTGCGGCGTCCCTGTTGGCTGGAGCTGTCCCCGCGCTTCGCAACCGGATCCGGCTGCCGTTCACTGCGTGTGCGGTTTCACGGGTGCTTGAGAGTGTATTTTTGCGAAGTGGGGAGCCTTTGTTAGATGTATATAACAAATCCTCCCCACTTTGTTATCAGGTGCCGCCAGCGACATATTGAACACACACGCCCAGTGAATCCCAGGACCCGGACGCCTCGGGGACAGCTCCAGCCAGTGGGGTCGCTTCTGCGAAACACCTTGGGGAGTGCTGCAACCGTCCGCGAAGCTGCATGCGAATAGGAGGAAGCGCGCATTGCTGCCGGGGGCGCCCCCGGCAGCCGCCCATACCTATCCCCGTGCCCCGACCACCTCAGGGATGTTTTGCATTGGCGCCGGCACCGCGCTCCATCGCGCGCCGCACACGGACGCTACAAACGAAGAACCCGCGTCCCCCTGTCCAAGCTGCCTTCGCGCCGGCACCGCAATCCATGTCTGCCGCGACAAGCGGAGGGCCAAGCTGGCTACGGCTCAGCCGTCGTCACCTTCTGAGGGAGGATGACCCGCCATACCCCCTGCTTGGTGGCCACCCAGTAGTCGGGCAGCTCGTCATCGTCGCTGCGGGTGGCAGCTACAAATCCACCCTCCGCTGTCGACCGCACAAGTGCGTCAAGCAGAGCTGGATGGTCGGCTGAGTATCTGGGGTCGTCATACAACCTCCCTCCTGTTGCATAGGGATAGCGCCGCCACACGCGCTGAAGGGGCGCTCCGTCGCAGGGCCCCGTGAAACAGGCGGGATATCTGTTTCGAATGTCCTCAAGCGCGATGTACAGGGCGCGGCGCCTCGAAACCAATTCAAAGGCGTGGAATGAGACCAGCCCCCGAATGAACACAATCATCGCGAAGGCAACCGCACCCGCGATAGCGGCCCGACGCCAGACACCCATCGTCGGCCTGCGAATCAGGGCAACGGTCGCGAGAGCAACCACGCCACCTACTGCAATGCCGGTCGCAATGACTGACATGAACTCTGTCCTGGGATCGGAGCCAACGCCCCGCGCGTACGCCTATCGCTGAGCGACGAGCTTGTTCAGCCGGCGGCTGATGTCCGCCATCTGGAGCGGGTCCTTCTGGGTCATCGCGGCCTTACCAAGGTCGAGCAACGTCTTGACCGTGGCGACGGCGGTGTCCGCCTGAGGGCTGGGGTTCTCCTCGGAGCTCTTCTGGAGAAGCAGCGCCAGCTTCTCGCCCTTCTCCAGCAGCCTCCGGAACGTCTCCAGCGACGAGGCGAGCTCGGTCTCCGCGCGGTTGCTCGCGTAGTCGCCCTGTTCTTTGCGGAGCTTGTCCACCTCCTGGGAGGACAGCTCCGTACGGGCCTCAATGCGGATGGCCTCGGCCAGACCGGTCGTCGTATCCGTAGCCCTTACAGAGAGCGTGCCTTCGCTGGAGAGCTCGAAGATGACCTCGATGGGCGTATCCGCACGCGCGGCGGCGTGGAGGTCGCGCAGGACAACCTCGCCCAGCTTGGTGTTCTCGTCGGTGTAGTCGCTCTCGCCCTGGAAGATGGGGATGCGGGCGTTCTGCTGGCCGGCGCGCCCGGGGAGGAACATCTCCTTGGCGATGACCGGGATGGTGGTGTTCTTGTGAATGAGCTTCTTCACCTTCCCGCCCAGCACGCCGACGCCCAGTGAGTGGGAGGCGACGTCGATGAGCAGCGCGGCGCCCACCTGACCGGAGAGCTCCTCGGCGTGGATGGCGGCGCCGAGGGCCACCACCTCATCCGGGTTGAGCCCGCCCACCGGGTGCTTGCCGAAGAAGTCCGCCACCAGCCGCCGCACCAGCGGCACGCGGGTCATGCCGCCCACCAGCAGCACGGCGTCCATCGAGCGCGGGTCCGTCCTCGCCTCCGCCATCGTCCGCTGGCAAACGTCCAGACAGCGGCGGGAGAGCGGCTCTGAGAGGGTCTCGAAGAACGTACGGGTCAGCGCGGTGTTGAGCTCGGTGAAGCGCTTGTTCGAACGGTCGAGGTGGTCCCCCAGCTCCCCGATGGAGATGTACGCCTCTTCGGCGCTGGAGAGCTCGCGCTTGGCCTTCTCCGCGGCCACCTTCATGCGCTGCATGGACAGCTTGTCGCGCTGGACGATGTCGCGGAACGCGTCCGGCACCTGCGCGAGCAGCCACTGGACAATCCGATTGTCGAAGTCCTCGCCGCCCAGCTGCGGGTCGCCGCCCGTCGCCTTCACCTCGAAGACGCCGTCGGTCACTTCCAGAATGGAGACGTCGAACGTGCCGCCGCCCAGGTCGAACACCAGGGCGCGGCCTTGAAAGCCCTTCGCCAGGCCGTAGGCGACGGCCGCGGCGGTGGGTTCGTTGACGATGCGCAGGACGTCGATGCCGGCAATCTGCGCGGCCTCTTTCGTGCCCTGGCGCTGGGAGTCATCGAAGTTGGCGGGGACGGTGATGACCGCCTTGTTCACCGCGCGGCCGAAGTAGGCCTGCGCGTCCAGCCGGAGCTCGCCCAGAATCATCGCGGAGATTTGCGGGATGGGCAGCGTCCGGTCCGCGACGCGGATGCGAATCTCCCCGGACGGGCCGTTTATCAGGGGATACGGGACCAGGTACTTGGCCTGGGCGGCGAGCTCCTCGGACCAGCGCCTGCCGATGAAGCGCTTGGTGGCGTAGGCCACGCTCTCCGGGGACTCCTCCGCGAGCAGCTTGGCGGCATCCCCCACCACGCGCTCGCCGGATTCGACGAACCCCACCATTGAGGGGGTCAGCCGTCCTCCGGCGCGGTTGGGGATGATCTCCGGCTTGCCGTCAGCCACCGTGGCGACGGCGCTGTACGTGGTGCCGAGGTCAATTCCGATGACGGGTTCGCGCATGGCCACGCCGGACTCGACCCCCCCGGCTTTCGCCGATGAAAGAGCACCTTACGCGGGGCAGCAACTATTCGAGTAGGCGCTCACGCCCACCTTGGCCGGCGTTGCCCCTACGCCGGCTGCATGCTAAGCGCGCCGGCGACATGGCCAACATCTCCGTAGCCCGCCGGTATGCCAAAGCGCTCCTCGAGGTCGCCACCGAGGCCAGCAGCCTGGATGCCGTCACCGAGCAGCTGGACACGCTCTCCTCCACCCTCGAACAGAACGCAGAGCTCATCGAGGTGGCCGCCAACCCGTCCTACAGCCGGGCGCAGCGGATGTCGGTGATCGACGGCGTCCTGCGGCTGTTGCCCGACGCCTCCCCCGCCGTGAGCAACCTGCTCCGGCTGCTGGTAGAGCGGAACCGGCTGTCGTCATTGACCGACATCACCCGCATCTTCAAGGACATGGCGGACGTCCGGCAGGGGCGTGTGCGCGGGCGCATCACCACCGCGGTGCCGCTGCAGCTGGAGGCGCTCAACCGGCTGGAGCACACGCTGGAGCGGGTGACCCAGCGCAAGGTGGTGCTGGAGACGAAGGTGGACCCCCGACTGCTCGGCGGCGCTGCGGCGCAGGTCGGCTCGGTGGTCTACGACGGCACGCTGCGCAGCCAGCTGGAAGACCTGCGCCGCACGCTGAAGGGCTAGCGCCCACCCCCGATTAATTGTCCCCGCCTTCGGGGTGCCCGACGATACCCGGCTGGAACGGATCTCGGAGGGCGGATGCTCCTCGTCGTTGCATGGGCAGCCATGGCGGGCGCGCTGGACGCGCCGGTCACCGGCGTCGTCGTCTACTCGGACCGGGCGCGGGTGACGCGCACGGCAGCAGTGCAGGTCTCCGGCACGCAGAAGGTGGAGCTGCCGCTTTTGCTGGACTCGGTGGACGCGGACTCGGTCCGCGTGGAGGTCAGCGGCGCAGCGCTGCAGCGGGTGGACCTGGCGCGCGTGCCTTCAAGCGAAGTCCCCTCCAGTGAGGCGCAGAAGCTGCTGAGCGAATTGGACGCGCTGGAGCTCAAGCGGGCCCAGGTGGCAGCGCAACTGCTCGCCCACGCCTCTGTCCTCGCCTCCCTGCAGCGCGTGTCCGCCACGCTCCCGCCACCGGCGGAGCGCCAGCCAGAGGCGAAGCTCTCCTCGGCGGGCTGGCTGCCGGCGGTGACGTTCGTCGGCGCTCGCAGCGCCCAGCTCCAGGCCCGGCAGCGAGAGCTGCGCGCGAAGCAGGTGGAGCTCGACGAGGAGCGGCGCGAGGTGGCGGAGAAGGCGCGGCTGCTGGGCGCCGAGCGCGGGCGGTCCGGCCTGCGGGTGACGGCGACGGTGAGCGGGAGCGGCCCGGCGCAGGTGGCGCTCACGTACGTCGTCCGCAGCGCGCGCTGGTACCCGTCGTACGACCTCCAGCTGTTGCCGGAGAGCGGAAAGGTGCTGGTCTCCTTCTCGGGCCTGGTGAGCCAGGAGAGCGGAGAGGACTGGACAGACGCCGCGCTCACCCTCTCCACCGCCATCCCCGACAGCTCGCCGCGGCCGCCCAAGCTGCTCAGCTGGAAGCTGGGCGAGAAGGAGCGCTTCATCCCCACCCCTGTCGCCCGCTTCGAGACCATCCGGCCCGCACCGCCCGCGGTCGCGCTGCCCCCCGTGCCCCGCGACACGAAGGAGGTCCTCCTGGGCAGGCTGCTCGCGCGCACCGGCGGCGTCCGCACCGCTGAGAAGACGGAGACCGTCGACTATGACCCGGGGTCGACGGAGGCGGACTCCGGCGACGCATTGGCGGGCGCGAACCTCTCCAAGCAGCTGGCGGGAAAGGACGTCAGCCGGAAGAGAGAGGCGGCCAGGCCCGCGGCCCCACCGCCTGCGGCCGCACCCGAGCGCTCCATGCAGATGGAAGAGCGCATCTCCGTGGTGAGCATAGGCGGGCGCTCTCCCGGCGCGCCGCCTGAGCCCGTCGCCGCGCTGTCCCTCTCTCCGCCACCCGCTTACGTGCGGCCGTCCTACGGCGCGCAGCTGCCCGCCGCGCTGGCCGCGGGGTACGACCTGTCCTTCGACGCGCTCCGCAAGGAGTCCGTGAAGAGCGGCGGGGGCGCACGGCGGGTGGCGCTGCTCTCGGAGACGTGGCCGGTGAGCGTGGAGCGCAAGCTGTTCCCCGCGCTGGCCAGCGAAGCCTTCCTGGTAGCGGAGATAAAGAGCCCCTCCGCGCAGGTGCTCCCGGGCGGCGCGGCCAACCTCTTCGTGGGCGCGGACCCTTCCGGCACGGCGCAGCTCAAGCTGGTGGCCCCGGGCGAACCGTTCACCCTCCCGCTCGGCCTGGACCGCGCGCTGCGGCCGGTGCGCAACGTGAAGGTGTTCACCGAGGAGAAGGGCTTCATCGGCAAGCAGGAGCTCACCCGCTACGAGGTGACCATCGAGCTGGCCAACCCCTACGCCGCGCCCACGCCGGTGCGCATCCTGGACCAGTGGCCGCTCTCCGCGGATGACGACGTGGAGGTGAAGCTGCTCTCCTCGGAGCCGCTCGCCATCCAGACCCAGGCCACCGGCGCGCTGGAGTGGCGGGTGTCGCTGCCGCCGCGCGCGAAGACGACCGTGAAGTTCACCTACTCCATCCGCCGGCCCAAGGGCTGGCAGATGCGGCAGCACCCGTGACGAGGCACGCATGAAGACGTTGCTCGTGCTTTCACTGCTGGCGGCCGCGGACCGGATTGAGGAAGTCGTCGTCTACCCGGACCGCGCGCAGGTCAAACGGGTGACGCAGGTGGACTGCGGACCCAAGGCGGCGGCGCTGTTCGAACGCCTGCCCGCCTCGGCAGACCCAGGCTCTCTGCGCGCGCGGGTGGAGGGTGGCACGCTGGAGGGCCTGCGCAGCGAGGAGCGACCGCGGCGCAAGGCGTTCTCGGAGCCGCTCAACGCGCTGGACGCGCAGCTGAAGGCGCTGGACGCGCAGCTCGCCGCCGCCAACGACGCCAAGCAGGTCGCCGCCCGTGCGGACGCGCTCGCCACCAGCTACGAGCGCGTGGCGGTGGAGAAGATGGGCCGGGAGCTGCCGGACCGCGCGGACCCCAAGGCCTGGGGCGCGGCGTTCGACGCGGTGCTGGCCACGAAGCTGAAGGCGGCCGAGGACGGCGTCGCTGTGAACGAGCGGCTGCGGCAGCTCTCCGAGCAGCGCGCGGAGCTCGCCGCGCGCAGGGCCCTGCTGGAGAACGCCGCGGGCCGCAAGGAGCTCGCCGCGGAGGTGCTGGTGGGCTGCGCTGCGGGCAGGAAGGCCACGGTGGAGCTGACGTACCTGGTGGGCGGCGCCGGCTGGCAGCCGCAGTACGAAGCCCGCGCGCAGGAGGGCGAAGGAACGGTGGAGCTGTCCACCTTCGGCACCCTGTCGCAGACCACCGGCGAACCCTGGACGCAGGCGCGGCTGCTCCTCTCCACCGCCCTGCCCTCGCAGAACGCCACGCCGCCGGTCCTCTCCGCGCTGCGCGTGTCCGCGGAGGAGCGCAAGGAGGAGAAGAAGGTCCTCGTCCGCCGCGACGAGGTGGTGGAGCGCGCGCAGGCGGGCTCCTCCGACGGCCCCGGCGCAGGCCAGGGACTGCAGGCGCGCGCGCAGGGGCTCTCCGTCCAGCTCGAGGTGCCAGAGCCCGCCGACATCCCGGGCGACGGGACGCCGGCCCGCGTGTTCGTCTCCCGCCAGAGGCTGAAGGCGAAGCTCGCCTACCGCGCCATCCCCAAGCTGGCGCCGTACGTCTACCGGATGGCGGACCTCACCAACACCGCGCCGTTTCCGCTCCTCCCCGGGAGCGTGGCGGTGTTCCGCGGCAACAGCTTCGTCGCGCGCCACGCGCTGGAGCGGGTCCCGGAGGGCGGCTTCTTCCAGCTCGGCTTCGGCGCGGACGAGTCGCTCCGGGTCAAGCGCACCGTCCTCGAAGAGCTGCGCCGTGACGTGGGCCTCTTCGGCGGCAAGCGGCGCTTCCACTACGCCTACCGCTTCGAGCTCTCCAACTTCGGCAAACAGCCCGTGGAGGTGGAGCTGGCGGAGCACGTGCCCATCTCAGAGCTGGACGACATCACCGTCCTACTCACGCCGCAGACCACCGCCGGCTATCAGCTCAACCCGGCCGACGGCGTGGCGACGTGGAAGCTGCCGCTCCGCCCCACCGACAAGCGCAAGGTGGAGCTCGCGTTCGACGTGGACGTGCCCTCCAGCTACGAGTCCGGCGGCCTCTAGCGCTCCGACCCGGATCGCCTGCAACCCCGTTCGCCTCGAGCGTTGCGCCGTCAGGCGCATAGTCGAGAGGGGAGCAGGGCATCCGAAGCATGGCCGAAGCCCCGCTTCGCCATACCGAAACGAACCAAGAGGCTCCTGCCGTGCGTGGTTTTGCGCCACCTCTCGACTATGCGCCTGACGGCGCAACGCTCGAGGCGAACGGGAGTGGCTCGCAACCCAGGGCGAAAAGTTGTGATCAATCGTGAGACGCTCGACGCGAACGGGGAGACGACGCTGTGCTCAATTTGTCGCGTGCGAAGCACGAGAGGCGCTGTCGGGAGATGGAGGAGCGACGGCCGGTACAACGACACGGGCGGTTGGCTACTCTGCACGGATGCTTCGCAACAGCACGAGCGTCGTGAGGGTCTTGGTTGCGCTGTCGGTCTGCGCTCCGGCCTACGCAGCGGTGACGGTCCTCGACGTCCGGCCGGCGAACCCGACGGTGGTGAATACGTCGACCGTGGACGTCTCCGCCGCTGTGAGCTCGGACTTCGCGATACAGAGCGTCACGGCACAGTTCGGTTCCGTCTCCGGATCGCTCGTCTCCAGAGGGAACGGCCGGTGGGGCGCTCCGCTCTCCCTGTCAGCGCTCTCGAAGGGCACCTTCACTGTCGTCGTCACCGCCACCGACATCAACGGAGCCGTGGGCACCGGCCAGGCACAGGTGTCTTACGACCTGCTTCCCACGCTGAGCGTCGTGGCTCCGCTGGAATGGTCCGTGGCCCGGCCCAGCGTCGCGGTGAAGGCCAGCTGCAGCGATGACGATGCTGCAGGTTGCAGCCGACTGGAGGTCGCCTACGCGCCGACCCGAACCGAGCCGCCGGCGAGGGTCCTGCTCGCCACGGGGGTGAGCAGCGTCGACCAGGTTGTTTCGCTCTCCGCCTTCCGCCCGGGGCCGGCCTTCATCGCCTTCACCGCCATCGACTCTCGCGGGCAGCGGACCGAGTCACTGGTGGCGATAGAGCTGGAGCCCAGCCCCGTGCTGACGGAGACGCTGACGTTGGACGGGCGAATTCTGGACCTGGACGAGGGCCGGGTGCTCCTCCTGGACTTCGACGGCGCGAGGATAAAAATCTACGACCGTCAGTCGCAGCAATACACCGTCATCGCCACCCGCAGCGACCTGGCCGGGCTGCGACCGTCCAGGTTGACCCCGCTCGGCGCCCTCATCGCCATCGACTACGGCGCCAACCCACCGTTCTGCTCCCTCTATGAATGGCGCGCCGGACAGCTCAACCTGCTGGACAACATCCAGGAGTGCACCTCGCTGGCTGTCGCGGGCCGCTATGCCATCTGGAAGAAGAACCAGGGACTCACCTTCCGCGACCTCCAGACGTCGATGAACGTCACCGCCACAGCGGATGCAGCCGGAGCCAGCGTCGCTCCGAACGGCGACGTCGTCTTCGGGGCAGGCGGCGACTACCAAATCCGTCGCTGGAGCGGGGGCATGACGACCCAGCTCACGGCCGACTCTTACCGGAACCTCTCCCCTCTCACCGACGGCATCCACGTCATCTACAAGCGACTCCAAGCGGGCGGGACGGCTCCGGCCTCCTTGATGCTGGCCACCGCGGATGGCGGTGTCGCGCTGGACATGAACGGTGGGGCCCTGCCTGTCTCCCCTGGGAGGACGTATCAGCTCGCGGGTGGATGGATTGCGTTCGTCGACGTCTGGGGCGGGGCACGGCAGGTCTTTGCGCGCGACCCACAGGGGACAGCGACGAGGCTGACCTCGTTCGGCCCCCCCGTCCTGCTCGGCACCGATGCGGTGATTGATGCCATGAGCTCCGGCGGAGAGGTGATGGTTGTGCGAGGAGAGCGCCGCTACCTCACCGCTCCGAACCGAGCACCGTGCAAGGTCTCCGCTGGGAGCGGTGAGTCCTGGTGGATGGGCGACGCCTGGCACCTCTCGCTCGGACGTTCCCTGTTTCGAGTGAACGCCGGGGACGGTGGCAGCTGCTGGGATGAGAACGCGGACGGAGGGGGCGTCACACCGTTCGACGCGGGCATGCCGATCCCGTCCGACGCGGGCATGCAGCCTGATTCAGGAGTGGAGCCGCCTGACGCAGGGGAGGACGAGGACGCCGGCGTCAGCGCTCCACCACCGCCGGGGCCTGGCTGCGCCGGCTGCGAAGCCGCGCCAGCAGGCGACCTGCTGCTGCTCCTGCTGCTGACCCTTCGCCTGAGGCGCCGCGCGAGACGGTGAGACCGGCGAGTCGCCCAGCGTTCACGTCTTCGATGTGAATCCGCCGAGCGTCTGCGCGAAGGCGACAACGGACTGAGCCCGAGTGGCGCTGGACGGTAGCTCCGGGCGAAGTGCCGCTTCGGATCTCACCGCCCTGAACGAAGGCAGAGGGCCCTGGGGAGGTCGGGACGTTCAGGGTTCGGTCGTGGTTGCCGGGATGTTCTCCGCGGCGCGAACCTCGGGCCCCGGTGGAGGCGCTGCCTTCAGCCTGTCTGAGTGGGGGTCCGCGCTCCTCACTCCGTCCAGGGAAGTGTGGAACTCTAGTTATATCTATATAACTAGAGCTCCACACTTTGAATCAATTCGATTGAAATCATGTTTCACGGCTCGTCCGGAGCTGAGGACGCCGGGCTCCCACGCCACAGGCGTGGGCACGGCCTCCACCGAGGGTGGAGATTCGCGCCGCGGAGAACATCCGGGCAACCACGACCGAGCCGTGAACGTCCCGACCTCCTCAAGGCCCTCTGCCACCATTCAGGCACAGGGACGCGGAGCGCCAGAAGGCCGCGATTCCTCGAGCTCAAGTCCGGGTTCGACACTTTCGCCACCGGTGTCATCAAGCTGGGCTTCGGGCTTCGACCACGAGTGGATCCCGCGCGCGAGACTCGCGTAGCTTCCCGCGCGCCATGGGTCCCTCCGCTTCTTCGCTCCTCGCGTTTCGCGCCGGTCTGGGCGGCGCGGAGGGCGACGAGGCCTGGCTCCATGCCGCAAAACAATCCGGTCTGGAGCTCGACTTGCCGCGCTTCGGCGAGTTCGTCCGGGCCCGGCTCTCGGCTGGCGGGGTCAGGCACACCGCCCATCCAGTTCCGATGCGTGGGAACCGTCTCCCAGCAGGGGCGCAAGTGCGCCCTCACCAGCGGCACCGCAGTGGAGCTGAGCATCGGCGCAAACACCCTTCCGCTCGCCCCCGGCTGCGGCGGCGGTACGCAGTGCATGACCACCCGCGTGCCGGCCAATGCGTCGTTCAAAGACACCACTACGATGGGAGGCCCCCGCCTGCTCTGCGATGCGATGGGCTACCCAGCAGCCGGCATGACCGCTCAGCTCACGGAGGGGTCCGTCACCACGGTGGCGGTCGTCCAGACCGCGCCGCTCGTCCAGGGAACCGGGACCAACAGCTCCCTTCACGTCCGTTCGGTCGAGTGCGTGCCTTAGACGTCCATGTCGTGGACGCTGTAGAGGAGCTCGCCGGCCTTCGTTCCGATTCCAATCCAGCGCTGGCCGTCGCCGTTGTACTCGACGGCGGCGTAGGTCTTCCCGCCCTGGGTGAAGTTGGAGAAGTCCATGGGGTCACCGCCCATGGGGCGACCGGGGATGCTCTTGTAGAAGGCTTTGAGCTCGCCCTTAATCTCCGGGTACTGGACGGCGACGGACGCCTTCGGCACCGCCACCTTCTTGAGCGCCGGGTCGTCGAGCTTGAGCTTCGCCGCCGTCTTCGCCCAGTACTCGGCGGCGGCAGGGGAGGCCTGCTTCTTCACCTTCTCCCAGCCCTGCGCGAGCGCGGCAGCCTCGAACGTGCTCACCTGGCCATCCCGGGTGGCGAGGCCGACCGCATAGTTCAGCTCCGCCCGGCTCACCGTCTTGTTCTCGACCGCGGCTTCAAACGCGTACTGGAACGGCCTGGCAGCGCGCGCGTCCTGGTAGGCCGCCAGCAGCTTCTTTCCCGAAATCTCGCTCATTGAGTGCACCCAGCTCCCTGTAGGTTTCAATTCTCCCAGGACGCCCGCATCCTCTCCCTCCAGGTAATAGAAAACGCCCCGGGAACGGGGACATGCCCCTGCCTTTCGGTCCGCGTCCGTAATTAGATTTACTCAGTTTCGTCGATTAATAACGAATTTTCGTCGAAAATAACGACTTTCGCTGATGGATGCCGTATTCTAACGGGTATCTCGTAACTGATTTACGATGCATTCGACGAATTCTAACAAATCTCACCGACGACCGAATGAAGCCGACGCAGCTCGCTATCCCCTCAAGAACACAGCCTATCGGCTATGCGCGGCTGATCACAAACCACAGGCTGAGCGTGATTCCCCCAGCCCGCCTCTCCTTCTTCGGGCGAGGGGCCAACCAGGTCATCCGGGAGGATGGCCAGGAGCGGGTCGTCTCTCCGCAGCACGATCCGGGCGACGCCGACACCGCCCATCTCGAGTTCGCGATCAAGCATGAGGGCGTGAACCTGGAAGTGCTCAACGCCTACTTCGCGGCACGGGGGACGGAGGTCGAAGGTGAGCTGACCCAACTCATCCAGTCCACGCCGACCGGCATCTTTGCCCGACGCCTCTGGTGGCTCTACGAATGGTTCTCGGGTCGTCGGTTGCCACTCCCCGACCTGACGATGGGCAACTACCAACCGCTCCTGGAGCCGAATGAGTACGTGACGATCGAGGGAACGCGGTCTCGACGCCATCGACTGGTCGACAACCTGCTCGGCGTCCGCGACTTCTGCCCGACCGTCCGTCGAACAGACGCATTGAAGGCGCGAGAGGGCAAGCAGCTCTCGGGCGCTGTTTCGCAGCTGGTGAAGAGCTACTCCGAGGATGCCATCCGCAGGGCGGTCAACTACCTCTACACCCGTGAAACAAAGTCCTCGTTCGAGATTGAGCACGAGCGGCCCGACGACAAACGGACGGATCGATACATGGCGCTGCTGCGCTCAGCCGCGAAGATCCCGCAGCTGAACGAGGCTGAGCTGGTGCGAATCCAGAACGAAACGGTGGACCCCCGCTTCGCCGAGGGCTCCTTTCGGACTGAGCAGAACTACGTCGGAGAGAGCATCGGGCTCAGGGAGAAGATCCACTACCTTCCACCCCGGCCCCAGGAGCTTCGCTCGCTGATGCTCGGATGGCTGACGACCTCTACAAGGCTGGCGCAGGCGGAGCTCGACCCGGTCGTTCATGCCGGGCTCCTGTCGTTCGCCTTCGTCTTCTTGCACCCCTTCCTCGATGGGAACGGGCGCATGCACCGGTTGCTCATCCACCACGTCCTCTCGCGACGCGGCTTCACACCGCATGAGCTCATCTTTCCTGTGTCCGCGGTCATCGTCCGGAAGAAGCGCGAATACGACGACTGCCTGGAAGCCTTCTCGACAGCGGTCATGTCCCTGGTCGACTACGACATGGACGAGGAGGGACGTGTGACGATTGGTGAGGACACGTCACCGCTGTATCGCTTCCCTGATTTGACCCAGATGGTTGAAGCGCTCTACGGGTGGGTCGCGGACACCATCCAGACCGACTTCCGCAATGAGCTCGACTTTGTCGTCGAATTCCAGAAGGTGGGCGACGAGCTCCGTCGGATCGTGGATCTCCCGGACAGGCTCCTCCGCTTGTTCGTGCGTGTCGCCGTCCACAATGGCGGCCGAATCTCGGCGTCGAAACGGGCGAAGTTCGACAAGCTCACCGACGAGGAGCTCCAAGCAATGGAGGACGTGATTCAACGGCATCTGCCGAAGCTCGCCGCCGCCGCCGACCTCGCGTAGCGGCGCGTGCTATGGCGGGCCGGATGAGCTTCCTCGCCTCCGTCCCCATCCTTCCGTCGCGCGACCTGCCGGCCACCTCTGCGTTCTACGCGCGGCTCGGCTTCACACAGCGGGGGCTGTGGCCGAAGGAGAAGCTCATCCTGGAGTTGGGCGCCGTGGAGCTGCACTTCTTCCACAGCACGGAGCACGACCCGGCCACCAGCAGCTTCATGTGCTACCTGCGCGCGCAGGACACGCAGCGGCTGCATGCGGAGTACGCCACGCTCGGTATCACGCTGGGCTGCGCGGGTTGGCCCCGCGTGCAGGGTCCACCGGACGCGGATGGGGAGTTCGCGGTGGTGGATCCCGACGGGACGCTGCTGCGCATCGGCCGTCCACGGCGCGAGCGCGGTTAGCTCGGACCCTGCTACTTCCCCTCGACGAGCACGCCTTCGGAGCCGACGAAGAGGAGGCGCCCTCCCGCGCGGACGCTGCCGGCGAGGAGGTACGGGGCGGTGAACACCTTGCTCCAGCCCACGCCGTCGAAGCGCAGGACGTCCTTGCCGCCAAGCGCGTAGGTGTCTCCCAGGTCTCTCAAGAGCGGCGCGCTGACCGGGCTGGGCGCGGGCGGGGACTGCGTCCACTGGTTGCCGGAGAGGCGCCAGAGCCGGTTGCCCGCGGTGACGTCCAGGGTGCCGCCGCCGGTGCGGACGCTTAAGCCGTTCAGCGCGGCGCCGGGGTCCGGGAACGCGGGCATCAGCGGCGCCCACGTCGTCCCGCTCAGCCGCAGCACGGTGCCACCCTCGCCCACTGCGAGCGCGCTGCCGGGCCCCAGGCACGCCACCGCCCGCAGGTTGCGCGCGGTGCCGGTGGTCATGCCGGTCACGGTCGTCCCATCGGTCTTGAGCGCGGTGCCGCTGTCGCCGACGACGTAGAGCTCCGCGTCGGAGACCCGACAGAGGGAGCGCAACCCCTGCAGCGTGCCCGAGGTGACCTGCGTGGGTGCGTTCCCCCCCGCCCAGCGGTAGAGGCTGCCGCCCGCGCCGACCACGAGCGAGAACGCGCTCCCCGCGGCGACATCCGTGAACGTGGCGTTGGCGCCCACCCAGGTGAAGCGCCCCGGCCCGACGTCCGGCCGGAGGGCCACCGCGCCGTCCGCGCTGAGCAGGACCACGCCCGAGCCGGAAGGATGCGCGCTGGCGGCCACCCAGTGCTCTGCCACCTCCAGCACTTCGTCGGTGACGACGCTGCGCCGGTAGATGCTCGCGGAGGAGAGCTTGGAGTCGGCCACCACCACCCCGCCGGACTCGTTGCGGGAGAGGGCCTGCTGGCTGCCAGAGAGCGTGAGGAGCTGGCGGGGACCTGCGCTGGAGAGGTCGAACAGCGCGCCGGGAGCGCCGGGGCCCGCGGCGGTGAGGGCGTAGAGGCGCGTGGCGGTGCCGCCGGGGGCAATGCCCACCACGCCGCCGCCCTTGAGCGCCGTGTAGCCGGGGGAGAACCCGTCCACGCCGTGGTGGAGGCGCACGGTGCCGACCAGCCCCAATCCCGCAGTGGGGTTGCCCTTGTCGGACGGGCCGACGGAGAGGAAGCCGGCGCCGCCGGGGAGCGGGGCGTCCGGGACGCCGAGGAACTGCGTCGCCGGCCCGGAGGCGTAGCCCACGGTGGGACGGGGCGGGTTCTCGGATGCGCCCACCACGCGCCCTTCTCCGGTGGGGCTCACGTAGGCGCCGGTCAGCTTGAGCCCGGCCGCAACGAAGGTGGGCGCGGACCACGTCGCGCCGTCGAAGCGGAGAATCTGCCCGCCCTCGGCAGCGGCCAGGACGTAGCTCTGCGCGCCGTGCACGGAGACGTAGTTCGCGTTGGGGTTGAGGCCGCCGACGTTCACCGGCGTCAGCGCGGCGCCGTCGTAGCGCAGCAGCGTCCCGCCGTTGCCCGCCACGTAGCCGGAGGTGGCGCTGGAGAGCCACACCGCGCGCAGGTCCTGGGTGGTGCCGGTGCTGAGCACGCTCCAGGTGCCGCCGTTCCACTTCGCCGCGTACCCCCCGGGCCCCACCACCAGCACGTGCGCCCCGGCCGAGCCGGGCGCCTGGTCCACTGCCGCGATGCGCGAGCGCAGCCGCGGCCCAACCTGCGAGAACGCGGCGGGCGTCATGCAGACGCCGTTCTGACAGGGCAAGGCGCAGGGGACGTCCGTCTGCGCATACGTGCACTGGCCGGTGCCGGGGTCGCAGGTGCCGGGCTTGGTGAACGTGCGCACCGCGCCGGGGACGCAGGCGGCGGGCGGCGACATCTCGCACACCTTCCCGGCACAGAGGTCCTCTTTCTTGCAACGCCCCTCGCTGCATCCGCTGGGGCAGGGAGCGTCCGTCGGCTCGTAGACGCACTGGCTTTGCGCGGCCGTGCACGTCCCCGACTGCGCGTAGCTGCGCACGGTCTTCGGGTCCAGGCACAGCGGCGCGGGCGGCGTGGTGCAGCTGACGCCGGCGCAGGGGTCGCCCCTGCAGACGGTACCCTGACAGCCGAAGGCGCACGGCAGGTCAGTGGACGGGTAGCGGCACGCGCCGCTCTCTGAATCGCAAGCACCCGTGGCGAAGGTGCGCAGGGTGGACGCGTCCTGGCAGCGCTGAACCGGAGGCGCGTCGCACACCACGCGCTCGCAGAGGTCCACCGGGCCCGGGTTGCACGCGGCGCCGGTGCAGCTGTGGCACTGACCCTGGGTGCAGAGGTAGCCCTCGCCGCAGGGGTTGTCGTCGTCGCAGCGAAGGCCCTCCGCGTCGAACCGGGGCACTGAGCACGCCAGCGCGCCCAGCAACGCGAGTCCGCAGGCGACCCTCACGGGGTGGCCATCCCCGGTTCGGGCAGCGTGAGGATGAAGGTGACGCCTCCCGCGGCGGTGAGCGCGCCGCCGCCCGCCATCAGCGCGGTGGCCGCGGTGGCCCGGCCGCCGGCGGTCTGCAGCAGCGCCTGTGCCTCGGTGCGGGTGAGCGAGCTCCGGTCCCGCTCGTAGCGGGTCACGTCGCCGCGGCTCATTGCGCCCATCGCCACCCCGGCCACCAGCCCGGTGAGCCCGACGGCCACGCCGACGACGGAGGCCACGTGCCACCGCGCGCGGGCGCTGTCGGCGGGCGGCGCGGCAAGCTCCTCCACCGCCAGCGCTGGCGGCGGCAGGACGGGCGGCGCCACAGGCATGGGCTGCACCTCGAGCGCCGGCAGGTCGGAGACCTGCGCCGCGAGGAGGTCCACGAACGTGGAGGCGCCCACGCGGACGGAGATTCTCCGGCGCACCGGCCCAGAGGCGAGCTGGCCCACCAGCTCATAGTCGCCCGGCGGCAGCAGCGCGGCGATGGGCAGCTCCTCGTAGGTGCGAGCGCCGACGGTCACCGAGCCCCGTTCACGCGCCTCCACTTCCAGCAGACCCCGCCCGGCGAGCGCCGCCTTCTCGTGCAGGTCCGCAATCTGCCGCGCGACATCCAGCGCGTCCGGCGCGCCGGGCGAGCGGCGCAGGTAGAGCCCTAAGTAGTAGGCGGCGTAGGGCTCGTCGCCCAGGCGCTCGGCGGTGCGCGCGAGGTCAAAAGCGACCTCAGGGGTGGGCCACAGCTCATCCGCCCGCTTGAAGCTCCAGAGCGCAGTCCGGTAGTCACCCTCCGCGTAGCGCTTCTCTCCGCGCGCAAAGAGCGCCTTAAAGAGCGTCGCGTCGTCGGGCTTCAGCGGCGGGCGCGGCGCTGCGCCCAGCAGGACCACCACGAGCGTGTGAATGAGCATCCGTGACGTCCCTTAGCGGAGAGTGGTTTTAACTCAGGCCATCAGCGACCCACAACCACACCCTCCCTCGACGCCGCGAACCCCGGATTGTCGCAGCGGTCCGGCAGGACGAACTGCTGGCGCGCGTGCGGAGAGCGCAGGGTTTCGTCTGTGTACCAGCGCGAAAGGACGTTCTTTTCAAACAGGTCCGGATTGCCCGCACGGAAGTCGTTGAAAGACGCGCCGGCCGGCTGCGCCGCCATCCGCTCGTGGATGAGCAGCAGGAAGGCCCAGGTGATGGTGGCGTGGTAGACGCCGGGAGACCCAATCGTCTCCAGGAAGCGGCGCAGGGCATCGCAGTGCTTGGAGATGGCCAGCTCTACACGGTCCCGCCGCAGAGCCAGCCAGGCCACCTCCACGTGCTCTGCCTGATGGAAGGTGGAGGGGTCCAGCGTGCACGCTTCGAGCTCCTGGAGCAGCGCCTCCCCTCTCACGGCTCCCTCAGCTTGTGACTTGCGTTGGCGTTGAGGGTCAGCCCGTAGATGGCCTTCAGGTCCCGGATGCGGCGCAGCGACTCCGGGCTGAACGCGCACTTGCCGTCGAAGGCATGCAGGACGATGCCCTCCAGCAAGTCCCCCAGTGAGAGGTCATGCACCTCCGCCAGGGCCTTCAACACCTTCACCAGCCGCTTCTCCATCCGGACGCCCGTCTGAATGCGTTCGACCTCCAGCTCCGGCGCCGCTCCCTTCTTCGGTTTCGTGACCATGGTACATATGTACCTACGTACCGCTATGGCAGGCAAGGCGATGGTCCGCGCTGACCCAGCCGCACCGGCGGTGCGGAGGGCGCGAGCGGGCGATACCGGCGCAGGATGCGCAAGGTGTCGCGTCAATTGCGCATCGGGTGCACCCACCGCTGCGCGGTGCGCCAGTCTTCCCCTGCATTTTGCCGCGGCACGTCAGTTGCCCCGACCCAGGCTCATGCGCACGGTCGTCCGACTTGCAGTTCTTCCTCTGTTCTTGACGGGTTGTATGACCGGCTTGGGGCCGGCGCCGGATGACTCGAAGTTGGATTTGGGCGTCAACGAAGCGGCCTTGCTGGGAGAGAACAGCTCCGGGAGCAATCTGGGTGGCGCCAACGTCGCCGGTGCCAACGTCGGCGGCGCCAACGTGGCTGGGTCGAACGTTGGCGGCGCCAACATCGCGGGGGCCAACCTCGGTGGGTCCAACCTGGGCGGCGCCAACGTCGGCGGCAACAACCTGGGCGGCACGAACCTGGCCGGGTCGAACCTGGGCGGGTCCAACGTGGCCGGCTCCAACCTGGGGGGAGCGAACGTCAGCGGGGCCAACGTCAGCGGCTCTAACATCGCCGGCAACAACCTCGCCGGCTCCAACCTCTCCGGCAGCAACGTCAGCGGCAGCAACGTCAGCGGCGCCAACGTCAGCGGCAACAACCTGGCCGGCTCCAACCTCTCCGGCTCCAACTTCGCGGCCAACATTCACAACCTGCCGAGCGTCACCGGCATGCTGCAGTCCGGGGAGGACCTGTACTTCAAGAGCGGACAGCAGAGCGCCTGCGTGGTGCTGGGCATCGGCTCCACGGCGTTCGCGCGGTTGGTGGAGCAGAACACCGGCTCCACGATGAACGCGGCGGTGAAGCGCCTGGACTGGGGCTTCACCAACACCGCCGGAGGCCCCATCACCCTCAAGGCCTGGGAGGTGCTGGTCTGGGGCTCTGACAAGTACTGCTCGTTCGTCATCGCCGCGCCGACGGACGCCACCTACGTGGGGGTGGGCGGGTTCGTGAAGGCGGTGTTCCGCTGGAACGCCCCTCCTTCAAAGACCCTCAACATCCAGGGCATGACCGCCGCGGACCTGCCGCTGGCCTCCTACCCCGGCATGATGGGCGCCGGGGCGATGGTGCTCTCAGGCGCGGTGCCGCTGGCGAACTACCTCGCCAGCGAGTGGGCGTTCATCTCGTCCACCACCAACAACCAGGCGGTGTACTGCGACTGGGCAGCGTGGGTAGGCACCGGCGTGGTGGACGCCGGCACGGTGGGCGGCAACAAGGCCTCCGGAGCCTTCCTGCTCGGCAACGTGGACACCGCCGCCAACTACCCCTACGCCGAGGCCCGCTACATGGCGGTTGACCTGGGCAACAACCGGGTGGCGCTGGCGGTGCAGGAGGCGCTGCCCGCCGGCACGGACCCGCACCGTCTCTGGATGGGCAACGGCGTCAACATCACCAACGGCATTCAGGACCTCACCGAGCAATACGACACCTGGAAGACGACCTGCGGCGCCGCCACCTCGTGCACCCGCACCACCCCCGCGCTCACCGAGAGAGTGGACGTCACCAACGGCGCCAACAACAACCTCGGCTGGTTTGACACCGCGCAGGCCGCGGACGGCTGGGCCGGGCCGTTCACCGTCACCGCCAGCGCCAGCCAGAGCAAGTCGATGATTCAGACGATGGTGCTGCGCCCCAAGGGGACCAGCTCCGTCGCCGCCAACATGCGGGCGATGAACAGCAACTGGGGGCCGCGGCTGTTCATGCAGGCGGACGCGGTGGCGGCGACCGCCGGCTCCGCGCAGTTCGGCAGCGCGGTCACGCTGGTGAACCCCGACCTCTGGGGCCGCACCGAGGACTTTCAGGCCCACGCCATCAGCCACGTGCTGGCGCTCAAGCCGTCGGGCGCCACCGCGCCTGCTTTCCGCGCCGGCCAGTTTGACGTCTTCGCGGTCAACTCCACCAAGAGCTTCAAGCTGCGCCGCTCCACGGTGGTGGCTGGAGATGTGCTGGTGGCGTCGGTGGGCTTTGGCAAGACCATGCAGAACAACGTGGTGAATGTGACCGCGCCCACCGGGTGGGCCCTGGTGCGCCGGCAGAACTTCGCCTCAGTCGGCTCGCTGGCGGTCTACTACCGCGTGGCCACCGCCAGCGAGCCGTGGGACTACACCTGGACCTTCGACGTGGCGGTGGGCGGCGTCGGGGCCATCTCCGCCTACTCAGGGGTGAGCACCTCCTCACCCGTTCACCTCGAGGCGGGCCAAGCGTTGGGCTACGTCGACCTCTTCTACTCGTCGCCGGCCGTCACCACCACAGTCGCCAACACCACCCTGGTGGCGTCCTTCTTCTCGAAGATGGGCGGCGGCACCAACGCGACCTTCGAGGTGCCCAGCGTCACCTTCAGCTCCGGCACCCCTGCCGCGCCCGCCTTCCGGGCGGCGAGCAGTAAGACCTCCGCCACCGGCACCACGTCCTTCGTCGTGAACCGTCCCACCGGGCTGGTGGCAGGGGACCTGATGGTGGCCACCGTGGGCGTGACCGACTCCAACCCTCAATCGTTCTGGACCGCGAGCCCCCCTGTGGGCTGGGCGGTGCTGGACGCGATGGGCTGGCGGAGCAACGAGTCGCAGTGGGTCTTCTACAAGGTGGCCTCGGCGGCCGACACCACCACCGCCAGCTACGCGTTCAACTTCATCCCCGTCGACCCCGGCTCGTTCTCGGTAAAAGGAGTGGCGGCCATCGTCGCGTACAGCAACGTCAACCCCCTCACCCCGTTCGCCTCCCGGCGCTCGCTCGAGCTGTCCCTTTCGGGCACGGCGCTCAAGTCGCCCCGCCTGCGCTCCCATGTCGCCAATGGCCTGGTCGTGGCCACCTACTTCAACAAGTCCGCCACCGCGTCCACCACGCTCACCCCGCCCACCGCGTTCGGGGCGACCCTCACCAAGCCGGTGTCGAGCCGCTGCGCGGGGGCGATTCAGCTCTCGACGGTGTTCGGAGAGCCGGTGCCAGCGGGCAAGTGCGACAGCTATGTGTCGTTCAACCTCTCGTCGGGAGCGGCCGGAGCCAACGGGTACGTGTGGTGGAACAGCTCGCTGTGGCGCAACAACCCCAGCTTCGTCGGGCCGTACAATGGCTACATGATGATTGAACCCTCGATTGAGGGGATTGAGGGAGAGGCGACGGGGACGGTGCAGTTTCCGCTGCTGGGCGAGGTGACGGTCCACACCCGGGACCCGCTCTACGGGCCTTAACCCTGGCCGACCAGCTGCCTGGCGAGCTTGCGCGTGCCGGGGTCCGCGCCCAACCACACCCGGAGCAGCGCGTCCGCGAAGGCCTTGCCGGGGATGCGCAGGCGGGAGGCGCCGGCCTCCAGCGTCACGCCCTCGCCCGGCACGTAGGTGAGGTTCAGCTCCTGTCCCTTCTTCACGTCCGGGATGGCGGCCAGCAGCCGGTTGAGCGGGGCCTTCAGCGCTTCGCACCGGCTGCCGTTTCCGGCCAGGAAGCCCTCGCGGAAGGCGTTGGCCACCTGGTCCCGCCGCGCGTCCCGCAGCATCCGAAGGTGCACGCGCTTGACCTGGTCGGACGCCACCACCTGCTCCGGCGTGGCCACCGGCTCATCGAGGTACAACCCGATGGCGTAGACGTCGAAGATGAGCTTGCGCTGGACCGCCTGTCCCGTGAGCACCAGCGGCTGCCCGGCCACCTCCACCGAGCGCGCGAGCGCGGGCTCGGTCCGGCGGCCCGCCTGCGCGGCGCCTCCCAGTGAGAGCGTGAGCGCGAGCGCGAGGGCACTGCCAATTCCGTATGGGTTTCGCATGGGCGCTGCAACAGCCCCTCGCCGCGGCTGATTTCAGGCAGCGCGCGACGAGGGGCTGTTCGGCGCGCTAGCGGCTGACCGTGAGCTTGAGGTGGCGGGTCACCGCGGTGCCGTAGGCCGCGCCTACCTCGCGCACGCGGGCGTCGGCATCCGCCGCGCCGGCATTCGGGCCGGACTGCTGCGGACCGGTGTTCGGGCCAACCGCGGGCTCCTCGGACAGCTCCGTGCCCACGTCGTACAGGCGCAGCTCGCCGGTACGGTCGCCCTCCAGCGCCATGCCCGCCGCGTCGAACAGCGCGAGCCCTGAGGGTGGCGTGGCGAACACCCAGTCGTTGGACATGCCGAACATCGTCGCGAACGAGAGCCGGTCTCCCGGGCGCGCCTTCACCTCGAAGGCGTACGCGCTGCCCGGCGCGGCGGCGCCCGCCATCGTCTTGCCTTCGGGGGTATTGAAGACGGCCGAGTCTTTGAGCGAAGCGGTGAGCGGCGCAACGTTGCCCTCCTCGGCGAGGCGCTCCAGGCCCTGCCCGCGGTCGGCCATGCCCTCGGTGAAGAGCGGCTCACCGGACGCGTGGACGACGAAGACGCCGGGGGAGATGGGCGTGCCCACGCCAGTGGTGGCCTCGAGCGCAGGCGCGAGCACGGCGATGTTGCCGGACTCCGCGATGGCCTCCAGTCCCTGCCCGCGGTCCGGCTTGCCTTCGCTGAAGAGCGGCTCGCCGCCGGTGCTGAGCGTCCACACGCCGGGGGAGACACGGACGGGCCGGGCGCCCTGGGAGGTCATCAGGGTGCTGGTGTCGCTGGAGACGTTCTCCAGCCGAAAGGTGAACTCGCGCCGCGCAGTGTCCACGCTCAAGGTGGCACGCACCATCGACGCCACGGGCGGGAGGTTAAAGCGCGCGCCGCTGCCGAGAGTGACGGATGAGCTCAGCCGCCGCACCGTCCCGACGGGGTCCACGGCACCGGGGCCGTCCGTCGAGCTGCCCTGGTTGGGGCCGGTGTGCGGACCGACGCCCGGCTCCTCATCCACCTCGGTGCCCACGTCGTAGAGGAACACCTTGGAGGTGACGTCGCCGGAGAGGGCCACGCCGTCCTCGTAGAGCTCAATCCCGCCCGGCGCGGTGGCGAAGACCCAGTCGTTCGACGCGCCGAACATGGAGGCGAAGGAGAGCCGCTGGCCCTTCCCCGCGGTGAGCTTCACTTCGAATGCCTCGCCCGGCTTGAGCGCCCCCGGCGCGCTCCCGCCCACGCGCGTGTGGTAGCTGCCGGACTTCAGCTGCGCGAACGGGGCGACGTTCTCCAGGCGGACTTTGAACGTCGTCGGCTCCGGCTCCGGCGACATCGCCGGGCCGCAGGCCCCCAACGACAAAGCGACGGCGACTGCGGACACACCTCTGGCGACATGTTTGAACATGGGCAGCTCCTTGAGAACGGGTGGATGCTCCCCGTTACGGGCGCGCTGGAAATCCGGTTACACGGAGCGCTTGCGCGCCAGCCACGCGTGCGCGGGTGCGGGGTCCACGCCGGAGCGCTCAAGGCCCGGGAGGATGACCTGCTCCAGCGCGGCGAGGAAGGTTTCGCGCTTAGCCTGGCGGGAGAGGACGCCGTGCTCCGCAAGGCGCTCCGCCGCGGGCTCGTCGGCGGGCGCGGGTTGAAACAGCGCGGGGCCGGCGGTGCCCTCCAGCATCTGCGGGATGAGCGGCGAGAGGAAGGCCACCTCGCCTCGCGCTTGCTCGTAGGTGAGGTACGCCCAGCCCAGGCGGCTGTGCGCCACCTCGTCCCGCGCAATCTGCCGAAGCGCCGCGAGGACCTGAGGCGTGGCCTGCACAGCGAGCAGCGTGGTGACCACGCCTACGCTCTCGGTCTCCGTGATGCAGCAGGCCGCCACCACCTCGTAGAGGACGGCGTCGCGCAGCGCCAATCGACGAGGCGCGACTTCCGGGGCCTGGAGCGGTGGCTCCGCGGGCGCGCTGCCGTACTGAACCGTGAGCGCCCGGCAGAGCTCCGCGTGCCGGCGCTCATCCTCCGCGGCGGAGCGGGCGTGAGCCACGAGGTCCGCCGGGACGTCGAGCTGTCGCAGGCGCTCCGCCAGGCGGTCAAAGCGCAGCGCGGCTTCTACCTCTACCCGGTGCCGAAAGGCCCAGGCCTCGCACGCGCTCCGGCGCAGCGCCGGGTCCATCACCAGCCTTCGACGCCCTTGCCGTCTTTGACGTCCGGCGGCTCGCCGCCGTCTTCGAGGACGGTACCGCCGTCGGAGAGCGTGATGCGTTTGGCCTGGGTGGGGTTCGGCGGCGGGCTGTTGGCGACCGCCCCGCTGCAGGCGGCCAGCGTCCCTGCCGCAGAGCCCCCCAACACCAGCACCCGGAACAGCTTCCTGAAGTCCATGCGTCACCTTCTTGCTGGGGTTCACTCTAGTGACGGCGCGCGCGGACCGCCTTGTCCGCTCGGGCGGGGTCCGTTGCCCGCTTGCGCAACCGCAGTGGCTTCGGGGCGTTGAGGCGCGCGTGGGGCCACAGGCGCGCACACTTTCGGGGTGCTACAGAGGGCGGCATGCGCCTGTCCCTGCCGAACCTTGAGGTCCGCCCGTGGCACCGGTGGCTGCAGCACCCCGTCCACGCGCGGACGGAGCGGCTCACGGCGGAGGCGGCGGATGGCGTGCAGCTCGCCATTCACCGCGTGCGCGGCGAGGGTCCGCCGGTGCTCCTGCTGCATGGGTTGGGCGGCAACCGGTACACGTACCTCCTGGAGGGCCGGTCGCTGGCGGGCTACCTCGCGGAGCAGGGCTTCGACTGCTACGTCGCGGAGGTGCGCGGCGCGGGCGAGAGCGGGACGCGGCACTGGCGCTATGACCTGGAGGACCACTTGCGGTGGGACCTGCCCGTGGTGCTGGAGCACATCCGCGCGGTGTCCGGCGCTCGGGTGGTGCACTGGGTGGGTCACTCGCTTGGCGGCGTGATGTTGATGTGTCACGGCATCGGCCGCGAGGCGCACGGGCTGGGGCGGGGCGTGTGCATCGGCAGCGCCCTCAGCTACCGGGGCAGCGCGTTCCAACCTCTGCTGGCGCTGAAGCCAGCGCTCTCGCGCCTCACGCGGTTGCCTTTCGGGACGCTCACGCACCTGGTCGCCCCGCTCGCCGGGCGGGTGAGGAACCCGTTCGAGCTCTTCAACTTCTGGGCGCCGAACATCGAACCCGCCCTGGTGCGGGCGATGCACGCGAACGCCTTCGGGCCTATTCCCATCTCGCTGCTGCTCAGCCTTGTTGGCGCGGTGGAGCCCAGCGGGCTTTGCAGCCGCGATGGGTCTGTGCGCTACCTCGACGGGGCCTCCCGCTGCGCCGGGCCGGTGCTGCTCATGGCCGGCAGTGAGGACCGTCAGTGTCCGATTTCGCTGGTGGAGGCCACCGCGGCCGCCATCGGCTCCCGCGCGCAGGTGGAGCGCTTCGGCCGGGCGTATGGGCAGGCGGAGGAGTACGGGCACCTTGACCTCATCCTCGGTCGGCGCGCGCCGCAGGAGGTGTGGCCGAGGATTGAGGCGTGGCTCAAGGGCTGAGGCGCGCGGGGTTCGGACCTCGGGGAGGCCCGAACCCCGAACCCGGCTCTCCGACTAACTTGCGAATACTTCCTTGAACATCTTTATCGTCGCGTCGAAGGACTTCTGGTCTGCGTCCTTGTCGTAAGCGAGCGCCGGCAGCTTGGCCTTGCCCGCGTCCGGGTTGGTGAAGGCGTGCTTCGCGCCGGGGTAGCTGATGACCTCGAACTTCACGTCCGCGTCGGTCAGCTCCTTCTTGAGCGCGTCCACCACCGGCGGCGGGACCATCGGGTCGTCCGCGCCGGTGTTCACCAGGATGCGCGGCTTCACCTCGCCCTTCTTCGCGGGCGCGCCCGGCGGGGTGAGCCCGGCATGGAAGGTGGAGAGCGCGTCGAAGTCCGCGCCCGCGCGCGCCATCGTCAGCGCCACGCTGCCGCCCATGCAGTAGCCCACCACCGCAATCTTCTCCGGGTCCACGTGCGGGTCCTTCTTCAGCTCCGCCAGCGCCGCGTCGAAGCGCGCCTTCACCACGTCCGGGTCCTTCATCACCTCGGCCATCATCGCCTCGGCGTCCTTGGGGTGCTTGGCCACCTTGCCCTTGCCGTAGAGGTCAAGCGCGAAGGCCACGTAACCCGCCTTGGCGAAGCGCTGGGCCTGGTTGCGCGCGTGCGCGTTGTGGCCCCACCACTCGTGGATGACCAGCACGCCGGGCCGCTTCTCCTTGACCGCCGCGTCCCACGCGAGCGTCCCCTGCAGCGCGGCGCTGCCCTCCTTGTAGTCCACCGCCTTCGTCTTCACCGCGCCCTGCGCTGCAACTGCCACGCACAGCGCTGCCAGAATCCCGCCCGTCGTCGTCTTCATGCGATGCGTTCCTCCTGCGTCGGATTGGGCGGCGTTCTCCCCCATCCGCGCCGCAGCGGGAAGCACTCCGTTGCCCGGCGGACGGGTGCCTCTGGCCGCTGGCGGACAGACGCGCTTCGCCCGCCACGCGACCGTGGCCCTGAATGCGGCGCCAGGTGTCGCGCCGGAGGGCGGCTCCCACTCTGCCTCGGGGGCCACTTCTTGTGCCCTCGAAGGACGGGGCCGTGCGGAAGACACCGGTTCACCTCGCAGTCCTGGTCCCGCTGGCGCTCGCCGGCTGCGCGGCTCAGCAGCGCCCCAGCAGCTCCGCGTTCAAGTCCAGCTACGGCTCGCCTGGCACGGGCCACGCCGTGCGCCCCGCGGCGTACACCTCTCAACAGCCGGCGGCCGCCGGTTCGAAGGGGACCGCTGCCCCGCCCGCTGCGGTGGTGGACCTGACCAAGGCGGACGAGGAGCGGCACGGCGCAGAGCAGATGAGCTGGATGGGCCGGGCCGGCATCATGCTGGGTCTGGTGGGGATTGCGGTGAGCACCATCGGCGGGGCCACCAGCCCCACCGCGCCGGGGAAGGGGCCGGAGCTCACCGGGCATCTCACGCTCAGCGCGCTGCTGATGCTGCTGGGCACGGCGCTGGCGGTGGAGGGCGAGCGCGCGATGCCGGACCCGCCCGCAGCCCCGGTCCCCGCGCCGGCACCCGCTGCGGCGCTGCCGGCGCAGGACATGGTGATTGCCACGCCGCTGTAGGCGGTTCGCTTCGGGCCGCACTGAGCTCTGGGCGGTTTGGTCGGTGACGCCGCGGATTCTGGGCGGGACGTCCGGGCGTCAGCGCAGAGATGAGGCGGTGGTGCCTGCGCGAAAGGCAGCCTGGGCAGGGGAACGCGGGTTCTGGGCGGAGGCGTCCGAGCGTCAGCGCCAAGATGGAGCGCGGTGCCTGCGTGGAGGCAGCTATCCCTGAGGGAGACGGGGCACGCGGGATAGGAATGGGCGGCTGCCGGCGGGCGCCCGCCGGCAAGCGTGAGCGGGAGCACTTCGGTCGAAGTCCCCTTCGCCACCCACTCCATCACTCCCCGAGGTGTTTCGTGACCGGCCCGATGGGTTGGCTGGAGCTGTCCCCGTGCTTCGCAATCGGCTGGAAGCGGATGTTCACTGCGTGTGCGTCTTCACGGGCGCTGACGCGCGGGTCTCTTCGAAGTGGGGAGTGATAGACACGCCGGCGAGTGCTAACACTCCCCGCTTCTCGCGGATGCGCCTGCCGCAGACCACCGATACGCACTGAGAGTGATTTCAGTGTCTTCCCGTATCAGCACTCGGGTCAGCTTTGCCGGGGTCCACTGAAAGTGTGGAACTCTAGTTATATCTGTCTAACCAGAGCTCCACACTTCCCGCGCCTGCGGGTGCCAGCGCGCGTGGAGACTCACACGCAGTGAATACGCGCTCCCCTCCGGTTGCGAAGCACGGGGACAGCTCCAGCCAACCCATCGGGCCGGCCACGAAACACCTCGGGGAGTGATGGAGTGGGCGGCGAAGGGGACTTCGACCGAAGCGCTCCCGCTCACGCTTGCCGGCGGGCGCCCGCCGGCAGCCGCCCATTCCCATCCCGCGTGCCCCGTCTCCCTCAGGGATAGCTGCCTCTCGCGCAGGCACCGCGACCCATCTTGGCGCTGACGCCCGGACGCCTCCGCCCAGGACCCGCGTCCCCCTGTCCAAGCTGCCTTTCGCGCAGGCAACGCGTCCCATCTCCGAGCTCGCGCTCGGACGTCTCCACGCAGGCACAGCGTCCTCTGGCCACGCCGCCTTCGCGCGGGGCGCTTGAAACAAATCAGCGATAATCAGCGACAGGGGCGTACGTGGGTTGCGCCATTTCTCGACTCTGCGACTGACGGCGCAACAGGCGCAGAGTCAAGACGTCGGCAGTGCTTCCGAAGCTTGGCTCATGGGCCGCTTCGCTCTGCTCGAAACAAACCGGCCAAGTGCCCTGCGTGGGCTTGCGCCACCTCTCGACTATGCGCCTGACGGCGCAACGCTCGAGGCGAGCGGGCGGAGGCGACCGACTGAGAAGAGCTGTTCCTCCGACGAAATGTCCGGCCAGGGCCGGTTTCCCCTCGAGGCGAACGGAGGAGGTTCGCCCTCTGACGGGGAAGACCTGTGAGCTACGCCTGCGTGGCGATGGCGCCGTTGGCGATCAGCTGTTTGAGCTTGGCGTGAAGGTACTCGCGCTTGACGGGCTTCAAGACGAACCCGGCGCAGCCCAGGGAACGGCACTCGTTGACCCGCTCGACGGAGGTGACTGTCGTCACGATGACGACCGGGAGCTTGGCGGTCTGGGCCCGGCCGCGCAGCGCGCGCAGCAGGGCGATGCCGTCCATCCGGGGCATCTCCAAATCTGTCACCACGGCGTCCGGCATGTCGGCGATGGCGCGCTCCAGGCCCTGTTCGCCGTCAGCGGCTTCAATGCACTCGTACTGGTCGCGCAAGAGCTCCACCAGCTGCGCCCGGGCCGTCGGCGAGTCTTCGACGAGGAGGACCTTCTTCTTGGCCTGCACCGGTTTGGGGATCATTTCCGTCCGAGCCTCTCCTGAGGCTTCTTGCGTGAAGCAGTGATGCTCGTGTCGGCGGTGCCGGCCGAATGGAGGATGGCACGACCCAGCTCCCACGGCGACCCCACCAGCGACACCACGCCTGCGTTCGCCACGCTGCCTGGCATGCCGAACACCACTGAAGTGCGCGCATCCTGCGCCATCACCACACCCCCTGCCCGCGCCACCTCTGTGGCCCCGATGGTCCCGTCCGACCCAATCCCACTCAACACGACCGAAAGAACGCCAGCCCCGAACACCTTCGCCGCGGACTTGAACAGCAGGTCTGCCGAGGGGTGGTAGCCGCGCTGCGGCGGCTTGGCAAGCGCGCTCTCCTCCCGCGACACGATGACCATGTCCCACCCCGACTGGCCCAGCAGCACCTCGCCCGGGGTGAGCAGCGCCCGCTCGCGGCAGATGCGGAAGCGCAGCGGGCACACCTGGCCAAGCCAGCGGGCGAGCCCCTCCTCGAACCCCTCTGCGACGTGCTGGGCGACCACGATGGGGAGCGGGAAGTCGGCCGGCAGCTCTCCCAGCACCTCCCGCAGCGCGTTCGGCCCGCCCGTCGACGAGGCGATGGTGACCACCGACAGGCTGGACTTGGCCCTCGGCCGCGACCGGGTGGCCACCTTCACCCGCGACAGCGCGCGCATGGCGTGGAGCATGGCCGCGTTGCTCCGCTTGTCGAGCTTGCGCGGCTTGCTCATGAAGTCGAGCGCGCCCGCCGCCAGCGCTTCGAACACTTCCTCGGTGTCCCGCTTCGCCTCCGAGAGCAGGACGATGGGGATGGGCGCCACCTCGAGGATTCTCCGGACCAGGTCCGCCGCGGAGCCATCCGGGAGAATGACATCCAGGCTGACGAGGTCCGGGCGCAGGCGCAGGACGTCCTCCAGCGCGCGCTCCACGCTGGCGGCCTGCCCCACCACCTCGAAGTCTCCCGAGGTGCGGAACATGTCCACCAGATACCGGCGCAGGGTGGCGCTGTCCTCGATGACGAAGACGCGAATCATTGGTGGCCCCGCGATTGGCCGACGAAGTCGCTCACCATCTCGAGGAACTCGCTGGGGTCGAAGTCCTTCTTGACGATGTACGCGCTGGCGCCGGACATGGCGCCGCGGTTCAGGTCTTCGGCGTCTCCCAGCGACGTGATGAGGATGACCGGGGTGAGGGCAATCTGTTGGGTGGAGCGGATGCGCCGGCACAGGCCCAGGCCGTCCAGGCCGGGCATCTCCACGTCGCTCACGACGAGGTCCACCTTCTCCCGCACCGCCAGCGCGTAGGCGGCTTCGCCGTCCGGCGCGGTGAGGGTGCGGTAGCCCGCGCGCTCGAGGACGGAAGAAATCATGGTCCGGGTGGTGAGCGCGTCGTCCGCCACCAGCACGGTGGACAGCTGCGCCTTGCTCGACTCGGCGGCCGCCCGCACGCCCGTGCCGGAGGCCTGGTCCACCAGCGCCGCCGGCTCCAGCACCGTTACCAGCCGTCCGTCCGCGAGGCTGGTCCCGCCGGCCACCAGAGGAATTTTCGGCGTGCCCGGGGCCAGGGCCTTCACCACCACCTCCTCCTGGCCGATGAGCTCATCCACGCCCAGCGCCAGCCGACGGTCCGACAGCGCGACGATGACCGCGTAGCTGCGCCGCTCCGGGCGCGACGCGGGCCGGCCGGTGAGCAGGTCCTCCAACCCCACATACGGCACCGCCTGGCGGCGCAGCTGGAGGAAGAGCTTGCCCTGCGCCATCCCCAGCTCCTTGGGGTCCACCGCGATGGCTTCATCCACGTTGGTGAGCGGGATGCAGTAGGTGTTGCGCCCGGCGTTGACGAAGAGGCCGCGCGCCGCCGCCAGCGTGAGCGGGAGGCTTAAGATGAACTCGGTGCCCTTGCCCTTGTCGCTGTAGAACTCAATGCGGCCGCCCAGGCGCGCCACGTTCTCCCGCACCACGTCCAGCCCCACCCCGCGGCCGCTGGTCTCAGTCACCGCGCTGGAGGTGGAGAAGCCGGGCATGAAGATGAAGTTCAACACCTCGCGGTGGGTGAGCAGCGCCGCGCGGTCCTTGTCCACCAGGCCGCGCTCCACCGCGGAGTGGCGCACGTTGTCGGTGTCGATGCCGCGGCCGTCGTCGCGGATTTCGAGCAGAATCTGCGACTCGCGGGACTCGGCGTTGATGCGGATGTTGCCGCGGATGGGCTTGCCCGCCGCCTCGCGCGCCGCCGGCCGCTCCAGGCCGTGGTCCACCGCGTTGCGCAGCAGGTGCAGCAGCGGGTCTCGCATCAACTCCAGGAGCCGCTTGTCCACGCGGACGTCCTCGCCGGTAATCTCCAGCGTGGCCTCCTTGCCCAGCGAGGACGCCAGCTCGCGCACGGTGCGGCGGAAGGGGTCCAGCAGTGGGCCCACCGGCACCATCCGCACCTCCTTCACGTCCTCCTGCAGCGAGTGGGCGAGGATGCCCAGCGTGTGGACCTCCGTGTTGAGGTCCCGGCGCACGTACTCCAGCTTGCGCTTCACCTCCTCGACGGGCATGGCTTCGGTGCCCGCGCCCAGGCGCACGCGGGTGAGCATCCCTTCGATGCTCTCCTGCACCTCTTCCACCTGGCGGCGCTGGTGGTCTATCCGCAGCTTGACGGCGATGAGCTCATCCAGCCGGTAGAGGATGGCGTCCAGCAGGGAGACCGGTACCCGCACCGACGCCACCGGCCCGGAGGCCGCCGCGGACGACGTTGCGCCAGGAGCCGCCGCGGCGCCCTTGGCAGCGTCCGCCGCGCGGGAGGCTTCCTGCGCCCGCTGACCGTCCTGCTTCTCCGCGGGCGCGCCCTCACCGGCGGCGCCGGCGCCCCGCCCCGCCGGCGGCTCCGAAGAGGCGGACGCGAGCACCGCGATGACGGCTTCCGCCTCCTCGTCGGAGGCGCCCGGCCCCAAATCCGACTGGATGTAGTCCGCCGCCAGCAGGGCGGCCTCAATCAGCGTGCCCTTCACGCCCTGCCGCTGTGACGCGGAGGTGAGCGCGTCCCGCACCGCGTCCACCACCCGGGTGAGGCGCTTGGACTTCTGCCCGCGCACCGCCTTGGCCAGGTGCTCCGCCGCTGCCGCCACCTGCAGGCCCTTGTCGTGCACCTCGCCGCGGCCCAGCATGGCCAGCTGCTGGAAGAGCGCCACCGCCGCCTCTTCGGCCTGCGCCTTTCCTTCCGCCTTCTTCCGCTTGCCGTCCTTGCGGGGCCTGGGCTCGCCCTCGCCCGGCGCACCCGCTGCGGCCGGCTCGCCGGGCCCGGACCCGGACAGAGGCGGCGCGGCGGCGGCGGGCGGCTCAATCCGGACAATCGGCGGCGGGGCCGGCACCTGGGCCGCGCCCTTGGCGCGCAGCGCCTCCAGAGACCGGCCCACCTCGCCAATCTCCTCGCGGGTGAGCTCGCGGTCCAGCGCCACGGTGAGCAGGTCAATGGCGGCGAAGCTGGCGTCGGTCAGCGCGCGCCCGGGCGCCAGGGTGCCGCGGCGCACCTGGTCCAGGCAGGACTCCAGGTGGTGGGCCACCTCGGCGATGTCCGCCCGCTGCACCGCGGATGCGCTGCCCTTGATGGTGTGCGCGTGCCGGAAAATCTCCTGCACCTTGGGCGCCAGGTTCTCCGCCGGCTGCGCGGTCTCCAGCTCCATCAGCAGCCGCTGCAGCCGGGCGATGGCTTCGGTGGCCTCCTCGCGGAAGACCTCGAAGAGCTCGTTGTTCATGTCCCGCCCCCCACCAGCCGGAACGAGAAGTTGATGAGCGCCCCGGGGTCCACCAGCGACAGGAAGTTCTCGTCGGTCCCCATCACGAATGGGTACTGAGAGAGCCGGTCCGCCCGGAAGTTGGAGGTCTGGACCTGGCGCACGGAGATGATGCGTTCGGCGAGAATCGCCACCCGGACGTTCTCACCGCCCACCACCACCACCCGGCGCAGGTCCGCGATGCCGGAGCCGCCGCCGCCGGTGAGCAGCGCCAGCTCCACGCCCAACAGCACCTCGCCGCGCACGCTCACCAGCCCGCGGATGGCCGGCGGGGCGCGCGGGATGGAGGCGATGGAGGTGAGCTCCGTGATGGAGGAGACCGCGGAGAGGGGCAGCGCGTAGTTCTGCCCGCGGCTGTGCACCTCCAGCACCTCCACGCCGTCCGCCAGCTCGCCGCTCTCCGGGCGCTTGGCCACCTCCCGAGCGCGCTCCTGCAGCAGGAGGCGGTCCTCTTCGGGAATCTCCAGCAGCCGCGGGTTGCCCACCGTCGCGCTCACGAGGCACCCCCTTGCGGGCCCAGCGCGCCTTCCACCAGCCGCAGGGCCAGCGCTACCGGCAGGCCCAGGCCCGGCACCACCTCATCCGGCGACTTACGGGAGAGCAGCTTCTGCGCGCGCGACAGGTGCTTGTGCGCGTCGTCGGAGCGGCCCTCTTTGGCCAAAAGCTCTCCCAGGCCCAGCTCCGCGGCGACGAAGCTGCGGTCCAGGAAGAGCGCGCGCTCGAACTCGCGGATGGCGCGGTCCTTCTGGCCGGCCGCCGCGCTCACCATGGCGATGAGGTAGAAGGGCTCCGCCGCCGCGGGCTGCAGGCCGGAGGCAATCTCCGCCAGCCGCAGCGCTTCAGAGAGCTCCGCCTTGTCCGCCGCCACCCGTGCCAGCCGCAAGGCCTCCACCGCCTGCGCGCCCAACGCGTCTCCACCGGAGGTGCTGGGGGGCGGCGTGAGGGGCGTGAGGGGCGCCGGCGTGAGCGGCGCGGGCGGCGGGCGCGGCGTGAGTGCCCGGCGTTCTGGTTTGGTGTCCGCTGCAGCGGCCGCCGGCCGTTCGTCGGTCCGCACCCAGATGCCTTCGGGCCCGGTTTCGAAGCCGTCCAGGTGGCGGCCGGCGTTGGTCTCCGCCGGGGTGAGCGCCACCACCGCGCGCTGCCCGGCGCAGGCGGACAGCTTCTTCATCACGCCCGGAATCTCGTTGGCGTCGATGTAGATGAGGACGTTGCGGCAGAGGATGGCGTCGAAGTTGTGGAGCTGGCGCAGCGGATCCGGCAAGCGGTCCAGCACCAGGTTCAGCTCCAGGAAGGTGACCTTGAGGCGCGCCTCCTTGTCCACCACCCACGCGTCGCCGCGCTGGGTGAGGAAGGGCAGCGTCTTGGGGTCCACCCCGCGGAAGGAGCGCTTGCGGTAGACGCCCTCCCGCGCCACCTCCAGCGCCGCGCTGTTCATGTCGGAGGCGACAATCTGCACCCGGAAGTCCGGGAGCGCGCGGTGGAACATCATGGCCAGCGTGTAGGGCTCTTCGCCGGTGGCGCAGGCGGCGGACCAAAAGCGCAGCACGCGGCTGGAGGAGCGGGCGCGCTTGGCGTAGGCGTGCTGCACCACCAGCTGTTCGAAGGCCCGCAGCTGGTTGGGGCTGCGGAAGAAGTAGGTTTCGCCAATGGACGCGGCGCGGCCCATCGCCACCACCAGCGCGTCGTCGTCGTCCCCGTCGCGCAGCGCGCGGATGACGTCCGCCAGGGTGGTGGCGCCGTGCTGGCCCAAGAGCTTGAACGCGCGCTCCGCCAAAACGGTGTGGAAGCCCACGTGCAGCCGCAGCCCGAAGCGCCGCTCCACCGCGCGGACCAGCTTGGTGACGTCAGAGCCGGGCTCCTCCGGGCCGCTGGCGCGCGTCGTCCCTCTCATAGCAGCGCCCCCGGCCGGCCCGGGACGTGCGGCAGGCCCACCGCCTCAATCAGCCCCACCGTGTCCAGCAGCACCACCGGCCCGTCGGGCTCCATCACCACGCCGCGGCAGAGGACCCGGAGGCCCGGCTCCGCGGGCGTCAGCGCGCCCGCCTCCGGCAGCACGGAGCTGCGCACGCCCTCCACCACGTCCACCACGATGCCGAAGGGCTTGCTGAAGGCCTCCATCAACAGGACGTACTGGTTGGCGGAGAAGGGCCGCTCCGGCTGGCCCAAGGCGTAGGAGACGTCCAGCAGCGGGATGAGCACGCCGCGCACGTCGATGAGGCCCAGCGCGTGGCGCGGCCAACCGGGCACGCTGGTGGGTTCCACCATCGGCAGGACTTCGTGCACCACCGCAGACGGGAAGGCGAAGCGCTTCTGCGCGATCTGGAAGAACACCAGGTCTTCGGGCTCCGGTCGCGTCATGGCGAAGCGCTACGCCGCGGGTGGAACGGTGATGGCGGCCTTCCCGGCGGCCACGTCCAGCATCTCCCGCGAGAGCTGCCGCAGCTGCCGCGCCGTCTCCTCCACCTGTTTGGTGGTCTCCAGCTGGGTGCTGCCGGCCTGGGTGGCGTGGCTGATGGACTCCACCATCTGTTCGATGGCCACGCTCTGCTGGTTGGCGGAGGCGGCAATCTCCTTGCCCAGCTTGGCGAACTCGCGCGTGGTCTCTGCGAAGGAGCGGATGTTTTCGCCCGCGCGGTCCGCCAGGCTCTCCGCGTTCTGCACACGGCGCTCACCTTCGCGCGCGTCCCCCACCGCCCGGATGATGGCGGACTGAATCTCCGCGATGATGGACTTCACCTGTCCGGCAGAGCGGTTGGAGCCGTCCGCCAGGCTGCGCATCTCCTGCGCGACGACCGCGAAGCCGCGGCCCTGGGTGCCGGCGCGGGCGGCTTCGATGGCGGCGTTGAGGGCGAGCAGGTTGCTGCGTTCGGCCAGGAGGGCCACGGTGCTGGCAATCTCGCCGATGGTGGCCGCCCGCTCCGAGAGCGCGCTCACCGTGTTGCCGATGGTGTTCATCTGTTCGCGGACCTGGCGCATGGCCTGAATCGCCGAGCCCACCGAGTCCAGGCCGCTGGCCGCGCCTTCCTCCGCGCGCGCGCCGCCTTCAATCAACGCGGAGGCGCGCATGGCCGCGTTGGTGGCCGCCTGGCCGACGTCCGCCGCGGTGGAGTTGGACTCGTGCAGCGCGGTGGACTCCTCGGACGCCGCGGAGGTCTGCTCGGCCGTGACCGCGGCCAGCTGGTTCACCAGGTCATCCACCCGCTTGGCGGTCTGGAGCATGGACCTGCGCAGCTGTTCGAAGAGGCCTGCGAAGTTGCGGCCCAGGAAGACGGCCATCGCGCCCGCGAGCAGGAGGACGAGCAGAGAGATGATGGTGGAGCGGAGGCGGAAGTCCGCGCCCTCCTGCTGGATGGATTTGGTGGAGAAGGCCGCCTGCACCCAGCCAATGGGGGCGGTGGCGACATCCTTGCGCACCGGCGCGGCGACGTAGATGAAGTCCTCGTGGTCCTCGGCATCCACGTCGGTGACCTTGGGCTTCTGGGCCATCGACGGCGGCGCGGTCTGCAGCGCGAACTTGGCCACCTCGCGCCCGCTGGCCCCATCGTTCTTGTAGGCGGCGACGAAGACCAGGTCGGGGTCCGCCTTGGTGGCCTCCGCCAGGAGGTTCAAGGCCTGCAGGTCCTCGGCGGCCATCGGCGCCGCGACGTTCGCCGCGAACACCGCGCTGGTCACCTTTGCCTTCTGCTTCGCGCTCTCCCTCAGGGCGTTCATCTGATTCGAGGGCACGTAGAAGAACGTGTAGAGGAACGGGAGGGCGAGCGGCACGGCCACCAGCACGAACGTGCGCATCCGCACGAGCCCACCCTGATTGGTCTGCGCGTCGATCGGATTGAGGACCATTTCGCCCGGGAGGATAGCCAATTGCCTCGTCAACGCCCCTTTTCGCTTCGCCCTCCGGACGTTTACGCACGGATGTAAGCCCAACGGCTACTGGGCGGCGACGGCCCTCTGGGCGTCTCGAGGGGGGCCGACTTGCCGCCGGGCGAGCGCCCCTGATAGAGCGGCGCGCCCTGGCTTTCGAGGTACCCGCTGTTCGACTTGACTGAATCGTTTCCTCTGGATCGCCCCGTCGGGCGGCGTCACACAGCCAGACGCGAAGGCCGCGTTCTTTCCGCCCCGCCGAAGCGGTACCCTGCGGAGACAATGCAGCAGCCCCCGGTTCAGCCGCCCGCCTATGTGCTGCGCGCAGCCACGCTGCCCCTCTCCACCCGGGTAGCGGTGGTGCTCACCTTCACCGCCCTCTATCTGTTGTTGTTCTTCTTCGCCGGCGGGCCCACGGGGGCCGCGCTCCGGCCGCTCAACCTGGTGCACGTGGTGGTGGGCGGGCTGCTGTTCGGCTTCCGCGGCGGCATTGTCGTCGGGCTGCTCGCCGCGGCCGGCAACGTGCTGCTGTACCGGGCCTTCGGCGTCTTCGGCGAGGGGACGGTCGCCGCCGGCAATCTCCTGAGCGTGGCGGCCGGCATTGGCGCCGGCGCGCTGGTGGGCCGCATCCGGGACCTGTCGCTGGCGCTGCGCGAGGAGATGGACCGCCGCAAGTCGGCGGAGCGGCGCAAAGATGAGCTGACCGCGCTGCTGGTGCACGACCTGAAGAACCCGCTGGCCGGTGTGGTGGGGCACGCACAGCTGGTGACCACCGTCCCGCTCACCGAGGCGGAGCGGAACGAGAGCCTGCTCACCATTCTGGATTCGGCGGAGGACATGCGCCGGATGCTGCTGAACCTGCTCGACATCGGCCGGGCGGAGGACGGGGAGCTTCGCCCGCGCTTCCAGGACGTGGACTTGAGAGAGCTGGTGAGCGAAGTCCAGGACGCACTGGTGCGGCCGCTTCAGGGCCGGCGCATCGAGGTGGAGGTGAAGGGCGCCCCGGAGCACGCGCACGTCCAGGCGGACCGGGACCTGCTCAAGCGGCTGCTCTTGAACCTGGTGGACAACGCCATCAAGTACACGCCCGCGCAGAAGCTGCTGCGGATTGAGGTGGACGCGTCCCCCACCGGCGTGGAGCTGGCCGTGCGCGACGAGGGCCCCGGCATCCCCCAGGGCTTTGAGCAGGCCATCTTCGAGAAGTACGCCCGGCTGGAGCGGGACGCGCTCATCGCCGCGCACATCTCCCGCGGGCTGGGGCTGCACTTCTGCCGGCTCGCCGCGCAGACCCACGGCGGCCGCATCTGGGTGGAGCCCTCCAAGCCCACCGGCAGCGTCTTCCGCGTTCAGCTGCCCAGGCAGCAGCTTCCGCTGGAGGCCGCGCCCCGGCCGCGGCTCGCGGCGCAGGCGTAGCAACTCGAGGTCTGAGCGGCCGACAACGGGCCCGCCGCGAAAACAAGCCGAAATGAGAACAAAGTGTCAGCGCACTTCACCGCGCACCGGAGAAACCGGGTTTTTGCATCGTTCGACAATCTCCTTGAAGAACCCTCTCTTGGAGAAAAATCATGTCCATCCCTCAAGCAGGCAGCAAATCCAACCGGGTGCCGATTGACCTGCAGCTCAAGCCGGCGCTGGACTTGCTCGCCGAACGCGCAGAGCGAAAGCTGGCGGACCTCAGCCCGGAGCAGCGGGCGGATCTCAAGGCCCGTGTGCTCCCTGAGGTCGCCAAGGCCTACGAAGAAGCATGCAAGACCAGCGGTGGCCTGTCGCTGCAGTTCACAGCCAGGGTCCCTGACAGCAAAGCCTTCGGCAGCGCGGTGGAGGCCATCCTCGAGTACAGCCTCGCCCAAGCGGGATGGGATGCCGCCCCGAAAGGCCTCGGCGACTACACCACTGTGATGGTCAGGAACATGGGGAGCGCATGGGCGGTCGACGCGGTCCGCGGCTGAGTCCAACGCCCTTGCTGGAAGGGCTAAAGCTCACCCTCACCTCCGCGGCCGAGGTCGCCCGCCGACACCAGATGCGGCAGCGTACGCTGCAGAGTGAGTTCGTTCCTGCGCAGGCTCACCCGCGCGGGCGCAAGTGGGAGTTGCCCTAACAGCACCGACCAGGTGACCAAAGTTGGCGCTCTAGAGCCCGCGGCACCAGGCGGCGAACGGTTCCGTGTCGAAGAAGCGGGCCAGCTGCTCGCGGCCCAGCGCCTTGGCGTGGGTGAGCACCAGCGCCGTCACGCCCAGCTCGTCCAGGACTTCGCGCGTGGTGCGCTGCGCGCGGGGGGTGAGCAGCGCGGTGAGGGTGGCGGCGAGCTGCGCCCGGGTGGCGGGGTTGCCCGCGTAGCGCGCCAGGGCGCCGCGCAGGAGCGTCACGCCGCCGGGGACGTCCGCCCGGTCGAGCTCGCGCGCCAGCTGCTGCGGGGTGAGACCCAGGACACCCTCGAGCAGCTCCGCCCGGAGCGCCGCCTGCTCCGCAGCGCGGCGGGGGTCTGACAGCGCCTCGGCCAGCCGGCGCATGATTCCGGAGAGGGCGGAGTCCACGAACTCGGCGGCGCGCTTTTCGAACTGGCGCTCCACCTCGCCAGAGACGGCGCCCACCACGCCGCCCGCGAAGGCGCCGAAGGTACCGGTGGCGGACTTGGCGGTCTCCGCTGCCATCCGCGCCAGGCCGGTGAGGCCCCGCGCCACGCCGGCCACCGGGGTGCGGACCTGGCGGCCGAACTCGAGCAGGGCGTCCACCAGGAGCGCGCGGATGAGCTCTCTGACGGGCTCGCGGTCGAGCACGGCCAGCACCAGGCCCCGGTCCGGGGAGAACGGGCGGCCGACGAGCGCGGTGACGCCCTCGCGCAGCTCTCCGGGGACCAGCGTCTTGAGGGTCCGGCGTTCGGCCTGGGCGTTCGCCTTCCACGCGCCTAGGGCGTCCAGCAGCGCGGCCTCCGCCGCCGGGGTGGTGGACCAGGCGGCCAGCGCGTCCGCCAGGAGCTCCGCGGCGCGCTCTGGCGGAATCCAGGCGCTCAGCGGCTGGGCCAGGGCGAAGTCGAGCCAGAGGGAGAGGAGTTGATCCACCGCGCCGCCTTCAGCGCGGTCGCGTAAACGGTTGATTAGGTCGTCGGAGGTCACGAAAGGTGTCTGTACTGGACAATGGGGGTCGCTGTAACCAGGCGTTCGCTAAGGCCGCTTGTCAGTAGGAGTTATTCAGTGTCAATGTAGCATCACGTTCCAGCGAGAAGGTCTGTGTAGGACGGGTGGCGGGCTCTCTAGAACATGTCTTTGTAAGCGGTTTTGCAGTGGGCAGGTGGCTTGTTCGTGCACAACCTGCCCTGCTTTGGAGGTGTGCAGTGGATGCAACCAGCAGCCTGTTCCGGGTCCCCCTGAATCACCAGCAGCGCCGCAGCGCCCGTCACACCCGGGAGGTTCGCCCGGAGCCTGTGAAGTCTCCCGCTGAGAAGTATGTGCTGGAGCAGCTCATCTCCGAGCGCAACCAGCTCCGCGAGCACCTGGACAATGTCCGCGAGCTCGCCAACCGCGTCATCGCCAAGTCGGACGCGAAGGACGAACGCATCCTCCAGCTCGAGGGGCAGCTCCGTCAGAAGGACGCCCTCATCGCTGCCCTGGAGTCGGAGAACGACGACCTCATCCGGCAGGTTTCCGCCCGAGAGAGCCGCATCAGCGCCCTCGAAAGCTTCCTGCAGATGATGGCGCAGGCCGAGCCCCGCTAGTGCTTCGCCCGCAGCACATTGAGCACAGCGGCGTCTCCCCGTTCGCGTCGAGCGTAGCGCCGCGCAGCGGCGCGTAGTCGAGACGTGGCAGGGCCCACGCACGCCCTCCTCGCGCTCTCGGATCGCGCCGACAGGCGGGAGGGCGCTGTGCCCTCCATCGGCAGTGCCGCCGTCTCGACTACGCGCCGCTGCGCGGCGCTACGCTCGACGCGAACGGGGTTGCAGGTGGAATCAATTCGGTCTGGGCGGAGCACCAGTTAGCGGTCTCGCGCGGCGCGCAGGTCGTACTGGCCCATCTTCGTCACGAAGGTCCGCAGCGGCATCCCCAGCGCTTGGGAGGCCCGCGTCTGGTTCCAGCCATGGAGCGTGAGCGCCTGCAGCATGCGGGTGCGCTCCAGCTCGCGGACTTCCTCCGGCAGTGGGCGGAAGGACGCGGAGGCCTCTGCGGGCGGCGGCACGGGCGTGGGTCCGTCGGCCGGCCGGGACGGGGCGGAGAGCCGCTCGTGCAGGTGCCAGGGCTCCACCCGCTCCTCGGAGATGGTGGCCGCGGCGTACTCCATGACGTTGCGTAGCTCGCGGACGTTGCCCGGCCAGCTGTGCTGCGCGAGCAGCTGCACCGCCGGCGCGGAGAGCTCCAGCGGGGTTCGCGCGGCTTTGGTGCAGGCGCGCTCGAGGAACGCGCGGGCGAGGATGAGGAGCTCTCGCTTGCGGGCGCGCAGCGGTGGGAGCCAGAGGGTGGCGCCGGAGAGGCGGAAGAAGAGGTCTTCGCGGAAGCGGCCTGCCTTCACCTCTTGCTCGAGGTTCCGGTTGGTGGCGGCGACGACGCGGAAGTCGACCTCGCGCTCGCGGGTGTCGCCCACGCGGGTGATGCGCTTGGTCTCCAGCGCTCGCAAAAGCTTGGCCTGGACGGTGAGGGAGAGCTCTCCCAGCTCGTCGAGGAAGACGGTGCCTCCCGCCGCGGCCTCCAGGACGCCCACGCGCGACGCCACGGCGCCGGTGAAGGCGCCCCGCTCATGGCCGAAGAGCTCTGACTCGACGAGGGTCTCCTGCAGGGCCGCGCAGTTGAGGGTGACCTGGCGCTGCTCTCGCCGGGGGGAGAAGTGATGGACCGCCGTCGCTGCCAGCTCTTTGCCCGCCCCGGTTTCGCCCATCACCAGGACCGGGAGGTCGGACGCGGCGAGGCGCTCGATGAGCGCGTAGAGGCGAACCATGACGGCGTCCGCTATCCAGACGCGCTGGTCTCCCAGCTTGAGCTCTTTGAAGGTGTCTCGCGCCTGTTGGACGGCCGCGGAGCCTGCCGCGCGGGCGGCTTCGCGGGAGGCGGCCAGGAGGGTGTCCGCGTCGATGCCGTCGTCCGGCGCGGTGGCCAGGCCCAGGCGCGCGGTGGGGCGCAGGGTCTGGCAGGCGGTCAGGACCGCGGCCGCGCGCTCCTGGACTTCGTCTGCCCCGCCTTCGGGCAGGAGCCAGAGGAGCGCGTCGTCTCCGCTCGGGCTGACGGCTTCAATTCGCCGCAGCGCGGGCTCCAGCGCCAGGCGCAGCGCCGCGCGGTCGACTTTGCCGCCGAAGAGGACGGTGCCCACGGTGACGGGGCGGACGTAGCGCAGCGCGCGCTCGAGCTCGGATTCCAGCCGGCCGCGGAAGGCTGCGCTCTCGAGCAGGCCGTCCTGTCGCCCCGCCCCCGCTGAGGCGTGGAAGACCACGGTCACGCCGGAGAGGTTGAGCTCATCTCCGGAGTGGAGCGGGACGCTGCCCACCACCGGCTCGTCGTTGACCCGGGTGCCGTTCTGGCTCCCGAGGTCGCTCACCCGCGCCTGGCCGCGGTCCAACCAGATGCGCGCGTGCTGCCGGGAGACGCCCGGCTCCGCGAGGATGACCTGGCAGCCGTCGCCACGCCCGAGCACGACTTCGCCCTGCGAAGGCAGCGGGACCAGGCGCGAGGAGTCTCCTTCGAAGACCATCAGCCACGCGGAGGGCGGGGCGTCCCGGTGGCCGGTTGTTGCCGGGTGCGCTCGGATGTCGAGGGTGGAGCCGTCGCTCAAGGCGTTACCTGTGTGTTTGCGTGGCCATCCAGCTGGCCGTCGGCGGCCGGGAGCCATACCACGCTCCTGCGACGGCGATCTCGCGGTCGGGCTTTCCGGGGCTCAGCGCTGGGCGGCGCGGACCGCCGCCGCGCAGGTCTCCCGCGCGAAGGCCCGCTGCTGCGCCCGAACCAGGGGGGCCGAGAGGAGGGTCTGCGGGTGGCTCAGGCGGGAGAAGCTCTCCACTTCGAACCAGACGCTGCCGTCGTCGCGGCGCTCCAGCTTGAGGCGCTCGTGGCCGGTCAGCGCGCTCGCCCCCACCGTCGCCCACCGCACCGCCCAGGTCCGGTCTGTGTCCTGGAGCTCCACCACCCGGACGGGGCTGGCGAACCAGACGCGGTAGCGGCGCGCCATGAGGACGAGGGAGGCGCCGGGGGTGAGCGTGCTGGGCGCCCGGACTTCGACCCAGCCCGGCAGGACGCTCCAGGCCAGGAGGGCTTCCCGGACTTTGTCGAAGGCCTGCGGGCTGTCGCCGACCTGGACTGAGAGGTGGTTGCGACGGCCGTCTTGCAGCGGGTGGACCGGGGCGTTCGTCAGGGCTTGGAGCCGGTTGGCGTTGGGTTTCCTGAAGGTGAGGACGCTGCGCGGCTGCTCCAGCGCCATGGCGATGAGGCTGAAGAGCGTGAAGCCGTAGAGGGTGTCGTGGAGCAGCTGCACCCGGTCCAGGAGCAGGGCGAGGAGGGCGAGCGCGGTCGTCAGTGCGGTCAGGCGCAGGGCGTGTCGGGCGGTGGGGTTTTGGGGTTGGGCTGTCAGCGCTCTGGCTCCGAGGAGGAAGAGGCCAACTGCTTCGGTCCAGCGGGCGTACTGCGGCGTCTGGCTTGCGCTCGCCAGGCCCAGGGTCAGGGCCGCTGCGATGACCGGGTCGAGGGGGCTCTTTTTCTGCGCGTGGAGGAAGTGCAGCAGCAGGAGTCCTCCGAAGCCCAGGGTCTGGAGGTGCGCCGCGAGCGCGGGGTTCAGGAAGGTGGCCAGGGCTCCTGCGCAGAGGAAGAGTGCTGCGGTCAGGCGCGGCCATTTTTGGTTAAGGGGCTCGGGGTCCAGCGCCATGGCCAGGAGGTGCGCCCCGGCGCAGGCCGCCCAGGGGACGGTGTAGAGGGTGGCTGTCGCGGAGGGGCTTAAGGCGAGGCCCACGGTCAGGGCCGCCGCTGCGAAGGGCTGGAGCGTTCGGGCCACGAGCGACGCGGTCGCGCCGGGGCCGGGGCTGAGCGGTGCGGTCTGCTCCATGCCCAGCGGCGCTGTCACCCAGGCGGTGAAGAGCAGCGCGTGCTCCGGCCAGCCCAACGGCAGCGGAAGGGCGACGAGCAGCACCCACAGCACCGCTCCTACCTCGGCGATCAACATGGCCGCTTGCTCATCGGCTGGTCACTTAGCTGTTCCTTGGCTGGTGTGACACTCCTTCGGGGTCGGTCCCGCTGCGGAGAACCCCTGGCCGGCCATCTGGTCGGAGGTCAGTTTTCCGTTTCGTTGCGGATAGCCCCTCCGCTCGCCTCGAGGGGGGAAACCGGCCCTGGCCGGCCATTTCGTCGGGGGAACAGTTCTTCTCAGTCGGGCGCCTCCCCCGCTCGCCTCGAGGGGGAAACCGGCCCTGGCCGGCCATTTCGTCGGAGGAACAGCTGTTCTCACTCAGGCGCCTCCCCCGCTCGCCTCGAGGGGGAAACCGGCCCTGGCCGGCCATTTCGTCGGAAGAACAGCTGTTCTCACTCAGGCGCCTCCCCCGCTCGCCTCGAGCGTTGCGCCGTCAGGCGCATAGTCGAGAGGTGGCGCAAGCCCACGCAGGGCACTTTGCCGGGTTGTTTCGAGCAGACCGAAGCGGGCCCATGAGCCAAGCTTCGGAAGCACTGCCGACGTCTATCGGGATAGGGGGGCGGCTACGCCGCTCCCCCTCCCACACCACCGGGCATACGGATCCGTACCAACGGCGGTTCGGCAGATTGAGGTCATGTTGCCAGGCTGAACAGGCCGCTAGGAGCGTTGCGCCGTCAGGCGCATAGTCGAGAGGTGGCTGGATGAGCGACCCATAACGGTCGTGGGCTGGCTCCACTCAGGGGTTCCACCCCTACCCGGGATGAAACCATGACCCACCTTTCCGTTTGGCTCCTCCTGCTCTCCAGCCTGAGCGCCTGCGCCTCGTTCCAGCCCGTGCCGTACGCATTGCAGCCCGGCCGAATCCGGGACCCGCGTGGGGAGCTGATAACCTTCATCCAGAGCAACACCCACGTCGGCTGCATCTCTGAGCCGGAGTTCCGGGAGCAGGTGCTCTACGTGAAGGTTCTCTGCAGCCACGCTGTCGGCCACCAGGTCGCCCGCCTTGACCACGTCGACCGCGTCACCCTCGACCGCTACGACGAGTGGTACCGAGTGGTCCTGCACCACTCCAACGGAGCCGACGACTTCAGGTGGACGTCGAAGAGCCGTGAGGACACGGAGCGGGCGGCCGACGCATTCCAGGCGCTGGTGAAACCGGGAGCCGGGAGGGCTCAGCCCCCGAAGAACGCGATCTAGCCCTGCGGGGCTCTCTCTACCGGGAAGCGGGGTTGCGTCCGAGCCCGGTGAGGCACCGCGTTCACGGGCCGTTGTCCGACCACCCCAAGGCCAGCAGCGCTCGGCGAGCCTCCAGGGCCGGTGGCGCCTGGAGATTCGTGGACCCCGGCGTACGACTTGACAGCGTTCGCTGCTGAGGGCGAGAAGGCCCGCCTTGCTTTCAACGCTCGTCATCGCGGCCCTGCTCACAGGTGCCCCCGCCGAGGGGAAAGGGAGCCTGTCCAGCCTGTCCCCCGCTTTCGACCCCACGCTCACCTTTCGCTTCCCTCAGCCCAAGCCGGAGGGACCGGCTGCGCACGGGATGTACCGCGCGCTGGCCAAGCTGCCGGTGAAGGCGGCCTTTCAGTTCCGCTGGGTGCCAAGCCAACGGATGGTGGACCTGCTCTGGGCCCTCTCCACCGGCATCACGCGCATCCTTCAGTGCGCGGAGCAGGAGGACCTGCAGCTGCTCGTCCTGGCGCACAGCGCGGGCGGGGTGCTGGCCTCCTTCGCCGCCAGCCGCATCAGCGTGCCGGCCACGAAGGCCCGAGCCCGCATCGAGGTGATGACCATCTCCTCGCCGCTGGGCGGGCTGGTCAGCCGCGACCGCTACGCCGAGCTGGACAACCCCACCTACCTCGAGGAGCTGGGCACGTCGCTCGAGGAGTACCCCACGCCCGCGCTCGGCGTGCATGTGACGCACGTCCGGACGCTGGCGCCCGGCGATGGCGTGATGACCGCCGCGCCCGACGGGCACCGGCCGAACAACCCAAAATCGCTCGTCCCGACGGCGCGGGTGGTGACGCTGGCCGCAGATGTGAGTCACACCGGGGCGCTCGACGTGGTCGCCGAGCACCTCGCGGCCGGTGACTTCGAAGCCTGGTCGGCGCCGCTCGAGGGGCTGGGCCCGGACGCGCCCTAGAGCGCCTACAAGCCCGCGACCTTCCCTGCGGCGGAGACCTCGTAGACCAGCTCCAGCGCCTTGTGCTCATTCGGGGCGAGGGCGAGGTCGAAGCGAACGATGCCGTCCGGCGTCACCTCGCGGATGGGCGCGCTCTCCTTCTCCCGCAGCTTGACCTGCACCTCCTTGACCTCGGAGACGAGCAGCCGTTCCTCGAGGGTGAGGCGCGCGGGCTGGCCGGCGGCGTTGGAGGCGAAGAGCTTCACTTTACGCACGGTGGTGCGCCGGCCCGTGAGGCGGCTCTCGTCGTAGGTTTCGCTCACCTCGCGCGCCACCCGCAGGCCGTCCTCGCTGCCGAAGGAGAGGCGCACCGGCTCTCCCTGTGCGGCGAAGCGCAGGCGGCCGCGGCCGACGACGCCGCTGTGGCGCACCAGCTCCACCGGACCTGCCAGAAGCACGTGGGCGCCGCTGTTGGGGAAGCGGGCGACCTGGGAGATGGCGCTCGACAGCTCCGGCGTGCAGACGCGCTCCACCTGCGCGGCCGCTTCGAAGGCGGAGAGGGCGAAGCGGTGGGGCTGGCCGTCGGAGGGCACGGTCACCCGTCCCGGGACGGTGAGCACCCGCACCTCACCGCCGTCGTCCACTCCCGGCAGCTCCGCCGCCTGCTGCGTGGACGCGGCCCCGGTGGTGTGAATCTCCTCCTCGCGGATGGCCACCTCCACGCTCTGGCGCTCCTCCTGGGTCTTGTCGCGCAGGTGCAGCACGTCATCCACCAGCGCGGGCGGGGTGGCCCCCAGCGTGGGGCGGGCGGTGGAGAGCGCGAGCTCAATGTCGCTCCACGTCTCCCCGGTGCGCTGCCAGACGACGGCCTCCGTCTCCAACCGAACCGTGAAGCCCGCACCGGAGCCCTTGAGCGCCGCGCGGTAGGCCGGGCGCCACACCGCGCAGGGTACGAGGTAGCTCACGGTGACCTGGACCTCCGCGGCGGCCGGCGCGTCCACCACCAGCTCCACCCTCGCGGTGAGCTCCGCGGGCGGCGCCTCCACCCGCGCGAGCGCGGCCCGCGCCTCCGTCAGCTCCGCCCCCACCCTGTCATGCCGCAGCTGCCTCTGCCGCAGCGTCTCATCCAGCTGCGCTTCGGTCTCCCGGATGCGCGCCAGCGCCTCCCGCCACGGCTGCGGCTCACAGGTGCCCTCGGCGGTCCCTTCGGAGATGGCGCGCAGCAGGTCCTCGCGGCTGGCGCGGGTGACCTCCAGCCGTGCGGACAGGCGCGCCTGCTCCGCCGCCAGCGCCTCGCGCTCGCGCTCCAGCGCGTGGACCTTCTTGCGCAGCGCGGAGGCGTCCTCGGCCAGCCCGCCCGCCGGCTTCTGTTTCCACTCGCGCGCCACCCGCGCCTCGCTCAGGCGTGCGCCGCTCACCTCGACCTTGAGCGAGCGGTCCACCGCGGTGGGCGCCACGTCCGGCACCACCAGGCGCGTGGCGCCCGCGGGCAACGCCACCTGCGTCCGGCGCTCTACCCGCGCGCGGTCCTCCAGGCAGGTGACCTTGACGACCTTCGCCGCCGCAACCCTGGCCTCGGCTCCCATGTCGCTAGCTCCTCCGGTTTCCGCCGACCAGCATCTTCCCGGCCGGGAACTTGAGCGCGTACCTCGCCGTCAACGTCACCTTCTCCCGCGCGCCGAGCGTGAGGCGCCACAGCCGCGCACCCTGGGCGGTGAGCCCGTCGGCCGGCGCGGGTTTGCTCCACGACGGCTGCACCGACTGCTCCTCCACCTTCACGTCCGCCTCGGCGGAGAGCGGCAGCCGTTCACGCACCTCGATGGGCGCGGCGTGCGGCAGGCGGTTGTGCAGCTCCACCTCCACCTCGTGCTCCGCCACCGTGGCGCCGCCGAGCAGCCCGCCCGCGGTCTCATTGAAGCGGGTGTTTCGCGCCACCTGCACCGCCTCCTCCACGCCCAGCCCGCAGCGCTCCAGCGCCCCCGGCGCCAGCGTGGGCAGCGGCACCGTCATCAGGAACTCGGTCCCCACCATCACGTCCATCGGCCCCGCCAGCAGCGCGAACGCGGAGCGGTTCTTCAAGCGGACCGTGCGGTACACGCGCATCTCCACAGCGGGGACGGCCACGTACTCCGCCTGGGCTTCGACGTCGGCGGTGCAGACCGAAACGGTGTGCCACACGCCATCCGCGGTGACGTCGGTGCGGCCCTCCACCTCGTAGCGGAAGTCATAGGAGCCGGCGGACTGGCGGACGGGCGCCCCGTAAGATGGCAGCGAGAGCGCGCTCACCCGCTCCGCGCGCTCCCTCACCTCGGTGACGGTGCGCAGCACCAGGTCCAGCTGGAGGTGGACCGCGAGCGCGGTGGACACCTCGCGGCGCAGCGCGTCCGTCCGGCGGAGCTTGCCGCGTCCCGGCTCACCCGGCCCGGCCAGCTCCAGCCCTTCGTAGTCGAGCAGCGCGTCCTGCGGCGCTCCTCCCACGGGCGCGGGCGCGGCCTCCCCGTACGTGCCGCCTTCATCGTCCAGGTCCATCTCCGCCCGCGCCCCGCCGCCTCCCCCCGGCGCCCCGCCGCGGTCCGACTTTTCGGCCAGTTCCTTCTTCAGGGCGCGCTTGGGCATCGCCATCGGAGAGGGCGCCTGCGCGTACGCCGCGGAGAAGCTGGGCGCCGGCATGGCCACCTCCGCGGCAGCCGGAGGCGGTGGGGCAGAGCGCGGCGCGGACTTCGCCTTGGCGCGGTTCCGCTCCGGGGGCGCCGCGCTGCCGAGGGTGGCCGGGCCGCCGCTGCTGCCGGCCATCGGGGGCGCGCTGGACGTTCTCGCGTCGGTGCTCGGAGCGGATCCGTCGTACCCCGCGAACAACTCCTCCAGGCCAGGTGGGGGCTCGCGCCAGCCGCTGCGCGGCGGAGGCGGCTGTGCGCGGCCCACCTTCAGCGCCTTCAGCTCCGGTGCGTCCGTGCGGCGGTCGAGGTCCGCGGTGGAGAGCGCCAGCTGCACGCCGCTCCAGTCTTCGCCGGTGCTCTGGGCGACGAAGGCTCGCATCGCCAGCGTGCCCTTCCCCATCCCGCTCGCCAGGCGGAGCTCGTAGCCCGGCACCCAGCGCGCCCCGGGGACGAAGTACTCAACCGACAGCGTCACATCGCCGGTGCCTGCGCCCTCCAGCTCGAACACCACCGCCCGGGTCAGGCGCGCCCGCGCGGTGCGGCCGGCGGTGGACGCCTCCCACAGGCGCCGCTCGCGCAGCTCCAGCTCCTGGCGCGCGTCCTCCACGCGGCGGGTGAGGTCGAAGTGGCGCTCGTGCAGCGCGGCCAGCTCTTCGCCGAGGAAGCCCTGCAGCGCGAGCAGCGCGTCGACCGGCGCGGGCCGCGTGGGGCCCTGCTTCGGCCGGGCGGGAAAGTCCGGCCGCAGCTGGGCCAACTGCTGAAGCTCGGTGTCCACGTTGGCGAGCGCCCGCTCCAGCTTGCCCAGCGCGTCCGCCGCTTCCTCCACCGAGCGCTGCTCCGCCGACAGCTCGCCTTCTGCGGCCAGCTCCACTTCGAAGGACGGCAGCGTGCGCTTGATGGTGAGGCCCTCTGGGCCCTTCACCACCCGGCCTCGCAGGGAGTGCACCTCCGCTGAGAGGGGCAACCCCGCCAGCCGCACCCGCGCGGCCGGTGCGGGAAGCTGGGCGGAGCGGAGGCAAACCGCGCCCCGCGCGTAGACCGTGACCGCTTCGAGGCGCGACGCGACCGACTTCGGCATCTCTGAGCTCATCCGCCCTCCCGGAGGGTTGCAGGGTACTCCGCGGTGCGGAGCGTGGCTGGCCTATCCGTGCTTCGGCGATGAACGCCCGCCGGCCTGAGCAGGTTCCGCAGAAGAGTGTGGCGTGCCGAGCCTTCGCGAGCAACGTACCCATCAGCCGGCCACTCGAGTCACTTTCTCGCCGGCGCGCGCTGGCCGTACGCCTCGTAGAGGAGGAGTCCTCCCGCAACAGCGACGTTCAGCGAGTCGCAGGCGCCGCGCATGGGGATGCGGACCACCGCGTCGCACAGCGCCCGCTGCCGCCCGGAGAGCCCCTCGCGCTCGTCCCCGAGCACCAGGATGACCGGCCTGCGATAGGAGACGGACCGGAAGTCCCGTTCCCCTTCGGCCCCTGCGCCGACGATGAAGTAGTCGCCGTGGCGGTTGACCTGGCGCAGCTCTCGCGCCGTCAGCCGCAGCAGCGGGTGCTCGAAGAGCGAACCCATCGTCGCGCGGATGGCGGTGGGCTCGTACGGGTCCACCTCCGGCGACGTGACGATGAGCCCGCTCGCGCCCACTGCGTCGCAGGTGCGCAGCAGCGAGCCCAGGTTTCCCGGGGAGCGCAGGCGCTCGACGCAGAGCCAGAGCGCGTCCCGGCGCGGATTCGCCAGCGCTCCGGCGTGGCCCCAGCGCTGGCGGACCACGGCCGCCAGTCCCTGCGGCTCCCGCTGCAGCGACAAGGCCGCGAGCTCCTCCGCCGTCACGGTCAACACCGGGACCGTGCGGCGAAGTCTCTTGACGAGGCTCTGGCCCACTGGGCTCTGCAGCAGCGCGGGCGCCACGACCAGCGCCTCGAATTCGAAGCCCTGCGCCAGCGCCCGGGCGACAAAGCGAACGCCTTCGATGTAGCAGCGGCCCGCTGCGTCTCGGGCGCCTCGCTGCCGCAGCGACGCCAGGTACGACACGGACAGCTCCGCGGCGCTCAACATGCGCGCGCGGCGGCGGAGCCTGCCGGAGAACCTCCACGATGTAGGGGGAGCATGACGAAAGGGCGCGTTCAGGAAAGGAACTGCGGCGCCGAAAGGGAATCTCCGGGAGCCCGCCCCTCCCTGTCAAGGGCACCTGTCACCTCCGCGTCACAGGCGCAGCCCTCAATCCTCCGGCGTTTTTGCGCAGCTGCGACACTCCGCCCTGCATGAACCCCCTTCGCTTTGTCGCCCTCGCGGGTCTGCTGCTCGCGTCCCTCTTGGCCCCAGGCTGCACGGGTGAGCTCCCCGGCGAAGCCAGGGACGGCTCAACCCCCGCTGTGGACGGGAGCGTCACGCCGCCCACCGACTCCGGCACCCCCACGCCCAAGGACTCCGGCACCACGACGGTAGACGCGGGCACCCCAGACTCGGGCACCCCAGATGCGGGGGCACCGGACGCAGGGACGCCAGACGCGGGGCCCAACTGCGCGCTCTCGCTGCCGTCGTTCGCGCCCACCTACCAGGCGGTGCGCGGGAGCGACCAGCCGGTCATCAGCCGCGGCTCCTATGACTACGCGCCCTCGGTGATGCACGACGGGCGCTACCGCATGTGGTGGTGCGGCGGCGTGGCGGGCGACCACATCCTCTACGCCGAGGCGGACTCGCTGGGCGGCCCGTGGTACCGGCCCGGCACCAACACGCCCGGCTCGGTCAGCGTGCTCACCCCCACCGGCGTGCCCGGGACGTTTGACCGCTCGCACACCTGCGACCCGTCGGTCATCCGCGTGGAAGGCAAGTACTACATGTATTACGGCGGGCTCGAAGAAGAGGAGTCCAACGCCACCAAGACCACGCGGCTGGGCGTGGCGACGAGCCCGGACGGCCTCAACTGGACGCGGCAGAACGGCGGCAACCCCATCGTCGTCCCCAACCGCATCATCCCGAACAACTACGGCGCGGGGCAGCCGAGCGTCACCTACGTCGACGGGCTGTTCTACCTGCTCTACATGGACGGCACCGGCCTGGACAGCAACCCGGTGAACCACGCAGGCGAGTACGTGCTGCGCTCCGCAGACCCGCTGTTCCTCTCCGGCGTGGAGGAGCTCACCGCGACCGGCTTCCAGCCGCGCACGAACGCCATCCACACCACGCGGTCCCTCACCGAGGCCTTCTCCGTCGACTGGCAGTACATCGACAGCCTGGACGCGTTCGTGGTGGCGACGCCCGGCTACCTCCCCGGGGTGGCCGGCAACAGCGCCACCGAGCTGCGCTTCTTCGACCGCAACTTCAACGCGCTGGGGAAGACGTACGTCCCGGGCTTCTGGCGCGAAGGGCCGGGGCTGGTGGGACGGCCGGACCGCCACGCCATCCCCACGCCGGACTGCGGCCGACTGAGCATGGACGTCATCCACGCCAACGGCACCGACGACGTGAACGGCTGGAACCTCACGCACGCGGGCGCGGACATCCTCACCGGCCGCAGCTGCGCGTGCGTGGACTTTGGCAAGGTCTACGAGGGCTCCCTCATCAGCTCTCCCGGCAAGCCGCTGACGATGGTGCACGGCGGGCGGCGGCTGCAGTTCGGCCGGGCGGAGGCGGCGTTGAGGCTCGCGCGCGCGAGCTACGAGGTCTCCGACGCCCTATTCCACGCCTTCCCCTACGGCGCGTCCATGCCGGCCGGCGTGCCCGCAGTCTCCGCCCCGAACCGGCCCGGCGCCTTCATCCTCGACGACAACCGCGTCTACCCGTTCGACTGCCTGGAGCTGGTCTCCGCCAACCAGTCGCCTATCAACACCATCAGCACCGCGGACTTCGACTCGCACGCCGCAGCGCCGGCGCTGCGCTGCATCCGGTAGGCGCGTTAGAGCGCGGCGCGGGTGAGCGGGCCGTCGAGCGCGGTCCCGTCACAGTCCAGGTAGAAGTGGTCACCCACGAAGGTGACCGAGAGCCTCACCCGGCGCCCATCGAAGCGCGCCAGCCCTTCGAGCAGCGCGGCGTCCACCGCCGCCAGCTCCGCCTTGGCCACGCGTGTGACGTTGCCCTCGCGCGCCTCCGTCAGGAACGCCTCCTGCCGCTCGGGCGACTCGAAGAGCACCACCACCTTCGCGCGCGAGTTTTGGTCCACCGCGCGCTGGACCTTCACCGGGTCCGCCTTGCCCACGCGAATCCACCGGGTCACCACGCCCGTGAAGTCCGTCGCCACCAGGTCCGGCGTGTCCGGGTCCGACAGGCCCGGGCCGAACTCCAGCCGCTCCTCCCATTGCCAGCAGTACGCCAACAGCCGCAGCCACAGCCGTTGCAGCGTCTCCGACGGATGCCGGGCGACCTTCACCGCGAGCTGCTGGTCGACCCCGCGGTCGACGTGGCTCAAGGCGAGCTGGAAGTGATGGAGGGTGGGAGCGAGCGCCATGGGCGCGAAGATAGTCGCGACACACGCCGCCTCCCGACCCCACCATTTGCTCTTCTCGTGGGTCCTCGGCGTGAACAGGCGTATAGTATTCAGCTGAACATGCGGTTAGGTATTGGAGCCCTGGTTCGGGTCTGTTGATATAGTTTGTGTCGTATTCATTTCGAGTTACGGCATGTCCACGACAGAGACTAAATCAACGGGGGGACGCGACCATGTCGTCGCCCTGGCTCGGGCATCCACGGGGGGCCTGGTGGACACCCGACGGGCAGCTGAAGCCTGGGGCGTGTCTCGTGCCGCCGCGACATCGCGGCTTTTTCGACTCGTCCAAGCTGGGTGGCTGGCGACCGTTCGCCGGGGTTTTTTTTACGTTCTTCCGCTTGAGGCGGGAGCGCTCACCACGGTGGACGACCCGTGGATACTCGCTTCGCAGGCATTTGCGCCTTGCTACATCGGCGGCTGGACAGCAGCTGAGCACTGGGGCCTGACCGAACAAATCTTCCGCTCAACCTTCGTCGTCACCGCTGGCGGAGCACGCACGACCTCGATGACCCTGATCGGGAGCGAGTTCCGTCTCGTCAGGGCTTCGAAGAGTCGCGTCGAGTCGGTGCAGCCCACTTGGAGGGGGACTGTTCGGGTGGCGGTGTCGGATCGCGAGGGCACGCTGGCCGACGGTCTGGCGAACCCGGAATGGGTCGGCGGCGTCCGTCATCTTGTGGAGATGCTCTCGACGTACAAGCAGAGCGACCACTGGAACCCACCGAAGCTCCTTTCAGCTCTCGCTGCTCATTCCAAGGGTGCCGCCTACAAACGGCTGGGCTACCTCGTGGAAACCGTGCTCGGCGGTGACGAGGCGGTGATCAAGGTGGCGCTCGCCCACAAGTCGTCCGGCGTCATTCGACTGGATCCACAGGTGAAGGCGACAGGGAGGATTCTCTCGCGGTGGGGGCTGCGCTTGAACGTCGCCCTTCCCTCGCAGGACGTCTCATGATTCGCAAAGAAGACATCCTCGAGCGCGCACGTAGCTGGGGATTGCGAGTGGATGTCGTCGAAAAGGACTACGTGCTGGGCTGGCTCTTGGCCGCGTTGGCTCGAAACTCTGAGCTCAAGTCCCACTGGGTCTTCAAGGGCGGAACCTGCCTCAAGAAGTGCTACTTCGAGACGTATCGATTTTCTGAAGACCTCGACTTCAGCCTTCGACCGGGCGCCGCCTACACGCCTGAGGCGCTCCTTGAGGTGCTCAAGACTGTTGCGCAAGACGCTCACGAGCTCAGTGGCATCGACTTCCCGCTGGGTGACATCAAGATTGTCGCCCGCCGCAACAAGCAGAATCAGCCGACCTTTCAGGGCAAGGTTGCGTATCGGGGACCGCTCGCCCGCCCTCAACTGGCGAACATTCTCTTCGACCTGACGCAGAACGAGCTCCTTGTCGACGACGCCGACGAGCGCTCCGCTTTCCACCCTTACCCAGACGACCTTCCCGATGATCTCACCATCGCCGCCTACTCCATCGAGGAACTGTTCGCAGAGAAGACCCGCGCGCTCCTCGAGCGAACGCGCCCCAGGGATCTCTACGACGTTGTTCAAATAGTAGAGAACCACGCAGGCAGCATCGACTTCGAGCTTGCGCGCGAGTTCTTCCACAGGAAGTGCGCACACAAGAACCTCGCACCGCCAGCGGCGGCTGCACTGAGCGCATTGGTGCAGGGTTCTGACGAGCTCAAGGCCGATTGGGGCAGCATGCTCGCGCACCAGCTTCAGGTCTTGCCGCCTATCAACTCAGTTCTCGGAAGACTCGCTCCCGTCCTCTCGTGGCTCGATGCTGGTGTGCCTACCGCCGTCGAGACAGTGCACGCCGGCACAAATCTCGTGGCCTCGACGCAAGCCCGAAGACCTTCGGGCAACGAGATGCAGGGGACGCTGATCGCGCCGCCATCGGCGACGTACTGGGGCGCGGCTCCCATCGAACAGATTCGTTTCGCGGGTGCGAATCGATTGCTGATTTCGTTCATGTACAACGCCAAGCACCGCGTTGCTGAGCCGTACTCCCTGCGCCGAGCAGCTGATGGGCATTTGAATCTGTATGCGTGGGTTCGAAGCGACGTTCACATCAAGCAGTTCAGGATCAGCAAAATCGAAGGGCTCAAGGTGACTGGCGAAACATTCAGCCCGCGATATGAAATCGAGCTGACCGGCTCAATGATCCCCAGTTCCCGGGGCGGCGCCTCGACGCGTAGCTCGCAGGGCAAATCATTCGGGGTGGGCGCGACGTACGTCTACCGGTGCCCTTCTTGCGGTCGTGAATTCAAGCACGAGCGCAACAACGCAGCCCTCCGACCACATCAGGCAGGAGGAGGGTTCAATTGTTCCGGACGGCGCGGGTTTCTTGAGCGGGTGGACTACTGAGGTGGCAAGGACGATTCAAAGCCCCGAAAAACGCCGCCGGAAAGGGCAGTTGAAAGAAGACCGAGCACCGAGCGCAACCCAGGTGGCTCCCTGACCGAAAATGCCTGGAGTCGAGCCGAGATAGGGGCCGCTGGGCGTGCCGAGCATCGCTGGAAATGTGAACGTCGGCCCGCGACGTGTCGACGCCGCTTCACCCGTTCGCGCCGAGGTCGCTTCACCGCCCACCGAGTCGCCGGCGGATGCCTTCTCCCCGAGCGCCGCGACCGTCGCGCCTCCCCCGCCGGCCGCCGCCGTTCCGGGGAGCGTCCGCTGGAGCGCTCAGCCCTCAGGGCCGTGGTTCACTCGAGAGGCGCTCGGCCCCGCTCCGGGAAGCGCCGCGGAGCGCGAGGACGCGGACGCGCTCTGGACGCTGCTGCATGCGCCGCAGGCCGGCGGCTGGCGTTCGGCGGAGGAGCTCATCGCCGGGGTGGCCAAGCTCTCCTCGCGCTGGTCCTGGATGGGAACGCCGGCATCGGTGGCGCGCCTCGCAGCGGCCGCGCGGTCCACGCCGGAGCTGGCGCTCGCCCTCGTCCGCGACATTCCCGCTGAGGTGGAGAAGCTCGCGCCCGCGGTCCTCGCCTCCCCTGAGTTTCTGCAGCGCTTCGCCACCGAGGCCAGCGCGGATGCGGCGCAGCGCCTCCCGCCGCAGCCGGGCGAGCCACCCGAGGTCTCCATCGCGCTCGCGCGCAAGGGCAGGCCCGTGCCGCCCGCGCTGCACGGCGAGCGGGCGCTTCTGCTGAGCGCGGCGCAGGCCGGCGCTCCGCTGCGCGCGCTCGGCCCGCTCGCGGCGGAGGACGCCGAGATTGTGGCGGCTGCGGTGGAGCGGGACCCGCTCGCCCTCGGCGATGCAGCGCCTGCCCTTCAGGGCGGACCGCTTCAGGAGCGTGCCCGGGCGCTGCTCCTCGCCGCACCTTCGCTTCAGCTGACGGCGGAGCGGTTTGCCCGGCTCCCTGCGGCGCTCCGGGACGCGGTGGGCCCCGCGCTGGCGCCACTCGCTCCGGGCATCCTTTCGCAGCTCACCGACCCGGCGCCTGCGCAAGACGCTCTGGCCGCCGCGCTCCTGGAAGGCCGCGTAGCGCTGGCGCATGAAGCGTGGTCCGCGCTGCGCCCCGAGCAGCAGCAGTCCAAGCCCATCCTGGAGGCGCTGCTGCGCGCCGCGCCGGGCGCCTACGTCACGCTCCCGTGGGAGCTGCAGGCCGACAAGGCGCTGGCGATGACGTACCTGGCGCACTACGAGACGCGGTACACGGATGTGGTGGGCGAGGGCGAGTGGGTGCCGCTCTTCCTGCTCCCGCCGGAGCTGCAGGCGGACCCTGAGGTCGCCGCGCTGGCGGTGCAGCAGGACGCGCGCAGCTTCCAGGCGGTGGGAGACGCGCAGCGCGATGACGCTGCGCTCGCTCGAGCGGCGGTGGCGCAGGACGGCCTGCAGCTGGAGTTCGCCAGCGAGCGGCTGCGCGACGATGCGCCGACCGTCCGGCGGGCGGTGCAGGAGAACGGACGCGCGCTGGCCTTCGCCTCAGAGCGGCTCCGAGCAGACCCGGAGCTGGTGCGCGAGGCCATGCATTCGGCCCGGCCCCACGCGGAGCAGGCGGACGCAGTGGTGGACGTGGCCGCCGCGGTGCCCGACGGGGCGCTCGACGGGCTTGGCGCCATCGCGCGCGCCTCACGCGGCGCGGACTTCAAGGCGCTGAGCGCGGCCGTCCCGGCGTGGAGCGAGAGCGCGGACACCCTGGCCCTGGTGCTGCGCTTCTTCCCGCCCGCGAAGGTCTGGGAGGCGCTCACCCCGGAGGCGCAGCCGCGCTTCTTCGAGGCGGCGACCCGACTGCTGCAGCAGGATGACGGCTCTGCCCGGGCCCTCTGGGATGGGCTGCCGGACGCCGCGCGCGCCGCGCTGGAGCCGGTGGCCGCGAGGAACCCGCGCCTCTACGAGGGAGAGCCGCCGCTGAGGACCGCGCCTCCGCGGCCGGACGCGCAGACGGCCCGCGCGCTGCTCGCCACGCTGCGCGACGAGGCGTTGCTCCCGCTGGTCCGCTCGAACCGGGAGCTGTTCCTGCAAGACAAGGCGCTGCGCGCGTCCGCGGTGCTGCGCGACGCGGACGTGGCGCTCTGGCTCGCCCGCGGCGAGGGAGACCCGCCGCCCCTCCAGGACTGGGACCTGCTGGTCGAAGCGGCAGAGGTGAACCCGCTCATCCTTGCCTCGCTCGGGCCGTGGAACCGGGAGCAGCTGCTCTCCCACGCGGAGGCGAAGGGCGTTCGGGCGAAGGTGGAGCAGCGCTGCCTGGAGCTGGAGCGGCGCCTTCAGGAGGTGGACATCGAGTTCCCCGAGCGCGTGGGCCGCAACTGGCTCCTGCTCCAGGAGCTGCTCGTCAACCGCACCACGACGGACGCGCAGGACCCTCGCCCGCTCACCGTGGTGATTGGGCCCAAGCGGGACTTCAGCGGCGCGCTGGGCAGCAATGACCTGGAGACGCTCACCCGCCACACGCGCGTCGTCTACTACGAGGCCGGGCTGGACTCGGACGCCGTCACCCGCCTGCGCGAAGCCACCCGGCATCAGCCCGCGCAGCTGGTGGTGTTCATGGGGCACGCGGACCGGGAGCGCGCGGCGCTCGGAGCGGAGGACCCGGCTCGCGGGGCGGCCACGGGCGGGCAGAGCGACGCGTCCCTGGATGTTCAGGACTCTGCGCTGCTGGCGCTGGCGGGCGTGCGCGGCTCCATCGCCCCGGGCGGCCATGTGGTCCTCGTCGCCTGTTCTGTCGGGCGCGGCGGGCGGGACGCTCTCAATCTGGAGAATGTGCTCGCCGGGAACGTCCCCCAGGCGCACCTCTGGGGGAACCGCACGCTGGTGACGCCGCCGCGGTTTGTCTTCGACGGGGCGGAGCTGCGCGACGTGGACTACGGGAAGCGCCCGGGCCTCACGCTCCACCTCGGTCCGCGCGCGTAGACCACGGGCACGGGGGCTACGCGGCCTCCTGCTCGGCGTATTGCAGGCGATACAACGTGGCGTAGTAGCCGCCCTTGGCGAGCAGCTGGGCGTGGAGGCCCTCCTCGACGACCTGGCCGCGGCGGAGGACGACTATCCGGTCGCAGTGGCGGATGGTGGAGAGCCGGTGGGCGATGATGATGCTCGTGCGGTTCTGCATGAGCTTCTCCTGCGCGGCCTGGATTCGCAGCTCCGTCTCGGTGTCGACGTTGGCGGTGGCTTCGTCCAGGACGAGCAGGATGTCGGGGTTCTGGATGAGGGCACGGGCGAAGGCGAGCAGCTGCTTCTGTCCGGCGGAGAGCGTGGCGCCGCGCTCCTTCACCTCCGCGTCGTAGCCGCCGGGGAGCTGCTGGATGAAGTCGTGCACGCCCACGTAGCGGCAGGCCTCCTCCACTCGAGACATGGGGAGGGTCTCGTCGTTCATCCTCAGGTTTGAGGCGATGGTCCCGGCGAAGAGGAAGACGTCCTGCAGCACCACGCCCACGTGGCGGCGCAGCTCGCGCTGGGCGTAGCGCCGCACGTCCACCCCGTCCACGCGCACCTCGCCGCGCTGCACGTCGTAGAAGCGGGAGACCAGACTGATGATGCTGGTCTTCCCCGCGCCGGTGGCGCCGACGAGGGCCACCGACTCACCGGCACGCACGTGGAGGTTCACGCCGCGCAGCACCCACTGGTCGTCCTTGGGGTCCTTCGTTTCGGCGTAGCTGAACCAGACGTCTTTGAGCTCCACCTCGCCGCGGAAGCCGCGCACCGGGAGGGCGGGGGCCGGGTCCGTTACCTGCTCCGGCTCATCCAGCACGCCGAAGATTCGCTCCGCGCTCGCCATGGCCGCCTGGAGCGTGTTGAAGACCTCCGACAGGTCCGAGAGCGGCTGGAAGAAGTTGCGCACGTACTGGGTGAAGGCGAACAGCGTCCCGACGGTGATGGCGGCCTGCAGCGTCTGACCGCCGCCGTACCAGAGGAGCACGGCGAGGGCGGCGTTGGAGATGAGGCCCACCGTGGGGAAGAAGTAGGCGAACCACCGGATGGAGGCGAGGTTGGCGTCCAGGAAGTCGCGGTTCAGCCCGTCGAAGTCGGCGCGGTTGCGCTCCTCGCGGTTGAACAGCTGGACCGTGCTCATCCCGGTGATGTTCTCGTTGAGCGCGGTGTTGACGATGGCCTGCTTGATTCGAATCTGGCGGTAGGCGTCGCGGAAGCGGTGCTGGAAGAAGCGCGTGGCGAGGAACAGCAGCGGCATGGCCAGCGAGGCGATGAGCGCCAGCCGCCAGCTGAGCGCGAACATGTACGCCAGCACCGCCAGCAGGACGAAGACGGACTGGGCCAGGGTCACCAGGCCGTTGGTGATGAACCCGTTGATGGCGTCCACATCCGAGGTGACGCGGGTGACCAGCCGCCCCACCGGGTTCTTGTCGAAGTAGGCCAGCTGCAGCCGCTGCATCTTCGCGAAGAGCTCTGCCCGCAGGTCGAACAGGACGTGCTGGCCGAGCCACACCAGCGAGTACTGGAAGCCATAGCGGGCAAGGAACTCCACCCCGGCGAGGGCCAAGTAAACGCCGGCGATGAACCAGACGCCGGAGAGCCGCTGGTCAAAGCTGAGCAGCGCGAACGGGGACCCCTCGGGCGGGGCCAGGTACCGGTCGATGATGAGCCGCTGCAGGAACGGAAACGACTGACTCGCCGTCGCCAGCACCAGGCTCAGGCCGAGCGCGCCGAAGGCCACGCCGGCATAGCGCCGGACGTAGCCCAGAATCCGCCGGGTGAGCTTCCAGTCGAACTGCCGGGTGAACGACGGCTCGTCGGCGGACATCAGGCAGGCTCCCGAGCGGGGGTGGGCGCTTCGGACAGCGCGTCCTCCAGCCGCTGGCGCCGGTCCAGCTCCGCGTAGCGGCCGCCGCGGGCGAGCAGTCCCTCGTGGGTGCCCTTCTCCACGATGCGGCCCTCCTCCAGCACCACAATCTCGTCCGCGTGGCGAAGCGTGGAGAGCCGGTGGCCAATAAGCAGCACCGTGCGGCCGGCGAGCACCTCCTTCAACCGGTCGAGGATGCGCGCCTCCGTCTCTGTGTCCACCGCGGAGAGCGCGTCATCCAGAATCAGGATGGCGGGGCGCCGCGCCACAGCGCGAGCCAGCGCGGCACGCTGCCGCTGCCCGCCGGAGAGCGTCACGCCGCGCTCGCCGATGAGCGTGGAGAGGCCCTGGGGAAACAGCTCCAGGTCCCGCTCCAGGCCGGCCACGTGCGCGGCCCACTGCAGCCGCTCCGGCGGAATCTGCCCCGGCGGGACCGCGATGGCCTCCGGCAGGCCGAAGCCGACGTTCTCCGCCAGCGTGGCGGAGAACAGGAACGGCTCCTGGGACACCACGCTGATGCTGTCCCGGAGCGCGTGCAGCGGCCACTCCCGGACATCCTTGCCGTCAATCCGCACCACGCCCGAGGTGGGGTCCAAAAGCCGGGGCAAGAGCGACGCGAGCAGCGTCTTGCCGCTGCCGGTGCGGCCGGTGATGCCCAGCGTCTTGCCCGCCGCGACGGTGAGGTCAATGCCGTCCAGCAGCGTCCGGCCGCCCAGCCGGAGGCCCACGCCCTCGAAGCGCAGCTCGCCCTTGACCGGTTCCGCGGGGGTCGAGCCGCCCACCACGTCCGGCGCGCGGTCCAGCACCTCGCGCAGGCGGCCCCAGCTGACCGCGCCGCGCTGGAGGATGTTGCTGAGCACGCCGACCGAGAGCAGCGGCCAGGCCAGCTGGAACAGGTAGCTGATGAACGTGACGAAGCCGCCCACCGTGAGCCCGGCGAAGCCCCCCTGGGCGATGAGCTGCCGCGAGGCGACCACCACCACCGAGACGAAGACCCCGTTGAGCAGCAGGCTGACCGTGGCCCACAGCGGGCCCTCCACCCGCGCCAACCGCAGCACGCGGCGGCGGTACTCCGCGTTGAGGGCTTCGTAGTCGCGCTGTTCGCGCGCCTCCATCGCGTAGCCCTTCACCACCCGCATCCCGGAGAAGTTCTCCTGCGCCCGCGCGGCCACCGCCGACTGCTGCTCCTGTGCGGCGGCGTAGCGGCGGGCGGTCACCCGCAACATCAGGACCAGCATGCCGATGACGACGGGGAACAGGGCCAGCACCAGCAGGCCCAGGCGGGTGGAGACGCGCAGCATCAGGGTGAGCGCGAAGGTGAGCGTGAAGAGGGTGTTGAGCGCCTGCACCAGGCCGAAGCCGAGCATCTCCTGCACCGCGGAGAGGTCCCCGGTGAAGCGGTTCATCAGGTCGCCGGTGCGGGTGGCGTGGAAGTAGGCGGGCTCCAGCAGCGTGAGCCGGTGGAACAGGTCCCGCCGCACTTCGTAGGCGATGACCCGGCTGGCGGTGGCGCCGTTGCGGCGGACGAAGACGAAGAGGACCGCAGCGAGCGCGGCGAAGCCGATGAGCTCAAGCGCATAGAGCGTCAGCTGGCTCCCGTCCTCGCGGCGGAGGTCGTCGATGGCCTGGCCGATGATGCGCGGGACGGCCATCGAGCAGCCCACCGCGAGCACAATGCAGACGCAGGTGGCCAACCACCGCCACCGCTGCCTCCACCAGTACGCACCCAGTCCGCGGAACATCGGCCCCCTTTCATGGTGAAAGCCGCCGGGAAAGTCGAGCGAACCTTTGTGTCGCTGCGAACCGAAGCGTGCAATGGACTCGCTCGCCGCCCGTACGGGCAGGCTCTACCCACCTGACAGCGGAGAAAACATGCGGGGCATTCTGGGAACCATCGCGCTCGTCGCGCTCACCGGCTGGGGCTTCTCCGGGGTGAAGGGCGACGGCAACATCCAGCAGCAGACACGCAAGGTGGGCGAGTTCCGTTCAGTGGGGGTAAGCCACGGCATCCACGCGCGGGTGAAGGTGGGCTCGCCGGCCTCGGCCACCCTGAAGGGCGACGCCAACCTCCTGGCCCTGGTGGAGTTGGAGCTCCAGAACGGCACGCTCCAGACGGTCATCAAGGGCAACGAGTCGCTGCGCCCCAGTCAGGAGATTGTCTTGGAGGTCACCGCTCCCACGCTGGAGGGCGTCCATGCCAGCGGCGGGGCCGAAGTCGTGGCCACCGCGGCGGCCACCCACCGCTTCAAGGTCTCCGCCAGCGGCGGCGGGGTGGTGAAGGTCTCATCGCTGAGCACCGGCGAGTTGGAGGTCAGCTCCAGCGGCGGCGCGGACGTCACGGTGTCCGGCGACGCGCGGCGGGTGGAGATTGAGAGCTCCGGCGGAGCCGAGGTCCACGCCACCCAGCTGGTCTGCGACGAGGCGCGGGTGGATGGCAGCGGTGGCGCGGAGGTGGAGGTCCACGCCCGCCAGCGCGTCAGCGGCCAGCTCTCCGGCGGCGCCGAGCTGACCGTCGAGGGCAACCCCGCCAAGCGCAGCATCTCCACCTCAGGCGGCGGGGAGGCTCACTTCAAGTCCTGATGTGCTGCGGCTCCAAGCAGCCGTTTCAGGTTGACGTGGACCTAGATGACAGTTCGAGCTGAACGGATTGGGAGAAACCAACGTCGGGACGACCCTTTGGATGTTCCCGCGGAGGGGGTCAGAAGTTGCCTCCGCTCAGATCGTAATTCGGCCTGACAGGAACTGGCGCCCCTCGCCGCCGATAAAACCTGACCCCCCTGTCGGAGATGCTTTGACCACTGTCCGACCACCCCTCCCGTTCACTCGAACCGCGGTGCTCGCGGGACGACCTCTGGAAGACCCGGTGGAGGTTCTGCGCGCCACCCCCGGCGCGACGGTGGAGGACCTCTTCAGCCGGTTGCCGGACGGACAGGTGCGGCTGCACGGGCTAGGCGGCGCGGTGAAACCCAGCGCGCTGGAGGCGACGCTGTTCCCGGGTGAGCAGCTCAAGGTGGAGCTTGCAGCGCCCGGCGGCGGCGTGCGCCTGGAGCCCGTCCATCCCACGATGGCGGCGCAGCTGGTGGAGCACGCGCGAGAGGCGAATCCCTACTCCGGCGACGTGGACTGGCTCTTGTCCGGGCAGCGGCTGGAAGGGGCCGACGCCGGGCTGCGGCTGAGCGAAGCGCAGCTGGAGGCGCTGCGCCGCCAGCTGCCCATCGACAAGCCCATCCGGCTCAACGGGGTCACGGTCACCTTCGGGTTCGAAGCTGAGTTCCGGGGGCCGAACGCCAAGCGCGTCATCCGACACGGCAATGTCAACCAGGAGCGCTTCCCCTGGCTGGACAGCAACTGGGACAAAGAGGACAGCGGAAACTTCGAGGTCCGGTCGCGCCCGGCGAAGACGCTGGGGAAGACGCTGCGCCAGATGGAGACGTTGAAGGCAGAGCTGGGGAGCTCCCTCAAGTCCTTCCACCTGACGGCCTACGTCCCGAAGGAAGCCGTGGCCAGAGTGGGCGAAGGGCCGATGCGAGGTTGGATGTCGCGGACCGCGGACTCCATCCAGGCGTGGCGGTTGGCACGCGCTCCCTTCTGGGCGCTGGGCACGGAGACGGTGGGACGCATCACTCCCAACGCGCTCCGTTCCGGGGAGGTGCGGGGGACGCTGCGGTCCTATCCCATCACCCACGACCGTCACCGCATTGAGCTGCGCGGCTACATGGGCGCAGTCACGCAGTACGGCCAGCTGATGCAGGACATCCTGATTGGGTTGAAGCACCCGAAGTATGTCCGCGGCTTCGTGGCGGAGCAGAACGCGACGTTCAAGGGCCACCCGCTCGCCACCCTCGAAGGCCTGATGGCGTCCCTCAAGGGGGAGTCCCTGAGCACGCAGGACGAGAAGGCGCTGCGCCTCTTCCGGCAGGCGCTCAGCCCCAAGAACTCGTGGCTCAAAAAGTCGCCTGGCAATCGCAACCTGCTGCCGCTCTTGGGCTACGAGGCAGCGCCGCACGTGACTTCGGAGCAGCGGGCGCGGTTCCCGGCCGCCACCGAGCGCTTCCTGCAAGACACCTACGCGCTGATGCAGCAGCCCCTTCCGAAGGGGAAACAGCAGCGGACCGAACGGCGGGACGCCTTCCGCGAGCTGGTGCACACCTGGGCAGAGGAGGCTCACCTCGAGGAGGTCCTGGGTGGCTCCGTCCTGCTGCAGCCCGGCGCGAAGGCGCTCCAGACGCCCCAGCAGGTGCAGCGCCTGCTGGGCCTGAGCCCCACCGACACGGTCAGCGCCCTGAAGGCCCAGCCCGACCTCGTGCTGCAGGAGGGCCTGGAGCGGCTGCCGCCGGAGGGCTACGGCCGCTTCGTTCGCCGCCTCCCGGCGCGCGCGGAAGCCAAGCGGCTGTGGCGCCTGGTGGACGCGACGATGAGCCCTCCGCGGTTCGCGGCGTTGGCGCGGGATTCGCGCACCGCGGCCGACATCCTCGCGCAAGCGCCCTCGAAGGGCGTGGCCTGCGACTGGCTACGGGCGGTGCCGGCGGAATGGCGGCGGGAGCTCTTCACCCAGCTGAGCACGTCGGACCTCAACGCCTTGAAGGCCGAAGCGTGGCCGCGGCGCGGCGATGAGCTCTCAGGAGACCTGAGCACCTTGAGCGACGTCCAGGCGCAGCTGTTCGCGCGGGGCCGCGGAGCAGACGAGGTGGTGCGCCTGCTGTCGGGGACGGACGCCTACGCCCTGCACCTGCGACACGCGCTGCTGGCGCTCCCGTTGGAGACCCTCCGCCCCGTGCTCAAACGGCTGGACACGCACGGTTTGGAGGCGCTGCTGGCGGTCTGCCCGCCCAAGCCCTTCGCGCAGCTGGTGGGCGCGCTCACCTCGCAGGATGCGCGGCTGTCAGAGGTCATCGTCCGGACGCTCACCCCGCAAGGCATGCGGGCGCTGGCTACGGCGCGGGACCCATCCCAGCTGTTCGCGCGGGTGCTGCGCGCCGCCCCCCCTGCGCGCACGCGAGCGCTGCTGGCGGGGATACCCAGCGGGCTGCTCGACCGTCCCTTGCGGAGCGTGAAGGACGACGCGCTGAAGGCGCTGCGCAAGGCGCTGCCGGCCACCCCGCCGCCGGGCGACGCGCTCGCCGGCGCCACCGCCGCGGTGGACCTCGCGCTCCTGCGCCGGGGGCTGGAGGTGGGCAGGCTGGAGGACGCGCTGGCGCAAGGCGGCGCCTACGCGCAGACGCTCCTCCAGCGAGCCCACGGGCTGAGCGGGAAGGACCTCCGCACGTTCCTCTCCGCGCTGACCAAGGACGACCTGCGAACGTATCTGCCGGGGCTGCCCGCCAAGACGCTCCCCCGCCTGGTGATGGGGCTCACCGGAAAGAAGCACGCCCGGGTGCGGGCCGCGCTGCGAGAGTCGCTGACGCCCAACCAGCTCCAGGCGCTCGCGCGCACCGGCGACGAGCGAACCTCCCGGTTCGTTGCTGGAGCTCTGATAGGCGCCTCCGACAAGAACCTTCCCGGGCTCCTGCGCAAGCTTCGGGCTTTCGATGGGGACGACCTCGTGGAGCAACTGAAGCTCAAGGACCTGAAGAAGCTCCAGTCCCGGCTGAAGTCGGTTCGCGATGACCTCCCGCGGCAGGGGCGCAAGCTGCTGCGTTCGGTCAAGGACGAGCTTCAGGAGCGTGACTATCAGCAGGCAACGCGCTGGTCTTGGCCCTATCGCTCCACCTGGTAGGCACCTGGCCTCACTCCGCGTCCAGCCCCTCCGCGCCTTCGGCCGTCTCATCCAGTCGCGGTCCGCGCTCGAACATCAAAGTCAATTCGCTGCGGCCGAGCGCGTACTCCATGGCGTTCACCTTCTTCGCGGCGTAGAGCAGGTCCAGCACGTGGAAGGCGCGGCGCTGGAGCCACGGGGACGGCTGCGACAGCTGCGTCTTGAGCGGCGCGGGGAGCATGGCGGCGAGGACGGAGGCCTGTGCGGCGGAGAGCGCGCTGGCGCTGGTGCCGAAGCGGGCCTGGGCGCCGGCCTCCGCGCCGAACGTCCCGGCGTCCCACTCCACGACGTTCAGGTAGAGGGCCAGAATCCGCTTCTTGGAGAGCGCGCGCTCCAGCTTCGCCGCCAGCACCGCCTCTTTTATTTTGCGCCAGAGGCTCTTCTCGGTGCCCAAATAGATGTTCTTGGCCAGCTGCTGGGTGAGGGTGGAGGCGCCGCGGACGTAGGCGCCCTTCTCCAGATTTCGCTTCATGGCTTTCTGCAGCTCATCCCAGTCAAAGCCGTCGTGGCCGAAGAACGACGCGTCCTCGGAGAGGATGACCGCCCACTGCAGGCGCGGGGAAATCTCCTCCAGGCGGCGCCAGCTCTGCCGCAGCTTGAGCGCGCTGCCCTTCTCGCGCGCCTCCTTCACCCGCTGGTCCATCAGCGCGGTGGTGCGCGGGTTGCCGTCCGCCAGGCCCGCCACGTCCGGCGTGAAGCTCCAGAGCGAGGCCAGGGTGAGCGCCACGAGCAGCGCGCCGCCTGCGCAGAGCAGAAGCAGGGCGCGCAGGGGCTGGCGCCTGACTGCCTCGCTCAGCTTTTTCCAGCGTCCCGTGGTCACCAGGTGAAGAGCAGCTCATACCCTCCCGGGTCCTGGTGCTCCACCCGGATTTCGACGGGGAGCTTGTTGCGCTGCAGGGCGCCCTCGATGACGCCGGCGGTGAACTCTGGCGTGCCGACGGGGTCCACCACCTTCGCGCGCCAGCGCCGGTCGCCCTCCGCCCAGACGTCGACGGTGACGCCGGGCCGGCCGAACGCGGCGAAGGTGGGCATCCGGCGGATGAAGCCCTCGGGGCTCATGTTGGCGAGCGAGAGGGCAACCACCTTGCCCAGCAGCGTCTGCGCCATCCCGGCCACGCAGCGCAGGCCCATCTCGCGGTACGCCTGGTCCGCGGGCACGCCCGGGTAGACGTGTTCGCGCGAAATCTCCAGCGCCTGTCGCCACAGCTCTACCGGGTAGTCGTCGCGCGGGGAATCCGCGTCAAACCCCACGGCCTGGAGCGCCTGCTGGTAGCGGTTGGACGCCCCCAGCGACTTCACCAGCACTTCGAATGAGCGCAGAGGCACGACCATGCCTCGGTCCGCAGCATCCATGAACACCCCCCGTTGCCGGCACACCGTATCTCCCGGCGCGCGCTCACCGCAAAGCCCGTTGTGCGCACCGGCCGCCGGGGCAGCCCTTATGAGGCTGACCAGAAGTCCGCGTCGTGAAAGGGGATTTCTGCATTGCCCGCCGGCGTGCGCGCGTGCTACGAGGCGACGCCTTTTTTCGACGACTTCAGAGGAACAGCACCGTCATGGAAATCCGCGCCGACGAGATCAGCAGAATCATCCGCGAGCAGATCAAGGACTACGGCAAGAAGGTCACCGTCTCCGAGACGGGCACCGTCCTCTCGGTGGGCGACGGCATTGCCCGCGTGTACGGCCTGGAGGGCGCGCTCTCTGGCGAGCTGCTGGAGTTCGCCAACGGCGCCAAGGGGCTGGTGCTCAACCTCGAGGAGGACAACGTCGGCGTCGCGGTCATGGGGGACTTCCGGGAGATCCGCGAAGGCGACCAGGTCAAGCGCACCGGGCAGATCGCCTCCGTGCCGGTGGGCAAGTCGCTGCTGGGCCGCGTGCTGAACGCGCTCGGTGAGCCCATCGACGGCAAGGGTCCGCTCAACGCCACGGAGACGCGGAAGCTGGAGATCAAGGCGCCCGGCATCGTGAAACGCAAGAGCGTGCACGAGCCGCTGCAGACGGGCATCAAGGCGCTGGACGCGCTGGTGCCGATTGGCCGGGGTCAGCGCGAGCTCATCATCGGCGACCGCCAGACGGGGAAGACCGCCGTCGCGCTGGACACCATCATCAACCAGAAGGGCTTGAACGTCTTCTGCATCTACGTCGCCATCGGGCAGAAGCAGTCGACCGTGGCGCAGGTGGTGGAGAAGCTGCAGGCCTACGGCGCCATGGAGTACACGACGGTGGTGGCGGCCAACGCCTCGGACCCGGCGCCGCTGCAGTTCTTCGCGCCGTACACCGGCGTGACGATGGGCGAGTACTTCCGCGACAACAAGATGCACGCCCTCATCATCTACGACGACCTCTCCAAGCAGGCCGTGGCGTACCGGCAGCTCTCGCTGCTGCTGCGCCGCCCGCCGGGCCGCGAGGCGTACCCGGGCGACGTCTTCTACATCCACTCCCGCCTGCTCGAGCGCGCCGCCAAGCTCTCCGATGAAGAGGGGGCCGGGTCGCTCACCGCGCTGCCCATCGTGGAGACGCAGGCCGGCGACGTGTCCGCGTACATCCCCACCAACGTCATCTCCATCACCGACGGGCAGATTTTCCTGGAGACGGACCTCTTCTACGCAGGCGTCCGGCCCGCCATCAACGTCGGCATCTCGGTCTCCCGCGTGGGCAGCGCCGCGCAGATTAAGGCGATGAAGCAGGTCGCCGGCTCGCTCAAGGGAGAGCTCGCGCAGTACCGCGAGCTGGCCGCGTTCGCGCAGTTCGGCTCTGACCTCGACAAGGGCACCCAGGAGACGCTGGCGCGCGGCGCCCGTCTGGTGGAGCTGCTCAAGCAGGGTCAGTACAAGCCCATCCCGGTGGAGAACCAGATCCTCCAGGTTTACGCCGGCACCGACAAGACCGACCCCGACAAGCGCGGCTGGCTGCGCGACATCGAAGTCGGCGACGTGGTCCGCTGGGCGACCGAGTTCATCGAGTTTGTCACCGGCCGCTACCCGGACATCCAGCGCGACATCCGCGACGAGAAGGACCTCACCAAGAAGGACCTGAAGCCCCGCATCAACAAGGCGCTGGGCGAGTTCAAGGACGTCTTCAAGGCGACCGCGAAGAAGGCGTAAGGCGCGCGTCGGGCGTTTTCCCACGGGCGGGCTCACACGGGCCCGCCCGTTTCATGTGCGGGCTGCTCCACCGTCACTGCCAGCGCGCCGACGTGGCGCTTGTGGAGGCCGGCGGGCCACTCGCCCACCTGGCGCCAGGAGTCTCCCGCGTCGGGCCGGCAGCGCTGAAAATCCCGGGCCGATGTGCTTTGAAGCCAGACACAAATGCTTAGAACCCTCGTGCTCCTGCTGTTGCTTCCGGCCTGCGCGACCACCCGCGGACCTGCCGCTCAGCCCACTGCTACTGCCACCGCCGCGCCTTCCCGCCCGACGGGCTTCAAGGACCGCGCGCTGCGGCTGGACGTCATCGATGAGCGGACGGACCTCGAGGAGTCCGCGCAGCTGCGCCGCGCCACCCAGGAGCTGCTCACCGAGCGCCTGCGCGCCGCTGGGGCGGTCCTGGCCTCGGACGCCAAGGAGCTGCTGGTGGTGACCATCCGCGAGTTCGGCAGCATGCACGAGGGCAGCACGCCGCTCAGCTGCGCCGGCTTCGGCGCGCGGCTGGGAGAGCAGAGCTTCCTGCCCGGTGAGCTGCGCGCGCGGCACTGCGCGTCCGAGGGCGTGGGCCTGGGCAGCGACCCGGCCACGCTCACCGCCACGAGCGAGGACTCTGTGGGGCGCGCGGTGCTCGGCATCAACCGCTCCGTCATCAGCGTGAAGGACAAGCCGGGCCTCGCGAAGGCTTACGCGCTGGCGCTGGAAGAGCTCTTCAACCGGCTGGAGCGCCGGCCCCGGCCGTAGCACGCCCTCAGGGCGGAGACGTCTGCACGGCGAGCTCACCGGAGAGCTTGAGCAGCTTCGAGGCAGCGGGGCCTTGTCCCCAGCGCCGCAGCTGCTCGGCCCGGCGCTGGAGGAGCGCGGGGCTGACGCCAACGCGGCTGCGCTGCGCGGCCTCGCTCAACGTCGTCCGCGCCGCGGCCAGGTCATCGGTCAAGAGAAACGCGTCCACCAGCGCCAGGCGCGCGTCCGCGGAGTCCGGGTACAGCTCCAGCGCCAGCTCGATGAGCGCCCGGCCGTCGCGCGCCTTCCCCGCGGCGGAGAGCTCCAGCCCCAGCTTCGACAGCTCCGGCGCGAGGTCCGGGCGCAGGGGCGCGCGCTCCATCGTCAGCCGCAGGAGCCGCTCCAGCGCCACGCGGTCCGTCTTCGCGTCCAGCCGCAACGTCCGCAGCCATGGGGGGCTGGCGTTCGCCCATGAGGGACCCAGCCGCTCCAGCTGCGCGCGCAGCTCGTCCGAGAAGCCGGAGCGCGGCGGACAGCGCACCTGCTCACAGGCCTTCAGGTAGTCCCCGAAGAACGCCAAGGGGCCCAGGCTCCGGTCGGCGACGAGCCGCTCCTGACCGAACACCTCCTCAATCCGCTGGGCCATCTCCTCGCCCGCGCGGGCCAGCGGCTCTCCGTCGTGCGGCTGATGGCCTGACAGAATCCGCGCGCGACCGTCCGGGGCCAGCAGCGCCGCGGTAGAGAGCAGGCCGCTCACCTTTTCGAACGGCGCCTCGCCGGGCGGGAGCGAACCGATGTCCTCCTCCGGGCCTTCGAAGCCGCGGTGGAAGTCACGCAGGGCAAGCCCGTACGTGTGCACCCGGCTCAGCCCTTCGTAGAGCAGCGCGTCCGCCGGGTCATCCGCGTACGCCGGGCGCCTGCGGGCGCCGCCGTCGAGGAGGACCTCCTGCGCGGTGGTGGCCATCTCGGAGAGGAGCGCGTCGTTCCCCTCCAGGTTGGAGGCGAGCGCGATGGCGAAGCGCTCCGTCGGGATGAGCAGCAGGAGGGTGGACGTCTCCGGCTGTCCGCCGGCGTGGCTCACCACGTAGTGCCCGCGCTGGGGGAAGACGCTGAAGCCCAGGCCGTAGTCGGTGCGGGTGCCGTCCCGGGTGACCTGCACTGTCTGCATGCTCCGCCAGCTGCGCGGGCCCACCACCGCACCGTCGAGCAGCGCCTGCGAGAAGCGCAGCAGGTCCTCCACCGTGCTGCGCGCGCCGCCGCCGCCGAAGCGGCTGGAGATGTCCACCGCGGCCGAGCGCTCCAGCACGCCACGGCGCAGGGTGTAGCCGGCAGCCCAGGTCGCGTTGCGCTGCGCGGGACGTTCGAGGTCAGAGCGGGTCATCCCCAGCGGCGTGAAGAGGTGCTGCGCGAGGTAGTCGCCGAAGGGCTGCCCGGAGGCCGCCTCCACCGCCGCGGCCAGGAGGTTGAAGCCGTAGCTCGAGTACACGAAGCGCGTGCCCGGCTCTGCCACCAGCTCCCAGTCCTGGAAGAGGGCCAGCGCCTGCGCGGTGTCGTGGTGCGTGGTGAGCCGGTCCTCGCCGTGGAAGCCCCGGTAGTGGGATACGCCGCCGAGGTGGCCCAGCAGCTGGCGCACCGTCACCGGCCACCGCTTGCGCGGGAAGCTGGGCACGTACGTCTGAATCTCCGCGTCGAGGGCGAGCTTGCCCTCCTCCACCAGCTGCATCACCGAGAGCGCGGTGAACGTCTTGGCGACCGACGCCATCCGGTACGAGGTGGTGGCCGTCGCCGGCACCCGCTTCTCCACGTCGGCGAAGCCGTAGGCGCCCACCCACCGCGCGTCTCCGGCGAGGACGCCGACGGAGACCGCGGTCCGCTGCGTGGCGGTGAGCGCCCGGAACGCCGCGTCCAGCGCCTGCGCGAGCCGCGGCTCCAGGGTGCTCTCCGGGGCGCGGGGGGTGCTCGCCGCGCCGGGGCGGCTCCCGCCTGGCGCCCGGGCGTGCACGGGAGAGCGCACGCCGCTGCCGTGCACCTCAAGAGGGCTCCGTACCCTCGAGGGTATGCCCCCCGTTCGCGTCGAGCGTTGCGCCGTCAGGCGCATAGTCGAGACGTCGGCAGTGCTCCCGGAGCTTGGCTCATGGGCCGCTTCGCTCTGCTCGAAACGCACCGGCAAAGTGCGGTGCGTGGGTTTGCGCCACCTCTCGACTATGCGCCTGACGGCGCAACGCTCGAGGCGAACGGGGGTGGCGCGTGACGGCGCGACGCGCTGCTGTTCCTCCGACGAAATGGCTGCCTGCACTTGCGCCACCGCGGCGGCGACACCGAGCGCGCCCAGCGCGAGGACGAGCCTCAACGGGTCTCCCTGGCCCCCGCGAGCTCACCGGAGGGGGCCTGCGCCTGCCGGCCGTCGTAGGCGCGGAGCAGGGCGCTGGCGAGCAGCTCTCCGAGGAGGTTGAGGCCCTTCCCTCGCGGATGCACGAGGTCATCGTGGACGAAGCCCTTCGCGGCGAAGCGCTTGAGGGAGCCGGTGCCGCCCATCGCGCCGAAGAGGTCGAAGTACGCGCAGCCGGCCTCTCCCGCCACGCGGCGCTGCATGGCGAGGTAGTGCGCCAGCTCCGCGCGCTCCTCGAAGGGCTTGGGGTTGGAGGGGCCTCGCACGGAGTCGATGGGGCTGACCACCAGGCAGGACGCCTGCGGGGCCGCCTCTCTCGCGCGGCGCAGGAGGTTGCGCAGGTCCGCCTCTTCGATGTCGAGCGTGGCGCGGCGCCAGGCCAGCCGCTTCACTTCGTTGCCGCCGAGCATCACCGTCACCAGCGCCGGCGCGCGGGCCTTGAGCTGCTGGACGAAGGCGGCCTCGTCGGTGCGCATGAAGAGGGTGGCGTCCACCGAGGGGACACCCAACGTGTCCACCACCACGCCGCCGGTGCGCCGCTCCAACACCACGCCTTGCACCACCGGGCCCGGCGCGTCCGCCACCACGTCCAGCACCTTCGCCTGCTCCGGGAGCGAAATGGAGGCGCGCAGCGGCGTGAGCGGCCGCAGCGGGAAGAAGGCGGCGTACGGCTTGCCATCCACCTCCAGGCGCAGGCCCTTGTGCTCCACCGGGGAGAACCAGAGCAGCTCCGCGCGGGTCTCCGCGTTGAGCTCATAGCGGGTGCGCGCGTTCTTGGCGGACGCCTGGTGCTGCGCGCCGGCCACGCCATGGGGAAGCTTGGGCATCTGGAGCATGCCGACAGTGGTGAGCTCCCAGCCGCCGCGCGTGAAGCCGGTGCGCACCCGCGGTCCCCAGGGCCCCATCCGGTCCGCCAGCACCAGCCCGCGCCCTCCGTCGCCGAAGCGGTCCACCAGCCGCTTCCGGAGGAACCCAATCACCCCGTCCGCCGAGATGAGCGAGTTGCCGAAGACGGCCACCCGCACCGGCTCCGACGGCGCCTTCCCGCCCTCCAGCCGCTCCAGCGCGGCGAAGGCGTGGGAGAGGGCGTGCTTGCCGCAGCTGCTGGCCGCGCGGGTGACGCAGGGCACGTCCAGCTCCGCCCCGGGCGCGCGCACGGCCTCGGCGATGGCCTGCAGCTCCGCCACCTCTTTCTTCAGCTCCTCCGCCCGCGCGCCGGGGCTCAGCGCCAGGAGCGCGCCCACGGCGCAGCGCGCGAGCGCCCGACAACCGGGGATTTCACCTGGGGCGCGCATGCGAACGAGAGGGCCATGCTACCCAAGGTCCCAAGGCCGCTGCCATCGACGGCGAAGGGGCGACAGTTACTCGGCGAAGAGGCTGGCGAGCGCGTCGAGGTACGCCTGGGGAACGTCCATCAACTCCAGCCCAATCTCCGCAGGGACGTAGTTGCGGTGGTCCGGCGGCGCGCTCCAGACCACCTCCCCCTTGAGGGCGATGGTCTTCCCGTCCTCCAGCTGGAGCTCTCCCTCCACCAGCGTCTGGGGCGGCAGCAGCACCAGGCTCTGAATCCTCATCCCGACGGCGGAGAGGTCCACCACGTCCCCCTTCCAGCCGTCCGGCAGGAGGAACGTGAGGTGCTTCTTGAGCCGCGGAAGTTTGCGCTCGAGGTCGATGGCCGAAGGTTTACCCCTGAAGCGGCCGGAGGGTCCACGGCCCGTGCGGGTGGGGACAGGTACGCCGGGGACTGGCCCGGGCTGTTCGGATGTGGGACACCGCTTCTCAGAATTGCCGCGAGCGCACCCGCGGCCCAAGGCTTTACAACCGTGAAGACCCAGCGCTCAACCCGGTGGCATGGCTCTGGCTTTGGGCTGCTCGACATGAGCGCGTGGATTCAGGACCTCCGCTTCGCCGGGCGCTTTCTGCGCCAGCAGGTGCTCTTCACCACGGTGGCGGTGGTGGCGCTGGCGCTGGGCATCGGCTCCAACACCGCCATCTTCTCCGTCGTCCAGGCGGTCCTCCTCCGCCCGCTGCCGTTCCCCTCCCCCGACGAGCTGGTGATGCTGTGGGAGACGCAGCCGGGGATGCAGCAGGCCTCCATCTCCCCCCGCGACTACGAGGACATGGCCGCGCTCCCGGAGTGGAAGAGCGTCTCCGCCTACCGCTCCGTCAGCTTCAACCTCACGCTGCGCGGGTTGCCGGAGCGCGTGGTGGGCGCGGAGACGACCGCCGGCTTCTTCGACGTGCTGCAGGCGAAGGTCGCCCTCGGCCGCCCCTTCAGCTTCGAGGATGAGCGCTCCGGCGCGGTGGTGCTCAGCCACCGGCTGTGGGTCCGGCTCTTCGGCGCGCAGCCCTCCGTCATCGGCCGGACGGTCATCCTCGACGGCCAGCCGAGCACCATCATCGGCGTCGCCGGACCGGAGGTGGGGCTGCCCCGGCAAGCGGAGCTCTGGGTGGCGGCGCGGGACGGCATCCCCGGCGCGGTGGGCGCGCGCAGGACGAACCGCGGGGACCATTACCTCAACGCCGTCGCCCGGCTCGCCGCGCCGGAGCGTCAGGCCACCGCGCGGCTGGCCGCCTTGAGCGAGCAGCTGGCCAAGCTCCACCCGGACAGCAACGCGGGCCACGCCTTCAAGCTGGGCGGGCTTCAGGAGCAGCTGGTGGGCGCCAGCCGCCCTGCGCTCTACATGCTGCTCGCCGCCGTGGGGCTGGTGCTGCTCATCGCCTGCGCCAACGTCGCCAACCTTCTGCTCGCGCGCGCCACTACGCGCCAGCGGGAGCTCGCCATCCGCGTGGCGCTGGGCGCCAGCCGCGGGCAGCTGATTCGCCAGCTGCTCACGGAGAGTGTGGTGCTGGCGTTGCTGGGCGGAGGCTGCGGGGTGCTGCTCGCGTTTTGGGGGGTTGATGCGCTGGTGGCCCTCGCCGGCCGCGCGCTGCCCCGCGCCGCCGAGGTGTCGGTGGACGGCGGCGCGCTGGCCTTCACCGCCGCGCTGGCGCTGCTCACGGGACTCATCTTCGGGCTCGCCCCCGCCATCACCGCCACCGCGGTGGACCCGGAGAGCGCGCTGAAGGACGGCGCGCGCACGGGCGATGGCCGGCGCCGCAACCGGGTGCGCGCGGCGCTGGTGGTGGGCGAGGTGGCGGTGGCGGTCGTCTTGCTGGCCGGCGCGGGCCTGATGATTCGCAGCTTCTGGAAGCTCTCCGCGGTGGACCCCGGCTTCGAGCCGGCGGGAGCTCTCTCCTTCCGCGTCTCCGCTCCGCCCAGCTTGGCCAGCGACGCGCAGGTGGTGGCGTACTTCGGCGAGCTGGACCGGCGCATCGCCGCGCTCCCGGGCGTGGGGTCCTCCGGCGCGACGGGGAACCTTCCGCTCTCCGGCAGCAACACCAACAGCAACGTCATCCTCGAGGGCCGGCCGCGGCCCGCCACGCCGAGCGAACAGCTGCGGCTGGAGGAGCAGGCGGTGACGCCCGGCTTCCTCAAGGCGTTGGGCGTCCGGCTCTTGGCAGGGCGGCTGCTGACTGCGCAGGACAGTGCCCAGGCGCCGAAGGTCATGGTGGTGAATGAGGCCGCCGTCCGGAAGTTCTTCCCCGGCGAGTCTGGGGTGGGCCGCCGCGTGAGCTTCGACACGGGAGACCCGGACTGGGTGGAGATTGTCGGCGTGGTGAGCGACCTGAGGCAGTTCGGGCTCGCGGAGGCGACGCGGCCGGAGGCGTACTATCCGCACGCGCAGCACCCCTGGCGCGAGCTCTCGTTTGTCGTTCGCAGCCCGGCGGATTTGGGGGCGCTCGGGACGGCCGTGCGGCGGGAAATCTCTTCGGTACCTCCGGGGGAGGCTGCGTATCAAGTGAGGCCTCTCTCGGAGCTGGTTCGCGACTCGCTTGCTCAGCGGCGGTTCACGTTGCTCCTGCTGCTCACGTTCGCCGCGGTGGCGCTGTTGCTGGCGGCGGTGGGGGTTTACGGCGTGATGAGCTACTCGGTGGCCCAGCGCACCCGGGAGCTGGGCGTGCGGCTTGCGCTGGGGGCTCGCCCGATGGATGTGCTGCGGATGGTGCTGAGGCAGGGGCTTGCGCTGGCCGGCGCGGGCGTGGGCGTGGGGCTGGCTCTTGCGCTGTTCTTTACTCGGCTCATTTCGACGCTGCTTTATGGGGTTGCGCCGTATGACCCCGGGACGCTGCTCGCTGTCGCGGGGCTGCTGGGGGTGTGTGCTCTGGCGTCGTGTCTTATTCCGGCTGTCGCGGCTACGCGGGTGGATCCGATGACGTCATTGCGCGCGGAGTAGCGGAGAGGCTCGGGCTTCGGGGGACGGGTTTCCGGGCTACGGGGGACGGGCTTCGGGGTTCGCTTGGGCTCACCTTGACGGCGCACGGCGCACGGGTACGGGCACGGACGACGCGTTCGCGTTCGCGTTCGTTCACGGGTACGGGCCCGGGTTCGGAGACGGGAAGGGGTTCGGGTTCGGGTTCGGGTTCGGAGGCGGGCCCGGAGTGCGTCACCCGACTCGTGGGCGAGTGGGCAACCGCTTAAGACGGCGCCCGGAGGAGCCGAGCTCGGTGTTCCGTCTCCGAACCCCTTCCCGTTTCCGAACCCCTTCCCGTCTCCGAACCCGAACCCGGGCCCGTACCCGTGAACGAACGCGAACGCGAACGCGAACGCGTGGCCCGTGCCCGTGCGCCGTGCGCCGTGCGCCGTCAAGGTGAGCCCAAGCGAACCCCGAAGCCCGTCCCCCGAAGCCCGTCCCCCGAGACCCGTCCCCCGAGACCCGTCCCCCGAAGCCCGTAGCCCGAGACCCGTAGCCCGAGACCCGTAGCCCGGAAGCCCGACCACCGCTGCAAACTCACTCCGGCACGCCGCTGGCCTGCCCTCTCGCGAACCAAGCCTCCGCCAGCGCCTCCTCCCGCCACGGCTTCGTCTCCGGCTCAAACAAGAGCTCCGCGGAGTCCACATCAAACCCCTCCGGCGGAGTCAGGAGCTCCTCGCCAAACACGCCCTTGAACGGATCCACCATCCTCTCCTCGGAGAGCGCGGCCAACACCTCCTCCACCCCGGAGAACCGTGCAGAGGGGTCATGCTCAAGGCACCGGTCAATGACAGGAGACAACCGCTCATACCCCTCCGGCAGCAGCGGGACGCCGTGCCCATCCGGCGCAGGCGTATCCATCAACGCCAGCGCGAGCAGCCCCAACCCCTTCAAGTCCCCGCGCGGAGTCCGGACCAGCGGAATCGCTCCGTCCTCCAGCGCCCGCTCCGGGACGCCCGGATAAATCGCACCTTCCAGCCCGGTCAAAACCGGGAACCCCAGCGACCCGCCCTCTAAAAACACGCGCGAAGCCGAAAGCTCCCCCAACGCAATACCCGCGCGGTGCAGCCCACCCAGCGCGCGGGCAACGCCCGCGAGCAACCCCGTGAGCGCCGAAGGGGACGGCAGGCCGTGCAGCCCGACGTGCTGCTCCAGCGTCATCCCATCCCGCCGTTCGAACGCCAGCCACGGGCGGCCGTCCGCGAGGTGCCCTGAGGCGACGGGAAGGTCCAACCCTCCCCGCTCCACCCCTCTGCGCTGCGCATGCTGGGCCGCGGCGTCGAACGCCCCGCGCGCCACCGCGTCCGCCTGCTGCCGCGCCACCTTCACGCGGCGGGTGAACGGCACCTCCAACGACAGCCCGTCGTAGACCTCGGAGAGCGGCTCATCAGCGAAGCGGATGAACAGCTTGAACGGCAGCTCTGAGCGATGCGTCATCGCCCCAAGGTGCGGACGTAGGTCTTCCTGCGCAACGCCGCGTGTCCAGCAGCCGACAGACGTCAGATGGTGCTGTACGCGGCCTGCACGGCAGAGAGCACCTGGCTGGGCGTGCACGACGTGGGGGTCGGGCACTTGGACTTCACGCTCTGGTTCTTCGTGTGGGCCTTGGCGCGGAAGTGCTCGTTGGAGTCCGTGGTCCACGACTTGAGGTGGTTCTGGAAGCAGGCGTCGCCCCAGGCCGCGGTCCAGTTGCTGCCGCCAATGCGGGCCATGCAGGCGTCGGCGGTCTCCGTGCCGATGGACGCGCGGTAGTTGCACAGCTCGTTGCGGTGGAGCGAGTTGATGCGGCAGTAGCAGCCGGAGCAGGAGCGCGTGACCCCGAGCTCGAAGTAGTAGTTCACGTATCCGGAGCCCATGTTCTCGATGATGCCGCCGTTGAGCGGGAAGATGCGCGAGGACTGGATGAGCATGTGCTGGGCGATGGCCTTCAGCCCCTCTTCGTAGACGCCCGGGTTGGTTCCCTTGAGCGCGTCCAACGCGGGGATGTACGTGGCCGCGTCCACAATCCAGCGGGCCACGCGGTCCGGGGAGGGATTGGCGACGATGACCGTCGTCGAGAGCGGGCCGGAGCTGTAGGAGCACTTCTGCGCCGCGTGGGGCCAGCCGTTGAACGTGGCCGCCGTGCAGCTCTGCTCCACGTAGGGCTTCACGCTCAGCTTGGTAACGAGCGACGCGGGCGGTTCGTTGCCGGTGGGCGGGCAGCGGTCCGGGGTGCCGGCCGGCATGTACTGGCAGGGCCCGCCGCAGGCCTGCTGAATCTTCAGTGAGCCGCCCTGGCAGACGTAGAGAATCTTGGTGTCGCCGCCGACGGTGTTGCCGCCGCAGTAGAGGCCGCCCTCGGAGTCGCACGGGATGACGGGACAGGCGCCGCAGTCCTTGGCGCAGCTCTCACAGGTCTCCGCGCCGTTGCAGGTCATGTCGCCGCAGGTGGGGCCGGTGGGGCCTGCGTCCTTCGGCTGCTCGACGGAGGCGTCCGGGATGGGGTTTTCGATTTTGATGCCGGAGTCCGTCTTGCCGGGCGGCGTGCCGCCATCCTCCCCAGCGAGGGGGTCAAAGTCCGTGAACCCCTCCCCACACGCAACCACGAGGACCGACAGGCCGAGAACGAGGGGCAGGGCGCGCATTCGGAAGACCTCACAGCGAAGAGCAGAGCGCAGGCGCATTTCGGGCCTTCGCTGATTCCAACCGCGTGCCATCGCGCGCGCGCTCCCCTCCTCGCGCGACATCAGAGGGCCCGCGCCGCGCGCTGTAATGACTCCCTACGATTTCGCTGTGCTTCAAGGAGACATCGCGGCGGCAGCGCTCCCGTCCGCGAGGGGAAACTGGAGCATCGAAGGGAGATCTCCAACGAACATTGCACTCGTCCGGCAGCCGCAATGCGCCCGGAAAACGAAACGCGTGAGGCTCACTTCCCTCGAGGAACTGTCGCGCGCGGGCGTCAGCGTCCGAGTGCGTCCGCGGTCTCCGAAGGCCCACGCTCGGCGGGCAGGCCGAGGGCCTCCAGCGGGTCCACCGGGGCGCCGGCGCGCCAGAGCTCGAAGTGCAGGTGCGGGCCGGTGGCGTCCCCGGTCCTCCCGGCCAGGCCCAGGCGCCCGCCCGCCGGCACGCTCTCACCCACGCGCACCAACACCTTCGACAGGTGGCTGTAGCGGGTAACCAGCCCACCGCTGTGCGCGAGCTGGACCTGGTTTCCGTGCCCGCCGTTGGGCCCCGCATGCATCACCGTCCCGCCCTGCGCGGCGACCACGTCCTGGCCAATGGCGGCGGCGAGGTCCAGGCCCAGGTGCTCGCGGTATTTCTTGTAGATGGGATGGAAGCGGCGGCCGAAGAGCGAGTTGATGCGCACCGGCACCACCGGCCAGCCGAAGCCCACGCGCGAGGGGAGCGCCACGGTGGGCGCAGGGGGCGCCACGTCCCTTTCAGGCTCCTCGGCGGCGCGGGCAATGCGCGCCATCCGCAGCCCCAGGCGCGTCTCCCGGTCCAGCACCTCCTCGAGGAGCGAGGGCGGCACCTGCGCGTACACCTGGGCGTCCGCCTCCAGCTCCGCTTCGATGACGGTGCGCACGCGAATCATCCGCTGGGAGCTGGCGGGGGCCACGCCGGCGGCGAGGAAGGCGTCGGTGGCTCGCAGCAGCGTGCGCCAGTTGGCCAGCTGCAGCGCGCTCATTGGCGCGAAGCGGGGCGAGGAGTCGCGGTAGAGCCAGGCGCTGCGGGTGAAGCGGTCAATGGCCTCGTCCAGCGCGCGCGAGTCTCGCTCGGAGACGAACTGGAAGCGGGTGGTGCCTTCGCTGCGGCGGGGCGCCAGCGGCGGGTAGGCCAGCGGCGCGTCCGGGTCCGGGAGAGTCTTCGGGCGGGGCGCGGGCGGCGTGCTGCAGGCGCAGGCGAGCAGGGCCAACGCGGCGGCCCGGGCCAACGCGCCGGGCGTCCTCAACGCTTCTTCAGCGAGCCGAGCACCACGTCTATCCACCGGTGGCTGATGCCGTAGTTCCGGTCCGGGCAGGCGAAGTGGTGGGCCATGTGGTGCGAACGGATGGCCTTGCCCCAGGCGGTGCGGGGCGTGCGGTAGTGGGTGGACCAGTGGGTGAAGTCGTAGAAGAGGTAGCCCAGGACGATGCCGGCGAAGTACGGCACGGTGGCGGAGGGCCGGTCCAGGAGCCAGAGCGCGCCGGCGATGGCCGAGGCGAGCGGGATGCTGGCGCCCAGCGGCATGACCAGGCGCTGGGCGTCATCCGGGTACTGGTGGTGGTAGCCGTGCACGATGTCGTGCAGCCGCCGGGTGAAGGGCCCGGTGCCCTCCCAGTGGAAGAACTTCCGGTGAATCCAGTACTCGAGCAGCTGCCACGTCACCCAGCCCAGCGGCACGAAGGCCACCACCCGCCAGACCGACGTCGTGCCGGAGGCCAGGCCCCACCAGAGCAGCCCAACGAGGAGGGGGATGTAGAAAGCGAAGGGCGTGGCGGGGTGCACGCGCGAGAACATCTCGAAGAAGGGCGACTGGAACATGCGCCCCGACTGGTGCCGCAGGTAGTCGGTCTTCATGTGCCCCCTATCTAGTCGACCCTCCGGGCGCTGACTAGCGGATCGCCGGAGCGGAGGCGGAGACCGGGCCCACGTAGTAGAGGCCGTGATACCCGGGGTCCTGGGCCGCCCCCTTCCACATCCGGACGAACGCCCGCCCGCCGTAGTCCGGGCCCTTGGCGTCCACCATGCCGCAGTCGACGATGTCGCCCTTGGTCTGGGCGCAGCTCCACATGGTGCCGGTGGCCCAGGCCATGACCAGGGACGTCACTTTGACGTGGGCCTCCGCCAGGAGCGCGCCCATCGGGATGTAGCGGTTGCGGCCCTCGAGCGGGACGACGCGCGGGTGCAGGTTGGCGGAGAGTACCACCAGCACCTCGTCGTGGATGGCCTGCCGCTGGGCGAGCACGCTGGCGGCCATCGCGCGGTCGCGCTCCTCGCCCTTCACGCGCTGCTCGCCGAAGTAGAAGATGCGGATGGGCAGCCCGGCCGCGCGCAGAGCGCGCAGGGTCTCAATGAGGGTGAACATCGCCTCGCTGCTGCGGCCGTCCTGGAACGGCGAGCGCCAGATGCCGTCGTAGAGCAGCTCGTCGCGGTCCGCCTTGCTCCCGGCGCTGGCGAGGTAGCGGTCAACGGAGGGCTGCTCGCCGGTGGGCAGCTGCAGGCCGACGGCGACGGGCCGGCCGCGGATGGCGGCGTGACAGGCCACGCGGCCCACGAAGCCGGGGCTCTGTTGGGTGCCGTGGAACTCGCCGAGCAGCAAGGTGGCGCCCGGCTGCACCAAAGGCTCCAGGTCCGGAATCTCCGGCCCGCAGAAGGAGGGGTCATTGGCCGCCGCCGTGGGCAGGCTGGCGCCAATCTGCTGGTCCCCCGCTTCGCCCAGCCGCGGGGCCGCCGCGGAGTCCGCTTGGACCAGCTGCTGCTGCGGCAGTGGCTTGCCCTCCAGCCGCGCCGCGGCGCGGGGGTCCGCCCGCTGGAGAATCTCCCACTCCAGCGTGAGATCTCTGTTGCCCTCGGACGCGCGCGCGCCCTGCCTCAGCGAGGTGGGCTCATCGCCGCCCGCTTCCAGCGAGGCGATGCTCGGCGCGTCGGGCGTCATGCCCTGCACCACCTCCGAGTTGCGGTCCATCCCCGCGGTGTCGCCCTTCACGCGGACGCCCCACGAGATGTCGTTGCCTTGCCGTTCGAGCGTGCTGTTGGCGGACTTCGTCCAGCGCACCGCGCGGACCACGCAGGCGGCGCCGTCCAGCCGGTTGGCCTGCACCAGGTAGCGGGTCCAGGTCCCGGCGACCTGCGAGCCCTGCATGGACTCCTTCCAGTCGGTGAGGACCTCGAAGTCGGTGGTGTTCTGCTTGAGGTGGTAGCCCTTCTCCGCCAGCACCGCGCGGACGTGGGGCCAGACCTTCTCCACCGGCATCTCGTACACGTGCCGGCCGGCGGCTTCGCGCACGGCGTTCTGGGTCTGGAGGGTGGCGCAGCCGGCGGACAGCGCCGCCAGCAGCAGGACGCAGGAGCGGAGAGAGCACATGGGGCGAACCTTCGCGCGAAGCGGGGGCGCCTGCCAAGGCGCGGTGAGGCTACTGCCCGGGGACGGCGTCCTGCTGCGGGCCCTGCACGCCGGAGCCGACCTCGGAGGCGATGAACGTGGCCAGGAGCGCGAAGGCGAACTGCGGCATCGGTGGGCTCTGCTTGGCGGCGTCGCCGGTCAGCTTGAGGGCGCCGGCCGGGCCGTACTGACCTTCGCCGGAGCGGTGGAGGGTAAAGGAGGCAGAGGGGAGGCGAATCATCACCTGGTCCGTGTTCACCTCGAAGCGGTGGATGCGGTTCATCCACTGCCCGGTCATCACCAGGCCGGTGAGGTTCTGCTCAATCTTCATGTTGAGGTAGGAACCCACCAGCCGGTCCGGCTTCACGGTCACGTCCAGCGGCTGGCCGTTGAGCGTCCCGGCCCAGTCGCCGTCGCTGCGCCGGCTGGCATTGATGAGCGGGCCGCGCACGTGCGCGTCGTCGAAGGACGCGCTGCCGCCCTTGAAGACCACGCCGCCGGTGGGGGTGAAAGGCTTGTTGCTGGTGTCCTGTTCGTCAGGCGCTTCCAGCAGGGTCTTGCATCCGGACAACAGGAGAACGGCGGCCAGGACGAGCGACTTTCTCACGGTGGACCTCTCGGGGTTACGCGTGGCGGGGGCTTTCGTTTAGCAGAGGAAGGGGGGCGGGTAGATCTTTCCCGCGCCCCGTCCGTTTGGAAGGCCCATGCCCTCCAACGCCCTGACGCGCGGCGCCACTGCCGCGCTCCTGACGCGCCGGCGGGCTGCTCTACACCACCGACTGGTCCCTCCAGAACGTGGTGGAGCGCGGCTTCCCGGGGACCATCGCCTACAACGGCCGCAGCACCGGCGACGAGGTGGTGCAGGTGCAGGTGGCAAAGACAGACGACAATTTGATGTCTCGCATGCTGCTCACCAAGGGCCTGCATCCGCAGTGGTGGCTGGAGGGCGGCAGCTTCCCCATCCGGGTGCTCGACGAGACGAAGGTGGAGGTGCTGGCCTCCTCGAAGCAGATGGCCTCGCGCTACCGCGCCGCCCCGGTCGTCGTCCGCGTCCGCTGGGAGGACGGGGAGATTATCCACGTGGTCAGCCACTTCTACCGGCAGATGAAGACGCAGGGCGTGAAGGTGGCGGCGAAGGCGGTGGCGAATCAGATGGAGGGGCTCACCGCGAAGGACAAGGCGGAGCTGCAGCAGAGCGCTTCAGGCGAAGCGAACGCGGGGGATGTGGCCAGCAGCTACGCGTTCCAGCGGATGACGACCAACCTCGTCACCGGCAAGCAGAAGCAGAACCAGGTGCTGGACAAGCTCTACAACCTGACCGTGGACGCCGAGGCCCAGCCCCGCGCCGCGCCCACAGCGGACGCGCCCGCCGTCGCGCGCATCCCCGCCGGCCGCCGCATGCGCGTGCTGGAGGAGCGAGGAGAGCTCTCCAAGGTGCGCGACGAGTCCGGCAACGAGGGCTGGATGAAGAGCGCGGACCTGCGCAAAGTGAGAGGTGGGCGCAGGTAGCGGTTCACTTTCAGACAGGCGAGGGCCTCCCGGCGCGGCGCGAACCTGACCTAAATTTCTGCGCATGGGCCGACGCATGATGCTGGTCGAGCCGGACCCGGGGCGAGGGGCGAGCTTCCAACGCCTGGCCTCGGAGGCCGGTCTGGAGACGAAGTGGTTCCGCAGCGGGAAGGAGGCGTTGGCGGCGCTCCGCCAGCAGCCGCCGGACCTGCTCATCACGGAGCTCGCGGTGCCGCAGGTGGACGGCTTCGCGCTGCTCGCCGCCGCCAGCCAGCTCCGGCCCAGACCCAAAATACTGGTCATCTCCGCGTTCCTGGCCATGCGCGACGAAGCGACCAAGCGCCGCGCGGAGCTGGGGATTGACGCGCTGCTGCCCTCCTCGGCGCCGCTGGCGACGGTGTCCAAGGCGATTGCGCGGATGTTCTCCCCTGGCGCGCCGCCCGTGCCGCAGCCTCCCCCACTCCCGCTGCCAAGCCTGGACCCCAAGCGGCTGCAGGCTGTGCGCGCGACGGGGCTGGTGAACGACGCGCCGCCGGACGCCAAGCTCCAGGGCATGGTGCAGCAGGTGGCGGAGCGCTTCATGATGCCGATGGCGCTGGTGTCCTTCGTCCTCGAGGACCGGCAGTGGTTCAGGGCCCACTTCGGTTTGAGCGGGAAGCTGCTCGAGGCCCGCGGCACCCCGCTCTCGCAGTCGTTCTGCCGGCACGCGGTGGACGCCAACGCACCCCTGGTCGTCCCGGACGCGACGACGAACCCGGCGTTCGCCCAGAACCCGCTGGTGACCTCCGGCGCCGTGCGCGGGTACGCCGGCGTGCCGCTCACCACCTCGTCGGGCGTCGTGCTCGGGAGCTTGTGCGTGCTGGATACCCAGCCCATCGCGCTCACCGCGGAGGACGTGGACAGCTTGATGCTCTCGGCTCGGCGGATTGCCGGAGAGCTGGACCTGGCGATGAGCGCCACGCCGCAGCGCAAGGAGGTGGAGCGGCTGCTGCCCCTGGTGAGTCACGAGGGCGCGCTCGCGATTCTGGAGGCGGTGTTCTCTTCGCTCGACATCGGCGTGGTCCTCTTCAGCGAAGACCGGAAGGTGCTCTACGCCAATGAAGCCGCCGCCCAGATGGCCGGCCTGCGCCGCGCCGAGGTGCTGGCGATGAACCGCTCCCAGTGGGTGGAGCAGAACGCCACCCTCTTCGATGACCCGGATGACTTCCGCCGCAAGCTCGCCGTGCTCCCCACCGGGCCGTTCGCCGCCTGCGAGGAGTTCACCGTGCAACGCCCTCGAGAGCGCACCATCCGCTGGACCGCTCGCCCTGTTCCTCTGGGCAAGAGCGTCGCCCAGCTCGCGCTGTATCGGGATGTGTCGCGCACCGCGCCCGCGGAGACGGACGGCACCGTGGAGTTGAAGGACCTGCTCACGCGGTGAGTTGGAGTCTTGGGCGTTGCGCTGTCAGGCGGATGGACTCCCCGCTGGCCTCGAGCGTTGCGTCCTCCTCGTTCGCCTCGAGCGTTGCGCCGTCAGGCGCATAGTCGAGAGGTAGCGCAGACCCAACGCACGCCACGAGCGCGGACGGGCTGGGCGACAGGACAAGGTTCTCGCTGGCCCCTCCGTTCGCCCGCGCCGCGATGCGCGCGGTGCCGACTCGCAGGAAGCTTGGACAGGGGGACGCGGGTTCTTAGGCTCAGCCGTCCGGCTGTCGGCGCGGAGACGAAGCGCGGCGGTTGCACGAAGGCAGTCATCCCAGAGGGAGACGGGGCACGCGGGATAGGAATGGGCGGCTGCCGGGGGCGCCCCCGTCAGCAACGTGCGCTTCTTCCCGGTCGCACCCTGCTTCACGTTCCCTCGCTGCGCTCCCCAAGGTGTTTCGCAGCAGCGTTCCTGCTGGCTGGAGCTGTCCCCGTGCTTCGCAACCGGGCGGCACTGCAATTCACTAGCGGTGCGCCTCCACGGAGGGCTGCGGACCGCGGCCAACGAAGTGTGGAACTCTAGTTAGATGGATATAACGAGAGTTCCACACTTCCAGCCGACTCCTCTCCGTAGGTCCAATTAGCGCACACTGAGTGCGTGTCTGACCGCTACTGCGATGGAGTTCGGAGGGGACAGCTCCAGCCAAAACACCAAGCCGGCCACGACACACCTCGGGGGGCGCTGCGGAGGTTCGCGACGCTGCGCGCGATCAGGAGGACGCGCACGTTGCTGACGGGGGCGCCCCCGTCAGCCGCCCATTCCTATCCCGCGTGCCCCGTCTCCCTCAGGGATGACTGCCTCCGCGCAACCACCGCGCTTCGTCTCCGCGCCAACAGCCGGACGGCTGAGCCTAAGAACCCGCGTCCCCCTGTCCAAGCTGCCTTCGCGCAGGCAGCGAATCCGTATCCGCGGCGAGAGCGGGGAAGGCGCTGTGGCCTCCCACGGCAGCCCCATCTCGACTACGCGCCTACGGCGCTACGCTCGATGCGAGCGGGGTTGCCTTCCGCACCCCGGGATTCCTCCGCACTCTTCCGCTCACTCCACTCAACCTCAACTCACCGCGCCGGAGCGCTCGCGAGCCGCTCTGTATGCGCAAGCAGCCCCTGCCCGCCCGGCTCGCCGTGCCCGGGGACCACGGTGACCGCGCCGCCGAAGCGCTCGCGGAGGCGCGCCACGCTCGCCGGCCAGGCGGCGACGTCCGCATCTGCGAGGTTGCCCAGGCCGTCCGCCTCCGCGGCCTTCAGGAAGCAGCCACCGAAGAGCAGCTTCTCCTCCGGGAGATAGACGGTGACGTTGTCCGGGCTGTGACCCGCGCCGGGGTGGAAGAGCTCCAACGTCCGGCCGCCCTCGATGAGCGTTGTCCCCTCGTGGAACGTGCGAACGGGCGGAAGGCCAGGCAGCCGCCCGGCGGTGAGCTCCAGCATCGTGAGCGGGATACCGCGCGCCAGCAGCGCATTCACGCCGCCCGCCCGGTCCGCGTGAAAGTGCGTCACCACCGCCTGGACCACTTTCTTCTGCAGCCGCTGCTCACTGAACGCGATCAGCCGCTCGGCCACGCGGTCATTCCAGCCCGTATCCACCAGCACCGTCCCGCTCGTCGTCTCCACCAGCAGACCGTTGGAGGCCAGGCGCCCGGCGTCGTCCACTGCGCTCACGTGCAGCCAGACGCGCGGCGCAATCCGCCGCAGGGAGAGGTCCGGCCCCAGCACCACGGCCTCTGGCGTCACACCGGGCGCCGAGGCCTTCGGGTGGGCGCAAGAGAGCAACAGCAAGCTTCCAAGCCAGAGAGCGCGCGCGTGCATGAGGCCCCCTTCAAATCAGGGCGCGGAGCCTACCGGCTTGCTGGCGTCGAAGAGCGGGATGAAGACGTGGGAGAGCGGGCCGATGGTGAGCGCGTAGATGACGGTACCGATGCCGACGGTCCCACCGAGCAGATAGCCGAGCGCGAGCACCGCCAGCTCAATGCCGGTGCGCACCAGGCGCAGCGAGTAGCCCCGCTTGGCGAGCCCCGTCATCAGGCCATCGCGCGGGCCCGGCCCCAGCCCGGCGCCGATGTAGCAACCGGTGGCCACGCCTGCGAGGAGGATGCCTGCGGCGAGGAAGGCGCTCCGCGTGGCCCAGTGGACCGCGGGCGGGAGAAGCCAGAGCACGCCCTCGGTGACCAACCCAATCACCACGATGTTGCTCAGCGTGCCAATCCCCGGGCGCTGCCGCAGCGGAATCCACAGCAGAAGCACCAGCGCGCCCACCAGGTTCACCACGAAGCCCAGACGGATGCCGGAGCGGACGGAGAGGCCCTGGTGGAACACGTCCCACGGGTCCAACCCCAGCTCCGCGCGGACCTGCAGGCCCATGCTCAAGCCGTAGAGACACAGCCCGACGTAGAGCTGAAGGAGCCGGCGAGCGCCCACGGCGGCCAGCGGGCGTGGAGCGACGAGGGGGACGGGCGACGTCATGGCAGCCAGCGTGCGCCAAGCGCGCGAAGCGCAGTAGGGCCGCGGTGTTGAACGCGCATGGACCAAGGGACAGCCGGCGTTGCCCGCCTCACGTCCGGTGCGCCTTCGTGCTAAGGGGGGCGGCCGTGAGAAACCACCTTTCATTGGCCCGGTGCGCTGTCTCGTCCGTTCCCCTCGCGCTCGCGCTGCTCTGCGGCGGCTGCAAGCAGGAGGCTCCTCCTCCCGCGCCCGCCGTGCACGCCGCGACACCGGTGGAGAACCCCACGCCGGAGCTGACGCTGCTCATCACCGGCGACGAGTACGGCTGGATGGTGCGCTCCCCCGACGGCGAGCACCCCGAGGGCGGCGCGGCGGAGCTGCTCGGCCACTGGACGGAGAAGGAGAAGCACTGCGCGGGCGACGCCAAAGAGTGCGCGAAGGCGTCCACGCTGGCGCTCTCCACCGGCGACCACGCGGGCGGCCCCGCCATCTCGTCCTACTTCCAGGGCAAGCCGATGGCCGAGGCGATGCGGGCGATGGGCTATGCCGCCTCCGCGCTGGGCAACAACGACCTCGACTTCGGCCGGGAGTCCCTGGCGAAGAACATCGAGACCGGCGGCTTCCCGGTGCTCGCCGCGAACGTGAAGGCGAAGGACGCGGCGTTCGACCTGAAGCTCCCGCCGCGGACGGTGGTGGAGCGGCAGGGCCTGAAAATCGCCGTGGTGGGCCTGGCGTTCGAGAAGGCCGCCGAGAAGACGATGGCGGGCAAGTTCGAAGGGCAGGAGGTAGAGCCGTACGAAGCGGCGCTCCTGCGCGAGGTGCCGGCGGCGTGGCAGGCGGGGGCGGACGCGGTCGTCGTGGTGGTGGATGACTGTCCGAGCGCGCTCAAGGACGTGCTGGAGAAGAACGCCAGCCTCAAGGTGACGGCGCTGGGCGGCGGCCACTGCCAGGCGCCCTACGAGGGGAAGGCCGGCGCCACGCCGCTGCTCTCTCCGGGACGCCACTTCCAGAAGTACGCCCGCGTGCAGCTCAAGTTCGACCGCAGCAAGCCGGCCGGTGAGCGCGTGGTGAGCGCGGAGGGCTCGGTGGTAGACGTGACCGCCTCCACGGCGAAGCCGGACGCGCAGCTGAGCTCGCTCATCCAGGGCTGGAAGACGCAGCTCGACGGAGCGCTCGGGACGCAGATTGGCTTCACGGAGAAGGGCATCGCCCTCGGCTCGCCTGCGCTGGGCCGGTGGATTACGGACGCGTGGCGCGACGTGGCGGGCGCGGACATCGCGGTGGTGAACCGCAAGGGCATCCGGCAGGGGCTCTCCGCCGGCATCGTTACCAAGGCCAGCGTCTACTCCGTGATGCCCTGGGAGAACTCGCTGATGGTGGTGAAGCTCAAGGGCGCGGACCTCACCCTCGCGCTCGCCAACCCCGAGGCCGTCTACTCTGGCGTGCAGAAGGCCGGGAAGGGCTTCAAGGACGCCAAAGGCAAGGCCATCGACGCCAAGCGCGAGTACACCGTGGTCACCAGCGACTACCTCTACTTCGGCGGCGACGGCTTCGCGTTCGAGAAGCTGGACCCCAACCCGACCGAGACCGGGATGATGTGCCAGACCCCGGTCATTCAGTGGACCCAGAAGCAGAACACCAGCGGCGAGAAGCCCCTGGAGAAGACGCTGCCCCGCGGCTAGAGCGCCGACCAGGTTAGCCGAAGCGACGAGCCGCGAGCCGCGCAAGGAGGCCGCCCGCCGGAATACTGGTCGGTATTTCAAGGGCGGCCGACGCCGCCCGGCGAAGCGGATCGTCGCTCTCGGCGACGGGAGGTAACCTGGTCGGCGCTCTAGCGCGGAGCGACGACGGGAGTCGCCAGGACCTCGGTGGGCGAGCGCACCGCGTGCTGGGCCGCCACCGTGAAGACCGGGCGGACGAAGGCGTAGACGGGCGGGAGGCTGAGCAGCAGGCGCCCGAGCGCCAGCCCCATCGCCTCGTAGGGCCTGCGCTCGAAGGCCTGGCACGGAGCGAGGACTGAGCGGCTCAGGCGCCGCAGCAGCTTGCCGTACCACCCGAAGAAGAAAATCCTCCCCACAGTCCCCTCGTACGCCAGCACGTACCAGGGCTGCCGCGTCTCGCTGTCGTCCCACGCCACTGCGCTCTTCGCGAGCGTGAAGACCGCCAGCCAGTAGGCGCTCCAGAGCGCCGTGCCGATGGGCACCACATAGTCGCCCACCCACGGCAGCCAGCCCAGACACCAGATGAACAGCATCCCCACGCCGAAGAGGTACCACCCGCGGAAGCGGCGCTTGAGCCGGCGCCACAGCCACCGCACATCCAGACGCACCCGCGGCACACGCTCCGGGTCGTCCGGCGGCATCCCCGTCGCCAGGCTCAACCGGCGCATCAGCTGGTCCTGGTAGTCCCGCGAGAGCGCCAGCACCAGCCACTCCACCACCACGAGCGCGGCGTACAGCGCCAGGAGCAGGCGCACCGTCCGGTGGATGAACGGCGCCATCACCACGCGCTGCACGAAGGAGCGCTGCTCCACCTCCTTCCGCTGCCGCACCCGCTCCGCCGCAATCTCCGAGCGGATTTTCCGCAGCGCCGCAGAGGCCACGCCCAGCTCGCCCTCCACCTGCCGCAGATGCGCTCGCGCGTCCGCCTCCGAAATCTCCTCGTCCGCAGGGTCGGCGGGCGCGCCTCGCTTCGGGCCCGCCGATGCGGCCGCTTCGTCATCAACGTCCGGCTCGTCCTCTGCGTCCGATTCGTCGTCTGCGCCCAGCTCGTCCTCTGCGCCTGGCTCGCCTCCGGATCCCGATGCGCCTTCAGCTCCCTGCTTCGCGCTCAGCACCGAGCCCGACGCGCCCGGAGCTCCCTGCTTCGCGCCCGGTGCAGAGCCCGACACACCATCAGCTCCCGACGCCCCTCGCTTCGCGCCCGCTGCCAAGCCCGACGTCGCCTCGTCCTCGGAGACTCCGTCGCTCGGCGCAGCACCTTCCAGCACGACACCGCGAACCAGCCGCGACACCTTCCGCACGCGTGCGGGAGGAGGCACGTCCTCTCCTCCCGACAGCGCTCCCTCCGGAAGCGCGAGCGACTCACGCAGTCCGGCGAGCGCAGCCACCAGCTCCTCCCGCCTCTGCCGCTGCTCCTCCTCTTCGCTCGCCACCTCATCACGCGTGAGCCGCGCCCGCTCGCGCGGAGGCGCCTTGAGCTCTTCGACCAGGGCCGACACCGCCTCTTCGACGGAGCCCAGGCGCTCGACGGTCTCCTTCTTCTTGCCGCCCCCCTCCTGCGCCTTGACGAGCCGGCGGACCTCATCGCGGAGCTGGCGGCTCTCCGTGAGCATCGCGGACGCCTTGAGGCCGACCGCGGCGGCGTCCATCGCACGCGACGAGGGCGGCGTGGGCGGCGTGAGGGGTGTGGGCAGCTCCGGCTCCTGGGCCAGGGCGAGCTCCGCGTCTCGCTCGTCGTCCTTCTCGAAGAGGCCGCGGGTAGTGGGGTGGATGATGAGGAGGAGCGCTGTCCCCAGCGTGATGCCGCTGGAGAAGAAGCCGGTGCGCACGAAGTGGGGCCGGATGCCACCGTCGCGCAGCGCCACCCTGAGCAGGGAGAAGGGCAACCGCAGCCCCCACAGGAAGCGGGCGAACCGGTGCTGCAACGGCGGCAGGAGGGCGGAGCGTCCGAAGCGGCTCTCGGTTTGGGCTGCGCCGGGCGGCAAATCCATCGACATCGCGGGGTGGAACCTTACCAGTGTGGGCCAGGGGAGCTGGAGCCCGGTTGCTGGGGCCGAAGGGCGATACGCGCACGGCAGGAGGGCATTGCGTCCGCGGCGGCGTGCGTAGGTTCCGGTGAAGGGGGCGTGATGGACCTACGAAAGCTGCCGGCAGGCGTGTTGGGAGTGCTGGGAGGGCTCGCGCTGGTGGGCATCGCGCGGCGCGGCGCGAAGGAGGTCTTCCGCGGCAAGACCGTGGTCATCACCGGAGGCTCGCGCGGGCTGGGGCTGGAGCTGGCCCGGCAGTTCGCCAAGGCCGGCGCCCGGCTCGCGCTGCTTGCGCGAAACCCACAGGAGCTGGAGCGCGCGCGCATGGAGCTGGACGCCCGGGGCGCGGAGGTGGCGGCCGTCCTCTGCGACGTCGGCGAGCGCGAGGAGGTGGAGGCGGCGATGGCGCAGGTCCTCCAGCGCTACGGCGCCATTGACGTGCTGGTGAACAACGCCGGGCGGATGGACGTGGGGCCGCTGGAGACGATGACCGTGGAGGACTTCGACCGCGCCTTGCGCGTGCACTTCTACGGGCCGCTCTATTCGGTCCTCGCCGCGCTCCCGGAGCTGCGCGCGCGCCGCGGCCGGGTGGTGAACATCGCCTCCATCGGCGGGAAGCTCAGCGTGCCGCACCTGCTGCCCTACTCCGCCAGCAAGTTCGCGCTGGTCGGGTTCTCGCAAGGCCTGCGCTCGGAGCTGCACGCCGACGGCGTCACCGTCACCACCGTCTGCCCCGGGCTGATGCGAACGGGCAGCCCGCGCAACGCGCGCTTCAAGGGCCAGCATGAGGAGGAGTTCCGCTGGTTCGCGCTGGGGGACTCGCTGCCCGTGATGTCGATGAGCTCTGCGCGCGCGGCGCGGCGGATTCTGGACGCGTGCCGGCGCGGCAAGGCGGAGGTGTACGTGAGCTGGACCTCGTTCGCCGCGGCGAAGCTGGGGGCAGTCTTCCCCGGGCTCACCGCGCTGGCGATGGCGGCGGTCGCCCGGCTGCTGCCCTCTCCCGGCGGCATTGGCCGGCGCAGCAGCTACGGCGCGCACAGCCGCGGCCGGCTCCCCGCATGGCTCACGTTCCTCGACTCGCGCGCCGCCGAACGGAACAACGAGACGGCGGGCCCAGCGCAGGCGCGAGTTTGACGCACCCTCCCAAAGCGGCCGGGCGACCGACCCGGCGGGAAGTAGACGAGGGGTGAAGAACGCGCGTTAGTCCCAGGCTCCATGAAGCCAACGGACATCAAGAACCCCGACTACTTCCACAAGGTCGTCGACTGCCAGCTTGCGTGTCCGGCGCATACGCCGGTGCCGGAGTACATCCGGCTCATCGCCGCGGGCCGCTACACCGAGGCCTATCTGGTGAACTGGAAGTCGAACGTCTTCCCGGGCGTGCTGGGGCGGACGTGCGACCGGCCATGTGAGCCCGCCTGTCGCCGCGGCCGGCTCGAAGAGGAGCCGGTCGCCATCTGCCGGCTGAAGCGGGTGGCCGCGGACAACAAACAGGACGTGCGCGGGCTGCTGCCGGTGGCGCCGAAGGAGAAGAACGGCAAGCGGGTGGCGCTCATCGGCGCGGGGCCGGCGTCGCTCACCGTGGCCAGAGACCTGCTCCCGCTGGGCTACCACGTGGTCCTCTACGACGCGGACCCGTTCGTGGGCGGGATGATGCGGACGCAGATTCCGAAGTTCCGGCTGCCGGAGACGGTGCTGGACGAGGAGGTGGGCTACATCACGGCGCTGCAGCCGGAGCTGCGGCTGGGCAAGCGGGTGGAGTCGCTCAAGGCGGTGCTGGACGAGGGCTACGACGCCGTCTTCGTGGGCACCGGCGCGCCGCGCGGCCGCGAGCTGGACATCCCCGGCCGCAAGGAGGCCGCGGCGAACATCCACATCGGCATCGACTGGCTCTCCAGCGTGTCGTTCGGTCACACCACGAAGATTGGCAAGCGGGTGGTGGTGCTGGGCGGCGGCAACACGGCGATGGACTGCTGTCGCACGTCGCGCCGGCTGGGCGGCGAAGAGGTGAACGTCGTCGTCCGCTCCGGGTTCGACGAGATGAAGGCCAGCCCCTGGGAGAAGAAGGACGCCTCGCACGAGGGCATCCCCATCCACAACTTCCTGGTGCCGCTGCGCTTCAACCACGACGGCGGCAAGCTCACCGGCGTGGTGTTCCGGAAGGTGAAGGCGGAGCGCGACGCGAAGGGCCGCAGGGACCTGGTCCCCACCGGCGAGCCGGAGGTGGTCTTCCCCGCGGACGACGTGCTGGTGGCCATCGGCCAGGAGAACGCCTTCCCCTGGATTGAGCGCGACATCGGCATCGACTTCGACAAGTGGGGGATGCCGAAGGTGGACGCGGTGACCTTCCGCTCCACCCACCCGAAGGTCTTCTTCGGCGGCGACGCGGCGTTCGGGCCGAAGAACATCATCTGGGCGGTGGCGCACGGCCACGAAGCCGCGGTGTCCATCGACCGCCTCTGCCACGGCGAGGAGCTGACGAAGCGCCCGCCGCCGATGGTGAACCTGGTCTCCCAGAAGATGGGCATCCACGAGTGGAGCTACGACAACGAGATTTCTCCGGACGCGCGCTTCCAGGTGCCGCACAGGGAGCCGGCGCTCACGCTCAAGGACATCAAGCTGGAGGTGGAGCTGGGGTTCGACCCGAAGGCCGGCTTCGCCGAAGCGCAGCGCTGTCTCAACTGCGACGTGCAGACCGTCTTCGCCGGGCACCTCTGTATCGAGTGCGACGCGTGCGTGGACATCTGCCCGACGGACACCATCAACTTCGTCGTGAACAACGAGGAGGACGTGCTGCGGCAGAGCCTGCGCGTCCCGGCGGTCAACCTGACGCAGGACCTCTACGTCTCAGAGCCGCTGAAGACGGGCCGCATCATGGCCAAGGACGAGGACGTCTGTCTGCACTGTGGCCTGTGCGCGGAGCGCTGTCCCACCGGCGCCTGGGACATGCAGAAATTCCTCTTGAACCTCACCCAGGCGGGCCCCGGCTGTCGCGACAAGAAGGAGGCGAAGCCATGAAGCGCATTGAGGCGACCAACGACTTCGTCATCAAGTTCGCCAACGTGAACGGCTCGGGCTCCGCGTCCGCCAACGGCCTGTTCGCGCGCAGCATCCTGCGGATGGGCGTGCCCATCAGCCCGCGCAACATCTTCCCCTCGAACATCCAGGGCCTGCCCACCTGGTACGAGCTGCGTGTCTGCGAGGCCGGTCACCTCGGCCGCCGCGGCGGCGTGGACCTCATGGTCGCGATGAACCCGCAGACCTGGGACAAGGACCTCGCGGAGCTGGAGCCGGGCGGCTACGTCTTCTACGACTCCACCAAGCCGCTGCCGAAGTCCAAGTTCCGCGAAGACCTGAACGTCGTCGGCATGCCGCTCACCGCCATCTGCAACGAGCGCTACTCGGACCCGCGCCAGCGGCAGCTGTTCAAGAACATCATCTACGTGGGCGCGCTCTGCGCGCTGCTGGAGGTGGACCTGGCGGAGGCGGCCAAGCTCATCGGCGAGCAGTACAAGGGCAAGGAGAAGCTGCTGGCGCCCAACCTCTCCGCGCTGCAGCTGGGCCACGACTACGCGAAGGAACACCTGCCGTGTCCGCTCGGCATCAAGGTCAAGCGCGCGAACGCCGTCGGCCGGAAAATCTTCATCGAGGGCAACGCAGCAGCGGCGCTGGGCGCGGTGTTCGGCGGTGCGTCCGTCTGCGCGTGGTACCCCATCACGCCGTCCACCTCGCTGGCCGAAGCGTTCGCCCGCTACTGCGCGAAGTACCGGGTGGACCCGGTCACGAAGCAGAACCGCTACGCCATCGTGCAGGGCGAGGATGAGCTGGCCTCCATCGGCATGGTGGTGGGCGCCGGGTGGAACGGGGCGCGCGCCTTCACCACGACGTCGGGGCCGGGCATCTCGCTGATGCAGGAGTTTCTGGGCTTCGCGTACTTCGGCGAGGTGCCGGTGGTGGTGATGGATGTGCAGCGCGGCGGCCCGTCCACCGGGATGCCCACGCGGACGCAGCAGTCGGACCTGCTCCTGTGCGCTTACGCGTCCCACGGCGACACCAAGCACGTGCTGCTCTTCCCGGAGGACCCGAAGGAGGCGTTCGACTTCAGCGCGCTCTCCTTCGACCTCGCGGAGCGGCTGCAGACACCCATCTTCCTGATGCTGGACCTGGACATCGGGATGAACGAACGGATGGCGGACCCGTTCACCTTCGACGCGTCCAAGCCATTGGACCGGGGCAAGGTGATGACCGCGGAAGCGCTGGAGTCTGGCAAGCCGTTCGGCCGCTACGTGGACGTGGACGGCGACGGCATCCCGTACCGCACGCTCCCTGGCACGCACCCCACCAAGGGCTCCTACTTCACGCGCGGCACCACCAAGGACCGGATGGCCCGCTACAGCGAGCAGGGCACGGACTACGTGGAGAACATGACCCGGCTGTTGCGGAAGTTCGAGACGGCGAAGGGCCTGGTCCCCCAGCCCATCGCCAAGGGCCCGGGCGCGCCACTGGGGGTCCTCTATTACGGCTCCACCAGCCCGGCGATGTCGGAGGCGCTGGCCGCGCTGGCGGCGAACGGCCTGGCGCTGGACGCGATGCGAATCCGCGGCTTCCCGTTCAGCGACGAGGTGGCCCACTTCATCTCCACCCATCAGCGCTGCTTCGTCGTCGAGCAGAACCGGGACGCGCAGATGAAGCAGCTGCTGGTGAACGAGCTGCAAGTGGACCCTGCCCTGCTCCCCTCTGTGCTGCACTACGACGGCACGCCCATCACCGCGCGCTTCATCGCCGCGGAGATTTCCAGGCGCGCCGAGGGCGTCACCTCGCTCATGAAGAGGGTGTCATGACCTATCTGGCGAAGCCGAAGTTCGCGCACCCCAAGCTGGTGAAGAACACGCTGGGGTATACGCGCCGCGACTACGAGGGCAGCGTCTCCACCCTCTGCGCCGGCTGCGGGCACGACTCCATCAGCGCCGCGCTGGTGCAGGCCTTCTACGAGCTGGACCTGGAACCGCACCGCGTGGCCAAGCTCTCCGGCATCGGCTGTTCGTCGAAGACGCCGGCCTATCTCCTGGGCAACTCGCACGGGCTGAACAGCGTGCACGGGCGGATGCCGTCGGTGCTCACCGGCGCCAACCTCGCCAACCGGGACCTCATCTACCTGGGCATCTCCGGCGACGGCGACTCGGCGTCCATCGGCATCGGCCAGTTCGTCCACAGCATCCGCCGCGGCGTGAACATGGTCTACGTGGTGGAGAACAACGGCGTGTACGGCCTCACCAAGGGCCAGTTCTCCGCCACCGCCGACAAGGGCTCCAAGTCGAAGAAGGGCCCGGCCAACGCGGACGAACCCATCGACCTGGTGATGCTCGGCCTGAACCTCGGCGCCACGTACATCGGCCGCAGCTTCTCCGGCGACAAGGAGCAGCTGGTGCCGCTCCTCAAGGGCGCCATCGAGCACCGCGGCGCCGCGCTCATCGACGTCATCAGCCCCTGCGTGGCCTTCAACAACCACCCCGGCTCCACCAAGAGCTACGACTACGTGCGCGAGCACAACGAGGCGGTGAACCAGCTCGACGTGATGTCGCCGCGGGAGGAGATTGTCGCCCAGTACCCGGCCGGGACGACGGAGCTGGTGACGATGCACGACGGCTCCCGGCTGCTGCTCAAGAAGCTGGCGCCGGACTACGACCCCAGCAGCCGCCAGTCCGCCATGGAGTTTCTGCTGCGCCACACCCGCGAGGGCGAGGTGGTGACCGGGCTGCTCTACGTGGAGAAGGACTCGCAGGACCTCCATGACCGGCTGAGCACCGTGGCCAAGCCGCTGAACCAGCTCTCGGACGCGGAGCTGGTCCCGGACGCGAAGGCCCTGGCGGAGCTCAATGCCGCCCTGAGCTGCCTCTAAGCGTCCTGGGTCCCTGCAGGCCGATTTTCAGACGCCCGGCTGACAGAGACAGGCGGAGTTGAGCTTCAGGTCCGCGTGCTTCCAGACCTCGTTGAACTGCTTCTCCATCTTGGCCGCCTCCGCGGCCTTCCCCTGCAGCTTGAGCGCGCGGGCGAGCCCGAAGAGCGCCCAGCCATTGTTCGGCTGCCGGCGCAGGTCCTCGCGGAACACCGCCTCCGCTTCCGGGTACTTCTTGCTCTGCGTGAGCGCCGCGCCCAGCGCGTGGCGGGTGGGCTGAATCCAGTCCGGCGGCTCGCTGTAGCGCAGGCGGTCCTCCAGCTCCACCGCCCGACGCAGCTCCGCCAGCCCGAGGTCCTGCTTCTTCTCCCGGTAGAGCAGCTCCCCCTCCACGAGGTGGCTGACCAGGTCGTTGAGGGCGGACATGGGGTTCAACCCCATCACGTGCTCATGCGGGACGAGCTTGCGCGCGGCTTCAAACGCCTGCTGTGCCTGGCGGGCGCTCGGCACGTCCCCCTTCGCCGCGAAGGCAATGCTCCGCGCCGCGTGCCGCAGCGCGCGGGACGCAGGCAGGTCCTCGCCGAAGTCCGGCGCGGCCAGAATCTCGTCCCACTTGCCGAAGCGCATCTGCACCTCCAGCGGCAGCGCGTACATCCCGTCCACCAGCGGCGCGGCCTCCTTGCGGAACTCGGGCGGGATGCCGTCCACCAGCGCCTGAATCATCGAGAGCGCCACCGCGCTGCGCCCGGTCATCATCGCGGCGTACGCCAGCATGTGGTGGTTGTGCGCCATGTACACCGCGTAGAAACCCTGCCGCGGGACGAGCTTCTGGTACCGCGCATCCGCCTCGATGGCGCGCTGGTTCGCCACGATGGCCTTCTCCCACTGCCCCGTGCGCACGTCGATGTGCGAGGGCATGTGGACCATGTGGCCGAGCCCCGGCTGGAGGTCCCGGAGCCTGTCCGCCGCCGCCTGCGCGCGCGCCGGCTCGCGTGAAGCCTCCACCGCGTGGATGTACACGTGGTTCGCCAGCGGGTGCCTCGGGTTGAGCGCCAGCGCCGCCGCCGTCACGTCCACAATCTCCGGCGTCCACTCCAGCGGCGCGCCCTCCAGCGTGTAGTAGTCCCACGGGTGCAGCGTCATCAGCGCCTCGGCGGTGAGCGCCACCACGTCCGCGTCCCCCGGGAACGCCTGCCGCACCCCGCGCATGGCTTCGGCGTAGGCGATGTCCAGCGGGCGCCGGTCCTCCGGCTGTGGCTCCACGTAGCGCTTGGCCAACGCCGCGATGAGCGCCTGCTCCACCGCGGTCGCCTCGCTCGCCAGCGCCTGCGCCTTGCGGCTCGCCTGCGTTGCCACCTTCGCCTGCTCCGGCGTCACCACCGGGTTGTTGATGTGCGGGCCGTTCGAGTAGGCGACGCCCCAGAAGCACATCGCACACTGCGGCGAGACCGCTGCCGCGTACGCGAACGCCCGGAGCGCCTCGTCGTGGTTGAAGCCGTAGACCAGGCTCAGGCCCTGGTTGAACCACCGCTGGGCCTCCGGCGAGGCGTGCGACACGGGCCGCTTGAGGTCCCCCAACCCCTCCAGCACCGGCGGCGCGGGAGGCAACAGCGGTCCAGCCGGCGCGGGCGTCGCCTTCGGTGCCGCACACGAGAGGAGACCCACCAACCCTGCGATGAACCCGGCCCTCTTCATGTTCCGCCCCCGCTGCTCCTGGATTGTGCCCGCATGTATCACCCCGTTCGCTGCGGCGAAGCGGCGTTCTTGCCCGCACACGGGTAGTCGACAGAAGCGCGGCAGGGCGTGACGGCGAGCCTCGCCCACTCGCCACGTCTGGACAGGGGGACGCGGGGCTTTGGCTGAGCTGTCCGGGCGCCGTCCCGGGAGCGGGCGTGCAGCCAGCTCGAAGGCAGCTGTCCCAGAGGGTGGTCAAGGCAGGCGGGATTGTCCTGGGCGGCTGCCGGCGGGCGCCCGCCGGCAGCACGACCGCAGCCGCCCGCTCGGACTCCGCTTCCTACCCGCTTCAGCACTCCCCGAGGTGAATCGAGCACCGCTTCGTGATTCTCCGGAGCTGTCCCCCTGAGAGCCCCAGCGGTGGCGCTGGCGCGAACGAAACAAATCGCGCGTGAGAAGTGCGACGTGTTGTCGTTAATGGCAACGAGAACCCGTCACACTTCTCTGTCACGCCGCACGAAACGAACCGTTGCCGTGACTCCCTGGACGCGAGGAATCACCCCACAACCTCACGCGCCCCCGAACTGTCATAAGTTGTCGACACTTGTCGACACTGGCGTCGACAACTTATGACAGAACGTATACGCGTAACACGCGACCGTGCATTTCAGCCGTCCTCACCTCAGCCGGGGACAGCTCGGGGCTGAAACGAAGGCAGGGCCCTGCACCTCGGGGAGCGCAACCTGGGTGAGGAAGCGGCAGCAGGCCTGGCCGCAGCGATCGTGCTTCCGGCGGGCGCCCGCCGGAAGCCGCCCAGGACAATCCCGCCGGCCTTGACCACCCTCAGGGATAGCCGCCTCCGCGCCGGCAGTGCATCCATCTCCGCGCCGCCACACGGACAGCTCAGCCAAAAGACCTGCGTCCCCCTGTCCCGACTGCCTCCGCGCCGTCAACGGACTGACGACTCGCCGCTCGGGCGAGGGGACCTGACGCGCTGTGTTTTTCCGTCGGATAAACGCACGCGGCCGTCCAGGGCACGGCGAAGCAAACGCCGCTCGCCTGCCCTGCATCTCGAGGGCGACGCGACATCCGCGCGCGGCGGATGGTGCATGGAGGTCCCGCTGCGCCACCGCCGGTCCGCAGCAATCAATTACAGTCTTCATCGAGGGGGAGCAGTGTTCCCGAAGCGAATGTAAACGGGCTTGCAACTTGCTATGCCTGGCCGCCATGCGACGCCTCTCCGCAGCCCTCCTGGTAGCCATCTGTGCGCTCGGGTGCTCGGGGGAGATTGGCACCCTCCCTGACCGGCTAAACGGCGGCGGCCGCGGCGGTGACAAACCCACTGGCGTCACCCCGGTCGACGTGACGCCCGGACAATCGCGAGGGGAGACGACCGCGGGCGGCGTCCCCTTCGCGCCGAAGGGCATCGCGGACCTCTTCGCCTTCCGACTCGGGGCGACGCTGGAGCTGAGCGCGGCGGCGGCGCTCGCGAAGTTCAAGGCCTATTCGGTCCACGCCACCACCGCGCTGTCGGACACGGGCGCCGAGGGCGACTGGAGCTTCCGCGCGGTCGACTGGAACGAGGACGGCGAGGTCGACATCCTGGGCATCCGCAAGGCCGGCGGCGCCAGCGGCAAGACCGAGGTGCACATCCTCAACGGCGCCACCGGGTACAAGGACTACCTGCTGCACGCCGCGACGCCACTGGAGGAGGCAGGCCGCGGGGGCGTCTGGGCCTTCGAGCTCGGCGACTACAACAACGACGGGACCCTGGACCTCTACGCCATCAAGAAGGTCACCACGACGAAGACGGAGGTGCACATCCTCGACGGCGCGAATGCGTTCGGGCGCTTCTTGCTGGAGGTCCCCACCGCGCTCGGCGCCGTTCCCGCGACCGACGCCTGGTCCTTCGCCATCGGCGACTACAACGGCGACTCACGCCCGGACGTCATCGCGGCCTACCGGCTCTCGACGAAGACTGAAATCCACGTGCTCAACGGCGCGACCCTGTACCAGGACTTCCTGATGGAGCGGGCGTCCGCGCTGGGCAGCATTGGCGAAGGACCCGACTGGACGATTCGCGCCGGCGACTACAATGGCGACGGCCGCGTGGACCTCTACGCCATCCGCCAGGAAGGCACCGTGGGCGGCAAGGCCGAGCTGCACATCCTCGACGGCAGCGCGGAGTACCAGCGCTTCCTCCTCGAGAGCGCCACCATCCTCCCCGCGGCGACCGAAGGCGGGCGGCGGCTCTTCGACGTGCGCGCCACCCGCGGCTGGCTGCGGGCCGGGCCGCCTGACACCCGGGAGTGGAAGGACATCCCCCACCCGATGGTCTTCGTCGGCCACGGCGACGACTGGGGCGCCCTCTCGCGCGAACCCAACCGCTGGCCATGGGTGCGCGACAACGTTGATGGCGTCTACGTGAACTTCATCATCACGGACCTCCAGCTCCAGAGCACCGCGAACATTCTCCAGGCAATGAACGCGATGGCCGCGGTCGTGAAACAAAAAAATCTGTTTTACGAAGCGGACGAGATGACCGGAACCAAGGACAACGACATCCGCAACCTGGAGACGTTCAAGGCCGCCGGCTTCAGGACGACGCACACCTCGTACAACTACACCATCCAGCTCGGGTGGAAGGAGGACCACGCGGCGGTCCTGCGCACCGCCGGACTGCAGCCCGGACAGCCCCCGCGTCCCGCGCTGGTCCTGGTCGGCCCCTGGGAGCTGGACGGGAACGTGAACTTCAACACGGCGCACAACAACGAGGTCCGGAGGCAGGTGCTCAACCTTGCGGACGGCTTCGCCACCGACGGGCCGATGGGCTTCTACTACGCGAACCAGGGCGGCTTCCGGGAGGCGGTGGATTCGCTGATGGCCTTCGGCCGCGGCAACAACCGGCAGCAGGCGCTGATGCTCTCGTCCTACCCCGCCGGCATTGCCGGCTACTCCAGCGCCAACAACTTCCTGCCTACCTCCATTGAACACGTGTTGCAGGTGGAGTCGCGCGGTGGCTCGCCGGGCGCGTGGACCATCTGGCCCTACGCCGACACGCTCCCCGCGCTGCCCGAGGCCAAGCCGGACGGCACCCCCGCCGCGACCACCGCCGGGATGGCGTACTGGCTCATCCATCACCTGCAGGGCCAGGGGATTGGCCTCAAGGTCCTCGGCACCGCCGGCGCTCCGGATTCGTACCGCGTGAATTTGGAGCTCTTTAACTCCAGCTACTGGCTGCTCAACTCGCCTCTGCTCCAGGCGGACGTGGTGGATCCCGACAAGCGGTGGAGCGTGCGCTTCACGCTGGACGGCGCGGACATCACCGGCGCCATCCTCGCCAAGAGCCCCGGGCAATACTTCGCTGGAGGCGACAGCCTGGCTCCGGGCGCCCGCCGCGGCGTGACCGTGGAGGCCACCTGCGCCGGCTGCAACGGGCAGGTCCGCCGGCCCCGCATCAAGGTCACCGCCTTCGGTCACCTCGATGTCCGCAAGGTTGCCCAGCAGTGGATCATCATGCCGGACGTGAACTGACCTCGCGCGCAGCGGCGTGCTATCAGGGCGCGCCGCGATGACTGACCCCTCCGAGACGCCCCCCAACGCCGCGACGACAGACCTCGCGCCGGAAGCCGCCCCTCCTGTCCCCACGCCGGAGGCGCTGCTGGACGCGCAGTTCGCCGGCCCGCGCGCTGCCTTGCGCCCGCTCTACGAGGCGCTGGTGCACGTCGCCAAGCGGGTGGGCTCGCAGACCAAGCCGGTGCCCGCGCTGGGCTTCGTTGCGTTCACGCGCAAGGGCATCCCCTTCGCGGTGGTGAAGGTGGTGGGGAAGCTCCGGATGGACCTCGGCCTGGCCCTGGAGGCGCAGACGCCGAACCCGCGCTGGAAGAAGTCGCGGAAGCTGGCCGGAGTGGAGCGAATCACCCACCGCGCGGAGCTCTACGAGCTGCCCGACATCGACGGTGAGCTGGTGCAGTGGGTGAAGCGCGCCTACGAGCTGGCGCGGCCGACGAAACCTCCGCCGGCCGCGCTGCCCTGAAGCGTAAAGCGCGGCGGGCGTTAGACGAGCCCCGCCGCGCGGACATCGGTTACTGAACCGTCCAGCTTCCGTAGACGCTGGTGGTGTTGCCCCGCCCATCGCCGACGGTGAGGCCCCAGTTCGCCGTGCCGGGCGGAAGCGTGGGGATGGTGGCGCTGCCGTCCGCGTTGTACGCGATGGAGGTCACGTTCTGCGGCAGCGTGAGGTACCAGCCTCCGCCGCCGCTGCTGAAGGCGCTGAGCGTCTGGAAGGCCGTGGCAGGCAGAGCTGTCGGATAGCTCCAGGTGAACGTGGGTGTCCCATTCGAGGTGCCCACCGGAGAAGTCATCACGGGGATGGGCGCAGCCGGCGTGACCGTCACGCTCTGGGTGCCGGTGGTCCCATCGGAGTAGGTGACGTCGAACGTGTAGACCGCTCCAGCCGTCGGCGCAGTTTGCGAGGCTGGAAACTCGTAGCTGCTGCCCACCGAGTAGCTCGCCGAGAGCGCGAGGTCATACGGCGGCTGAAGGCCCGGCCCCGCGGTCAGCGTCACCTTGACGGGGACCTTGAGGTTGCTCTGCACATGGAGGCTGAGATTGTACTGATTCGAACCGGGGCTCGCGGTCAGCTCCGTTGCGCTTTGCGCGCGCGCCTGGCTGGTGCTGAGGACCAACGAGGGTGCCGTCACGGCCGTCCCAGCAACCGCGACGAAGGCGAAGTCGCCCATCAGGTCCCCGGCGCTGAGCTGCCCGTCGTTGTTGACGTCCGCCAGCACGGCCATCTGATAGGTCCCGGGGAGCAGCTTTGCGAACGAGTAAGACGCCGGGCTCGCGCCAGTTACGCGCGTCACGCGGTAGTCAAGAGTCGTCGCCGTCCCCATCACCGCGATGACGTAGAGGCTGGCGCCGGTGATGCCTGAGGAGCTCACTGACCCGCTGAGGGTGCCTGCACCGCTGCCTGCGTTCAGCGAAGCAGGCGCTTCGAGGACGGCCCCCTCGACGGTTCCAATCCGCGCGGCCAACCCGAAGTAGTAGTTGCCCGGAGTGAGGCCGGTAACGAAGGCGACGCCATTCTCGCCCGACGGCTTGAGCACCTTCGAGCCCAGGTTGTTGGCCGGGCCGGGGTTGGCGCTCTGGCTCCAATACAGAGCGTAGCTGGTGGCCTGTTCCGCGCCTGCGCTGTCCATCACCCCGCCCCAGGTGACAAGGGCCGCACCGTCGGCGCCGATGACATCGAAATTCGTCAACGCAGGGGGTGGGTTGACGGCGGGCGCGTCGGCCAGCGTGACGGCCACGCCCGTGACGGAGGTGCCCGAGTAGTTGAACGCGACCGAGCCGCGCGGGTCACCGACGTCGTTCACGAAGTTCGCCGCGGTGTCCATGAAAGCCTCCACGGTGTAGCCGCCGGCCGCCGAGATGCCGCGAACGGTGAACGCACCCGGCGCGGCGATGCTCGTCCCCAGCGCGACTCCACTGGAGGTGCTCACCGTGATGTAGATGCGGCCGGTCTTCGCGCCCGAGTACTGAATCACTCCGGAGACGGTGCCTGGAGGAGGAAGCACAGTCACGGTCGCACTGCCGGAGGAGGTGGCGTCCGCGACGCTGGTCGCGGTGACCGAGTAGTTGCCGGCGGCGGCGGGCGCGGTGAAGAGTCCGGTCGCGCTGATGGTGCCGCCCGTCGCGGTCCAGGTGACCGCCGGGTTGGCGGAGCCCACGACCGTGGCGGAGAACTGCTGCGTCTGACCGCCTGTGACCGACACGGCGGCCGGGCTCACCGTCACGCCCACCTGCTTGACCGTGAGGGTCGCGGTGGCGCTCTTGCTGGGGTCCGACACGCTGGTGGCGATGACGTGGTAGGTCCCGGCCGTCGCGGGCGCGGTGTAGAGCCCGCCAGCGCTGATGGTCCCGCCGTTGGCCTCCTGGACGCTCCAGGTGACCGCTGAGGAGCTCCCACCGTTCGCGTAGCCTGTGAACTGTTGGGTGGTGTTGATGACCAGCGACACCGTGGTGGGGGTGAGCACGACGACGACGCCCTGGTTCACGGTGACCGTGGCCACGGCCTTCTTCGTGGTGTCCTCGACGCTGGTGGCGATGACGTGGAAGGTGCCGGTCGTCGAAGGCGCCGTGTAGAGGCCGGTGACGCTGACGGTGCCGCCCGTCGCCTCCTGCACGGTCCAGGTCACCGCCGGGTTCGCCGCGCCCGTCACGGTCGCAGCGAACTGCCGCGTCGCTCCCACTGCCAGCGTGACGACCGCGGGGGTGATGACCACGGTGACCGGTCCGCTGATGGTGACCGTGGCGATGGCCGACTTGGTGGGGTCTTCAACGCTGGTGGCCACGACGTGGAAGGTGCCGCCCCGCGACGGCGCGGTGTAGACGCCATTCGGGTTCACCACTCCGCCGCCCGCCTCCTGCACGTTCCAGCTGACCGCCTTGTTGGTCGCGCCCGTCACCGTGGCGGTGAAGGCCTGCGTGCCGTTCGGGAGCATGGTCAGCGTCTTCGGGTCAATCGTCACGCCCACGCCGGCCGCGACGGTCACGGTGGCGCGCGCAATCTGCGACGGGTCCGCGCTGCTGGCCGCGAGCACGTGGTACGTCCCGGCCGCTGCGGGCGCGGTGTACAGCCCTGCACCGTTGACCTGGCCGCCAGCGGCGCCCTCCTCCACGCTCCACAGCACGGCGGTGTTGGTGCTGCCGGTGACGGTGGCCGTGAAAGCCTGGGTCTGCCCGACGCTGAGCGTGGCGGTGGTGGGGGAGATGGCAATCGCCACGCCGGAGGCGGTGACGGTCACCGTGGCGACCGCGCGCTTGCCGTCCTCGGACTTGCTGAGCGCGACGACGTGGTAGGTGCCGGCCTGCCCGGGCGCGCTGTACACGCCGGCGGGAGTGATGGTGCCGCCCGCCGTGCCCTCCTGCACGCTCCAGGTCACCGCGTGGGCCGCTCCGCCCAGCGTGGCGCTGAAGGTCTGCGTCCCGCCGGTGGTGAGCGCCACGGTGGAGGGAGAGAGCTGGATGACGGTGGCCTCCGTGACGGTCACGGTGGCGGTCGCCTTCTTGTTGACGTCCGCGCGGCTGGTGGCCACGACGTGGAACGTCCCTGCCGCGGTGGGCGCGGTGTAGACGCCCTCGGCGTTGATGGTGCCGCCCGCGCCCTCCTCCACGCTCCAGGTCACGCCCTTCTCAGCCGCGCCGTCGACCGTCGCGGTGAAGGCCTGCGTGCGGCCGCCCTCCACCGTCACGGTCGCAGGCGCGACGGTGACCTTCACTTCCCCGCAGCCCGCCAACAACAGCGAGAAGTACAGTGCTCCGAGCACGACATTCGGTCGCTTCATGGTCCGGTGTTCTCCTTGGGGGGGGATTCGTGCCGCCGCCCTAGCAGGCTATGTGCCAGGACACAAACGCAGGGACTGCGGCGGTCCGGCCAAGAGAACCCTCATCCAGGGCGCGTGTTGACGACCTGGATGTCATAGCCGCCGTCAGATTGTCGGCGCTTTGGGATGGTGCGCGAAGATGACGACGTTGCCGGCGGGGTCCCGCACCAGCACCTCGTCCGCGCCGTAGAACGTCTTCCGGTCGGGCGCCACGCGTGGCACCCCTCGCAGCGCCTCCCGGATGGGGTCGAGCGACGGCACCTCGATGTAGAGGAACGTCTTGAAGCGCTCGGCCGCGAGCGGAGCGATGTCCTCCGCGAGGCTGGCGTGGGTCTGCAGCATGAGCTCCACCCCGGCGGTGACCAGGATGACAAAGCCCAGCCGTTCTCCGTGCGGGACCTGGACGTTGACCTTGAAGCCCAGGCGCTCCCAGAAGGGAAGGCAGGGCTCGATGGCTTCGACGATGAGATTGGCGGTCATCCGGTTCATGCAGCGCAGGGTGCACCGTCGGGCCGGACGCGTCTTGGATAAATGGAACGCGGCGACTACGCGCCGAGCAGTCCCTGCAGCGGGAAAGCGGTCCCATCGAGCGCGGTGCGGCAACGGGTGGGCGGCAGGCCAGTCAGCGCGGTGAAGTCACGGCACAGGTGCGCCTGGTCGCAGTAGCCGTGCGACAGCGCCAGCTCTGTCCCTTCCACCGACGGCGCCGCCGCCAGCGCCCGCGCCGCGCACTGCAGGCGCATCACCCGCGCGAACGCCTTGGGCGAGAGGCCCACCTGGTCCTGGAAGAGTCGCGCCAGGTGAAGCTGTTCTGTCCCCTGCTCGCCTCGAGAGGGCGGCCATTTCGTCGAGGAACAGCGCTTCTCAGCCGGACGCCTCCCCCGCTCGCCTCGCGCGTTGCGCCGTCAGGCGCATAGTCGAGAGGTGGCGCAAACCCAGGCACGGCACCTTGCCGGTTTGTTTCGAGCAGAGCGGAGCGGCCCATGAGCCAAGCCTCGGAAGCACTGCCGACGTCTTCCATGAAGAGGTCGCCTCGTGTCAAGCAGAGGCCCCTCCGGAGCATTGCCCTGACGTCCGGTGCATCCGAGAACTCGTTCCGCCACGCTTCCATTCGCACTTGGTGGATGCCGCCGTTG
>JBGART010000056.1:0-58254 GCA_044230055.1 Myxococcaceae bacterium | reverse complement strand
TTGGACGCCGCCAGGCGCGGTGGGCGAAGCGTTCCAGAATCTGCCGGGCGCAGGCGTCCTCCGCAGCCGCGGTCGCGGACGCGGGCGCGCACAGGCGAATCCGCGCGGCCGGGCCAGGCGTGACATCCCGCGCCCAGGCCTCTGACACCAACCGCTCCGCCGCCGCGTCGTACTTCTCGTAGAGCAGCGGCGAGACAGAGAGCACGTCCGCGTTGTTGTCGAACCCGCCGCTGCTCTCGTCCGCGGGGAGCTCGCTGCCGGTCCCCGTGGCGTCGCCGAGCACGTCGCGGACCGTGAGCTTGTACTCGGTGCGGTTCAGGCGGTGGAGCGTGACGCGACCGGGATCTCCTCCCGCGACGCAGGCCACTGGGACGCCATCGTTCGGGCCGGTCTGCGGATCAGGCGCGAAGGCGGTGCACGCGGCGAGCGCAGTCAGCATCGCCACCAGCAGACTTCTGGTCATGAAAGGTCTTTCCTCCGGAGGGTGCTTTGGCTTGGCGGGCTGCAAGCAGCGCACCTCGTCACAAGTGACTCAAGCGCTGGAGAACACTTCGGGATTCCGATGCGGGCTGCCACCGCCAGGTGGTACCTGAGCACGGCAGTTCACAGGTGCACGGCCAGGCGCGAGTTTGAGCACTGGCGATAAACAAATCCCCCACGTCTCCGTCCGTGGCGCGCTCATCGGACCGGAGAAACCATGGAGCGAGCAAAGACCCTGCAGCGAATGACGTGTGTCGTGCTGGTGTGCGCAGCCACCGCGAGCCAAGCACAGGAGACCCTCGAGCGGAGCGGAGACCCTGAGGAGTGGGCCCCGTCCACGGTAGCCCTCGTCGGCGGCCAGTACCTGCCGACGGGCGCGGCCACCCTCGCCCTCGAGCACCGGCTCGGCAAGCAGACCAGCCTCTACGCCGCAGCGGCGGCGAGCTTCTCCAGCCAGAGACTCGCGAGCGTGGCCGGAGAGCAGGACTTCCGGACCGTCAACGTCGGGCTCGTCCCCGGCCTGCGCTGGTACCTGAGCGAGCGCAGCCTGAGCGGACCCTTTCTCGGAGCCCTGGTGCCCCTCTCTCTGGCGTGGACCGACGACGTGACTTGGAGGACCACGTCCCTGACGGTCGCGGTGCAACCACATGCCGGCGTGGCCCTGCGCTTCGAGCGCCTGGTCGTGCAGCTCACCTTCGGCCTGTCCGCCGCCCTTCGCATCCCGCTCTCAGAGAGCCTCCCGCCGGGGAGCGCACCCATCTGGGGAACGGGCAGCGGCACGAGCATCGGCCTCGCCTCGTCTGTCGCGTTCGGCTACGCGTTCTAGACGCGGAAGGGCTGTAGCAAAACGCCGCTTGGCGATGACTGCGGTGGAGGACTCTCCCGCAGCACTCGCGGACGGGCGCAGCACATCCCTGAGGGAGACGGGGGACAGCGTGGCCTACGCCCTGCCCCACCGGAGCTGGCCCGGCCTCGCACCGCGGTGGAGTCGGCGGGCCCCGCGGCGCAGCAGCCAGATGCAACCGTTCGTCGAGCAACTCGCTCGAAACCGCGATGAATCGGCCTCCCCGGCCGACTTGGTCGACGAACGGTTGCATCTCAAGCCGCACACCTGGGCGCTGCCGCCGGGGGGCGCCACCTCCACCTCGGCGGGAGCTCGGGCCAGCTCCGAAGAGGCAGTGCCTACGCCACGCTGAACCCCGTCTCCCCAAGAGACCACTGCACTGCAGCCATCCAGGCGACAACCTCCGGAAATTCCTCGCGCGAAACAGCCCGTTCCCAGAAATCCCGCCTCGGGTGGTACTCGCTTGGGGAAAGTGAGGACCTTGGAGTCAATCGATCTCGGCGCGCTCTATGAGCGCTACGGCTTCTACGTTCAGCAGCGCTGTCAGCTGCTGCTGGACAACGCTGCGGACGCGGAGGACGTCACGCAGGAGGTGTTCGTGCGGGTGAGGCACTATCAGTCCTCGCTCACGGCGCCGGTCACCCTTGCCTGGCTGTACGCCATCGCCGCGCGGTGCTGCTTCGACCGGGCGACGCGTCGCGGGCGGGAGCTGCCGATGGAATCCTCTGCGCTGGCGAGCGCGGACGGACGCGCTCGGAGACCTGCGCGACGGAGATCGCCGCGCGGTGGTGGCGCGCCTGCTCTGCCGCCTGGACGAGAAGGGGCGCGAAATTGCCCTGCTCCACCACGTGGAGGGCTGGACGCAGGAGGAGGTGGCCGAACGCACGGGCATCTCCCGCAAGACGGTGGGCAAGAAGCTTGCGCAGTTCGCCGAGCTGTTGCGGCAGGAGTGGGTCGCCGCTCAGCCGTGGAGAACGGGAGAGGCAACATGAGCGCGCCGCAGCCGCCCGAGCGGGGTGAGCAGTGTCCGCCCAACGTGGTGCTGGAGTACCTGGCCGCGGGAGACGAGCAGGGCCCGGACGTCGGCGCCCACGTGAAGGCGTGCGCCAGCTGCGGAGGTTACGTCCAGGCGCTGCAGGGCGCTGCGGACGTCTACCGACGGGCGCGCCCGCGAGAGCAGTTCGTCGCCAAGCTCGCGCGCCGCAACGGTTCGGGGCTGACCCGCGCCCGGTGGCGCCTCTTCGCGGTGCTTGGCGGGTGCGCGGCGGTCTTGCTCGTCACCCGCGTCATGCCCGGCACGGGCGTCCGCGACAAGGGCGGCGAGACCTTCTCGGTCTACCTCAGCCGCGGCACCGGAGAGCCCGTGCTCGCCAGTGCGGGGATGCACGTGGCGGCGGGTGACCGCCTGCGCTTTCACTACGGCGCCCGGGCGGAAGGCCATTTGATGATTGTGGACGTCGACGGCGCGGGCGAGGTCAGCGTGTTTCATCCCTTTGGGGACGAAGCGGCGGCGCGGGTCGCCGCGGGCCAGCGCGGCGTGCTGCCGGAGACCATCGCGCTCGACAACGGACCCGGTCCAGAGCGGATCGCCGCCATCTTCCGCGCCACGCCCTTCACGCTCAAAGACGTCCGGACCTGGCTTGGCAACCCGCCCTCCGGCGCCACGCCCTCGCTGAGCTGCCGCGACTGTCGCGTGCAGTGGCTCATCCTGGAGAAGCAGTGAAGCCCTGGCTGTTTTTGTGCGCGTGGGCCTTCTGCGCCCCCGCCTTCGCGGCAGAGCCCGTGCGCCTGGTGCTCGCCATCGGGAGCAACGTCGGCGCCCCGGATGAAGCACCGCTCCGGTACGCGGATCTCGACGCCCGCCGGTTCCGCGACCTGATGGTGATTGCGGTCGGCCCTGCGGGCAGCAAGAGCTGGTCGTCCGGAAATCAGCTGGGAACGAACGTGACGGCGCCCGCCCTGGGGTTCTCCGGGAAGGGACGCCTCCAGATGTCCGCGAACGGCGTGACGGTGGATGACGTCTACGGCAGCTACGCCAGCGGAGACTTCAGCCAGAGCCGCCCGCTCAACTTCAGACCGTAGCCAGCTCCGCCATCAGCGCGTCCAGCGCTGCCAGGCATCCCGGGAGGAGGCCGGCCGTCTTGGCGAGATCGCCATCGCGCCCAGCCTTCTCCATCTCAAGGGTGAGGTCGCAGAACGGCTGCGCTCCGAAGTTGAGCGCGGCGCCTCGCAGCCGGTGAGCGACGTCCACCGTCCTCTCTGCATCCGAAGCTGCGATCGCCTCCACCAGCAGCGGGCGAGCCTCCTGCGCGTCGTGAAGGAACGACCGGATGATCTCATCCCGGAGCTCCACGGAGCCGGCGCAGAGGGTCTCGAAGCCGCGGCGATCAAACGTCGAGGAGGGCAGCGCGCTCACTTTCCCTCCGGCGCGGTCGCCTTGGGCAACGACGCCGCGCGCTCGAGCAGCAAACGCGCCGCCTCCTCCCCGCTCAGCTGCTCCAGCTTCTTCCCCAGCCGCGCGACTTCCATCTGGCCCAGCTCCGGAGCCACGTCGATGAGATCCGCGACCAGCTCGCGCTCCTTCTCCGACAGCTTCACGCTCTTGCGCGGTTGCAGCTGATTGGCCAGGCGTTCGACGAGGTACCGAACGTAGTTGACGAGCTCGTTGTAGAGCCCCGCCGAGGTCTCCGCGTCCCAGGCCTTGAGCGACGCCTGAGGATCCTTCAGGTCCCGCTGCGGCCACTGGCGCCAGGCCTTGAGGTCCGGCCGGACCGACTGGGCGAAGTAACAATGCGGGCAGTAGCCGTGGGAGAAGCGGACGCCGGAGCTCTCCATCAGGTAGCGGTCCAGCTGCTGCCAGCCGTCCTTCGTCTGCCGCACGTCCTTGCAGATCATGCAGATGGGGATGCACTGCTCCAGCAGCGCAATCTGGCTGCTCATGTCCACCACGCGGCCGGCGACGTCCAGCCGGACGGAGAGCAGATCCCGATTGAGCGGCTTGACGAGGTAGTCATCCACGCCGGCCTTGCTGGCGGCGACGTAGTTCTCCTCGAAGTCCAGCGCGGTGAGCAGGATGAACCACGTGTAGGTGCGCGCGCGCACGCTGCGGATGCGGCGCGCGAGCTCCAGCCCATCCACCTTCGGCATGTGCCAGTCGCTGATGACGACCTGGGGCGAGGCCTCCTTGAAGAGCTGCCAGGCTTGCTCGCCGTCCTCTGCCGCCAGGACCTCGTGCGAAGTCTTGGAGAGCATGTGCAGAAGCAGCAGGCGCGAAGCGGAGTCGTCTTCGACTACCAGGAGCTTCATGTCGAGACGCCTCGCGACGGGGACGGCGGCGGTTCGATACAGGAGCCTAGCCGCACCCGCGATCGATGTCTCGGAGCGAACAGCGCGGCGCGCTCGCCCCGTCCTGGACGACACGTTGCCGGGCGCTCCCCCGCTCCGCAGCTTCGCTCCTCCCTGCCCGAGGAGCCCCATGAGCCTGAAGGAATATGAGCCCGGCACCGCCTTCCCCGGCGTCATCGGACGCACCTTCGCCGAGTCGACCCCCGCCTGGCCCCGTCCCCTGCGCGCGCGGCCGGGCGCCCCGAACGTGCTGTTCGTGGTGCTGGACGACACCGGGTTCGGTCACCTTGGCTGCTACGGCTCCCCCATCCGCACGCCCCACCTGGACCGGCTGGCCGCGGGAGGGCTGGTCTTCAACAACATGCACACGACGGCGCTCTGCTCGCCAAGCCGGGCCTGCATCCTGACCGGGCGGAACCACCACTCCAACGCCATGGCCTGCATCACCGAAGGCGCGACCGGCTACCCGGGCTCCAACGGGCGCATCCCCTTCGAGAACGGCTTTCTGTCCGAGATATTGCTGCCGCACGGCTACAACACCTTCGCGGTCGGCAAGTGGCACCTCACCCCCGCCGAAGAGGCCAGCGCCGCCGGGCCCTACAGCCGCTGGCCATTGGGGCGCGGCTTCGAGCGCTTCTACGGCTTCATGGGCGGCGACACGCACCAGTACTACCCGGACCTCGTCCACGACCAGCACCAGGTCTCCCCGCCGCGCACGCCCGAAGAGGGCTACCACCTCACGGAAGACCTGGTGGACCACGCCATTCACTTCATCGCGGACACCCAGCAGGTCGCGCCGGACAAGCCGTTCTTTCTCTACTTCTGCCCGGGCGCCATGCACGCGCCCCACCAGGTCCCGCGCGAGTGGGCGGACAAGTATGCCGGCCAGTTCAACGACGGCTGGGACGCGTACCGGGAGAAGGTGTTCGCGCAGCAGAAGCGCCGCGGGCTGGTCCCACCGAACACGCGCCTGTCCAAGCGGGACCCCGACGTCGCCGCCTGGGACAGCCTCAGCGCCGACGAGCGCCGGCTGTACTCGCGGATGATGGAGGTGTTCGCCGGGTTTCTGGAGCACACGGACCATCACCTCGGCCGGCTGTTCGCCGCGCTGGAGACGATGGGGCAGCTGCAGAACACGCTCATCATGGTGGTGAGCGACAACGGGGCCAGCGCGGAGGGAGGGCCGCACGGCTCGGTGAACGAGAACCTGTTCTTCAACAACGTTCCGGAGCGGTTGGAGGAGGGGCTCGCCAACATCGACTTGCTCGGCAGCCCCGCGCTCTTCAATCACTACCCCTGGGGCTGGGCGTGGGCGGGCAACACGCCCTTCCGGCGCTGGAAGCGGGAGACCTACCGCGGCGGCACGAGCGACCCGTTCCTCGTGCATTGGCCGGCGGGCATTCAGGGCAAGGGCGAGCTGCGCACGCAGTACGCCCACCTCATCGACATGGTGCCGACGGTGCTGGATGCGCTCGGGCTGGAGGCGCCCCGCCACGTCCGCGGGGTGAGCCAGTCACCTCTCGAAGGCGTCTCCTTCGCTCACGTCTTCAACGACGGCAAGGCGGCCAGTCGGCACCACACGCAGTACTTCGAGATGTTCGCGCACCGCGCGCTCTACCACGAGGGCTGGAGAGGGGTCTGTCCGGTCCCCGGGCCCTCGTTCACCGAGGCGGGCATGGGCTTCGGCGAGATGGTCCTCACCGAGGAGTCCCTGCGCGAGCTCGACGCGCACGGGTGGGAGCTGTACCACGTGGCCGAGGACTTCACGGAGACGAAGAACGTCGCCGAGGAGAACCGGCGGCAGCTCATTGAAATCATCGCGCTCTGGTACACCGAGGCCGGCCGCTACAACGTGCTTCCCCTCGACAGTCGAGGGACCGCGCGCCTTGCCGAGGAGCGGCCACAGCTGGCGAAGGACCTCAAGCGCTACGTCTTCTTCCCTGGCACCTCCACTGTCGCGAACAAGATTGCGCCCCGGCTGTTGAACCGGCGGCACAGCGTCACCGCGACCGTGGAGCTGAAGAACGGCGCCGAGGGCGTGCTCATTGCGCAGGGCAGCGCCTCCGGCGGCTACGCGCTGTATCTGAAAAACCACCGGCTCCACTACGCGTACAACTACGTCGGGATTCAGCACTACCGCGTCGTCTCCGACGCGACGGTGCCGGAGGGGCGACACGAGCTCCGCTTCGACTTCGAGCCGACAGGGCCCGCGGACCTCGCGCAGGGCAAGGGGACGCCCGCTCGCGTCCAGCTCTACATCGACAGCAAGCCGGCCGGACAGCTGGAGCTGCCCACCACCGTCCCGCTCGACTTCGGGATCACCGACGGGCTCACCTGCGGCAGAGACGACGGCTCCACCGTGACGGACGACTACGAGGCGCCCTTCGCTTTCACGGGCAGCCTGGAGCAGGTCGCCGTCGACGTGTCGGGCGAGCTCCTGGAGGACAAGGAAACGCAGATGCGCGTCATCATGGCCCACCAATGACGGTGCAGAGGCTTTGGAGCGGCTTCCCCTGGCGGAAGCGCTCGATGTTCGCGAAGCCGAAGTCCAGCGTGCGCCGCCAGCTCTCGTCCGTCAGCCACGCGGTGTGCGGCGTGAGCAGGACGTTGGGGTGCTTGAGCAGCGGGTGATCCGCCGGCGGCGGTTCCTTGTGGAGCGTGTCGAGCGCCGCGCCGGCGAGCTGGCCACTCTCGAGCGCGGCCACCAGCGCCGCCTCGTCGACGAGCTCCCCGCGCGCGGTGTTGATGAGGAACGCGCCGCGCCGCATGCGCGCGAAGGCCGCCGCGTCGAGGATGCCCTCGGTCTGCTCCGTCAACCGCAGGTGGAGCGAGAGGACGTGCGAGGTCTCCAGCAGCACGTCCAGCGGCACGCGTGGGACACCGTCGCCCTTCCCTCTCCACGCCAGGGCCTGAACGTTCATCCCGAACGCGTTCGCCAGCCGCGCCACCCTGGAGCCCACTTCCCCCAGACCGAGGATGCCCAGCGTGCGCCCTGCGAGCCCCTGGAGCTGGACCTCCGGCACGCTGTCCACTTCGTCGCTCGGCAGCTGCCAGGGCTTGGCGTTGAACCAACCTCCGCTGAGCACCGAGTCGTGCTGCCAGCGCAGCTTCCGGCACAGCGCCAACATCAGCATCAGGCAGTGCTCGGCGACGGCCGGCGCCGTGGTGTCGCCGACGCTGGCGACCTGGACGCCCGCACGGGCCGCGGCCGCCAGGTCCACCCGCTCATGCCCCGCGCGGAGAAGTTGGATGAGCCGCAGGCGCGGCGCGCGGGCGAGGAGCGCCTCGTCGAAGCGGCCCCGCGGCAGCCCCAACACGCACTCCGCGGCGGAGAGCGCGCTGTCGAACCCGCTGTCGGAGGGCGCGAAGATGTCGAGCGTGCACCCGGCGGGCAGGAGCTCCTGGGCCAGCGCGCGCAAAGCGCGCGGGAGGGCAGGCGTCAGGAGGATGCGCATCCCTGCCACGTACCAGATTCAAGCCCTCTTTCTAACTCAGGCGACTCCACCGCTCGCCTCGAGGGGGAAACCGGCCCTGGCCGGCTATTTCGTCGGAGGAACAGCCCTTCTCAGTAGGGCGCTTCTCCCGCTCGCCTCGAGCGTTGCGCCGTCAGGCGCATAGTCGAGAGGTGGCGCAAACCCACGCACGGCACTTAGCCGATCTGTTTCGAGCGGAGCGTAGCGGCCCATGAGCCAAGCTTCGGACGCACTGCCGACGTCTCGACTATGCGCCTGACGGCGCAACGCTCGACGCGAACGGGGGCCACCCCTGCGGGGTGGGGCGGACCCGTCGATCGCGCCGCCGCTAGACGGGGGCCACCCCTGCGGGGTGGCAGACCGTCGAGTGGTCGCCGCTACCAGGCGCCGCCTTCTTCGCCGATGGCCTCGGTGGTCACGTTGCCTGGCAGCTCGCCCCCCTCTTCGCCAACGGCCTGCGTGGTCACGATGCCACCGGGCTCGCCGCCCTCCTCGCCGATGGCCTCCGTGGTCACGCCGCCCACGGGCTCGCCACCCTCTTCACCAACGGCCTGCGTGGTGACAATGACGCCAGGCAGCTCGCCCCCCTCTTCACCGATAGCCTCCGTGGTAAAGGCCCCTCCCTCTTCGCCGAGCGACTGCGAGGTCACCGCTCCGCCGCCCTCCTCGCCGACGGCCTCCGTGGTCGCACCGAAGGAGTCGCCTTCTCCGAGCGTGGGCTTCGCCTGACTGGGAGCCTTCTGTGTCTCCTCGGACTTTGAGGAGCTGATGGGTGAGGTGTAAGAAATGAATGAGGATCGGTTGACGCCGGTCATCGGGAGCTCCTGAGGAACGAGTTCGCTGATCATCCGCGTTCCCCGCCGACAGTTGCTGGCAAGAGTCTTGCCGTCAGGTCCGCTCCCGCTCGGTCCGTGTCATCCGTTAGCGCGCCAGAAACGGCAGGACCGCGCGGTTGCGCCGGACAATCTCCGCGTTGAGCAAGGTGGCGAAGGAGAGCCAGGCCAGATACGGCGCCATCATCCACGCGGCCTTGCGGTCCACCTTGCGCGCCACCGCGGTGTACGCGCCCACCAGGCCGATCAGCACGCCGATGTCCACCAGCGCGGCCTTCGGGCGCCGGCGCCCAAAGAACAGCCACGACCAGGTGGCGTTGGCGGCGAGCTGTGCTTTCCAAAGCACCAGCGCGGCGGTGCGGGCGGGACTGCGCGGCCGCTGCCAGATGCGGTGGGCGGAGCGCGCCATCATCCCGTAGAGCGCAGTCCAGACCGGGCCGAAGACTGCCGGTGGAGGTTGAAACGGCGGCTTGCGCAGCGACCGGTACCAGAGGCCGCGGCCGCCCTGCGTGAAGCGTCCACCAAAGCCCGCGGACGCCGCCGTCAGCGCCGCGAAGGGGAGAATCGAAAGCGCCGAGCCCGAAGGCTCATTTGAAGGTGCCATCCGAAGAAGCTGCGTCGTCCACCGACGGTTGGCACCCGCCGCACGCTTGCCCGGCTGCCCTTCAGCGCAGGCCGAGGGCCGCCTGCGCCACGGCGCGGCTGATGGGGTGGCCCAGCTTGCGCTCCACGTCGAGGTAGATGGGAGAGCTGTTGAGCTCCAGGAACACCCACTCGTCGGTGCCGGGGACGTGCTTGATGTCGATGCCGGCGAAGCGGAGCCCACAAGCGCGCGCGGCCTTGCGGCAGAGCTCCTCCACGTGCGCGGGCAGCGGCACCTCCCGGTACGTCGCGGCGCCGGAGCTGTAGGCGCTGTCCGCGCGGAAGTCGAGCTGCTGCTCCGGCGTCTCGATGGCCACGCTGGAGACAATCGTGTCGCCCACCAGCATCACGCGCAGGTCATCACCGCGGGCCACCGACTGGAAGATGACCGGCGCCTGCTGGATGAGGTCCAACCGCGAGAGCGCCTCTTCGTCCAGCATCCGCGTGATGGCGCCGCCGGTCACCGGCTTGTAGATGACCTCCTTCACTTGCTGATGAAACCTGCGCACCGCGGCGGGGTCATTGGTGATGAGTGTGCGGGGGATGGAGGCGCCGAGCCGCTCCAGCACGTGCAGTTGGTAGGGCTTGTATTGCAACACCGTGCCGGCGTGCGGCGGGTTCACCAGCGGGATGCCGTCGTGCTGCAGCTTCAGCAGCCAGCCGAGGTGGTACGTGGCGCGCTCTCGGCTGTGCATGTACCGCTCGAACCACTCGCGGTGCAGCACCACCTCCCCGTCCTTCTCCACCGCCGGCGCGTACGGCGCGGGAATGAAGCGCAGGTAGTAGCCCGTCACGTCATCCAGGCACTGATCGCGGTAGTAGGCAGAGGTGCCTTCGAAGCGGAGCGGGTAGCCCTTCTCAAAGGCCTGCGAGTCGATGAGCACGTTGTCCGCGCCCAGCGTCTTCGCCTCCCGCGCGATCGCGTGGCACTGCGGATCCGCGTCTGACCCAAATATTCCGATGCGCATAGGTCGCTCTTCAGACAACACCCCGAACATACCTGACAGGTGCAGATTCAGGGCGTGGCTGCCGCGGTGCGCGGCTGGCTCTTGGAGCGCCACGCCTGGAGCTCCGCGCGCAGCTCTTTCCCTGCGCCACCGCCCAGCGGCGCGGCCAACTCCTGCGCTTCTTCGACCAGTCGCATCCCCCGCGGCCGGTCGCGCCGGGACTCCCAGAGCGCGCGGCCCAGCAGGAACCGGGCGAGCGCCTTTGCCTGCGGCTCGGTAGGCACCTGCGGACCCAGCCGAACGGCCTCCTCCAGCGGCGGCAGTGCGCGCAGCGGGGCGCCGGCCTTGAGGTGCACCTCCCCAAGCTCCGCCAGCAGTCCCACCCGCTTCGGGTGCACACTGCCGTCGGGCGTCTTTGCCAGGCTGAGCGCGCGCTGAAGATGGGCGATGGCCTCCGGGTATTGCTTCTGCGCAGAGGCCAAAAGGCCGAGGTGCTCGTAGGTCATGTAGCGCTGCGGATTGTCCGGCCCTGTGGCCTTGACGAGCATCGCGTCTCCGCGGTCGTACAGCGCCCGCGCCTCGTCGAACCGCTCTGCCTTGCGGTAGGCGTTGGCCAGTGTCAGCACCGTCACGGCCAGCCCCATCGCGTCCGGCCCTTGCTCCTGAACGCGCCGGGCCTCCTCCAGGCGTGAGATGGCCTGGGAGAGCTCTCCCTCGTCCAGCTCCAGCTGGCCAATCCAGCCCTCCATCATCGCCGTCGTCGGGCTGTCCGGGCCGAGCTCACGCTGGGCGATGGCCAGCGCCTCCAGCGCGGGCGCCTTGGCCTCCTCGACTTTCCCCACCTCCACCAGCACGTTCGAGATGTCGAACAGCGCGGTCGCACGGTCCAGCGCGGGCGGATGGGGCGAGGAGTCGACAATCGCCAGCGCGCGCCGGTAGTGCTCCAGCGCCTGCGCCGGCCGCCCGCTGTACATCGCAAGGGAGCCTTGCACCAGCGCCAGCTTTCCCCTCGCGCCCCAGGCCCCACGGTAGGTGATCCGTTCGACCGCCGCGGTCGCGCGCGCCTCGAGCGCCTTGGCCCGTTCGAAGTCTCCGCGGTTCACGCCGACGACGATGAGCAGCGAGGTCCACGCCCTCGCGGCCACCTCATCGTGGCGGCTGGCCTCGGCGAGCCACACCGCCTCCTCCAGGAGCTTCTCCACCTTCTCGGGCGCCATGCCTTCCTGAAGGTCCGCCAGCACCAGGAGCGCCTCCGCCTCCAGCGCCCGGAGCTTCAGCGATCGCGCCTCGGCCAGCGCGCGCTCGGCCAGCGGGATGCCCTCCTTCGCCCGGTTGGCGTAGAGGTAGGGAATGAGCTCGGAGAGCTGCAGGACAACGGCGGCGGCCTTCCTCCGGAGCTCCGGTTCAGCCGGCAGCCGCCGGGTGTTCCACTCCCGCTCAGCGGTCTCGCAATCCTCCAGCGACGAGAGCCCGCCCACGAGCTTCGCCGCGCGGTCGACGGGAGCGCCGTCCGCGAGCAGCCGCACGGCGGACCTGAGCTCGGCGCGACGCCCGTCCAAACAGTCGCTGCGCACGCGCGCGTCCTGAACGACGGCCGGCGTCGAGGAGTGGCTCAGCAAACAGGTCGCTTGCCGCGCCTCTTTCCAACCGGAGGCGTAGGCCGTGATCTCCCGGGTGACAAGCTCCAGCATCCGCTTCGCCTGCGGCTTGCCGGACGCGAGGAACGCCGCACGGACGCGCTGCTGGCTTGGAGCGTCCCAGACACCCTCCGTCCAGTGCGTGGCCTCCGCTGCGCAGAGCGCCGCCGGCCTGCGCAGCCACGCACGTGCGCCCGCGCCCGCCGCCATCACGCAGAGCGCCGCGGCGGCGAGCGAGAGCACGCGCCGGCGGGTGAGGCCGCGCCCGCGCGAGAGCGCGTTGAGCAGCGCTTCCATCGTGGGGAAGCGCTCCTCCGGCGAGGTTGCCAGACCGCGCATCACCACGCGCCGCAACCAGGAGGGCACGCGCGAGGAAGAATCGCCCGCGGACGGGAGCTGGCCGTAGAGCGCCTCATAGAGAGAGACGCAGAAGCTGTACTGGTCGGAGCGTGCGTCCACGCGCTCGCCGCGGAGCGCCTCCGGCGCCATGTACGCCAGCGTTCCACCCAGCTCCGCGGCGCTGGCGGGTGGCGCCTCCCGCTCCTCCTGCAGCTGGGCCAGCCCGAAGTCCATCACGCGCGCCCGGCCGTCCGCGCCGAGCAGCACGTTGTCCGGCTTGAAGTCGCGGTGGACCAGCCCCGCCTGGTGCGCGGCGGCCAGCCCCTGCCCAGCTTGGAGGAAGAGCGAGAGCGTGTCCGACCAGCGACGCGGCTCCTTCCGCAGCCAGTCCCTCAGGCTGCCGCCGGGCGCGTACTCCATGGCGATGAAGAGGTCCTCACCGAACATCCCCACGTCGTGCACGGTGAGCACGTGCGGGTGGATGAGGCGGGCAATCGCCTTGGCCTCGCGGGAGAGCAGCGCCTGTGCGCGGGCTGCGTCTCCGCTGCCGGGGCGCACCAGCTTCACCGCCACCTTGCGGTCCAGCGCGGGATCGTACGCGGAGAAGACGCGCCCCATCCCGCCGGCGCCAAGCCACTCGATGAGCAGGTACCGTCCCAGCGCCGAACCCGCGGGCAAAGCGGCCGGGAGCGCCGCGGCCTGCGCGCCGGATCCGGTGTTCAGGCCCGAAGTCGACGGCGGGCGGCTGGCGCCTCGCGCCACCTCCGCCACCAGCCGACGACAGGCCGGGCAGGCGTCCAGGTGCGCTTCCAGCTCCGCGCGCCGGGCGACTGGGGCGCCGCTGGCCAGCGCCAGCGCCAGGTTCTCATCCAGACAGGTCATCTTCAGGGCACTCCGGTCTCTGCAGAGGGCGCGCCCGCTCGCAGCGCCCGGGTGATGCTGACCAACGCGTCGCTGCGCAGGAGCCCCAACGCGCTCTGCAGCTCCGAGCCCGTGAGGCGCAGGCGCCGCTGCAGCGCCGAGCGGGCCGCCTCCACCACGCGCTCGCGAGCCTTGTCCAGCCACCGGCTCAACGTGGTGCGGTGCACGCGATAGAGCGGGGCAATCCGTTCCGCCGGGAGCCCATCGACGAAGGCGTACCGGAGCAGGTTCCGCTCCTGCGCGTCGAGGGAAGCCAGCGCTTCCCGGATGGCCTCCTGGAACGCCTCGCGGTACCGCGCCCGCATGCACTCGAGCTCCAGGTCGACGCTCGCCGCCTCCGCCTCCAACCGCGCCTCGTCGCTCTCCGAGAGGGCCGACGCACGCTCGCGCTCCGCTCGGAGGTTCTGCGCCGCGCGCAGCGCCACCACCCGCAGCCAGCCGATGAGCGGACCCTGCCCGAGGTAGCTGGCCAGCTTCGGCGCCGCGCCCTCCCCGCCCAGCAGCAATCGCTCGCGGGTGCGCTGCACCGCCTCGTCAGCCAGCGCCGCCGTGAGGCCGGAGCGCTGCAGCCCTCTGGGCAGGAGCGCCAGCACCTGGCGATCGAGGTGCTCCAACGCGGCGCGCTCCCCTTGGAGGCAGGCGTGCACCAGGGCCAGGTCCCGCACGTGCAATCGGGCGAGAGCGGCCTCCGGCGGCTCGCCGTCGGGGAGACGCTCGCCCCAGAACCGCAGCAGCGCCTCATCCTCGAAGCGCACCTCGGGGAGCCAGAGGCGTACGCCCGCCAGGAGCGCCACCAGCTCGCGCTCCAGCTCGGGGGAGGCGGCCTCGGCACGGTGCAGAAGCATCTCCACGCGCGAGGTCATCTCCGGCCACCCGTCCGCTGCCTCTCGCGCTCAGCCAGGTCCAGCGCAGGGTCGTACGCAAAGAAGACGCGACCGCCTGCTCCAAGCGGCGCGATGAGGATGTAGCGGCCGAGCGCTGCGCCTTCGAACAGCGCGCGCTCAGGTGCCACCTGCATCTCATCGACTGACTTCATTACGGGCGGCGGACCGTAGCATCGGCGCCCGAGCTGGGACGAACCGGCCCAGGCTCAGGCACGACGGCGTTCCAGTGCGAGTCCTTCCGCACTGTTATTCGCAGCCAAGCTCTTCGGGGAGGGTAAGTGGATCCAGCTCGCAGCGCTCCGCGTCGAACGCGCCGTAGAACTTGTACTGACCCTGCGCGCCGAAGCGGAGGATGAACACGCCCTTGATCTCGCCCCCCGTCTTCACGGCCGCCTTGGTGAAGAAGTAGCCGCCTCCGTTCTTTGCGCTCACCGGCTCGTTGATGACCGGCTGGCAGGATGCATCCCGCTTGAGATAGCCGGCCCACACCCAACGGCCTGTGGCCGTGGCGATGGCGTCGTGACGAATGCCCTCGTAGTAGCCGGGGTTGATGGGCTTCGCGTAGGCGTTGTCCGGCTGCGAGGGCGCGTTGCCCGCGTACCCCACCTCTCCGCCCAGCTCCTCGCTGTTCTTGCTCAACTTCCCCTGCTGAAAGCGGCCGCAGCCACCGGGCCGGTTCGAGAGGAAGAGCACCGTGTTGTTGGGGTTGCTGACCGCGGTGTCGGCAAAATACGAATGCCCCGCCGGGAAGTGCTTGTAACCAAACTTCGCCAGCTGATTGCTGTCTGCCATCCCGCTCTCAACTTGCGCCACGACCTCGGCCTCCTCGGCGGAGATCATGTCGTCGTCGGCAGGCGCCGGCCCACCGCCACACGCGGCGAGAACAAGGGGTGCGAAGAGGACGGCCATTGCGGATTTCATCTGCGACTCCAAGAGGTTGCCCGGCGTGCGCCGGGGACGGAGAGGTCCTGCACTCACATGACAGGCGCGGGCGCTCCGACCGTGCGGGGTTTGCGTCTTTCCGCGCTGCTGTGTCTATAGCGGCGTGCGCTTGGCAATCCTGGGGGGACTGGTTTGCGCGGTGTCGGCCTGCACCGACCTCGCGGTGGACTTCAACGTCTCCTACGACGACCGCTACCCCGCTGCGCGGCTGGACCTGTATCGCCCCTTCGCCTCCGCGGCCTCACCTCGCCCCGGAATCCTCTTCATCCACGGCGGGGCGTGGATCACGAGCCAGAAGGAGCACTTCGGTCAGCCGGCCACCCGCTTCGCGCGCGGAGGCTACGTGACTGCGAACATGGACTACCGGCTGGCGCCCGGGGCACCGTATCCGGCGGCCATTCAGGACGCCTGGTGCGCGCTGGCGTACTTCCGTTCCCGCTCGGAGGAGCTTGGGATGGATCCGTCGCGCGTGGCGGTCTTCGGGTATTCGGCCGGAGGGCACCTGGCCGCCCTGCTGGGCTTAGGCGATCGCCCCTCCCCGCACGCACCGGATTGCGCGGCGGGAAACACGGCACCGGCCAACGCGGTGGTCGCCGGTGCCGGCGTCTACGACCTTTCCTCGCTGCCAGACGTCCCCGCCCTGCGCGACTTTCTCGGGGGAGGCCGCACGGAGCTGGCCGAGCGCTACGCCGAGGCCTCACCCGTGAACCACGTTGCTGGAGAGGGAAACGCGCCGTTCCTGCTCGTGCACGGGACGGCGGACCTGTTCGTTTCGGCGGAGCAAGCGTCCCTGATGAAGGCGCGGCTGACCGAGGCCGGCACGCCTGCGGAGCTGCTCACCCTCCACAGCGCCGGCCATGTGTTGAACGCCTCGCAGGGCGGGAGCGAGGTGGAGCTGGAGCTCTCCACGGAGCTCCCTGAGAGCTATCTGGCCATCTCCGACTTCCTCGTTCGAACGCTGGGGGCGCCGCCATGAGTCGCGTGGCAGCGCTGGTGCTGCTGGCCGCAGTGGCGCGCGCGGAGCCGACGCCGGAGGTAGCGGCCGAACAGGGGCCGGCGATGCCGAGAAATGCCGTTTCGTTCTCCATCACCTCACTCCTCGCCGGAACCTACGCGGCGCAGTACGAGCGTCTGCTGCACCCCAGAGCGAGCGCGCTGGTCGGGTTGAGCTTCCGCACGCTCGCCGGCGGAGACTTCCGCTCGCTGCATCTCGCCGCAGGGGTCGAGGGACGGGTGTGGATTCTGACGCGCAGCCCGTGGAGCCCGCTGCGCGCGTGCGCCGTCGGCGGTCCGTATGTGGGGCTCCGTGCAGATGTCTCGAGGACCGAGGTCAGCGCCGGCAGCGGCGCAACGAGCGCGTCCTGGGGCGTGGCCGGGACGCTCACCTCCGGCTATCGCCTGCCCATCGCGTGCCGCGTGGAGGTGACGCCCCACGTCGGGGCGGGTGGACATGTCGACGCTGGCGGCCATGTGGGCGTCCAGGTCCGCGGCGTGGTCAGCGCAGGGGCGACGCTTGGCGTGCTCTTCTGACGCAGAGGCTTCGGATGGAGCGAGGTGTGTAGCGCCTGCCTCGTGGTGAGCCTGCTCAAGGGCAGTGCCTGCGGGGATCTGTGCAGAGCACCGATGGGTCAAACGCCATCAGCGAGTGAGGCACTGCCGAGCCGCGCGCACGCGTGCTGCGGAGCGTAGGCCTTGGGCGACCGCTTCCCAGCGGCAAGGCTGAGCTTCACTGCAGTGGGCCTCGAGGAGCCGGGACAGGGCCAGGGTTCCATCGCAGGAAGACCCTGACCACGGATTGAGCACGGCGCGTCGGATGGAGCGGTGCACTCCCCGCACGGCCGCTACTCGACCTTGTACGCGAAGGGGACGTTGATCGTGACCGGAGGCCCGGTGTGCTTCGGAAAGCGCAGCCTCCGGGCCTCCTTCACAATGCAATCCGCGAGCGGCGTGGCCGCGAGCCCTGGCGTCGACACGCGCGCCGCGTTCACCGCGCCCGGAGGGTCAATGCTCAACGTGATGAGCACCTGACCATCCGCCTGCGTGAGTTGCGTACGGTGGCGCTCGAAGCACCGGAAAATATCCCCTTGAGAGCGGGACATCACCGCGGCGATCTCCTTCATCGTCAGCGGCCCTGCGGGACGCACGGGCACCTTCGCCACCGCAGGCTTCACCGGCGCAGGCTCCGGGTCTGGCTCTGGCTTCACCGGCGCAGGCTCCACCGGCGTGGGCGTGGGCGCGACGATGGGGGCGACCACAGCCACCGGCGTCGGCGGGACGACCTGCGCAGCGAAGGGACGCTTGAACCACACGAACGCGCCCGCCCCGCCGAGGGCAACCAGCGCAGCCACCACCACCAGCCCCGCACGGCTGCTCCGGGGCTTCTCCACCACCGGGCGCGGCGCGGACACTGGCCGCGGCGCAGCGGCCACCGCAGGCGCCACCACCACCGTGGGAGCACACGCCGCGAGCAGCCCATCCCGCAGCTCCAGCATTGACTGGGGCCGCGCGACGGGATCCTTCTCCAGACACCGCAGCACCAACGCCGTGAGCGCGGGCGGAATCCGGTCTCCACCCGGCGCGGCGGCGGGCATCGGCGGCGGCGGCTTCGTAATGATCTGCGCCGCCAACGCGCCAAACGTCTGCGCGTCGAACGGCAGCCGGCCGGTGAGCGCTTCGTAGAGGATGACGCCCACGGCCCAAATGTCGGAGCGATGGTCCACCGCCAGCCCCGCGGCCTGCTCCGGCGACATGCACGTCGGCGTGCCGATGATCGCGCCGTCCATCGTGGAGATGACCGGAGCTTCACCCAGCGGCGAGAGCAGCTTCGCCACGCCGAAGTCCAGGACCTTCACGTAATCGCGCTGCCCAGCGCGCTCGATGATGAAGATGTTGTCCGGCTTCACATCGCGGTGCACCACGCCGACCTTGTGTGCGGCGGCGAGCGCCTCACAGAGCTGGCGCACGATGTTCAGGCTCCGCTGGATGCCCAGCGGCCCGGTGGCGAGCAGCTTCGACAGGCTGGTCCCGCCGAGGAGCTCCATCACGCAGTAGACCGACCGTGGGCCGTCCGCGCCGGGCTCCTGCACGAAGTCGAAGATCTCCACGATGTGCTCGTGGTTGATCTGATTGACCGTGCGCGCCTCCTGGAAGAAGCGCTGGATGAGGTCCGAGTTCCGGTACTGCTCGGGCCGGAGAATCTTGATCGCCACCTGCCGGCCCAGCAACGTGTGGCGCGCCTGGAACACGCGCCCCATGGAGCCTTCGCCCAGCAAGCGCACCAGCTGATAGCTGCCGAGGACATCGCCCTCGGCCTCCATCCCACGCGCGGGCGACGTCGGCGGCAGCGGCTCGCCGGGCGACGACTGCCGCGACGACGGAGGCACCAGGGTTCCGTTGAAGCGGTTCAGCGTGTTGGCCACTTCGCTGGCCGTGGCGTAGCGCTCCACCGGATCCTTCGCCAGACAGCGGTGCAGCACGTCGGTCAGGTGCGCGGAGGCGCCAGGCAGCGGCGGCGGCGGCGCCTCCAGGTGCATCCGGAACACCTCCTCCGCGCTCCGCCCAGTGAACGGCGGCTTGCCCGTGAGGCACGTGTGCAACAGCGCGCCCAGCGAATAGAGGTCCGACCGCGGCGTGACCATCTGCCCGCGAATCCGCTCCGGGGCGGCGTAGTCCGCGCCGGGGCGCGGCCCATTGAGCGCGGAGAGCGCGAACCCGGTCAGGCGCGGCACCAGCGTGGCGCCGTCCTGGGTGAGCAGCACGTTCTCCGGCCGGAGGTCTCCGTGCAGCAGCCCGTGCGTGTGCAGGTAGTCGAGCGCCGCACAGAGCGGCGTCACCAGCTGTTCCAGCTCTTCGGGGGCCAGCGGCCGGCGCGCCAGCAGCGCCGCCAGCGTCTGCCCCTCGCCGGTCTCCGTCGCGAGGAACCACCGCCCGTCCGGCATCCGGTCCACCGCGACGTGGCGCACCAGGTTCGGGTGAGAGAGCTCCAGGCACTTCTTCGCGGTCTCCACGAAGTGCTGGACGGCGCGGGCGTCGGAGAGCGCCTCCGGGCGGAGGACGTCAAGGTGAACCGGCGCGCGGGTCTTCTCGGAGGTGGCCAGGACGCTGTCGCTGGCGGCACCCTCGCCCACGAGCTTGAGCGAGTTGAAGCCCGGGATCGCCTGGGGAAGAACGCGCGCGCTCAGCTCCACGGGGCGCTAGCCTAGCATCGCTGCTGTTGACTTCCCCCCGCGCCCACAGTTCGCTCCCGCACAGATGATCCTCTCGTACCTGATGTCGTTCCTCTACGCGAGGTCACTGCTGCTCAAGCAGGGGTTTGCGGCCAAGCACCCGGGGTCCTGGCTGGTGTGGGAGCCCGGCAACTGGCACGTCCCCGGGCCGCAGGCGAACGCGGCCACCACGGTGCCCAACCGCCACACGCCCGCACAACCGCAGGGCGGTGACGCGCTGTGCTTCGAACTGAAGATCCCCGCCAACAAGGAAGCGCTGAGCGTTGGCCGGGATAGCAAGAACGACATCGCCATCAACGACGCCACCGTGTCGCGCGAGCAGCTGCTCCTCTACCCCGACGGCCCCGGCTGGCTGGTGCTGCCGATGTCCGGGGAGAAACCCGTGCTGCTGAACGGCTCGCCACTGGCGGTGAACGCCAAGGCCCCGCTCGCCTCCGGCGCCGCGCTCTCGCTCGGGGCGGCGCGCCTGTCCTTCTACAGCCCACAGGCCTTCCTCGCGCGGCTCGCCACGTCGGCCTGAGGGCGCGGCTTCCCTACCTCAGACGACGCACCCAGAAGCGCTCGTCGCCGTCGGGCTCCACCAGGCGGAAGACCAGGCTCCGCTCGCCCCGCGGCACCTGCACAGAGAAGCGGCCCTTCTCATCCGTCGGCGCCACCTTCCCGTTGACGAAGAGCTTCGTGCGCAGGGGCGCCACGCCGCTGGCCGCGGTCCCGCCCGGGCCCGCCTTCTCCCCCGGACGCGGGCGCTGGATGACCAGCGTGGTGAGCGAGTTGTCGTAGACAATCTCCAGCTTGTTCATCCGGCCGCCGGCCTGCTCGTTCCCCGCGGCATCCAGCGGCGCCGCGTACCAGACGTACTCGCCCTCGGTGAGCGTACCCGCCTCCACCGTGCCGCGCGGCTCGCTCAGGTCCCGCTCCACCACCGGCGCGTTCAGGTTCGCCGCCTTGAACACCTTCATCCGGTAGCGCTGCGCGCCTTCGCGGGCGGGGAAGGTGAACGTCAGCGTGGGCAGCGCGCTCTGGAAGAAGACGGTGGACTTGAGGCCGGTCTCCGCCACGTCGCTCTTTGGAGTGTCCCCGCCCACGCGCAGGCGCTCCGCTTCGAACTTCGCCTGCCCCTTGTGAAGCGGATTGCCCGTAGCGTCGACGATCCGCCAGAAGAGCGAGCCCGCGGCTGGCGCCGGCACCACCACGTACGGCCCGCCCACCTTCGATGCCAAGACCAGCTGCTCGAACGCCGCGTCGCTGGCCACCTCCACCCGCGCGTCCGGCGCCGCCGGGAGCGACAGGCCCACCTCACCCAGCGGCTGCGACTGCACGGCGATTTTTCGGTCCAGCGGCAGCACCAGCGACGGCGCGGGACGCGGCTTCACCTCTACGCCGCTGGCGGTCACCTGCGCCGCTTCGCCGGCCTTCACGGTCTTGGATTGCCCGCCCGACACCACCTCCACCTCGCCGGCGAGCACCTCCAGCCGCGGGCCCTTCGGCGTCTGCACCACCGTCGCCGCTGCTTCGCCGCTCGCCTTGAGCTCCAGCTCCTTGCGCTTGCCGGCGAGCAAGAGCGTCGTCTCCCCCGGCTCGAACATCGCGTGGGCGGAGCCTGAAGGCAGCTTCAGCCGGTAGCGCCGCCGCGCGCCCTCCCGCTCGCTGCTCTCGAAGCTGCCCTCCGCGCCGGAGAGCCGGACGCGCAGGCCCTCTGCTTCCACACGCGCTCGCGCCGTCCCCGGCACGCGGAACTGCGTCCCCTCCGCCAGCGCTTCGAGCTCCTTCGGCGCGGCGACGAAGCGCGGCGCGCCCTTCTTCTTGAGCAGCGGCGCGCCCGCCTCTGCGGCCAGGCGGACGACGAGCGGCGCGCCCGGCGGCGGGGGCTCCAGCGGTGCGGGCTCCACAATGTCCAGGACCTCGATGGAGCCCATCTTGAGGTTCAAGCGCTGCCCGGCCTCCGCGGTGCGCGCGCCGCCGTCCTCGGTCACCAGCGTGATGGTGCCCATCGCCACGTCCACGCCGAGCCCGCCGGACTCGACGGACACCTTCGCCTTCGTCCCAGGCGCGAGCTCCGTCTCGCCGAAGGGCGTGAGGAGGGCGAGGCTCATCTTCCTCCCGGACTCCCCGGTGCCGCCGACGATGGAGATGACGCCGGCCTGCAGCGACACGGTCAGCTTGCCCAGCCGCAGGTCCACCCGGAACTCCGCCTTCTCCCCCAGCTCCAGCTCCCGGCCGTCCGCCGACCGCAAGAGCGCGGAGCTGGCCGGGCCGGTCTTGACGAGGTCTCCGGCGAGCAGCGGCCCGGGCGAGGCGGGCTGCGGCGCCTGGCCCCCGCGCGTGAGCGTGACGGTGCCGGTGGTGGAGACCAGCTGCCCCAGCGGCGTCCCCGCATCGGTGGCGCTCTCCGAGTCGCACGCAGCGAGGGCGAGCCCCAGGGCGACGGCGCTCCGCAGCAGCGCGTGCCGGGACGGGCTCATCGCTCGCCGGGCTCCAGGTCGCAGTGGAAGATGGCCTGGTCCCCGTCGCCCACGTCCACGCTCTTGGTCTGGGTCACGTACCCCTTGGCCTCGATGACGACGGTGTACTTGCCACCCGGGAGGCGGATGAGGAACCGGCCGTCCGCGCCAGCGCGCGTGTTGGCAGCGGCCTCGCGCACCTTGACCAGCGCGGGCACCGGCGCGCCGCGCGTGGAGCGCACCAGGCCGCGCAAGGTGGCCAGCGACTTCTGGCCCAGCTTGGTGAGCGCGAGCTCCAGCGTGGCCTCTGCGCCCGGCGGGACGGAGACGAGCTCCTCCAGCGGCTGGAACCCTGGCGCCTTGACGACGACCTTCACGGGGCCCGGGCCGACGTCCGTCAACACAAATGCGCCATCCGCGCCGGTGCGGAACACGCGGCCGCCCACCTCGATGGGGACATTGGCCGCGGGCCCCTTGGGATTCGTGATGCGGGCCACGCCGCGGACGCTGCCAGGGCCGGTGGGCCGCTGCAGCACGAGCGAGGCGACCGCCTCCCCTCCGGGCGGGACGTCCAGCTCCTGCGTCGCCGCGGTGTAGCCGGTCGCGGTGGCGCGCAGGGTGACTTTGCCGGGGCCGGTCGCGGGGACTTCGAACGCGCCGTCTGCGTCCGCGGTGAGCCGCCCCCCGCCCACCACCTCCACGGTCGCGCCGGCGCCCGGGCTCTTTCCATCCGAGAGCAGGACGCGCCCGCGGATGACGCCGGGGCCGCTCGGCGGCGGGGTGGGCTCGGCAGGAAGCTCCGGGCCCGGCAGCACCGCGCGCAGCCCCAGCCCGAAGCGGTGCGCGATGAACGTCAGGCCGAAACGGTCGCGCCCCGCCTGCGTGATGGAGAGCTCGTAGTCGACCAGCGGAGAGACCTTGAACGCGCCCAGGGAGAAGCGGCCCACCGCCACCTCCGCGCCGGCGCCGTACTGCCCGAGCGCGAGCTTCCCGGACGGCGCGCTGGCGTCCACCGCGAAGGGCGCCGCACGGCCGCGCACTGACGCCGCCAGCAGCCCGCCGCCGTCGTACGCGAAGAGCGCGGCGATCATCGGCCCGTGGTGGCTCACCTTCGCCGCCACCACCGCGGTGCCCGAGGAGGCGTCCAGCGCCGGCAACTGGCCGAACGCGTAGCCGAGCTGCGCTTCGATGGTCAGCCCGCGTCCCAGCTTGAAGCGCCCCACCGCCGCGGCGCCGAGCCGCAGCGCGCTCTCGCCCACCTGCACCGCGTTGCCCTTGAGGTCCTTCCCCGTCGCCCGGAACCACTCACCGCCGCCGTCGACGGTAAAGCCCAGCGGGGTGTGGCCGATGAAGTAGGCCAGGGAGAGCGACAGGTGAGTCGGCGCGAACCCACTGAAGCGCACCGGCAAGGCGCCGTCGTCCTGGCGGGAGTCGCGCAGCGCGGCGCCCGCGGAGAGGGAGAGGCGGCCGCTCACGGGCGCCTCCACGGGCGCGGCGGCGCAAACCGCGGCGGCGATGGCCAGTGCGAGAAGCAAGCGCGCCCACACCCCCGGGAGACGGCAGGTCTTCATCATAGGGGCCACGCCGTGGCGCCTTGCGAGGCCCCCCTTCGCACCTTGCGCGTGGCGCGGAGCCGCTGGACGCCGCCGAAGGGAGCGGTGGGCCGACGTGCGCAGCGCACACAGGACGGCGTCCTTCCGCGCGGGGAAGGCGCCCGCAGCCGGCCTCCATAATTGAACACTCGGGGGTCTCTATGACCGTGGTCCGCGCGGGGCTGTGCGCCTCGCTCCTTGTCGTCCTGGGCAGCGCCTGCGACCGGCCCGCTCCCATCACCGACGTGACGCGCGAGGTGGCGGATGTCTCCCGCGCGCGGGTGGTCCTGGACGAACGGGTCAGCCCCACCACGCGGCTGCTGCACCGGGACGATGGGACGCTCACCGCCGTCGTCACGCCCGGGCCGCGCGCCTTCCGCGATGAGAGCGGGCAATGGCAGGACATCTCCCCGGTGCTCGACCCGGCGGCCGACGGCGTGGTGGCCAAGCACAACCTGCTCGTTGCGCGGTTTCCCAGCACCCTCTCCCGCCGCCAGGGCGTCCGCTTCGAGGACCGAGAGAGTGGCGCCGGGTTCAGCTGGCGTCCCGCATGGAAGCAGGCGGGGGCTTCAGCGCCGCTTCAAGCGGAGGTTGCGGTGGCAAGGTATCCGCTGCCCGGCGCGGTGGAGGAGTTCCACGTCCTGCGCGGCGGCGTGAAGCACAACCTGGTGCTGGAGCGGCGGGATGCGCTGGACAGCGCGCTGGTGTCCGGCGCGGGCAAGACGCTGGCGGCGGTGGGCGTGCTGACGCTCGACCCGGGCCTGCAGCTCCAACCGCACGGAGAGGCGCTCTCGGTGGTGGGGCCCAAGGGTGCCGTGTTCGAGCTCCCCGCGCCCCGCGCCTTCGAGCTCACCGGCCAGCGCCGGTCGGTTGCGGCGCGCTACCGGTGGGACGCGAACGCGGGCACGCTCGCCGTCGAGGTGGACGAGGCGTGGCTGCGCGCGCCGGACCGGACCTTCCCGCTGGCGATTGACCCGCCTGCCACGGTGTTCGGGCGCTACTCGGTGTCGGTGCTGTCGGAGTCGGAGGTGTTGCTCGCAGATGGCGGAAGTCCTGAGCCGCTCCTCCTCGGGCCAGATGCGCTCCGGGTGGGCCTGCTCGATACAAGCAGCGATGAGTACTACCAGACGGCGTTCAAGTTCGACTTGAGCGGCATGAACGCGGGCGCCACGGTCACCGCAGTCTCCCTCAACGTCTTCTTCGGCGCGGGCGGCGACAACACGAACCGGAACATCCACTTCGCCCGGATGACAAAGGACATCGAGACCGCCTCGGCGAGCGCAATCTGGAACGACGGCGCGCACGGCGCCAACGCGGAGTACGCCACGGTCACGAATGCCGACTTCAACTGTGATTGCTGGATTGGGGGCGGAAGTCCCAGCACGCAGTCCGGCACCGCGCTCCTGGGGCCGGCCCTCAGCGACGTGCAGGCCGCGCTCTCGCTGCCGACGCGCACCTTTACGGTCGGAGTGCACGTCCCGGACTACCTCTCGTCCGGCTACGCCGAGGTGCACGGCATCCTGGACCTGAACCCGCCGCAGCTCTACGTCGACTTCACCCCCTCCGCCCCGTCGGTCACCCATGTCGCCCCCAGCTCCGTGCCAGCGGGGACCGGCGGCCTGGTCACGGTGCGCGGAACTCAGTTCAGGGGGCAGACGGGCACCACGGTGCAACTGGTCCCGGTCATCGGCGGGATGGCCACCGCCGCCACCGTCACCTATGTGAGCGCCTCGCAGATTCAGCTGAACGTCTCCGCCGCCACCGTCGCCGGTGTCTACGACGTGGTGGTGACCAGCGGCGGGTTGAGCTCTCCCGTGGTCCCCGCGGACCGCCTGGTGGTCACCAACCTCCGGCAGTGGCTGGGCAGCGTCTCAACGAGCTGGTCCAACGCGAACAACTGGACGCCCATTGGCGTCCCGGACGCCACGACCACGGTGGTCATCGCGTCCGGCGCCTCCTCCTGCACGCTGGATGTTCCCAGCACCACCGTCCACAGCCTGCGCTTCGTCTCGGGGACGTTGCTCACCGCGGGCAACACCCTGACCGTGACGCAGGACCTGTCGCTGGACGTCGGCACGCTGAACATGACCTCCGGCGGGACGCTCAATGTCGGAGGCAACGCCTCGGTTGGCAGCGGCAACTTCATCGCCGGGACAGGCACCCTGAATCTGACCGGCGGCAGCTTGACGAAGCCGGTGCTGGTGACCAAGGGCCGGGTGGTGCCCTCAGGCGGCGGCACACTCACGGAAGACGCGGAGCCGGGCACCTCGCTCTGGACCTCGTCCACGGTCTCCGGCACCGCCAATGTCTGGCGCGTGCAGGAGCAGTTCGCGGCCTCGGGTTACCGGGCCTGGTACCAGCAGGGTCTGCAGAGCACGCGAGGCTCCTCCGCCTTGACTTCGCCCCTCTTCAGCCTCGCGGGGAAGACCACCGCGACGCTGCGTTGGCGCCACCGCTATCGCATCAACCTGGAGGAGGCCTCCGGCCCGAACGCGAGCGATGGCTTCGCGGTGCAGGTCAGCGAGAACGGCGGCACGTCGTGGAGCACCATCGCCCCGCATGCGTCCAGCGTCGGGGCGCGCGCTCCCAAGGCCTCCGGCACCAACTGCCCGCTCGGTGGCACTCGCAACGCGAACCCCGTCCCCGCAGCCCCGGCCGGCCTGTTCGCCGGGCTCCAGACGGCCTGGGTGCAGGAGACGGTGGCCCTGCCCGTCGGCTCCGCCACCGTGCGCGTCCGCTTCCACTCCGGCTGGGACAACTGCAACGACTACTCGCCTTGGGACGGCGTCTACCTCGACGACGTGCTCATCACCGCGGACGAGTCGCCGCTCTCTCTGAACAACCTCTCGCTCTCCGGCAGCGCGCGCGTTCAGGCCACCACGCCTCTCACGGTCGGCGCGGCCCTGACGGTCGCGAGCGCTTCCGCCGCCCTCGACTTGAATGGCACCGGGCTGACCGTCGCCGGCGCGCTGAACAACGCCGGGCTCATCTCCCGCGGCCCCGGCGGCGCGGTGTCGGTGGTGGGCACCTTCACCAACGGCGGCACCTTCGAGATGGGGAACGGGCCGGTGAGCTTCGGCGCCTTGAACAACTCGGGCGTGTTCACCGGCGGCACCGGGGACCTCACCGTCGCCTCCTTAAGCAACAGCGGCGCCTTCGTCAGCGGCAGCGGCGCCACCAACGTGAACGGCAACCTGTCTTCGTCCACACCGTTCTACGTGGCGGGCACCGGGCTCACGGTCGCCGGTGACATCAACAGCGGCGCGCTGCTGGACCTCGGGAAGGCCACGCTGACGCTCACCAGCGCGGGGCCGTCGCTCCTGTCGGGCGCGGGCAACTTCGTGAGCTCGCGCAAGCTCCTCTTCGCGGACGGCTTCGAATCCGGCGGCTTCGCTGCGGGCGGCTGGGTGGCCACGTCTGACGGGACGCCCGCGGATCCCCAGGTGGTCAGCTCGCCACCGGGCGTGGGCAGCAAGGTCGCCAACCTGAGCGCGGGCAACGGCTACTACAACAGCTGGCTTACCCGGTCTTTGAACACCACGGGCGAGTCCAGCCTCTGGCTCACCTTCGGCCGAGCGACCTCCGCGACGGCCGGGGCCTATGTGTTTGACGTGGAGTACAGCACCGACGGCGGCGCGACGTGGAAGAACGCGCGCTCCGTCGCCGGGACGTTCACGTATACCAACGACAGCATCAACCTCTCGGCGCTGGACGCCGCCGTCAACAACAACCCGGCGTTCCGTTTCCGTTTCCACAGCTACACCTCGGTCACCGGGAACTTTCACTACGTCGACGATGTGCGGGTGGAGGCCGCGGGGCCGGGCCTGGGGCCGGTGGGCGTGACGGGCGCGGGGGTGAAGACGCTCTCACCGTCGAACCCCACGCAGACGGTGCTGCTCAAGGCGACGCTGAACCTCTCCGGCGGGACGCTGAGGGTGGCCCCGGGCAAGACGCTGAGCATCGACAACGCGTCTGCGCTCACCTCCAGCACCAGCGCGGGCACCACGCTGGACATCGAGCCCGGCGCCACGCTGGCGCTCTCCGCCGCCACCACGCTGCAGGTCGGCGGCACGCTGGAGCTGGTGGGCGTCTCCGGGACGCCTGCGCGCGTGACGTCCACGGACCTGGTGACGCCCGGCCGCTACGCGCTGACCGTAAGCGGTGGGTTCAATGGCAGTCGGTTCGACGTCGACTACGCCAACGCGCAGGGACTGAACCTCGCCGCGGGCGCCGCTGTGACGGCGCTCGACTACGGCAGCTTCCACCGGCCTCCCGCCAGCGGCGCGCTGCTCACGCTGGGGACTTCGTCGCCTCCTGCCGTGAGCACCGGGTGCACGTTTGGCAATGAGCTCTCCGTCTCCGGCGCGGTGGGCGTGAACGGCGCCCTCAACCCAGCGAACATCCGCTTCGATGCGGCCACCGGCGCGCTCGCGGGAGAGGCGCGGGACTCGGACTACAGCGGGCTGACCCCCGGCAACGTGCGGTGGGGCCCTACCCACTTCGCCTTCACTTCTGCGCCACCCACCGCGGGCGCGGGCGCCTGCACGGCGATGACCGTCCAGGCGCAGGATGAGAGCAACGTCGCCGCGGCGATGGGCGGGAACATCTCGGTGGCGCTGAGCAGCTCGGCCGGCACCACGGCCTTTTTCACGGACCCGGCGTGTGCATCGCCCGCGGCCGGCGCGACGCTGACGGCTCCGGCGAGCAGTTTGACCTTCTATTTCAAGGACACGGTCCCCGGCACGGTGACGGTCACCGCGTCGCCGACGGGGTACGCCGCGGTTACCCAGGTCTACACGCTGGTCCCGGGCACGCCGTCGAAGCTGTCCTTCACCGTGCAACCGTCCACCACCGGGGCCGGCATCTCGCTGTCGCCCGCGGTGCAGGTGGCGGTCATGGATGACTTCAGCAACGTCGTGACGGCCTCCTCCGCCAGCATCAGCCTGGGCATCGCGACGAACCCGGGGAGCGCCGTCCTCTCCGGCACCACGACGGCGGCCGCCAGCTCCGGCGTGGCCACGTTCTCCAACCTGTCGCTCAACAAGGCGGGCAACGGGTACATGCTCCAGGCCGCCTCCGGGGGGCTGACCAGCGCCCTCAGCGGCGCGTTCAGCATCCTCGCGGCGGCGCCGAACCGACTTGCGTTCCTCCAGCCTCCCACCAACAGCACCGCCGGCCTGGCCTTTGCGCCGACCGTCCAGGTCGCTGTGCAGGACGCGTTTGGCAACACCATCACCTCCTCGAGCGCACCCATCGCGCTCTCCTTCGTGTCCAACCCAACCGGCGCGACGCTGTCGGGCGTTGTGACGGGCAGCGCCACTTCCGGCGTGGCCAGCTTTCCGACGGTCTCCATCGCCAAGGCTGGCAGCGGCTACACGGTTCAAGCCACGTCTGCCGGGCTGACGGGGGTCACCAGCGGCGCGTTCAACATCTCGCCCGCGGCGCCGTTCCAGCTCGCCTTCACGGACCAACCCTCCAACGCGCAGGCAGGCGCGGCGCTGGCGCCCGCGGTGGAGGTCTCCGTGCTGGACGTGATGGGCAACCTCGTCACCAGCTCCAGCGCCAGCGTGGCGTTGGCGCTCGCGGTGAACCCGGCCGGCGCCACGCTCAGCGGAGGCAGCGCCCTGGCAGCGGTCGGCGGGAAGGCGACGTTCCCTGCCGTCTCGCTCAACTACGCCGCCGCGGGCTACCAGCTCACGGCGACTTCCAGCGGCTTGATGTCGGCCACGAGCAACAGCTTCGACATCGGTGCTGGCGCCGCCACGCGGCTGAACTTCGCGGTGCATCCGCCGGATGGGCGCATCGGCGTGGCGCTGACGCCGTCGGTGGAGGTGGAGGCCTGGGACGCTCAGGGCAACCGGGCGACGGCCTTCGCGGGCGTGGTCACGCTCACGCTGGGCAGCAACCCTGGCGGCGCCACGCTCACGGGCGGGACTGCCACCGCGGCGCTTGGGCGCGCGACGTTCTCCGCCTTGACGCTCGACAAGCTGGGCGTGGGCTATGCGCTCTCGGCCACTGCCCCATCGCTGGTCGGCGCGAGCAGCGCTGTGTTCAACATCACCGCCGGGCCGCCCACGGCGCTGGTGGTGACGAGCGTGTCGCAGGACATCGACGCGGGCTCCTGCTCCGCTCCTGTCTCGGTCCAGCTGAGGGACGCGGCGGGCAATCCGACGTTCTATGCGGCCGCTGCGTCGCTCGCCCCGTCGTCTTCCCTGACGAGCACCCGGTTCTTCCTCGCGTCGGATACGGCTTGCACCGGCTCGGCGGTGACCTCGGTGCCCGTGCCGGCCGGCAGCGCGACCGCGAGCTTCCGGTTCCTTGACGCCACGGTGGGGACGTTCACGCTCACGGCGACGGTCAATGGGCTGTCGGCCAATCAGACTGCGAAGACGCATGCGGGACCGCCGGCAGGGCTGAAGGTCTCCTCTGCCCCGGTCACCGTCGCTGCGGGTGAGTGCTCGGGCCAGGTGACGCTGGAGGTGCAGGACTCCGGCGGGCGGACGACCACCGCCCTCGCGGATGCATCGGTGACGCTGAGCTCGTCGTCCGCTGCGGGCCGGTTCTTCAACAACGCGTCGTGCAGCGGGCAAGTGACCACCGTCACGTTGCGCGGGGGGAACAGCTCGGCGACGTTTTATTTCACCGATACGGTCGCCGGGACGCCCACGCTGAGCGCCGCGGCGAACGGCCTTGGCGTGGCGACGCAGGCGCAAGTCGTCCAGGCCGGGCCCGCCGTCGCGTTGAAGCTGGCGGGTTACCCGGAGATCGCGCGGGCCGGCGTCGCGGCGCCGTTCGTGGTCACGGCGGCAGATGCGTTCGAGAACGTGGCCGCTGGGTACACCGGGACGGTGACGTTCGCCTCGACGGACGCGGCGGCCGCGCTGCCCAGCGCGTACACGTTCGTCTCTGGCGACCGCGGTTCTCGTTCGTTCTCCGCGTCTCTGGCCACGCTCGGTGTCCAGGAGCTGGAGGTGAAGGACGGGGCCATGGCTGCGAAGCAGACGGACATTCTGGTGAAGGCAGGTCCGGCCGCGGCGCTCCAGGTCACCGGCGTCCCGTCGCCCACCGCGGTCGGCAAGCCGCTGGACTTCAGCGTCGCCGCGGTGGACCGCTTCGGGCATCCGGTTCTCGACTACACGGGCACGGTCCGCTTCAGCTCAAGCGACACGGCGGCGGTGCTGCCTCAGGCGACGACCTTTGCGGTGGTGGACCTCGGGAAGAAGTCCTTCAGCGGGGCAGTGACCTTCGCGACGCCGGGCACGCATTTGCTTTCGGCTCAGGACGCGTCCAGTTCGACGGTCCGCGGGGAGCAGCTGGGGATCTTCGTCGTGGCCGCGTCTTCGCCGCTGGTGCTCCATGACGCGAACCTGCATGCGGCTGTTGGGAAGCCGTATCTGTACAACGCGCTGGGCGTGGTCCGCGCGGTGGGGGCGCCCGTCATCGCGTTCAGCGCGTGCGGCGGGCCGGCTTCGTTCCAGGTGGACGCGCTCACCGGCGGCGTCCGGTGGACTCCGGAAGCCCCTGGGAGTGTCACGCTCTGCGTGGCGGCGAAGAACAGCCTCGGTGAGGACCGGTTCACGTTCGTCGTCAGCGTTGTGGCCCGCGCTGTGACTGGGGTGACCGCTTCGTTTATGGCGACTCCCGCGGAGGGGCCCGCGCCTCTGCGGTCGGACCTGGATGCGACGGCTTCGACCGCGGACGTTTCTGCCCAGCCCATGCTCTTCCGCTGGTCGCTCGGGGATGGCAGCTCGCCCGGCGTGGGTGACAGCCTGCAGCACCGGTATCTGCTCCCGGGCGGCTATCGCCCGCGTCTCACCGCGTTCGACGCGTTCGGGACCAGCGCGCAGACGTCACGCGCGGTCTCCGTCCGAAACGCCAAGGGTGACTCGCCCCCCGCCGCTCGCATCGTGGCGTCTGCGCTGCGCGGGAGGAATGAGCTCACGGTGGACTTGTCGTGCGACTGCGCCGAGGGGAGCGCGAAGCTCGCGGGGTATCTGTGGGACCTGGGTGATGGGACGACCTCCACCTCGTCGACGGCGTCGGTCACGCTCTCGCCCGGGCGGTATCACGTCGGGCTGCTCGTCGTTGACGCGGCCGGCCTCACCGCGGTGGACAAGGTGGAGGTGGTGGTGACGGACGAAGGGGTGGAGCCTCCCGAGTGCTCCGCCTCGGTGGACCCTCCCTCCGGGCTCAAGCCCCTCGCCGCCACCTGGACCGCCCTCGGCTCGTCTCCGGGCGGGAAGATTGCGGAGGTCGCCTGGAGCTTCGGCGATGGGGAGGAGAGCAGCGACGCCATTGTCGGCAAGGGCTACGCCGACGCAGGGCGGTTCGGGGGTCACCTCCGTGTGGTCGACGAGGCGGGCCTCACGTGTACCGACCGGACGTTTGCCACGGTCGTCTCTCCCGCCGGTGTCCCTCCTCGGATTGTCTCTCGACTTGCCCCCACTGCCAGCTGCGGCACTCCGTACGAGGCCGGGGCGCTTGCCGCCGCGGGCGATGGGCCGTTCTCCTGGAGCGCCCCGGGTGCTCCGGAGGGGTTCGCTGTCGCGGCGGCCACCGGCGCGGTCAGCTGGACCCCCACGCCCGCTCAGCGCGGGGCCCATGAGCTCCGCATCCGCGTGGAGACGGCTGCCGGGAGCGATGAGCGGGTCTACGACGTCGAGGTGTCCTGCGCGGATGGAATCGACTTCGGGACGTCGTGCGGCTGCGGCGCGGGGCCGGATGGCGCGGCGCTCGCGGCGCTGCTGCTGATGGGGCTGGGGGCTCGGCTGCGGCGCCGGCGCGGTGCGTAGTCGTCGCTCCCCGCGGGTTGTCTCACCTCGGAGGCCAAGAAGCGTCCTTGGGGAGACGGGACGGGCAAGTGTGCGGCGCACTGCCTTCGCCTCTCTGGCTGTGCCCGCGCTACTCGAGAACTGCTCGTTTGATCTGTGCGGGTGCCCAGCTCGGATCCTGAGCTTGCCTCGGAGGCCAAGAGGCATCCTTGGGGAGACGGGACGGGCCAGTGTGCGTCGCACTGCCTTCGCCTCTCTGGCTGTGCTGCCGCTGCTCGAGAACTGCTCGTATGATTCGCCGCGCGTCGCAGGCAGTGGCCCCACCCCGCCCCGCCCCTGTCGCAGAGCCTGCTGCGACAATTCACAGCACGCTCCGGAATCCGCTTGACAGCATCCAGGACGAGTCGGCGGCGTGGTCAGCAGACGCAGCCGGAGACAGGGTTTCTGTCGCCGTGATTGGGCTCAGAAGCTCGAACGCAGGCGAGGCGGCGCGCTCGCTGGAATCGACCTCGAGCTCTTCACCCTGGGCCTGTCCGGCCCTCGTGAAACACCGTGTTAGTGAATGATACATGACAAACAATCTCTCGCTGCTCGACAACGGTGCGCTGCTTGTTTCCACTCGGGAAGTCGTCCGTCGCTCGAATGAGCTGACCGCGGAGCTGCTCGTCCACCTCGCCGAGGTGGAGGCTCGTGGGCTCTACCGCGACCAGGCCTTCTCCACGATGTTCGCGTACTGCGTGGGCGAGCTCGGCTTCTCCGAGGATGTCACGTACAACGTGACGACTGTCGCCCGGCTCGTGAAGAGTTTCCCGGCGCTGCTCACCGGTCTCCGCGAGGGTCGTCTACACCTGTCCGGGCTCCGCCTGCTCGCGCCGCACTTCAAGCGGGAGAACAGCGACGACCTCATCGCCCGCGCCTGGGGCAAGACCAAGCGCGAGATTGAGGGCATCGTCGCCCACATCAATCCGCAGCCCGATGTCCCCGACTGCGTCCGCAAGCTCCCCTCGCCCCGTGCTCCTGAATCGTCGGCAGCTGAGGCGCCCGCGCTCGACCTGTTCTCTTCCCCCGCGCCCGTCTCTCTTGCAGCGCCCCTCACGCCCCCCGCGCCTGCTCCCGAGCTGCCGGCGCCGCACGCCTCCGCTCCGCCGCTCGCCAGCCCTCCGAAGCGAATCGACCGGGTCAAGCCGCTCGCTCCGAACGCGTACAAGATCGAGTTCACCGGCAGCGAGACGCTCCAGGACAAGCTGAAAGAGGCTCAGGCGCTCCTTCGTCATCGGCGCCCGGACGGCAGCCTCGCCTTCATCTTCGAAGAAGCGCTCGACCTGCTCATCGCCAAGGTCAAGAAGCAACGGTTCGGGATCGGCGCCAAGCCGAGGTCGGCGTCCGCACCCATCGCTGACGCCGAGACCCAGCCGTCCAAGTCCGAGCCGCCACGGCGGAAGCGAAAGACCTCCTCACGGCACACGCCCTACAGCATCCGCCGCTCGTTGGCTGAGCGTGATGACCTCCGCTGCACGCACGTCGGCCCGGATGGACGCCGATGCTCGGAGAGGGCCTTTCTGGAGCTGGACCACACGAGCGGGTTCGCCCGCACCGGCGAGCACTCAGTGGAGGGTATGAGGCTGTTGTGCAAAGCCCACAACGCTCTGGCCGCGGAGCAGCTCTATGGCCGGGACTTCATGAGGCGCAAGGTCGCGGCCGCTCGTTCCGGGACGGCGGAAGCACCCGCGCACGAAGGCTCGGAAGCGGGCTCTTCCCGTCTCAGGACGGTGGAACACCACACGCAAGCGCCACAGTTGTCGGAGGCAGCGACAGCCTCCCGTCCCGGAACGGGCGAGTCCCAAACGCAGACGCCACCTCAGTCGGACGGAGCCGCAGCCTCCCGTCCCGGGACGGCTGCACCACCCGCGCGCACCTCACCGACGCCCGAGACGCCAGCGGGCTCCCGTCCCGGGACGGCTGCAGCACATGCGCACACGCAGCCCCCGACGGAAGCCGTGCCGAGCCTCCCGTCCCGGGACGTGTGAATCACCCGCGGGAACGCACCGGCAATCAGACTCGACAAGAACCTCCCGCCCCGGGAAAGCTGGGCACTCGCTCACACGTTCGCGCTCGGAAACGGAACGGCTTCCCGTCCCGGGACGTGTGAACTGCCCACGGACACGCCGCCGCCACCGGATGCGAGAACAGCCTCCCGTCCCGGGACGGCCTCGCTGACGAACGTTTGCACTCTGCAACGGAACGGCTTCCCGTCCCGGGACGGGCGACGCACCTGCCTACGAGCCTGCGGTCGGAGGGGACAGAACACCCGCCAGCACCCGGCGAACCAGACGAGCAGTTCTTGATTGGCGCGGGCACAGCCAGGTGGGCGAAGCCTGTGCGACGCACACTCGCCTGTCCCGTCTCCTCAGGGATGCAGTTGTCAGCGATCGGATGAGGACGCGCCGGCGCCCGCCCAAACCTCACTCGTCGCAGCACAGTCACCGGGTCCAGGCGCGCTCCGAGGCCAGCGCGGCCACCGCCGAGCCTGGAGGAGCGCACCCACAATGAGCTTCAGCACAAACCCACCCCGCCCAACTCACGCCGACCGCGACAGGCGCAGCGCGGCGGCCCACTCATCTGGCTTCGCCTTCCGGAAGCGGGACGGGGAACACCCCACTTCTCTCCGGAAGAAGTTGATGAAGTTGGACAGGTCCCCGAAGCCGACGTCGAAGGCGATGTCGGTCACAGGGAGCTCGGTATCCCGGAGCAGCTGGATCGCGCGGCGCAGGCGGCTCTGCATCAGGAACCGATACGGCGTGACGCCCATCTCCCGCTTGAAGAGGCGCAGGAAATGGAACGGGCTCAGCCCGGTTCGCTGCGCGAGGTCCGTCAGGCGCAGCTCGTCGCCGGAGGACTGCTCCAGGTGCTGGACCGCGGTGTAAACGGTGTCGCGCGCCCGGCGGCTTCCAGCGGGGGCAACCGACGACCGCCTGGGCGTGCCGCCGCAGCTCTTGAGCACGCACGCCGCAAGAGCCAGGCCCAGCTCCTCCAACCCCAGCGCCGGCCCACCCGCGGCAAGGCGCTGCTCCGCCAACTTCCTGAGCGCATCCGCGCGAGGGATGGGCGGCAGCACCGGGCGAGCGAACACGCGCTCCTGCGACGACGACGCGAAGGTGGAGGCCACCTCCCCCAGCGCCTGCGGATCAAACCGGAAGATGAGGCACCGGTCGCCGCCCTCATGGTCGTGGGAGATCTCGTACTGAGCCCCGGGGTTCGCCAGAAGGAGTGAGCCTCGGCTGAGCAGCTGGTCCGCGTTGTCGCTGCGGAAGCCAAAGACCCCGTCGGTCACCATGGCGATGGCGGGGAACGTGAACTGCTCCGGCTCGACGGGCGCGCCCTTCTGCAGACAGCACCGGTACTCGAAGACGCGGACCGCGCCCTCTCGCCCGAGCTCTGCCTGGGGTCCGCTGGCCATGCCCTTCGGATTTACACGGATCCACCCCACCTTGTCGAAACGCGTCGGGCAAATGCGAGTCGCCCGCCACCTCCCCTCGGGCCCTGGATGCGAGTAGGCGCGGCGCGCCCGCCGGTCTACCTCTCTGGACGTGAGCACTTCGAATGCAGACGAGGTCGGCGAGGTCGCGCAGTGCTGGCGCTTCCCGGTGAAGTCCATGGGTGGAGAGCAGGTGGAGTCCGTGCGCGTCCTGGCGGACGCAGTGGAGGGCGATCGCATCTGGGCGCTCCGGGATGAGGAGCGTCAGGAGCTCATTACCGGGCGCCGGTGCAAGGAAGTCATGCTCTGCACGGCGCGCCTGCTCTCCGAAGGCTCGGCGCACGTGGAGATCACGCTCCCGGACGGACAGCGCGCCCGCAGCGATGACCCGGACATCCACCAGCAGCTCACTCTGGCGCTGAAGCGCAAGGTCACCCTCTGGCCGCTGCAGCCGGAGAGCGACGTGGCGCACTACCGGACCGCAGGCAAACCGAACGAGCAGGACCTCCGGGACCAATTCTTCATCGCCCCCGGAGAGCCGCTCCCTGACTTCTCCGCGCTGCCCTTGGGCATGCTGCGAGAGCTCAGCCGCTACGCCACACCGCGCGGCAAGTACTACGACGCCTACCCGGTGCACGTGCTCACCGAAGCGAGCCTCGAAGCGATGCGCGCCCAGCAACCCGGCGTGGACTTCGACGTCCGCCGCTTCCGCCCCAACTTCCTCCTCGCCTGCAACGATCGAGAGGGCCAGGTGGAAGCAGCGTGGCCCGGCGGTACGCTCGCCCTCGGCGCGGCGCGCCTCCAGGTCGAAGGGCGGACGGTCCGCTGCGTGATGCCCACCCGAAGCCAGCCGGGCCTGCCCGTCGAGCCTCGCGTGATGAAGACGGTGGCGGCCCACGCCGAGCGCCACCTCGGCGTCTACGCGTCGGTGCGCCACGCGGAGACGGTGCGGGTGGGAGACCGGGTCTTTTTCCGCGCGACGCCGGCGTTGGCGCGCTGGGTCGACGCGCGCGCGATCCAAGCGAGGCGGCTCGTCCTCAGTGTGGCGGCGAAGCTCATCGACGACGAGCCCTCTGCTGGCTCAAGGTCGCGCAGCTGATCTACGGTCCCGGCCATGCCCAGCGCCCCCGCCACCCGCCCGTCGCCTCTGAAGCTCACGAGCTGGGCGCTCATCGGCGTGGCCGTGGTCCTCGCCACGCAGCTGCGTGGGAGCCGCGATCCCCGCCTGCTGCAGCACCTGCTGCTGGCGACCCTCCTGGCGTCAGTGCTGAACCTCGCGCCGCGGTTGCTCTCGCTCAGCCGCAACCCCGAGAACAACCTGGCGACGAAGGTGTTAGCCTGGCTGGGCTGGGCGACAACGCTCGCGGTCCTGGGCGGAGTCCTCCTTGCTCAGCTGCGCGGAGACAACCCGCAACGCGTGAACGACGCTCCGCTGCTCCTGCTGCCTGCGGCGGCGCTGAACCTCACGCCGCAGCTCTTCTCCCTCAGCCGCAACCCGGACAACGGGCTCGCCACCAAGGTCATGGCGTGGCTCGGCTGGGCCGCCGCCCTCGCCGTCCCCGTCGCACCCCTGGTCTTCGCCAGCTGACACGCGGGGTCCAGCTGTTCCTCAGGGCAGTACCTGGATGACGCCCGCCATTCCGGCATCCGCCCGCTGCGGAGACTGGTAGCCGTATCTGCCCGCCGTCGCGAAGGTGAACTGCACGTTGGCCTGATTGCCCGCGGTGAGGTTAACGACGTTGGCCGGGCCGCACGCCTGTTCGAGCGGGAAATCATTGAAGCGGTCACTCATCAGGCCGCGGAAGCTGACCTGCTGCCCCACGCGGACAGAGATGCAGCGCGGCGTGTACACGGCCGGGCCGTTGCCCCCAAACGTGATGGTCCTCATCGCGCCCGCGGCAGTGCGGTCCTCGAACGCCGTGCACCCGGCGAACGTGGCCGCGCACAGCATCGGAGGACGGCCCGCGTCGACCGGGGTACCCGCGTCAGTGCCGGCGTCCGCGAGCCCGCCCGCGTCAGGCGTGGCCTGAGGCGTCCCCGAATCCGCTGGAGGCTCGCCCGGGGCGCCGGCGTCCGGCGGATCCACCGTTCCCCCCAGCCCCTCTTCAGGAGGGGGCTCGCCGGGATCCGGAAACACGGTGGGCTCCGCGAGGGGAGCAATGCCGCACGCGGAGAGCTGAGCACCGAAGAGCGCGAGGAGCAGACAACCAGCAGCCACCTTCTTCATGGGAGCACCTCCAGCGCCAACCGGTGTGCAACTCGCGGTCCGCGGGTGCGTTCACAACAATCCCGCCGACTCGCGCTCCCGCTCCCCGCCCACAACCGTACCGAACGGTGCAGGTGGTGTTCGCGTGCTCCCGCCGGGGGCGAGGTGGCCTGGCATCCCCGCTCCATCCGGTACGTGCCTGCACCTGCTTCGTCGCGATCAACTAGAGCGCAATGGACAACGAGCCCCCGCTCGCCTCGAGCGGCCGGTCACTTCGTCGGAGGAACAGCTGTCTCTTCGGGTCGCGCCGCCCACGCTCGCCTCGAGCGCAGCGACGCGCAGCGGCGCGTAGTCGAGAGGTTGCGCAAACCCACGCACGGCACTTGCCGGTTTGTTTCGAGCAGAGCGAAGCAGCCCATGAGCCATGCTTCGAGAGCACTGCCGACGTCTCGACTATGCGCCTGACGGCGCAACGCTCGACGCGAACGGGGACGGTCGGAACAAACTCCTGTTCACGCCCGCCAGGTGGCTCGCAGGACAATCCGCTCCCGCACCACGTCGTGCGAGACGAGCTCCACGCGCGGAGACTTCGCGCCGCTCACGTCGAGCACCGCGCGCAGGCAGCCCTGGACGTACTCCGGGTAGCCGACGTACGGGTCGCAGACGATCTCGAACTCGGTGGGAGAAACCTCCTTCACCGCCATGTGCGAGAAGTTGTTGCTGGCGCGAGACATCGTCGGGAAGCGCAAGAGAATCCGGCGCGGGCCGACGACGCGGGAGAAGCCGATCATCGCCTTCCCGAGCAGCGTCTCCTCGAACCCGTACACCGTGCTCTCGCCGAGCTTCCACTGCGCGTCAGCCTTCGTGAGGTCCGGGAACAGACTGTGCCCCACGACTTCTATCGCGCGCTGCCAGAGGTCCGACGGGTAGCCGGGCAGGAGCGGCCGGCCAAGGTCTATCCCCGTCTGCTTGAGCTTCTCCTTGAGCTCCGGGGTCATGGAGCGGGCGAGCCCGCGGACGAGGAGCGCCTCCACGCTGGGCGAGAAGACAATCCGCTCCTGGCGAAGCGCGGTCGCGCTGGACTTCGCGTGAGGCTCAGCCGTGCGTTGGTTCATGGCGTCCCCGCCAGCCGCGCGACAGGATCCAGGGAGTGCCGGAGCGAGGACGGGATGCGGAACTTCGCCTGCTTGCCCTCCCGCTCAATCCGGACGACCGCGAACATGATCTGCTGCCGCGCCAGGGCGGTGATCTTCGTCAAACCAAACTCCCGTTCTGCCAGGTCCACGATGGGTTCGAGGAGCTCGGCCGCCTCAATCAAGTGCCGCGTCCAGTCCGTCGGCGGCAGGCCCAGAATGTCCGCGCAGTGGTCGCCCGCCAGGTTGCGGATGAGCGCCACCGGCACGCCGTCGAAGGTCTTTCCAGGCATGAACTCCTGGAGCAGCTCCACCAGCGGTCGCGCCAACGCGCGGCCATCCGATGAGGGCCCCCACTGCCGGTCCCGGATGGCGTCCATCAAGGCCCGCGCGTCCGCCGCGTCGCGCGGCAGCAATTCGTCCTCAATCCCGAGCAGGCTGGCCACCGCTTTCCAGGTGTGAATCCACGCCTCGGCCTCCTCCGCCGAAACGGGGATGCCGAGCTGTCGAACCCCACCCAGCGTCACCGTGGAGAACGTCAACATCGTCCCCGCCAGGTCCTCCTGGTTGATGGGCTTGCCGTAGTGCTCGGCGTCCCACGCCGGGATGGGGTGCGGCGGCGCGCCCGGCGTGCCGGGCTTGGGCGGAGAGAGGAGGAGCAACCGGATGGCCGCGTGCATCAGCCGCACCTTCTGCGCGGCGCGAATGCCTCGCCCGGACGGCGCCAACCCGCCCTCGTCCAGCACGTCAAACACAAACTGCGCGGTCTCGAAGATGCGCTGTCGCAGGTGCTTGGTCATCCCAGCCGTCTGGGTGAGCACGTGCGCGCCCTTGGCCGCCGCGTACGCCTGCGGGAGCGAGGAGCAGAAGAGCGCGGTGGCCACCTCCCACCCCGCCCTCGCGAACAGCCGCTGCGCGATGGCAATCTGCGCCGGGTCCGCCCAGGCGGGCAGCGCGGAGGTCGCCTCGAAGTACGCGCGCGCCTCGGCCGGCAGACCCTCCGGCATCGCTGCGTCGCTGCGGAACATCTTGCCCAGCATCTCGTTCACCGCCGGGAGCTGGCCGCGCGCATAGATGGCGGCCACCACCTCCTCGGCCAGCGGGTCCGTGCGCTCACGCGCGGCGTCCAGCAGCGCGTTCGTCCAGTGGTCCACCGGCGTGGGCGCCGGCTGCGCCCGCATGCCCAGGTACCGCGCCAGCGCCTGCGCGCAGTAGAACTTCGGCGCCTCCGGGTAGAAGTAGAAGGTGTCCGGCGGCACGTTGGCATGCAGGTAGTCGTCGTTCGGCCACGTCCCGTCCGCCCGCTGCCTCCGGAAAAGGAACTGCGCGGCCCGCTCCACCGCGGCGGACTCTCCCTCGCCCGCATCCAGCAAGCCCTGGATGACCAACCCGGTGAGCGGCGCGATGCTCGGGCCGATGCCGGCGCGCGAAGGGTCCCGGTACGAATCCGGCCCCTCGCCCCAGCCGCCGTCTTCGTTCTGCTTGGACCGGACAAAGCGGACCGCCCGCTGCACCCAGCCCGTCTTCATGTCGAAGCCCACCGCGCGCAGGCCCATCAGGACGAAGGCGGTGGCGGAGAGATCATTCACCACCCACCGGCCCCACCACCCGCCGTGGTCGCACTGCTGCTTGCGCAGGAACTCGATGGCGTGCGCGACCTCAGGAGAGCTGACCGTGAGGCCAATGCTCCCCAACCCGTGCAGCACGCGCGCGGTGACGTCCTCCGTCGAGGGGTCCCCCAGCGCAGGCTCCGGGTCCACGAACAACCGGAGCAACGTCCACGGCGCGTCCAGCCTCGCTTTCACGGTGTGGGTCATCGCCGGGCCGGGCTTTTTCGGCGGCAGCCCCCAGACGAAGGCGGACCAGCCCCCGTCGGGGTTCTGCATGCCGAACAGCCACTCCCTCCCGCGCGCGGCGGCCCGCCGGACGCGGGCCTCCAGCAGGGGGTCCAGCGCCTGCCGGCCGGACTGCGACAGCGCCTCGCCGAGCGCGGAGAGCACCACGCCGGCGTCGTCGCTGTCCGCCATGGTGTGGTTGCCGCGCTGGAACGCCCAGCCACCGGTGCGCGGCACGCCTGCGTGGCGGTTGTCCACCTCCGGTTGCGGCACTTCCAGCTGGCTCTCCACCAGCCACTGCAGCGCGCGCTGGATTCTCAGGTCCGCCGCAGGCACCCCCATCGACAGCAGCGCGCGGACATCAAAGGCGGTGCTCCACACCGCGCTGCCGAACGCCTGGAAGCGGACGCCAGAGGCATCCCGCTCCTTCTGCGACTTGATCCACGCCACCCCGCGGACAATGCGTTCATCCTGCAGCGGCAGCCCGGCGGCGTGCATGGCCGGCAGCGCCAGCGCCCCCTGCAGGGTGTTGGCGTTGAAGCTGCCGTCCTGGTTCTGAAACGTCTCCAGCAGCGACACCGCGGCCCGGCACTCCGCCGCGGCCAGCAGGCCCCGGTCATGCCCCTGCGGCCCAAAGTCGCCGCGCAGTCGGCGCGAGAGCACGTTGAGCTGCAGCGCCATCATCAGGACGCCAGAGTGAAAGCGCGTCTGCAGCGCCTTCATCAGCGGCGGGACCAGCGCGAACGCCGCGGGCGGGCACGGCAGCCGCTTGGGGTCCAGGAGCCCCGCGAGCGCGAGGTAGACCGCCGCCACGTCTCCCCCGTCCAGCCCCTCCAGCACGCGGGCCACTCCGCCGCGCGCGTCCAGCCAGCGGCGCGCCCGCGCCACCGCGTCTGCGCTCTCGCCCGGCGCGGCCACGTGCAGCGCAGCCCACACAGACGCCGTCGCACCGACGTCGCCCTCGCGGGCGAACGGATAGAGCACGAAGGACCCGTCAGCCCGCTGCTGCGACCGCAGCCACCGCGCGGCCTCCGACGCCTCCTCGGGCTCCAGCGCGCCGAGGTGGTGCAACGCCACCACCACCTGCGCGGTCGGCGTGGGGCCCATGTCGCCCATCGCCTCCCAGGAGCCGTCCGGCCGTTGGGTCTGCCAGAGCACGCGCTTGGCGCGGTGCAGCGCGCGCTGCGGTGAGGCGCGTTGATACGCAACGTCGGAGCGTTCGCCACGGTCCTGGCGTGCCGGCGCAATCACGATAGGGAGCCTCCGCTGGGAGGCGCGGCCCGAAATGGAGCGCGCGCCTGGGACCCGTCGAGTCTATCCCGGCTGACCTCGATTACAGGTGATTCCGGAATTACCGAAAGATGCCGCCCGGAGGCCCTCTGCCGTCCTACCCGTCCGTTCCTTGTGCGAATGGGCGCGGCGCTTCACACATTCGGCTCACTGCGTGAGCTCAAACTGACGCTCGCGCTTCGAGTGACCGGAGACCGCGCGGACGCTCCAGGTCCCCGCGAGCGCGACGAGCTGCGCAGAGCCGCCGGCCGGGAGGGTGAGGCTCAGCTCCGCGTGTGGGGTGCCGGTATCCACCTCGAGGGTGCTCTGCGCCACCACCTTGCCTGCGGGATCCACGAACTCAAGGGAGAGCGGCTCCAGCCCCTCGCGGGACTCCGCCAAGGCGACGACAGAGCGCAGCGTGCCGACGGTGCGCGCGTTCGCGGGGTGGAAGACCAGCTGGAGCTCCACCGCAGGCGGCGGCGCGGCCTCCGCCGTGGACGACAGGCCGGACGAACGGCAGGAGACGGAGGCGAAGCAGGCAGCGGCGAGGAACAGCCAGGAGCGCGGAGACCGGAGCATGCCGGAGGCTCATTGCATTTCGAGGTCCACCCGTTTGGCCTGCGAAATCGCTCGCCTGACAGGCCGCCGGCCTGGGTCCATCCCTACCCTTGAGCCTTGCGACACCCGGTCCACCGGATGCCGGTAATGCTCGATCGCTGCGCTACGAGGGGAAGCCGAACAGGGCGAGCTCGGGCTCTTCGAACGGCGCCGGTCTCCGCTCACCGGGCGCGTACAGCGCGTCCAGCATGCTCGTCCGACAATCGATGGTGGCGCCCAGCCGGGCGAGGAGCGCGGAGACGCCGAAGTAGAACTGATTCAAGAACACCGTCTCCGGGCTGTAGCTGAGCCGCGAAGCGTTCGGGTTCTCCGGCCCGAAAGCCCGCCAGAGCTGACGGACGTAGTCGTTCGTGAACTTGAACGGCTCCGCCCGGAGCATGGGCAAGTAGAAGAAGAGGATGACCTTCAGGGCGTAGTCGAAGTCGAACCCGTCCGCCCGCCCGATGTAGCCCCCCTCCAGGAGCTCCCGCCGAAAGCCTGACCGGTCCCGCTCCAGCGCGGTGCGGATGAACTGCTTCCAGCAGCCCACGAAGTGAGCCGGCCAGCGGCGCACGCGGCCGAAATCCAGGAAGACGACCTCGTCCTCGGTGAAGAGGAAGTTTCCCGGGTGCGGGTCCGCCTGGAAGAGCCCGTGCTGGAGCATTGACTGGGTGTAGAAGTCCCAGATGATTTGCCCTGCGCGGTTGCGCTGCGCCTGCGTCGAGCTGGCGACGAACGCGTCCAGCGGCTGCCCGGACATGAAGTCGGTGGTCAAAATCCGCGAGGTGCTGAGTGCGGGGTGGACCCGCGGGAAACGGTAGCCCTTGCGCCCTTCAAAGAGCTTCGCCAGCTCCATTCCGAAGCCGGCCTCCGTGCGGTAGTCACACTCGTCAAGGATGCGGTCGCGGATCTCCTCGTAGATGACGCCCCGCTTCTGACCGCGCCAGAGGACGCAGATCAGCGCGTCCAGCGTGCGGGTGTGGCGGAGGTCTGACTCGATGGCCTCCACCATCCCCCGCTGCTGGAGCTTGACGGCGACGGCCTGCCCATCGGCGGTGACGGCGCGGTGGACCTGGCCAATGCTGGCGGTGGCGATGGGCTGCGCGCCCCACTCGGCGAAGAGCTGGCGAGGTGTATGGCCCAGCTCATCGAGGAACAGCTGAAACACAGCGGGTGTCGACATCGGCTTCGCGGTCGACTGCAGCGCCCTGAGCGGAGCGCGTTCGCCTTCATCGAGCACGAAGTCAAAGTGAGACGTCATCTGCCCGAGCTTCATGGGAAGCCCGCGCAGCTTGCCGATCATCCCAATCCACCGGGAGAGCGCCAGAGCGCGCACCCGGTTCGTGATGGCCGAGTCGTGCCGCGTGGGAGTGCCCATGAGAAGCAGCCACAGCGCCCAGCTCGCGCCCGCGGTGAGCGAGCGGCCCCAGCCGGCGTTTGGCAGCTCGGGCTCGTCTTGAATCCCCGCCTCCTGCTCGAAGAGCTCCATGAGCTTGAGGACCGGGCCGGGAATGGAGTGGTCCCCCGTCTCCCACTGCGCGATGGCGCTGGGCGCGACGGAGAACTGCTCCGCGAGATCCCTCTGCGACAGCCCCAGCGTCTCGCGCAGGACCAGGAGGCGCCGGGATTCAGCGGATCTCAATTCTGTTGCAACACTGCGAGGCACGGCGGGCCGCGCACTCTAAAGGAATGACTTGCCCCATACCAAATGACACGCCCGTATTGCTCACAGTCTGAGCAAACCCCGGGCGTTGCGGGTTGAGCTGTCACAACCCCCTCGCCCCCGACTTCTCCTGAGTATGGTCTGCCCAGCCGACACGACCGTGAGGTGTACACGCCGCCGGCGGCTCTGTTATGGCTGCCGGCCGCAATGGCGGCGGTACCGAAGCAACCCGAAGCGCTGCATGCGCTCCTCACTCAGCAGGACTGGGGCGCCGCCGCGCTCCTCATCCTGGAGACCTACGGGGAGGAGCTGCGGGGCTTCCTCCAGGTCTTGCAATGGGACAGGGACGAGGCCGCAGACGTCTACTCCGCCTTCTGCCACGACTTGCTCGCGGGGCTTCCCAAGTTGCGCGACTTGATCAAGCTGCGCGCCTGGCTCTACGCCCTGCTTCGCCATGCCTCCGCGCGGCATGGACGTGGCGTCGTCCATCGCGGGCGGGTGCGGCTGTCGGACGTCCCGGGCATTGACCAGCTCCCCGCCCCGGTGCGGAGCCAGACCCGGTCCTTCCTGCGGTCATCGGCGCGCTCCCGGGCGGAACAGATGCGTGCGCGCCTGCAACCCGAGGAGCGCCAGCTGCTGAGCCTGCGCGTCGACCGCCAGCTCTCCTGGGATGAGCTCGCGTTGGCGATGAGCGACGGACGGGCCGTGACGCCCAGGCGCGTGGCGGCGCTGCGCAAGCGGTTCGAACGGGTGAAGGCGAAGCTGCGCCGCTGGTACGAGGAGGAGCGGCAGAACGCGGCGAGCGCCTCATGACGAAGCCACCAGAGAGCGACGGAGGCTTCGACTCCTTCTTGCGAGAGGTGGCGCGCCTCCCCCAGGGCGAAGAGAGCGCGGTGCGCCGGCTGGTGGGGCAGCGGCTCGGGCGGTTCCTGCTCGAGGCGCGGCTCGGCACGGGCGGCATGGGCGTGGTCTACCGGGCCCTGGACGAATCGCTGGGCCGCCGGGTGGCCATCAAGGTGCTTCACCCCAACCTGCCCGCACCGCTCCGGCGAGAGCTCATCCAGCGGGAGGCCCGGCTGGCCGCGGCGCTCACCCACCCCAACATCGCCACCGTCCACGAGCTGGGGGAAGCGGAGGGCCTCGCCTTCGGCGTCTTCGAGTGGGTGGACGGCATCACCTTGCGCGAGGTCATCCAGCAGGGCGCGCTGACCCTCGAACGCTGCGCCTGGCTGGCGCTGCAGCTCGCGCGGGCGCTGGCCAGCGTCCACGGTCAGCGGCTCTTCCACGGCGACGTGAAGCCGGAGAACGCGATGGTCACCGCGGACGGCACGCTCAAGCTGCTCGACTTCGGGCTGGGCTCCTACCTCCCGCTCCCCACGGACAAGCCCACGCGCGTGGGCGGGACCACAGGCTACCTCTCGCCGGAGCAGCTCGCGGGCGAGCCGCCTTGCGCGCGCACGGACGTTTTTGCCTTTGGGTGCGTCCTGGGCGAGCTGGTGGCGGTCACCGACGCGCGCACGTCCGCCCCACAGCTGCGCGCCTTGAAGGCGCTGGCGGAGCGCGCGGCTTCACCGGACGCTGCGGCGCGGCCGGCAGACGGCGAAGCGCTGGTGGTGGAGCTGACGCGCGCGACGGCGCCTCGTGCGCCGCGCAAGGCCGCGCTGGCAGGAGCAGGCCTGGTGCTGCTTGGAGCGCTGGGGCTGGCCGCGGCCTGGCTGCGCCGTCCACCCGGCGTCGCGGCTGTTGCGCCCACGCCTCATCGGGTCCTGTTGAGCTCGAAGGAAGACATCGAAGACGCGTACCTCTCCCCTGACGGCACGCGGGTGGCGTTCGGAGACCGCTTGGGAATTCATGTCCAGGACCTCTCCGGGCGCGACGAGGTCCTGGGGCTCTTCGGGGAGGAATTCATCTCGCCCGCCAGCTGGCTGCCCACGGGTCGGAGCCTGCTCGCCTTCGTCCAGAACGACCGGGAGCTGAGCATGGCCCGGGTCGACCTTGGGCCTCCGGCGAGCCTTTCCCGAATCCCCTCGGAGTACCTGGAGCTCGCCCGCGTTTCTCCAGATGGCACCCGCTTCGCCGGCATCGACACCAACCGCCACCTGCGGGTCTACGATTTGAAGGGCCGGTTGCGCCTGGAGCAGGTTCCCGCAGTCGAGGGTTACCCCTGGGCCCTGGACTGGTCGCCCGACTCCCGCTTCATCGCAGCCGGCAGCGTGCGCGGGCGCTCCGTGAAGGACCCGCACACGGTCACCCTCTACAACGCCACCACGGGCAAGGCGCGCCAACTCTGGAGAGACGCGCGCGAGCCCCGGCACAACAGCTGGTGCGGCTTGGTCTGGCTCCCGGACGGTCGCATCGTCTTCTCGTACACGCACGACGCTCAGCTGGACGGAACGCAGTTCTCTTCCGTTCGCGTGGACGGCGAAGGACAACCGCTGGAAGCCCCCGTCCCCTTCGCGCACCTGCCCGGCGTGGCCGCGATGTTCCTGGGTACCTCGTCCGCGGGCGACAAGCTGCTCTATGTGAGCAGCACACCGCAGTACGACGTGCACACCGGGGCGTTGGTGGACTCGGCGCCGGCGCTCACGGAGCTGACCCGGCTGACCTTCACGGACAGCCAGGAGCACAGCGTGGGGTTCACGCGGGAGGACAACCGCCTCCTGTTCACCTCGGACCGCGCCGGCAACTATGAGCTGTATGCCCATTCTCTCGGAGAGGCGCCACCAGAGCTGCTCGCCAGCAAGCTCCCCCGCTGGGTCTCAGTCGGCCCCAGCCTGGCGCCGAACGAGACGTCGCTCTGGATTGACCGCCAGGGGTTGGAGCTGGTGCGGCTCACCGCGCCCTCGTCGCAAGGCGAGTGGCGCCTGACGCCCACAGACTCCGGCGCCCCGAAGACCGCCGTCTGGCCCAGCACGTCGGGCACATTCCCCTCGACGTCCTCTTGCACGCCGCCGGACCGCCCCCCGCTGCGATGCGTCCTCGTGGAGCCCGGCACGTCAGACCTTCGGCTCTGGCGCATTGACCCGCTCACGCGCCAGAACGTGGACTCCGTTCAGGTGCCCTACCCCCTGCAGAAGCTCCGCGATGTGGCGATCAGCGCGGACGGCCAGTCGGCCTACGTCGCCGTCGACTTCGGCGGCCCGCTCCTGAGCTACGACTTCGAAAGCCAGAAGTCCCGGACCGTTCCGCTCCCGGACGACTGCGTGGCCATCGACGTGGAGACCGTGCCGAACTCGTCGCGTGTGCTCGCCCTGGTGTGGTGCACGTCGCGGGAGCAGATGGACGGCATCCTCTCGCTGGACACCGCGACGAACGCCACCACCTGGGTCTGGAACGGCTCCTTCAGCGGGACGTCCCGACTGGTCGTCTCCAACGACGGCAAGCGCTTCGCGCTCTCGCTGATGAAGTTCGACTCCAAGGTGTGGTGGATGGACGTCCCGAACTAAGCGCCGTCGAGCCAGCGAGGGCGTTCCCAGGTCGGGTCCAACAGCCCAAGCCGCTGCGCTTCCTCGTAATATTCCTGGGCGGTCTTTCGCCCATCGATGCCGGTAAAGGATGACCCGCGCTCCAACAGCTGATCAAACCCGAGGAACGCGGTGTGGAGCCTCGGCTCTGGCTGAAGTGGATCTCCCAGGTTCTCGCGCACGTGATCAAGATAGTCGCCGATGGCACGAGACAGCGCGAACGGCGCCCAGTCGTTCTCCGGCAACTTCGCCGCCCAGTGCTCGCGCAGCTGCGCCTTCGACGCCGGGCTGAGCTTATGGCCCCGCTGGTGGGCGGAGATCTCCAGCTGCCGCAGGGTCCGAGCGGCGTTGGGTTGCATCCGCGCGACTTCAAGGGCCAGCGTCTCCAGGTCCTCCAGGTTCGCCAGCTCGCCGTATTCCGCTACCGCGTGGCCCAATCTCGCGGCACGGCGCAGATCGCCGGCGAAGCTCTCCAGCTGAGGAAGACTCGCCCGCTCCTCGGGCTTGAGTCGCGCCAGCTGCTCCCGGTACAGCCCGTAGCATTGTTCCATCTTGTCAACCCGCGCCTCATGAATCAGGTCCGCCAGCATGCGAAGCGCGTTGCGCGGAATTGACAAGCCTTGTCCGGACCACTGCTTGAGAAGTCTGTACTTCGAAAAGAATGTGTTGTTCGGCTCCTCATTGGAGAGCGAACGAAACACACGCGCAAACAGCTTCCTGGCCGGAGGCAGCCCGCGCACTCCCACGCTCACGGCCCAAGGCCGGGCCCGGAGATAGTTGGCCAGGGCTCGGCCGGCCCGCTCCGGATCCTCTGACGCGTGCTTCATCGCCTGCAGCCGGGCCAGCGCCACCAACCGTGGATCCACGCGCATATCCAGCAGGTTCTGGCTTTGTACAATCTGATGGTGTGAGGGCCGGCGGGTCACGAAGACGCCCACGCCATACTTGAACGCGAGGTGCCCCTCCAGCACGTCGGAGCGGTTGGGATGGTTGGCGTCCACAGCAATCTCTTCGGCCATTTGGTCGAAGAACGCCTTCCTCACGTCCTCTGGCACATCGCGCGTCTCGGTTCCCCAGCGTGCGACGATGGTGGGGTCCGGGTCCGTCACCGGATACCGCAGGAGCATCTCCTCCCTGTGGGCGTAGTGTCTCGCCTCCGCCTTCCTGGGCGCGACATTGTGACCCGAGCCGCGATCTCCGTTCGGGTCGACGAAGCACCCATACCGGTCCAGCCTCACGGCGTCCGCGAAGGAGTCTGTCCCATGAAACAGGCCCCCCCCGTGGGTGTAGTCACGGATGTATTCATCTCGCGACACCAGGAACGGCTCCGGCAGCCCCTCGCGGGCCAGGGCGCCGCTCACGCGGTTGGAGGGATAGTTCTCCAGAAACCGGGGGAACAGCTTCAGCGAGAGGTCGGCGAAGTCGGGCCGAGAGAACGCCTGCCACGCGGCGCGCTCGACAGAGTCCGGACCGCCGCGGCGGAAGCGGTTGTTGGCGCCGCCGTAGCGGCTCATGAAACCGGCGCGCCGGAGTCGATCCGCGAGCGGCTGATGCTCTCCCTCCGGGTACCGGGCGCCGAGCTCTTTGGCAGTCTTCACCGGGAGGGCCTGCGCGCAACGCCGAGCGATTGCGGCGAAGTCATCCGGGTTCCTGAGCTCGAGGAACGGGAGGGCCACCAGGGTCTGGAGCCCGTCCGCCAGCGCTCGCAGCTGAACGAGCGGGGACGCCGTCACCGGTGGCGGCGTGAACGTGACGTGACCTGCGATGAAGTCGTTGAGCGCCGCGGAATGTCCACGCAACGTCCCGAGTTGGCCCTGCTTCACGTCGTAGACGAGCGCGTCCGTGCTGGTGGACACCTCCCGCCTCGGAGAGGCGCCTACCGCCGTGTGCAGCACCGCCACCTGCGCGCCGCCGGCCGGCTCATGCTTGAAGCTGGCCCGGTACCGCTTGTCGACCTGTCCGACCACCGCTTCCACGGCCGCTCGTCTGGACTCGGAGGAGGGAATCACCCGGAAGGTCACGGGCTCATTCGGCCCCAGGACATCCACCGCGTAGAGGGGTCCCTTGCTCAGGAGCTCCGAACGGAGCGTCTCAACAGGTGGCGTGCCGCGCAGCATCCCTTCGTGGAGCTCGTGATGGACATACGAGAGCAGGCGCTGCAGACCCTCCCCTTCGACCGTCACATGCGCGTTGGAGTCCACCTTCTCCAGCTTCCGAAGGAGCTCCGGCACGAACGCCTTCATCGCCACCTTCCCGTCCTTCCGGAACGGCGCCGCGAGCCGGGCGACCACCGCCTGGAGGCTGGCGTTGAGAAGCTGCTCGCCCTGCTTGACGGCCCACCCAGGCGCCGCAGCGGCCGACACGGGGCGCGCCGCGAGCGTCAATCGCGGGGGAAGCAGCGGGTTGGGAAACTCCTGGGCACGGTTGAACGCCACCGGCCGCCGCCTGGGCACGCCCCACTCCGCCAACGCCGCAGCGTCCGAAATCCCGAGCGAAGAGTCCGTCGGCGCCCGCACAGGGGAGAGCGCACGGGCGATGACTTTGGTGATGGAGGGGGCCATCTCCAAGCTGTTATCCGGCGCCGCGCCCAGGCTGTTCTGTAAAGACAACCGACATTCGATTGCTGAACCCGCGCGCCCTACCCCTCGAGAATTGAGGCTCGAAGTCTGCGCTGCGAGGAGCTCCGTATGAAGGTCCCCTTCCTAGGCATCAACCTGACGCTTCATGGGTCTACCCGCACCCTTCACCCCAATGGTGACCTGACCCTCGGTCAGCCAAGCCGCCTCGATAGGGTTCTGCGTTCGACCTACCGGGTGGACGGACCGGTTGAACACCTGACCATCACCGACCCGTCAAGGCGTGTGCTGGTCACGGGCCCGGTTGGGAACGCGACCGTCACTGCCGGCCACCTGAACGCCAACCGCGTTGATCACCTGAACGTCGCCGGCGACGGGATGGCGCTGGTCAGCGACGCGGGCGTTGTGGACCTGTCCGGCCAGGCGCGAGCGACAGTTGGAACCATCTCGGCTCAGGCCACGCTCAAGGGAACAAGCCACCTCGAAGCCGGCCAGGTTCAGGCGCTTGCGGTCAACGACTTCGCACACGCCCGCATCACACAGGGCAACCGAGCCGTCGTCCTGGATCACGGCTCGCTGACAGCAGGGACGCTTGATTCAGTTGGCGTGGCCCCTCGTGCCAGCGCGACGGTCGAGGAACCCATACGGGCAGCGCGTTCCAGCGGCACCCTCGAGGCGCGCAATGGCGGTGGATTTCTCTCAGCGGACGGCGGCCACACGATGGCCTTTGGCCCCTTCGCGGGGGTCTCCGCAAGCGATGGCGCCACCGTGCGCCTCCTGCAGGGAGCCAACTACGTCGAGTCTCGCGGAGAGGGCACGAAGGTCATCTCAGACGGCCGCATCTTGGGGGAGAGAAGTATGAACGGCGGGCTCATCATCCAGGGTGAGCGGGTCTTCCCAGAGTCCTTCCAACCGTTGGTGAAGCGCCTTGCGGAAAAAGCCGGCATCTCGCTCCAGGACATCCGCGTGAATGCGAGCGACGTCGGCTCCCCTGAACGAGAGCAGCTTGCGGTCGCCCGCCATGTGTTGGCGGATGCCCTGCGAGATCCAGATCCTTCGGACATCGTCCGGGGCGCGGGCCTTGCGCGTGCGGCGGCGTACCCGGTCCTGCAATGGTCCCCAGACCCCATCGCTGTGGCGTCTGCGCTCAAGCTGTCGCGCGCGGCCGAGAGGCAGCTGGACTCTCTCGCAAACGACAACATCCCCTCCCTCGACGGTGGGATTCGCCCCTTGCTCGACCCCGGCGAGTCCCTCTCCCTTGCGGATCTCCTTCCGCGGCTCCAGAAGCGCGGAGGCGTCTTCCCGGGTTTCCAGGACGATGCCTCCCTCACGCCGGAGGCTCGGGTCCTCCGCGTCGGCCGGGCGGCGCTCCAGGATTCGAGGAGCGATCCGGATCCGGTGGACACGGTGCGCGGCGCGGGAGCCGCGAGCGTCGCGGCCCGAGCTGTCATCGAATCCCCAACAGCCACAGAAGCGGACCGCGTCGCCGCGGTCGCCCTCCTCAGGGACAGCGACCGAGATATCGACCGATTGCTGCGAGCCAGAATCCCGTCTCTTCAGTGAGCGGAGATCAGGCTCCCTACTGCGAGGAGGCGACCTTCATCGCCCCTTCCAGGAGCTTGTCGTGGCTGTCGACTTGCACCCAGCCGGCGGTGAACTCGGTGCGCGCGAAGAGCTCCGTCGGCCTGACCTCGCCCAGCTCGATGAAGCCGCGCAGCTTGCCCTTCGACAGGTACTCCACCCGGGTGGTGACCTTCGGCTCGCCGGCAAAGGGCACCTCGCCCTTGCCCAGCGTCTCAATGCAGAGCACCCCCCAAAGCTTGTCGTGCCAGTTCTTGGCGTCCTCGTCCGGCGTGTCCGGCTTGTCCTTGGGAGACAGCCGCGCGTTCTGCCCCGACTCCCCGGCGGAGAAGTTGAAGTCGCGCTGCTTCTTGTTCGCCTTCACCACCACGCCGTCCACCTCGCTGGGCTTGAAGTCGTGGAGGCGCCGCTCTACCAGCCGTCCTTGGGCGGCCGCGAGGTCGGCCAGCGACGTCCCGCCGAGCAGGTAGACCTTCCCATCGCTCTCGGACTCCAGGTACGCAGTGGACAGCCCCGAGGTGGGCGTGCCGACCTTGAACGCGTAGCGGACGCCCCCAGCCGTGACCGCCAGCCTCCGCTTGGAGTCTGCCAGGCCCACCTCCTTGAGCTTCTCCGGGCTCAGCTGCCCCAGCGCACGGGCAGCGCGCAGGGGAGCGAAGCGTTCGTACACCTTCTGCGCCTCTGCGCTGGCTCGCAGCTCCCGCTCCGGCGGGACAGGCGGCGGCGCCGGCGATGGGGCCGGCCCCGCGTCCACCACCCCGCCGTCGGGCAGGACAATGGGAGGCGGAGGCCGCTCGCCCACGCGGATCCAGAGCTCCTCGCCGTCGCGGCGCTCCAGCTCCGCGTAGCTCAGGGGTTCGTCGTAGCGGATCTTCTCGACCTGGTTGCGCGTCAAGTCGAGGACGACGACATCCGTGCCGCCCGTCGGAGGATCCCGCTGCCAGGTCCCATAGGCCACCGCCAGACCGGTGAAGGCGAGGATCCCCTGCACCGCCGCGCTGCTCGCCTTCATGGCGTACCTCGAGGACCGAGGGAGAAAACGAAGGAAACGAACCCACTGCCGAAGGTTGCCATGGTTGTGTCGGGAGCCTCGCCTCGGTCACGCCGCAAGGAGGCCGAGGTGGATGACCGCAGGGGAGCAGATGACGGCGCGAAGGTGAACCACGCCGGAAAGCGGTCAGCCCGACGTATCTCTTTAAGCTGAGCGCGCGCGGAGCGCCCACCGTCTGCACCCGTTGTTGTCGCAGGGCACCGAGTTTCTTGCCCGGGCTTGCGCCGCGCGCGCCCTCCTACTTCACATGAATTAACGGTTGATGACCTGGAACCATGAAACATTGTCGTTGTAGGCAGCCGTCAGGTTCATCGGCATCCTGAAGATTTCCCACACGCCCTGTGGGTTGACGACTTTGACGGAGTTGCACTCGCTGACATATTGCCCTCTCGAGAACGACGAGAGCTTGCGAACCCACGGCGACCCGGTGGCCTGGAGATTGACCTTGTACCCGGACCAGTCGCAAGGCCCGTAGTAGGTCGTATACACGTCCCGCCTCTCGCCCGCGTAGTTGTGGTGCTCATACATCTTCACGAGGAGGAACGTACTCTGCGCGTCTCGCGCCGGCTCCTCCGTGACCATCTCCGCATCAATCGGCTGCCCCTCGGTTCCGAGCTCCGCGGCCCCCCCGCAGGCGCTAAGGACCGCCAGCATGAACAACGGCACAATGCTGATACGCATGGCTTGGCTTGCTCCATATTGTTGACAGACGCCCGGCCGCAAGTCTGTCTGTGTTTGGTTTAAATCTCAGTAGCAGACGGGGCAAAATCTGCCAACCTTATCGAAACGCATCCCGTTTACCGACGGCCGACACCACTCAGCACCGTCAGCAGCGCCAGCACCGTCAGCAGAATTCGCTTAACTGGATTGCGGAGATACCGGGCAATGGCGCGTTGTTTCGCATGACTTGTTCCATTTTTTGTACAAGCGCCCGACGTCATTTCTGCCTGCGTTTTGCCGTCTCAATGGCAGACGTTCAGCGCAAAAACACAGTGAGTAATGATGATACGCACTGTCAGATTAGGGGTTGCCGGGTCGGACCACACCGGCAGCAGCAACACAATCTCGTCTCTTCGCTGAGTCAGCGGTAGCGCGCCGAGCACGCGGTCAATCATCGCGCGCATCCGCAGCGCAGGAGATCCACAGCTCACGACGATCGGCGTCCCACTTCACGCCCGCACGCCCAGCTAAAGGTGGAGGACCTGCGAGGGGTGCATCAACCTGCTTGCACCCGTTCGCAGGACGCCGCACGAAACGGCACGTGGAGCGACGCCATCTACTACCCCGCTACTACCCGCCGAGGCTCAGGACGAAAAAAAGCCCGGCATCCAAGGAGAGAAGTCCATGAATGCCGGGCAATTGGAACTGCGCGCGATACAGGATTCGAACCTGTGGCCTTTGGCTCCGGAGGCCAACGCTCTATCCAGCTGAGCTAATCGCGCAGACCGTCCGCACCCTTAACGGAGATCGTCTGGGGACGCAAGGACGCAGGCGCCGGAGGGAGGGAGACCCGCCACCACACTGACGGACGGTGGTTTTTGGACATAATCGGCCGGTGCGCGGCCCCCTCTACGCGCTGGCGCTCCTGCTTGGCGCCTGCGCCGTGCCCCCCATCTCCTACGAGGGCAAGACCTGCGGCCAGGAGGCCCCCTGCCCCACCGGCTTGACCTGCGCGCGCGCCGGGAACGAACCGTCAGCGGTCTGTCGCCGCACGCTGGAGGCGGCCGCGGGCGTCGACGCCGGGACCTTAGGAGGACCGCGCACCAAACGGCCCGGGCCAACCGCCACTTCGTCTCGCTTCGCACCAAGCAGACTCTCCAGGGAGTGTGTCCGCCCCCCGGTTGAGCAACGGCCGTGCCCTCAGGAATCCGCCTTGAACCTCGGCCGCTTCCGCGCGCCCACACCCGAAGGCCCACACGGCTTCGGTGCAGCGCGGGTGTAGCGCCGGTGCAACAAACCCGCGATTGCACGAGAGGGGACTCGAACCCCTACGGCCCTTGCGAGCCTGCGGATTTTAAGTCCGCTGCGTATACCGATTCCGCCACTCGTGCCCTGCTGAGGCGACGTTCTAGCGCACTGCTCGCTGACCTACTGCGGAAGCCGCGCCTGGAAGTGCTGGTAGTCGCGCGGGTTGCGCCACTCGCCGCCCCAGCTCCAGCCGAGCGCCCGGAAGGCGTCCCTCGCGGCGGCCTGGTCGAGGATCATCCCCGTGCGCGCCACGCTCCTGTCCAGGTACGCGAAGCCCGCGTCGGGCTGGGGAGCGCCGTCAAGGACATACGGGTTCTGCACCGGGTTGATGTCCACCGCCTTCCCATAGGCGTGCGCGGAGAACGACGTGCCCCCGGTGGTGGAGCGGCAGTTGAACGCGGAGGTGTTGTTGTCCGCCATCGAGCGCTCGTCGCTGGCCTCGTAGTCGTCCACCAGCTTCATCTTTTCGATGGGGAAGCGGAGCTCATAGAGGGTCTTGAAGATGCTCAGCGCCTGCTGCGCGAGCTGTGCGTGCACCACCAGTTGCCCGGTGTGGACCTTCTGATCGAAGCCCCAGTGGGTCATCGTCAGCAGCCGCAGGTCCTCCAGGCCCACCGGACAGCCGACCTTCCAGGACTTGCCGGTCATCGTGGCGCGCAGCTCCTCCGAGAGCGGGTCAGCGCGGCCCGCGAACGCCTCCGCACAGAACGGCGCCGCGCAGCCCAGCACCCCGGTGGAGTCCGAGCAGGCGCAGGGGCCGCAGGCGCCCGGCGTGGTGAACCATGTCCCCTGGCAACACTGGCCGTCCGCCGCACAGGCGCCGTCGCCGTAGATGCCGCCCGAGTTGTGGGTGCAGGACCTGGGAATGGATGTGCAGGCGCAGGCACCCGTGCACCCGACGGGCGGGGCGATGCAGACCCCTTCGGTGCAGGTGCTGCCGCCGTTGCAGCCCGGGCCGCAGGTCCCCCCGCAGCCGTCGGGGCCGCAGGTCCGGCCTTCGCAACGGGGGCTGCAGAGTGCTTCGCCCGCGTCCGGCGGAAGGGGCTCCGGGTCACTGTCAAAAGCCGGGAGGTCGCACGCCAGAAGCCCTGCCACGCTCAGCGCCAGCGCCCACCTCAGGCCTCTCGTCATGGGCGCTCCTCGTGGGGGTGTTCGAGCCGCACTGGGGGAAGCTTAGGGGGAGGCGCCTTCCGCGGAAGGCTTGAGGGTTTCCTCGCGTCACGCTCGAGGGACAGGTACCAGATGGCGGTGGGTTGGTGTAAACCGCCCCCCGCCATGCTTGAGACTGTCACGAAGGGTTTCCGCGCTGCCAAGAACCGCCTCGCCGGGAAGACGGAGATCAACCCGGAGATGGTGGATGAGTCCCTCCGGGACATCCGGGTGTCGCTGCTCGAGGCCGACGTCGCGTTCGATGTGGTGAAGAAGTTCGTCGCCCGCGTCCGGGAGAAGGCCATCGGCGAGGTGGTGCAGACAAGCATCACCGACAAGGCCGGGAAGAAGCTGAAGGTCTCCCCGGGCGACCACTTCGTGAAGATCTGTCACGACGAGCTCGAGCTCCTGATGGGGCCGGTCGACGTGAACCTCAAGTTCAAGCCGGCCGCCGGGCAAATCACCGGCATCATGATGGTCGGCCTGCAGGGCTCCGGTAAGACCACCACCACCGGCAAGCTCGCCAACCACCTGCGCAAGCAGGGCCGCAAGCCGCTGCTCGTCGCCGCGGACATCTACCGCCCCGCCGCCGTGGACCAGCTGAAGGTCCTGGGCCAGCGCCTGGAGGTGCCCGTCTTCTTCGAACCCAACACCCCGCCCCCGCAGCTGGCGGCCAAGGGGTACGCCGCCGCCCGCGAGCTCAAGTGCGATGTGGTCCTCATCGACACCGCCGGCCGGCTCGCCATCGACGAAACGCTGATGCTGGAGCTGGAGGCCATCAAGCAGGAGGTCTCTCCGGAGAACATCCTCCTCGTATGCGACGCGATGATTGGCCAGGACTCGGTGCGCACCGCCGCTGAGTTTGACCGCCGCCTCAACCTGGACGGCTTCATCCTCACCAAGCTGGACGGCGACGCCCGCGGCGGCGCGGCGCTCTCCATCAAGGAAGTCACCGGCAAGCCCATCAAGTTCCTCGGCATGGGCGAAGCCATGGACCGGCTGGAGGAGTTCCGTCCGGACGGCCTGGCCAGCCGCATCCTCGGGTTCGGCGACATCGTCGGCCTGATGAAGGACTTCGAGCAGGTCGTCGACGAGGACAAGGCAGAGGAGGACGCCAAGAAGCTCCTGTCCGGCAAGTTCAGCATGCGGGACTTCGTCGAGCAGATCCGCATGGTCCGCAAGATGGGGCCGCTCAAGGACCTCCTTGAGAAGTTCCCCATCTTCGGGGAGATGACGGAGCAGCTGAACCCGGACGAGAACGAGCTCACCAAAATCGAGGCGATGTTCGACTCGATGACGGAGAAGGAGCGGCAGAACCCCACGCTCATCAACGACTCGCGCATGGCCCGCATCGCCAAGGGCAGCGGTCGCAAGAAGAGCGACGTCCAGGAGCTGATGCAGAAGTTCGGGATGATGCAGCAGGTGATGGGCTCCATCGGCCAGAACCCCGGCCTCCTCGGCCGCATCCCCGGCTTCAAGCAGCTGGGCCAGCTCTCCCGCATGAAGAACATGGACCTCTCCTCGGTCTTCGGCGGCGACTCGAAGATGATGGAGCAGGCGCTGGGCGGCGGTATGCCCATGCAGATGCCTCAGCTGGCCCCCGGCTACACCCCGCCCATGGGCCAGGCCGCCATGGCCAAGGCCCGGCTGATGGGCTACTCGACGACACCCCAGGGCAAGCCGATGAATGACCGCGAGCGCGACGCGCTGAAGGACAAGCGCAAGCGCGAACGCCAGGCGCGAAAGAAGAACCGCAAGCGCAGGTAGTCGGGTGTTTGCCGAAGCGGAGCTCCCCCCCGCCGGCCATTTCGTCGGAGGAACAGCTCTTCTCAGTCGGGCGCTTCCCCCGCTCGCCTCGAGCGTTGCGCCGTCAGGCGCATAGTCGAGAGGTGGCGCAAACCCACGCACGGCACTTTGCCGGGTTGTTTCGAGCAGACCGAAGCGGCCCATGAGCCAAGCTCCGGAAG
>JBGART010000118.1:0-9892 GCA_044230055.1 Myxococcaceae bacterium | reverse complement strand
ATGGCCGGCCAGGGCCGGTTTTCCCCTCGAGGCGAGCGGGGGAGGCGCCGGACTGAGAAGAGCTGTTCCTCCGACGAAATGGCCGGCCAGGGCCGGCTTTCCCCTCGAGGCGAGCGGGGGAGGCGCCGGACTGAGAAGAGCTGTTCCTCCGACGAAATGGCCGGCCAGGGCCGGCTTTCCCCTCGAGGCGAGCGGGGGGCGTCCGGTTCAAACACCCGCAGGCTCGCTCATACCGCGCCTGCTCCTGGCATCTCGCCTACCGGGCGGAGGAGCACCTCACGGGGCTTGGCGCCATCCGCGGGGCCGACGACGCCCTCTCGCTCCATGCGCTCAATCATGCGCGCGGCCCGGTTGTACCCGATGCGCATTTTGCGCTGGAGCATGGAGATGGAGACCTGCCGCATGTCCGACACGGTGGCGAGCGCCTGGTCCCAGAGCTCGTCGGACATCTCCTCCTCGGCGGGCGCGCCGTCGACCTCTTCGTCGCGGGGCCGGAGGATGGAGTCGTCGAACACCGGCTTGCCCTGGGCCTTGAGGTGGTCCACGGCGCGTTTGATTTCATGCTCGGAGACGTAGGCGCCGTGCACGCGCTGCAGGTGCGCGCTGGTCGGCGGCATGATGAGCATGTCGCCCATGCCGAGCAGCGCCTCAGCGCCGATGGTCCCGATGATGGTCATCGAGTCCGGCTTGCTGCGCAGCATGAAGCTGATGCGGGTGGGGAAGTTCGCCTTGATGACGCCGGTGACCACGTCCGTGGACGGGCGCTGCGTGGCGACCATCAGGTGGATGCCCGCCGCGCGCGCCATCTGCGCCAGCCGGGCGATGTACATCTCCACCTCGCGCGAGGCGACCATCATGAGGTCGGCCAGCTCGTCGATGATGACCACGATGTACGGCAGCTTCCGCAACTCCTCCTTCTTCTCGCCAGAGGCACCCTCTGCGGCCGGGCTGGCCGCCTCCGCGCCGTTCAGCTCGGGGAGCTCTGAAAGCTCCGCCAGGCTCACCTGCTCCGGCTCCTCGACGAGCGTGGCGCGCAGCTCCTCCGCCTCCTCGCGCGGGGCAGGGACGCCCAGCTCCTCGCTGGCCGTCGCGCGCGCCCGGGCCTCCTCCTCGGATTCGCCCTCGGCCACGTCGACAATCAGCATCCGCTTCTTGCCGGACCCCGGCACGGGCGACCCGGCCAACGTCTGCGCGCCGTCGCCCTCGGCCATCGCCTTCTTCGCGGCCTTCTTCGCCTGCGTCTCCGCGCCCTCGAGCAGCTCCTTCGCCGGGCCGCTCACCGATTCGACCAGCTTGTTGTAGCCGCTGATGTTGCGCACGCCCGCTTCGGAGAGCAGGTGGTAGCGGCGCTCCATCTCCTCCACCGCCCAGCGCAGCGCCAGCGCGGCCTTCTTTGGGTCGGTCACGACAGGCAGCAGCAGGTGCGGGATGCCCTCGTAGACGGAGAGCTCCAGCATCTTCGGGTCCACCATGATGAAGCGGACCTCCTCGGGCGTGGCCTTGAGGAGGATGCTCATAATCATCGAGTTCACCGCCACCGACTTGCCGGAGCCGGTGGTGCCGGCGATGAGGAGGTGGGGCGCCTTGGCCAGGTCGAAGACGTACGGCATGCCTTCGATGTCCTTGCCCAGGCACATGGTGAGCTTGGAGGCGGACTTCGCGAACGCGTCCTGCTCCGCAATCTCCTTGAGGAAGACCGTCTCCCGGTCCTTGTTCGGGACTTCGATGCCGACCACGCCCTTGCCGGGGATGGGCGCCACGATGCGCACCCGCATGGCCTCCATCGCCATCGCGAGGTCATCCGAGAGTGACGCGATTTTGGAGACCTTGATGCCCGGCCCCGGGAGGAACTCGTACATCGTGACCACCGGGCCCGGCCGAATCTCCACCACCTCGCCGACAATCCCGAAGTCGGCCAGCTTGGAGCGCAGCTTCTCCGCGGTGCTGAAGAACGCCTCCTTGTCGAACGCGGAGCGCTCCTTCTTGTCGCACTCCAGGACGTCCAGCGGCGGCACGTTGAAGTGCTTGCGGTCCCCCACGAACTCGAACTGCTCCTGCTGCTTCTTCTGCGTGGGCTCCGGCGGGGCCTTGGGCTCCACGATGACCGGCGTCCGGGCCAGCGCGGACGGCGGGGCCACTGCGAGCGCCGTGACGGGCGCCGCGACCGCGAGCGCAGGCTCAAGGACAGGGGGCAACACGGGCAGCGCCGCGACCGGGGCTTCGAGGGCGGCCGGTGCGGGCGGGGCAGTGACCAGCTGCGGCGTCTTCCGCTCGCGGCGGCGCGCGGCTGGGGGCTCCGCGGCCACCGGCGGGGCGTCCGGCTGACCCAGGAACGAGGCCCAGGCGGGATCCGCGCCCGGCAGCGGCGTGACCATCGGCTCCACGGCCGCCACCGGCGCCAGCGTGGCGGGTGCGGAGCTCCTGGGCGCTTCGCGGACGACCGGGCGCTTCGCGAGCGGCGACAGCGGCTGCTGCTGCGCCGGCTGCTGCGGCTCCTGCCGCTTCGCCTCGCGCTCGGCGCGCTTTGCCATCTCCAGCTGCGCCAGGCGGTGGGCCTCCTCGGCCACAGCCTCCGCGTCCGCCGCTTCACGCTCGGCGGCTTCCAGCTCCTCCTCGTCCGCCTCCAGCTGCGCCAGGAACGCGGCCTCTTCCAGCTTGGAGCGCGCGGCGGCTTCGCGACGGGCGACGAGGGCCTGCTTCTGCGCCGTCCAGAGCGTGCCCACCGCGCCCGCGGCGCTGCGACCCACGCCCACCACGCCCGCATGGACCACGGAGACCAGCCGCAGGAAGAAGAACTGGGTTCCCACGATGAGCGCAGCGGCGCAGATGGCGCTCACCAGGATGACCGTGCCGACGGTGGAGAAGAGGGACGCGCTGGTCTCACCCAGCGACTGGCCCACGGCGCCGCCGGGGGGATAGGTCCAGCCCGGCTGACCGCGCAGCACCAGCTGGGCGAGGACCGCGCCGGCGAGGCAGAACATCACCGCGGAGACCACCTGCGGCCAGCGGCGCTTGTCCCGCGCCCCGACGAAGAGGATGGCCGCCGCGTACAGCCCGGAGAGCGGCAGCACGAAGGAGCAGATGCCCAGCAGCCCGTGGAGCGCCTCCGCCATCCCGTGGCCGACGGGCCCCACGGCATTGCGGAAGCCGGGGCCCACGCGGTCGTGGGGGTCAAAGGTGGTCAACGCCACGAGCGCCAGCGCGGAGGCGGCGAGCATGAACACGCCTCCCAGGGCGCGCCGCCCGGCGCCGGACGTCTGAAGCTTTCTCTCGGAGAGCGCCTTGCGGCGGTTGACGATGTCCTGTCGGGAGAGAACGGATTTGTCTGCGCGGGCCCTTTTGGGCGCCATCCCCACACCTCGGTCGTAGCAAGCTGTAGCGGCCTTGCGGCGGCGAGTGTAGGAGCGGGTCCCGACGGGTCAATTTTCTGGCTGACAGGACCCCCCCGACGGCAGGGAAGAGGCTTCCGCCGGGAGCCAAGGTATGTTCACAGTCGCCGCCGGGAGGAGCGCAAAGACCTTCATGGATGTCCGCTGCGAGCGCTGCAAGACCGAATACGAGTTCGACGAGGCCCGGATTACGGAGGCCGGCGTCACGGTCAAGTGCACCACCTGTGGTCATGTCTTCAAGGTGAAGAAGAAGTCGGCAGCGGCGGAGCCACCGCCGGTCGCCACGGTGGACGTGGACTTCTCCGCCCCTCCGACCAACGCCGGCGTCGAGCGCCAGCGCGAATGGAAGGTCCGGCAGGCCAACGGAAACGTCTTCACCTTCAAAGAGCTGACCACGCTCCAGAAGTGGATTGTCGAGCGCAAGGTCGTCCGGGACGACGAGATTTCGCTGACCGGCGAGAGCTGGAAGCGCCTGGGCAACATCGCGGAGCTGGCGAGCTTCTTCCAGGTGGTGGAGGAGGCGCAGCGCGCCGCCACGCTGGAGGCCCAGGCGCAGGCCAACGCCCAGGCCCAGGCGCAGGCGCTCGCTCAGGCGCAGCAGGCCGCGGCCGCCGCCCCGCGTCCGTACACGCGTCCGGGGCCCGGCACTCCGAAGCCGCCGGCCGCTGTGGCGCCCGGGCCCACGCGCCCGCCTGCTCGAGCGCCGACCTCGCCGGCGTTCCCGGCCGCGAACGGACGGGTCAACAAGATAGGGACCGAGCCTGCCTTCGCCCGGGACCCGCTCTCCCGTCCGCTCCAGCACAGCCCGCCGCCGGAGGACGACGCGAAGGCGGTGCAGGGGAACGGGTTCGCCAAGGGGCTGATTGGCCTCTTCGTCCTGCTGGCGCTCGGCGCGGGCGGGTACTTCGGCTACTTCAAGTGGTGGCTGCCGCAGCAGGAGGAGAAGGCGGCGGTGGAGCGGGCGGCCGCCGAGGAGAAGGCGCGGGAGGAGGCGGAGGCGAAGGCGGCGGCGGAGAAGGCGGCCGCCGAGGCCGCCAAGCCCGCGGTGGAAGTCGACGCGGGAGTGGCCGTCGCCGCCGTGGAGAAGCCGCCCGTCGCGGAGAAGCCGGATGCGGGGGCGGTGAAGGTGGCGAAGCCCGAGCCCGCGCACGACTTCGATTACTACATGGAGCGGGGCGACCGGATGCGCGAGCGCGACCAGCCCTCGGCCGCGCTGGATGCCTACGGGAAGGCTTCGGACCTGGACGGGGACCGCGCCGAGCCGGTGGCCGGGAAGGGGCTGGCGCTCCTGGACATGGGCAACATCGCGGCGGCCGAGGCGTCGTTCAAGCAGTCCCTCAAGCTCAACGGCCGCTATGGCGTGGCCATCATCGGCCTGGCTGAGCTGTACCGGTCAGAGGGAAAAAAAGACCTGGCCATCGAGTTCTACGAGAAGTACTTGGAGAGCGCTCCAAACGGCGCGGACGCCCCGGCAGCGCGGGCGGCCCTGAAGAAGCTCAAGGAATAGGGGAGGACACTCCATGGCAGACTTCGACAAGCCCTCGAACACGGAGGAGGAGTACTTCGCCCGCGAGGAGATTGAGAAGAAGCGGAAGCTGGCGCTTCAGCAGTCCGCGGAGCTCCAGGAGAAGAAGAAGCAGGAGCTCAAGGCGCTGCACTTCATGAAGTGCCCCAAGTGCGGCATGGACCTGCACACGCTGGAGAAGGGCAGGGTGGAGATCGACACCTGCTTCAACTGCCATGGCGTGTGGCTGGACTCCGGCGAGCTGGAGCAGATTGTCAACTCGGGCGGGGAGCAGAGCGGCTCGGTGATGAAGTCGGTGCTGAACCTGTTCAAGAAGAAGTAGGCACCGGTGCCGAAGCTCACGCTCGAGCAGGTCCGTCACGTGGCGACCCTCGCGCGGCTCTCCTTGTCGCCCGACGAGGAGCAGCTCTACCAGACGCAGCTCTCCGCCATCCTCGAGGCGGTGGACAGCCTGGCGCAGCTGTCGACGGACGGCGTGGAGCCCACCTCGCACGCCACGCTCGCGTCGTCGCTGCTGCGGCCGGATGAGCTGCGCCCGTCCTTGCCGCCGGAGCGCTCGCTCGCCAACGCGCCGGCGAAGGTGGACAGCGCGTTCGTCGTCCCGAAGGTGCTGGAGTGAGCGCGGCGCTGACCGAGCTGACGATGCTGGAGCTGGCGCGCGGGATTGCCGCGGGCGAGCTCTCGTCGGTGGAGGCCACCCGCGCGTGCCTGGCCCGGGTGGAGGCGGTGGACCCGAAGGTCCGTGCGTTCCTGAAGGTGGATGCCCAGGGCGCGTTGGCCGCGGCGGAGGCGGCGGATGCGCGTCGTCGTTCCGGTGCGTCCGCCGGGCCGCTGGATGGCGTGCCGGTGGCGCTGAAGGACCTGTTCCTGACCGAGGGGCTTGAGACGACGGCCGGCTCGAAGATTCTCAAGGGCTTCATTCCGCCGTTCGACGCCACGGTCGTCTCGCGCCTGCGAAGGGGCGGGCTGCCCATCGTCGGCAAGCTCAACCAGGACGAGTTCGCGATGGGCTCGTCGAGCGAGGGCTCCGCGTTCTTTCCCACGCACAACCCCTGGGACCTGGCGCGCTCTCCTGGTGGCTCCTCTGGCGGGTGCTCGGCGGCGGTGGCGGCGCGCGAGGTGCCGGGCTCGCTGGGGACGGACACCGGCGGGTCGCTGCGGCAGCCGGCGTCGCTCACCAACACCGTGGGGCTCAAGCCCACCTATGGCCGCGTCTCCCGCTACGGCGTCATCGCCTACGCCAGCTCGCTGGACCAGGTGGGCCCCATCACGCGCACGGTGGCGGACGCGGCGGCGCTGCTGCAGCAGGTGGCCGGCCATGACCCGAACGACGCGACGTCCGCGGCGACGGCGGTTCCGGACTACCTGGGCGCGCTCGAGGGCGGGGTGAAGGGCCTGAAGCTGGGCGTGCCTCGCGAGTACTTCGTCGAGGGGATGGACCCCGAAGTGGAGCAGGCGGTGCGCGCGGCGCTCAAGGCGCTGGAGGCGGCGGGCGCGCAGTTGGTCGACGTCTCCTTGCCGCACACGCGCCATGCGCTGGCCACCTACTACCTGCTCGCCACGGCGGAGGCGTCCAGCAACCTGGCCCGCTACGACGGCATCCGCTACGGCCTGCGGGCGAAGGACGCGCGCGGGCTGAAGGAGCTGTACCAGCGCACGCGGGAGCAGGGCTTCGGCGCGGAGGTGAAGCGGCGAATCATGCTTGGCACCTACGCGCTCTCCGCCGGGTACTACGACGCGTACTACCTCAAGGCGCAGAAGGTCCGGACGCTCATCCGCAAGGACTTCTCGGACGCGTTCGCCCAGGTCGACGCGCTGGTCTCGCCCACCTCGCCGGTGCCGGCGTTCAAGTTGGGCGAGAAGGTGAACGACCCGCTGTCGATGTACCTGCTCGACGTGTTCACCCTCCCGTGCAATCTGGCCGGTCTGCCTGGGCTCTCCGTCCCCTGCGGCTTCACCCGCGCGCGCCTGCCGGTGGGGCTGCAGATTCTGGGGAAGCCCTTCGACGAGGCGACGGTGCTGCGCATTGGCCGCGCGTACGAGCGCGACCACGACCACTGGCGCCAGAAGCCGCCCGTCTAAGCCGCCCATGCCCGTCAGCGACTTTCAGCCCGTCATCGGCCTCGAGGTTCACGCCCAGCTGCTCACGCAGTCGAAGATTTTCTGCGGCTGCTCGACGGCGTTCGGCGCGGCGCCCAATCACCACACCTGCCCGGTGTGCCTGGGGATGCCCGGTGTGCTGCCGGTGCTGAACCAGCGGGTGGTGGAGTTCGCGGTGCGGACCGGCCTGGCGCTCTCGTGCTCCGTGCGCCGCACCAGCGTCTTCTCGCGGAAGAACTACTTCTACCCGGACCTGCCCAAGGGCTATCAAATCTCCCAGTACGACCAGCCCATCTGCGACCACGGGCAGCTGGCCATCGAGACGCCGGCGGGTGAGAAGGTCATCCGCATCCTGCGCATCCACATGGAGGAGGACGCGGGCAAGAGCGTGCACGACCCGGCGGGTGGCCAGTCGCTGGTGGACCTCAACCGCGCGGGGACGCCGCTCATCGAGATTGTCAGCGAGCCGGACCTGCGCAGCTCCGAGGAAGCGTCCGAGTACCTCAAGGCGCTGCGCGACGTGGTGATGTACCTGGGCGTCAACGACGGGAACATGGAGGAGGGCAGCTTCCGCTGCGACGCCAACGTGTCGGTGATGCCCAAGAGCTCCGACACCTTTGGCACGCGGGTGGAGCTGAAGAACATCAACTCGTTCCGCTTCGTGCGCCAGGCCATCGACTACGAGATTGCGCGGCAGGTGGAGCTGATTGAAGGCGGCGGGAAGGTGGTCCAGGAGACGCGCCTCTTTGACCCGGGCAAGGGCGAGACGCGGAGCATGCGGTCCAAGGAGGACGCGCACGACTACCGCTACTTCCCGGAGCCGGACCTGCCGCCGGTGGTCGTGACCGAGGCGCAGCTGGAGGAGGCGCGCAAGGCGCTGCCGGAGCTGCCGCGGGCGAGGGTGGCGCGGCTGCAGAGCCAGTACGGGTTGCCCGCGTACGACGCCAAGCTGCTGTGCGCCGACCGCGAGCTGGCCGACTACTTCGAGGCCGCGGCGAAGCACAGCCCGGACGCGAAGAAGCTGGCCAACTGGTGCCAGGGCGAGCTCTTGCGCCTCTTGCGTGAGGGCCAGCAGAAGCTCTCGGAGCTGAAGTTCAGCCCGGTACAGCTGGGCGCGCTGATGGCGGAGGTGGAGAAGGGGACGCTCTCCAGCACCGCGGCGAAGGAGGTCCTCGGCGAGATGTTCAAGCGCGGGGGCGAGCCGGCGGAGATCATCGCGCAGAAGGGGCTGGCGCAGGTGAGCGACGCGTCGGCGGTGGAGGCGGTGGTGGACGACGTCCTCGCGAAGAATGCGGGCGAGGTGGAGAAGTACCGGGCGGGGAAGAAGCAGGTGTACGGGTTCCTCGTTGGCCAGGCGATGAAGGCGATGAAGGGCAAGGGCAACCCCACCCTGGTCAATGAGCTGCTGAAGAAGAAGATTGGCGCGCCCTGACGTTCATCTCGAGGAGTCAGCACCATGAGCCAAGCCGTCAAGATTGGACCACTCTGGAACCGCACCGTCGTCTCGGCTGACGCGCGCGCGGTGAAGCGAATGGGGCGGACGCTCTGCCGCTTCGAGGACGTGAAGCAGCTGCGCGTGGCGGAGATTTATTCGGCCTACGAGGAGGAGCAGCTGCTCAACGCGCACCCGGAGGTGGAGAAGGCGGAGCGGGAGACGGAGCTCTACGCGGACCTCCGCGACGGCGGCGCGGTGCTGCTGGCGACGATGGAGCGGGGCGGGCTCTTGCTGGCCGCCGCGAGCGACGCCGCGAAGCTCATCGGCGTCCCGGTGGTCTCAGAGCGCCGGCACCTCGAACCCCGCGCGGCCTGAGGGTTACGTCTTCGGGGCGCGCGGCACGGCGCCCAGCGGCAGCCAGTCCTCGCGCGCGCTCAGCGGCTGGGTCATCAGCGGCGAGTCGCGATCCGTGAAGACGGTGGCCCGATTCGGAAGGAGCTGATCCCACGCGTTGATGGGCCCGCTGCCGAGGTGGAAAGACTGCGCCGGCTGGCCGGGCACCAGGAGGGTGGGCGTCGCCGCGCCGTTCAAGTTGGCGCCCGCGTAGAGCGTCTCGTTGTAGCGGGAGGTGACGACCGCGTTCTTGCTCATCACGATGAGGTTGATGGCGCTGGGCTTCCGGTCGCCGCGCGCGAAGGCGTACTCGTAGCTCAGGCGCGCCGCGGTGCTGACGGCTTGATCCACTGCGCGCTGCGCCTGCACGGCATTGGCGTTCGCCAGGTCCGACGTCTGGCCCTTGAGGAACGTCAGGTACAGGTAGAAGAGGTGCTCCGAGTCCGTGGTGCCCTGGATGAGCGGGCGGAGCTCCGGGTCGATGAGGGCCACAATCTTCGACCGGATGTCGTCGAACGCCCGGACCGTGCCGTTGTGCACCAGCGTCCAGCCCTTCGCGCTGAAGGGGTGGTTGTTCTCGAGGCCCACCGGCCCCACCGTGGCGAAGCGCGCGTGGCCGACCCACAGGCTCTCGTTGAGGCTCGCGTCGTCCCGCGAGTGCCGGCGCATCGCATCCATGAAGCCCGAGTCCGGGGCGTAGATGGGGTGGACGCCGCGCTCCACGGCGAAGTGGGAGCTGGCCGAAGCCACGCCCCAACCCGCGGGATCATCATGGAACTGGGGGAGCGCACGGCGGGCGAGGCTCACCCCAGCCGGGGCACGTGCCATGGCCAGGGCAGGTGAGAAGCCGCCGATAAGGCTGCACATTGGAGGACCTCCTGGGGGGGATTCCAGGTCCACGGATTCTCGGGAGAACCCCCCCGGAGGTTGCTAGAGCGCCGACCAGGTTACCTCCCGTCGCCGAGAGCGACGATCCGCTTCGCCGGGCGGCGTCGGCCGCCCTTGAAATACCGACCCGTATTCCGGCGGGCGGCCTCCTTGCGCGGCTCG
>JBGART010000055.1:0-60779 GCA_044230055.1 Myxococcaceae bacterium | reverse complement strand
TGCGTGGGTTTGCGCCACCTCTCGACTATGCGCCTGACGGCGCAACGCTCGAGGCGAGCGGGGGAGGCACCTGACTGAGAACAGCTGTTCCTCCGGCGAAATGGCCGGCCAGGGCCGGTTTCCCCCCTCGAGGCGAGCGGAGGAGGCGCCCGACCGAGAAGTCTCATCCCGGGTTCGAGCCGACCCCGAAACCTGTGGGCGTCAGCCAAACTCTTTGCGTGTAGCGCGTCATTTCAGTCGACTAGGTTTGCAGTCGCATGAACTCTCTTCGAACAGTGGCGGTGTGCTGTGTGCTGGGGCTGTCCGGAGCGCTGACTGCCTGCGAACCGGCCGATACACCTGACGGCGGGAGCAAGCTGCCCGCTGACGCCGCCACGCCCGACGCGGGCAGCACCGACAGCGGTCAAACGGTGGATTCAGGGACCGCCGACGCGGGCTCCAAGGACGCGGGCACCGCGTCGACGTGCCCGGCCGGCTGGGTGTGCCCGAAGACGCCGCTGCTCAAGTCGCAGATCGGCGCCTGGTACTCGCTCAACTACAAACAGAACTCGGGCGTCCCAACCTGCCCCGCCAACTGGGCGGAGAGCCGCTATCGGCCGGTGCGCGGCTACTATGACACCTCGTCCGCCGCCACCGTGGACCAGCACTTCGCCGAGATGCGCAAAGCGGGCATCGACTTCCTCGTCCTCGACTTCACCAACGGCATCTCCCCCGACCCGGCGGTCAGCCACATCTACAAGTCCGGGGAGACGGTCATGCAGCGCAACCTGGACCCGGCCGCGCCGGTGCGGATGCCCTTCGCCCTGGCGATTGGCGCACAGCTCTGGGCCCATCGCTCGTCTTCCGGTCAGGACAACGAGGCCAACTTCATCATCGACCACTACGTCAAGCCCGGCGGTCAGGACAACGCGGGCTACTTCCGCTTCAACGGGAAGCCGCTGCTGGTCAACTACAACACCCTCGACGCGCCGAGCCCGTTTCTGCCGAACTGGACCGACGCCCGCTTCCACGTGGGCAAGGCCAATCCGGTCGTCAGCCTCGCCAAGCAGCCGCTGGTGGGCTTCGGCTCCTCCTGGTGGGGCTGGGCGAGCGAGCACCCGAACAACCTGGCCTCCGACGTGGTCACGGTCAGCCCTGGCGCCGACAACACGCACCGGTGCGACTGCATTGGCACCATCCACTACGACCGCAACGGCGGCTCGCATGCGGAGTGCTCCGACTGCGACATCCCCTGCAGCTTCAAGTCGACGGGCACCTGCCCTGCGGTCAACGTCAAATGCTCCTCCGCCATCACGGGAGGGAACCCGCCCGCCTCCGGCACCTGGCCCGGGCTGACCTACCAGCTGCAGTGGCTGCGCGCCGTCAAGCAGAACCCGCGCGTGGTGGTCATCGCCAGCTACAACGACTTCGGCGACGAGACTGCCATCGAGCCCGCCATTGCGCGCACCGACGGCGTTGGCGCTGGCGGCAAGGCCCCGCCCTGGGTGGACTACTACGGCACGGAGACGCCGGACTGGTACATGCAGATCACCACGGCGTACGCGAACCTCCGAACCGGGCTCCAGCCGGGCGGCTACTACCGGGACGAGGACAGCACCTTCGTCTACCAGGTGGTGAACGGCGCGCTCGCGGTCCAGTCCGCCTATCCGCGCGGGCACCCCATCACCCTGCTTCCCGCGGGCACGCTCAGGAGCCTGGGAGCAACCTTCCCGATGCTGGGGCAGATTCCGCCGGAGGGCACGGTCATCGTCGCGCCGAACGTGCCGCACGCGGTGGTCACGCGCGGCGTGGCGGTGCGGTTCGAGGTCGCGGCGACGGCGCTGAAGTTCGGGGCGCCGGTCACGCTGACGGAGGCGGCTTACTACGGCATCCCCTACGCGGGGACCATCCGCGCGCAGGCGCCGGTCTTCGCGGCGCCGGGGCTGCCCCCCGCCTTCGAGTCAGACCTGGGCGAGCTCTGGGAGTTCGACTGCCTGGAGGCGGCCACCACGAACGGTTCGCACGTCAACTCCATCCAGTCGGCGGCGAAGTTCAACGCGTTCGCCGTCCGCAGCGGCCTGCACTGCAAGCCGTAGCGTTCAGAACGCCGGGGCCTTCAAGTCGAAGGGGATCTCGATAGAGAGATCCTCGCGCAGGGTGGGGAAGAAGATTTTCTTCATCGCGCGGTGGACGCAGGTCGTGAACGTGGGCCGGCGCAGGTTGTCGCGCACGTCCACCTTGGCGACCTTCTGCGGCGCCACCAGGTCCAGCGCCACCACCACGCGGCCCTTCAGGCGCGGGCTGCGCTTGAGCTCGCGCTCGTAGCAGAGCTGGATGGCCCCGCCCTTGTCCTGAGCGATGGCGCGCGCGAGGTCCTCCGGCGCCAGGCTGCGCATCCGACCCGTCCCCAGCTCCACGCTCGGCGTGGGCGGCAGCTCCTCCGCTTCCTGCGCCGGCTTCTCCGCGCTCGCCACCTTCTTGACGGGAGCGCTCCTCGGACCGCCGGTCAGCGCGCGTGAGAGCTGGCGCTTCTCTTTCGAGCTTGGCGCGCCGGTCGTCGGCTCAGCCTCTTCCGGCGGCGGCGCGGGCTCCTTCGCAACGGGAGGCTCGCGGCGCTCGGAGATGGCGATGAAGCCCGCGCCTGCCACCAGGAGCATCGCCGCCAGCACGCCCAGCCAGCCGCGCCACTTACGGCCCGCCTGGCCCTGGTTCATGAGCGCGATGGCGGCACCGGTCGTCTCCAGCGCGGGTTCCTTCTGCTTCCGGCGCGGGGCCGGGGCCTCCTCACTCGGCGGCGGAGGAACCCAGTCCTCGGAGCCGCTCTTGTCGCGCTGAGGTCTCTTGCTGGGCATGACTCACGTCCCAAAGGTGCCGGTGCGCGAGGCACGTTAGCGGCGGCGTCCCGGGCACAATAGGTGGGCCGTTCAGAGCGACCTGACCACCTGGCCCGCGCGCGAACCGACCAGCAGGAAACAGGTCACCCTCGCCCACCGCAAAACGTTCAGCGCCGAACGCGTCAGGAAATTGGAGGGCCGCCCCACCGCTCGCGTCGAGCGTTGCGCCGTCAGGCGCGTTGAGTGCCGGACCGGAGTGTTCGGGGGGCGGGCTGCGGGCTGCCAGCTGCGGGCTGCGGGCTGCGGGGAACGGTGTGTCGGGTAGGGGTAGGGAGCACGCGTTCGCGTTCGCGTTCGCCTTCGTTCACGGGTACGGGTACGGGCAGGGGTTCGGGTTCGGGAGACCGCACACGGCGGGTCCGGTCGCCGACCTGAAGTGGTTGCCCGTCGTTGCGCTCTAGCCCGCGACCGACTGACCGCGCCCACTCCGAACCCCAACCCGACCCACTCGATGCGGATCGGACGTTATCGACGTTGTCTTCAGCTTCGTCGGGCCCCGGGATGCCCTCGCCAAGCTCGGCATCTCCGTCGACAAAAAGGCGACGCAACCCCTCGCAGCTGCAGGATGATTTCTCGATGCGGATCGAGTGGGCCGAACCCCTGCCCGTACCCGTACCCGTGAACGAAGGCGAACGCGAACGCGAACGCGTGCTCCCTACCCCTACCCGACACACCGTTCCCCGAAGCCCGCAGCCCGAGACACCATTCCCCGCAGCCCGCCCCCCGAACACTCCGGTCCGGCACTCAACGCGCCTGACGACGCAACGCTCGACGCGAACGGGGGGCGTCCGGAGGCAGGGCCACCACCCCTCACGGCGCGCCCCTCAGCGGCACGCGTGGTTCTGGCAGCTCTGGAGAATGACCGTGCATGCCGCGCAGACGGCGCCTCCGGTGCCGCAGTTCGCCTGCTCCGTGCCGTCCATGCACGCCGTGCCGTTGCAGCAGCCGAGCGGGCACGAGTACACGTCGCACTTGCAGGTGTTGCCGGTGCAGTGCTGGCCCTGCGGACAGACGATGCCCGTCGTCCCGCAGCGGCAACCTTGCGGTGTGCAGGTGTCCGCGCGGATGGGGTCGCACGCGGCGCAGGCTCCGCCGTCCCGGCCGCAGGCGTCTGTTCGCGGCGTCACGCAGGTGGCGCCCGAGCAGCAGCCGGTGCAGTTCCCCGGGTTGCAGCTGGAGCAGGTGCCGGCATCCGTGCAGCCTGCGCCTCCGCAGTTCGCGCAGAGGCTTCCCGCGTTGCCGCACGCGGCGCCCTCGTTCCCCGGCAGGCAGCTGCTCCCCTGGCAGCAGCCGGCGCAGGAGCCCGGGCCGCACACGCAGCTGCCGCCGTCACAGGATTGACCCTCGAGACACGCGGCGTTGACGCCGCACCGGCACGCGCCGGTGGCGCAGTTGTCGGCCCGGCTCGGGTCGCACTCCACGCACACGCCGCCGTCCCTCCCGCAGGCCAGCCCCGCGTCTCCCGCCAGGCACTGGCCGTTGGAGCAGCAGCCCGCGCAGCCCGCACAGCTGCCCGCGTCTCCCGCATCCGGCGCCCCGGCATCACCGCCATCAGGGCCACCATCGCCCTGCTGCGGAGGTCCCAGGCGCAGCACGAGCGGCAGCTCGCTGCCCCGCACCAGGGTGGTCCCGGCCTGGGCGGCGCCCACCACCACGCCGCTGTTGAGCCCCTCCACCGCAACGCTCACCGCCTGCCCCGCGTGCGCGTCCGCGAAGGTGATGCGCACCGTCTGGGGGCTGGAGAGCGGCGCGCCCTCTGCCGCGGGCCGGTGCTCCGGGCCGAAGATGAGCAGCCCGTCCTCGTACCCGCTCAGCTCCAGCTGGCGAACCTCGGTCGCCTCCGGGTACTCCACGCGGACCAACAGCGCCGTCCCGTTCGGGCTGCAGGCCAGCGCCCCCGCGCACAGCGCCAGCGCGGCGCGCCGGAGCTCAGCGGACATGGATGGGCTCGAGGGTGGTGCCGGCGGGACGGGTCGCGAGGTAGAGGCTTGTCCCGGCGGCCGCGGCGGCCACCACGCCGACGCTGGTCCAGAACCACCACCGCGTGACGATGGAGGGCTCCTCTTGCGCCACCTCGGCACCGGGCGCCGCGGCCAGCGGCTGAACCGGCGCGGCCTGCGGCGCCAGGGCCGACTCGGGCGGCTTGTCCGCGGTGACGCCCTCCGCGCGGAGCCTGCGCTGGCGCAGCTCCTCCGCCTGCCGCGCCTCCACCTCCTGGATGAGGCCCTCCACGAGCCCGGCGTTGGTGGGCCGCTTGGGTGAGAGGTCTAAGTACCGGCGATAGAAGAACGCCGCGCGCTCGTAGTTGCCGAGCTGCCGGTGGCACTGCGCGATGTTGAAGAGGAACGGCGGCCGGGGATCCAACGCGTACGCGTCCGAGTAGGCCTGGAGGGCCTCGTCGAACTTCGCCAGGTCGTACGCCTGCTGCGCGCTCTTGAGCCGCAGCCGCGCCTCCGCTTCGGCGCCCGCGGCGGCGGGGCCCGCGACGCACAGGACCGCGGCCAGGACGAGCTCAGCGCGCATAGGGATCCAGGACGGCATCTCTGCTGACCTCCTTCTTCTTTGTCTTTGGCCGAGGCGGCGGCGGAAGCGGTGCCACGGGAAGCTCCGCGCTCACCAGCGCGACCTCAAGGCTGAAGGGCGCCGACAGCGCGACGGTGCGCTCCTCCGGCGCGTACCCGCCAAGCTCCAGCCGCAAGGCGACGTCCTGCTCCAGCCGGGGAACCGTCGCGGAGAGCGGCGTCACGCCCAGCACTTCGCCGGAGTCCAACCGGACCACCCGCGCGCCGGGCGGCGTGGAGCGAACCTGAAGGGTCACCTTCTGAGCCGGCGCCGCGACGGGCAGCGGCTTCGGCGCGCTCAAAGCCGGCCCCGGCGCAAGCGCCTTCCGGTCAGGCGGGACGGAGGGCTGCTCTGCCCCGTCGACGGCGAGCAGCGCCGCGAGGAGGGCCACTGCCGCCGCCGCGCCGAGGGCCAGCCAGGGCCGCCGCCGGGGACGCGGAGGCTGCGCCTTTGGCGCCGGCAACAGTGGCGCAGCGGGGCCATAGGGCTCCAGCGCGGCGCGCAGCTGCGCCATCGTCTGGTAGCGGTCCTCCGGCGCCTTCGCCAGGCAGCGCTCCACCACCTGTTGCAGCCCTTCCGGAATGGCCTCACCCGCGCGCGTGAGCGGCGGCAGCGGCGGAGGCGGCTGCTGGTTCAGCGTCACCACCAGCTTGGCGAACGACGCTTCGATGAACGGGAGGTGGCCCGCCAACATCTCGTAGAGCAGCGTCCCCACGGCATAGAGGTCCGCGCGCCGGTCCACCGTTTCGCCTGACGCCTGCTCGGGGGACATGTACAGCGGCGTGCCGAGGATCATCCCCTGCGCGGACTGCGCCAGCGGCGTCATCGACGGGTCCTGCAGCAGCTTGGCCACGCCGAAGTCCAGGACCTTCACGAAGTCGGACGTCCCCGCGCGCTCGGTCAGGAAGATGTTGTCCGGCTTGAGATCGCGGTGCACCACGCCCACGTCATGCGCGGCCCCCAGCGCCTCGCACAGTTGTTGGGCGATGAAGACCGTGCGCCGCACGTCCAGCGTTTCGCGTTCCAGAAGCTGCGCCAGGCTCTGGCCGGGCAACAGCTCCATCACGCAGTACACACTGTGCTCGCGGCTGTCCGATGGTTCCTCGACGAAGTCGGAGATTTCCACGATGTGCTGGTGGTTGATCTGATTGACGCTCCGGGCCTCCTGGAAGAACCGGTCCACCACCGAGCGGTCCCGCGCCAGCTCCGGCCGCAGCACCTTGAGCGCCACCTGCCGGCCCAGCTTCACGTGCCGCGCGCGCCACACCCGCCCCATCCCGCCCTCGCCCAGAAGCTCCAGCAGCTCGTAGCTGCCCAGCACCCGTCGAGGGCGAACGGCGGTGTCGGCCGGCGGCGGCGCAAGCTGGTACCCGGCGCTCGGCAGACCCGGACGCACCGCTGCCTCCAGCCGGATGGCGCCCTCCGGCGTGCCGGCGGACAAGGTCATCCCCAGCCTCGGAGGCGTGGACGGACGCGGTCGGCGCGCCGGCGGCGTCATCACCCGGTCCTGCGCCGTGGCGTCCGGCAACGCCAGCTGCCCACTCTCTCCTGCCCGCGGCGGCTCCGAAGGGAGCAACGCCAGCGCCACCTCACCCGCGGTCCGGAACCGGTCCTCCGGGCGCTTCTCCAGACAGCGCCGGATGACCGCGGCCAGCGCACCCTCGCCCAGGTCCACAGGCGGCGCTGCTTCCAGGTGCAGGCGGAGCACCTCTTGGACATCGGCGCCGGTGAACGGCGGCGCGCCCACCAAGCACTCGTACATCAGGACGCCCAGCGCGTAGAGGTCCGCCGCGGGCGTGGCCAGCGCTCCCCGGATGCACTCCGGCGCGGCGTACTCCGGGGTGGCCACCATCGCCCCGTGCGCGGTCTTGAAGAGGTTCTCCTCGGACCACGCGCTGCCGAAGTCGATGAGCTTGGGCCGGAACGCCTGCAGCCCGCCGACGAGCACCACGTTGTCCGGCTTGAGGTCGCGGTGGAGGATGCCGTGTTCGTGCAGGTGGTCCACCGCCGCGCACAAGGGCAGCGCCAGCCGGACCAGGTCCGCCTCGGAGAGTGGCGGGCTGCCGCGCAGGTGCGTCTTCAAATCCTCGCCATCCAGGTACTCGGTCACCTGGAACAACCGCCCGTCCGGCCCGCGGCCTTCGGCGAGGTGCTTCACCACGTTCGGGTGGGAGAGCTGCCGGCAGATGCGCGCCTCGTCGAGGAACCGCTGCGCCAGCTCGCTGTCGGCGCTCAGGTCCGGCCGGAGCAGCTTGACCACCACCTCCTGCCCCGTCGCCTCCTCCTTCGCGAGGAAGACCTCCGCGGACGCGCCGGTGGCGAGCTTCCGGGTGAGCGCGTAGCCGAAGGGTTCAGCCATCCGCCGCGAATCAAAGCCGCAAGCGCCGCGCGAAACAACGCGAGCTTCCGCGCGGCGCCGGGTGTTGAACGCTCGACATGAAACGAGTGCGACAGGGTGCGCGCAGGGCCTACGCCGCCGCGGGGAGCTCGATTTTGAAGACCAGCCCCGCCTCGCGCGTGCTCTCAACGGCGATGCGCCCGCCCATCGCGCTCACCAGACCCTGGCAGATGGAGAGCCCCAGGCCGGAGCCGTTCGGGTTCACCGCTTTGGCGGCGTCAAACATCTTCGACACGTCGGTCACGCCCATCCCCGGCCCGTGCGACGCCACCTCGATGAGCGCCTTGCCGGTGGGGCCCGTCCGGGTGCGCACGGTCACCAGGCTCTCCGCCGGCTTGCCCTTCGGCAGGCAGTGGCTGGCGCTCATGATGAGGTTCAGCATCACCTGGCTCAGCCGCGCCGCGTTGGCGAGGACCTGCGGAATCTCTCCCAGCTCCATCGAGATGCGGGCCCGCGGCGCCACATCCGGCTCCGCAGCCTTCACCGCGTGCTCCACGCTCCGGCGGACATCCACCGCGCTGCGCTGCTCCTCGTCGACGTGCGAGAACGCCTGCAGCTCCTGCACCACCTTGCGCACCCGCTCCAGCCCGTGGCGCGCCTCCTTGAGCGCGTCCAGCACGTCAGAGAGCCGGTCCTGCTGCTCCTCGTGAACGCGGTCCGGCTCTGCCAGCAGGGGCACTTCGTCGCTGATGAAGACCAGATTCGAGAGGATGAAGCCCAGCGGGTTGTTCACCTCGTGCGCCACGCCGGAGGCCATGGTCCCGATGGCCGCCAGCCGGCCCGCCTGGGAGAGCTGCAGCTCCATCTTCTGCTGCGCCTCCACCATCTCGCGCGCGGCGCGCGCCTCCGCCGCCTCCACCTCCATCCGCACCAGCTCCTCGCGGACGCGCCGGTGCTCGTCCTGAAAGTGCTTGCGCCGCAGCTGCGCGCGCAGCCTGCCCTTGAGCACGTCGAAGTCGGAGGACTTGGCGACGTAGTCGTCCGCGCCCGCGTTCAGGCCTTCAATCATCGCCTCCCGGTCGTCCTTGCCGGTGAGCATGATGAGCGGAATCTCCCGCAGCGCCTGCGCGCCCTTGATGCGGCGCGCGGTCTCCAGCCCGCCCAGCCCAGGCATCATCACGTCCAGCAGGATGCCGTCGAACGGCTCCACCGCGAGCAGCTCCAGGGACTGCTCCCCGGACCGCGCGAACGCCGCGTCGTACCCGTCCTCCCGCAGGCACTCGCCCACCGCCTGCAGGTAGGTCTCGCTGTCGTCGATGGCCAGAATCTTCTTCGGGGCCAGAAGGCTCGCCGCGTGCTCCGCCCCTTCCGACTTGGGGCCTGCCCCTCGCAGGAGCGCGGCCAGGCGCGCCAGCACCACGCCCAGCTCCTCGGTCTTCAGCACGTAGGCGTCCGCGCCGGCCTCCAGCCCGGACAGCTCATCGCCCTTGTCGCCCGCCGCCGTCAGCAGCAGGCAGGGAATCTCCTGCAGCAGGTTGTCAGAGCGCAACCGCCGGATGACCGTCCGCCCGTCGATGCCCGGCAGGTTCCCGTCAATCACCGCCGCGCTCGGCCGGTGGATGGCGGCCAGCCGCAAGCCCTCCTCGCCGCTGCCGGCGGCCAGCACGCTGTAGCCCGCGCCTTCGAGCGCCTGTTGCAACTCCTGGCGGAACGTCAGGCTGTCCTCGATGACCAGCACCTGAAAGCCCGCCTCAGACGTCGCCGCGCCGACGCGGCCTCGCGCCAGCTGCGCCGCCCGCGCCACCACGTAGTCGGTCTCGTACGGCTTGCCGATGAACTCGTCAGCGCCGGTGGTCAGCCCGCGCACGCGGTCCCGGACCTCGGCCTCGGTCGTCAGCAGCATCACCGGCACGTCTGCGGTGGCCTTCGCGCCGCGGAGCTCCCGCAGGAGGTCAATCCCGTCCGCGTCCGGCAACAGGAGGTCCAGCACCACCAGCGAGAACTGGTCGCTCGCCAGCGCCTCGCGCATCTGCGCCCCGCTCGCGCAACGGGTGGCGGGCATGCCGGCGGCTTCGAACGCGTCCCCCAGGTCCATGCGGACCGTGAGGCTGTCGTCCACCACCAGCACCCTCGGGTTCACGGCTTCCTCCCCCCAACGCTCTGCTGCGCCACCCGGAGCAGCATGGGCGCGAAGCCGCCCAGCGGAAGCACCTGCGACGCCGCGCCCAGGAGCGCCGCCTCCCGCGGCATGCCGTAGACCACCGAGCTCGCCTCGTCCTGCGCGAAGGTCAGCCCGCCCGCGCGCTTGATGTCGAGCAGCCCCTGCGCGCCGTCCCGCCCCATCCCCGTCAGGAGGCACGCCACCGCGTGCGGCCCCATCGTCTTCGCCACCGACTCGAAGAGCGAGTCCACCGACGGCCGGCAGGAGTGGCGCTCCGGGTCCTGCGTCAACCGCAGGCGCCCGTCCCGGATGACCAGGTGCTGGTCTGGCGGCGCGAAGAGCACGCAGGGCTGCCCGGGCGGCGGCAGCGGCTCCCCGTCTTTGGGAGCGCGGACCGGGATGGGCGACTCGGTGTTCAGCCACTCGCCGAAGCCGAAGCCGAACATCTGGTTCAAATGGATGACCAGCAGGATGGGCAGCGGGTAGTCGGACGGCAGCTTGCGCAGCACCTCGACGATGGCGGACGGCCCGCCCGTCGACGCGCCGATGGCCACCAGCCGCGCGTCGCGCGCAGGCGCCGGGGCTGGGAACACCGGAGCCACGTCGTCCGCCGAGGGCGCCCCGCGCTCCAGCTTCGCCCGGAGGTGAGAGACCACCCGGATGCGGGACACCATCCGCACGCTCTCGCGCAGCCGGCGGTTCCAGTCGTCCTCTGCCTCATCCACCCGCGGCTTCTCCAGCACGTCCACCGCGCCGGCATCCAGCGCTTCGAACGTCTTGAAGACCGCGCCCCGGTTCGCCGACGCGGAGACGACCAGGATGGGCGTCGGGCAGTACGCCATGATGTATTCCGTCGCCGCCAGGCCACTCATCACCGGCAGCACCATGTCGATGGTGATGACGTCCGGGCGCAGCCGCTGACACAGCTCCAGCGCCTGCTTCCCGTCGGTCGCTTCGGCGATGACCTCCACCTCGCGGTCCTCCGTCAGCGCGGCCACCAGCCGCTTGCGGACCGTGAGCGAATCCTCCACCACCAGGACGCGGAGCTTGGCCATGGGCTATCCAATCAGCTCGCGGATTTTCCCGAGCAGCACGCCCTGGTCGAACTCGCCCTTGACGATGAACGCGCTCGCCCCGGCGGTGGCGCCGCGGCGCCGGTCCTCCTCGGAGCTGCGGGAGGTGACGAGGATGGCCGGAATCCGCCGGAACGCCTGGTCCTGCCGCGTCCGCGTCACGAAGTCGAACCCGCTCATCCCCGGCATGTCCACGTCGCAGACGAACAGCCCGTAGGCGCGCTTGCCCGCCTTGGCCAACCCGTCCTCGGCTGACACCGCCAGGTCCACCTCGTAGCCGGCGGACTCCAGGATGCTCTTCTCCATCATCCGGGTGGTGAGCGAATCGTCGATGACCAGCACCGGCGGCCGCGCCGAAGACGCCAGCTGCGCGGCCTGCGCCCCGGACAGCTCCCGCGCCGCCTTGATGAGCCCCGCCGCGTCCACCACCGGCTGCGGATTGCCCTCCGAATCGAACGACGCGCCGGCGAACACCGGCAGCGGGCCGGCCAGCGCGGGGAGCCGCCGCAGCACCACGCTCTCAATCTCCCGGATGCGGTCCACGCCCACCGCCAGCGTGTCCCCACCCGCGCGCAGCACCAGCACGGACCAGGCCTGCCGCGGCGCCACCGGGTGCTCCTCGCCGCGCAAAAGCCGCGAGAGCGGGACGAAGGGGATGGCCCGCTCCTCCTCAAGCAGGCAGTCGCCCTGCGCGCTCCGGTGCAGCTGCGTCTCCAGCACCCGGCGCGTTCGGCGCACCGCGTCCATCGGCACCGCGACGGTCACCTCCCCCGCCTCCACCACCAACACGGTCAGCGACGTGAGCGAGAGCGGGACGCTGATCTCCACCGTGGTGCCCTTGCCGCGCTCGCTGCGCGCCACCACCTCGCCCTTCAGCCGCTCCGTCACCTCCCGCACCACGTCCATCCCCACGCCGCGCCCGGCCAGCGCGGTCACCTGCGACGCGGTGGTCAACCCGGGAGAGAAGATGAAGCGGACCACCTGCTCCGGCGAGAGCGCCGCCGCGTCCGAGGCGGAGACCAGCCCGCGCTGCACCGCCAGGCGCCGCACCGCTTCGATGTCCACGCCCTTGCCGTCGTCCCGGCAGCTGAAGACCACCCGGCTGCCCTTGCGCTCGGCCGTCAGGTGCAGCTGGCTGATGGGCGGCTTGCCCGCCGCCTTCCGCTCCGCCGCGCTCTCCACCCCATGGGTGACCGCGTTGGTCACCACGTGCAGGAGCGCCTCGCGCAGCGCGGAGAGCACGTGCCCGTCCAGCCGCGTCTCACCGCCCTGGGTGAAGAGCTCCACCGGCTTGTCCACCGACTGCGCCGCGTCCCGCACACCGCGCTCCAGCGCCGCGAACACCACGCTCGCCGGGACGAGGCGGATGGCCTCCGAGCGGTCCACCACCTGTGACAGCTCCTCCTCCGCGCGCTCCAGCGCAGAGGTCAGCGCGTGCCGCATCCCGCTGACCGAGAAGCGCACCTCCTCCGCCAGAATCCGCGCTTTGCCTGACGCCGGGGCGCCCTTGTCGCTGCGCCGGTGCAGCTGCTCCACCAGCGCCGCCGCCGCCCGCTCCACGCGGCTGCTCGCCTCCAGGTGCCGGCGGAAGGCCCCCATCCGGATGCCCAGCTCCGAGATGGACTCCAGCAGCGCGTCGACCTCGGCAATCTCCACCCTCAGCGTCTCAATGCGCTCCTCCGCCGCCGCCTCCCGCACCGGCGCGGGCGCCTCCCGAACCGGCGCGGGGATGAGCGCGTGCGCCTCCGGCATCCCGTTGACGATGGGCGCCGCCGCCGCGGCCGGCGGCTTCACAACGGGGGCCTTCGCGGGCGCGTCGGTCGCAGGCGCGTCCAGCTTGGCGATGAGCGCTTTGATCTCATCCAGCATGGCCAGCAGCTGGTTCACCACCTCCTGCGGCGGCGTGGCGCTGGTGGGCTCCCGGTGCGGGCCCAGCGCGTCCTCGAACGCGTGCGCCAGCTCCCCAATCTTCGCCTGACGAACCACGCGCGACGCGCCCTTGAGCGTGTGCGCCACGCGCAAGAGCCGCCCCACCGCGTCCCGCGCCGTCGCGGGCTTCTCCAAGTCCAGCACGCCCCGGTCCAGCCCCTCGAGGAGCTCCTTCGCTTCAATCCGGAAGTACTTGTACGGGTCCTTCTGCATGACCGCCCCTGTCAGGCCCGGGACTCGCGGCCGCGCACCAGCGCCGCCAGCTGGGTGGAGAGGCTGGCCAGCTCAGACGAGGTCTGCGAGGTCTGCCGCGCGCTCGCTTCGCTCTCCTTCGCCGCCTGGGAGACGTTGGCCAGCGCGAGGTTCACCTGCTCCACCGCGGTGGTCTGCTGCTTGGTGGAGAGCTCAATCTCCCGCGCCGCGTCCCGCGTGGTCTGCACCATCTGGGCAATCTGCTGGAACCCGCTGGCCACGTCGCCGAACTGGCGCGCGCCCTCGTCCACCGCCTTGGAGCCATCCTCCGTCGCCATCACCGTGGTGTTGGCGGAGGACCGGATGTCTTCAATCAACCCGCGAATCTCCCGCGAGGAGCCGCTCACCCGGTCCGCCAACTTGCGAATCTCGTCCGCCACCACCGCGAAGCGCTTGCCCGCGTCGCCCGCCCCCGCGGACTCGATGGTCGCGTTGATGGCCAGGATGTTGGTCTGCTCCGCCAGCTCGTTGATGACCTCCAGAATCCCGCCTATCTGCTGGGACTTCTTCCCGAGGTCCAGCATGTGATTGACCACCTGGTCCACCTGACGCCGGATGCCGGCGATGGCCGTTTGCGCGCGCTGCACGGACTGGTCCCCGCCGGACGCCGCCGTCGCCGCGTCCTGGGCGATGCGCGCCACCCGCTGCGAGCTCTCCGAAATCTGCTTGGACGTCGCGAGGAGCTCCCGCACCGTGGTGGTGATCTCCACCGTCGCGGTGGCCTGCTGCGTGGACCCCGTCGCCTGCTGGTTGGCCGCGGCGTTCAGCTCCGCCGAAGAGCTGCGGATGCTGTTGATGGCCAGCCCCAGCTGCCGCGAGAGCGACCGCCCCAGCCCCACCGCCAGGCCCGCCGCGAGCAGCACTGCCAGCACCGACACCCCGGAGACCAACGTCAGCGCCCGCGCCGCCACCGCCTTCGCCTCGCCTCGCCCGGTCGCCAGCACCTTCTCCTGAAGCGCCGCGAAGGCCGTGAGCAGCTCATGCAGCCGGTCGCTCCGCGGGTCCACCTCCTCGCTGAAGAGCCGCCGCAGCTCCGCGGCCGTCTTGGCCTCCGGCGCCGCGCTTGCGCCCTTGGGCGCCGGCTCGACCTCGGCGGACCGCAGCGCGAGGATTCGGTCCAGCGGCGCCTGGCGCTCCAGCTCCGTGCGCTCAATCTGCTCCAGCAGCGCCTTGGACTCAGCCTCGGTCACCCGCCCGCGCAGCTTGGCCAGCTGGGCCGCCGCGGCCGCGCGGGTCGCCTTGAGCGCCTGGGCGTGCTTCGGGTCGCCCACCATCATGTACGCGTAGAGCGACGCATCCTCCTCATCCAGGCTGTTGCGCAAGAGCTCCGCGTCCACCAGGTTGTCGCTCCGGACGTCCAGCACCTCCTCGCTCTCCACCACCGTCTTGAGCTCGAGGAGCGCTGCGGCGCCCGAAAACACCGCCAGCGCCGCCATCACCGCGAAGCCGGCGCCGATCTTCTGTCCCACCGTCCAGCTCTTCATCGACGCTCTCCTGGAGATCCGCCGCGGACGCCCGCGCGGGTGCGAATGCTGTCAATCAAGGAAGGCAAATGGAGGATGGGCCGCACCGCGCCGGCGGTGGCCAACACCTCGCGCAGGAACGCCGCGCAGGGGCCGTGCGCATCCGGGCGCGGCTTGACGTCCTCCGCAGTGGCCTGCACGTAGCCCTCGAAGCCGTCGAAGGCCAACCCCACCGGCTCCGCGTCCCCGCACACCGCCCACCACGGCTCCGGCCGTCCCGAGGGCGGCAGGCCCAGCAGGGCGCTCAGCTGGTAGATGGGGATGAGCCGGGACCGGATGCCCGCCACGCCCAGCAGCCCTGGCACCGCGCCGCGAAAGGGGACCACCTTGCCGCGGCGCTGCAGCCCGGTGAGCTCCGCCAGGGAGATGGCCAGGCCCTCGTTGCCCACGCGGCAGGCCAGGAAGTTGTGCGGCGCGCCCCGCTGCTTCGCCATCGGCAGCGAGAAGGTCCGGTCGAACTCGCGGCGCAGGTGGGAGACGCGGTCGTCTCGAGGGAGCTCGGCGCTCATGTCAGGGACCCTCCGCAGGCCTGCAGCTCAGCGCGGCACAGCTGCAGCATGCCCTCACGGGTGAAGCCGCCTCCGAAGAGCGCCACCCGCCCCTCGTCCTCGCGCGGCAGCAGCGCATGCGCCTGGCGCAGCGACTTGCGGGCGTCGTCCAGGTTGCCGCTGCGCTTGGCCAGGAGCCCCAGGTGCAGGTGCGGCATGGCGAAGGTTGGGTCCAGGTACGCCGCCGTCCGCCCGTGCCACCCGCTGCCCGCGGCGTCGCCCCGCTGCTGGCGGCAGAGCGCCACCAGGTAGTGCGCTTCGGCGTTCAGCTCGTCCTGCGCGATGACCTGGTGCAGCACCTGCTCCGCTGCCGGCAGGTCCCCGCGGTTGGTGAGGATGGCGGCGTGCAGGAGCCGCTCACGCGTGTCGCGCGACGCGGGCGGAGGCAGCGCCTTGAGCGCGTCCTCGAACTGCTCGGCGCGGAAGAGCTCCAGCGCGCGCGTGAAGCCGGCGGGCACGGCCCTGGGCTCCGGCGGCTTCACCGGCACGGGCGCTGGCGCGGGCGATTGCGCGTGAGGCGCGGCCAGCGTCTCGATGCGGGCCGAGGCCTGCCGGATGGCCTCCGCCCAGCCGACGGGCGGGGCAGCAGGGAGCACCGGGACGAAGCGCTCCACCAGAGTGCCCTGCTCGGGCGCGGGCAGCTCCCGGTCCCCGGCGCGGTGCCGGTAGTAGAAGGACTCGTGGGACTGAAGAAGATGAAAGTCCTGCGAGATGCCCCGCAGCGTCTCCGCGGACCCGAGGAACAAGAACCCATCCAGGCGCAGCGCCTGCGAGAAGCGGGCCACCGCCACCCGCGTGGCCTCCGGCGAGAAGTAGATGAAGACGTTGCGGCAGAAGATGGCGTCGAAGGCGCCCGGCCGCCAGAAGACCGGGTCGTCTTCGAAGAGGTTCTTCTGCTCGAAGGACACCATCCCGAGGATTGAAGGGTCCAACGCGTAGCCGTCGGCGTCTTCGCGGAAGTAGCGCTGGCGGTAGAGCTCCGGCGTCTGCCGCAGCGCCCACTGCGTGTAGCGACCCTTCTTCGCCTTCGCCAGCACCGACGCGTTGAGGTCCACGCCCACCAGCGTCAGCCCGGCCACCACCCACTCCGGACAATGGCAGTGCAGCAGCATCGCCAGCGAGTAGGCCTCCTCGCCGCTGGAGCAGCCGGCGGAGAGCAGGCGCAGCGGCCGGGGCACCCCTCCCGTCCGCGCCGCCAGGGCCGGCAGCACCACGTCGATGAGCGCCGAGAGGTGCCCAGGCTCCCGGAAGAAGTACGTCTCATTCACGGTGAGCGCGTCCGCCACGGCGCGCAGCTCCGCGCGGGACGTCAGCGGAGAGCTCAGCCGGTCCAGGTACCCGGCCACGCCGTCGGAGCGCGTCTCGCGCATGCGCTCATCCAGCAGCGTCTGCAGCTGTCCCAGCTTCTCGGCTTCCACCTTGAAGCCCATCAGCCGCTCCAGCGCCTCCGCGAACTCCAGCGCGGCGCCCCTCGCCGCCGAGGGCCTCATGGCCCCGACTCCGCGGCAGGCAGCTCGCCCCAGAGGTTGGCGGGAAGGAGCCGCGCGCACCGGATGAGGAAGAGCAGCTGGTCCTCCAGCGCCCCCATCCTGTCCACTGCCTGCGCCACGCCCTCGCGGTCCGACGCGGCGGGCGCGTGCAACGAGGCCACCGGCAGCCACCGGGTGCCGACCAGCCCCTCCACCGAGAGGGCCAGCCGCTTCGTCCCCTGCTTCACGGTGACGAAGCGCCGCCCCACGGAGGCTGGCGCGCCCGCGCCGCCCAGCAGCGCGCCCAAATCCACCACCGGCACCGGCGCCCCGCGAATCCTCGCCACCCCGAGCACGCCTGCCGGCGCGCCGAGCATCGTCTCCACCGGGAGTGGGCGCATCACCTCCTCCACCTCGGTGAGAGGGAGCGCACACACCCGCTCGCGGGCGCGCACCACCAGCACGTGCAGCCGTTCCACGTCAGGCACGGGAGGGGCGCCTTTCGAAACTTCGGGCAGCGGGGTATGGCGCGACTCTGGGTTGCAAGCGCAGCGCCGCGCCCGAACACCCTGGATTGCGAAGCGCCGCAGCCCCCGGACGGAGGGTCCTCGAAGACCGGTCAGCCCCGCGCCAGGTCAGCCCCGCCCGGTGCGGGAGGCGGCGCCGCGGCGCCTACCCCTGCCCACGCGCCCTCTCTTAAGGCACGTACACCCGAAGCTCACTCGAAGTGGAGGTGAGGTCGCCCCGCGCGTCCACCAGCGAGAAAGAGAGCGTGGCGCGGGTGGGCGCCTGCGGCAGGACGATGTCCTCCACTCCCAGCGTTTCCCCTCCCGTCAGCCGTCCCACCGTCGCGAGGTTGACGTCCACCTCGTGGTCCAGCGTCAGCACCGGCGACATCAAGGTCGTCCCCGAGTAGCTGAGGTCGATGCTGAGCGTGAGCCTGCCGGTGAGCGTCACCGGGTCAAACTCGAAGAGGCAGTCCGGGCAGGGGTTGTCCCCCGGCTGCGGCGCGGTCCACGGCAGGTAGGTCTCCCCATAGAATTGCCGCTGCGGGCAGGGCCGCCCGGGGTAGCTCGGCCGGTGGCTGTAGACGCGCACGTCGCTGCACGCCTCCAACCCCGGCAGACTGAAGGCCACCTGCGCGGCGCTGGCACGGCCGGTGAGCGCCTTGTCCAGCGCGGCCCGCTCCGTCGCCGTCGGCGCGGGGAGCACGCCTGCGTAGGCCCCTCGCGCAGAGCACGTCGCGAGCGTCCCTGCGGGTGGGCAGAGCTCCAGCCCGCCGCCGCACGCCGCGGCGAGCGCGCCGCAGAGGTTCACCCGGTGGATGGTCCGGCGCGAGTCGGTCAGAGGCAGCGGGCAGACCGCGCCGCCGGTGCAGAACTCCGCCGGCGCGCCGAGAGAGACGCCGCCCTGCCGCACCAGCGCCATCACCTCGTGGCTGCTCAGCTGCGGGCGATACCCCCAGAGCGCCGTCGCCACGCCGCTGGCCACCGCCGCCGCCGCCGAGGAGCCGGTGAGGACGGACGTCGGCCGGCCGGCGAAGGTGGCGGACTCCGCAACAGCGTGCGCGCCTGGGGCGGCCAACCGCGACCGCCCCCCCTCGCGGCTGCTGGAGAGCTCGCTGTCGTCCGCGCGCACGGCCGCCACCGCGTGCAGAAGCGGCGCGTACACGCCCACCGGAGCGAAGAGCGGGAGCGGCGCGTTCTGCGCGTAGCCCACGCCTTCCATGCGCTCGCACTCTTGAAGGTTGGGCGCGGGGTGCGTCTCCCAGCGCGCGGGGAACATCGGCCCCGTCGGCTGCTCCGGCCCCAGCGGCGCGTTGCCCGCCGCGCTCACCACCAGCGCGCCCCGGCACACCGCGTGGACGATGGCCTGCTGCACGGCGCGGATGGGAACGTCCAGGTCTCCCGGGACGGCGTAGTCCCCCCCGTAAGTGGGCTCCCACGCGACGCTCAGGTTGACCACCAGCCGAGGCTGCTTCACCGCCGCCACCGCGTTGTACGCCTGCCAGTCGTTCACCGCCGAGTGCAGCGCCCGCGCGAGCTGCGTGTAGTAGCCGAAGTACCCGCCCCGGGTGAGGTCCAGCGTGCGCAGGGAGAGCTGCGGGAGCGCGAGGTGGTTGGAGACCTGCCCCACGCAGGCGGACGTGGCGCTGGCCGCGCTCGGACACGAGAGGTCCCGGATGAGCTGGCCCACCGCTTCCCCGTGCCCGGAGCGGTCGTCCACCGCTTGCCCCGCGGCGTAGACGTGCGGCGCGGCGTCCACCACCGCTACCCGCACCGGCGCGGGCGGCGCACCGGATGCGCGTGGAAGGGAGGACAGCCAGCCGGTCTGCTCGCGGAAGCTTGTGCGCAGCGACTGCCAGGTGACCGCGGTCGCCGCGCTTCCCAGAGGCGCCACCACCGCACAGTCCACCGCGCGGGAGCTCAACACGCTGTCGAGCGCCGCGAGCGAGGGGAGGTGCGGCCCCCACGGGTGCGCAGGGTGCGGCGCCCATTCGTAGACGCAGTAGCCGCGCAGCCCGGGTGGCGCAGGCTCCTCGAAGAGTCGAGTCGCGCGCCACACGCCGCCATACGTCACGCTGGGCGCGGGGCAGGTGGTGTGCCCCTCCGGCAACGTCGCCACCCAGCGCTCGTTGGAGCAGCCGCCGTCGAGGGACTGCTTGGACGACGTCTCCACGCAGGTGCCCGCATCGGAGGGACACGGCTGCGCTCCGGCGTCCACCAGCGCCTGCTGCGCAACGGACAGCGTCTCCGGCGCCAGCGGGCCGCTGACGCAGTTGAGGAAAGCCACGGCGAGGACCATCGGCATCCACTTCATCGGCAGCTCCTTGCGACGTTTCAACGAACCCAGACCCGGTAGGCGCTCCAGTCGCCTCCTGCGTCACCGAGCTTCATCAGCGCCCTGCGCGCGGCCGCCGGCAGCTCCGCCTCCGAGGCGCCCGGAAGCTCCGCCGTCGCCTGAGCGTAGAGGTGCGCCATCAGCTGCTGCGCGCCCGCGTCCGCCACCGGCCGCGTAGACGCAAGCACGGCGCTGGAGCCAGCGATGAGGAACGCCTGCCCCACGCCGAGCGTCTCCACCGGCCCCTCCGCCACGGCCTTGCCGGTCTCGCAGCCGGAGAGGACCACCCACGCCGGCGCCCGCGGGAGCGTGAGCACTTCGCTCAGCTGCGCGTCGCCATCCGCCAGCCGCAGCGCGCTCTCCCAGCCCTGCGCCCCGTCGAAGCGCCCGTGGCCGGCGAAGTGGAGCCACTGCACTTGCGGGACCTGCGCCAGGAGGGTCCCGACGCTCGCCGCGCTGCCGAGCCGCAGCGACACGTCCAGGCCCCGCGCCCGCAGCTGCTGCGCCACCGAGGTGGCCTCCAGGCGCGCGCCGGGGAGATCTCCACCCGGGTCTCCCATCACCAGCGCCCGCTGCGGCCCTGCGTCCCCGAGCGCCGGCGCCGGGCCCGGCCCCAAGTCGAGCGCGTAGACCACCTCGCGGGAGAAGAGCAGCGGGCGGCCCTGGAAGGGCAGCGCGTGCAGCTCCACCGCGCGCAGCGCGCCAGCCGGCATCAGCACCACGCGCCGGGCCGCGGTGAGCTCCGCCGCGAAGGGCTCCAGCAATTGCGCTGCCAGCCGGGCGGGCTCCGCGCGCACGTCGACGGCCCCCAGGTCATGCGCCCTCACCCCGAACGCTCCTTGCGCGAAGCCCCAGACGCCCTCGCTCCCGGGGTGGAACACCAGGACCAGCTCCTGGTTGCGGGGCGCGTGAAAACCGGCGTCCGGCGGCTGCGGCAGCGCCGAGAGCAGCGCATCCAGCGCCCCCTTGACGGCGACCGCCTGCTGCGCCCGCTCCTGCCGGACGAGCCCCAGCCTCGCTGCGGAGAGCCGCCAGTCCTCCGCCACTTCCGCATCCAGCCTCCGCCGCAGCGCGCGGTACCGGGTGAGCCCCTGCTCGAAGCGGGCGCGCTCCTCAGGCGCGAGCGCGGCCACGCGCGCGGGGACCTGCGCGGCCAGGAGCAGCCTCGCCCGGGAGCGCCGCGCGGCGAGCAGCGCCTCCTCCGGGCGCGACAGCTTCATCAGGAGCGACACCAGCTGCGCGGCCGGGCCCTCGCGGTCCGCCAGCAGCGTCTGAGCGCCCTCCTGCAACGGCGCCCGCGACAGCTCCTGCGTCAGCGCCCGCTCGCAGTCCTGGAGGTGGACGAGCGCGGCGGCCTCCCGGCCCTGCAGGAGCGCGACCTGGGCCTTGCCCGCATCCGCCCGCCAGCGCATGTCATCCAGCGCGTGGAGCTCCGCGAGCGTTCCCAGCCGCGAGAACGCTTCCGACGCGCGGGGGAGGTCCCGCTCCAGCAGCGCAACGCGGCCCTGGAGCTCCAGCGACCAGAGCGCCAGCCGCGGCTCTCGTCGGGCGGTCCCCCTCCCCGCCGCGTCAAGCCAGGCGCGCGCGTCTGCCGGCCGGCCGGCGAGCAGCTCCGCGAAGGCGAGGTTCACCAGGACGTTCGATTCGCGGGATGTATCCTTGCATTCGCCGGTGAACAGCGCGCGTGCCTGGTCCAGCAGCGCCACCACCTCGCCGCGCCCCTGCAACGTGCCCCCCGCCGGGACGGAGGCGAGCCGCGTCCAGGCGAGGTTGGTCTTCAGGCTGGCGCGGGTGCAGGCGTCCAGGCCGTCCTCGCGCAGCGCCAGCAGGCGCTCCTGCGCCTCGCGGTGGCGCCCCAGCCGCGACAGGTGGAGCGACTGCGCCAGGCGGATGTTGGCCAGCTGCGCAGTCCGCCCCAGCCGTTCGCTGCGCAGCTCTGCCTCGCGGAAGGCGGCGGACGCGGCGAGCGGGTTTGCGCTCTCCACCTCCACCAGCGCGCGGTAGTACTGCGCGGCCGCGGCGCCCTCTGCGTCCTGCGCCTCCAGAGGTCCGAGCGCGCCGAGCACCGCTCGCGCCCCCGCGAAGTCCCCCCGCTGATGGGTGAGGGCGTACGCCAGCGCCCGCGCGTCGCCCAGCGCCTCGGAGACGGCGCCCAGCGCGCGGTGCTGCTCCACCTGCGCGCGCAGCGCCGCGACGGCCGCGTCCACTTCCCCCCGGGAGAGCCGCAGCCGCGCGACCAGGCTGCGCGCCCTCGCCGCGTGCGCAGACGGGAGCGAGGGGAGCGCGTCCTCGAGGAGCCGCTGCGCGCCGTCCACCTCGCCGCGCCCCTTCATCGCCCGCGCCTTCTCGAGCAGCTCCACCCTGGGCCGCGGCCGGATGGGAAGGCAGAAGCGCCCGTTCGGGTCGACGACGCAGAGCTCCTGCGTGGAGGCCTCTACCGGAACGGTCCAGCGGCGCCCGCCGCGCAGCGCCTGAGGCTCCGCGCCCTGCGCCACGCCGTCGAGGAGAAGCTGGGGTGCACGCGCGGAGCCGTCCGGAAGCCAGAGCGTGAGCGCCGCGCGCCCGCTCACCTCACACACCGGGCCCTCGCGCACCGCTTCGCACCCGGCGACCTCGACGGGCAGGCGTGAAGAGGGAGGCGCCTCCGGCGCGCGGCACTGGCAGGTGGAGAGCGCCAGCGCCAGCGTCAGCCAGGACAGGGGCTGCGTCAGTCGGCCGTCCACCGGAGCTCCACCTGGAACGCCTGGAGGGAGGCCGGCAGGGCCGCTCCCGGCTCTGCCAGGCGCGCCGCCTCCGCCGGAGACGAGGGGAGCGCGCCCGGCCGTCCGACGAAGACGAGCAGCGCCGTCGGGCGGTCGCCCCCGCGCGGGATGGCGCTCGCAGGGGCGGAGAGCCGCAGCGCGCCCTCCGGGGAGCGCTCCAGCGGCGCGTCCCACTGCGCCGGCACGCCGCCTGTCGAGGTGTAGAGCCGCGCGGCCACCTCTCCGTCCACCGGCTGTGCCGGCCTCAGCAGCAGCTGCACGCGGGAGGAGGGCGAGAGCGTGAGGGGCTGCGAGGGCGCCTGCGGGTCTCCGCGCAGCGCCGAGTCGCCCTGGGCAGAGAGGGTATAGGCGGGCAACGCCGACGGAGGGGGGCGGCTCACCATCACCAGCAGCCCCGCGGCCAGCGCGAGCCCCGCCGCGGCACCCACCCAGCGCGCCGCACGCCGCGGCCGCACGGGCACCGGCGCCGCGGGCGCGCCCAGCCCCCGGGCCACGCGGTCCTTGAAGCCCGCGTCCAGCGGCCGGAAGGTGCGCAGCCGCAGGGCAATCTCCGGAGAGCCCGCCGCCTGGCGCTCCAGCTCCGCCAGGCGCTCGGGCGGCAGGAGGCCCGCGGCCAGCTGCTCCCAGACCTCGTCGTCTTCTTCGCCTGCACGGTCCCGCGCCGCTTCCCCCAGGCGGGTCATCAGCTCGTCCTCTGGGCCGGTCATCCGTGTCCACCTGCCTTGGGTATTCGCGGCGCGCCCGCCGCTTCTGACATGAGCTCAGACGCCAGTCGTCTGGCCAGCTTGGCCAGCCGGCTCTGCCAGGCGTAGACCGCGTCCCGGGTCATCCCCGTCGCCGCGCACACCTCCGCCGCCGAGCGCTGCTGCACGTGGAGCTGCTCGAAGAGCGACAGGCCCAGGGGGCTGAGCTCCTCGCTCATCCGCCCCAGGAGCGCGAGCAACCAGTCGCGGGACTCCAGCTGGCCGCTCAGGTCCACCGCCGCCTCCGGTGGGTCCAGCCCCTCCTCGGGCGTGGGATCCTCCGTCCACGGGCTGCGCTTGCGGGTGCGCAGGAGGCTGGAGATTTGCCGCTCCGCGAACAGCCCCGCGAAGTTGGCGAGCGACAGACCGCGGTCCGGGTCCCACCCGCGCAACGCCCGGCCGTCGTCCGCGAAGAGCGCGCCGAAGACGTCCTGCGTGAAGTCCTCCACCTCCTGGCGCACGTCGCGGCCCCCCGCCGCCTGCGTCCTGCGCATCAGCGCCCGGCCCACCCGGAAGTGGATGACCGGGGACAGCAGGTCCACCAGGCCGCGCCGCGCCACCGCGTCGCCGGCCAGCGCGCGGCGGACCTGCTCCCGGCGGCCCTCCTCCTCGGCGCTGGCCATCGTCCCTCCCACCTTCCCAACGTGAGCCGGCGAACCTACGAGGCTTTGCCGCGCACCGTCCATGGCTTCGAAGTCCGCACGCATCAGGACTCCCTCAGGCGCCCGAGCGCGAAGGACGTTCCGCTTAGGCGGGAGGAGGTTCGTCGGATGGCGGCGCTTGGTCGAGAAACGGCAGGATGCGGGATGCGGGCTGCGGGATGCGGGACACGGCGTCTCGGGCTGCGGGATGCGGGCTGCGGGGAATGGTGTCTCGGGTAGGGGTAGGGAGCACGCGTTCGCGTTCGCGTTCGCCTTCGTTCACGGGTACGGGCCCGGGTTCGGGCGCGGGCGCGGGCGCGGGCAGTCGGTCAAGAGCGAAAGCGCAACGAGGGGCCAGCCGTTCAGGTCGGCGACCGGACGAGCCGTGCGCGTTGCCCCGAACCCGAACCCGGGCCCGTACCCGTGAACGAAGGCGAACGCGAACGCGAACGCGTGCTCCCTACCCCTACCCGAGACACCATTCCCCGCAGCCCGCAGCCCGCAGCCCGAACAGCTCAACCCGCAGCCCGCAGCCCGCAGCCCGCAGCCCGCAGCCCGCAGCCCGCAGCCCGCAGCCCGAACAGCCCGCAGCCCGCAGCCCGAACAGCCCGCAGCCCGAACAGCCCGCAGCCCGAACAGCCCGCAGCCCGCAGCCCGCAGCCCGCAGCCCGCAGCCCGCAGCCCGCAGCCTCTCCACTCCGCTGCGCGTGGCTACGCTCGAGTCGAGAGCGGAGGAGTCTCGCCATCCGAGGGCGAAGAGTTGTGCCCCATCCTGAGACGCTCGACGCGAACGGGGGGGGCGGCCCCCTGTCGGCTGGGGTCCAGGAAACTGAACGCGAACCGCGAAACCGGAAGGAGGTAGCCTCCCGCGCCGTGCTCCGCGCCGCCGCCGTCGCACAGGTCCTCCTGCTCGCCGCCTTCTTCGCCCTGATGGGCACCGCGATGGCGCACTACCCGGGAGGAACCTGGGAGGAGCCGGGAGCCATTGGTCACCGCATCGTGTGGAATTACTTCTGCGACCTGATGCGTCCGGTGGCGCTCAACGGCACGCCCAACCCGGTCGGCGCTGCGCTCGCGCCCCTGGGGCTGCTGGCTTTGGCTCTGGCGCTGGTGCCGTTCTTCCTCACCGCGCCCACGTGTTTCCCGGAGCGTCCGCGCCTGGGCCGCTTCGTCCGCGTAGCCGGCGTGGTCTGCGGTGTCGGCGGCGCCCTCTCCGTGGCCGTCCCCTCGCACCGCTTCGGCGCGCTGGCGCATGGGCTGGCGCTCCTGCTCGCGGCGGTGCCCGCCCTCGCTGCGGGCGTCGCTTCGGCTTTGGGAGTCTGGACTGCGAGGCCCCCCTCCGCTGGGCTGCGCGCATCCTCCGCGGGGACCCTCGCCCTCACCGCCGCGTGTGCCGCAATCTTCGCGCGGCAGTTGGCGCTGCGCGCTGAGACCACCCCCGGCCTGGCCCTGCTTCAGAAGCTGGCCGTCCTCTGCCTTGCCGCGTGGCTGCTGCTCACCAGCGCCCGCGCGCTGCGCCTCAAGCCGACCACATCCGGGAGAGCACGTCCTTCAGCGCCCCCGCGTTGACCGGCTCCGTGGCGACGTACGACGCCCCCGCGTCGTCCGCCTCCTTGTGATGAACCTCATCCTCCTCCCGGAGCACCAGCAGGAAGGGAATCTCCACGTCGAACTCGCGCAGCGTCCAGCAGACCTCTATCCCGGAGAAGCCGTACAGGTCCGCGTCGGCGATGATGGCGTCCGGGACGGGACACGGGACCGGCGGCTTGAGCGCGTCCTCGAGGTAGTGCATCAGCTCCAGCCCATCCCGCTCCTCGATGACGTGGTACCCGCCCTTGCGCAGCTCGGAGGACAACCGCGCGCGGGTGACATCGCTCTCGAAGGCGACCACCACCGTCCGGGGCGCGTACAGCGTGGAGAGGAAACTCAGGGTCTCTGCATGGGGGGACGACATCGGCGCTACCTCCATCACCTTCAAGATCTCGACACCCTCGCGGCGCCGCCACTCCACGGAAGCGGGGCCGCCAGCGCGCCGTCTGCCGACGCGCCAAGGTGGTGCAGGCTGGCGCGGTTCCGGCCCGCGCGCTTGGCCTCGTAGAGCGCCAAGTCCGCTTCCGCCAGCAGCTCTGCCGACCGGGTGTGCCCTACCTGCGCCCCATCCACCGCCGCGACGCCGATGGACACCGTCGGGATGTGGGCGACATGCCGTTCGATGGCCAACCGCATCAGCTGGGCGCGGACGCGGTCCGCCAACATCAGGGCGTCCTGCGGCTCGCACTGCGTCACCATCAGGAACTCGTCCCCACCAAACCGCGCCGCGACATCCGCCCGCCGCAGCGAGGTGCGCAGGCTCTCCGCCAGCAGGCACAGCGACTCGTCACCCGCCGAGTGGCCTCTTGAGTCGTTGATCTGCTTGAGCAGGTCCAGGTCCACCAGGAAGACCGCCAACGGCCAGCCATGGCGGGAGGCGTCCGACAGCGTCGCCTCCAGCGCGCGTTGGCCCTCCGCCCGGTTCCACAGCCGCGTCAGCTCATCGCGCGCCGCGCACTCCGCCAGCCGGACTATCCGGCGGCTGGCCACCGCCCCCAGCAGCGCACACACCGCGGTGGACGAGAGGATCAACGCGCCCGCCAACACGAGGGGCGACTGAACGTCCAGGCTGATGAGGCTCGCCCCTATCGCGACCTCGGCACAGACCCCCACAAGGGGGTACACCCATCGCAACCCGAGAGAGAGGGCACGGCCTTCAGCGTCCATCGCCCCTGGAACAGCAACGCACGTTCCACCAGGGGACCCGTGCAAGGGCGCCCGCTAGCCCATTCGCCGCAAACCAGACAGAAGCGCGCTCGGTAACATCCCCGCGCGCAGCACCCGCCGCTTTCGTCGCAAGCCCCGGCGCTTCTTCGCCAATCAACGGGCTACCCGCAGGTAACGCGCCCCACGCGCGCCGTTACGCCGCGGTGACGCCAGGCCTGCTCCACCCACCAGCTGTCAGGCGCTTACATTGCGAGCCCGTGAACGGCGGGGTAAATCGCCTCTGACAGTCTCGCAGCCGGGAGGGGGGCGCTTGCGCAAGACGCTCGTTCTGTTGGGGCTCGCTGCTTCACTCACAGCGCGGGGCCAGTCGCTCACCACGCGCTCTCCGCCGCAGCACCGGGTGGTCTACCGCAACCTGACTGTCTTGCGGCTCAACCCGCTCGGGCTCATCAACGAGACGCGCGCCGCCTACCGGTTCCGCCTGTTCCAGAGCGAGAAGGAGGCCTTCCGGGACAACTTCGCGGCGGTGGGCATCATCCCCGCCCTCAGCCCCGCTTACGCGCGGCTCGGCGCGCTGGTGGAGGTGCAGCCGCTCAGCGTGCTCCAGCTCTGGGCCTCGTATGAGGTGGTGCGCTACTTCGGCACCTTCAGTCAGCTCCAGTCATTCGCCACGCCGGGCGCGGGCTTCAGCGACACGGACCTCAAGAACCTGGCCGCCCTCCCGGCCGGAGACCCCGGGCGCAGCTACGGCGTCACCGGCACGCAGCTCACCCTCGGCGCGAACATCCAGGCCAAGGTGGGGCCGGTGGTGGTCCGCACCCAGCTGCGAATGGTGCGGCCGGACTACCCGCTCCGCGCCGGGGACGCGCTCTTCTACGACATCCTCTACGACGTCCTGGCGGAGAACCGCGGCTGGTTCCTCACCAACGACGCGGACCTCCTCTTCCAGACCGCCTTCGGGCTCACCGTCGGCGCCCGCTGGACCGCCACCGCGCCGCGCTACAGCGCCCACGTCTTGAACGGGGAGCCCAACCTGAACGGGCCCACGCACCGGATAGGGCCGCTGGCCGCGTACACGTTCTTCCAGGACGACGGCGCACGCTTCAACGCGCCCACGATTTTGATGGCCGTCAACTGGTGGGTCACCCACCGGTACCGGACTGGCGCCGACGTGTCGATGGCCGTCCCCTACTTCGTCCTGGGCTTCGCCTTCACCGGGGACCTCATCCCGCTGGCCCCCTGACCGCGCGAGCGACGTACGGGAGTTACTTGGTCCCCACCAGGACCTTGCTGCCGCTCTCCCTCACCACGACGGTCTCGCTGTCGCTCGCCGCGCTCTCCAGCTCCCCGTCGGTCGCCTGCGCGCGGCAGGACCACAGGTCCGAGGACTTCACCAGCCGGCCCGGCACCTGCGCGGACGCGAAGGAGAAGCTCTGCGCGACGCCGTCCTTGAGCCAGGTCAGCCGGTAGGAGACGGCGTCCCCGTCCGGGTCCGACGCCGAGCCCAGAATCTCACAGGAGAGGGCCTCGCCCGGCCCGGGCTGAGCGGGGGTCACCCGGACGGCCGTCCCCGCCGGCGCGCTGTTGGCAATCTTCACCTCCGCGGTGGCCACCGGGCTCTCCACCGTGCCGTCGGAGGCCGTGACGGCGCAGCGCCACTTCTCGCCCTTGCGCGTCTGCTCCGCGGGCACGCGGCTGGGGTCGCTTCCCGCGGCCACGGCCTTGCCGTCCCGCGTCCAGCGGTACTCGTAGCGCAGGGCGTCCCCGTCCGCGTCCGAGCCCACCGCACTCAGACGGCAGATGAGGTCATCCGCCGTCCCCGGGCGCTCCGGCTCCACCGCCACCCGCGGCGCCAGCGGCGCGCTGTTCTTCACCGCGACCTCGGCGCCGGACGGCGGCGAGTGGACCACGCCGTCATCCGTCCATGCCTCGCAGCGCCAGGTTTCACCTTTCGCCACCACGCCGGAGGGAAGCACCGGCTGGTCCACCGCGATGGCCGCGCTCTTTCCGCCGGCGAACCAGCCGTAGTGCAGGCGCAGCGGCTCCCCGTCCGCGTCGGTCTTGGGCGCCTCCGCGTTGCACCGCAGGGACTCTCCCGCCACCGGCTGCGCGGGCGTGAGGCTCACCTTCGGTGATGGGGGCAGGCTGTTCACTGCCTGCCCTGCGGCGACGGCGCGGCCGCCTTCCCGCTCGCCGTCAAAGGACGTGACCGCAACCTCGATGAGGTCTCCCCTGCGCAGCGCCAGCGGCTTCACCGTCGTCCCGTCGCCTCCCACCGCGAACGGGAGCCCGTTCTTCTTCCACGCGTAGCGGTAGCTCACCGCGTCGCCGTCCGCGTCTGTCCCGCGTTCCAGGACCTTCACCACCACCCCGGTCTCAGCCGAAGGCGAGGCAGGCTCCAGCGCTACTTTGGGCGCGGTGGGCGCGGTGTCCTCCACCTCGCACTCCGCCGCCCCCGCCAGGCCGCGGTCTGTGCCGTCGGTCGGCGTCACCGTGACGCGGAGGCGGTCATGTTTCCGGGTCTCACCCGCACCGAGCGCCCGCTTGCCGTCCCACGCCGGTTGCGGCTTGCCGTTCACGGTCCAGGCGTATTCGTAGGAGACCGGGTCTGAGTCCACGTCGGTGGACGGCTCCACCACGGTCAGCTCCAGAGGGGCCCCCGCCACCGCCGGCCCCTGGCAGAGCGAGACCGCGGGCGCCCGGGGCGCCGTGTTGGCAATCTTCACTTCCGCGTGCGCCGCCGGGGAGGACGCCAGCGCGTCAGTGGCGATGACGTCCACCGACCAGAGCTCACCCTTCTTCGGCGCGTCGCGGTCGTCGCCGGAGACGCCCAGCGCGTCGGCGGTCAGCACCGGCTTGCCATCGCGCTTCCAGGCCAACCGGTAGAAGAGCGCGTCGCCGTCCGGGTCCGTCGCCTCCGTGAGGACCGCGCGCAGCCCCTCGCCCCGCTTGGGCGCGCGCGGAGAGAGCGCCAGCCCGGGCACCTTGGGCGCGGCGTTGGCAACCTGCGCCGTCGCGCTCGCCGGCGGGCCCAACTCTTCGCCGTCGTGCGCGCGGACTCGCACCGTCCAGCGCTCGCCCTTGCGCAGCGCGGAGGCGGGCACCTCCGCCTGCTCCTCGGGGAAGGTCTGCGCCACGCCATCCTTGAGCCAGGTGTAGCGGTAGCGGAGGGCGTCGCCATCCGCGTCCGGCGCCGCCTTCGTCACCACCGCTTTGAGCGGCGAGAGCACGGTGGGCTCTTTGGGCTCCAGCGCCACGGCCGGCGCGCCGGGTGGCGCGTTCGCCACCGTCACCTCCACCTCGCCCACCTCGCCTGCCAGCGTGCCGTCGGACGGCGTCACCGCCACGCGCACCTTCTCGTGCTTCTGGAACTCGCCGGGGGCGAGCACCATCCGGTCCGCCGCCCCCGACACCGCCTTGCCGCTGCGGGTCCAGACGTGGGTGGACTTGAGGGCGTCGCCATCCACGTCCTCTGAAGGCTTCACCACGACGAGGGTGATGGGCGCGCCCGCCATCGGCCGCTCCGGGCGCAGCGCGAGGACCGGCGCCGTCGGCGGCGTGTCCTGGATGGTCTTCTCCGCCGTCGCCGCAGGTCCATCCACCGCGCCGTCATTGGGCACCACCGACACCGCCCAGCGCGCGCCCTTCTTCACCTCGGCCGCCGGCACCTCCAGCGCGTCCGTGCCCCAGGCCTTGCCATCCCGGGTCCAGGCCGCGCGGTAGCGGACAGCATCCCCATCCGCGTCCACGGCCGCGCCCACCACCACCGCGCGCAGCGCCTGCCCGGCGCGAGGCGCCTCCGGGAGCAGCACAATCTTTGGCGCCACCGGCGGCGTGTTCACCAGCTGGGCAGCGGCGCTCACCGCCGGGCCTTCGGCCTCGCCGTCGAACGCGGTCACCGACACTTCAATCTTGTCGCCCTTCCGGAGGAGCTCCGGCGGGAGCGTGGCCAGCCCCAGCGGATGGTTCCGGGCCTCGCCGTTCACCTTCCAGCGGTAGCGGTACTGCAGGGCGTCCTGGTCCAGGTCTGGGGCGGGCTTGGTGACGGTGACCGCCAGCGGCTCGCCGCGACGGGCAGAGGCCGGGGCCAGGGACACCTGCGCCGCGCTCGGCGCCGCGTTGCCAACCACGGTGTGCGCAGAGGCCAGCTCGCTCTCAAGCACCCCGTCAAAGCCGCGCACCAGCACGGTCCAGCGGTCCGCCTTCTTGAGGTCCGCCTCGCCAATCACCTGCGTGGTTCCGCCCGCCGGCAAGCCGTTCTTCAGCCAGGAGACGCGGTAGCTCACCGGGTTGCCGTCCGGGTCCGTGGATGGCGTGGTGATCTCCACCTTCAGAGGCGCCTCGCGCGTGGGCGCCGCCGGCACCAGCTTCACGACGGGCGCCGTGGGGGGCGTATCCGCGATGAGCCGCTCGCCGCTCTTGACGATGCGGCTGCCGACCTTGAGCTCGAAGCGCCAACGTTCGCCCTTCTTCGCCGTCCGAGTGGGGAGCTCCCGCTTGCCCTCCAACTCCTTGAGGCCCTTACCCTCTTTGAACCAGGTGAGCGTCACCGGCGGCTCCACCGCGCCGTCGACGGAGCTGTAGTGCCACTCCGCCTTGAGGACGTCGTCAATCCGCGCGCTCTCCGGCTGGACGACGAGGTCCTTGAAGCGGGGCGGGTTGGGGAAGTACCAGCCGCCGCGGGCCGCGTCCCGTCCGGCGCTGCTCCAGGCCACCATCGGGGCGGCGCCGGACTTCACGTCGAAGCGGTAGGCCGCCAGCGTTCCGTCAGGCGCGCCCACCAGCGCCACCAGCTCCGCCTCCTTGCGCAGCGACACCAGGAAGGGCGCGGCGGAGATCATCTCCGCCACCTTGACGGGGTAGCCCTGAAGCGGCTTCCCCTTCGCCGAGAGCGCGTGCAGCTTTCCGTCGGTCGACGTGGCGAGCAGGTCCAACCGGCCGTCGCGGTCCAGGTCCCCCACGGCGGCCGTGCCAAGCGCCGTCGGCCCGAGCAGGACCGGGAAGCCCGGGAGCAGCTTGCCGTTGCCATCCAGCGCATACAGCGACCCGTCCGAGGAGCTGACCACCACGTCGAGGACGCCGTCGTCGTCGAGGTCCGCGAGCGACGGCCCGCCGTAGCAGCCCAGGCCCGTGGCGAACGGGAAGCCGTGCACCGGCGCCCCGGCCTCATCCACCGCGTACACCTTGAAGTCCTTCGACGCGACCACCAGGTCCGCGCGCGCGTCGTCATCGATGTCGCCGAAGGCCGGCGCGCCGGTGACCGCGGCGTGGGTGACCAGCGGGAAGCCGGGGAGCGCCTTGCCGGCGGCGCTCAGCACGAACACCGTCCCGTCCTCAGCGCCCACCGCCACCACCACTTCAGTGCGGAACTTGCCCACGCTCACGCTGGAGGTGAGGGGCTTGTTGAGGCTCACCGGGTACCCCTTCAGCTCCTCCGCTCCTTTATGGAACGCGTGCAGCTTCCCCTGGCGGTCTCCCTGCAAGAGCTCCAGGTGGCCGTCGCCATCGAGGTCCGCGAAGGAGGGGCCCGCGAGGCAGCCTCCTTCCAGGGTGACGGGGAAACCCGGGACGAGCGCCCCATTGGACCAGAGGTACACGCGGCCCGCCTTCGTGGTGAACGCGAGCTCCGCCCGGCGGTCTCCGTTCTGGTCGGCGGCCGCGGGGGCGCCGGCCAGCGCGTCGTTCGGCTCCAGCGCGAAGGGGAAGCCCTTGGGCGACTTCCCGTCCACGGTGAAGGCCTGCACGGTCTTCCCCGTGCCGACGATGATGACCTGCTCGCTGGTCCCCATGAGGTCGGCGACGACGACGGCCGAATCGATGGGCCCGCCCAGCTTTCTGGGGAAACCCGGCACGCTCGTGGCTGCCAGCGCCGTTGTGGGCTGGAGGGCGACGGCGACGGTAAGGAAGCAGACCGCAGGAAGCGTCCTTTGGAACACAGGCTCACCTCAATGGGGCGCGACGACGAGTCGGTCGGACGCTGAACGCAACAAACGCGCCCGGTTGCGTTCACCTGGGGGGTCGCGAAAACACGAGGCCGTGGCGACCGCAGTGCGGGTGCCTTCTGACTCGGGCTGGGTGGATCGTCACCGTCTCGATAGCTGGACGGATGTCCAGCCTGCGGGAGGGTGGCGCGGTCCGCCCTCAGAGGGAAACGCGGCTGGCCGGCTGGGTGCAGTGGCGCACCGGACCGACAAGGAGAACCCAAGATGACCGCCGTCGCGCCCAGCCGTCTCCACGCCTTCGAGCCGCCGGAACAACCTGAACACCCGAAGCCGGCCCCCGCGCGCTCGCGCCGGGACGACATCGTGGTGCTGGCGATGAACGAGGGCGGCAGGCGGGAGATAGCAGCGCTTCGCGAGGTGGCCCACGTCGACGCCATCCTGGATGAGCCGGTCCTGGACCTGCGGACCCGAGAGGGAATCGCGGACCACGTCGCGCGCCTGGGGCTTTCGCCGGACGCGGCGGCGCAGGTGACGGCCACGCTCTCTCGCGCGGACCCGCTGGCGCGGGATGAGCTTGCGCAGCTCGCCTCACGCTGGGCGGAGGTGGAGCGCGGCAGGCCCGGCGCGGGGCGGCTCCTGCTCTCCGGCCACAGCGTGGGCCACGTCCTCTTCGGCGAGGAGAACGGAGCGCTGCATTTCGATGAGCTCGGTGAGCTGGCGCGGGCCATGCCCCGCGCCGCGGCCGCGGTCGAGGACCTCCATTTGGCGGCTTGCTACACCGGGTTCGAGTCCGGCGTGGAGCGCTTCCGCGCGTTCTTTCCAAACTTGAAGACGGTCTGGGCCTACGCGCAGAGCGCGCCTGGCAGCGACAGCGGCGCCATCGCCCATCAGCGGCGCTGGGAGGCCGCGACGCGCGGTGCGGGCACGCAGCTGGACCGGGAGGTCGCGCGCGGGACGAGGAAGGGCGAGAGCGTGGCGGTGTGGACCCGCACCCAGGGCTACGCGGGACCGGGGCTGCTCCGCGCGCTGCCGGACGCGCTGGCCGAGGTGCGCGCGGGCGCGGCCACGGTGGAGCGCCACCGCCTCGGCGTGGAGCAGGTGGCGGACCCTCAACGCGGGGAGTTGAGGGCGCACTATGCACGGCTGCAGGCCGCCCTCGCGCACCCGGCGCTCCCTGCGGCCGAACAGCGGGAGCTTGAGATTCAGCGCGACCTGGTCATCCGCCTGCTCTTCTATGGCGCCGCGGTGGCGCCGCGGTTCCAGGCGATCCACGCCGCGCAGCTGCGCCGCGGCTATGCCGCCGTGCGCCGCGAGCCGCCCGACTTCGGCCGCCTCACACGGGCGGAGGCGCTGACGGAGATCTCACGCTTCGAGCGCGAGGTGCGGGCGACGCGCGGCGGAGATCCTCGCACGGCGGCGGCGCTCAGGCTGCTTCAGGAAGGCTTGCGCGACCTCCAGCCCGCCCTCATTCCCCTGGGTTGGCTGTGACTTCACGCGCCTTGAAAACAGAAAACACACACGTCGGATGTTTCACTGCCTCCCAGCCGCTCGCCGCACAGCCAGCCTTGTAAGGCCGCGTCACCCGCCCTCCTCCTCGAGGAGTGGCGACAATCCTTGTCATACATCAACGCTGAGCTCCGCAGCCCAGGTCGACATGTACGCAGTGATATTAAACTTAAACAGTGTCAACGTGGGTTCTCAGGTCGCACTGACGAACGAGGTAGGCGAATGATGCGGTTGTCTCCTGTCTGGCGAAGTTGTGTGGGGCTGATTCTGAGCCTCACCGCGACTGCCAGCGCCGCACCGCCGACCATCACCTCCTCGCCTTCGACGAAGGCGGGGGCACACGAGCGATACCGCTACGACGGAGACGGCCGGGCGGAGGCCACCGGGACCGGCCCGCTCAGCTGGAGCCTCACCGCGTCCCCGCCCGGGATGGACGTCGACAACCTCACGGGTGAGGTCTTCTGGCTTCCGGACACACCCGGCAACTTCGCGGTCGAGCTTCGGGTCCGCAACGCGGAGGGCGAGGCGCGCCAGACGTACATCCTGGAAGTCACCGGCGAGGTGGCGCCCGCTATCCAGCCCGTGCAGACGGACAGCGTCGAGCTCGGTGAGCCGGTCCAGCTGACTTTCGCGGCCACCGGGGCGCAGCCGCTCTACTGGGAGAAGGTCTCCGGGCCGTCGAACGCGCTGGTGAACCCCATGACGGGCGAGCTGGCGTGGGTCCCCGGCGCAACCGGGCCCGTCACCCTGGTGGTGTCTGCCATCAACCCCGTCGGCCAGGCCACCTACACCTGGACAGTGAACGTGGTGAGCGTGGCCCTGCCTGCGCCGACCGCGCTCTTCACCATCCTCAATCCTCAGGGAGAACCGCCCCTCTTCCCTGTGATGGAGGGCACCGTGTCGAGCTCCAACCACCCGGGCAGCCCGTACCTCGACTACGCCTGGGACTTCGGCGACGGCAGCCCCACCAAGCGCGGCTTCGTCCCGCTGGTGGCCCACAGCTACGTCCTGCCTGGCGTCTACCCCGTCACGATGACGGTGACGAACCTCTACAACCAATCGAGCACCATCACGCAGAACGTGGTCGTCACCACCTCCGGCCGCACGCCGCCCAGCGTGGTCATCAAGGCGGACGTCCCACAGGGCTCCGCGCCTGTCAGCGTCGCCTTCGACTGCGACTGCCGCCAGGGCGACGCGGCCATCGTCAGCTATGAGTGGGACTTCGGCGATGGCGAAGGGTCCAGGCAAGCCAAGCCGACGCACGTGTACGCCACTGCCGCGGGCTACAACGTCAAGCTGACGGTGACGGACGCGGATGGGCTGGAAGGACGCGCCACCTTCTTCCTCCCGGTCAAGCGGGGACTCCTCATCCCTCCGTTCGCGCGGGCGCGCGCCACGCCTCGCGCCGGCGACGCGCCGCTGGAGGTCCGCTTCGTCCCTGAGTTCGGCGACCAGGATGGCCTGGTCAGCTCTGTGCGGTGGGAGTTCCCCAACGGGGTGGTGGCCACCGGCGAGCCCACCCGCACCTATGGCTCGCTCGGCACCTACCCGGCCCGGCTCATCGTGGTGGACAACGACGGGCTGGAGAGCAGGGACACCATTGAGATCCGGGTCACCCGCAACGGCATGGTGCCGCCCGCGGTGGTGTCGGTCCCTTCGACCTCCGCTCGGGCCGGCCAGCCCTACCTCTATGACGAGGACGGCCGCGCCGCCGCGCGCGGGAGCCTCCCGCTGACGTGGCAGGTGGGCAAGCGCGTGGGCGGCGAGACCGTGGACGCGCCCGAAGGGATGACTGTCGACGAGGCCACGGGGCTTCTGCGGTGGACGCCGACGGAGGCGCAGGTCGGCGAGGTCCGGGTCAGCCTCCTGGTCAGCAACGGCGCCGGCGTGGCAGTCCAGGACTTCGTCGTCACCGTCGAGGGCTCGCAGTCCGCCCCGCCCGGAGGCTGCGGCTGCGGGGGTGCGCCGCCGGGTCCGCTGGCCTTCTCCGCGCTGCTGGTGCTCGCCTCCTGCGCTCGGCGCTTTGGGAGGCGCTCATGAGTCCGCGCGCATGGCTGAACAGGGGCCTGCTGCTCCTGCTGACGATGTCCGGCTCGGCGGCGCTGGCCGGGTGGGCGGCCACCGGCTCGCTCGTCCAGGCGCGCGAACGCTATGACGGCGTGGTGCTCCCCGACGGGCGCGTGCTGCTCGCGGGCGGAGACCAGGGCCTCAGCGGCAACGTCATCCTGAATTCGGCGGAGCTCTACAACCCCGCCACCGGCACCTGGAGCATGACCGGCAGCTTCACCCCGGCCCGGCGCAACGTCCTCACGCTGCTGCTACCCAACGGGCGCGTGCTGATGGCCGGCGGCGAGTCTGCGTCGGTGCAGTACGCCAACGCCGACCTGTACGACCCCGCCACCGGCGTCTGGACCGCCACCACGCCGATGCCCGCCGCGCGCGGCTACCCCAGAGGAGCGGTCCTCAGCTCCGGCCTGGTCCTCGTCGTCGGCGGCACGGGCGCCAGTGGGCCGCTGGCCAGCGCCGTCCTCTACAACCCGGCCACCGCGACCTGGACGGCGACCGGGAGCATGCAGACGCCTCGGGAGAACTTCGAGCTGGTGGCCCTGCCCAACGGGAAGGTGGTGGTGGTGGGCGGGCAGACGACGGGCGATGTCGCCACCACGTCCGCGGAGCTGTACGACCCGGCCACCGGCACCTGGTCCGCCCTCGGCAACATGGCCCAGCGCCGCCGCTACTTCAAAGCAGTCCTGCTGGACAACGGCCGGGTGCTGGTCGCCGCGGGGAACGATGGCACCAGCATCACAGCGGGCGCGCTCCGCACCGCGGAGGTGCTGGACGTGACGACCGGCGCCTTCACCGCGACCGGCTCTCTGGCCACCTCGCGCTGGCTCCACAACCTCAACCGGCTGCCCAACGGGAAGTTCATCGCCACCGGCGGTTACCCGGGCGGTTTGCTGGGCTCCACGCTCGCGTCCACAGAGATTTACGACCCCGCCACCGGCGCCTGGAGCTCCGGCGGAGACATGACGTCCACCCGCTACCAGCACATCGGCTTCCTGCTGGGCTCTGGCGCCCTACTCGTCCCGGGCGGGTACTCCAAGTCCGCCTTCAGTGGGAACGCCATCGCCGGCACGGACCTCTACACGGCGAACGACGCCACCCCGCCGGTCGCGGGCACGGTGAATGACGGCCCCGGCGCGGACCTGAGCTTCCAGCTCTCCACCACCACCCTCTCCGCCAACTGGACCGGCTTCTCCGATCCGGAGAGCGGCCTGTCCCGCTACGACTGGGCCCTCGGGACCACAGCAGGCGGCACCAACATCCAGGGCTTCCAGTCGGTGGGCCTGGCCACCACCGCCAGCGCCAGCGGGCTCTCCCTCACCGCGGGGACGCTCTACTTCGTCACGGTCAGGGCCACGAACACCGTGGGGCTGCAGACCTCCGCGTCGTCGAACGGCGTGAGAATCAACCGCGCGCCCGTGGCGAACCCCGGCCCCTCGCGCTCCGTCAACGAACAGACCGCCGTCACGCTGGACGGCAGCGCATCCACTGACGCGGATGGGGATTCGCTCACCTACGCATGGGTTCAGACCGCCGGCACCCCGGTCACCCTCGCCACGCCGAACGCGGTCCAAGCCACCTTCACCACGCCCTCGGTGTTCACCTCCACGGCGCTCACGTTCCAGCTGACGGTGAACGACGGGAAGGGCGGCAGCCAGAGCGCGTCGGTGACGCTCACGGTCCTGGACTCCATCAACGACCCGCCCGTGGCGAATGCGGGCCCCAACCGGACGGTCGGCAGCGGCAGCGCGGTGACGCTCAACGGCAGCGCGTCCAGCGACCCCAACGGCGAAGCGCTCACCTACAGCTGGACGCGCCTGTCCGGCCCGGTGGTCACGCTCACCGGCGCGAACACCGCGGTGGCCACCTTCACCGCGCCCACCGTGTCCAGCAACACGACCCTCACCTTCCGGCTGACGGTGACGGACCCGCGCGGCGGAACGAACTCGGTCAACGTCATCATCACCGTCACCGCCGCGGCCAACTCACCGCCGGTGGCGAACGCCGGCCCGGCCCAGTCCGTCCCGGAGCAGGCCGCAGTGACGCTCAACGGCAGCGCCTCCAGCGACCCGGACGGCAACGCCCTCACCTACCTGTGGTCCCAGACCGCGGGGCCGGCGGTGACGCTGTCCTCGACCACGGTGGTCTCCCCGACCTTCACCTCACCCGCGGTGACCGCGTCCATGGCGCTCACCTTCCGGCTGGTGGTGAACGACGGGCTGGTGAGCTCCGCGGCCTCCACGGTGACCATCACCGTCCTCAACTCCATCAATGAACCCCCGACAGCGCAGGCGACGGCCCCGGCCACGGTCAACGAACAGGTGCTGGTGACGCTCAACGGCAGCGGCTCCTCGGACCCCAACGGCACGGCGCTCACCTACCTGTGGACCCAGACCGCGGGGCCGGCGGTCACGCTGTCGTCGACCACCGTGGCGTCGCCGACGTTCACCTCGCCCTCGGTGGTGGCCAGCACGGCGCTCTCGTTCCGCCTCGTCGTGAGCGACGGCCAGGTGAGCTCCGCCCCGGCCAACGTCACCGTCACGGTCAACAACAACGTCAATGAGCTTCCGGTGGCCAACGCGGGGCCCGCCCAGTCGCTCAACGAGCAGGTGTCGGCGACGCTGAACGGCACGGGCTCCTCGGACCCCAACGGCTCCGCGCTGACCTACCTGTGGACGCAGACCGCGGGCCCGGCCGTCACGCTGTCCTCCACCACCGCGGCGTCTGCCACCTTCACTACGCCGACGGTCGTCTCCAGCACGCTGCTGACGTTCCGCCTGGTGGTGAACGACGGCACGAGCAGCTCCGCCCCGGCGACGGTGAACATCACGGTGGTGAACAATGTGAACGAGCGGCCGGTGGCCCAGGCCGGCGCCGACGTGAGCGTGAACGAGCAGACGGCGGTCACGCTCAACGGCGCGGGGTCCACGGATCCCAACGGAGACCCGCTCACCTACGCGTGGACCCAGGTGGCAGGCCCGACGGTCATGCTCTCCTCGGCGACCGCGGCCAGCCCCACCTTCACGTCCCCGAGCGTCACCGGCAACACCGTCCTGCGCTTCCAGCTGACGGTCAGCGACGCCAGCCTCTCGGCGAGCGCGCAGGTGCAGGTGACGGTCCTCAACTCCATCAACGACCCGCCGGTGGTCAACGCGGGGCCCGCGCAGACGGTGAACGTGGGCGTCAACGTGACGCTCTCGGCCACCGCGTCAGACCCCGACGGGACCGCGCTCACCTTCCAGTGGGTGCAGCTCTCCGGTCCGGCGGTGGTCCTCGCCGGCGCCACCACGCTGAACGCGTCCTTCACGGCCCCCACCAGCCCCACCTCGCTCACCTTCCAGGTCCGCGCGTCGGACGGCCAGGCCACCTCCACCGCGCAGCTGACGGTGACGGTCATCGCCAACCCGGGCGGGCGACCTTCCGCGAACGCGGGACCTGACGCCACCGTGGCCGCGGGGGCGCTCGTCACGCTGGATGGCACGGGCTCCAGCGATCCCGTGTCGGCGCCGCTCACTTATGCGTGGACCCAGCTCTCCGGTCCCGCGGTGACGCTCTCGAGCGCGACCGCCGCGCGCCCCACCTTCACGGCCCCCAGCCCGTTCATGCCGGCCACGCTGAGCTTCTCGCTCACGGTGTCCAACGCCACGCAGACCTCCCTGCCGGACTCCGTCACCCTCACCGTGCAGCGCCGCGAGGTGGCCCCGGTCGCCAGCGTCGGTGCGGGCGGGACGGTCATCTCCGGGCAGCAGTTCACGCTCGATGGCAGCGGGTCCACCGACGCCAACGGCGATGTGCTGACGTACCAGTGGCAGCAGCTGTCCGGCCCTGCCGTGCTGGGGCTCAACCCCTCGGCCCAGGCGCAGCAGCTCGTCGCGCCGACCGTGCTGGCCGCCACCACCGCGGTGTTCCAGCTCGTCGTCCGGGATGCGCTGTCCGCCTCTGCGCCGGTCACCGTCACCTTCACCTTCACCCCTCCCAGCGCCTTGCCGAAAATCACCTCCATCGCGCACGAGCTGACCGCGCTCGCGGTGGCGTACGCCTACGACGAGGACTCGGCGCTCGAGGTGGCGGGCCCAGGCCCGATGACCTTCTCGGTCGTGACGGGGCCGCCCGGGATGACCATCAGCACGGATGGCCAGGTCAGCTTCACGCCGGCGCAGGTGGGCTCGTTCCCGGTGCGCATCCGCGCGACCAACGCGACGGGTGCGGACGAGCAGGCCTACACCTTGCGCGTCATCGCCGTCCCGTTCATCACGTCCACTCCGGCGGTGGTCGCCAGCGCGCTGGTGCCCTACCGCTACGACGCGGACGGGCTGCCGGCGGCGGTGGGCACGCCGCCCATCCGGTGGTCCCTCAAGAGTGGCCCGCCGGGGATGATCGTCTCCCGCCAGACCGGCGAGCTCTTCTGGACCCCGGTGGGGGCGCAGGTGGCGGACGTGGTGCTGGAGGCCGCCAACGCTTACGGCACGTTCGAACAGCGCTACCAGGTGAACGTCGGCGGGGTTGTGGCGCCGGTCATCCAGGCGACGGGCAATCCCGTGGCGGCCCTGGGCGTGCCGTACCAGTACGACGCGGATTCCAAGGTGGACGTCGCGCCTGCCACGACGCCGCTCCGGGTCGTGGACGGGCCGCCGGGGTACTACCTGGATCCGCTCACCCGACAGGTGACGTGGGTGCCTGGACAGGTGGGGACCTTCTCCGTGGAGATTGGCGCCTTCCAGGGCACCACCCAGGTGGCCTCGTACACCTACGCCATCACAGTGCGGGAGGTGCAGACGCCAAAGCCGACCGCGGTGCTGAAGGCGACGCCCGCCAGCGGCGACGCGCCGCTGGACGTGGTGCTGGACGCGTCCGGCTCCTTCGCGGCGCCGGGGCAGTCCATCGTCTTCTACTCGTGGGAGACAGGCCTTCGGCAGCGCTTCCAGTACGAACCCATCATCCGACAGCGCTACAGCGTCCCCGGCGGTTACCTGGTTGGCGTCTTCGTGCTGGATGACACAGGCCGGTCGGACACCATCATCACGCAGGTTTCAGTGAGCCTGGGCGGCATCCTCCCTCCGCTGGCGCGCATCAGCACGGACGGCAGCACGCTGATCGGCAAGGACATCCTGCCCGTCTCGCTGCGCTGCGACTGCAGCGATCCCGGCGGCCGGCCGCTCACCTACCGCTGGGACTTCGGCGACGGCGAGTTCTCCTCGGAGCGGGATCCCCATCACCTGTACCTGCGGCCCGGCGCGTACACCATCCAGCTGCTGGTCAGCAACGAGGTGCTGGTGACCGAAGACCGCCGGCAGGTGGTGGTCAAGGCGGGAGAGAAGATCCCTCCGTCCGTGCAGATTTACGCCTCCGAGCCCCAGGGCCCGGCGGTGCTCACGGTGGACCTGGTCTCCTCGGCCGGCGACCTGGACGGCTACATCGACCAGCGCCGCTGGGAGTTCCCGGACGGCACCACCAGCGACCTCCCGGAGACCCGGCACACCTTCCCGGCGCCGGGCGTCTACCCCGTGCGCTTCACCGCGGTGGACAACGATGGGCTCTCCTCCACCGACGTGCTGAGCGTGGTGGTGACCTCAATGGACGGCACCGTGCCGCCGCGCTTCCTCTCCGTCGGCAACCGCCGCGCGAGCGTGGGGACGGCGTACCAGTACGACGAGGACGGCCGCGCGTCTGCCCGCGGCCAGCAGCCGCTCGTCTTCTCCCTGGGCCGCGACGAGTTCGGGAAAAAGGTGGGCATCCCCGACGGAGCGACCATCGACCCCTCCACCGGCCGCGTGCAGTGGACGCCGAGCAGCGCCGGGACCGCGCTGCTGGTCATCGCCGCGGAGAACGCCGCCGGCGTGGACTACCAGGAGGTGCTGGTGTCGGTGTCCGGCGGCGCCCCCACGGCGCAGGAGATTGTCGGCACCTTCGGCTGCGCGAGCACGTCGTCGGAAGGCCCGATGGCGCTGCTGTGCGGCATCGCCCTGACGGCCTGGCTTGGGGCCCGCCGTCGTCGTCAGACCTGATTCAAGGACCCCAGTGATCCGGCGTGGGCGGAGGCGGCGCGCCGGGCCCCCGCCGGACCAGCAGCCACCAGCCCCAGTTCGTCTGCGGCCCCGGCCGGACCGCCACGACGGCGACCTCTTCAGGGAGGCGATGAAGCTGGGTGTGCAAGGAGCGGTAATCCATCTCCACCGCGCTCCTGCCCTTCTCAGGTGGGAGCAGGGAGTCAAACGCCACGGTCCCGCCCCTCCAGCGACGGTCGTTCAACGCCGTCGTGGCGTGGGTCCACCCGGAGGTGGCAAGGGGAGGCTGAGCGAATTGACGCACCGGGATAGGAGCGCCGGGACGCGCACCGGTCACCTCTCTCAGCTTCTCCGAAAGCTGCGAGAGGGGAAGCTCACAAGGCGATCCAGCGGGTTGATGGACGGGAGACGAATGAAGGGTCGGCCGGATGAGAGGAGTGGGGGAAATGGTCTCCTCCTTCTGCTTGGATTTTCGGGGGCTCGACGTCCCAGGTTTCGCGAAGGGTTTTGACAGCGGCTGGCGCGTAGGGGTGTGACCAAATAATCCGCAACTCCCCCACGGATTTCTGGATGATCCGTTCATTCCCGTGCCCCCACTCACCTTCTTTCAACGCGCCCTTTGGACTGCTCGTGATGTGGCGCACACCCGGCGTCCGGGGGTCCTTCCCGAAGTGGCTGGGGCCCGAACGAAGGGAATCGACGCGCGGGGGCCCCTCCTGGCGCCACCCACGCTGAAAGCGCCCATCCTGTTCGTTCCGGCGCTGGGGACCAAGGCGTCCGAGTGGATTCCTGCCACCTCCCACTTCGCGTCGGACGCGGGAAATGGCCGGCCGGTGAGGTTGGCCGAGGACAGCAAGGAGCTTTCGGATCTGATCAGCGGACGGCGGCTCTCCTCTCGCGAGGAGGCCCTCATGTACGCGATGGAGTTCCGGGATCCGAATGTCGGTTCGCCCCAGAAGTTCAGTCAGCTGTGCTTCGGCGTGGACCGCGTGCTGAATGGGACGGGCGCAAAGGAGATGGGACTCATCACCCACTCCTCCGGCGGGCACAACTCCCGGTACGCGCTGCCGCGCCTCAAGGAGATGTACCCGGAGATTGACTTCCACTTCCTGTCCATCGGCCAGGCAATCAACGGGCTTCATCTGGCAGACCTCGCCGCCGCGGTCATCAGCCATTCGCACTATGAAGGTGCCGGACTCAAGTCGAAGGTCCTCGCCGACCTTCGGAGACGTGCGCAGTACGAGCTCCAGGACTTCAAGACGGCGACCTTCATCGGCGCGAACGACACCCCCACCTGGGTGGGGCTCAAGCGTGGCGGCTTTCAACCCGGCGACGGCTACACCCCGGCGAGCGACATCCGCGAGTTGGAGCACCCGACGGGTGACCTCAGCGCGCTGAAGGACTGGCCAGGGTTGCGGGTTCGCCTCGTCTCGACCGGCAACCTCACGCCTCTGGCGCACGCCCTTCTGGTCCGCTATCCCGCCGTCGTCCAGGAGATTGGCGACACCCTGAGGTGGAGCGGCCTGGCGGGGAACCCCAAGTAGCCCCCTCAGCACCGGCCGCCGGTACCTTGGGCGCAGCAAGCCCCACTCCCACCCTCAACGATGAAGGGGGAGCGCCATGGGGCGATCGCGGACGAACCGGTGGCAACACGCGGTGTGGCTCGGCCTGCTCTGCGCGGGTTCAGCTTTCGGCCAACCGGGAGCGACGGGCAACGAGGAGGACGTCAGCGTCCTCGCCGAGCTGCCAATCTTCTCCCTCGGCGAGCTGCGGACCCAGTGGCTCACGGACCGCTTCACCGCCGGAGAGACCGCCGCGCGGATGGCGATGGACCTCCAGGTGGTGAGCTTGCCGGGTGTGGACGACGGTCCAAAGGCGCTCCGTGCGCTGGCGACCGTCCTCTCCAACCCGGCGAGCGAGCTGGCGTGGGTGGACGCCGCGCTGCTTCGAACGCAAGCCGCGCTCGCCGTGCACCACGCCACCGAGTCCGCCGAGTTCGCGAGAAGCCGGCGACCGGCGCACGCCCGGGCCCAGCTGCGCCTCGCGGCGGCGTACCTGGAGAGCGTCGCGCAAAGCGCGGACGCGGCGACCGGCGCGCAGGCCGCCGTCAGTCAAGCGCGCGCCGTCTCCGACGAGGAGGACCCCACCCCGCACAGCGACGAGGAGCTCCGTGCCGCCGCCGAAGCGGTCCGCGGTCAGGCCGCGCCGCTGCAATAGCCTCAGGTGTCTCGCTCTCCGTCGTGGGTGACGGTCCGCGGGCAGCCCCACCCGCCGCAGTCGCATCTCATCGCCAAGCACCTCGTCAGCTGACGTGCCGCTTCTCTCGCCGCCGCCGCAGCCACCCGGTGGCGCCCATCGCGACCACCGTGACCTCACGAACGACCGTGCGGAACAAGAGGCCGAGGACAAACACGACGAAGAGCAGCGGCCACTTCAGGGACCGGGTGAGCCCCTCGGCGAACCCGGTGAACGCCGACTGCCCGAGCTTCTCCACCCTCCGCTCCAGGCACGCTGCGTCGCAGGGCATACCCGTATCCACGAGCCCGCTGCGCAGCCCCGAGGTGGCGGCGGCGGTCACGCTCCCGGCCGAGCCCACCAGCGCCACCGCAAGCGGCCCGGGCTGTTCGGTGCTGCCCAGGTGCTGCTCGAACCGGGCGAGCGCGCCGTCCGCGGCCCCATCGCCCAGCTGACGCGACAGCTCCTGAATCGGCGCCCCGCCCTGCCCCGCCGGAGGATGCGCCAGTCGTTGCAGCATCCCCAGCATGGCGGCCTGGATTGCCGACGACAGCTCCGCTTCAGCCTCCGGGCTGAAGACCTCCTTCCAGACACCGCGCGTGGCGCCCGCGGCGGCGCGCTCCATCAGCAGGCCCTGCTCCTCCGGAGGAATGGCGTCGATCTGCGCCTTCAGCTGACTGATCGCCCCCTGCGTCGCCGACGAACCCATCTGCTTGGCGCTGGTGGCACAGCCGGCCGTCGCCAGGACGGCGATCACGGCCCACAGCGACCTTCTCGTCCAGGTGTCGTCCATTCCCACCCCTCGGCCATGCAGCAGCCCACGCCCGACAAATCTCTTCAGCGAGACGCGGGCGTACATCCGGGAAAACCTCGACACCCCGAAGGCGTCCTCCCCTCCCCCGCTCGCCGAGAGAGCGCGCGCCGCGCGTCTGGCGCAACCCTCGTTTGCCTGGAAGCCCGGCCCTTTCGTCAGAGGAACAGCTCTTCTCAGTCGGGCGCCTCCCCCCCCCGCTCGCCTCGAGCGTTGCGCCGTCAGGCGCATAGTCGAGAGGTGGCGCAAACCCACGCACGGCGCTTGGCCGCTGTGTTTCGAGCAGAGCGAAGCGGCCAAAGAGAGCCAGGCTTCGGGAGCACTGGCGACGTGGCGTACATGGGTCCGCGCCGGACCGGAGTGTCTCGGGCTGCGGGCTTCGGGGGAATGGTGTCTCGGGCTGCGGGCTTCGGGGAACGGGTCTCGGGCAGGGGTAGGGAGCACGCGTTCGCGTTCGCGTTCGCCTTCGTTCACGGGCCCGGGTTCGGGTTCGGGCCCGGGCCCGGGTTCGGGTTCGGGCGCGGGCAGTCGGTCACGGCCAAAGCGCACCGAGGGGGCAATCCCTTCAGGTCGGCGACCGGACAAGCCGTACCCGAACCCGAACCCGAACCCGAACCCCAAGCCGAACCCGAACCCCTGCCCGGGCCCGTACCCGTGAACGAAGGCGAACGCGAACGCGAACGCGTGCTCCCTACCCCTACCCCGAGACACCGTTCCCCGAAGCCCGCAGCCCGAGACACCATTCCCCCGGAAGCCCGCAGCCCGCCCCCCGCCGCCTCTCGACTGCGCGTCGCCATCCGACGGCGAAGACTTGCGAGCAATCGTGAGACGCTCGACGCGAACGGGGGAGGTTCGCCATCCGCCATCACCCTGGCCTCACCTCCGGCGCGCGGTCACCGCCACGCCAAGCCCCGCAGCCGTCACCAGCGCAGCGACGAGCGCAGGCCACCGGAGCGCCTGCAGCACCCCGCGCGAGAGCTGGCTGGCGGCGCGCTGAACGGGCTCACCGGGCGCCTCCAGCGTGGACGCCACCTGCGCCGCGGCGCCGCGGACCGCGCCCGCGGCGAACCGCTCTGCCACCACCGCCAGCGCGTCGCCCACGCTGGGCGCCAGCGCCACCAGGTCCTCGACGAGCCCGGGCGTGGCCAACCGGAGCTGGTGGCTTGCTCCATCGACCAGGGCCGCGGCGCTGATCCGGGCGCGGTCGCCGCGCTCGTGAATCTCCCTCCCGCGCGAGGCGATCAACGCCGCAGCCTCCTGCGCCAGGACGTCCAACCGCTGCAGCAGCCCGTGCAGCGGAAGCCCGCCCTCCTCCCACCGTGCGGCGAGAGCGTCCAGCGCCCCGCGGGTCAGCGCCTGGGTCAACTCCCGCGCGAACTCCCCGTCCAGCGCGGAGACACGGGAGACCAACTTCGCCGCCTCCTTCCCGAGCAACGCCAGGTCCTCATCCAGCGTAGGGAGCTCCACGCGCAGCCCCTGGACCGCGCCCTGGGTGACGGCCTTCGCGGCGAGGCGCTCCATCGCAAGGACCAGCTCCCGCAGGACCACCGCCGGCGACCGCGACTGTCTCTCATTCATCGAAGCGCCTCCCGGAGAAGCAAACGAAGATAGGGCTGCAATCCAGCCAGCGCGCTCCGGCCAGACCGGCACAGCGAGGGCCCCCTGCGCCGGCGCTCCTGGGCGCACGCCGGTCGCCCCACCTTCGCCGCATGTCCTTCGACGAGACGATGCACGAGCTGCTGACCGGTCCGCTGCACTTCCGCTACGTCCTCCAACCGCTCATCGCCCTGCTGCTGGGGCTGCGCGATGGACGGATGGATCAACGCGAAGGCCGGCCCCCGTTCTTCCTCTCGCTCTTCACCCAGCGCTTGAACAGCCAACAGCGCGCGAAGGAGGCCCTGAGACAAATCATGGTCCCGCTGGCCATCGCCGTCGTCGCAGACTCCATCGCGCAGCTGCTCATCTTCCGCTACTGGCGCCTCTGGCCGACGGTCTTCGACGCGCTCTGCATCATCTTCCTGCCCTACCTCGTCGCGCGAGGCGTCTCCAACCGCCTGCTGCGCCGGGCCCATGCCTGACGGCTATTCCCTCATGCAGGGCGGCCCGGTCTTCCGCCTCGAACGGCGCCTCCGGCTGGACTGGACGACGGGAGAGCTTGGCAAACCCACGCGCCGCTTCCTCCTCGCGGCGCTCATCGGCTGGGTGCCGCTGGCCCTGCTGGAGGTATGGGAAGGCCTGCCGCTGCGCGCCTTCGGCCGCGACGCGACGACGTTCCTGCTCGCCCTCCCCGCCCTGTTCGCCGCAATGCCCTACACAGACGGACGAATTGCCGCGGCGGTGCGACAGCTGCGCGGCGCCCTCACCGAGCCGGACCTGCCCCGCTTCGACCAGGCGCTCCGGTACAGCCGGCGCTTCCGGGACTCCGTCACGGTAGAGCTCCTGCTCGGGGTCACCGCCTGGGCCGTTGCCGCCAGCCTGCGCCCGCTCATCGCGCCGGAGACCACAGCGCGCGGGCTCTGGCGCGACTGGGTGAGCGTGCCCCTGCTGGTCTTCTTCCTCCTGCGCTGGACCGGCCGCTTCATCCTCTGGTGCGCGCTGCTGGCGCGGGCCTCGCGCCTGCGCCTCACCGTGACGCCCACCCACGCGGACCGGGCGGGCGGCCTGGCCCTGCTCTCCAACGCGCAGGCGAGCTTCTGGCCGCTGGTCTTCGCGCTCGGCTGCGTGGGCGTGGGAACCGGGGAAACCGGCACCCAGGCCGCCCGGTGGGCGACCACCTTCCATTACGCAGGCTCCCAGGCGGTCTACGCGTTCGTCGCCTGCGCGGGGATCTTCGCGCCGCTGGCGCTGTTCAGCCCCGCGCTCCTCAAGGCGAAGCAGGCATGTGATGAGTCCCTCTCCGCGCTCGTCACCCGCCACTCGCGGCAATTCGAGCGCAAGTGGTTTGACGTGAGCGCACAGACGCCGATGCTGGGCGAGCCGGACTTCTCCTCGCAGGCGGACCTCGGGACGGCGTTCGAAGTCGCGCGGAAGATGCGCTGGTTCCCGTTCTCGGTGCGGCCCACCGCGGGGCTCCTCGCCGCGGCGCTGGCGCCGCTCCTTCCGGGGCTCATCGCGCGGCACGAGTTGGTCACGGCGCTGCTCCAGCTGGTGGGGAGGGCCCGTTGACGCTTGCCCCCGGCTGCGGGCGAGGTTCGCAGGGTGGAGGGCCGCCCTTAGCCTTCAGCGATGCTGGAGATCCTCATCGCAGACGAGCACCCGGTCGTCCGCCGGGGCCTGCGCTACTTCCTGGAGCAGCGCAGCGGCTGGGTCATCTGCGGCGAGGCCAAGGATGGGCGCGAGGTGCTGGAGCTCGCCCGCCGCCTCCAGCCTGGCGTGACGGTGATGGACCTCCTGCTCCCGGAGCTCAATGGCCTGGACGCCACCCGGATGCTCCTGCGTGAAGTCCCCACGACAGAGGTGTTGATCTTCACGGCCAGCCAGTCCGAACAGCTGGCGCTGGAGGCGCTCGCCGCGGGCGCGCGGGGCTACCTGCTGCGCACAGACTCCCCGGAGCTCATCGTGCAAGCGGTGGACAGCGTCTCCCGGCACGTGCCCTTCATCACGGAGCGGCTGGCGCAGACGGTGGCGCGGAGCCTGGGCACCGGGCCCTCGAAGCGGAAGCGCGCGGCGCTGCTCACCTCGCGCGAACGGCAGATTGTCCAGCTCATTGCCGAGGGCCGCCGCACGCGCGACATCGCGGAGTCCCTGGGCATCAGCGGCAAGACGGTGGAGACCCACCGCACGGCGGTGATGCGCAAGCTGCACCTGGCGAGCCTGGCCGAGGTCGTTCGCTACGCCATCCGGAACAGCATCGTCGCGCAGTGACGCTTGGCTCCCTGAGGACCCGCGTCCCGGAGTTCAATTGCCGTCACCCGGACCGTCCTCAGGTTGCCCTGTGAGTACAAAACCCAAAGGCGGAGATGACCGAATGAACCTGAGACAACCCCTGGCGTTGGCCGCGCTGCTGCTTGGCACCTCGGCCTACGCCCAGACCGCAGCACCCACCTGGCAGAGCCCACCCACGCCCCCACCGCAGGAGCAGCTCTCACCACGGCTGAGCTTCAACGTCGGCGGCGGCGTGGAGGGCTACACCGGGCAGCTGAACGACCGCATCAACCCGGGCCCGACGTGGATGGCCACGCTCGACATGCAGGCGTTGCCCTGGCTCTCGGGAGAGCTCGGCTACACCGGCGCGGTGAACGAGGTCGACAACCGCGTAGCCACGGGTGAAGGCATTGCCAACGGGGCGGACATCGTGCGCAACGGCGGGCACATCGCCGCGGCGTTCAACATCCCCACGCCCATCGTCCAGCCCTACGCGCTGGCGGGCATCGGCTTTGACCACTACGACGCGCGGGGCGGCGCGGAGCTTGGCTACCGCGATGACAACGCCGGCCGCGTGCCGCTGGGCGGAGGGCTGAGGGCGAACGTGGCGGGTCTGAACGCGGACGCCCGCTTCACCTACAACGCGCTGTTCTCAGACGAGGTCTCCTCTCCGGGCAACGTCCGTACCACCGGCGGCGGCTACACCGCGTCGCTCCAGATTGGCGGGAGGTTCTAGATGCGGACCCCAATGCTCAAGACCGTTGGACTGGGCCTCGCGGCGTCGCTGCTCGCCATCGGCTGCTCCTCCACGTCCGTGAAGGACGCCTGGAAGAACCCAATTGCCGCACAGGAGCCCACGCCGAAGAAGGTGCTGGTCGTCGCCGTCGTCCCCTCGGAATCAACCCGGATAAGCCTGGAGCAGGCGCTGGCGACGAAGCTGGAGGAGAAGGGCGTCGTCGCAATCCCCAGCTCCAGCCTCATCCCCTCGGAGAACCTGAACGAGGACGCCATCAAGGCCGCGGCCAGCGGACAGCAGTTCGACGGCGTGCTCGTCTCCCGCTTCGCGGGGCTGCAGGAGGACGTCACGTATGACCCTGGCTACGACTACTACTTCGACGGCTACGGTCCCTCCGCGGGCCCCAGCTACTCCGTCTCCGAGCAGGCCCTGATGCGCACCACCCTCTTCGGCCGGAACGGCCAGACGCGCTGGACGGCGACGACGGAGACGTTCGACCCCCTGGCGGTGTCCAAGCGGATCCCCGGGCTGGCGAGCGCGCTGGTGAAGCGGATGGAGAAGGACCAGATCATCGGCTAGCGAACGACGCGCGCGGAGGGCGAGCCACAAAGCCCGCCACCCGCGCGCATCGCCTCAAACCCCTAGGCCGCGGCGCATGGCTGCGGCGCGCTCGAGCAGCCGGCGCTTGCCGGGCGGGCCCTTCCCGTCGCATCTGCAGGCCACAAAGGGGTCCACCATGCAAAAGCTCTCCGCCGCACTGCTGCTCCCCGCCGTCCTCGCGCTGTCCCCCGACGCCCGGGCCGAAAGGGTGGGGCTGGGGGGCGTCTCCATCACCGCCGCCGCAGGCGTGGGCGGCTTCACCGGAGGCCTCAACGCCAGCTCGCGCGTCGGCCCCACCTGGACCCTCCAGACCGCCGCGCACCCCTGGCCGCTCCTCTCGTTCGAGGGCGGCTACGACGGCTCCTACACGCCGCTCTCGGAGCCGGTGCTCGGCTTCACGGGCGGCGGCCTGATGCGGGGCACCGTGTTCGCGATGGCGCAGGTGGGGCCGCAGCTGGGTCCGGTGCGGCCATTCGCGGCGGCGGGAGTAGGCGGCGGCACCATCACCTGGACGCACTCGCCCGGGTTCATGCCCAGAGACCTCATCGCGGAGCTGCCCGTCGCGCTCGGCGTCAACCTGGAGCGCGGCTGGCTCACCGGCGGCGTCCGCGCCAGCTACCGCATCCTCTTCAACGAGAACTTCCTGCAGGCGTTCGACATGCCCGTGGGCCAGGGTGGCTTCCTCAGCATGACGGCCAGCCTGGGCGGACGGTTCTAACGGGCTAACGCGGCAACCACGCCAGAGCGAGCCGGCGCTCCTGCGGCGCGAGCAGCGCCAGCCCGGCGCGCGCCTGCGCGGCCTGGGCGCTGGCGTGCTGTCGTTCACCCGCGGCGTCCAGCAGCCGCGCCAGCCCTGCTTCAGCGAAGGCCCTGACGGACGGGGCGCCCGCGGCGCTCAACGCCATCGCCCGGTCCACCGCCTCGCGCGCCCCCACGGCATCCGCATCCGCTTGACGCGCCATCCCGAGGTACACGAAGTCCAGCGCCGCATCCACGGGGGAACCGGCGGCCACCGTCACTGCCTCTTCCAGCGTGCGACGGGCGCCCTTCGCGTCCCCCTGCGACAGGCGCACGCGCCCCACAACGCTCTGCGCATTCGCCAGGAACGCCGAAGGCGCCCTTTGCTCCTCCAGCAAGGCGAGCGCCTGGCGGCTGCGAACGCGCGCCTCCTCCAGCTGGCCGTTTCGCTGCAGCGCGGCCGCGAGGTCGCTCTGGGTGCGGGCCCACAGGACGTCCCGCGGGCCGAGCTGCTCCAGAATCTTCAGCGCGCGGCGGAGGCACTCGACCGACGCCGAGAGCTCTCCGAGCAGCCCATACGTCCCACCGAGGTTGGAGAGGACGTCGGCCAGCTGGGGGCTCACCGCAGGGAGCTTCCGCTCGCGGATGGCCAGCGCCCGGACCTGCAGCGGAACAGCCTGGGCGTAATCGCCCCGGCTCACGTGGACGTTGCCGATGGCGGAGAGCACGTCGGCCATGCGCAGGCTGTCCGCACCGGTGCTCTGCTCCACCACAGCCGAGGCGTGGCTCAACAGGCCCAGGGCTTCGTCGTAGGACGACAGCGCGCGAAGCACCTGGGCGAGGTTCAGCTCTGCCATAGCGACGGTGTGATGGTCCAACCCCAGCTGTTCGCGCTGGAGCGCCAGCGCCAGGCGCATCACAGGGAGGGCCTGCTCGAGCTTGCCGGCGGAGCGGTAAGCCACCGCCAGCAGGCTCGCGGCCCGGGCGTGCCGCACGTCGCGCGCACCGAAGACGCGCTTCGACAGGTCCACGGCCTCTTCGGCCGCGCGCACGGCCTCCTCACTCTGGTGGTGATAGACGAAAACCCACCCGCGGGCCTCCGCGTACTCGAGCTCGAGCTCCAACTTGCCCGGGCTTCGGTCAAGCAATGCCCGGGCGTAACGAAACCAGCGCTGGGCCTCCGCCAGGTCCCCGCGCTTGGTCCCAGCCAACGACCCGAGCTCCACGAACGACCGCGCCGCGAGGATGTCCTGCTGGCTGGACAGCGCCGCGAGCGCTGCCTCCTCCGAGAGGACGCGTGCCCGTTCGTAGTCGCCCTGCTCTCGCGCCACGAAGGCCTCCCACCCGGCGACCCAGGCGGTGAGCGATGGGATGCGCAGCGCATCCGCCTCCTTCCGCACCTGTGCGACGAGCGCCGCAGCGCTGTCGAACCGGTAGGCCCGCAGCAGCGCCGTGGCCTCTGCCATCGTGCGGCTCGCCGCGGCCAGCCTCACCCCGACGGACGGGTCCGATTGCTGCGGGTCTCTGGCGGGGTCACGGCACTCCTCCACCCTGCCGAGCGATTCGACGGCGCGCTCTGCCCGCTCCACCAACGCACCGTCAGCGCCCTCGAGCACCTCCGCCAACCCTGCGAGCTCGGACAGACGGTCCTCGAGGCAGCGCATCCGCGGCGCGCTCTGGCTTTTTGGCAGCGTGCCCTCGCGCTCCGCCTCGCAGGTGGCGCGAGCCTCGGTCCTCCAGCTCGCCGCATACGCATTCAGCGCCGCCGCGGCCCCACGTCCCGTCCGCGCGCCGATGGCAGCGTGGACCGCCGCGAAGCGGCTCTGCAGCGCGGCGCTGTGCGAAGGGCCCCAGACCGCGGCCACCTGCGCCGCCGGCGCCTCGCAGCGGCTCCGCTCCACGCGCGCCCGTTGCGCCCAAGCGGCGACGGCCACCACCGCGGCCGCGGCCGCCGCGTACGTCAGACGCCGGCGACCCGCGTGTGAGGCGCGCTCCAGCGCGGACAGCAGCGCGGGCAATGACGGATACCGGTCCCGTGGATCCGCGCGCAGACCTCTGCGCACCACCGCAAGCAGGTCGCGCGGAACGCGCCGCTCCCCCGTGGCGTCAGCCAGGTCGCCCAGGCGGACCTTCTGCAACAGCTCCGCAACGCTGTCCGCCTGGAAGGGCCGGGCGCCGTACAGCCCCTCGTACAGCGACACGCAGAAGCCAAACTGGTCCGCGCGTTCGTCGGCCGGCCGACCTTCCAGCTGCTCGGGCGCCATGTACACCGGCGTCCCCACCAGCACGCTGTCGGCGGTCTGGGTGGCATCCCCTGAGAGCGAAACGGGGAGGGTGGCACCACCTCCTGCGGCACCGCGGTCCTGCAACCGCTTCGCGAGGCCGAAGTCCGTGACCACAATGCGCCCGTCCGCGGCGAGCAGAATGTTGTCGGGCTTGAAGTCCCGGTGGAGGAAGCCCGCAGCGTGGGCCGCGGCCAGACCGCGCCCCGCCGCGAGGAGGGCGGACAAGACCTCCCGCCACGGCCGCCGCCGCTCCGAAAGCCACTGCCGCAGCGTCCCGCCCTCCAGGAGCTCCAGGGTGAGGAAGACCCGCTCGTCCGCCGTGCCCACGTCGTGCACCGCCACCACGTTCGGGTGGTGCAGCCGCGCCAGCGCCTGGGCTTCGTGCAGCAGGCGCCCCTGGTCGTCGCTCTCGCGCAGAAGCTTGAGCGCCACGTGTCGCCGCAGCTCCGGGTCGTAGGCCGAATACACGCGCCCGGAGCTGCCCGCGCCGAGCAGCTCCAGGATGAGGTAGCGGCCCAACCGCATCCCGCGCTCCAGCGGCGTCTCCGGGTCCACGCGCCCGCCGGCCCCGTGCGACGAGAGCGCCACGCCTGTCGGGGGCTGACTCCACACGCCGGACGACTTCATGAGCGCCGCCACCAGCGCCCTGCACGAGGGGCAGCCGCTCAGGTGTTGATCAATCACCTGCTGCGCCTCGCGGCCCAGCAGCCCGTCCGCCCGCGCGAGGACGTCGCCCTCGCTGATGCAGCTCACTGCGAGCCTCGGAGGTAGCGCCGCAGGCTCACATCCAGGCCGCTGGTGAGCAAGCGGACCAGCTCGCGCCCCTGGGACGTGGTGAGACCCAGGGCCTGCTCCAGCAGCTGGCGCGTCCGCCCGAGCAGCCGCGCGCGCGCCTGCGCCAACCACCGGATGATGGTGGAGCGGTGCACGCGGTGAAACGCGGCGATCTGCTCCAGCGTCAGACCGTCGAGGAAGTGCATCCGCAGGGCGTTGCTTTCGCTGCTGGGCAGCTCGCGCAAGGCGCTGCGGAAGGCGTCCCCGAACGCGCCCGCGTGGCGCCCCTTGAGATACGCGAGCTCCACGTCCGCGCCGCTCGACAGCTCGGCCAACTGTTCATCCGGCAGCTGCTGCAGCTCGCCCCGTGCCCGGACCCGGTTGACGGCGGTCCCCACCACCACCGCTCGCAGCCACCGGCTTAAGGACCCCGCGCCGGCATAGCGGAGAATCTTCGGGGGAGAGCTTTGGGTCCCGACGATCAGCTCCTCCAGCGTCTTGAGCCAGACCTCCTCCAGGAGCTCGGGCCGGGAATCGACGGACCGCGCCGCGGGGAGCGCGGCCCTCACCTCAGCGGAGAGGCGGTCCAGGGCGGCCGGGTGCCCCTCGCTGCAGGCGTGGGCCAGCCGCAGACCGCTCACGCTGAGCCGTCGAAGAGTCGCCACCGGATCCTCCGCGAAGGACGCCGGGACCCGCTCGCCGAGGTACTGCGCGAACGACACCCCGGAGAACGGCAGTGCCGGCTCGTGCTCGCGCGCGCTGGCCACGAGCTCGCCCAGCGCCTGCCGCCAGGGCGCCCCGCTGGAAGGCACTGCGCCTGCGTAACGCGAGAGGAACGCCGCCTCCTCCGCCGCGGTGAGCGTCGTCATGCCGCACCCATAAGAGTCACGAATCCAGACAGCACAGAGGATGAATCCTTGTTGCAAAACGAGTCGTTCCCTCCATGGGCGTGACCAGGGGGTGCCCGCGGCTTTGGCGCGGGGAACGTCTGTGAAGGGAGACCGAGGCTGGACGGCTGCACTTGACGCCCGAACAAACACCATTTGTACACAGCGAGTCCAGCCGCCGACGTCAAAGGCCGGCGAGAGCACAGCCATGTCTCAATGAGTCGTATTGAAACATTAAAACCAGGCAACGAAACATTTTATTATATCTCAAGAGAATAATGGCAGCCAGCAACCTCTGGCCAACCCACCCAGGAGTCCTGACCATGGTGCCGCCTCTCGTTCGCAGTTCGACCTCCCCCTCGCCAGCAGCGCTCGACAGCTACAACCAGCAGCTGAGCCTGGTTGAAGAAATCCTCCGCCTGGAGGAGGAGCTCCAGACCATCAACAACGCCGCGGAGGACGACGACAACCCGCTCGTCAACTCCACCGACTACGACGCGAAGGCGGCAGAGCTGGAGCAGCTGACAGGGTCCCTCAGCCCTGAGGGCCAGGGCCTGCTCGCCTCCGAGCACGAGGTCCGCGACCTGGCCCCTGCGGGAGGCGTCGCGTTCGAGTACGCGCAGAAGGCCCGCGAGGGGAAGCGCGCGACGATGCTCGACGCGTTCGAGAAGCAGGCCGCGAGCGCCGACACGGCGGTGCCACCGACCCCGGCAGGTGAGCATGAAGTCGTCGAGGGGGAGCACATGCTCAAGATCCTCAAAGATCACCTGACCACGAGCTACCAGTCGACCTTGGGTCGCCCGCCGTCCGACGTGGAGCTCCAGAACTACCAGTCCATCGGCCAGGAGCAGAACGCAGAGCGGTTCCCGAACCCGGAGGTGATCAACCCCGGCGAGAAGGTGATCCTCCCTGAAATCCAGTACCTGCCAGAGGCGCCGGAGGGCAGCGTGAGCGCGGCGGATCTCGCAAAGGCCAACAACCAGCCCGTCGTCTTCAACTGACCCCGTAGGAACGGCTGTTCTCTAGGAGCGTCGCGCCTTCAGGCGCTTCCCACCTTCGCCTCGAGGGAGAAACCGGCCCTGGCCGGCCATTTCGTCGGAGGAACAGCTGTTCTCAGTCGGGCGCCTCCCCCGCTCGCCTCGAGGAGGAGACCGGCCCTGGCCGGCCATTTCGTCGGAGGAACAGCTCTTCTCAGTCCGGCGCCTCCCCGATCGCCTCGAGCGTTGCGCCGTCAGGCGCATAGTCGAGAGGTGGCGCAAACCCACGCACGGCACCGTGCCGGCTTGTTTCGGGCAGACCGAGGCGGCCCATGAGCCAAGCTCCGGAAGCACTGCCGACGTCTATCGGGATAGGGGGGCGGCTACGCCGCTCCCCCTCCCACACCACCGGGCATACGGCTTCGGCGGCGGCTTCAGCCTGATCCACTTGCGGCGGGATCCGAGATCCACTTGAGGTTGCGGAGATCGCGGCGATCGGCGGCGCGATCGCGAGCGGGCAGGGCCCCGCCCCAAGATCGCGTGCGCCCGCCGCCGGTAGCGAAGACCGGGGCGGGCGCATTGCTTCGGCGACTCGTCTGTGAGGTGGTTACTCGGTTCGTTCCGAGAGTTCGACGTCGGCGCCTGCACGGGTTCGCGCCAGGTGCTGACGATAGCTGGGGCCGTCGATGTCGATCCGGACCGAGTTCATCACCAGGCGGTCGAGGATGGCGGCCGCCAGGGCGGCATCGCCGAGGTACTTCCCCCACGCGCTGAGCTTGATGTTCGAGGTCACCGCCGTGGACACCTGGGTGTGGCGCCGCTCGATGAGCGTGAAGAGCGCATGCGCGGCGGTCGGCTCGTCGTCGCGCTTCTTCACCTGGCCCAGGCCTACGTCGTCGATGACGAGGAGCTCAGGTCTGCTCCAGCGTTTCATCCGCCGCTCGTACGTTCCATCGGCGATGCCGGCGTAGAGGTCATCGAGGAGATCCGCACAGCGGACGTAGCGGACGTTGTGCTCCTTCTCGCAGGCTTTGAGGACGATGGCCTGGAGGATGTGGCTCTTGCCGGTCCCGCTCTTGCCCGTGAAGACGACGTCTTCGCGTCGCTCGATGAAGCGCAGCGAGGCGAGCTCCTCGATGGCCGGCCGCTCGAGCTTCGGCTGGAAGTTCCACTCGAAAGCCTCCAGCGTCTTGCGCACCTTGAGCCCGCTGGTGTCGATGCGTCGCTCGACGCGGTACTCGCGCCGGCGGGCGGCGGCTTCGCCCAGCACCCGCGCCAATAGATGGACGTAGGAGGGCTTCTCGTGGAGCGCCCACGAGAGATGCTCTTCCAGCCGTTCGTCGACTTCGACGAGGCCGAGGCGGTTCAGGTGTTCTCGGAGCTGTTCGCGCTCCGCGTCGGGTTCTCGTCGCTCGCGGGCCGTGCGTTGGGCTCGCTCTCGCTGCTTTCGAATTTTCGGCATGGCTCTCCCTTGTCAGCGCCGACCGCGTCTGCCGGCTCGGCGGCTCTTGGTGGTCGCCAGGCAGGAAGCGCGTCGTACTCGGCGAGTTCGCGAGGCTCGGTCGCGCACTCGCCGATGACTTCCTCCAGCTTCCGGGCAGTGGCCTCGGCGACGTACTCGTCGAGCCGGCGCGGGGCCGCCCTCGCGAGGAGGATTCTCTCCACCGACTGGTGCTCGAAGGCGCCGAAGCGAAGGGCATGCGCCAGGGCGCGGAGAAGGTCCTCGCTCTGGTACCTCGCCCGCAGCCAAAGAATCTGCCTGGCCTGGTACGCCGCGGAGCGCGGGAGCGCGAGCTCCAGGCTGGAGAGGAAGCGGCGCGCCTCCTCGCCAAGCGCCGCGTAGGCAGGTCGGAGTTGATCTAGGTCCGCACCGCTGCGAAAGGAGCTCGGCCGGTGCGCCTCAATGACGGCGTCCTCTCCGGCACCGGCACGCCGCAGCTCGTGACGGGCGATGCAGGCGAGGTCCGCCGCGTAGACGAAAATCTCCGTCGCGGTGACGCGCGCGGGGAGCAGGTCCGTCACGTGTGTGTACGGTACGGAGTAGCGATTCCCGTCCCAGGCGACGAAGCCCTCGGCGTCGCAGACGCGGTAGATGACACGCGCGGTGTCGTAGGGGTGGGCAGGCAGCGGACGCAGCGCGGCGGCGTCTTCTGGAAACGCCTCCAGCGCGGTGCGCTTGTCCTTCTTGTGGCGGCGGACGTCGCAGACGTTGCTCTGCCACCACAGCAGCTGCACCGCCAGGTCCTCCTCGTCTCGAAACTTCCGGCCGTTGAAGAAGCTCCGCTCCAGCTCCCAGAAGCTGCGCTCCACCTTCGGTTTGTCGTTCGGGTGGCGCGGACGACACGCCACCGGCTGAAAGTCGTAGTGAGTGGCGAAGTCGATGAAGCGCAGGTTGTAGATGGGCTGCCGCCCCTCCCAGCGCAGAACCACCGCCTTCTGGCTGTCGTACTTGCAGCGGTGCGCCGCGCCGCCGAACACGCCGAAGGCGTGGACGTGGCCATCCATCAGCGAGTGCAAATCGCCGCGCGCGTAGAAGCGGAAGAATTTTCGGTGGCTGTGGGTGAGCGCGTAGCCAAAGGCCTGGACCGTGCGGCGCACGCCGTTGGTAAAGTCGATGGTGTACGGGGACCAGTCGCACTCGGCCATCTTTCCGGGCCCGTGCTTCTCCGTGGGCCGGCTGATCTCCGGGCTCTCCTTGGGCCGCACCTTGCGCACCCAGCACTTCACCGCGGTGTAGCCGCCCTCGAAACCCTTGAGCCGCAGCTCCTCGAAGACTCGCTGCGCGGTGATGTCCGGGAAGCGCGTGAGCAGCGCCCTCACCTCGTCGCGGTGGCCGTCCAGCTTCGAGGGACGCGGCGCGCGAGGGGCTGGCGCCTGGAGCGCTAGGTTCGGCGTGGCGCGCCTCTTCTTCTGCCTGGCCAGCAGCTTGCGGATGGTGTTGCGGCTGACCGAGAGCGCCCGGGCGATGGCTCTGCGGCTCATCCCCTCGTGCGCCAGCTGCATCACCTCGAGGAGAAGCTCCTGCTGGCTACGCGCGTGGGGCATGGCTCACCTCGGAGGTGCGGGTGACGCGCTCGAGGGTGGCGCACAGCGCCACCAGGCCCGGACGAAGGCTCTGGAGATTCCGGCGCGCCACTTCGGCGGCGGAATCTCCGAGGCTCGCCAGCGGGCGCTCCAGGAGTCGCGAGTGGAGGCGCGCCGAGAGCCGCGCCACCGCGGCCGCGTCCGAAACCAGCCATTCACCCGGTGTTCGCTGGGGCTTGGGGCCGGACCGCTCCGCGGCGTCCTTGCCTGTGGACTCCTCCATCGCCTCGCGCAGCACCCGCTGGCGCGCCGGCTCGTTTGGTGCCTCGCGCAACCGAGTCACCAGCAGGGCGGTCTGCCGGGAGGTGAGTCCCCGTCGCGTCACCACCTGCGCGGCAGCGTCCTGGTTGCCGCGCGGCAACTGCCCCAGCTCTCGCGCCGCCGTCGCCGACAGCAGCCCGAGCCGCACGTTCGCCTGCACGCCGTCCGACAGTCCCTCGGCGAGCATCAGCCTCCGGCTCACCCAGCTCTTGTGTCGCCCAAGCAGCTGGGCAATCCGCGGCTGCGCCAGGCCATCGTCGCGGTACAGCGCGCGCACAAGCCAGCCCTCTTCCACCTCCGACAGCGCCTGGCCCGAGTTGCACTCCCACACCCGCAGCTTCGCGGCCGGCCCGTCCACCTCCACCACCTCCGCCCGCAACGTGTCCCAGCCCAGCGCCCGGGCGGCCTTCACCCGCTTGAAGCCATCCAGCAGCTCCACGCCTTTCGCGGTGCGGTTCACCGCCACCGGAGTCAGCTGCCCCAGTCGTGACAGCGAGCGCTCCATCTCGCGCTGCGCGTCGGCCGTGCACAGCCGCAGCTGGGCGTACGCCTCGCCCAGCTCCTCGCCGAGCCGAAGCTCGGTCACTCCTCCCGGTCCGCTTTCCATGCGGGGCGCACCCTCGCTGCGGGGGCGCCGCCGTGACCAGGGTGGTGCGTGACCGGCTGTCCCAGCCAGTGGCCACTTTCCTCAGTGAAAACCCTCTCTTGGCGCGGAAGGGTGGCGCGTGACGGACTCGCTGTCACGCGCCGGCCTGTCCCACCAAGCGGGTGTTTTCCCCAACGAGCCTGCGGAGTTGGCGCGCGAGGCCGGCGCGTGACACCCGCACAGCCTCGTCCCATTCAGCGAGGATTTCTTCTTGGAGAACGGTAGGTTCGGCGCCGAGGCCGGTCCGTGACGGCGGTCGTGTTGGTGGCGGTCCCGCGCGCGCAGCTCGCCGTTCGCGGCACTCTCGCTGGCGCTCGCGATCCGCGACGCGATGCTCTTGGAGGTCGCGTCGGCGTCGGCGCCTCGCTTGTCGTCGACGTCGCGCCAGGCGGCAGCCCGCGGAGCAGGTCTTCTGGGTCTGCAGCGCCGATGCTGCCGGGTAGAACCACTCGCGGCAGGACGTGCATCGGCGGCGCGGGGCACGGGCACTTCTCGCGGCACTCATGCGCGACTGTCGGCACTTGAGGGCCATCGCACTCAACGGACAGGTGCCTGCTCGGGCGCACGCAGTGCGGGGGAGTACCTCCCCCGCGCCCCCTGTGGCTCCGGCTCCGTAGCGGTCAAACAGCGACCGCCACTCCGCCGAAGCTCAGTGGATCTCAGTCGACACCGCCGCCAGCGCGCGGCGGTTCAAAAGCCGAAGTGGATCTCGATCCCGCCGCTCGGTGGATCCCAGTCAGGCCACCGCTAAAGCATACGGATCCGTACCAACGGCGGTTCGGCAGATTGAGGTCATGTTGCCAGGCTGAACAGGCCGCTGCGGTGGAACTCTACATTGGGGAGTGCTTGGTGCATCCCAACGTGGCAAGCCATCGCCCAGTACGAGAGGCGA
>JBGART010000117.1:0-10715 GCA_044230055.1 Myxococcaceae bacterium | reverse complement strand
TGCCGTGCGTGGGCTTGCGCCACCTCTCGACTATGCGCCTGACGGCGCAACGCTCGAGGCGAGCGGGGGTGGCGCCTGACGGCGCGGGAACAGCTGTTCCTCCGACGAAATGGCCGGCCAGGGCCGGTCTCCTCCTCGAGCCGAGCGGGGGGCGCAGCGGCTACTTCTTGGCCTTCAGCTGCGCCTCGAGCTTGGCAACCTTCGACTTCAAGCTCGCAGCAGCTTCGATGGCGGACTCCGCGGCGACGAGCTTGCGCTTGAGCCCGGCGAGGTCCTCCTTGAGCTTGTCGCGCTCGCGAACGACCTCATCGCTCGCACCAGCCTTCGGCGCTGCCTTCGCGGCCTGCTGCGCATCGCGCATGGCTTCATCCGCGCGCTCATCCGCCTCGTTCGCGCGCTGCTCGGCGGCCCCCGCGCGCTGCTCGGCGGCCTCGCGGGCAGCCTTCTCCTTCTGGAGCGCGCTCGTGGCGTCGATGGCCTTCTTGTTCGCGGCGGTCAGCTCATCGCGGGCCTTCTTCTGACTCGCGCTCTCGGCGTTGCCCATCTGCTCCGAGAGCTGCTTGGCCTTCCCGCGCTCCAGCTCCACCTCTCCCGCCAAATCGCGCGCCTTCTCCTGCGCGGCAGAGAGCTGAGTCTGCAGCTCCGCCAGCCGCTTGTTGTTCGCGGTGGTGAGCTCGTCCTTGAGCTTCTTGGCGAACGCATCCGACTGGGTCTTCTGCCCGGCGCGCTCGGCCTTCTCGCGCGTGAGCTTCTCCTCCAGGTCATCGCGCTCCGACGCGGCGGCCTGCGCCCGCGCCTGCTCCTCATCCAGCGCGGACTGCAGCGCCTCCAACCGTCCCTCGGCCTCCAGGCGCGCGGTCTTCGCGTCGGACTCCTTGGTCGCGGAGCGCTCCTTCTCTTCGCCCAGCTGCTTCTCCAGCGCCTTGACCCGCTTCTGCACCTCCTCGAGCGAGCTCTTCGACCAGTCGCCCTCGGACTGCGCGGCGGAGAGCCTGGCCTTCGCGTCGGCCAGCTGGGTCTCCATCGTGTCCGCCCGCCCGCGCAGCTCCGCCAGCTCCTGGTCCACCTCTTCCTTCTGCGACTGGAGCGTCTCCAGCTCCTGCTTGGCCTCCGCCAGCTCGGCGGAGAAGCGCTCGCTCTCGGCGGTGACCGCCTGGTACTGCTCGTTGACGGCCTCGAGGTTCCCCTCCACCTCGGACTTCGCAGCGGAGAGCTCTGAGACCCGGGCCTCCGTCTCCTGCAGCGACTCCTTGAGGAGGATCAGCTCCTCGGCCACCTGCCCGCGGCTGGAGCGCTCGGTCTTCACCTCTTCCTGGAGCGCCGGAATCTGCGCCTCCACCTCGGCCAACCCGGAGCGCAGGTCGGACCGCTCCGACTCCGCGGCCTCCAGCGCGCTCTCCAGCTCCTTCACGCGCGCCGCCGCGGACTCCGCGCGCAGGCGCTCCCGGTCCAGCGCCTCCGACGTGGAGGCCAACTGCGCGGGAGCGTCCTTCACCCCCTCCAACCTCGCCGCCGCCGCGTCGAGCTGCGCCTGCAGCTGCTCCGCCGCCTCACGCAGGCCCTGCGCTTCACTCACCGCGCCCTCGTACGCGGACCTTCCGCGCGTGAGCGTCTCCTCTTTCAGCTTGAGGATGGCGCGGAAGTACTCGAGCTTCTCCTCGGGCCCACCGCCGCGGGGCGGACGCGGCTCCGGCGCTTCCTTGAACGGGTCCTCCCCCCGCGCGGCGGCTTGCGGCAGGCGCACCGGCTCTGGCGACGCGGGCAGCGGCTGGCCGGGTGAGCTGGTGGGCGCGGCGAGTTGGGAGGTGGGAGGTTGCAGCCCGCCGGCGGGGAGCTTCGTACCGCTGGTGGGGGCGCGGCGGGGAAGCGGCGGCGGTGACGGCAGCGGCGGAGGTCCTGCAGGGAGGCCGGGGGACGACGCCCTGGCAGCGGGCGGACCGGTCCCTGGCGAGGTCAGGCGTGGGGGCGGCGCTCCGGGAGGCGGCGCGCGCGGCAGCTCCATCCCCGGCGAGCTCTTGCGCGGCGGGGGAGGTGCGGCGCCGCGGGAGGGAGGAGGCAGCGGGCCCTGAGCGGGCTTCGGCTCCATCCCCAACGGCTCATCTTCGAAGCTGGAGCGGAGATCCGAGAACGGATCCGCCTCGTCGGGAGAAGAGGCCATGGAATCTCAAGTGGCGAGCCTTGCACGGCGTCTCCTGGGATGCCAGCTTGGGCCCGAATGCCCTCCCGCTACCGTCTCGACAATGGATTGACCGTCGTCCTCGAGGAGCAGCACGCGGCGAAGGTGGCCGCTTTCCAGGTGTGGGTGAGGGCGGGGAGCGCGGACGAGCGGGCCGATCAGGCGGGCTTGGCGCACCTGCACGAACACATGCTCTTCAAGGGGACGGCGCGCCGTGGCCCGGGGGAGATAGCGCACACCATCGAGGCCCATGGCGGAGAGATCAACGCCTGGACCTCCTTCGACCAGACCGTCTACCACATCGTCATCGCCAGCCAGTTCGCCCGCGAGGGGCTGGACATCCTGAGCGACGCGGTGCGCAGCTCCGCGTTCGACCCCGGCGAGCTCTCCCGCGAGATTGAGGTCGTCTGCGAGGAGATTAAGCGCAGCACGGACATGCCCTCGCGCCGCGCGTCGAGGGACCTCTTCACCACCGCCTACAAGGTGCACCCCTACCAGCGCCCCGTCATCGGCTGGGAGGAGACGGTGCGCGGCTTCAGCCGCGAGAAGGTGCTCGAGTTCTACGGTCAGCACTACACGCCCTCGAACCTGGTCGTCACCGCGGTGGGGGACGTGCGCGAAGCGGAGGCCCGCCGGTGGATTGAGGAGCTGTTCGGCGGCGACTGGGGCAAGCCGTACGACGGGGCAGTGAAGCGCCCGGTCGAGCCGCCGGCGGTCGGACGGCGGGTCCTCCTTCGCGAGGACGACGTGAAGGAGGCGTACCTCAACCTGGGCTTCCCCATCGTCGCGGTGCAGCACGAGGACGCGGCCGCGCTCGACGTGCTCTCGATGATTGCCGGCCAGGGGGACGCCTCCCGCCTCTCGCTTCACGTGAAGCGAAAGCTGTCGCTGGTGAACGAGATTCACACCTACGCGTACACGCCGAAGGACCCGGGGCTGTGGGTGGCGTCGCTCACCCTGCCCGCGCGCCAGGCGGCCACAGCGCTGGAGGAGACGGCGCGGGTGCTGATGCAGCTGCGCACCACGCTCATCCCCGCGGAGGAGCTGGCCACGGTGAAGGCCATCATCGAGGCCGAGGCCGTCTACCAGCGGGAGACCGTGCAGGGCATGGCGCGCAAGATGGGCTTCTACGAGGCCTCCGCCGGCGGGCTGGAGCAGGAGGCGCGCTACTACGAGCGCGTGGCGGGGCTGACGCCGGAGCACCTGCGCGCCGTGGCCGAACGCTACCTGGAGCCGTCGCGTGCGCTGCTCACCGGGCTGTTGCCCGCGGGCGCCACGCTCTCGCCTGCGGAGGCCGAGGAGGCGCTGGAGCGCGCGCGGGCGCCGTCCGCGCAGCTGACCTTTCCGCGGAAGAGCTCGGCAGAACCCACGCCCCTGCGGCTGAACGCCTGCGTCGCGAAGAAGGCGCCCGGCGCGCTGCTGGTGGAGAAGCTCCCCTCCGGCGCCACGGTGGTGGTGCGCGAGGAGGCGGCGGTCCCGCTCTTCGCCGTCCGCGCCGCCTTCCTGGGCGGCCTGCGCTACGAGACCGAGCAGGACAACGGCCTCACGGTGCTCCTCTCCCGGATGCTCACGCGCGGGACGCCCACGCGCAGCGCCGAGGACATCTCCCACCTCATCGACGACCTGGCCGGTTCGCTCTCGGGCCAGGGCGGCCGCAACTCGGTGGGGCTGCGTGGCGAGTTCCTCTCCAAGCACTTCCAGCGCGCGTTCGCGCTGTTCGCCGACTGCCTGAGCACCCCGGCGTTCCCGGAGGTGGAGCTGGAGCGCGAGCGCGCCCTGATGCTGCAGGACATCCTCACCCGCGAGGACAAGCCGTCCGGCCTGGCGTTTGACCAGTTCAACCGCACGCTCTACACCCGCCACCCCTACCGCCTGCCCGCGCTGGGCGACGCCGCGTCGGTGGAGAAGCTCTCCGCCCAGGCGCTGCGCGAATACCACCGCCGGTATCTGGACCCCTCGCAGCTCACCCTCTGCGTCGTCGGCGACGTGAAGGCGGACGAGGTGTTCGCGCTCGCGCACGAGGCCTTCGGGAAAAGCCGCGGCGGCGCGACGCCCGGCCCGGTCATCCCGCCGGAGCCGCCTCCGGTGGAGGCGCGCAAGGCGCACCGCACGCTGGCCCGGGCGCAGTCCCACCTCGTCCTCGGCTTCCTGGGCGCGCGCGTGACGGACCCCTGGCGGCGCGCGCTGGAGGTGCTCTCCACGCTGCTCTCCGGTCAGGGCGGACGGCTCTTCGTGGAGCTGCGCGACAAGCGCTCCATGGCCTACAGCGTGAGCAGCTACTCGGTGGAGGGGTTGGACCCGGGCTACTTCGCGGTCTACATGGGCACCAGCCCGGAGAAGCTGGACGCGGCGCTCGAAGGCGTGAAGGTGGAGCTCACCAAGGTCCGCGAGACGAAAATCTCCGAAGCCGAGCTCACCCGCGCAAAGCGGCACCTCATTGGCACGCATGAGATTGGTCTGCAGCGCAACGGCTCACGCGCTGCGCTGCTCGCGCTGGACCACTGCTACTCGCTGGGCTCGACGGACTTCTTCGAGTACGCGGAGCAGATTCAGGCGGTCACCGCGGAGCAGGTGCTGGAGGTCGCCCAGCGGGTGCTGCAGCTGGACCGCGCGGCCCTCTCCATCGTCGGGCCCTAAGCCCACTCTAAGGTTTCAGGCGAGCGTCATCGGCAGCGCCTGCAGCCCGCGCAGCGACATGGACTTGCGCCACTGGATGCGCTCCCGCGGGATGGCCAGCTTCGGGTGCGGGAAGCGGTCCAGCAGGGCGACGAAGACCGCGCGGGCCTCCATCCGGGCGAGCGGCGCGCCCACGCAGTAGTGCGCGCCGAAGCCGAAGGCGACGTGCTTGTTCGGCGTGCGCCCGATGTCCAGGGCGTCCGCGTTGGGGAAGCGGCGCTCGTCGCGGTTGGCGGAGGCCACCATCGGCACCACCATGCTGCCGCGGGGCAGGCGGGCGCCGCACAGCTCCAGCTCCTCGCGCACGTAGCGCGGCGCGGGCATCTGCACCGGGTTGCTGAAACGCAGCAGCTCCTCGATGGCCGGGTCCAGGAGCGAACGGTCCGCCCGCAGGCGCTCCCACTGCTCCGGGTTGTCCAGCAGCGCCAGCATCCCGTTGCCGATGAGGTTGACCGTCGTCTCGTGGCCGGCCAGCAGGAGCAGGAAGGTGGAGGCCACCAGCTCGTTGAAGCTCAGCTTCTGCCCGTCCTCCTCGGCCGCAATCATCGCGCTCAGCAGGTCGTCCCCGCGCTCCTTGCGCCGCGCGGAGATTTGACCGCGCAGGAAGCGGAAGAGGGCCAGCATCCGGGGCACGTTGCGAATGAGCCCGCCGAAGCCGCCGCCCTCGAAGTCCAGCAGGCCGGACATCCAGCGGCGGAACGCGGCGCGGTCCTTCTCCGGCACGCCCATCAGGTCGCAGATGACGGTGATGGGCAGCGGCAGCGCGAGGTCCGCGATGAGCTCCACGTCGCCGCGGGCGACGGCGCGCTCCAGCATCTGGAGGACCATCGCGTCGATGCGGCCGCGCAGCGCCTCCACCCGGCCCGGCGTGAAGGCCATGTGAACGAGGTTGCGCAGACGGCGGTGGTCCAGTCCGTCGCGCATCACCATCGTGTTGTTGAGGTCGAAGCTCAGCCAGTTCATCAGGCGTGACTCGCGCCCGCCCGCGTTTCTCGCGTCGTTGGCAAAGCGGTCATCCTTCAGCACAGTGAGCACGTCGTCGTAGCGGGACAGGTAGAACGCCTCGCCCATCAGCGGCTTGCGCAGCCGGACGATGGGCGTGTCCCGCCGCAGGCGCTCGTAGGTGGCGTAGGGGTCTAAGTGAAACTCGCGGAGGTCCGCCTGGAAGAGCGGGACCTGGGCGGCGCCGGTGACAGTCGTTGCAACGGAGTCGTTCACGGGCAGCTCCTCCTCATTGAAGCGCGGTCCGGGCCCAGTCTGCCTCCAGCCAGGGCGCTTCGCCCGCCCGGCCCGGTTTGAGCGTCCCTACCACCTCCACGCGGGAGCCGGGGCGGAGGTTGACGGCCCACGGGCGCTCCGGGTCGGCGATGACTTTCACCTGGCGCGTGCCCACCTCCACCACCACGGACGCTCGGTCCAGCCGCTTCAGGAGAATCCCGGTCAACACCACCGGCACTCCTGGACCCACATCGCGGTCCAGCGCAGAGAGGTCCGCGGCGGAGAGCTTCACCCGCCGGGGCGCGGCGGCGAAGGCCTCGTCGAAGCTCTGAAAGCCGGGGGCGGTCCCCGGCGCAGCCTGCCGCCGGCGCAGCTCTGCGTCGATGGCCGCGGCGGCCGCAGCGGCCGGGGCCTCCGGCACGGCGCCACAGGCCTCTGCGGAGGCGGCCAGCTCGCGCAGCGCGGGCAAGGCCAGCGCCCGCAGCGCCTCCGGTCCCGGGGACGGCAGGACTTCGAGGCAGGCGCCGAAGGCAGACAGACGGGCGGCGTCCTCGGCCGGTGCCCGCGCCGCCCGCCCTTCGAGCAGCACCGTGTCGAAGTCGCTGCCGCGCAGCTGCGTGGCGGTGAGGACCACCGTCCCGCCCTGCGTCTTCGCGCCCTCCGGCGTAGTGCCCTGCCCCAGGAACTGCACTCGGCCGTCCACCGGGCGGTGATGGCAGGGCGTGTCCACCGCGCTCGCCACCTCCTCCACCCGCTGGGTGCGCGTGTCGGTGCCGGAACTGAAGTGGCCGATGGCGGCGACGGCGAGCGCGGGGAGCCCGACGGCAAGCAACCCCACGCTCCAGTTCGTCGCAATCTGCCGCGGCGGCGCGCCGTAGTGGCCGCCCCCGTCAATCCGCGTCAAGTTGGGCTGGTCAGAGAAGAGGCCGCGCAGCGCAAGCAGCCCGCCCCCCGCCAGCGTGGCGGACGCGCCAAGCGCCAGCGCCGGTCCGAACGACGGCGCGCTGCGCACGGTGGTGAGGTCCTCGGCGAACTCCTCCACCTTCTCCACGCGGCACAGGTCGAACTCGGTGAAGGACAGCGTCAGCGAGGGCCAGCGCGCCTGGACCGCGGCCTGGATGCCGCCGGAGGTGTGCACCGCGGACCGCTCGAACGTGCGCAGGAGCGGCCCGCGCTGCGACGTCGTCTCCTGCGTCAGGCCCACGCAGCCGGACGTGAGCACCAGCGCGAGCACAGGGGCCCTCACTGCGACCCCCTGAAGAAGGAGACGACGTCCGGGCAGACCTCGAAGCTCTCCGCGACGTCCAGGCACTCAGGGCGCACCGGCTCCTCCCGGCCGCCCCGCAGGAGCGCCAGCCGGCAGCTCAAGAAGCGCGTGCGCGTCACCGCCTGGAACGCGAAGGCTTCGTCGCCGCAGCCGCTGCGTGCGAGCAGCACGTCCTCGCAGTCGTCACCGACGTTCAAGGTGTTCGTCACCTGGTCGCACCGGGGCGCGGCGCACACGCGGCGGATCCAATCCCGGCAGACCGCGGCGTCCGTCGCCGCGGGGCCCGCGCAGCTTGCGCAGAGCGCGACGACGAGGCTGAGGGTCCTGAAACGCACGGAAGGAGCATACCGGACCTTCGGAGTGAGCACGCCCCAGGTCACGTTCGCGTCGAGCGTTGCGCCGTCACTGACGGCGCTCATTGGGGTCTGCCACATCGCTTGGAGGGCCCCCGTTCGCGTCGAGCATTGCGCCGTCAGGCGCATAGTCGAGACGTCGGCAGTGCTCCCGTAGCTTGGCTCATGGGCCGCTCCGTTCCGCTCGAAACAGACCGGCTCAGTGCAGTGCGTGGGCTTGCGCCACCTCTCGACTATGCGCCTGACGGCGCAACGCTCGAGGCGAGCGGGGGAGGCGCCTGACTGAGAACAGCTGTTCCTCCGACGAAGTGGCCGGCCAGGGCCGGTTTCTCCCTCGAGGCGAGCAGTGATGGCGGCTGACGGGTTCCCCAGTGGAGGTTCCGCGGGCGGCCCCTCCCGATGGGTTCAACGATCCTCTCCGTAGCGCGTTGAGGTAGAGACCGGCTCATGACGGACACGTACCTGTCGTTGACGGTGGAGCTGACCGAGGCGGACGCCGAGCGGGTGGAGGACCTGCTTCACGAAAACGGCGCGCTGGGCCTGGAGGTGCGCGACCGCGAGGCGCCGCCGATGCCGGGCGTGCGCGGCCCCAACCCGGGGGAGGCCATCATCATCGGCTTCTTCGACCAGGCGGACGCGGCGGAGGCCGCGCGGGCGGAGGTGGCGCGGGACTTCCCCGCGGCGCGCTGCGCGGTGGAGACGGTGGTGCAGCAGGACTGGTCGAACAGCTGGAAGGCGCTCATCAAGTCCGTCGAGGTAGGGCGGCTGTGGGTGGGCCCGCCCTGGGACCTCCCCTCCGCGCCGCAGGACAAGGTGCGCATCTCCATCGAACCCAAGATGGCGTTCGGGACCGGGGACCACCCCACGACGTTCCTCTGCCTGGAGGCAGTGGACGCGTATCTGCAGGCCCACCCCGGCGCCTCGGTGCTGGACGTCGGCACCGGGACCGGCGTGCTGGCCATCGCTTCGAAGAAGCTGGGCGCGGGCACGGTGGTCGGCGTGGACAACGACGCGGTCTCGGTGACGCTCGCGCAGGAGAACGCCGCGCTCAACGGCACGCCGGGGGTGGCCCTCTCCGGGGACCCGCTGACAAAAATCACCGGCACATTTGACCTGGTGCTCGCCAACATCCTCGCCAACACCCTCATCGAGCTGGCGCCGCTCATCGCCCCGAAGGTGAAGGGCCAGCTGGTGCTGGCCGGCGTGCTCGCGCACCAGGGCGCGGACGTGCAGGCCGCGTACGTGAAGCAGGGCCTGACGCCGGTGGACACCAAGGCGGTTCAGGAGTGGGTGCGGCTGACGCTGCGCCGGTGAACGAACGATGGTCCGCCTCTTCCACCCGCTGCCAACCCCTGCGCCCGAACGGCTCTCGCTCGAGGGCGAAGCGCACCACTACCTCTGTCACGTGCTGCGGCTGAAGGCGGGGGACGCGCTGGAGGTGTTCGACGGGCACGGGCGCGCGGTGGACGCCCGCGTGGCGGAGGTGTCGCCGACGGCGGCCGTCCTCACGCTCGGCGCGGAGCGCCGCCAGGCCCCGGCGCGCAGCGTGACGCTGGTGCAGGGGCTGCCCAAGGGCGACAAGCTGGAGTGGATTCTCCAGAAGGGCACGGAGCTGGGCGCGTCCGCCTTCGCCCCCGCCTCCTGCGTGCGCAGCGTGGTGAAGCTCCCCCCGGACAAGGCGGAGGCCAAGCGGCAGCGGTGGCGAAAAATTGTCGAGGAGGCCGCGCGCCAGTGCGGCCGGCAGGACGTGCCGGAGGTGCTCTCACCCGGGCCGCTGGCGCAGGTCTGCGCCGCCCTCCCGGCGGAGACCCGCATCCTCGTCCTGGATGAGGAGGAGCGGAGCCGGACGCTCACCTCGGCCTTCGCGGCGCTCCCCTCGCCCGCCGCGCCGCTGGCGCTCGTCGTGGGGCCGGAGGGCGGGCTGGACCGCAGCGAGGTGGCGGCGCTGCTCGCGCGCGGCGCGGTGGCCGTCACGCTCGGCGACTCCATCCTGCGGACGGAGACGGCGTCACTCGCCGCGCTGTGCGTGCTGCTGCACCTCGACGGGCGCCTGGGTTAGCCCCAGGCGAGAGGGCGAGCGTGCGCCCTGCCGGCGCCCCGTCCACCAGAGGGCAGCCCGGGCCAGCGCCGAGCGCCGTCGCCAGCTTGAGGCGCGTGGTTGTCTTCGGACGTCTCAAACCCCTCAAGGAGAGGTGTCATGAGCATCATCGCGTTCATCTTGATTGGCTTGATTGCCGGGCTCATCGCCCGCGCCATCCTCCCCGGGAACCAGTCCATGGGGCTCTTGGCCACCACGCTCCTGGGCTGCGTCGGGTCGCTGCTAGGCGGGTTTGTGGGCTCGCTGTTCGTGAGGAACGGTCGGATGTTCGACCTGCACCCCAGCGGCGTCTTGATGTCCATCGTGGGCTCCATCCTGGTGCTGCTCGTCCTGGGGATGGCGGGGCGGCGCGGACGGATCCGGGTCTAGCGGCTGTCAAGCGGCAACCGACTCTGTTAATCGGGTTTCTTGATCCTTGAAGCGGCCTGCACTCTCATGGTGCCGCTTCAAGGTCCCTCAAAACCGGAAGTCGGAGGCCCCTGTGTCGAAGTGCCTGAAGTGCGGAGCGACGCTCCCGCCCGTCGGCGAGTGCACCAGCTGCCACGGCGAAGGCCTGCTCGAGGACTCCTTTCCTCCGATGCTCGACCGGGACCTGAACCAGGATCGCCGCGACCGGGAGCCGCAGCCGGCCCCCGCCGTCCGCCCCACCCGCCCGTCCGTTCCGTCCTTCGCGGACCTGGAAAAGTCGCGAGCGGGCGCAGGCCTCACGCCGCGGCCCCCCGCCGCCCGCCCCGCGGGCGCTCCTCCGCCCCCGCTGCCCCCTCCGGCTCGCACCCCCAGACCTCCCGCGCAGCAGGCGACCACCCCACCTAACCTCCTCCCACGCACCCCGCGCCCGCCGGTGGCAGACGCGCCCCCCGCCAGGTCCGCGCCGCCCACCGGCACGCCTCGCCCGCCGGTGGCAGACTCGCTCCCCGCCCGGGCTGC
>JBGART010000116.1:0-10715 GCA_044230055.1 Myxococcaceae bacterium | reverse complement strand
CGCCGCGCTTAAGTCGAAGCGGTGCATGGGGAAGGCGAAGGGCCCGGAGAGGGCGTTGCGCTCCTTCACCAGCGGCCCATCCGCCTGCGCCAGCGCGTCCCAGTACTTCGCGTCGTTGCGCGACAGCTTCACCCGCCGGTATCCCAGCGCGCGGAAGGCGGTGACCTCCACCATCAGGGCCTTCGAGGTTTCATCCGCGAGCGCGGCGTAGGTGCGCTCCAGCGCCACGCCCTGTCCGTGTGCGCGCTCCAGGTAGTCCGCGGCGTGGGCCATCGTGGGCCGGTACTCGGGGCCCTTCGGGAAGCGGAAGGGGTCCACGTTCCGTTCCTGCTCGGCGGCGGCGTCGCGGTCCAGCTGCATCAGGAGCCGCTCGAAGAACGGCGTCTTCGACAGGCCCAGGCGCGCGCACAAACCCAGCCACAGCTGGAAGAGCGCCGGGTTCTCTGGGGCCAGCTGCACCGCGCGCCGGGCGCAGGCCAAGGCTTCACCGGAGAAGCCCAGCGGCATGAGCGCCAGCGCGCGCAGTTGCTCCAGCTCTGCCTGCGGCGGGGCGCCCACCCGCGCGCCGTCAATCAACGTGAGCGCGGCGGCGTTGGCGCCCGCCTCCAGCAGTGAGACGGCGCGCGCCATCGCGTCAGACACCGCGCTGCCTGCGCCGGGGCGCCACTGGCGGACGGGCAGCTGCACGCCGCGCCGGGTCACCCGCTGTGACGCCGGCTGCAGCGGCGCGGGCAGCCGCGCCAGCGCCTCGCGGAAGGCGTCCGTGTCCGGGCGCCCGGCCTGGATGCTCGCGGCCAGCACGGCCTGCAGCTGCTGGTGGATGCGCGCCTGCAGCAGCGGGCCGAAGCGCGGCGCCACGTGTGTCTGGAATGCCAGCAGCACGTTGAGGACCGAGCGCTCCTTCTCCAGCGGCGACTGCTGCGTCCACAGGCCGTGCCCGGTGAGCCGGTACATCCCGCCCACCTCGGGCAGGAACAGCACGTCGCCCTTCAAGGCGAAGTGCAGCTTGAGCGCCCAGTCACCCCACGTCTCGCGCAGCGCAGCGGGGACGTCGATGGGTCCCTGCTTGCGCAGCATCAGGGTGCAGGTGGAGAAGAAGTTCGACTCCAGCAGTGAGCTGGCGTCCGCGAGGTACGCCTCGCCGTGCCCGGGATGAAAGTGGGAGCGCGCCGGGTCCTTCTCGTCGAAGACCCAGGCGTTCATCCCGCAGACCGCCGCCTGGGGGTGCGCAGTCATCGCCGCGACCTGCGCGTCCAGCTTCAGCGGCGTCAGCCACGCGTCGTCCCCCTCCAGCAGGGCCACCAGGCCGTCCTTGCACTGGTTGTAGGCGTCGATGAAGTTTTTCTGCGCCCCCAGGTTCTTCGGCCGAAGGATGGGGCGGATGAGCTCCGGGTAGCGTTGCGCGTACGCCTTCACAATCTCCGGTGTCCGGTCCGTGGAGGCGTCGTCGGCGACGACGAGCTCGTATGGCTGCTCGGTCCGCTGCGCGAGGATGCTCTCCAGCGCCTCCGGGAGGCTGTGCTCCTGGTTGTGGGTGATGACGACGACGCTCAAGGGAGTCATGGCGCTCCTGAAGTCGCGTGGGCGGCTCAACCGCCAGCAGCAATGCGCACGCCAGCTGGCAACCGGCCGCAGCCTCTGGAGTCGCCACGCGCCTGGCGACCCCGCGGCGTCAAAGGCCTGACGCGCGTGCCTTGAAGTCAGGCGGAAAGGAAGGAGCCGTGCCTACAGGGCTGACCCCTCGCGCCGCGGGATGGATAGTGCGCGCATGCGCTCACCTCGCTGGATGTGGCAGCTCGCGATGGTCTCCGCCGTCTTAACGCTCGCCAGCAGGGCTGCCGGCCAACCGTGGAACGACGGCGCGCCTTCCCGGCTGCAGCACATCTGCAACAACTTCATCTCGCAGACGGTGGAGGACCTCACCTGGACGTGGGTGGGCTACCAGGGTCAACCCAAGTCCGGAGACGTGTATTACGTGCGCGTGGTGGTGGGCGCGCTCGGGTGCAGCGGCGCGTTCGTCCGGCCGGAGCTCAAGCTCCCGCGGAAGACGCAGTTCGCCATCACCCCGCAGACTCCCATTCGCTGTTTTATGGAGCCGCCCGGAGGCGGCGCGCGGACGCAAATCACCGACGGCTGCCCCAGCGCGCCGGTGCTCGGCCTTTACCCGTTCGACAACACCGCGTTCCCGAACCCATCGGGCAGCGGCTATTCGAATGCGTTCTGGGCGCTGCCGCCCTCGAGTCAGCCCTACTGGCCGCTCTACAACCGCATCCTCACCATCGAGGTCCCAGTGCGGACCACGCTCACCGGTGCGGACGCGCCGCTCTCGGGGTTCGCCAGCGGCGACTATCTGCTGGGCGCGGCGAACGTGCTTGATAACAACCCGGGTGGACCGACGAATCAGTGGGACGGTCACCCGCAGGGCTACAGCGGCGGCGCCATTCCTTCGCGCGGCGCCTGGCAGGGCGTGTTTCTTTCGCAAAGCCCCAGCACAGTGACCCGGCTGGTCTATCCCGAGCCCTCCGCGCGCAACATCACGCAGACGTCTGCGCAGACGCACATCCATGTCTACAACGCCGGCTGCGTGAGCCCTGCGCAGGCGGCGATGACGCTGCTCTATGCGGACGGTGGGGATACAGGTCCGGAGGCGCTGGATACGACAGTCGGCGGCTGCTCGCCGGTGGGCGATGGCGGGCAGGATTGTTTCCTTCGGTGGATTTATCTGCTGCCCGGCACGGAGTACCTCTGGTGGTCCGAGTTCGTCCCCGGGTCCACCACGGCGTGCGGAAACGTGCAGGTGGATCCCGCCCGGAAGTATTTCCGCACCGCTTCGCCGCCGGGTGTGACCCGCTACGCGGTGCTCGTCTCCGCCGGGAGCGGAGGGAGCGTCGCGCTCAATCCACCCGGCGGCTCGTACACGGCGGGGACGCAGGTGATGCTGACGGCCACCGCGAACACGGACTCGCTGTTCTCGGGGTGGACTCTGGACGGTGTGGCTCAGGCCGGACCCAACCCGCTCACCGTGGTCACGAATGCAGAGCATGTCGTCCTGGCGCGGTTCTCTCCGAAGCCGCTCCCAGATGGCGGTGCGCCCGACAGTGGCGCTGAGTCCGATGCGGGGCTCTCACCGCCTCCGGTGGATGGAGGGGGCGGGTCTGGTACGGATGGAGGTGGGTCGAGCACGGACGGAGGCGGCGGCATGGGGGCTGAGAAGCCCGGTTGCTCGTGCAGCCAGGTGGACCCGGCCATCATCGCAGTCGCGGTGGTGGCGTTGCTGGCCCGGCGGCGGATAGCTCGCAGGCCTCAAGGCACGCAGTAGTGCAGCAGGTTCCTGAGTGCTTCCTCGAGAGTCTGAGGAGGGCAGCGGAGCGGAGGCAGCTGTCCTTGAGGGAGCCGGGGCAGGCGGGATAGGGACGGGCGGCTGCCGGCGGGCGCCCGCCGGCAGCACGTGCGTAGGCGCCCGGTCGGATTCAGCTTCCTCTCCGACTTCAGCGCTCCCCAAGGTGAGTCGCGCGCGGCTTCGTGAGTCTCCGGAGCTGTCCCCTGGGAGAGCCGCGGCGTGAGCGCCCCGATCGCAAACGCACGTGCAGGCGCGAACTGCGATGAGTTATCGACGCTATTGCGCTATTGCTGAGTCGTCCCCTCGTACGACGATGAGCGCTTCGGTGACCGCCGGGCTGCCTCGAGGTTCGGTGAATCTCTGCATTGGGGGAACCACCCAGAGACGCGTACGCGTCTCCCGCAACGATTGATGAGTGGTTTGCTCCCCTGGGGCGGGCGGCGGCTCCGCGCACCTCCCGGGCGCGGCGGTCTCAAAGTGGTCGACCGGTCGACCAGCCCTTGAGTTCGGGCCGAAGAAACGGCCAAACCTCCAGCAATCACGAGCGGATGGATTCGAGAGAGGTCTGGCGCCTCGTGGTCGACCACATGGTCGACCATTCATGAGTGGGCGTTGCTGCACTTCAACGGTGCATATCTGCTGCTAGTTCACCCCTCCAGGCCCGTTCCGCGCGAAAGTGGGCGACCGGTCGACCACTTTCGGACTTCCCGCCCGGGAAGGCGAGTCGAGGACGTTCAGAGCGGGCAAACGCGACACCTCGACGAAGTGCTCCGCCGCACAACGCGCATGTCACGGCAACACAGCGCTGCTCCTGTTCACCGAAGGTCGCAAGCCGCGGGAGACGTCACGCGCTCGGCGGCCTTCTCAATGAGCGTGCACGCTGAATGAGGGGGATCTCTCAGCGCTATTGTCGACATTGTCGACAACTCATCGCAGTACGAAGGGCGTTGCCAGCCGCCAGCGCTGCAGGGTAGTGCGCTGGTTCGAAGTGATAGACGTTGTCGTCAATACGGACGATAACGTCTATCACTTCTTGTATCACGCGTGCTCCGCAGAGGTCCCCGCCTCAGCCGGGGACAGCTCGGGGCTGAAACGAAGGCGCGTACCCCTCACCTCGGGGAGCGCGGCCTGGGTGAGGAAGCGGCAGCCGGCCTGACCGCGGCGCTCGTGCTGCCGGCGGGCGCCCGCCGGCAGCCGCCCGGACCTATCCCGCGTACCCCGACCACCCTAAAGGACAGCTGCCTTCGTCCTGGCGAAGTCGTCAGGACGAGAGCAATCACCCCACTCCCCGCCGCGTATAGTCGCGCGCCCTCAATGAGCCCATCTCCCCACTCCGTCCCGCGAGGCTTCCGCACGCGGGCGTTGATCGTCCTGCTGGCGGCGGGGCTGCTCCCCACCGTCCTGCTGGGCGTGGCCGGAAGGCTGGCGCTGGAGGGCGCGCTCTCGGTCTCTCTCTCCCCGCTCGAGCACCTCCTGGACCGGGTGGACGCGCAACTCGCCCGGACGGAAACCCCGGACAGCCCACTCCGCGAAGAGCTGGCCGAAGCGCGCCTGCACGTGACCCAGGCGGAGCTGGCGCGGGGAGCGTTGCTGCGCCGGGCCCCGCAGGTCTTCGCGGCCCTCCTCATCGCCGTCGCCCTCGCCTCCGCCGTGACGGCCTGGCTCATCGGCCGGCGCCTGGCGCGGCCGGTGGAGCAGCTGGCGCAGGGCATGGCCCGCTTCGCCGCCGGAGACGACACCGTCCGCCTGCCCGCGGCCAGCGCCGCGAACAACGAGCTCCAGTACCTCATCCACGAATTCAACCGCATGGTCCCCAACCGCGCCGCGCAGCGGGAGCGCCTCTCCCGGGCGGAGCAGCTGGCCGCGTGGCAGGACGTCGCCCGCGCCCTGGCGCACGAGCTCAAGAACCCGCTCACGGCGATGAGGCTCGCGCTGGGGCGCCTGGACCGGGTGGACGCCAGCGCCGAGGGCCAGCAGCGCCTGCGCGAGTCCAGCGCGCTCCTGGCCGAAGAGCTGACAGTGCTCGCGCGGATGACGCAGAGCTTCTCCACCTTCGCCCGCCTGCCGACGCCGGTGCTGGCGCCGCTGGAGCTCTCGGCCCTTCTGAGCGAAGTCTGCGCCCTCTACGGCGAAGGCGCGGCCGTCCCCATCCGCCTGGAGGCAGACGGACCGCAGCGCATCGCCGCGGACGCCGGCCTCCTGCGCAGCGTCTTCGGCAACCTGGTGAAGAACGCGCTGGAAGCCTGCGCGCAGGGCGAACGCCCGGTGAAGGTGCGCCTGTGCGGCGAGGGCAGCTTCGCCCGGGTGGAAGTGAGCGACGAGGGCACCGGCATCGCCGAGCGCTGGGAGGGCGCCGCGCTCACGCGAGGACTCGTCAGCACCAAGCCGCAAGGCGCGGGGCTGGGGCTGCCCATCGCGGCGAAGATTGTCCATGACCACCGCGGACGCATCTGGCTGGAGCCGCGCGCGCCGCGAGGGACGCTGGCGGTGGTGGAGCTGCCGCGGGAGCCTGCGTGAACCAGAAGCTGCTCATCGTCGACGACGACCCGGCCGTGCTCCGCGCGGTGAGCGGCCTGCTGCGCGACGAAGGCTACCGCACGGAGCTGGCCCCGGACGCCGCCGCCGCCCGCCGCGCGCTGGAGCAGCCCACGGACCCGCCGGCGATGATGCTGCTGGACCTGCGGATGCCGAACGAGACGGGCCTCTCGCTGCTGGAGCGCCTGCCGCGCCCGCTGCCTTTGCCGGTGGTGGTCCTCTCCGGGGAGGCCTCCGCGGGCGAGGCGGTGCTGGCCCTCAAGCTGGGCGCCACCGACTTCATCGAAAAGCCGCCCACGCCGGAGCGCCTGCTGACTGCGGTGCGCAACGCGCTGGCCCTGCGCGAGCTTGCCGAGGAGCGCGAGCGCCTGCGCCAGGAGCTCGCCCGCCCCAGCCAGCTGCTGGGCGAGAGCGCGGCGATGGGGCAGCTGCGGCAGCTCATCGCCCGGGTGGGCCCGAGCGACGCGGCCATCCTCATCCTGGGCGAGACCGGGACCGGCAAGGAGCGCGTGGCGCGCGCCCTCCACCTCGCGTCCGGGCGCAAGGGCCGCTTCGTGGCCATCAACTGCGCGGCCATCCCCGCCACGCTTCTGGAGTCAGAGCTCTTCGGCCATGAGCGCGGCGCCTTCACCGGCGCCAGCGAGCGGCGGGTGGGGCGCGTGGAGCAGGCGCAGGGCGGCACGCTCTTCCTCGACGAGCTGGGCGACATGCCGATGGAGCTGCAGGCCAAGCTCCTGCGCGTGCTGGAGCAGAAGGAGCTGGAGCGCCTGGGCGGAGGCCGCCCCATCGCGCTCGACGTCCGCGTGCTGGCGGCCACCCACCGCGCGCTCGAGGACGCGGTGGCGAAGGGCACCTTCCGGCAGGACCTCTACTTCCGCTTGAGCGTCTTCCCCCTGCGCCTGCCCGCGCTGCGCGAGCGCCCGGAGGACGTCCTGCCGCTCATCCGCGCCTTCGCGGCGGAGCTGGCCGGCGTCAACGTCGCGCTGGAGGTGACCGCCGAGGCAGAGCAGCGCCTGCGCGCCTACGCCTGGCCCGGGAACGTGCGAGAGCTGCGCAACTTCATCGAACGGCTGTGCCTGCTGCGCGCCGAAGGCCCGCTTCGGGTGGACAAGGGCGCGCTCTCTCACCTCGGCGGCGCCTTGAAGCTGGGCGCGGAGCCGCTGGCGCCGGCGCCCGCAGGCCTGGGTGAGCGCAGCTTCCGCGAGCTGGTGGAGGACGCCGAGCGCGCCATCCTCCGCGCGGCGCTGGACGCCTCGGAGGGCAACGTCGCGGCCGCGGCGCGGCTGCTCAAGGTGGACCGCGGCAACCTCTACCGGCGCATCAAGGCGCTCGGCCTGCCCGTCGCCGACGCGTGAGCCGATGTCGCCGCCACATCCGCCGGATGTCGAATGCACATCCGCTCTCCCGAGGGCACCGGAGCGAATCCAGCCGCTTGGCGCGCGCCACCCGCTGGAACGCCCCGTGCTGAAGCCGGCCCAGCGCGCGGGCCCTCCGCGCTCTTGGGGAGACGCAATGAGCCGGTCATGGAACGTGGGGTGGTTCTTGGCGACGTGCCTCTGGGTGTCTCCGGCCCAGGGCCTGGAGCGCAGCGCCGCGCGCACGAAGGCGCCCGCCCCGCTGCCGGGAGACGCGGCGTGCCTGCGACTGTTGCCGGAGGACAGCCCGCTCTCGCGGCTGCTCGGGGAGCTGCAAGCGCAGGTGAAGGGCACGCCCTACGCGGTGAACGACGTGCGCTTCGTGGGCCTCCAGTCGCTGGACGAGCACAAGGTGTGGGCGCTCCTCGGCGGTCGCCCGGCAGGTCCGTTGAGCTGGGAGCAGAGCGCGGCGGTGGTCGCCCGGCTCTCCGAGAGCGGCCTCTTCGTCCGCGTGACGCCGCGGCTGGACCCGAAGGGCGGGGTGCTTGAAGTCGAAGTCGTGGAGCACCCGACGGTGCACAAGGTGGAGCTGCGCGGCGCGGAGGAGGTGGACCGCGCCGCCGTGCTCTCCGCCCTCTTCGTCGCCCCGTCGCAGCGCGCGTACGAGGAGAGCCGCGAGCCGCGCCGCCCCGTCCGCTGGCATGACGACGATGAAGACGACGAAGACGAAGACGGGGAGGACGGCGACTACGACCGGGACGGAGACCGCCGCGTCCGCGCCCGCTGGGACGACGCGGAGCTCTGCCCGCCGCCGGTGCCGTCGCCAGAGTGGGTGGCGCGCGCGGACGAGGAGCGCTTCGACGGCGGTATCGCCTGGAAGGGTTTGGGCTCCGGGCTGAAGCGGCTCCGGCAGGAGCTGCTCGACGACGGCTACCTCCTGGCGACGGTGCGCGCGCAGCTGGCCGCGGACGGCACGCTCACCGTGGACGTCGAGGAGGGGCGGCTTGGGCGGCTGGAGCTGGTGGGGTTGCTGCCGCCGCTCTCGGGCCGCGTGGAGTCGATGATGGCGCTGCGCCCTGGGCAGATTCTCCTGCGCTCTGACGTGGAGGCCGCGTTGGAGCGCGTCCGCAAGGCGCTGCCGTTCGTCAGCCCGAGGCGTGGAGCCGGCGGGTTCGAGGAGACGCCGGCGCTGAAGGAGGAAGCCCTGCCTGACGGCGGCGTGCGCTTCACCTTCGCTGAGCGCCCCTCGCGCGTCTCCGTCCGCTGGACCGGAAGGTGGCAGGGCCACCTGCACCGCCACGACGACGAAGACGACGACTGGACGGACCACGTCCCCCGAATGGTCCGCGACTGGGAACCCGACAGCGACGAGCGGGGCGACTTCATCGAGGCCTCGGGCGACGTGGTGCGCGTCCACCTCAAGGTCATCACCACCTCCGCGTCGGCGGACCCGGCGGAGCTGCTGCGGCACACGCAGGCCACCTCCTTCGCGCCCGGCTTGTGGAGCACGCTGCGCTACCAGGACCCGGCGGACCGCTTCCGCCTGGCGGCGGACCTGGGGGTCAACGTCAACGTCGCGCGCGAGGGCCGCGGGCGGTTTGACCTGCTCGTCGGGCCGCGGGTGGCGCTGCCCACGCTGAAGCTCGGCGAAGTCGGCGCGCAGTACCACGCGCTGGTGGACACCACGGACCGCTGGCGCCTGGTCCCCATCGACTCCTATCTCCAGTCCGTCATCCTGAATCGCCCGAGCGCGGACTACTTCCGCCGCACCGGCCTCACCGCGTTCCTCTCCACGGAGCGGCTCTTCGGCTTCGTGCTGGGCGTCGAGTACCGCCTGGACGAGTACGCCACGCTGCCGCCGCTGGAGAAGGTCTTCACCGTCTTCCGCCGCGACGAGCCGCCTTTCCCCAACCCGGCCATCGACGACGGGCCGATGGAGTCCGTGCTCTTCCGGCTGGAATGGACCAACCGCGTCCGGTCCGCGTACGACCTGCGCGCCGCGCGAAGAGACCCGGAGCTGCCGCTGTACGAGCCGACCTTCGATGACCGCTTCACCGTGCGGACGAACAACACGCTGGAGGTGGCCGGGCCCCTGCTCGCCGGCTCTGCGTTTCACTTCATCCGCATCGTGAGCGACAGCGCGGCTTACCTCCCAGTGGGGCGGGACCACGGCGTCTGGCTGCGGTTCAGGGGGGCGGGAGGCAACGGGCTGCCCCTGCAGAAGCAGGAGGCGCTGGGCGGGTGGGGCAGCTTGCGCGGCTACGAGTTCAAGGAGTTCCGCGGCGACTTCTCGCTGCTCGGCTCGGCCGAGTACCGGTTCTGGGAGGTGTTCTCGGTCTTCCTGGACGTCGGGACGGTGCGCGCGGAGGGCCGCTGGATGACGCCCCGGCTGGACTTCGGCACCGCCTTCAACATCGGCGAGGAGTTCCACGTGGCCGCGGCGTGGCGCACCGACGAATTCGCCCGACCGGCGCCGCAGGTGATGGCCTTCTTCCGCCGGCCGTTCTGAGCCCGCCCGATGACGCGAACCGAGAGAGGTCGGCTGCGGCGGCGAGTCACCCTCGCGCTGCTCGGCGTGGGGCTGTGCTGGGCAGGGCTGTCCTTTGCGCAGGAGGGGCCGCGCGCCACCTGCCGCGCCACGCTGGTGGGAGGCCGCGTGCTGGTGGACGTGGAGCTGGCGGGCTTCCTGGATCCGGAGCTCCTGAGGCTGGTGCGCCTGGGTCTCGAAGGGCGGCTCTCCTTCGAGGTCTCCGTCGTCCGCCGCCGGCGCCTGTGGTTCGACGCGCCAGTGGAGACGCAGAGCAAGGTCGCCTCCCTGCGCGCCTCGCGCGCCACCGGGAAGCTCTGGATGAATGACCGTCGGGAGGTGCAAGACCCTGCGTTCCTCGCCCTGGAGCGCGTGGCCCTCCACGTCGGCGCGGAGCCCGAAGAGACCTACGGCGTGGAGGTGACGGCCCGGCTCCAGGTCGTCACCGCCTCCAGCCTGGACCGGCTGGCCGGGTGGATTTCAGGCCGGGGAGGGGAGGAGAAGCGCGCGCTGCCGCACAACGTGCTGCAGGCGGTGGCGGAGGACCTCTCCCGCGTGGCGTCCGGACGCTGCGAGGCCAGACGCCGCCAGCCGCTGAAATAGCGACCGCAAGACCCTCCGCGTTCGCGTCGTGTGTTGCGCCGTCAGGCGCAGAGTCGAGACGTCGGCCGTCGGCAGCGCGCTGGAGGCTTGGCGCAGGCGCGCTTCGCAGTGCTCGAAATCGCGGTATGGGATGTGTGGCGTGCAGGGGTCTGCGCCGGGCCGGAGTCTTCGGAGGGCGGGCTTCGGGGAACGGTGTCTCGGGAAGGGGTAGGGAGCACGCGTTCGCGTTCGCGTTCGCCTTCGTTCACGGGCCCGGGTAGGGGCAGGGGTTCGGGTTCGGGACACCGCGCACGGCTCGTCCGGTCGCCGACCTGAAGGGGTTGCCCGTCGTAGCGCTCCAGCCCGAACCCGAACC
>JBGART010000115.1:0-10763 GCA_044230055.1 Myxococcaceae bacterium | reverse complement strand
CGCGCTGGAGTCGCTCTTGCCCGGCGGCATCCTGCGCGGGAGGGGCGCTGCATGAGCTCGCAGTCGCTGGAGGCGCTGGCCCGCGCGGTCCTCAACGAGGGCAACGCGCGCAACCCCAACCGGCCCACGACGCTGAAGTACCGCCAGCGGTGGACCGACGGCGGCCGCTAGCCGCGCGCCTGGTCCGACGCCCAGCGCGGGACGGAGCGCTGGTGGATGCAGACCGAGTGCCTCATCCAGGCGGATGAAGCGACGCAGCTGCACGCGCGCATCCGCTTCCTGCACATGCAGGAGCGCACGGACGCGCAGGAGTCGCCCTGGACCGGTACGCAGGAGGCCATCGAGCGCGAGGTGGCCGTGCCTGCGTGGCACGTGATGGAGGGGACTGCGGTCCGCCGGGCGGTGGCGTTCACCTTCGGCGGCGGGGTGGAGCGTCGCGGAGACGTGGAACGACGGCATGAGACGATCTCCGGCGAGGTGGCGCTCAGCGCCACGCGGGTGAACGCGGACGTGCTGCGGCTCACCCTGGTTGTCCGCAACACCACGCCGTTCGCCGGGGCGGACGACGCGCCCCGGTCCGCCGCGGCGCTGCGCTGCCTCTCCTCCACCCACTGCCTGCTCCGCCTCTCCGGGGGGACCTTCTACTCGCTGGCAGACCCGCCTCAGGCGCTGCGCGCCGCCGCCGAGGAGTGCCGGAATCTGGGCGCCTGGCCGGCGCTGGTGAGCGGCGGCGAAGTGCTGGCCTCGCCCATCATCCTCTCCGACTTTCCGCGCATCGCCCCGGAGAGCCGCGGGGACCTGTTCGACGGGACGGAGATAGATGAGCTGCTCACCCTGCGCATCCTCACCCTCACCGACGAGGAGAAGCGCCAGGCCCGCGAGTCGGACCCCAAGGTAGCGGCGATGCTGGACCGCGTGGAGGCGCGCGGGCTGGCCGACGTGGCCGCGCTGCACGGCGCCGTCCGCGAGGACCCGCTGCCCGGCGGCCTGAAAGTGACGCGCGACGGGCGCGACGTCGTCCTCAAGCCGGGGGACAAGGTGCGGCTCCACCCCGCGCAGGGCGGAGATATCTTCGACCTGGCGCTTGCGGGGAAGGTGGCCACGGTGGAGACCATCGAGGTGGACTTCGAGGACCGCGCGCACGTGGCGGTGACGGTGGACGACGACCCCGGAAGAGACCTGGGCCGCACCGGGCAGCCCGGCCACCGCTTCTTCTTCCACCCCCACGAAGTGGAGCCCCTGTGAGCCGCATCCTCGTCGCCGGCGTGGGGAACATCTTCCTCGGGGATGACGGCTTCGGCGTGGAGGTGGCGCGCCGGCTGGCCCGTCGGCCCCACTCCTCTGAAGTGAAGGTGGTGGACTTCGGCATCCGCGGGTTTGACCTCACCTACGCGCTGATGGAGGACTACGACGCGGTCATCCTCATTGACGCCACGGCGCGCGGCGGCCAGCCCGGCACGCTCTACGAGCTGGAGCCCGAGGTGGACGCGCCGTCTGACCCACAGGACCTGGTGCTGCAGACCCACGGGATGCACCCGCAGAAGGTGCTGGAGCTGGTGAAGGCGATGGGCGCGGAGGTCCGCTGCCTGCGGCTGGTGGGCTGCGAGCCGGAGCAGCTGGGCACCGACGAAGCCCTGTGCATTGGCCTCAGCCAGCCCGTCTCCGAAGCGGTGGAGCCCGCGGTGGCGATGGTGGAGTCGCTGGTGCAGCGCTTCCTCGGGCAGGCGCATGCATGAGCTGGCGCTCGTCGAAGAGGTGGTCCGCATCGTCACCGAGGGCTGCGAAGGGGGGAGCGTGAAACGGGTGGTGCTGGAGGTGGGGCCGCTCTCCGCGGTGCTGCCGGACGCGCTGCGCTTCTGCTTTGACCTCGCCGCGCAGGGCACCGCCGCCGAGGGCGCAACGCTGGAGATTGTCGACGTGCCCGCCACCGCGCGCTGCCGCGAGTGCGGGACCGTCGCGGAGCTGAAGTCGGCGTTCGGGTGCTGTCCTTGCGGTGCGGTGGATTTGGAATGGCTGTCTGGCGACGGGCTTCGGGTCACGGCGATGGAGGTGGTTTGAATGTGCGCAGTCTGCGGATGTTCGGGTGAGACCGACGCGGCTCATGAGCACCACGACCCTGAACACAGTCACAGTCATGAACACGGCCACGGCCATTCCCACACGCATCCAGAGCCGGCGGCGGCGCCGGGCTTCTCCGACGGCGTGCACTCGCTGGCCGACGCCTCCGTGTTTGACGCCACCCACGCTGCGCCCACCGTCCCGCCGGGCGACACGTTTGACCACACGCCGCCCCACGCCGGCTTCTCCGATGGCGTCCACTCGCTGGCCGACGGCGGCGCGCACGAGCATTCACACGCCTTCCTGCCGCCGCTGCCGGCCCAGCGGACCGCGCAGGCGCCGGCGCTGAGGACGCTGCAGAAGCAGGTACTGGCGCGCAACGACGAGGGCGCCGCGCGCAACCGGGCGCTCCTGCGCTCCCGCGGCGTGCTGGCGTTAAACCTCATGAGCTCTCCCGGCGCCGGGAAGACGACGCTGCTGGAGCGCGCCATCCGCGACCTGCGGCCGCTCTCGCTCTACGTCATCGAAGGGGACCAGGAGACGGAGCGCGACGCGGAGCGGATTCGCGCCGCCGGCGCGCAGGCGCTGCAAATCAACACCGGCGCCGGCTGCCACCTGGACGCGGCGATGGTGGAGCGGGCGCTGGCCGCCCTGGACCCGCCGCCCAACGCGCTGCTGATGATTGAGAACGTCGGCAACCTGGTCTGCCCCTCGCTGTTCGACCTCGGAGAGGACGCGAGGGTGGTCATCGCCTCGGTGACCGAGGGCGAGGACAAGCCGCTCAAGTACCCCCACATGTTCCGGGTGGCCCACGCGGTGGTGCTGAACAAGGTGGACCTGCTGCCGCACGTGACGTTCGACGTGGAGCAGTTCATCGTGAACGCCAAGCGGGTGAATCCGGCGGTGGAGGTCATCCTCCTCTCGGCCGCCACCGGCGTCGGCATGGAGGGCTTCTACGCGTGGCTGGACCGGCGCAGGCTCCTCCGGGTCCCGGAGCTGCCGGCGCACGGCGCCCGCGGGCACGACCATGAACACCGCTGACGACACGCGCTCGCTCCCCATCGCCACCCAGAAGGCGCTGCTCGAACAGCAGCTGCAGCAGCTGGCCAACCAGCCGGAGGAGGCGGAGGCCTTTCTGCTCGCGATGGGCGCGGCCCTCTTCCCGGACGGGCCGCCCTCGCTGGACCAGGCCACCTGGTCTGACCGGCCCCGCGCGGCCGCCGCGGCGCCGGTGAGCGCCGAAGCCAAGCTGCAGGCCGCCCAGGCGCGCTTCAAGGCGCTGGTGGAGCAGATTCCGGCGCTGGTCTTCTTCGCGGTGCTGGGCGAAGGGCAGAACGAGATTTACGTGAGCCCGTACATCGAACGGCTGCTCGGGTTCACCCAGCAGGAGTGGCTGGAGGCGCCGTTCCTCTGGTTCTGGCAGCTGCACCCGGATGACCGGGACCTCTGGAACCTCGAGTTCGCCCGCGGCGTGCGCACCGGCGGGCCGTTCAAGGGCGAGTGCCGCTTCATCGCCCGCGACGGCCACGTGGTCTGGGTGCACGGCGAGGCGCGGCTGCTCAAGGACGAGAAGGGCCGCCCGCAGATGCTGCAGGGCGTGGCCTTCGACATCACGGAGAGCAAGCGCGCCCAGGAAGTCCTGGTCAGCGAAGCCACCCGCTCCGCGAAGATTGAGCAGGACCTGGCCACCGCCCGCCGCGTGCAGACCTCCATCCTGCCGCGCAGCCTGGACGTGGGAGGGCTGGAACTGGCCGCGGCGATGATTCCCGCCGACGAGGTGGGCGGCGACTACTACGACGTGCTGCCGGTGGCGGACGGCGCGTGGCTGGCCATCGGCGACGTGTCCGGCCACGGGCTGGACGCCGGGCTGGTGATGCTGATGGTGCAGAGCGCGATGGCGTCTCTGGTCCGCTTCGCCTCCACGCCCGCGCAGGTGATGGTGGCGCTCAACGAGGTCCTCTTCGAGAACCTGCGCTCGCGGCTGGTGAGCGATGACCACGTCACGCTCACGCTCTTCCGCTACCGGACCGACGGGACGCTCACCTTCGCCGGTGCGCACGAGGACTTGCTGGTCTTCCGCAAGGCCACGGGAAAGATGGAGCAGGTCTCCACCCAGGGCGCCTGGGTGGGCGCCACCCGCGACATCAAGCGGGTCACCACGGACCTCTCGCTCAAGCTGGAGGTGGGAGACCTGCTGGTCCTGCACACCGACGGCGTCACCGAGGCCATGAACGCGGACCACGAGACCTTCGAGCTGGAGCGGCTGGCGCGCGCCATCGACGAGGTGAAGGACCGCCCCTGCGCGGAGATTCGGGACCATGTGGTGGCCCGCACCAAGCGCTGGATGGCCGTCCAGCACGATGACCTCACCTTGCTGGTGCTGCGCTATGTCGGCCAGGAGACGAAGACGGAAGAAGAACCGGAGGGCGGTGGCGTGCAGCACCTGTTCCCGCCCACCTCGCGCTTTGACGCGCAGGCGGGAGAGCCGGTGGAGGCGCTCACCCTCAAGCCGGACCGGCAGCCGGGGCTGGCCACCAAGGGCCGCGGGCGGGAGGACCTGCTCGGCCTGCACCTGCACGGGTTCGCCGAGGACCCGGACCGCGCGCAGCTGGGCGGGCTCTTGCGAAAAGTCCACGCGCTGGCGCTGGAGCGCAAGGCGGCGGTGGTGGAGGTGGACCTGCGCGAGCTCAAGTTCCTCAGCGCGTCCTGCTTCAAGGAACTGGCAAGCTGGCTGTCGTGGGTGAAGGATGCGCCGGAGGAGCAACGCTACCGGGTGCGGTTCGTGTCGAACCCCTTCCTGCGCTGGCAGCAGCCCAGCTTGAGCGCGCTGGTAGCATTTGCCCCTTCGGTGGTGCTGACAGAGAAGGCGGGGGGAGGTGCAGCGTGAACAGAGTGACTGAGCTGGACATCGTGGCCACGGAGCCGGACCGGCTGGAGGCCCGCGGCTACGAAGGCGCCGAGATGATTGTGGTGCAGCTGTCCGGCGTGGCGGAGACGCCGGACCGGCCGCAGCTGTCGCTCCTGCTCAAGAAGGTGCACTCGGAGGCCATGCTGCGGAAGGTGAAGCTGGTCTCCATTGAGATTGGCCGGCTCACCTTCATGAATTCGAACTGCTTCAAGGACTTCGTGGCGTGGATCTCCCTCGTCCAAGACCTGGAGCTTCAATACAAGGTCCGCTTCAAGACCAACCCAGCCATCCGCTGGCAGAAGGGCAGCCTGCACACGCTGATGTCGTTCGGGCACGACATCGTCTCGTTCGAATAGGGGCCCTTCATGAACTACCTCCTCGGTTCCCCGAAGCCGTTCATCGAGCTGTCGTTCGCGCCCAACCTGAAGCTGGTGCCCAAGGTTCGCGAGTTCGCCACGTTCTTCTACCAGGAGGTGCTGGCGGACGCGGACGGGCTCTCCAGCCTGGCGGTGGCCACGCATGAGCTCCTGGAGAACGCCGTGCGCCACTCGACGGACGGCATCACCAAGCTGCGGATTGAGTTCGACCCGGACACCCAGAAGATTGCCATCCGGACGTTCAACCGCCCCAGCCCGGACAACCTGCGCATCCTGAAGAAGAACATCGACGAAGCGCGGGCCGCGCGCGACGTGCAGTCGCACTACCAGAAGCTTTTGCGCAAGAGCGTGACGCTGACCGAGGGCTCCGGGCTGGGCCTCATCCGCATCATCGCGGAAGGGGGCTTCGCGGTGAGCGCGCAGACGGACGGCTCCTGCGTCTGGGTCATCGCCGAGCGGAAGATGGAGCGGGGCGGAGCGGCGAGTCCAGCCTAGCTGAGCGGGCGGGCGGGGACGGCGCCGGCGGCCTTGGCCATCCGGGTCCAGAAGTCCCCTTCCAGCGGCTTCACCACGAACTCGGTCTTCCCGTAGTGCGCGCGGGTTTCGTGGTCATGCACGGCCGACATCTTGGTCGGCACCGCGGAGGTGAGGATGACGCGGATGCCGGCGGTGTCCGGGTCCGCCTTGAGCGCGTCCAGCAAATCCAGCCCGTCCACCGTCTGGTTGATGTCCAGCAGGATGACGGACGGCTTGTACTGCTTGGCCAGGTGCAGCACCTGGGAGCTCAAGTCGCACACCACCAGCATCCCGGCGCGACGGGCCTGCCGCGCAAACGCGCGCGCGACCGACGGGTCGTCATCCGAGATGAGCAGCAGCGGCTTGTCCGGCGTCACCATCATGGGGGCCGATGCGACGCATGGAGTGAGCCATGGGGCATGAAGGGAGGTTTCCGCCGCTTGAGGCCGCCGCACCCGGGTCAATCTCCGACGGCGCAGTCGCGCGGGACCTGTCCGGACAGGTGGTGCAATGTGTCTGTGCTGGCCCAGGCGTGAGGGGTCCTCTTCGGCAGTAGACGCGCGGTTGGCAGGTGGTACTCCTTGCCCCCGAGCATGCTCAGGCCAGACGCCTCGCAGGCAGAGAGTGAGGGCATCCCGCGCGCGCTCTTCGACCAGCTGCCCGAGTCCGTCACCGTCTGCAGCACCGACGGCCGCGTCCGGTACCTCAACCCCACCACCGGCAGGCTCCTCGGCGTGCGCCCCGAGGAGGCGCAAGGGCGGCTGCTCTGGGAGCTGGCGCCGGAGGCGAAGGGTTCTCCCTTCCGCGAGGCCTTTGAGCGGGTGGCGCGCACCGGCCACGCGGAGACGCTGGAGCTCTTCCATCAGGCCTGGCAGCGCTGGGTGAGCAACCGCTTCGTCCGCGCGGAGCACCACCTCTGGGTCATCGCCACCGACACGACAGAGCAGCGACGAATAGAGCAAGCGGACCGGATGGAGGCCAAGCGGCTCCACCTCCTGGAGCGGGTGTCGCGAGCCATCTCCACCCAGCGCGGGCTGTCCGCGGTGCTGGAGAGCATCGCCAGCGCGGTCGTCGGAGACCTGTCGGACTCGTGCGTCCTCTACCTGCTGGACGAGGCGCGCGAGGCGCTGGCCGCGCCGGTGGTGGCGCACGTGCGGCCGGCGGCGGCGCAGCTGCTCCGCCAGATGCTGCGCGACGCGCCGTTGCGCCTGGGCGAGGCGATGACCGGCCGGGTGGTGCAGAGCGGCCGGTCCGAGCGCGTGCCAGAGGTGGATTTTCCGGCCCTGCTCGCCGCCACCCGCCCGGAGCACCGCGCCTATATGGAGGCGTTCCCCTTTCACACCGCGCTCTGTGTGCCGCTGCGCAGCGCGGACGGCGTCATTGGCGCCATCGGCGTCAGCCGGCTCGCAGCGGGGGCGCCCTTCAGCCCGGAGGACGAACAGGTGCTGCAGGAGGTGGCGGACCGCGCCTGCCTCTGCGTGCAGAACGCGCGGCTCCACGAATCCGAGCAGCGCGCCGGCGCGCGGGTGCGGCTGCTGGCGGAGGTGTCGGAGACCTTCGCGCGCACCAAGCTGGAGCTGCAGGAGGTGCTGGACGCTGTCTGCCGCGAAGTGACGCGGCGCCTCTCCGACTCCTGCGCCGTCAACCTCATCTCGCCCAGCACCCGGATGCTGGAGCTGGCGGCGCTGCACCACCACCGCCCGGAGATTGCCGCGCACATCCGCAAGACGCTGGCGATGGCGCCGGTGCCGGTGGGGGTGGGCCCGTTGGGCGCGGTGGCCCAGACGGGCGAACCGCTGCTGTTGCCGGTGGTGCAGGCGCTGCCCCCGCCGACGGACATCTCCGAGGAGCACCGGGCCCACCTGGAGCGGTTCCCCATCAAGAGCCTGCTCATCGTGCCGTTGCGCGTCTCCCAGGAGATTCTGGGCACGCTCACCATCTCCAGGGATGTGGACGACACGCCGTACACGCTGGAGGACCAGCGGCTCCTTCAAGACCTGGCGGACCGCGGCGCGCTGGCCATCGCGCGGGCGCAGCGCTACCAGGAGCTGCGCGCAGAGCGGCAGCGGCTCTCCGCGGTGCTGCAGCAGATGCCGTCGGCGGTGGCGCTGGTGGAGGCGCCGTCCGGGAAGCTGCTGCTCGCCAACCCCCAGCATGAGCGCTCCGCCTTCAGCGCGCGTCAGGCGCTGCACCCGGACGGGCGGCCGCTGGCGCCGCAGGAGTGGCCGCTGGAGCGGTCCCTGCGCGAAGGCGCGGTCATCCGCGGCGAAGAGCTGCAGATCGTCCGGGGCGACGGGAGCCACGCGTTCATCCGGGTCAACTCCGCGCCGGTGCGGGATGAGCAGGGCCAGACGGTGGCGGGGGTGGTCACCTACGACGACGTCACCGCGCAGAAGGAGATGCTGGAGGCGGTGCGGCGCGGGCAGGAGCAGCTGCGGCTGGTAACGGACGCGCTGCCGGTGCTGGTGGCCTCCATCGGCACGGACCTGCGCTACCGCTTCGCCAACAGCACCTACGAGCGCTGGTTCGGCCGCGCCCCGAAGGAGGTGCTGGGCATGACGTTGGCGGAGGTGCTGGGCGAGGAGGCCTTCAACGCGCTGCGCCCGGAGGTGGAGAGGGCGCTGGGCGGCACGCCGACGACGTTCGAGGCCTGGGTGCCCTACCACAGCGGAGGCACCCGCTTCGTCCGCGCCTCGTACATCCCGCAGCGCGACGAGCACGGGCAGGTGGAGGCCTTCGTCGCCCTCGTCGCGGACATCACCCAGGAGCGGCGCGCGCGCGAGGAGCGTGAAGCGCTGCTCCGGCTGGAGCGTGAAGCGCGGGACCGGATGGCGGCGGCGGCGGTGGAGAACGCGCGGCTCTTCAAGGAGGCGCAGGAGGCGGTGGCCGTCCGCGACGACTTCCTCTCGGTGGCCGGGCACGAATTGCGCACGCCGCTGACCGCCCTCTCGCTGCAGCTGGCCACCGCGGTGCGCCTGTTGGAAGGCGGCGCGCCGGCGCTGGAGGTCCTCCCCCGGGCGGAGAAGGCCGCGCGCAACTTGCGCCGCTTCAGCGGGCTGGTGAATGAGCTGCTGGACATCTCCCGCATCAGCGCCGGGCGGCTGACGCTGGAGCGCAGCACCTTCGAGTTGTCGGAGGCGGTGCAGGAGGTGCTGGAGCGTTCGAGCGAAGAGCTGTTGCGCGCGGGCTGCCAGCTGCAGTTCAACGCCAGCGGCTCCACGCTGGGGACGTGGGACCGGGTGCGCATTGAACAGGTGGTCACCAACCTGCTTTCCAACGCCATCAAGTACGGGAAGGCGCAGCCCATCGAGGTGAGCGTGGCCGCCAGCGAGGGCCTGGCCCGGCTCTCGGTGCGGGACTTCGGCATCGGCATCTCGCAGGAGGACCAGCAGCGCATCTTCCAGCGCTTCGAGCGCGCGGTGTCCTCGCGCCACTTCGGAGGGCTGGGCCTGGGGCTGTGGGTGTCCCGGCAGCTGGTGGAGGCCCACGGCGGGAGCATCCGCGTCACCAGCACGCCGGAGCAGAGCGCCCTCTTCTGCATCGAGCTGCCGCTCTCGCCCGCGGCGGAGCTCCCCGCCGGCGAGGCCTGACTGGCGTGCAGCGCGGCCCAAGGTCCGCTACAACCTCCGGCCGGTCCCCATGCCTGACGAAACGCCGCCCTACTGGGTGCTCATCTCCGTGCTGTTCAGCAGCACCTCGCTCTCGCCCGGCTTGGCGATGACGCTGCACCAGGCGGCGTATGACCTCTACCAGCGCGACGCAGTCACCGCGGAGATTGACCGGGAGCTCACCCAGGGCACGGTCAGGAACCTGCGCAAGGACGCGCTCCTGGGCACCGTGGGCGGCCCGTGCTTTGAGGCGGATTTGGAGACGGAGCGCGGCCCGGCGAAAGTCCGGTTCCTCTTGACGCGCGCCGGGCTGGACTTGATGGGCGGGGCAGCGAACGCGCCGCCCGCCCCGCGCTACCTCAACTGACTGCTCTCTCGAGGAGGACGCATGAACCGGCTGGTGTTGCTGACGGTGTTGAGCGTGTGCTCGCTGGCGGAGGCGAACCCGTGGGCGGAGGCGATGGCCGCGCGCCCGGCGTTCCGGAACACGCTGCTGCAGGGCGAGGCGGGGGGAGGTTTCACGGCCACGCTGGCCGGCGGGCTGCAGCTGGCGCAGGCGGCCGGACGCGCGCTGCCGCTGGGCAGCCTCACCCGCGAGCAACTGCAGGAGGAGTGGCGCTTGCTGGACGCCGCCCGGCCCAGCCTGGCCGGCTCCATCGGGATGCTCGCGGCGGGCGTGGGGATGGGGATTGCCGGGCTCTTCTGCGCGTACTTCGCGGCCATCGGACAGCTGGTCTACGGCTTGGGCTCCTCGTCCATCAGCACGGTGGCCATCGTGTTCATCGGCGTGGGCGCGGCGCTGGTCATCGGCGGCGCAGTGCTGGCCATCATCGGCGGCATCAAGCTGGCCAGCACCCTGCGCGAACGCCGCGCCATCGGTGAGCAGATGGACGACATCCAGCGCCAGCTGGACGGCCTGGACAGCGGCGGCAACCCGCTGCCTCCGCCACCCACCAACGTCTTCCTGCCGGTGCGGCCGCAGGTGGTACTGGCGAGGTTCTAGCTGGCTGGCCATTTCGTCGGAGGAACAGCTGTTCTCGCGCCGTCAGGCGCCACCTTCCGCTCGCCTCGAGCGTTGCGCCGTCAGGCGCCACCTTCCGCTCGCCTCGAGCGTCGCGCCGTCAGGCGCCACCTTCCGCTCGCCTCGAGCGTTGCGCCGTCAGGCGCATAGTCGAGAGGTGGCGCGAACCCACGCACGGCACTTGGCCGGTTTGTCTCGAGCAGACCGAAGCGGCCCATGAGCCAAGCCTCGGGAGCACTGCCGACGTCTCATCGAGTAGGCGCCCCCGTTACCGG
>JBGART010000054.1:0-65378 GCA_044230055.1 Myxococcaceae bacterium | reverse complement strand
TTCCTCACTCAGGCCGCGCTCCCCGAGGTGAAGACCACGCCTTCGTCTCAGCCCCGAGCTGTCCCCGGCTGAGGCGAGTACGAGTGAGGTGCCCTCGGGCATCGCTGACTCTCCTTCTGCGATGAGTTATCGACGCTATTGTCGACAACTCATCGCAGTTCAGAGGTCCGCCGGGCGGCAGAAGTATCGGTGTCGCCGAGCATTGGTCGCTTCACCCCACGGCGACAATCGCCGGCTCAGTTCGCCATTTCGCAACGCTCCCGAGAAGCGACGGGTTATCGTTGCCATTAACGACACCCCGTCGCACTTCTCTGGCGCGATTTGTTTCATGGGTGTCGGTCCTCTCGGGGACAGCTCCGGACGAACACAGAGCCGCCCCGACTCACCTCGGGGAGTGCTGGAACGGGTGGGAAGCGGAGCCCGAGCGGGCGGCTGCGGTCGTGCGGCCGGCGGGCGCCCGCCGGCAGCCGCCCAGGACTGTCCCGCCTGCCTTGACCACCCTCTGGGACAGCTGCCTCCGCGGGCGCAGCGCGTCCGTTTCCGCGCAGGCGCACGGACGGCACAGCTCAAGACCTGCGTTCCCCTGTCCCACCTGCCTCCCGAACCGCGCACCACCGCTTCGGGCGCCAATCCTCATGCGCTCCTCCCGCTCGGCTCGAGAGAGGTGGCGTAAACCTCACGCGCGGCCTGAGCCTCTTGTTTGTGCGGGCGTGGCGCAGCGGGGCCTCCGCGAAGCTTCGGATCCCGTGCCACTGTTCCTCCGACGAGATGGCCGGCCTGGGCCGGTTCCCCCTCGAGGCGAGCGGGGGAGGCGCCCGACTGAGGGGAGCTGTTCCTCCGACGAAATGGCCGGCCAGGGCCGGTTTCCTCTCGAGACGAGCGGGGGAGGCGCCCGACTGAGAAGAGACGAAAGGGCCGGCCAGAGCCGGTTACCCTCTCGAGGCGAACGGGGAGGTTCGCCATCCGAGGGACCGGCAGTGGCCCAGCGGGCTGGCTACTTCTTCTTCCCGACCGCGGCAGCCTTCTTCGGCGGCGCGACGGAGGCCTTCTTGGCCGCGGGCTTCGACTGGGCCTTCTTCGCGCCCGTCACCGGCAGCGGCTTCTTCGCAGCAGCAGCAGCAGCGGCGGCAGAAGCAGCAGGAGACAAGTCACGCCGGGGATCTGCCTCCGGCGCCACGGCGGCCTGGGCCATCAAACTCTCCCGGGGCACGTTGACCACGATGGGCGGCTGCCCTGAACGCTGACGGTTCTCATCGTCGAGCGAATAGAAGAGCTGAATCTGCGCCTGGCCCTTCATCACCAGCTCGCCCTTCTGGTTCTCTGCCCAGAGGTCCAGGTCCGCGAGGTAGCGCCCGGCTTCGCCGAAGCGGTCAGTCACCCGGCCCTTGCAGACCACGGTGTCGCCCGGCCACACCATCTTGATGAAGCGGACGTTGTACTTGCGCAGCTGCGCGCCGCGGGCCCAGTCAGAGACCAGCTGGCCCAAGAACCCCATGACCAGCATGCCGGGCGCGTAGACCGACGGCATGCCGATGCCGCGGGCGTAGACCTCGTCCACGTGGATGGGGTTGAAGTCTCCGGACGCGCCCGCGTACCTCGCGAGCTGGACGCGGTCCACCGGCGCCTTGGCGAGCGCGGGCAGCTCATCGCCCACGCGGACGCCCTCGAAATAGAGCTTCCTGGCTGGCATCTAGGGGGTCTCCTTCGCAGCGCGGACCACCAGCGTGCGCCGGGCGCGGAACACGAGGTTGCCCTCCTCGTCCCGCCCCTCGTCCTCAATCACGGCGACGTCCATCTTCCCCGCCGGCCCGCTCTTCTCGAGCACGTCCGCCACCCGGGTGGCGACGTAGATGCGGTCGCCCGCGATGATCGGCCGCTCGTACTCGAACGACTGCTCGGCGTGCAGGAGGCTCTTGATGCCCACGCCCAGCAGCTCCCGGAGATCCCCCGTGGAGTGGAAGGACGCAGGGAACGTCGGCGGGGCGATGACGGTGGGGTAACCCGAGGCGCGGGCGTACTCCTCGTCGTAGTAGATGGGGTTGTAGTCACCCAACGACTCCGCGAAGCGCCGGATTGCGCCTTTCTCTACTTCGTTCAGGGTCGGCGGGGACGCCCGACCGATCGCGTTCTTGTCGAGCATCGACTCTCTCCTACCTGCCCGCGGGCAACTCCAGCACCGTCAGCAATCCCGGCTCGGCGGCGCTCACGCGCGGCGCGGCGTTCACCACCACGTTCGCGGTGGCCCGGTCTCCGGCCACTCCGCCGTCGATCTGCAGCGTCAGCTTTGGATCCGCGTCGATGTCGATCCGGTCCCCCACGCCCTCCGCGCCCACGGCGATGGTCAGCTCGAGGCGGATGCGCTCCTGCCCGTCCGACAACCCCACCGCCTGCTGGAAGATCCCCGCCACCCGCCCCCGGTGCACCACGAAGGCGCCCCCGGTGATGTCCTCTTCGGCGATGACGGGAGAGAGCTCCTCCTCGAAGTCATCGCAGTCCAGCCCCAGGCCCAGCGCGGCCAGCGCCGCGGACTCCACCAACCCCACGTGCCCAAGCCGGTCCTGGTCCACCAGCGCCTGGAACTCCTCCTCCGTCAGCCCCGCGCCAATCTTCCGCTGCAGCGCCTCCCGACGGGTCCGCGCGTCCACCACCCGCGCCGCCCGCGCGTAGCGGACGTTGCTGCAGACCTGCCCGAGCGTGGAGACCAGGCGGTCCAGCACGAAACCCGGGTTCACGCCGGTGCCCAGAATCGCCACGCCGGCCTTCTGCGCCGCGCGGTCGATCTTCTCCGAGAGCTCCGGGTGCTTGAGGAACGGGAACGCCAGCTCCTCGCACGTGGACACCACGCAGAGGCCCAGCTGCGCCGCTTCGATGAGCTGGTCCGCCACTTCCGGCACGTGCGAACCCGTGGCGTGCAGCAGCACCACGCCCTTCCGCTTGCCCACCGCCTTCGCGAGGTCCCCCACGATGGGCAGCTTCGGCGCGGGCGCACCCACCAGGTCCGAGAGCTTCCTACCCGCGAGCGAAGGGTTGGTGTCCACCGCGCCGATCAGCTCCAGCTCAGGCGACGCCAGCGCGGAACGCGCGATCTCCTGGCCAATGAAGCCCAGGCCCATCACCACCACGGGCACCTGCCCTCCGCGGGCCGCAGGCATCCGTCAGTTCTCCGCAGAAATCAACGGGTTAGGCGATGACATGAGGTGCGGACAATAGACGACACCACCGGGGCAGGCAAGCTTTCCGTTGGGACGGTCCCCTCGGAAGCGCGGCTAACTCGCTGAGTTCACGGACTTTTCCTCACACGGAGAACCCACGTACGAGCCACCCTGACGTTCGCTTCGCAGGCTCCGTATGACAGGCTTCGTCGCAAGAGTTCTCCCGCGGGAGCCCGTCGAAATGAACCGCATTTTGTTGGTGGACGATGACGCGCTCATCCTCCAGGCGCTCTCACGAATTCTGGTCGCAGAGGGCTACCAGGTGGTCACCCACCAGGACCCGCTGAAGGCGCTGGAGGAGACCGGGTTCTGCGTCGTCATCTCGGACTTCATGATGCCGCAGCTCAACGGGATTGAGCTGCTGAACCAAATCAAGAAGTCCAACCCCAAAGCCATCCGGCTGATGCTCACCGCGGCGGCGGACTTCAACACCGCGTCGCAGGCGGTGAACCGCGGCGAGGTGTACCGGCTGCTGGGCAAGCCGTGGACGCTCTCGGAGCTCACCTCCTGCGTGCGCCAAGCCGTCGAGTCCTACGAGCTGCGCGAGGAGAACGTCCGCCTCGCCGCCGAGCTCACGCGCAAGAACGATCAGCTGGTCAGCATCAACAAGAACCTCGAGAGCCTGGTGATTGAGCGGACCAACGGCCTGCTCGAGGGCCTCATCTCCGCCCTGGACTACCGCGACACGGAAACGCAGTGGCATTCGCGGCGCGTGTCGCTCTTCTCCAAGCGGATCGCCACCGCGCTCGGGCTGCCGCCCCACGAGGTGGACATCATCGAACAGGGCGCGCTGCTGCACGACATCGGCAAGATTGGCGTCCGCGACTCCATCCTGCTCAAGCCCGGCCCGCTCACCCCCGAGGAGTGGGTGGAGATGCGGCTGCACCCGGAGTTCGGCTACCGGATGCTGCAGAAGATGCCGTACCTGCACGACCCAGCGCTCATCGTCCTGCAGCACCAGGAGCGCTTCGACGGCCACGGCTACCCCGGTGGCCTCAAGGGAAATCAAATCGTCATCGGCGCCCGCATCTTCTCCGTCGCAGACACGATGGACGCCATCACCTCGGACCGGCCGTACCGCAAGGGCCGCACGCTCCAGGTGGCGAAGGACGAGATTCAGCGCTGCAGCGGCTCGCAGTTCGACCCCGAGGTCGTGGCCAGCTACCTCGCCATCCCGGACAGCGAGTGGAGCGCCATCCGCGAAGAGGTGGAGGGCCAGGCGGCCGAAGATCTCCGCCGCTACGGCCCAGCGCCCGCCCCCGTTGCCCAGGACCCGGCTCCCCGCCAGGTCGCCGCGGCGCGCTAAGTCACAGCCGGACCTTCGCCTCGAGGATCCGGTCGCCCTCCAGCAGCGCGTCCAGCACCTCCTCGCCCGCGGTCACCTCGCCGAAGACGGTGTAGCGCCCGTCGAGGTGCGGCTGCGGTGAGAGCGTGACGAAGAACTGGCTCCCCCCGGTGTCCTTCCCGGAGAGCGCCATCCCCACCGTCCGCCGTCCGTACGGCCGGGGGTTCACCTCGCAGCGCACGCGATAGCCCGGGCCGCCCTCTCCGTCCCCGCGCGGATCCCCACCCTGCACCACGAAGTCCGGCACCACGCGATGGAACGTCAGGTTGTTGAAGTACCCCTCCTTCGCCAGCGCGTAGAAGCTCGCCGCGGTGCGCGGCGCGTCCTGCGTGTAGAGCGCCACAGTGAAGCTCCCCTTCTCCGTCCGCAGCACCACCTGCGCTGCGGGCGGAGGCGTGGCGCGCGCCCGCTCCGGGGAGCGCTCCGGCCTCGGCAGGCGCGGCTGCGTCCCCGTGAGCTCCTTGAGCGCGCGGGCCGCCACCAGGGACACGCTCGGCTCGGGTGACTCCAGCCAGCGGCGCAGCACCGGCTCCGCGTCTTTCACCTTGAGCGCCGCGAGCGCCGTGGCGATGGCCTCGGCCAGATCCGGCTTCGCGGGGACGTGGCTGGTCAGGCGGAGGATCTGCGGACCGGAGGCGACGTCCTTCAGCTCGCCCAGCGCCGACGCGGCGGTGGCGGCCACGATGGGATCCGCGTCCGCCAGGAGCGGGCGCACCCGCTCCACCGCCGCCGGGTTCTTCCCTTCGGCCAGCAGGCTCAACGCCGCGTTGCGGACAGTGGGCGAAGCGTGCGTCAGATAGCGGCTCACGCCGTCCACCCGCCCCGGGACGTCCTTCGGCGACGCCTGGGCAATCATCAAAAGCGCCTGTGCCACCCGCCTCGCCTCCGGAACAAGCCCGCCGCCGCAGCGCAGGCTCTCCTCCACCGCGCCGCGCTGACCATCCAGCGCCGCGGCGAACCGGCACTCCAGGTTGGCAAGGTCCTGCTTGCGAGCCGGCGCTGCGCGCGCGGTGGCCGCTACCAACTTCCCGCGGATGGACTCCAGAAGGCTGCGCCCCTGCGCGGGAAGCCCCAGCTGCGCGAGCGTCAGCAACGGCTGCGCCCCGCCCGCGACGTCTCCGCGCTCCAGCCGCTCCACCCTCGCCTCCAGCGCGCCGAGCGCGCCCAGCGCCGGGCAGCTCTGAGGCGTGCAGCGCTCCGACAGCTTGACCAGCGCGCGCGTGGCCTCCACTGCCACGCGGTAGTCCCCGTCGTCGAGGAGCAGCCGCAGCGGCACCGCGTCCGAGGCCAACCCGGCGTCCGCCAGCCCGCGGGCGCAGAGCGCGCGGACCTCGCCGGAGTCGTCGCCCACGCAGACCAGCAGCGTGGGCCGCGCGGCGAGGGACTTGGACATCGCCAGCGCGTAGGCGGCGCCATAGCGCGTGGGGAGCGGGACGTTCGCCATCCGGACCAGCGGCGCCAGCGAGGTGAGCGCGCCCGCGGAGAGCGGAGTCCCCCGCCGTGCGGCGAGCCCCAGCCCCAGCGCGGCCCGCGCCTGCACCTCGGGCGCCACGCCCAACAGGCGGTTCGCCAGCCGGTCGAGCGCCTGCGGGGTGGCGAGCTTGGAGAGCGCCTCCAGCTGCGCCGCGCGGATCTCGGAGTTTGTTTCGGTGGGCTCAGCCTCCAGCAGCGCGTTGACGAGCGCCAGGCGCGCCGGTTCGTCAGGCCCCTCCCAGGCGAGGCCGAGCTGCCCGGCCGCGAACGTCGCCAGTTGGCGCGCCGCGGGCGCAGGATCTCTCAGCCCCTTCACGAGGGCCGGCGCTGTCGAGGGATCCTGGATCCGCGCCAGCGCCAGGTAGGCCCGGGCGCGGACCGCGGGGTCTGGATCTGCCAACGCGAGGTTCACCAGCTGCCCGCCCCCGAGCGCGCGGCGGTCTTCCCAGTCGAGGATCTGCGCAATCTGCGGCGGCACCGGCCGGACGGCCACGCCCGTCAGCGGCGGCCGGGTCCTGCAGCCAGGGAGGGTTGCGACAACCAAGAGCAGCGGGACAACCCAGCCCAGCAGAGCGCGCATGAGCCGGCGCGTTTAGGCGAAATTGCGGATAGGCTCAACGCGAATGGACTGCCCGGGTTGTCACGCTCAGGTCGCAGACGGCACCGCGATCTGCCCGCACTGTGACCACATCATCGACGACTCGTTCCTCGCCGGGACGGGCGTGGAGGAGGCCGAGCCCGAGCTGGAAGCCACCACAGAGCCCACACCTGTCGGCCCCGCCCCCCGGCGCAGCCCGCGCGAGTCGCGGGACGACGCGACCGTCCGCAAGCGCGCGCCCATCCGGTCCCAGGTGCGCGTCGAGCCCGTCCGCTCCCGCGCGCCTGCGCGCCGCGCCCCCGCGCCTCAACCTGAAGCTGAGGCTGAGCCGCATACGGATCCGGTGCAGGAAGTGAACGTCCCGGCTCCGCGCCCGCGCGCCTACGCTGCGGCGTCGTCGGACGACGAGCTCGGGTTTGATGCTCCGGAGAAGGTGCTGGGGGAGATCCGCACGTTCTTCGGCCAGCTGAGCTTCACCAACCGGCTGAGCTTCGCCGGCTCCGCGCTGCTCCTGTTCTCCTGCTTCCTCCCCTGGAAGGACACCCGCGCCGAGGACGAAGTGCTGGGCTTCCTCTCGCTCGGCTTCGCCTGCTTCCTCGGCGCCATCGTCGCGCTCGCCGCGCTGGTGGTCCGCGTCCGCGGCACGGCGATGAAGATCAACCCGCTGGTGCCCTGGTTCGCTCAGCTGGGCGCCCTGCTCTTCTGCTCCGGCTGGGAGCTCTTCTACATCCGCACCGCCTGGGATGGCCGCCGCATGCTCGCCATCGCCGGCAACTATGAGCGGATGGTCTCGTACCCCACCTACGGCGTCTTCCTCGCGCTGACCTGCACCCTCGTTGCGCTTGCCGGAACATTGATGGGGCTGCGGGAGCGGACCGGTTAGAGCGAAGCGGCTCCTGCGGACTCGCCCCGGCTCGCGTCGAGCGTTGCGCCGTCAGGCGCATGGTCGAGACGTCGGCGCGGCCTGTGGATCCCTCTTGCAGCCGACGGTGAGCACGGCGAGGAGCAGGAGGGCGCGGTGGTTCATGGCGGCCCTCCTAACGCACGAGGTCGGCGGGATGCGAAGACGGGAAGTCGCTGACAGCGCGCGCGTCCTCCCATAGCGTCCGCGGCAATGACGACGCCCCCCCTCGCGCGGCTGCAGGAGGCGATGCACGCCGTGGTCCTCGGTCAGGACGCGGCGATCGCGGACCTCATCACGGCGTTCCTGGCGCGAGGGCACGTGCTGCTCGAAGGCGTCCCCGGGGTCGCCAAGACGCTGGTGGCCCGGAGCGTGGCGTCCGCGCTCGGGCTGCAGTTCTCCCGCGTGCAGTTCACGCCGGACCTGATGCCGGCGGACATTCTGGGCACCAGCGTCTTCCGGCCCAACGAGGACGCCTTCCGGCTGGTGAAGGGCCCGGTCTTCACGCAGGTGTTGGTGGCGGATGAGATCAACCGCACGCCGCCCAAGACGCAGGCCGCGCTCCTGGAGGCGATGGAGGAGCGGCAGGTCACCATCGATGGGCAGAGCCAGCCGCTGGATGGCCGGTTCTTCGTCGTCGCCACCCAGAACCCCCTGGAGCTGGAGGGCACGTATCCGCTGCCGGAGGCGCAGCTGGACCGCTTCCTGATGCGGATCCGCGTGGGCTACCCGGCCGAGGCCGGCGAGCGCGCAATGCTGGAGGCGTTTCATCGGAGGGAGGGCGCGCCGCCGGCGGTGTCGCGGGTCATCTCCGACGACGAGGTGACCGCCCTGCAGCGCGGCGCCGCCAGCATCCGCTGCGACGGCTCCATCCTGGACTACGTCATCCGGCTCGTCCGCCACACGCGGCAGAACGCGCGCACCCGCCTGGGCGCCTCTCCCCGCGCCGCGCAGGCGCTGCTCGCGGCTGCGAAGGCGCGCGCTGCGTTGGGAGGGGTGGGCTTCGTCACGCCGGACGATGTGAAGGCCGTGTGCGGGAGCGTCCTCAACCACCGGCTGATTCTGAAGGCGGAGGCCGAGGTCGAGGGCGTCAGCGCGGACGACGTCATCCGCCAGACGCTTGAACAGGTGCAGGTCCCGCGGTGAGCGCCCCGGCGAGCGTCGAAGGCGCCCGCCCTGTCCCTACCCGGCGCGCCGTGTGGCTGCTGGCGCTGGGGTTGGTCCCTGCCTTCGTGGCCATCCGTTTCGGAGCCCTGCTCTGGCTCGCGGTCGCGTGGGACGCCGCGGTGCTGGTCCTGGTGGCGGCGGACTTTCTGCTGGCCCCGCGCGGGCGGCGTGTTCAGGCGTGGCGCGAGGTGGGCCCCCTCCTCTCCGCCGGCGTGCGCAACCCGGTGGCGGTGGTGCTGGAGGCCGGTGGCGCGGTCATCCGCGGCGAGCTGCGCGACACGCCGCCTGCTGGGCTCGCGGTGGAGCCGCCGCCGCGTCGGTTCCTCCTCCCGGCGGCCGGCCTTCGGGTGGTGTACCGGCTCATCCCGGCCAGTCCGGGCGACTACGCGTTCGGGGACCTCTACCTGCGGTTGCTCGGTCCGCTGCGGTTGTGCGCGCGCCAGGGCAGGGTCCGCGCCGCCGAAGAGGTGAAGGTGTTTCCGGACCTCACGGCGCTGACGCAGGACGCGCTGACGCTCGCGCGGCTCTCGCAGGAGAACAAGGGCCGCACAGTGCGCCGGCCGGATGAGGGCCGCGAGTTCGATTCGCTCCGCGAGTACCGCGAGGGCGACGACTACCGGAGCATCGACTGGAAGGCGACCGCCCGGCGCGCGCGGCCGATGGTCCGCGTGCACCAGCCGGAGCGAAACCAGCGCGTGCACCTGCTCCTCGACTGCGGCCGGCACATGTCCGGGGAGGTGGAGGGCCGGCGGAAGCTGGACCACGCGCTGGACGCGGCGCTGCGGGTGGCCAAGGTGTGCCTCGACAAGGGGGACCAGGTCGGCGTGCTGGCGTTCGCGCGCGGCGTTCACTTGCACCTGCCGCCTGCGCCCGGCAATCCGCAGCTGCATGCCATCACTCAGGCGCTGTATCGCGCCCGGGCGCAGCTCGAAGAGAGCGACTATGGCGCCGCGCTCGACGCCGCGCTCCGGCAGCACCCGCGCCGCGCGCTGGTCGTGCTCTTCACGGACTTGCTGGATCCCGATACGTCGTCAGCGCTGATAAAGCGGACGCTCGCGCTGCGGCCGCGACATCTGCCCCTCGTCGTGTCGCTCTCCGACCCGGACCTCCAGGCCGCCGCCGAAAACCTCCCCGTAGATCTCCAGGCTGCCTACGTCCGGCAGATGGCCGCGCGCCTCATCGATGAGCACAGGCTCACCGTCTCCCGCCTCCGCAACGCCGGTGCGCTCGTCGTCCGGGCACCCGCCAGCACCTTCGGCGCGGCGACCGTGAATGAGTACCTGCGAATCAAGGCGCGCGGGCTGCTCTGAGGTGTTCGGGGAGCGGCCCGTCCCCGCCCTCGCCCTCGCCCCTGCCCGCCCCTGCCCCCGCTCGCGTCGAGCGTTGCGCCGTCAGGCGCATAGTCGAGACTTCGGCAGTGCCTCCGAAGCTTGGCTCAGACGCGCTCCGCGATGCTCGAGACAACGGCGCAGGCTTATGGCTGTTCGAGATGAGTGTCGGCGGCGTCCGGGACGAGCCACGATGCGCGCGTGGGGACAATCTGGCAGAGGGGCGCAGGTCTCGGGGCTGAGCTGTCCGTCTGCGTGCGCGGTGACGGATGCGCTGCTCGCACGGGGGCAGCAATCCCAGAGGGTGGTCAAGGCAGGCGGGAGAGTCCTGGGCGGCTGCCGGCGGGCGCCCGCCGGCAGCCCGACCGCTGCGGCAAGACCTGCTGCCGCTTCCTCACCCAGGCGGCACTCCCCGAGGTGCAGGTCCCCGCCTTCGTTTCAGCCCCGAGCTGTCCCCGGCAGAGGCGAGAACAACTCTGTGCGCTCGCCCTCGCAGACACTCTTTCTGTCATAAGTTGTCGACGCCATTGTCGACAACTTATGACAGTTCAGGCGCACGTCTCACTGCAGGTGTCCGCCGCGGTCGCAGACCCAGCACCCCACCGAGACAATCGCCGGAGTGGTTCGCCGTTTTGCGACGCACCTGAGAAGTGCGACGGGTTATCGTTGCCAGTAACGACAGCCCGTCGCACTTCTCGAACGTGATTTGTTTCAAGGGTGTCGGCCCCTCTCGGGGACAGCTCCGGAGAGCCACGGAGCCGCCCCGACTCACCTCGGGGAGTGCTGGAGCGGGTGGATAGCGGAGTCCGAGCGGGCGGCTGCGGTCGTGCTGCCGGCGGGCGCCCGCCGGCAGCCGCCCAGGACTGTCCCGCCTGCCTTGACCACCCTCTGGGACTGCCTCCGCGTGAGCAGCGCATCCGTCTCCGCGCCGCCAAACGGACAGCTCAGCCCAAGACCTGTGTCCCCCTGTCCCGCAAGCCTCCCTCACCGCACGGTCACTTCTCCGGGACGAGCTCGAACCCGATAGCAGGGCGTTCCTTCATCGGCGTGGCGAAGCCGCCGCGGTCGAGGAAGCCAATCTGCACGCCGTACTGCTTCCCAGCCTCGACGACGAAGGTGTCCTTGCGCGACACGCGGAACGTCGTCTCGCTCAGTCGCTGGAACTTGCCGGTGCCCTGCCCCTTCAGCGTCAGCTTCACTTCCAGGGTATGGGGACCCGGGACCACCTGGCGGACGATGGAGAGGCTCTTCGCCTCCGCGGCGTGCTCATGGAGCGGGAGACCGTCCAGGATGTAGCTGACGGTCTGAAACGCGAACGAAGTGCCGAGCTCGCTCTTCTCCCGGAGCACCAGGCGCGCGGAGGGGATGACGCCGCTGGCCATCATCGTGTCGAGGTACTCGGCGACGCGCGTCCGGGAGAGGTCCTCCAGCATCAGCATGCACTGGGCCAGCTCATCGCCCTTCGCAGCGGCGGCCGCGGCGGGCTGTGGCGCTGCGGCCGGCTGTGGCGCCGCGGCCGGCTTGTCGGCGGCGGGCTTCGGGGCGACCGGGGCCGGGGGCGCAACCGCGGCGACCGGCGGCGAAACACCGGGGGAGAAATCGAACTGAAGGCCCACGCCGTTCACACAGCCCCAGGCGGCGAGCTCGAAGTCGTAGTCGCCGGGCCCCGGGACGGCGAGCAGCAGCTCGCGCGTGGTGCCGGCGCCATAGCGAATGCGTCCGTTGCCGAACTCGAGCCCCGGCTCCGCGGCGGCGGTGATGGGCGTGGTCATCCGCACGTGGCCGCCCTGCACCGCGCGCAGGAACGAAGGCGGCGGGAGCTCTCCGGCGTCCAGCTGGGTCCGGGCGAGAATCCGGAGCGTCCCGGGGCCAGCGACGTTGACGCTCACCCGGTCGCAGACCGAAGCCCAGTGCCACGGCTCCTTCGTCCCCACGGTGAAGGGCTTCTGCTTGCCTTCCGGCTTCACGGGCAGCTCGGGCGCCCGCACCTCGTTGGGCAGATTCGCCCGCCGGAACGCGGCGACGGCCATGGGCGCGCTCACCCGCAGCTCGTAAACGGCGGTGGGCGCCGTGAGGTCGAAGGAGATGCGCGTGAAGCCCGTGGGCTCGAACGCGGGCTTGGCGGCCTTCGCCACCAGCGGCGCCTGCGGCGGCGGGACGCGCACCCGCGCGGTGCCCACGCTCTGGTTTCCAGTGAAGAGCTCCACGTCGACGGCGTCCGGCGCCGCCTGCGCGCCCGCCTTGCCGAGCACGACGTTGAAGATGAGCCTGCCCGGGCCGGCCACCCGATAGCTCACGGGCGCCGCGGGCGCGGCGAGCACGAAGTCGCCGCGGACGCGCAGCTCCATCTGGACGTTGCTGACCGCCTCCACCGGCTCCGCAAGGGCCCGGGGAGCAAGCGCGGCGAGGCAGGCGACGACCACAGGCGAGAGTCTGCGAGTCATGGGCCCCTACGGAAGCTGCGCGTTGTGCGCCTGAGCCTCCGCCGCGGTTGCCGGCGCAGGGCTCAGGGGCGGGTGGTACGCCTCCTGTGGAATTTCAGCGAGGGCGCGCTCTGCACCCAACTGCAGAGGGCTGGCGCCCAACTCTCCCGCGTCCGGACCGCCCGCTTCGGTGTCGCTCTCCTGCCCCGGCGCGCCCGACTCCGCGCCGAGCCCGGCAGGCGGCGCGCCCCCCTCTTCCTCCGCCGAAACACCTCCGTCGCCTTCCTCGGCGGCGACCGGAATCGCCTCGACGGCAGAACCTCCGACAACGGACGGCGCCACGGTGGGAGGGACCTCCGGCACCGGCACCGGGAGCGGCACGCCGAAGAGCTTCACGCGCACGAACGACGCGGCGTCGTCCAGCTCCTGCTTGAGCTCCTCCGGCGAGCGCTGAGAGCTGTAGCCGGCCGCGAGCGCCGCGACTGCCACCAGGCTGAGCGCAATCCAGGACCAGACCGATGGCGACTTGCGGCGCGGGGGCGGTCTGCGCGGCGGCGCCTGGGCGGAGGCCACCGCCTCTGCGCCGGGATCATCCTCGTCGCCGACGATCATCGACCCGCCAGGCGCCAGCTCCACGCCCTCGGTCTCTCCCACCGCCTCGGGCCGCGTGGGGGGCGGCGCGAGCGTCGGGGCGCGGGCGGGAAGCGGCGTCCGGTTCGTTCGCGCGGCCGGCAACCCTCCAGGCCGCACCGGCGTCGGGCCGCGCACCACCCCGCTCCAGGCCTCCTCCGATCCGCCCGCACTCTTCGGGACGGGACGGTTGCCGGTTCCGCGTGCCGAAACGGCCGCGGGCTTCGCGCCGCTGGGCCGCGGCGTCGCTCCGCCAACACGCGCGCCACCGCTGGCTGAAGCCGCACCGCTGTGCGCGCCGGGACGACCCGCTCCACCCCCGGCCGCCGCTGATGTCGCACCGCTCTGCGTGCCGCCGGGCCGCGCCGCAGCACCCTCGGCCACCGCGGACGCCTCGCTGACGGGACGCGCTGACACCTCGCCGCTCGGCGTGCCGCCGACCCGCGGAGCCAAGGCATCGCCAGCCTGCGCGCCGCTCAGCCCTGCAGCACCACCCGCAGTCGCCGCTGATGCCTCGGCGACCTTCGCGCCCGCGAGCCCTGCAGCACCACCCGCAGTCGCCTCGCCGACCTTCGCGCCGCCAAGCCCTCCCGCACCACCCGCAGTTGCCTCGCCGACCTTCGCGCCGCCCAGCCCTCCCGCACCACCCGCAGTCGCCTCGCCGACCTTCGCGCCGCCCAGCCCTCCCGCACCACCCGCAGTCGCCTCGCCGACCTTCGCGCCCCCGAGCCCTGCAGCACCACTCGCAGTTGCCGCTGAGGCCTCGCCGACCATCGCGCCGAGCCCTGCAGCACCACCCGCAGTCGCCGCTGAGGCCTCGCCGACCTTGGCGCCCCCGAGCCCTGCAGCACCACCCGCACCCGCCTCGCCGACCTTCGCGCCCCCGAGCCCTGCGGCACCGCCCGCAGTCGCCTCGCCGACCTTCGCGCCGCCGGGCCCTGCAGCACCACCCGCAGTCGCCTCGTCGCCGCCGGGCCCTGCGACACCGCCCCCAGTCGCCGCTGATGCCTCGCCGACCTTCGCGCCGCCGAGCCGTGCAGCGCCGCCCGCAGGCGCAGACGCCTCGCCGACCTTCGCGCCGCCGAGCCCTGCTGCCTCCCCCTCCGCTGTGGGCTCACCCGTTTGCACGCCGCCGAGTCGCCCCGCGGAGATCTCGCTCGGCTGCGTGTCATCGAGCCGCGCCCCGGTCGCCGCAGCTGCCGCGCCCGCGCCACCGGGTCGCGCCGCATCACCTTCGTGGGTGCGCGCTCCGCGGCCACCGGTTGCCTCGCTCCCCTCCGCGCCGGACGTCCGCGCGGCAAGGCTCGGCGTCTTCGCCGGGAGCTGTGCGCTGTGCGACGCGCCGTTGCTCACGCCGTTTGATTTCGCCGGGGCATCCGCCGGGCGGGAGCGCATGCCGGGGGGCGGCTCTCGGCCCTGGCCGGAGGTCACAAAGGAGAGCGGGCGTTCGAACCGCGCGGGCGGGGCGTCGTCCGGCAGCGGGAGCAGCGAGGAGAGGGCCTCAACGCTGGCGTCGTCCAGGGCGTCCTCGGTGCGTTCGTCGACTGCGACGAGGCTTCCGCACTTCAGGCAGCAGAACGGGACGTCGTCGCGGATGTACTCGGGGACGCGGGTGGGCTCCTGGCACACGCTGCAGTGCCCGGGGAGGTCCGGAATCCCGAAGCTGGGCGCGGCGAGTTGAAGCGCGCCTGTGCAGCGCGGGCAGGCGTGGGCCTGCGCTTGCGCGGCGTCAGCGACAACGTAGTAGACCTGGCAATCCTCGCAGCGGGCGTCGATGGGTGCGCATGGTACCCGCTGATCCACCGGGTGCCAGAGGGAACCGCAGTTTGACGCACTGTGCGGGAGCGGATTACCTCCCCCCCCACCCTGGCCCCGAAATGGCGGTTGGCCGTTTCTGGGACTGTTCGCTCCGGGGCCGATTTACCGGCCCTGGGAAGGACGCCCTTTACAGGGCCTCGCCGATCCACAAAATGGTCCTGTTTCGAGCAGCACCGGGGAGGGGTTCATATTGGCCGAGGTCGCGCGAGGGTTCGTGCCAGAGGCGGAGTCTGCCCTGGCGTCCAAGGTGGAGGTTGTCCGGCCGCTCACGCGGTTTCATGAGCGGCTGCTGGCGGAGGAGCTGACGGCGAAGAGCGGCGACGGGGCGTCGCGGCTGGCGCTGGCGCTCTCCGAAGCCCGGGTGGACCTCAATCCGCACCAAGTAGAGGCGGCGGCGTTCGCGCTCGACTCGCTCTCCCGCGGCGGCTGCATGCTGGCGGACGAGGTGGGGCTTGGGAAGACCATCGAAGCCGGCATCGTGGTGGCCCAGCTGTGCTCCGAGGGCAAGGGGCGCATCCTCATCCTCTGCCCCGCCACGCTGCGCGCCCAGTGGCAGGCGGAGCTGAAGGACAAGTTCGACCTGGACTCCATCGTGGTCGACGGCCGCAGCATCCGCGCCACCGGCAACGTCTTCGACCAGGACCTGCCGGTCATCTGTTCCATCCCGTTCGGCGCCAACCGCGCGGAGCTCCTGGCGCAGGTGCCGTGGGAGGTCGTCGTCATCGACGAGGCGCACCGGCTGCGGAACGCGCACAAGGCCTCTCACAAGACGGGCCGCGCGCTGAAGGCGGCGCTGAAGGACCGGCCGAAGCTGTTGCTGACGGCCACCCCGCTGCAGAACGAGCTTCTGGAGCTCTTCGGGCTGCTCTCGCTGCTGGATGAGCAGATATTGGGCCCGGAGGCGGCGTTCCGTTCGCGCTATCAAGTGGACGCCGAAGTGGGGGCGATGAGCGAAGCCGCCACCACGGAGCTGAAGGAGCGGTTGGGCGCGGTGGTCCAACGCACGCTGCGGCGGCAGGTGAAGGAGTACGTCCGCTTCACCAACCGGCGCAGCATCGTGGAGGACTTCGCGCCCTCCCCTGCCGAGCAGGACCTCTACGACAAGGTCTCCGAATACCTGCGGCGCTCAGAAGCCTCCGCCATCGAGCCCGGCAAGAAGACGCTGCTGACGCTCGTCTACCGCAAGCTCCTGGCCTCCTCGACCTACGCCATCGCGCCGACGCTGCGAAAGCTGGCGGAGACGCTGGAGCGCCGGCTGCACCACGCGAAGTTGGTGGAGGCGGCGGACAAGCTCCTCTTCGAGCCGGACGAGGCCCGGCAGTACGCGGAGGAGGCCGAAGAGTGGGCGGACGAGCCCAGCCGCCCCGCGTCGCTGCGCTCCTTGCAGAACGAGGTCTTCGAGCTCAAGCAGTACGCGGACATGGCGGACGCCATCAAGGTGAACGCCAAAGGCGAAGCGCTCAAGCGCGCGCTGGACCGGACCTTCACGGTGGCGCGTGCCCACCAGTGGCCGGAGAAGGCGGTGGTCTTCACCGAGTCCCGGCGGACGCAGGAGTACCTGTTCCAGCTGCTCTCCGACTACGGCTACCGCGGGCGGATTTCCCTGCTCTCGGGCGACGCGGGGACGCCGGAGGAGCGAAAGGCGCTGGTCGACCAGTTCCGGGACCACAGCCAGATTCTGCTCTCCACCGAGGCAGGCGCCGAAGGGCTCAACCTCCAGTTCTGCAACCTGGTGGTGAACTACGACCTGCCCTGGAACCCTCAGCGGGTGGAGCAGCGCATTGGCCGCTGCCACCGGTACGGCCAGCAGCGGGACGTGATGGTGCTGAACTTCTTGAACCGGCAGAACGCGGCGGACGCGCGCCTGTACGAGCTGCTGGAGAAGAAGCTCAACCTCTTTGACGGCGTCTTCGGCGCGTCGGATGAAATCCTGGGCGCGCTGGAGTCCGGCGTGGACTTCGAGCGCCGCGTGCTGGACATCTACCAGTCGTGCCGTTTGCCTGAGGAGATCAACGCCGCGTTCGACGCGCTCCGCTCTGACCTGGAGAAGCGCATCGACAAGCGGATGACGCAGGCGCGGTCGCTGCTCATCGAACGGTTCGACGGCGACGTGCGGCGCCGGCTGCGGCTGGCGGATGAGCAGGCCAAGGAGATTGTGGCGCGGCGCAAGGCCGGCGCCAAGGCGTTGACCGGCGCGGTGCTCGGTGCGGGGGGCGGCGCCTCTCGCGCACAGGTGGCGAAGGCGGCGGGCACGGTCCGCGAGCGCGTGAGCGACGCGGTCAGCTACCTGCAGCTGGACGCCTCCGCCCTCCCCGCGCGGCTGGCGCGGCTGGCCGGCAGTGAGGGCTGGTGGTTCGTCTACAAGCTGGAGCTCTCCGGGTTGAAGCCGTGCGACCGGCTGGTGCACCTGGTCCTTATTAAGGAGGGAGACACCTTCCGCGCGCTGACGCTGGCGGACTCGGACCTCTTCCCCAAGCTCCCCGCGGTGGAGGAGACCTCTCGCAGGCCGGCGCCGCTCTCCGTCACCCTCTTCCACGAGCAGGCCCTCACCGCCGCGCGCGACGAGCTGGTCCGCGCAGCGGAGCGGACCAACGCGCTGGAGCTGGACGCGGCGAAGGAGCGGGCGGACCGCTACGCAGAGGACTGCCTCATCCATCCCCGCGCCGCAGTGGAGGTCGCCCGGGCGGACTGGGAGGCGGGCCGGCGCGCACTGATGGGCCTGACGGACCCGGCGGAGCGGATGAAGGCCCGCGCCCACGCGGAGCGGCAGGAGCGCGAGTACCGCAAGAAGCTGGCGGCGTTGCGCACCGACGAGGACACCCGGTACTCGCAGAAGGACCGGACCCTCGTCGGGCTGGGGCAGAAGGCGAAGGTCGTGGAGCGCCGCGGGCTGGTGGGCTCCGCTTACATCTGGCTGTCCTGAGGGCGACAGCGGGCCTCCTCTTGCGAGCCACTTCGCCCCAGCGGGGGCGATGCGCATCTGCAGGCCATGTGGCAGGCCGCGCTTCTGCTGACGGTGCTTCACGGTCTCCCGGAGGGCGCCGAGCAGCCGGTCATCCTGCGCGTCTGGGATGCGGAGCGCGTGGGCGGCTCGCAGGGCGTCGACGCGCACATCACGCAGCGGATGCTGCAGCGCTTCGAAGCGGAGAACCCGGACATCCGGGTGGAGCTGCAGCACTACCCTTCGGGCGACCACCGCCAGGTACTGAGCGCCGCGCGCAGCGGGACGCCGCCGGACATCGCGGTGCTGGACCACATCTGGGTGGCGGAGTTCATCGCCAGCGGGCTGTTGGCGCCGCTCGACGAGGTGCTGGGCGGCGAGGTGCAGGCCCGGCTGTTCTTCAAGAACACCTGGAAGACCTGCGTGCACGAGCAGACGGTCTACTGCGTGCCGCTGACCAACAACGGGTGGATGGAGCTCTATTACAACCGCGACCTGTTCCGCAGCGCGGGGCTGGACCCGGAGCGGCCACCGGCGACGTGGCTGGAGCTGCTGGAGGCGGGCCGCGCGCTGACGCGCCCGCCGAACCAGTACGGCCTGGGCCTGCTGGGCGCGCCCTCCGAGGCGACGGTGGTGAGCATGAACGCCTTCGTCTTCAGCAATGGCGGTCAGGTGCTGGCCCCGGATGGGAAGAGCTCGCTCATCAATGAGCCGCGGGCCGTGGAGGCCCTGGAGTTCTACGCGCGGCTGGTGGAGATCTCCCCGCCCGGCTCCGAAGCCCGCCGGGAGGTGGACGCGGTGAACCTCTTCGTGGCGGGCGAAGTGGCCATCGTGCTGCTGGGCGCGTGGCAGCAGCAGTCCTTCAGCGAACGGGCCCCCTTCGATTGGGGCGTGGGCCTCTTGCCGGCGCCGGCCGGGAAGGAGCCGCACGGGACGCTGGGCGGCTGGAACCTGGTGCGCTTCGGCAACTCGGCCAACCGAACGCAGGCGCTGCGCTTCATCCAGTTCCTCTCGCTGCGGGCCACCGCGGAGAACGCCCTCTCGGTCGTCCCGGCGCGGGTGGACGCGGGGCGCGCGTTCATCCGCAAGCGGTGCCGCCGGCCGGACGTGGTGCTGCGCACGCTGGAGGAAGGGATGCCGCGCCCGGTGACGGAGCACTACGGGCGCATCGCCGAGATTGAGCAGCGGATGGTGCAGCAGCTGCTCACCGGGACCTCGGCCGCCAAGGCTGCAGAGGAAGCCGCCGCCCGCATGGACGCGGTGTTGCAGTAGCGGCGCCATGGGTGAGCCCCTTGCGCAGCGTGGCCGCCGCGGGGGCCTGGGCCTGCGGCTCATGCGCGGGCTGGCGCTGGTGGCGTTGGCGCCGCTGGTCATCCTCGGCGCGGGTTCGCCGTACGTCGCGCGCAAGCGCGTGCGGGAGCAGGTCTTCCACCGCAACGCCGCGCTCGCCCGCGCGATGGTGGACCGGGTGCACCAGCACGTGAACGACGGCCAGGGGGCCATTCTGGTCGCCGCCCGTCAGCCCGGCACGCGGCAGGCGCTGGCCCGGGGAGACCTCTCCGCGCTCGCCGGGCTGCTGCGCACGCTCTACGAGGAGTCCGGCCTCTTTCACCAGACCTGGCTGACGGACCCGGCCGGGCACGTGCGGCTCACCTACCCCAGCGGCCCGCTGGATGACGTCGCCCAGGTGGACCCGCGCTACTTCCAGACCGCGGTGCGCTTCCGCGAACCCGTCAGCGGCGAGGTCATCCGGTCCACGCTCGCGGGGCGGCCGCTCACCATCCCGTACCTGGTGCCGGTGGAGGGCGCGGCGGGCGAAGCGGTGGGCCTCTTGGTGGGCCTCATCGATCTGCGAGAGATCAGCGACCTGCTCTCCACGCTCACCAGCGTGGGCACCTTGCGGGTCTACCTGGTGGACAAGCGCGGCCAGGTGCTGGCGGACACGCAGCCCTCACGCATCGGCGAGACGCTGGGCGTGCCGGACGTGGCCTGGCGGGCCATCACCGGCAAGAGCGGCGTGACGGAAGCGGTGGGCGCCGACGGCGGAAAGGTGCTGGCGGCCTACGAGTACGTGCCGGACTTCGGCTGGGCGCTGGTGGTGCAGCTGAGCGCGGCGGAGGCCTACGAGCCCATCGAGTCGATGACCGCCGTCTTTTGGTTCCTGCTCATCACGGCGGCGCTCGGCGCGACGGGGCTGGCGGTGGCCACCTTCCGCCGCATCACCCATCCGGTGGGCACGCTGCGCGAGGGCGTGCGGGCCATCCAGCACGGGGACCTGGACCGGCGGATTGAGCTCAAGACGGGGGATGAGCTGGAGGAGCTGGCCGGCGCGTTCAACGAGATGGCGGCGGCGCTCCAGCGCAAGAGCGCCCAGCGCGCGCAGTCCGAGGAGGCGCTCCAGCGGCTGAGCAGCGAGCTCTCCGCCATCCTGGACTCCATCCGCGTCGCGGTGCTGGGCGTGGACGGGAGCGGCCACATCCGTCACGCCAACCGGCGCGCGCTGGAGGTGCTGGACCGCGCCCCTGAAGCGCTGGTGGGACGGCCGCTGCCGGAGCTCCTGGAGGCGGTGCGGCGCCGGCTGATGGACGGGAGCGGCAAGACACTGGCCTGGCCGGTGGCGGACAGCTCGTCCACGCTGGAGGAGGAGCTGCGCTACGCGGACCGCCGCACGCTGGTGCGGCAGAGTCAGCCGGTGGTCCCGGGGGAGACGGCGCTGGGGCGCATCGAGCTCTTCGAGGACGTCACCACGCTGCGCGAACAGGAGCGCCTGAAGAACGAGTTCCTGCTGCTCATCAGCCATGAGTTCCGCACGCCGCTCACCGTCGCGCTGGGCGGCATCGAGCTGGGCGCGAAGCTGCTCGCCGCCGGCAAGCCCACGCCTCAGGTCGTGCGCTGGCTGCGCGAGGCCCGCGTCGGGACGCTGCGGGTCATCGAGATGGTGGAGCAGCTGCTGGATGTCGCGGCGATCGACGCGGGGCGCCTGTGCATCCACCTGGAGCCCTGCCCACTGCCGGAGCTGGTGACGGCCGTGCTGCACAAGCTGGAGAAGGCGCTGCACCCTCACCCGCTGCACTTGCAGCTGGCGGAGCTCCCGCCCGTGCCGCTGGACCGGACGCGCATCTCCGCGGTGCTCACCAACTTCCTCTCCAACGCCGCCCGCTACACCGCCCCCACCGGCGCCATCACGGTGCGGCTGCGGCGGCAGGGCGACGAGGCGCTCCTCTCGGTCGAAGACGCCGGGCCGGGGATTCCGCAGGAGGACCTCTCGAAGCTCTTCAACCGCTTCCAGCGCGCCCGCAACGTGCTGGGCGGGGCGAAGGAAGGCCTGGGGCTGGGGCTCTACATCGGGCGCCACGTGCTGCAGGCGCACGGCGGGCAGCTGTGGGTGGAGCCGGCGGCGGGCGGCGGCTCCGTCTTCTCCTTAAGCCTGCCGCTCGGCACGGAAGGGAGCGCGGATGTCTCCGCCTAGCATTGTCGTCGTGGAGGACCAGGAGGAGATCCGCGAGCTGGAGCTCTTCCTCCTCGAAGAGCAGGGCTACACGGTGGTCGGCGTCGCCGATGGGGCGCTGGCCTGCGAGGTCATCCGACAGGTGAACCCGGCGCTGGTGCTGTTGGATCTCGTCCTCCCCAACCGCGGCGGCAACGCCATCCTCGAAGAGCTGCGCGCGCTGCCGCAGACGCGGGAGATTCCGGTCATCGTCGTCTCCGCCTATCCAGACGAGCTGCGGCGCACGGCGCAGGTCCGGCGCATCATCCACAAGCCGTTCGAGATGCAGCCCTTGCTGGACGCGGTGCGGCTGGAGCTGCCGGCGCGAGGGTGAGCGCCCCGCAGGGCAGGTCGGGCATGCCCCTACAGTCATTGCGTGGAATGGCAACCCGGGGCCTTCTGCCCACAGAATCAAGCGCATGAGCCAGTTCTCCGGCTACAGCAAGCAGGGCACGCTTCACGAGACAGACACGGTGCGCGTCTTCCGGGCGCTGCGCGAGAGCGACGGGCAGCAGGTCGTCGTCAAGGCGTACCGGGGCGTCGCCACGAACCCGGAGGTGCTGCGACACCGGCGCACCGAGTTCAATATCTCAAAGAAGCTCGCAGGCCTGTCCGGGATCATCCGGATGTACGACCTGGAGCAGACGCCCGAGGGCACCCTCCTGGTGATGGAGGACATCGAGGGCGTCACCCTGCATGACTTCCTCCGCGCAGCAGACCGCTCGCTGGCGGTCAGGCTGGAGCTGGCGCGCGGCATCGTCCGCGCGGTGGGGCAGATGCACGGCGCGGGCATCATCCACAATGACCTCTCGCCTCGGAACGTGCTGGTCCATGGCCCGGCGCAGGCGGTGAAGCTGATCGACTTCGGCAGCGCGTCCACCGTGGGCCTGGAGGCGCGCGAGCTGTCGCTGCCGGAGACCATGCGCGGCACGCCGCACTACATGTCGCCGGAGCAGACCGGGCGGATGAACCGGTCCGTGGACTACCGCTCCGACTTCTACGCCCTGGGCGCGGTGCTCTACGAGCTGTTCACCGGCCGCACGGTGTTCGAGTCCAACGACGTGCTGGAGCTGCTCCACAGCCACCTCGCCCGCGCGCCGCAGCCGCTGCAGCAGGTGGCCTCCGGGATTCCCCCGGCGCTCTCGGAGGTGGTGCTCAAGCTGTTGGCCAAGCACGCCGAGGACCGCTACCAGAGCGCGGAGGGGCTGGAGGCGGACTTCGCGGAGGTCGCCCGGCAGCTGGAGGCCACCGGCAAGGTGGAGGTTTTCCCGCTGGGCCGCTTCGACATGGCGGCGGAGATTGACCTCCCGGAGCGGCTCTACGGCCGCGAGCGCGAGGTGGACCGGCTGCTGGAGGCGTTCGACGACGCGGCGAACAGCAAGCGCGTGCTGCTGCTGGTGGGCGGCCCCTCCGGGATGGGCAAGACGGCGCTGGTGAACGAGGTGCACCGCCCGCTCACGCAGAAGCGCGGCCTGTTCCTCTCCGGCAAGTTCGAAGCGCTCAAGCGGGACATCCCCTACCACGCGCTGACGGAGGCCTTCGGCGGCGTGCTCCAGCAGCTGTTGGCGCTCCCGGAGCAGAACCTGGTCCCGGTCCGCGAAGCCCTGCAGCAGGCGCTGGCCCCCAGCGCGCAGGTCCTCTGCGACGTCTTCCCGGAGCTGACCACGCTCTTGGGCCCGCAGCCGAAGCTGGAGGCGCTGGCCCCGCACGAAGCGCAGATTCGCTTCGAGTTGCAGTTCAACCAGCTGGTCATCGGCCTGTTGGGGCTGGGCCGGCACCTGGTGCTCTTCCTCGACGACATGCAGTGGGCAGACCGCGCGTCCATGCGCGTGCTGGAGGTGGTGCTGCGCTCCCGCGAGGTGAAGCACCTCATGGTGGTGGGCTCCTACCGGACCGCCGAGGTCGGCGCGGACCACCCGCTGCATGACCTGGAGAAGACCGCGCGCGAGGCCGAAGCGGTCATCTACCGCGTGGACGTCAAGCCGCTGGAGGCCAAGCACGTCCTCCAGATGGTGAGCGACGCCCTGCGCTGCCCGCCGGAGGCCGCGGCCGGGCTGGCCAGCCTCGTCTTCCAGCGCTCGGGCGGAAACCCGCTCTTCGTGAGGGAGTTCCTCCGGGCGCTGCGCCAGGGCGGCGCGCTGGAGCGCGACGCGGCGACGCGGCAGTGGCGCATCGACACCGCGAAGGTCGAAGCGCTGCGCATCCCGGACAACGTGGTGGACCTGTTGCTGGAGAAGCTGCGCCGGCTGCCGCCGCGCCTGCAGCAGGTGGTGGCCTCCGCCGCCTGCCTGGGCCGGGAGGTGGAACCGGAGCTGCTCGCGCTGGCGATGAACGTGCCCGAAGACGAAGCGCACGCCCAGGTGGCCGAGTGCGCGGGGACCGGGCTGCTGGTCCGGGTGCGCGAGGCGGGGGACCGGCGCACCAGCCACTTCCGCTTCGTGCACGACAAGATTCAAGAGGCGGCTTCGCTGCTGCTGGACAGCGCGGAGCGGGCGCGGCTGCACGCGCGCGTGGGGCAGCTCTTGCTGGAACGCATCCCCGCGGAGGAGCGGGACAAGCGGCTCTTCGAGGTGGTGAACCACTTGAACCTGGGCGCCGAGGGCGGGCTGGACGCCAGCGTGGCCAAGCGGCTCCCGGCGATGAACCTCGCCGCCGGCCGGCACGCCATGGCCTCCGCCGCGCACGAGGTGGCGGCCCGCTACTTCGACCGCGGGCTGGAGCTCTTGCCGAAGTCCGCCTGGGAGCAGGACTACCCCACCGCGCTGGGGCTCCATGAGGACGGCGCGGAGACGGCGTGGCTGCGCGGGCGCCTGGAGGTGATGGAGGAGCGCGCGCGCGAGGTAGACGCGCGGGCCCGCACCGCGCTCGAGAAAGTCCGCATCAGCGAGGTCCGCATCCTGGCGATGGTGTCCCAGAACCGGCCGCGCGAGGCCATCGACGTGGGCTACGACATGCTGGCCCAGTTCGGCATCCGCATGCCCCGCCGGAGAATCACCAAGGTGGACGCGCTGGCGTCGCTCTTCCGGGCGCACCGGGCGCTGAAGGCCCGCAGCACCGAATCCGTGAAGTCCATGCCGACGATGACGGACCCGCGCACGCTGGCGGTGATGCGCATCTTCGGCGCCATCAACCTGCCGGCCTACTTCACCAACCCGTTTGAGCTCGTGGTTCAGGTGAAGGAGCAGCTGCTGCTGAGCCTGAACCACGGGATGGCGCCGGAGACCTGCAACGTCATCATGGGCTACGCGATGATGGTCATCCCCATCGTCGACGTAAAGCGGATGGAGGTCATCCGCGAGATGGGCCTGCACCTGGGCCGCCGCCCGGAGTCCCGGCTTCAAGTGGGCCGGGCGCGCGTCGTCGCCACCTACTTCCTGCTCCACCGCTACCAGTCCTACCGCGACACCGGCCCGGAGCTGCTCCAGGCCTACCGCGAGTGCATCGAGGGTGGCGACTTCAAGTACGCCGCGGTGGCCCTCAACGCGCGCGCGACGTGGGCCTTCCACGCCACGCCCAACCTGGACGAGTCGTACCGGCTCATCTCCGAGGGCGTGGAGACCATGCGCGCCATCGGCCGGGATGAGCACCTCCTGACCACCCAGCTGCTCCACCAGCAGCTGGGCTACAACCTCATCCATTCCGAGATGGCGGAGCCCTGGCGCTACACCGGCCCGCACGCCTTCGAAGATCAGATTCACGCCAAGAACGAGGAGGCCAAGAACCAGATGGGCCGGGCCAACCTGGCCTGGTTCACCACCACCACGCGGCTGCTCTTCAACCGAACCAAAGAGGCCTCGGCCATCGCCCTCGCCGTAGGCGACGCGGTGGACGTCCTCAAATCGGCGCCCACCCATCCGCGTGCGCTCACCATCGTCGCGCTGGGCGCGCTCAGCGACTGGGCAAACCTGACGCCCGCAGAGCAGGCGCGCGCGCGCAAGCTGTCGGGGAAGACGCTGAAGCGGCTGGTGAAGTACGCGGCGGACGCGCCGATGAACTTCCAGCACATGGTGGCGATGCTGCGGGCAGACCTGGCGCGGGTGGCCGGAGACCTGGACGCCTGCTGCCGCGGCTACGAAGAGGCCGCGCGCCTGGCCCGCGAACAGGCGCATGACCCCATTCTGGAGCCCCTCGCGTACGAGCTCGCCGCGCGCGCGTGCGAGGCCGCCGGCCGAAACCTCGAAGCCCGCGGCTTCCTGCAGGAAGCCCTGGGCGCTTGGGCGCGCTGGGGCGCGTGGACCAAGGTGGAGCAGCTGCGGCGCACCTACCCCAGCCTCAAGGGCGCGGCCATGCCCACGGCGCAGGCCTCAAACAAGGAGGACAGCACCGGCGCCACCACCACGTCGACAGGCACCGGCGACGGGTTGGACCTCAAGACGGTCCTCAAGGCCTCCCACGCGCTCTCCCGCGAAATCGAAGTGAGGACCCTGCAGGACCGGATGCTGGAGATCATGCTGGAGAGCGCCGGGGCGGACGGCGGCGCCATCCTGCTCTGGGAGGACGGCAAGCTGCACCCGCGCGCGGCGTCCCGCGTGCCGGACAAGGCCGCCGCCCGGCCGCCGCCCACCACGTCTCACGCGGAGTCCATCGTCCAGTTCACCGCGCGCACCCGCCAGCCGCTGGTGGTGGATGACGCGCTGGCCGACGAGCGCTTCAAGGAAGACCCGCACGTCCGCGCGGCGAACCTGAGGTCCGCACTGGGCCTGCCCATCGTCCAGGGCGGAGAGCTGGTCGCCGTGCTCTACCTGGAGAACCAGAAGCTGGCGCGCGCCTTCTCCCCGCACCGCGTCCAGCTGCTCTCCATGCTGGCGACGCAGGCGGCCATCTCGCTCACCAACGCCCAGCTCTACGACAAGCTCAAGCGCGCCCTGGCGCGCGCGGAGGAGAGCTCCCGGCTCAAGAGCGAGTTCCTCGCCAACGTGTCGCACGAGCTGCGCACGCCGCTCAACAGCATCATCAACCTGCCCGAGGGCCTGCTGGGCTGCTTCACGCCGCTGGACGGCGCGGAGTGCGCAGCGTGTGGTCGCATCTTCGAGCTGGATCCCGGCGAGAAGGTGGACCCGTCGGTCGCCTGTCCTGCCTGCAGCGAGGAGGGCACGCTCGCCGCCAAGTCCACGTTCAAGATTGACTGGGACCCCTCGATGGCCGCCCGCCACCTGCGCGACGTGGCCTCCCACGGGCGCGCGCTGCTGCGCATGGTGGATGACGTGCTGGAGAGCTCCAAGCTGGAGTCGGTGGCGGTAGAGCTCTCGATGAAGGACGTCCCCATCCTGGAGCTGCTGGACCGGGTGGAGAGCAGCTTCTCCTCCGACGCGGAGGTCAGCGCCGTCAAGCTGGTGGTGGAGAAGTGCGACCCGGCGCTCACCGCGCGGCTGGACCCGGCGCGCGTCTGGCAGATTCTCTCCAACCTCATCTCCAACGCCCTGAAGTTCAGCGACGGGCGCGGGCGCGTGGACGTGAGCGCGCGGGCGGAGGGCGACTGGGTGCACTTCCAGGTGAAGGACGAAGGCGTGGGCATCGCCCAGGAGCACCAGCGGCTCATCTTCGAGTCTTTCCGCCAGGCGGAGAGCGGCCACACCCGGCGCTTCGGCGGCACCGGCCTGGGGCTCTCCATCGCCCAGCGGTTGGCCGGGCTGCACAGCGGAAGAGTGACCGTGGAAAGCGTGGTGGGCAGGGGCAGCGTGTTCACACTCTCGCTGCCGCGAAGCGGCCCGGCGCCGAAGACCTAGGGCCATATTGCGGGGACGAGCCCCCCCGTTCGCGTCGAGCGTTGCGCCGTCAGGCGCATAGTCGAGATGGGATGAAGAGGTCGCCTCCTCCAACCGGCTAAAAAGCCGGTTGAGCGCACTCAAGGTGCAAGGAGAAGGCGACCATGACGAGTCCTATCACGACGACTGTTGGATGCGATCTAGGCGACACCACGACGGCTCTGTGCATCATCCACCCCGACGGGCGACGGGAGAGGTGCAAGCCGATCCGCACAGTGCGGGAGGAATTCGAGAGATGGTTCCGTCGGCCGAAGGTCCGGGTGGTGATGGAGGCCGGTACGCACTCGAGATGGGTCTCCACCCTGCTCAAGGAGATGGAGCACGAGGTTGTCGTCAGCAACCCGCGTCGGGTGAAGCTGATCTCTCAGAACGACTCGAAGAGCGACGACAACGACGCCGAGCTCCTGGCTCGACTGGGGCGGGTCGACATCAAGCTGTTGGCGCCGGTGCGACATCGGGGGATGGAGGCGCAAGCGGATCTATCCGTGCCGAAGGCGCGGGACGCGCTTGTACAGACGAGGACTCGGTTGATCAGCACTTGCCGAGGGATGGTGAAGTCGATGGGAAGCCGGCTTCCGAAGTGCACGGCGGAATCCTTCTACCGCAACGCCCGTGCATCGGTGCCCGAGGAGCTCAAGCCGGCATTGGAGCCGTTGTTCGACACGCTGGAGGCGGTCGAGGAGTCGATCCGCGCGGCGGACAAGACGATAGTCGAGCTGGCGAAGAAGTATCCCGAGGTGGAAGCCATCTCGCAGCCGACAGGCGTCGGCCACCTAACGGCGCTTGTCTTCCTGCTTACCCTCGAGGACAAGCGTCGGTTCAAGAAGAGCCGTTCAGTCGGGGCGTTCGTGGGCTTGCGCTCCAGGAAGAAGGAATCCGGCAACTCCGACCCCCAGCTGCGAATCACCAAGGCGGGCGACCCACTGCTCAGACGACTGCTGGTGCAGTGCTCGAACTACATCCTGGGTCGCTGTCGAGCAGACAGCGATTTACGGAGGTGGGGACTGAAACTCGCCGAGAGGGGAGGAAGGAACGCACGCAAGCGGGCGAAGGTGGCGGTGGCGCGCAAGCTGGCGGTGCTGATGCATCGACTGTGGGTGACGGGGGAGGTGTACGAGCCGCTACGCCAGGCGAAGAAACGGGCGGGATAGCCAGGTGTGGACTCCGCGAAGATGGGACGGGATTGCAGAACCCGAGCTGCCTCGCGTCTGCGGTGCCGTCCAGGGCTTCGCAAGTCGCTACGCGACCCTGGACTGCATCCTCGCCGCGAGGCGCTGGGCAGGTATGCGCTTGCGCGGGCAACTCCCGCTCGCAGGAGCGGGCGTCAGAACGTGCTGTCAGGCAAAACCGGAAATACTGCTGTCGCCTGAAGCGACAGACGATTGAAGGGAAGGAAAGAAGGCAGACAACCGCTCCGAGGCGTCGCCGTGGCGCCCGGGCAACCGAGAACCACGAACCGCCTTGCCCGGGTGACTGCGAGAGACGTCTAGAGCGCAGACAAGCTCGAAGTCGAGATAGCAGCACCCGAGCAGGACGGAGCCCAATGTGCACGGAGCCGCAACGGCGGCATCCACCAAGTGCGAATGGAAGCGTGGCGGAACGAGTTCTCGGATGCACCGGACGTCAGGGCAATGCTCCGGAGGGGCCTCTGCTTGACACGAGGCGACCTCTTCATGGAAGACGTCGGCAGTGCTTCCGAAGCTTGGCTCAGGGCCGCTCCGCTCTTGCTCGAAACAAAACCGGCAAAGTGCCGTGCGTGGGTCTGACGGCGCAACGCTCCTGACTAACTCGCAGCACGGAGGTTCAAGGGGTTGGGAAGCTGCACTGCCCGAGTGGGTACACGACAACCAGGCCGCAGGGCAGTGCAGCCAAACAACATCTCCGGGGCCAGGGAGGGTCAAAGAGCGAAATGGCTCCTGAGCGGGATCACGCGAGCGTGTCACCAATGAGATGTGGACAGCCTCCCCGGACCAAACTCCTAGACGGGTACAAAGACACCAGTGTGTGCGCGGCCTCGGACCCCGGCTATGTCTCAAGCGAGTTAGCCCCTAGAAATGTCGCGGGTCAACCGCGTCCCCCCCTCCTAGAGAACAGCTCACCAGGGGCTGCCACATCACGGGGTTGCCCCCCGCTCGCGTCGAGCGTTGCGCCGTCAGGCGCATAGTCGAGACGTCGGCAGTGCTTCCGAAGCTTGGCTCATGGGCCGCTTCGCTCTGCTCGAAACAAACCGGCAAAGTGCCGTGCGTGGGTTTGCGCCACCTCCCGACTATGCGCCTGACGGCGCAACGCTCGAGGCGAGCGGGGGGAGGCGCCTGCCTGAGAACAGCTGTTCCTCCGACGAACGGCCGGCCAGGGCCGGTTTCCCCCTCGAGGCGATCGGGGAGGCGCCGGACTGAGAAGAGCTGTTCCTCCGACGAAATGGCCGGCCAGGGCCGGTCTCCTCCTCGAGGCGAGCGGGGGGGCGACGCACTGAGAAGAGCTGTTGCCGGTCTCCCCGCTCGAGACGAACGCGACAGCTTCGACGCGGTCAGACCTTGATGCGAATGGGAGCGGGCAAAACGCTCATCGAGCACGGCAGCCGCCCCGGCTGCTCCCCGTCGACATCGAGCAGAACCTCTGCGTCGCTCTGCGCCCGCAGCGCCTTGCAGCGGAAGCGGCGCGTCCCCGGCAAATGGATGTGCGAGCCATCGTAAATCGCCTTCGACTTGAGCGCGAAGTCCATCAGGCCGTAGCCGCTCCAGACCGTGACGTCGAACTGGCCATCGGACGTGCTGGCCTCCGGCGCCACCAGCATCCCGCCGCCGAAGTAGCGCCCGTTGGCCACGGAGAACGTCGTGACGTCGAGCGCCTGCTCCGGGCCGCCGTCGAGGGAAAAACGGACCTTCCGGTCCGAGTACTTGAGCAGGGCCTTCACGCTGCCCAGCATGAAGCTGAGCTTGCCGCCCATCGCCTTGCTGGAGCGGTTCACCTCCTGGTCCACCAGCCCGCTCACGCCGAAGGAACAGATGTTGGCGAAGTAGCGCGAGGCCGGCCGCCCGTCATGGCCGGTGTACTCCAGGAGCCCCACGTCGAACGGCTCCGTGCGGTCCGTCTTCAGCCGGTTCAGCGCGGGCTCCAGCTCATTGTCCCAGCCGAAGGTCCGCTTGAAGTCGCCGCCGGTGCCACGCGGCAACACGGCCAGCGCCGCGTTGGGGTTGAGCGCCTTGCCCTCGTGAAAGAACCCGTTCACCACCTCGTTGACGGTGCCGTCTCCGCCCACCGCGACGATGCACTCGTAGCCGTCCTCGAGGGCCTTGCGCGCCAGCCGGGCGGCCTCCATGGGCCCCGAGGTGAACGCGTGGCCGAACTCACCGAGCGCCGCGCCCATCTTCGCGGAGAGCTCCACCCACCGCTTGCCGGTCTGGCCGTTGGCGCTCTGGGGATTGACGACGAGGAAGGTCTTCATGGCGGCCGTCACTGTGCCAGCCACCGGCGCAGCACGGACAGCAGATTCTCCGACTCCTTCCCCGCCCGCTGGAACATCCGCTGGGACGTGGGGCACGCCGTGACAATCCGCTCCCCATCCGGCGCCAGCCGCGCGGACTCGCGCTTCGCCACGTCCACCGACACCTCCGGGAGCGTCCTGGGCAACAGCCCGCCACCGCCGGAGCAGCCGCCCTCCGTTCCCATCGACGGCGCCTCGCGCCAGCGGTCCACTGCCGCGGCGAGCAGCCGGCGCGGCGGGTCATACTGGCCCAGCCCGCGCCCCAGATGACACGCGTCGTGGTAGGCGGCCGGCGTCTGGAGCTTGGGCTTCGCCGGCGCGTGGTCCACGTTGGCGGCCAGCACTTCGTAGAGCGTGCTGACGCGGACGGACAGCTTCACGCCGAAGCGCGGGTAGACCACCTTGAACGTGTACGCGCAGCCCGGGTCGAGCACCACCAGCTCCGGGTACTCCTCCAGCGCCGCCGCCGTCTGCTCCGCGTGCGCCTGGAACGCGGTGACGTCGCCCGCCGCGTAGAGCGGATAGCCGCAGCAGCGCGCGCTGGCCCGGCTCACGCCCACCCGCGCGGAGAAGGCCTCCGACACCGCCATCGCGTCGTCCACCAGGTCCTTGTGCTTCACCAGCGAGCTGCACCCCGGGAAGAACGAGTGCCGCACCGGCTTCTCCGCGCGGTACCCGGACACCTCCGCGCCCAGGTCCCGGCCGAACGGGTTGCCGTGCTCCGCGAACGTGCGCAGCGTGGTCAGCGCACCCTTCGGGGCCTCGCCGCTGTCCAGCGCCAGCTGCCGCGCGGAGAAGAGCGCGAAGCCCACTTCGTTCTCGTGGTGGCAGAAGGTCCGGCAGCGCATGCAGCCGGTGCACGCGTAGAGCGCCTTCGCCCCGCCCTCGTCCACCGGCCGCTTACCCTGAGAGACCAGGTACGCCTCGGTCATCTTCCCCCAGGTACTCGTCGTCTCGCTGTGCGTGCTCTCGGAGACGGGGCAGGCGAAGCGGCAGACCTTCGGGCAGAACGCGCAGTACGCGTAGGCCTGGCGGTGCTGGTTGAGATCAGCGCTCACGGGAGTCCTCCGAAGAGCGCGCCGGGATCCACGCCCTTCACGATGCGCGCGCAGAGCTCCGCGCTGGAAGTGTCAGGGACCACGGGCTCCACCAGGCCCTTCGGGACGTCGGCCAGCACCGTGTCAATGGAAAGCCGATGCAGCACCAGCGTGGCCCCTGCGCGCAGAGGCGGCGAGAGCGCGTCCCAGGTGAGCTCTCGCTCCTCGCGCTCACCAGTGAGCGGAGGCGCGGTGGAGGCGGCCTCGGTGCGACCGCCGGATTCCCTTGACCGCTGCTCCACCGACGCGAGGTCCCTCACCACACTCTCCGGGTTGCCCACTGCCCGGACCTCGGCCAGCGCCCCGCCCGCGCGCAGCCAGAGGCGAACGCGGGAGAGGCACGCGCCGTCAGAGAGCGCCAGCCGGAGCGCGCGGATGAGCGAAGACGGCTCGGACGCGGCGAGCAGCAGCTCGCGGCCTGACGTCGGTCGCGCGAAGAGCCGCAGCGTCGCGCCCAACACCCTCCCCGCCCGCCCCTGCCCGCCGAGCAGCAGCGCCTCCAACCGGGGCCCGGCCGCGCTGCGCGGAGAGGCGTGCGACCGGTAGATGCTTCCATCCGCGAGCAACGCGCGTAAGGCCAGGTTCAGCGGCTCCAGCCGTCCGCCGCGCACCGCGCGCAGTCCGGCGTGAGGTCCCTCAAGGAACTCGCCCAAGGTCAGCTGCAAGATGCCCGGAGAGAGTGGGCCGAGGCTCATCCCCACCGGCGCCAGCTGCTCCTCGATGTCGCTCAGCGTGCAGCCCGCGGCCGCCTCCACCAGGCTGCTCGTGGCGTCCACCGGGCCGACCTCGTTCAACCGCCTCAGCGACACGTCCAGCGCGGCCAAAGACGTCCGGTGCTCCGCCACCAGCTCCATCAACCGCAAGAGCTCCCGCTCCGACGCCACCTCGACGTGAGGCCGGCCGCCCTCGAGCCGCAAGCGCGAGCCCACCAGTTGCCCCAGCGCCCTGGAGAGCCCCTCGGTCACAGGCCGAGCTTCCCGGGGTTGAGCACCCCATCCGGGTCCAGCGCCCGCTTGAGCGCGAAGAGCAGCTGCCGGCCCGTGCCGAGCTCCCGCTGCAGCGCGTCCGCCTTGAGCAGGCCCACGCCGTGGTGATGGCTGACCGTCGCGCCTGCCCTCATCGCCGCCGGGAGCGCCGCGGCCCACAACCGGTCATACCGCCCGGTGAGCCCCTCCTCGCCATCCGCCGAGGCGACGAACGAAAAATACAAAGAGCACCCCTCGAGATACGCGTGGGAGAAGTGGCAGAGAACGAAGGCCAGCGGAGCGCAGGCAGAGCGGACGGCCGCATAGACATCCAGCACCTTGTCCCACGTCGCGGCCACCTCCATCGTGTCCGCGAAGGCGCCGTTGTCGACCACCTTCGACATCTTGTACGAGACGTCGTAGCGCTTCTTGAACCAGTCCTTCCCGGGCTGCTCGCCCTGGTCCTCGCCACCCTCGCGAAGGCACAGCGCCCGAGCGGCCTTCTCCTCGGAGTCCGCCCGCTTCTCCTCGCCCTCGAACATCAGGATGAGCAGGCAGTGCCGCAGCAGCTTGGCCGCCTTGTTGAGCAGCACCGGGTTGGTCAGCGCGCGGGGGCTCAGCTGCCGCAGCGCCGCGGGGAGCACGTCCGCGGAGAGCGGGCTCTTGAGCGAAGGCGGCGTCTTCGACGGATGGAGCGGCTTCTCGCGGCCCACCAGCGCGGTGTCGAACGGGTCGTACAGCCGCACCACTGCCGGCCGCAGCCCGGCGAAGAACAGGTGCCGGATGGCCTGCAGCCCCTGCTGCACGGTCTTGAACTTGAACCCCCGGAACCGCCGCGCCTCTGGCTTGGGATGCACCCGCAGCCGCGCGCCGGTGAACACGCACAGCGTCCCCTCGGAGCCGACGAGCAACGGCATCAGGTCCACCGTCGCGCGAGAGGGCCGCTCCGGAGTGACGAGGAGCTCCCCGGCGCCCGTGACGGCGCGGACCGAGAGCGCCATGTCCTCAATCTTCCCGTAGCGGTTCGACAGCTGCCCTGCGCTGCGAGCCGCCAGCCACCCGCCGAGCGTGGACATGTAGATGGACGACGGAAAGTGCCCCAGCGTGAAGCCCTGAGCGTTCAGGTTCCGCTCCAGCACCTCGCCGATGACGCCGGCCTCCACGTCAACGCACAGGCGGTCGCGGTCCACGCGCCCCACCCGCTCCAGCCGCTTCAAGTCGAGGGCAATCCCCCCACGAAGCGCCACCGTCCCGCCGCAAACCCCAGAGCCCGCGCCGAATGGAACCACCGCCAGGCGATGCCGCCGGGCCAGGGCCATGAGCGAAACAACTTCGTCCTCACTGCGAGGCCAAACGACCACATCCGGAGGCGAAGGAATCCGCCCCTCGCGGATCCACAGCAGCGCCTTCGGCCACATGTCCCGCGAGTACGAGAGCCGGTCCTGGTCCGCGAAAGAGAGCCGGCCTTCCACAATCCCGCGCAGCTCATCCTCCGCCGCGCGCGCCGCAGCAGAAAGCGGCGGAAGCGAATCCACGCCCACAACACCAAGCGCAGTCCCCGGGGTCCCCATCCGGCCGTGGATGCTGAACCGAAAGACGAACCACAGCAAGAGGGAGGGGACAGGCTACTTTTCCGCGAGCCCACCCTCAGACGCGACGCAGAGCGGCCGCAGGAAAAGTTGCCTGTCCCCGGCTGGCACCCACACCCCGAGGGCTACCGCGCCTCGACGGCGCTCCAGCCGATCGAATCCGCAGCGGGCTTCTTCTCATCCTCGCCAAACAGCCGGGTCGCGCCGTAGGCAAGCCCGGCCGCGCTCACCAGCCCCACCGCGCCGAGCGCCGCGTTCTGCCGGTTCCAGAACTTGCCGGAGGCAGTAGCCTCGGGCGTGGTCTCGACAACCGGAGCGGCCTCGACAACCGGAGCGGCCTCGACGGGAGCGGCCTCGACAGCCGGAGCCGGCTTCTCCGTAGCAGCCGCACGCTCTGCACTGGCAGCCTCCGCGCGAGCCGCCTCCGCTGCGTCCCGCACCGCAATCTCCTCCTGCCGGCGCAGATAGCGCGACATCCTCTCCTCGAGCACGCCGCGGGGCGGCAGGACGAACGCCTCAGCCAGATTCGTGCCCACAAGCAGCTCAGACCGCAAGCTCTGCAGCGCCTCTTCCAGCTCGCGCGACACAGGAATCGTCTTGTCGCCCGGGCCCACGTGCAGAACGCCCTTCTTGAGGTCGACGTCCGTCCACTTCAGTCCGAATACCTCCCGGTTGTTCAGGCCAAGCCCATTGAGCTTCAGTGCCACGTCGAGCGCTGGAACCTGATTGTGAACGTGCTCCGCGAGGCTGGGGCCCATCTCACCCGCGCGCGAGAGCGCGGACTCCGCCAACGCGGCATCGGCAGCGCGCGGCCGTGCGGTGGTGCGAACGGTCATGAGCGCATCCCGAACCTCCGGAGGCACGATGACGAGGCGACCTTCCGCGCCCTCCTCGCCGGGCACATGGAAGTAACCGCTTGCGAGGTCCACCTTGTCCCACGGCACGCGGCGAATCTCCGCAGGGGTCAACCCAAGGTCAATGAGGCCCGCGGCGACCTTCACATTGTCAGGGGCCGCAGCGAAGAGCTCGGGCACATACACCCGCGACCAGAGCGGGTCCGCCGCGTTGGCGACCTTTGACAGGGCCGAATCCGCCACGATGCTCCGGAACTGGTCAATCAGGCTGTGGACAGCGGCGGTGTCGCCTTTTGCGCGGAGCGCACCCGCGGCGAAAAGGGCTGCCATGTTGCTGCTGATGGGCATGAACACACCCCCACGGCGCGGGTCTCCAACAAGGAGGTCCGCGTGAGCCGAGCGCCGCCGCAGATCCTCTACGGAGAGCGCGCGCTCCCCCACGCCATCAAAGAGCGACTTGCCTGCCCGAATCTGGGCGGAGGGCGCATAGATGGCGAAGTCACCCTTGCGGATTCCGGAGTCCACCAGCCGAACCGCCTCCGCGGCGGAACGCTCGAACCCCGCGCGGGTGGCGTTGAGTCCTGCAACGAGGGCTTCAGGAGGCGGCAGACGAATCACTGGGGTTCTCCAAGGAAGAGTCTCCCGGAGTTATCAACCCCAGGACCCGCAGAGTTTCGCGGATCCACATTCACTGAATTCAACCGGTTGCGTCAGTCAGGCGCCGCAAAACCGCCCGAAATTGCAAGCGTCTTTGACGTTCTGCGGCCTAACCCTTCGGCGGCGGCAGCGAGCTGCGCACATGGAGCTCGCGCAACTGCCGCTCATCCACATCGCCCGGGGCGCCTGTCATGGAGTCCGTGCCCTTCTGGGTCTTCGGGAACGGAATCACATCCCGCAGCGACTCCGCGCCGGTCAGCAGCATCGCCAGCCGGTCCATACCCAGGGCAATCCCGCCGTGAGGGGGCGCGCCGAACTTGAGCGCATCCAGGAGGAAGCCGAACTTGGCCTTCGCCTCCTCCGCTTCAATGCCCAGGGCCTTGAAGACCTCGGACTGAACCTGCGGGTCGTGCAGCCGGATGGACCCGCCGCCAATCTCAAAGCCATTCAGCACCACGTCATACCGGTGGCACTTCACGCGGCCCGGGTCGCTGCTGAGGTACTGCACGTCCCCATCATGCGGCCGCGTGAACGCGTGGTGCGCGGCGGCCCAGGTCTTCGAGTCCTCGTCGTACTCGAACAGCGGCGGGTTCACGACCCAGAGGAAGTTCCACTGCCCGCCCGGCCCGTACTCCGGGATGTAGCCCAGCTTCTTGCCCAGGTGGACGCGCAGGTTCGCCATCACCGTGTGGACCAGCGATTCCCGGCCGAACTGGAAGAGCAAGAGGTCCCCGCTCTTCGCGCCGCACGCCTCATTGATGGCGACGCGGAGCTCCGCGGAGATGGTTTTCGCCAGCGGAGACTGCGTCCACTCGCCGGTCTCGCCCACTTTCGCGCGGGCCAGACCCTTGGCCCCCATCCCCTTCACGTACTCCTCCAGCTTGTCGCTCTCCGCCCGGGAGAGCGCCTTGTCCGCCGGAATCACCATCGCCTTGACGATGCCGCGCTGCTCCACCGCGTCCGTCATCATCGGCACGCCACCGGCCGCGCCGTGCTTCTTGATGAGGTCGGTCAACACCACGTGCGGCAGCCCGAACCGCAGGTCCGGCTTGTCGTTGCCGTACTTGTCCATGGACTCGTAGAAGTCCATCCGGCGGAACGGCGTGGGGATGTCCACGCCCAGCACCTCGCCCCAGAGCTTCTTGATCAGCCCCTCAATCACCCCGAACACGTCGTCCTGGGAGACGAAGCTCATCTCAACGTCGATTTGCGTGAACTCCGGCTGGCGGTCCAGGCGGAGGTCTTCGTCGCGGAAGCACTTCACAATCTGGAAGTACCGTTCAAACCCCGCGACCATGAACAGCTGCTTGTAGAGCTGCGGGCTCTCCGCCAACGCGTAGAACTTCCCCGCGTTCAGCCGTGAGGGGACCAGAAAGTTCCGCGCGCCGCCGGGCGTGTACTTGCCCATGAACGGCGTCTCCAGCTCCAAAAACCCCTGGGTCACCATGTATTGGCGGGTAATCGCGTTCATCTTTGACCGCGTGATGAGCGACTGCTGCAGCGGCTTGCGGCGCAAATCCAGATACCGGTACGCGAGCCGCTTCTCCTCACTGGTGTCAATCTGGTCGTCAATCGGAAACGGCGTGGGCTCTGACCGGTTGAAGATGACCAGCTCGCTGGCCTTCACCTCAATCTCGCCGGTCTTCATCTTCGGATTCACGTTGCTGCCGCGGGAGACGACCTGCCCCTGGATGCCGACGACGAACTCCAGCCGGAGCGAACCGGCGAGGTCATGCGCCTCCTTCGCGATGTGCGGCTCGAAGACGACCTGGGTGAGGCCTTCGCGGTCGCGCAGGTCGATGAACACCGCGCCGCCGTGGTCCCGCCGGTTGTTCACCCACCCGAAGAGGACGACGGTCTTGCCGATGTCCTCCTTCGTCAACTGCCCACAGGTGTTGGTGCGCTTAACCTCGGAGATGAACTTGGCGGCCATGGACCCCTCGACAGCGAAAGGCGGAAACCTTAGAGAGCGGCCTCGCAGCGCGTCAAGAAACGTGGAGGCTCCTTGCGAAGGAAATTCCTCGCGCTCATCGCGGTCGCGCTCCTCGCCCCCAAGGCACACGCCCACAGCGCCTCCGCGGAGGTGACCGCGGGCGGCGGCTACTTCGGCCTCAGCCTCCTCGGCGAGCTGGAGCTGGTGAAAGACCAGACCTTCCTCACCGGCGGCTACGCGGGCGCGCGGCCCTCCCCGTACAGCGTCTTCGCGCACCTGCTCACCGTCGGCGTGGACCACGCCCTGCCCAGCGGCTGGCTGCTCGCGGCGAACCTGAGCGGCGGCCCCCCGGCCATCACGCCCGTCACCCTCGGCCCGGAGCTCACCTACAAGTCCATCACCTCCTCGCTGGGCGCCAACGCGGTCGCCGCCTACGGCTCTGGCGGCTTTGGGTTCTTCGAGTACGGCTTCGACGTCGGCGCAGGCGTGACCGCGCACTGGCTGGCGCGGGCGCTGGAGGGCCGTTTCGGCACCGCGCGACGGCGCTCCGTGGTGACCGTGCTCAAGCCGCAGCTCGGCGTCACAGCCATCCTCGACCTGGACACGGAGCTCTCGCTGCGCGGCGGCTACTGGCTCTACTCCGAGGACCCGCTCAAGGCGGGCGAGCTCTCCGACGCCGAGCTGGACCGGCTGCTCGCCGCCGCCACCGCGCTCGCCGAGCGCCGCCAGTTCACCGAGGAGCAGAAACAGGCCGCGCTCAGCCACTTCAGCGACCGCGTGGGCGAAGCGAGCGCCGTCAGCGGCCTCCCCGCCGCCCCGCTCTGGTTTGAAGTGCGCTTCTCCGCCGCCCACCGCTTCACCCGGCGCGTGCGCGGCCAGCTGGGCTACACCTTTGACCGCTACGTCCCCACGCAGGGCCACGCGCACGTCGTCTCCACCCGCTGGACCGTGCGCTTCGGCGAAGCGCTGAAGCTCTCCTTCGCCGCGGCGCTCCAGATAGACGTCCTCCCGCCGCCCGACGGCGAGCAACCGGCCAAACCGCTCGCCTCAGGCCTGCTCACAGCCGGCGCGGAGTACGCGTTCTGAAGTAGAACGACGACATGGTCTTGCGCCTTTGCCCCCTCGGGCTCGCCCTGCTCCTCGCCTGTGGCGGCCCAACCCCCACCCCGCCCGTCAAGATGATGGCGTTCATCCAGGCGCCCGACGGCGTCTACAAAGTCCAGCCGGTCACCCTGCGGACCTTGAAGGACGTGGTGGAGATGAAGGGTGACGTCGCGTCCATGACCGGCAACGCGCGCATCGTCCTCGAGACGACCGTGGACTACGGCACGCTCACCGACGCCCAGCTGCCGGAGGTGCTGCTCAAGAACACCGGCGGCCCGGCCCGCGCCAGCTACGTGGAGAAGGACGGCCTCCTCTGGCCGGTGGACTTCCACACCTGGGGGATGGTCTCCACCTATTACAACCTCGAAAACGCCTACACGTACTTCAAGGCGCTGGGCGTCCCGATGGAGGCCCTCGAAGGCGCGAAGGCCCCGCGCGTCTTCTACTTCGCCGACTTCGTGGACCTCTCGCAGTCGATGGAGCCGCAGACCGACAACGCGTTCTACTTCTCGCTGCTCCACGGCTTCGCGGTGCTCCCCTTCAAGACCCTGCAGCGCGTGCCCTTCGCGATGAACGGCGGCGTGATGGCGCACGAGTATGCGCACCGCATCTTCAACCTCCGGGTGCAGAACGACGCCGCCTTCTTTTCGCTCTTCAGCGACTGGAGCGCCTCCACCGCGCAGCTCAACCTGCTCAAGTCGCTCGACGAGGGCTTCGCGGACTACCACGGCGCCGCGGCCACCTGCCTGCTCCCGTACGGCTGCGACACCCGCTTCTTCGCCGCGTCGCTGCCGGAGAAGGACCTGACCGCCGCCGCCCGCGACATCTCCCGCACCAGCCACTGCATCACCAAGGGGCTCTACACCTCGCTCACCTCGGACACCCTGGGCACCTTCGTCGGGACGGGCCGCCAGTATGAGCTCGGCGGTCTCTTCGCCGCCTCGATGTACCAGGCCGCCCTCGAGGGCAATAAGCACCAGGTGATGCAGTCCGCGCTGCTGGCCGCGTACAACGACTCAACGCCCACCTCGCGCGGGCTGTCTCAGCTGCTCACAGAGAACGTCAACACACCGTCCGGCTTCAACCTCGCCACCGTGGTGGACGTCCTGTTGCAGCACGTCACCGACGTCGACCTGCGCACCCGGCTCTGCAGTCAGTTCCTGGACCGCCTGAAGGTTGACCGGGCGGAGCTCAAATACTGCCCGGCGTCCGCGCCCGGCGGCACCACCTGTCCCGCCATCGACCCATGAGACCGTTTGCGCTGGCGCTCACCCTCGCTGCCCTGTCCCTGCCTGCCTGGGCGCAAGACGACACGCCCATCCCCTACCCGGACGAGGAGGGCGAAGTCCTCCGCCGCCCTAAGACCAGCCAGCCCACGTTGGACGCCCCGGGCGTCGACGAACCGCTGGTTCTCACCGACTATGACGACCCCAGCAAGGGCTTCGCCGCGGAGCTGCTCTCCGCGCTGGTCCTCCTGGACGCGTCCCAGGGCGGCGGCGTGGCCCCGCGCTTCGGCTGGGGCGCGCGGCTCACCTGGGAGGCCGGGCGGCTCTTCCGCAACGACCTGCTCCATGAAGGCCTCTTCCTGGACGCCACCTGGCTGTACCACGGCGTGAAGGAGGGCACCCAGGAGGTGTCCGTCGGCACCAACTACCACGCCTTCACCCTGGCCCCGGCGTTCGGCCTGCCGTTCGGGGCGGGCTCCCCTTTCGCGGCGTACCTCCAGCTGGGCGGGGGCGTCACCTTCCAGCACGCGGTGCTGAGCGCGTCCGGCAGAGAGACCACCGTCTCCGGCATCAAGCCCACGTTCTTGTATGGGATTGGCATCCGCGCCCGGCCGCTGCTCCACGAGCCGACGGGACTGCGGCTGGTCCTGCGCATCGAAGCCACCCGCTTCCGCCGCGCCTACATGGACGATACGTACCTGGGCGCGTCGCTGGGCGCCGGCTTCTAGGTCGCGCGCCCCAATCAATTGACACTTTCCGCGCGCGCAACGTACAAGCCCACACTCGTGGAGCGGGGGTCCCACCCGCGCTTCGAACCCCGCCCGCACCGCCCGTTTCGCCGAAGGAGAAGCGATGAAGAAGTGGCTCGCCGCATGGTCTGCGCCGCTGCTCGCGGCCTGCATCGTCGGATGCACCCCGCCGCCCGCGCCGCCACCTCCCGAAGCGCCTCCCGCCATCCTCAGCTTCACCTCCAGCAAGAAGCAGGTGAACCCGGGCGAGAGCGTGAACCTGGCCTGGGAGGCGGAGCGCGCCACCGAGGCCACGCTCACCGACCAGAGCGGGACGCCCATCGCCACCACCGGCTCCGCCACCAGCGGCGCGGCCATGGTGACGCCCGGGAAGACCAGCTACTACGTGCTCAAGGTGAGCGGCGCCGGCGGGCGCGACACGGCCTTCGTCCAGGTGGCCGTGGGCGAAGCGGTCAGCGACCTGACCTTCATCGCCGTGCCGCCCGAAATCGCCGGGGGCCGCAGCTCTGAGCTGCTCTGGGCCGCGCCCGGCGCCATGTCCGCGCGCGTGCAGTACGGCGACCAGGTCCAGCCGCTGACGGGCACCACCGGCGTGCTGAGCGTCCAGCCCGCGCGGACCACCACCTACACGCTGACCGGTACCGGCGGCGGCAAGACCGTCAAGCTCGACGCGACGGTGAAGGTCCGGCCGGCCATCGTCGCGTTCGAGGCGGTCCCCCCCGCGGCCAAGCCGGAACAGACGCTCTCGCTCAACTGGAAGACCGCCGGCGCCGCGTCGCTCAAGCTCACCGAGAGCACGTTCGGCGAGCTGCTCTCCACCAGCGACCTCACCCAGCTCGATGAAGGCAAGCTGGAGTGGAAGGTGCCCAAGACGCTGGCCTCCGGGCAGAACACGCCGCTGGGCCTGCCGCTGCTCTTCACGCTCACGGTGTCCACGACGGACCCCGTCGCCAGCGAGGTGCGTACGCTGCGCGGCTACGTGGGCGACGGCCCGGCTGTCACCGCGTTCGAGCTGCCTGACTTCGTCACCCTCGGCCGCCCGGTGGTCGTCACCTGGAGCACGGTGAACGCGTACCGCATCACGCTCAAGGCCAACGGCCTGGTGCTGCTCGACCCGGCGGTGGGCGCCCCGGCCATCGCGCAGGGCCGGTTCGTCGCCCCCGCCGTCGGCCAGGACACCACCTTCGAGCTCATCGCCACCAGCTACAACGGCCTCACGCTCGCGGCCTCGAAGAAGGTCCGCGTGGTGAAGGTGCCCGCGGTCACCACCTTCAACCTGCCCACCGCGGTGCCGACCTACGGCGACGTGGCGATGGCCACCTGGACCACGCAGAACGCCTCCGGGACCCGAATCAAAGTCCGCGGCGGCGCCACGCTCTACACCACGCTGGTGCCCTCCGAGGTCGCCTCCGGCAGCACCGCGCTCTACCCGCTGGTCCCCACCACCTTCGTGCTGGAGGCCTTCAACGACGCGGGCGACGTCGCCAGCATCGAGAAGACGGTGGACGTCTCCACCGCGGCCAACATCAAGGTGACGCCGACGGTGGCGGTGGGCATCGTCAACGCGGAGGTGACGTGGGACCTCGCGGGCGCGTCCGCCACGCGCATCCTCGGCGCGCCGCAGTCCCGGCCGCCCACGCCCATCGCGGCGGCCAGCTACGTGAACCTCGACGCCGCGCCGGACGTGAACACCCTCTCCTTCGCGACCAAGCTGGACGCGGTGGCCCGGCTGACTGCGCCGGCGGGGTTCAGCTTCCCGTTCCTCGGCAAGTCGTACAGCAGCTTCTACATCTCGACGAACGGCCTGCTCACCTTCGCCAACTACGGCGCGCTGCCGGACAACGTGAACCTGACCGAGATGGGCAACCGCGCCCCCGCCATGCTGGCCCCCTTCTGGGACCACCTGGAGCTGGGCAACGGCCGCGTCCGTTACGCGCTGGAGGGCACCGCCTTCCCGCGCCGGCTGGTCATCGAGTGGAACAAGGTCTCGCTGGCGGGGGAGCCGCTGAGCGAGCTCACCTTCCAGCTGCAGCTGCTGGAGAGCGGCGAGTTCCGCTTCATCTACAAGACGCTGGCCGGCCCCGCCGCGAGCAAGGGCAACGGCGCCACCGTCGGCGCGCAGCTCAAGGGCGACCTCTACGCGGTCCAGTACGGCTTCAACCAGGGCACGCTGGTGGAGGACACGGAGCTGGACTTCTTCACGGACGAGCAGGCCGCCATCACCGGCGCGTTCAACCTCCGCGTGACCGAGCCCACCGTCTTTACGCTGCTCTTCCGCAACACCAACAACCGGACGATGGTGGCCGGGCTGCCGCTGCGCGTCTTCCAGCCCAACGCCATCACGTTGAGCGAAGCCATGCCGAAGCCGGCTGCCTCCATCGCCTCCACGGGCGGCTGGGTGGAGCTGACCAACACCACGGACGCCGAGGTGGACCTCGCCGGCCTGGAGCTCAAGTCGACCGGCTCCACCACGGGCTACGTGATGCCGGCGGGCACGCGCATCGCCCCGGGCGGAATTCTGGTGCTCGGCCAGTCGATGGTGCCCGCGGAGAACGGGAACGCCCCCATCGAGCGCGCGTACACGGACGTGCCGCTCAAGGACAGCGACACGCTGACGCTCTCCGGCGCCGGCACCGCGCTCTCCACCCTGAAGTGGACCACCGCCACCGAGGGCGCTTCGGTGCAGGCGCCGCAGAAGGCAGTGGACGTCTCCGGCGCGCTGCCCACCTGCGTGCGCAAGCAGACCTACGGCGCGATGGGGATGTCCTCCGTCGGCACGCCTGGGAAGGCGAATGAGGTTTGCTTCGAGTACCTGATGGAGCCCATCCCCGCCCGCTTCGCCGACGTCTCGGTGGACGGCCTGGCGCTCTTCCCGGGCACCGGCGACGAGGTGGTCTGGAAGGGCACGCTGGCCGTCCCCTTTCCGTACTTCGGCTCGCCGAAGTCCATCCTCAACGTGTCGAGCAACGGCTGGCTGGGTTTCAAGACGTACACCAGCGCCGGCCTGCTCAACCGCGTCAACGCCAGCCCCACGTCGGAGCCGGTGGGCATCATCGCCCCCCTCTGGGATGACCTGGACAAGAACGACTTCCCGGACTCCAACGTCTACGTCCGGCGCTTCGAAGCCGGACAGGACCCGTCCACCCCGCGCCCCCACGTGGTGGTCCAGTGGCACAACTACTCGCGCTACGACTTCGACGCGGTGGACCTGGACGCGCTGGACTTCGAGGTGAAGCTCTTCGACGACGGCGTCATCGAAATCCACTACGGCCAGATGACGAGCGGCAACGCGGAGAACCGGGGCGATGGCAACCAGGCCACGGTCTGGATTGAGCGCACCACCGGGACGCAGGCGCTCTTCCTCGGCCGCCAGGAAGCCTTCATCCAATCCAACACCGCCTACCGCTTCACTCCCCGGCAGTAAGAGAGCTTGATCGCCATGACCCGCTCCCTCCCCTTCTGTGTGCTGATGGCGGCGCTCGCCGGCTGCTCCACCGTCAAGCCGGAGCCGCTGCCGCCCGCGCCCCGCATCCTCTCCTTCACCGCCACCCCCAGCACGCTCGAGGCGCCGGGGAAGGTCACCCTCTCCTGGGAGACGCAGGACGCCACCCGCGTGGAGCTGCGCGACGGGACCGGCGTGGCCCTCGAGGGCGTGGACAACCCCGGCTCGGGCTCGGTCGAAGTCCAGGTGAAGTCGGACGCGCTCTTCGTGCTTGCGGCGCGCAATGACCGCGGTGTGGTGGACACGGCGGCGCGGCAGGTGAGCGTGGCCGCCAGCCCGCGGGAGATTCTCTTCGTCGCCACGCCCGGGTCCATCGCAGCGGGCGAAACCGCGGTGCTCGCCTGGAGCGTCCCCGGCGCCAAGGCGGTCTCCGTGGCGCCTGAGGGCGGCGCTCCGGTGGACCTCAAGGGCCAGGGCAACGTCGGCGCAGTCAGCGTCTCTCCGGAGAAGACCACCACCTACGTCCTCACCGTCGGCCGAGAGCAGCGGCCCGCCACCGTCACCGTCTCCCCCAGCATCCTGGCGCTCTCTGCCAACCCGCCCGCGGCGAAGGCCGGCGCGCCACTGGTCATCTCCTGGACCACGCTGGGCGCCACGAAGGTGACGCTGCAGACGCCGTCCGGCCAGGTCGTCGCCACGGAGACGGACGCGGCCAAGGTGAAGCAGGGCTCCACCTCCATCGACATCCCCGAGCGCGCCAACCCGACGGACATCTTCGCGTACGCCCTGGTCGCCGAGGTGGAGGGCGGCGGGAGCGCGCAGAAGGCCATCTCCGTGTACTTGTCCGGCACGCCCGTCATCACGTCCCTCACGGTGCCGGAGTACGGCCGCACCGGCGGGACGTTCACCCTCAGCTGGACGACGCAGGAGGCGGACATCGTCCAGGTGCTCGCGGGCTCGGCGGTCCTGTTCGAATCTCCCACCGCGGCGACCGCCGCCGCCGGCAGCGTGGCCATCAAGACGCCCGCCATGCCCACCACGTACACCCTCCGCGCCCGCAACCTGCGCGGCGGCGAGGTCAGCCAGACGCGCTCCGTGTCGCCGGTGGGGACGACGACGCTCGGCTCCTTCGACGCCAACGCGCCGGCCGTGCTGAACGGCGGGACGCCTGTCTCGCTGACCTGGAACATCCCCGGCGCCCGGCGGCTGAAAATCAGCGTGGCCAACCAGTACACCGTCTTCAGCGTGCGCGGCCCCGCGGCCGAAACCGGCACGATGAACGTCTATCCAAACGAAAACACCGAATACACGCTGGACGCGGACAACACGCTCAACGACGTGGTGCAGGCCAAGCGCACGGTCACGCTCACCACCAAGGCAACCTTCACTGCTCCGGCCGGTTCGCTGCTCCAGGGCAACGCGGCGCCGCTCTCGTACACTGTCGGCGGCGCGGCCGCGCCCATCCACGGGCTGTCGCACTTCGACGTGGACAAGAACCTGGCGTCCACCGGGTTTGTCGACATCAAGGCCACCGGGACCAAGGTCGCCTTCACCAGCGCGGACGACACCACCGCGTCCTTTGTCATCCCCGCCAACGAGTTCGAGACCTGGCTCTTCGGCGCGCGCGCCACCGGCACGGTCACCGTGGGCACCAACGGCTTCTTCATCTTCGGCTCGTTCTTCTCCACCCGGCCGGCGAATGAGAGCATGCCCACGCAGAACGCCGACACGCAGTTCCTGGCGCCCTTCTGGGATGACCTGGTGCTCGGCAACGGCGCGGCCTACTGGCAGATTGTCGGAGAGGCGCCGGAGAAGAAGCTCATCGTCCAGTGGGACGACGTGAAGCTGAAGGCGGAGGCCACCTCGTCGCTCACCTTCCAGGCGCAGGTCTCTCAGCAGGGCGTGGTGACCTATGAGTACAAGACGGTCACCACCACCGCGGCCTCGGTCACCATCGGCGCGCAGGGCCCGCTCAAGACGATGGGGTTCACCTACGGCGGCGCGCTGCCCACCAGCGGCAGCAGCCTCACGCTCTTCGGCCCCAAGGTCTCTCCGGTGGGCCCGGTCCTTCAGGAGCTGGGGCCGTACGTGGGCTGGGTGAAGATTGGCTCTCAGTACCTGAAGCTCCCCTTCACCGCGGCCTCGTACATCAAGCGCGGGGACCTCATCCTCAGCGAGGTGCTCCCGTCCCCGGCCGCGCCCATCGCCGCCACGGGCGAGTGGATTGAGGTCTTCAACAACCTCACCACGCCGGTGGACCTCGCCGGTTGGACGCTGGAGCTCGGCGCGGCCACGCACGTCCTTGCGCCCGCCGGCGGCAGCACCGTCGTCCCGGCCAAGGGCTTCCTGCTGCTGGGCCAGAGCAACGTGCCGGCCGAGAACGACGGCGTGGCCGTGCAGTACGTCTACGGGCCCGCGCTCGCGCTCCCGGACACCGCGGGCACGGCCAGCCTCAAGCTGGGCAGCTACAACCTCTCCACGACATGGGGCATGGGCCTGGGCGCGGTGGGCGCCTCCATCGGTTCGGACCTGGGCCTCTACCTCGTGTCCACAGACCCGGCGACCGCGGTGGCCCACCCGCTCAACTGCACGTCCATCACGCCCTTCGGCACCCAGACGCCGCAGCAGCTGGGCAGCCCGGGCACGGCGTCCGCGTGCTTCAAGTACGGGCTGTCCTCCCGCGCGGTCAGCTACAAGGACATCTCCACCACCGGCACCGCGCTCATCCCGGCGGGCGCGAACACCGACGAAGCCATGTACACGGTGGACATCTCCAGCGCGCCGTTCACCCACTTCGGCGCGGCGGTGACCAGCCTCTCGGTCAACACCAACGGCTTCATCGCCTTCAAGACGCAGGCCTGCCCCGGCACCCTCTGCTTCTACTCGAACAAGACGACTCCTGGCGGCGTGGACCCGTTCGGGATTCTGGCGGCGTACTGGGATGACCTGAACCACGCCAACGCGGGCTCCAACATCTATTCGCAGCGGATTGCCGCGGGGGCGGACCCGGCCAACCCCACCGCGCACTGGATTATCCAGTGGCACAAGTCCACCCACTTCGCGAGCGCCGCCGACAGCATCAACTTCCAGGTGAAGCTCTTCGATGGCGGCGCCATGGAGATTCACTTCGGCACCATGACCAGCGCCACCGCCGCGTACATCAACGGCGGCCAGGCCACGCTCTGGCTGGAGGACCCGACCGGTAAGGTGGCCAAGGTCATCGGCGTGAACCAGCCCGTCGTCACTCCCAACTCTGCCTACCGCTTCACCCCGCTGTAGACCGACCCATGAAGACTTCGACCAAGACGCTCGGGTGTGTGGCGCTGCTGGCGGTCCTGCTGGCGGCGGGCTGCTTCACGGTGGAGCCTTCGCTGCCCCCGCCGAAAGCCGCCACGGTGAAGTCGTTCACCGCGTCCGCGGCCGAGGTGGTGGCCGGCGGGAAGGTGACCTTGCGCTGGGAGGTGGAGGACGCCACCGCGCTCACGCTCACCCAGCAGGGGAAGGGCGCTCTCACCGGCGTTAGCAACACCGCCCAGGGAGAGCTGGAGGTGACCGTCGAGGAGGACGCGGTCTTCCTGCTCAACGCCAGCGGCGCGGGCGGCTCTGACGCGGCGGCCGTCGCCGTCGCCCTCATCAGGGCTCAACCTGGCGTCCTGTTCGCCGCGCTGCCCACGGAGCTTGCGCCCGGCCAGAGCACCACGCTGGTCTGGAACGCGCCGCAATCGCAGAGCGTGACGCTGAAGGCCGGCGCGCAGGCGGTGGACATCGGCAACCGGAAGTTCGGCTCCCTCACCGTGCGGCCGGACGTCACCACCGTCTACGAGCTCACCGCCGACGGCCGCACCACGCGCGTCACCGTGACGGTGGGCGCCGGCATTCTCCAGTTCAAGGCCAGCATCGCCGGCGCGGATGCGGGTACGCCGGTGCAGCTCTCCTGGCGTACCTCCGGTGGGCAGAAGCTGGTCCTCTCCTCCGCCGGCCGCGGGGACCTGTTGACCGAGCTGGACGCGCCCAAAATCGCCGCGGGCACCTTTGATGACGTGCTGCCGGCGGACCTGCCGCAGGACGCCGTGGTCACCTATGACCTCGCGCTCACCGACGGCGCCAGCGTGCTGAACCGGAGCGTGCGCGTCCACGTCGGCGTGGCGCCCGTCATCGACCGCTTTGAAGGCCCGGTCTTCGCGCAGATTGGCGGCGCCTTCACGGTCGCCTGGAAGACGAGCAACGCGGACGCGGTGCAGGTGGCCGCGGACGGCGTGGTCCTCTTCGAAGCCGCCACCGCGACGGACGTCGCCGAGGGCCAGGCCGTACTGCCCACGCCCGCGGCGAAGGCGAAGCTGACCCTCATCGCCACCAACCGCCGCGGCGGGTACGTCACCCGGTCTCGGGACGTGGAGCCGGTGGGCCCCGTCGCGCTGGTCCGCTTCGTCGCAGACAAGACCAGCATCACGAACGCGGGCGAAGCGGTGACGCTCACCTGGGAAGTGACCAACGCCCGGCACCTCCAGGTGGACGCGAAGAATGCGTACACGCTGGTGGAGTCCTCCGGCGCCACCGTCGGCACCGGCACGCTGACCGTCCACCCCAACGTCACCACCGAGTACGTCCTGCTGGCGGACAACCTCGCGGGCGGCTCGCTGCAGCCGGCGAGCGTGACGGTGGCGGTGACCAACTCCGCGCGCATCCTCCTGACGCCGGACCCCGCCCCCTCCGGCGCGACCATCGACGTCACCGGCCACACCGTCTCCGGCGGCACCGACGTCCTGAACATCCCCAACGCGAAGAAGAACGTCGCGGGGGACGCCTTCGTCGACATCTCCACCACCGGAACGGACATCGGCTTCGCGCCGAGCAACCTCGACACCGGCGCGCAGCTCTTCGCCCTCCCCGCCCGCTTCACCGGCGTGGTGTACGGCGCGCTGGTGAGCGGGCTGAACCTCTCCATCTCCGCCAATGGCTGGTTCATGGTGAGCGACACCGCGAAGACCGGCACGGATGACGCCTCGCTCCCGGGCACCGCGCTGGAGCCGCTGGCCGTGGCGCCCTACTTCGAGGACCTCAAGGCCGTCGCCGGCTCGAAGGTCTTCGTGCAGATGGATGGCGCCGGGCTCAACCAGCGCCTCATCGTCCAGTGGCAGGACTTCGAACGCGACACGGTCCCCGGCTCCAAGCTCACCTTCCAGGCTCAGCTCTCCGCCCGCGGCAAGGTGGTCTTCGCGTACAAGACGCTGCAGGGCCTCACCGCGCCGACGACGAACGCCTCCATCGGCGTGGTGGACGCCACCGAAGCCAACACGCTGCTCGCGCCGGAGCAGGCGCCCGCCGAGGGCACCACCTACACGCTCTTCGGCACCGTGCCCCTGCCGGCGCGCCACAAGGCCTCCTCCACCCCGTACATCTTCCTGGTGGGCGTGGGCACCGAGGGCTACGTCGCCATCCCTACCGCCTCCAACCTGCTCGCCGCGGGACTGGTGCTCGTCACCGAGGCGAACGTCGCCCCTGCGGCAGGCATCACCGCCGGCGAGTGGCTGGAGCTGACCAGCAAGAGCACCCAGGCCATTGACCTCAAGGGCTGGACGCTGGAATTCAGCACCGGCAACACGCACGTCATCGGCAGCTCGCTGGTGCTCCCGGCCGGAGGCCGCGTGCTGCTCGGCCAGTCGGCCAGCGCCGGCGACGGGCTGACCGTGGACTACCTCTACCCCAGCACGCTGGAGCTGCCGGACGCCGCCGGGACCGTGAAGCTGCTGGTGGGCACGACGGCGTACACCTCGTCCACCTGGGCCACCCCGGCCGTCGTGGGCGCCGCGACGGTGTTCGAGCCGCTGCGCGCGGACGTCCTCTACGCCTCGAGCATCACCGGCGGGATGACCTGCGCCGCCACCACGGCCTACGGAACCCACGGCCAGAAGGGCACGCCGAAGGCCGCGAACACCGCCTGCGTCCCCTTCATCGCCGCCAAGCTCGCCGCCGGCGCTTTCGAGCCTTTGACCGGCGTCGCTGGCGCGGTGACCGTCACGCTGGCGGACCCGAACGAGGCCATTACGGCCGTCCCGCTCACCACACCGGTCAAGCTCTTCGGGACCCCCGCGAGCTCGCTCTGGGTGAGCAGCAACGGCTGGCTGGCGGGCCGCGCCATCGCCTGCGCGTCGCCGACGAATTGCTTCAACGGCAACCTCGCGCTGCCCACCGCAGGGACGGAGCCGTACGGCCTCATCGCCCCGTTCTGGGATGACCTCGCGGCGACCACGCCGGCTGGAGGCACCGCGGGCTCCGTGCTGGTGCTGCAGAAAGACCCGGACGGCACGCCCAACTCCAACGACGAGTACACCATCGTCTCCTGGGAGGGCTTTCGCCTCGCCACCACCGGGATGGACACCTCCAACCTCAACTTCCAGGCCAAGCTCTTCGCCAACGGGAACATCGAATTCCACTACGGGGCGATGACGTCCTCCGCCAGCGCAGTCACCCCGCGCGGCTCTGGCGCCACCACCTGGCTGGAGCTCCCCGGCGGGCGCGCCGCGGTGAAGGTCAACGTGAACAGCAGCACCTCGCCGGGGATTGACCCCAACACCGGCTTGAAGTTCACCTACGCGCCATGAAGCAGAAGGCACTGGCGCTGGTCGCGGCGTCACTGCTGACGGCCTGTCAGTGCGGAAGGAAGAGCGACGAGGCCCGCCTAAAAGAGGCGGTGGACCACACCTCCGTCCACCTCTACCTGGCGCTGAAGCTGGCGCTCACCCAGGGCGGCCAAGATCCAGACGTCCTCGCCGCCCGCGAGCAGGTGCAGGCCGTGCTGCGCGCCTCCTCCGCGCTCTGGGGGAAGGGTGCCCGCCCGGAAGGCGCGAAGCCCGTCGAGCTGGACCCCCGCGTCGCCGCCCGGCTGGGCCTGTCGCTCCTCAAGCTGAAGGGCCAGGGCGCGGAGCTTTTGCGCAGCGGGCGGGATGAGCAGCTCGCGCCGGTGACCGGCCCGCTGCTCGCGCTGGTGAGCAAGGGACCGCCGCTGCAGCTGGACCGCAGCGTGGACCACGCGCTGCTGCTCACCGGGCTGTTCTTCCTCAAGAGCCACCCGCGCTCACCGGTCCCCATTCCGGAGCAGGTGGTCCTCTACGAGGCCTACCGGACGCAGCCGGACGCGCTGCCGGTGGCGCCCGTCGCCCCGCTGCTGCGCGCGATGAAGGCGTTCATCTACTCCACCCACCAGCTGTGCGACCTCGCCGAGGCCAAGGAGTTCGCCACCCGGATGAAGACCATCGAGGAGGTGGCGTTCGAGGTCCACCTCCTGGAGGCCTACCTGGCGCTTGAAGAGGGTGACGCCGCGGACGCCAAGCGGACGCTCCTGCTCGCCCAGGCGGACCCGCGCGCCACCCCCGCCCAGCGCGAGGGGCTGAACCGGGTGCTCGCCGCGGTGGACGCCAACGACAAGAAGCTGCTGGGCACGTTCTTCAACCGCTATGAGTTCGCCCGCCTCATCTCCAGCGTCGCCTTCAATGAGCTGGACCGCGCGGGCGTGGACGACGCCATCGAAGCGTCGCAGCCCTTCCTCGCGCTCAAGGCCTTCCTGGAGACCGCCGCCCGCTCGCTGAATGCGCTCTCGCCGCCGTCGACCGATCAAGTGAAGGAGAAGGCCAGGAACGCGTTCAGCCGCTTCTTCGATTAAAGGTCCTCCCCCATGTCCACCCTCGTTCAGCTCCTGGAGGCCATCCGCAAGGAAGCGAAGCCCGGCATCTGGTCCACCGGCGTCAACCTCGCCCGCGCGGGCAAGGTGGTGCTGGAGTCACAGACCGACGCGGAGATTGTCCTGCGCGTCCGCGCCCCGGGCCGTCCCGTGGCGCTCTCCGCGGTGCTCTACCCCGCGGACGAAGCGTGGGAGTGCGACTGCCCGGGCAGGGTGGACCCCTGCGAACACGTGGTCGCCGCCGTCCTCTCCCTCCAGCAGTCGCAGACGCAGAGCGTGCCGGTGCCCGCCGCGGCGGCCCGCTGGGCGCGCGTGGTGTACCGCTTCTCCCGCGTGGACCGCGGCCTTCAGCTGACGCGGGAGCTCGCGCAGCCGGATGGCAGCGCGGTGAAGCTGGAGGGAACGCTGGCCGGGCTGCTCGCGGACCCGGCGCAGGCGGCCAAGCTGCAGGTGGAGCAGTGCGACCTGAACGCGGACCGCCTGCTGGAGCGGCAGACGCGCGGCGCCATGCAGCCGGAGAAGCTGGACGCGCTGCTGCAGATTCTGGAGCCCGCGCGTAACGTCCTGCTCGACGGGAAGCCGGTGGCCGTCTCCGGTGAACCGGTGCTCCCGCGCGTGCTGGTGGAGGACCGCGGGCAGGAGCTGGCGGTGAGCATCGCGAAGGACCCGCGGGTGACGGAGCTTGTCAGCGCCGGCGTGGCGCTCTGCGGGGACACGCTGTGCCGGCTGGGAGAGACCGCGCTCACCGGGGCCTGGCTGCAGAACCTGCCCAGCGTGCGGACCTTCACCGCGGCGCAGATTGGCGAGCTCTCCACCCGGCACCTCCCGGACCTCGCGCGCCGCTTCCCGGTGGAGGTGCGCAGCAGCCGGCTCCCGCCCATTGACCGCACGCTCAAGCCGCGCATCGTCCTGGAGCTGAACCAGCTGGACTCCGGCCTCTCCGTGCTGCCCACGCTGGTGTACGGCGCGCCGCCGCACGTCCGGGTGGACGCGGGGAAGATGGTCTACCTGCGCGGCGCGGCGCCGCTGCGCGATGAGCCCGCGGAGCAGCGGCTCATCCACGACCTGCGCGAAGCGCTCAACCTCATCCCGGGCCGCCGGACGACGGTGCAGGGCCAGGAGATGGTCCGCTTCGCCGACAAGCTGCGGACGTGGCGCGGCGGCCTCACCGGCGACGCGGCCGGCGTGGTGAGCCCGAACCTGCGCCTGCGCCCGTCGCTCCAGGTGGACGCGCGCAGCTCCGCGGCGGGCATCCCGGAGGTCTCCTTCACGCTCAGCTTCCAGGTGGAAGGGGCCAGGGGCGTGGAGGGCACGGTCGAAGCGGCGTCGGTGCTCCGGGCGTGGCAGGAGGGGCTGGGGCTGGTGCCCATCGAAGGCGGCGGCTGGGCGCCGCTGCCGCGCGCGTGGCTGGACGCGCACGGCGCCCGCGTGGCGCAGCTGCTGGACGCCCGCGAGGCGCAGGGCCGCGTGGCGAACCACGCCCTGCCGCAGCTGACGGAGCTGTGCGACGCGCTGGACGCGCCCCGCCCGCAGGGGCTGGAGCGCCTCGCGCCGCTGGTGGACGGGTTTGACCGGCTGCCCGAAGCGCCCCTGCCCGCGGACCTCACCGCCACACTGCGCCCGTATCAGCGGCAGGGCGTCAGCTGGCTGGCGTTTCTGCAGAGCGCCGGACTGGGCGGCATCCTCGCGGACGACATGGGCCTGGGAAAGACGCTGCAGACGCTCTGCGCCGTCGGCACGCGGACGCTGGTCGTCTGCCCTACCAGCGTGCTGCCCAACTGGCGCGCGGAGCTCCAGCGCTTCCGTCCGTCCCTGCGCGTCTGCGTCTACCACGGCGCTTCCCGCGCGCTGGAGGACGCGGACGTCACGCTCACCACCTACGCGCTGCTGCGGCTGGACCAGGCGCAGCTGACCGCGCGGCCCTGGGGCGCGGTGGTCCTGGATGAAGCGCAGGCCATCAAGAACCCGGACAGCCAGGTGGCGCGCGCGGCGTACGCGCTCCAGGCGGACTTCCGGCTCGCGCTCTCCGGGACGCCCATCGAAAACCGGCTCGAAGAGCTGTGGAGCCTGATGCACTTCACCAACCGCGGGCTGCTCGGCGGCCGGCGGGACTTCGAAGAGCGCTTCGCCCGCCCGGTGGCGGAGGGGCGCGCCGGCGCGGCGGCGGAGCTGCGCAAGAGAATCCGGCCATTCGTGCTCCGGCGCCTCAAGCGCGACGTCGCGCCGGAGCTGCCGCCGCGCACCGAGTCCGTGCTCCACGTCCAGCTGGATGAGCGCGAGCGCTCCGTCTACGACGCGGTCTACGCCGCCACCCGCGCGGAGGTGGTCAGCCTCCTGGGCAGCGAAGGCGGCAGCGTGCTCAAAGCCCTGGAGGCGCTCCTGCGTCTGCGTCAGGCGGCCTGCCACAGCGCGCTCGTCCCCGGCCAGAGCGCGCAGAGCTCCTCCAAGGTGGAGGCGCTGCGAGAGGCGCTGGAGACCGCGGTGGCGGACGGGCACAAGGCCCTGGTCTTCTCGCAGTGGACGTCGCTTTTGGACCTCATCGAACCGGCGCTCAAAGCCGCGGACATCCCCTTCATCCGCCTCGACGGCAGCACTGCGGACCGCGGCGGGGTGGCCGCGAGGTTCCAGGATGCTGACGGACCGCCGGTGATGCTCATCTCGCTCAAGGCAGGAGGCACCGGCCTCAACCTCACCGCGGCGGACCACGTCTTCCTGGTGGACCCCTGGTGGAACCCGGCAGTCGAAGCCCAGGCAGCGGACCGCGCCCACCGCATCGGCCAGGAGCGCCCGGTGATGGTCTACCGGCTGGTCTCCCAGGGGACGGTCGAGGAGAAGATCCTCGGCCTGCAGGAGAAGAAACGGGCCCTCTTCGAAGCCGCGCTGGGAGAAGCAGCGGCCGCCACCGCCCTCACGAGGGCGGACCTGCTGGAGCTCTTCGCGTAAGCGCACGCCCGCTCGCCGGCCATTTCGTCGGGCGCCTCCCCCCCGTTCGCCTGGAGCGTTCGAGCGTTGCGCCGTCAGGCGCATCGTCGAGACGTCGGCAGTGCGCTGGGGGCTCGGCGCAGGCGCGCGCTCTGCAGTGCTCGAGATGGCGGGATGGGGCGTGTGGCGTGCGTGGGTCTGCGCCGGGCCGGAGTGTTCGGGGGGGGCGGGCTTCGGGGAGGCGGGCTTCGGAGAGACGGGCTTCGGGGAGCGGGCTTCGGGTAAGGGTAGGGAGCACGCGTTCGCGTTCGCGTTCGCGTTCGTTCGCGGGTACGGGCCCGGGCAGGGGTTCGGGTTCGGGACACCGCGCACGGCTCGTCCGGTCGCCGACCTCAAGTGCCCGTCGTTTGCGCCCTGGCCCGCAACCGACTGCCCGCGCCCGGACCCGAACCCGCGCCCGAACCCGAACCCGGGCCCACCCCGTGAACGAGCGAACGCGAACGCGAACGCGCTCCCTCCCTTGCGGCCCTCCCGGGGCCCGTCTCCCCGAACCCCGCCTCCCCGAACCCCCGCCTCCCGAACCCCGCCTCCCGAACCCCACTCCCCGAACCCCGCCCCCCCGAACACTCCGGCCCGGCGCAGACCCACGCACGCCACACGCCCCATCCCGCCATCTCGAGCACTGCAGAGCGCACGCCTGCGCCGAGCCCCCAGCGCACTGCCGACGTCTCGACGATGCGCCTGACGGCGCAACGCTCGAACCGAACGGGGGCAACCCCGCGGTGTGGGAGTCATTGCGCCGCCAGGCGCACAGTCGAGATTCGCGCGAACACCCGCCCAGCCGCGGATGAGCGCACGCAAGCCACGCTGCAGAGCAGCCGAGCGCGCCGGCCCCGCTCACGGGCACACATGGCGTGGGTGCTACAAGCGCGCGAGTGACTCCATCCCTCGCGCTGCTCCTCATCCTCCCCTCCTCTGCCCCCAGCTGGAGAGTCCTCGAATCCAAGGAGGGCGTCCGCGTAGAGACGCGGGACGTCCCGGGCTCCGGCTTCGAAGAGGTGCGCGCCACCACCCGCGCAAGCGTAGCGCCTACCCGCCTCTGCGAAGCCGTCTGGGGCAAGGACGCAAGCACGCTGGAGGCCGGCTTCCGCAAGCGCCAGACGCTGCGTGAGACGGAAACGGACCGCCTGACGTACGAACAAATCGCCACGCCCATCGTCGCGGACCGCGACTACACGCTGCACGTCCGCCGCGAACCCACGCCCGAGGGCGGCTGCCGCATCACCTTCCAGACCCGGAACGACGAGGGCCCGCCGCCCCAGCCCGGCTTCGTGCGAATCCCCATCATCCGCGGCACCTGGCTCATCCGGCCGGTCACCGAAACCCTCGCCGAGGTCGCGTACACCGTCTACTCCGAGCCCGGAGGGAGCATCCCCGCCTTCCTCGCCAGAGGCCCCGCCAGAGAACGGGTCGTCGAGTGGCTCAAGGTCATCCTCTCCCGGGCGGAGAGGCGATAATGGACACAAGCCAAGCGCAGGAGGCTGCCCTCCGAAGCGCCCTCGGAATCCCCGAGAGCGCCAAGCGGGTCCTGGTCCTCCAGGAGAGCAGCCACTGGGACACCAACTGGCTGCGCACCTCGGATGAGTACTTCCGGGAGCGCATCGAGCCCATCTTCGAAGCCCTCTTCAAGGAGCTGAAGGCGGAGCCCACCCGGGTCTTCGCCGTCGAGAGCGTCTTCTTCCTCAAGCGCTACTGGGAAGCCCATCCCGAACGCAGGGACGAGCTCACAGCCCTGCTGGCCTCCGGGCGCCTGCGCCTCATCGGCGCGTCCCTCACCACGCCGGACACCCTCCTGCCTCACCCCGAATCCGTCCTGCGCGACTACCTCCTGGGCCAGGAGTGGCTGCGCGCCATCGGCAGCGACGCGTTCCCGCGCGTCGCCTACTTCCCGGACAACTTCGGCCACTCGCCCGCGCTCCCCTCGCTGATGCGGGCGGCGGGCGTCGAAGCGGTGGGCGTCACCCGCATCGACGGCATGCACTTCGTCGGCTCCGACTGGCGCCTGCCGGGGACCTTCCCGCTCGCCGGCTCCACCGCCCACCTCCTGCAGCGCGAGCTCGAGACGCTGGACTTCGTGTGGCGGGACGCGGCGGGCGCGCAGGTGCTCTGCCACTGGAACGCGTTCACCTACTTCCAGGGCGACATGCTGGCGCACCTGGGCATCATCCGGTGGAGCGGCAAGCTCTTCGGCGTGCCCTGGCGCAACGAAGGCCACATCGGGCGCCAGCTGGACGGTTTCGTCCGGGCGCTGGAGCCGCTCTCGCGGACGCCGTACCTCTTCTGTCCCATCGGCTGCGACTTCAACCCGCCCATCGAGGGGCTGGTCAGCCTGGTCCAGCGCTACAACGAAGGCCGCGGGCAGCAGACCGGGACGCACGTCATCGTCGCGGGTCTGGACGACTACTTCGCCCTGCTCGAGTGCCACCGGGAGAAGCTGCCGGTGCTGGAAGTGGACCCCAACCCCTCCTGGATGGGCTTCTACGCCAGCAGGCCGGAGCTGAAGACCACCCACACCCGCGCGGCGCGCCACCTGCTCGCGGAGGAGCGCGCCTCAGCCTACGCCGGCGTGCACCGGAACGAGCTGGAGTCCGCCTGGGAGCTCCTGGCGCTGAGCAACCACCACGACTTCATCACCGGCACCTCGCCGGACCGCGTGGTGGACGCCGAGCAGCTGCCCTGGCTCTCCCGCGCCCTCTCGCTCGTCGAACCCGCCAACCCGGCCGCCGAGCGCCCCCGCCCCACCCCGCGCGAGCCGCGCTGGTTCCGCCGGGGCAGCGAGCTGCACGTGCAGACGCCCTGGTACACCCTGGTCTTCTCCGAGGAGCGCGGCGGCTGCCTCACCCAGCTGACGACCGCGGCGGGCGAGCAGCTCTTGCGCGGCCTGGGCCTGGACCTCGTCCTCTACCGCGACAGCGGCGGGCTCTGGCGCCTGGGCCACGAATACGCGGGAGGCAGCTTCCGCCGGCACCACCGCGCCTCGGATCGCGGCGCGGAGCTCCACCCGCGCATGGAGGACGGGGCGCTGCGAATCGAAGCGCACTGCTGGCTGGACGGCGAACGCTTCCGCAGGGTCGTCTGGTGCCGCGCCGACGAGCCGGCCCTGCGCCTGCGCGTCGAAGGCCTGCCGCCCGCGCGGCGGACCCTCACCTGCCTGATGGAGCTCAACGCCGGGCTCACCTCCCTGCGGATGGACGCGGCGGGAGGCGAAGTCCTCCGCCCGACGGAGAAGCTCTACTCGCCCACCTTCTGGCCCGCGCTCTCGCGGGTCGCCGTCGGCCCCCTGTCCCTGCGGCCGGACGCGCCCACCGCCGTCAGCGCGAGCGCCGCCGGGGACTTCGAGTGGATTGTCGGCCGTCACGCCACCAAGGAGCGCGCGTTCGGGTTCCTCCCTGTGCTCGCGCACCCCATCGGCGGCAGCGTCAGCGCGCCCCAGCACCACGACGCGCTGCTCTACGCAGGAACGCCCCCGGAAGTCGAAGACCCCTGGGTGTCCTGCAGCGACGAGCGCGTCCGGATAGGCGCAGTGAAGGCCGCCGCGGACCGCCGAGGCCTCATCGTGCGGCTGCACGCAGACCGCCTCATCGCTGGGGAAATCGACATCCGGCTCAAGGGCCGCAACGTGGAGCGCGCCCATCTCTGCGACGCCCGCGAGCGCGACCTGGAAGCCCTGACAGTGAGCGACGGGACAGCGAGGCTGACGCTGCGGCACACCATCGCCACCCTCCGGCTCGTCACCCAGGCCGCACGCGCCTGAGTCACGAGCGACCTACCCGCTTCGAATCCCCGCGAAAGGACGCGCGACTCTCGCGCCCACTTGGGTCGCAGTGAGGGCATGCGCGATGCTGACGCACATGCATCAGCGCGTCGCCCCGTGGTTGGCCCTCATCGCAGTGCTCTCCGGATGCTTGAACGGCGGTGAGGTCGAAGCCATCGACGAGACCGAGCAGAGCCTGAGGAAGCTGGCGTCCGAGCCCGCGACGGTTCAGGTCTACCGCCCCGCCACCGGGACGTGGTTTCCCCAGGGCGGAGCGCCCATCGGGTGGGGCCTTCCGGGCGACATCCCGGTCCCTGCTGATTACAACGGAGACGGGCGGACCGATGTCGCCATCTACCGCCCGTCGTCAGGGCAATGGTTCGTCCGCGGAATCCTCACCACGACCTGGGGGATTCCCAACAGCGCGGATATCCCGGTCCCCGGCGACTACAACGGCGACGGCGCCACAGACATCGCCATCTACCGCCCGTCGTCAGGGCAATGGTTCGTCCGTGGAATCCTCACCACCACCTGGGGGATTCCCAACAGCGCGGACATCCCGGTCCCCGGCGACTACAACGGCGACGGCGCCACGGACATCGCCATCTACCGCCCGGAGTCAGGGCAGTGGTTCGTCCTTGGAATCGTCACCGAGATCTGGGGAGAGCCCGGCGACGTCCCCATCCCGGGCGACTACAACGGAGACGGCGCCACAGACATCGCCATCTACCGGCCCGCCACAGCGCAGTGGTTCGTCCGAGGCATCGTGACGCTCACCTGGGGCAACCCCGGCAGCGAAGACGTCCCGCTGCCCGGCGACTACAACGGCGATGGCACGACAGACATCACCGTCTTTCGGCCGTCCTCGGCTCAGTGGTTCGTCCGCGGAGTCCCCACCACGCAGTGGGGAGAACCGCGCCGCGGAGACATCCCCGTTCCGCGGATGGTCAACCCGGCACAACGTGCGCTCATCAAGCTCACCCCGCCCCCGCCGAGGGTCGCGCTGGGCGTGATGGCCGGACAGAACGGGGGAGACGGCGGCGCCTGGGAGACCGCCACCCTCAACGCCGTCCACAGCTTCGAACGACAGGCCCAGAGCAAGCCGAAGCTCGTGCACATGTTCTCTCCCATGTTCAACAACTCGAACTGCGTCACGCTGCCGACGGGCCTCGCCATCGCCCTCCGCGAGGGCTACTCCCCGATGTTGAGCTGGTCCTTCCTGAATTACGGCGGGAGCAACGCGGGGTTCGACTACGCGGGCCTGCTCGCGGGGAGCTTCGACGCGTGCATCCGCAGTTTTGCCAGACAGGCGAAGGCGTTGAACAGCCCGCTCATCCTCCGGCCCTTCTGGGAGATGAACGGCGACTGGTTCCCCTGGGGCATCCGCGTCGGGACGAACACCCCGCAGCGCCACGTCCAGGCGTTTCAACGCATGGTCAACCTCTTCCGCGCCGAGGGCGCGGACAACGTGAAGTTTGCGTGGTGCCCGAACAACCGCTTCGGAGATCCTTACGCCTACGCCAGCTACTACCCCTCGGATACGTACGTCGATTACCTCTGCCTCGACGGCTACAACTGGGGCACCGCGCAGAACCAGCCGTGGAGCAGCTTCGAAGACATCTATGGACGTTCGTACGCTGAAATCACCGCGCTCGGTTCGAAGCCGTTGATCATCGGCGAATACGCGACGCACACCGCGCCCGGCGACAAGGCCGCGTGGATTGTCAGCATGCGAAACAGCGTGAACAGCGCCCGGTTCAGCCGGATCAAAGTGCTGACGTGGTTCAACCGGAACCAGGACGGCGCCACCTGGCAGGTGGACAGCTCTCCTGCCGCGCTCGACGCATACAAAGCGCTCGCAGCTGATCCCTATTTCTCAGCCGCGGTGCCCTGAGGCAGAGTGTGCGCATGATCCTCGCGCTCCATCACGCCCAGCTGACCGTCCCCAAAGGTGCAGAGCCGAAAGCCCGCGAATTCTACTGCGGGCAGCTGGGGTTGACGGAGGTACCCAAACCCGAAGCCCTCCTCGGACGGGGCGGCTTCTGGCTCCAGCTGGGCGCCGTTCAGATTCACGTGGGAACCGAGGACGGCGTGGACCGGCTGAGAACCAAGGCCCACCTCGGCTTCGAGGTGGACGACCTGGCAGGGATGCGGGCCCTCATCAAAAAATTGGGGCTCGAGATCCATGACGGCGAGCGCATCCCTGGACTGGAGCGCTTCGAATTCCGGGATCCCTTCGGGAACCGCGGGACGCGTGCCGACAGCTCGCGGGCGAGCGAGCTCTTCCCGGAGAACGACAGGCCACACAGCAAATAGAGGGTCTTCATCAGCGGACTCGCGCGGAGGGCGGTAGCGCGCGTTCGTAGCACGAGCGTTCGCACCCTCGTCAGTCGACAGTCGCGCAGAGGCGGATCCACCGCGGGCAGCTCCGCCCAGAGGTGCCGACCCGTTGGGTGGCTCGCGCGCCTTCGCGACGCAAGCGGCGAGCCCTCCACGAGGGAGCCGGGACAGGCCGCCCACCCACTCGGACTCACGCCTCCAGATGCAACCGTTCGTCGATAAACAACCCGCTGGAGCCCGAAACACGGGGCAATCCGTCGAGTTACTCGACGAACGGTCGCATCTCGCGCTGGGGACAGCTCCCGCGAAAGCAACCGGGCGCCGCAACTCACCTCGGGGAGTGCTGAACCGGGGCGCGAAGTGGAGCTGGAGCGGAGCGCTCCCGGTCATGCTGGTGCTTCGCCCGCACAGCGTCGTCTCCCCGTTCGCGTCGCGCGTAACGCCACGCAGCGGCGCGTAGTCGAGACGTGGCAGGGCCCACGCACGCCCTCCTCGCGCTCTCGGATCGCGCTGACAGCCGGGACGGTGCCGTGCCCTAGATCAGCAGCGCCGCCGGCCGCCGTCTCGACTACGCGCCGCTGCGCGCGCTACGCTCGACGCGAAGGGGGTTGCAGGTGGATCAATTCGGTCGGGGCGGAGCACCCGCCGGCGGGCGCCCGCCGGCAGCCGCCCGAGCCCATCCCGCCTGCCCCGGCTCCCTCAAGGACAACTGCCTGCGCGCCTCCAAGCAGTCGAGCAACAGCCCCACCGACGTACCAACGCACATGTCGCACCGGCCTGCGTCCGAGGCGATGAACCGGACCTCCCCCCCCGCCACCGCGCTCGACTCCATCGCGAAAGAGCCCAGCCTTCACACCGGCCTGCCGTGCCTCGTCGCCTCAGGGCTCACTACCGCTGCCGGGCATCGAGCACACGCCTGAGTCCCAGGCGATGAAGCAGATTCGCCAGCCGCCACCCCGCTCGACTCCATCGCGGAAGAGCCCTGCCTTCACGCCGGGCTGCCGTACCTCGTCGCCACAGGCCTCACTACCGCTGCCGGGCATCGAGCACACGCCTGCGTCCGAGGCGATGAAGCGGATTCGCCAGCCGCCACCCGCTCAACTCCATTCCCAGCTACGGCCGCCGTCCACGCCGCGCTGCTACGGGCAGCCCTGCTTCGTCGCCGCACCGCTGCCCGTTCGCCGCAACACCGGCGGCCGTGAAGCGGATCCGCACGGGGCAGCTTCCCCCCCTCCTCCGCCGTCGCGCTCGACTGCATCGCAGCAAAGCCTTCCACGCCGCGCTGCTACGGGCAGCCCTGCTTGCTCGGCGCAGGACTCACCACCGCAGCCGGGTCAATCGAGCACAGGCCTGCGTCCGAGGCGATGAAGCGGATCCGCCCGACGCTTCCCCCGCCACCGCCGCCACCACCCGCGGCGCCCAGCGCTCCGGCCACCGGCGCGGTGCCCCCCGCAGCGCCCGCACCGCCGTTCCCCGCGGCGGCGGGCCCGGAGCTGCCGCCAGCAGCCACCGTCGCGCTGGTCGAGCTCCCGTTGCTGCCCGCGCCCCCGGTCGCCGTGGTGGCACCCTCGCCGCCGCCGCCGCCGTTGGAAGTAATCCTCCCCGTGCTGCTCACGGACAGCGCGGCCGCTTCGATAAGGACGCCACCGCCGCTCCCACCACCACCGCCGCCGGAGGACCCGGCCGTCGCTTGACGGCCACCGCCGCCGGACGCCGAAATGACTCCGACCACGACCAGCGCCCGGCCACTGAGAGCTGAATCGCACCGCCGCCACCGCCACCCGCGCCGGCCTGCGCCACCGTCCCGAAGCCCCGGCCACCCGAGCAACCACCGAGCAACGGGACCAGGCTGGGATCTCCGAACGCCGCGCCAGCCCCGCCCGCGGCAGTGGTCGCGCTGTTCGCGCCGCCGCCCACGCCGCCCGCAGTCGCGAACCCACCACCGCCGCCACCGCCGCCGCGCCCGCCGTCGACCGTCCCGGCATCCCCGGTGCCCAGGCACGTCGGGAGCGAGCCCCCCGGCCCCGCATCCTCCAGCGTCGCCGTCGCCAGCAAGCTGCCGCCGACGATGGCCGAGTCATAGACGGCCAGGATGACCGGCCGGTTTCCGCGCACCCGCAAGGACCCCGCGTCCGGGAGGTTGAACCGGAACATCGGCAGCACCACCACGTCGGAGCCGCCATCCTGCACGAACACCTTCACCGCCGGCTGCTGCTGCGAGCACCAGTTGACGAACGGCGTCGCCGCGCCCGCGGTGGAGTCGAAGTCCGCAGCGCAGTTGAGGACCACATCGCGCGCGATCTCCGTGGGGAGGATGGCCGCCGGGTCGAAGTTGCTCGGCGCAAAGGGGAAGGCCACCGCACCGCAGCTGCCGCTTGCGCGGCACGCGCCGCCATCGCAGAGGAAGAACAGCCGCGCAGTGTCCACCGCGTACGCGCAGCCGGCGTCCGCCAGGCACGTCCCCGCATCCACGTAACACTCGCCGGGAGGGGCCAGGCAGGTAAAGGCCGTGCCCGAGCACCCGCCATCCTCCAGGCAGGTGTCCGCCGCGGTGCACGCCACGCCATCGGAGCAGCTGCCGCCCAGGTTCACGGGATACGTGCAGCCGCCATCGCCCGGGACGCAGCTGCCGCTGGCGAGGAAGCACTGCCCCGGCGACGTGCCGCAGACCTTCTGCGTGCCTGAACACCCGCCATCCGTGCGGCAAACATCGGTGAGCGTGCACGGGTCCAGGTCGTTGCAGGTCAACCCCGCGTCGCGCGCGACAAAGCTGCACGTACCGGTCGCGCTCCCGCAGGTGCCGCCGACGAGGCAGCTCCCTGCCGGAGGCGTGCACGTCATCGCCTGTCCGCCGCCGCACAAGCGAGTCGCCTGACACGTCTCATTCGTCGTGCAGAGGTTGCTGTCGGTGCATGGGATGCCCGAGCAGCCGGGATCCGCGCAGTCGGCCAGCCGGTCGCAGTCATCATCGCGGCCGTTCGCGCACAACTCCAAGGCGTCCGGCCGCCGGTCCGCCGAGGTGTCGTCGCAGTCCGCGCCGCCAATCCCGGACGACCGGTAGCCGTCCTGATCCGCGTCCATGTCCACGGTCGGCGGCTCTATCCGCAACGTCACCTGCCGCGTCTCGCCCTTGACGAAGGTCTCCGTGACCACCGCGCTCTCTTCATTGAGCGTCAGCGGCTCCTGGCATCCGTTGCCCACGTAGCCCCGGGCCAGCAGCTTGATCTGACCCTTCAGCTGATCGCTGGGGAAGAGCGCCGCCCGCACCAGGCTCTTTCGGACCACACCGGCCGACAGGACTTCCTGGCCGGGATCTCCCGTGGCCGAGAGCTTCACGCAGCTGGTCTTCGCTGCGTCCGCTATCTCGATGGTCACGGAGATCGCCGGATCCTGCACGGGCGACTTCGCGCACGCGCACATCGACACCAGGATGACGACACCTCTGAAGAGCGTCCCCCGCATCGCGCGCAGTCTACGCCGTGCTTGATAATGTGTCGCTTGATGAAACGCGCCCTCCTCGCGGTATTGATGTTTCACGCTGGCGGCACCTTCGCTCAACAGTGGGGCCTGGATCTCACCGAAGAGCCCGCCGCACAGAAGGAGAGCCGGCTGCAGATCGTCATCCCCAGCGGCGCCACAGGTGCGCATCTGTACGTCGACGGTGAAGACGCCGGCGCCCTGCCCGCGCCGCCGCGGCCGCTCGCGCCCGGCACCCATAAGGTCGAAGTGAGACAAGACGGCCGCTCTGTCTTCAGCAAGAAAATCTGGATCGAAGTCGGCAAGCTCCGAAAGCTCGACGTGCCGCTCGAGAAGACGGACACGCTCGCGCCCCTCGTCGTGGAGCCCATCGGAGATCCAAAAATCGACCCAGCACCACCCGAGGCCGCGACGGACCGCCCCGCAGCGGACGCGCCAGAGCCCGTGGCGCTCACCCCACTGCCGGAGTCTGACTACGCAGATCCAGACCTTCCCGGCGGCGGAATCCGGACCGACAAGTCAAAGCCCGCCCTCTGGTACCAGCGATGGTACGTCTGGGCCGGCGCCGTCGCCGTCGTCGGCGCCCTCGTCGGCGGCTCCGTCGTCGTCGCCACCAACGCCAGCAAGCCTGCCCCCACCTTCAAGCCAACGCCCGAAGGCGTCTGCGGCGGCCCCTGCGACTTCAGCTTCGGCACGCCCTAGTACCTCGCCACAGTGGTTTTGATGTGTTCAGGCGGCAGTTTTTGCGCCCGCGTGAACGTCTGGATAGGCGCGCCCCATTTGGGCCCGCGCTTTCTCCGTCGTGAACATCCACTTAAAACGCGCCCTCTCCTTGTTGCGCCTGCGCTCCCAGGCAGCGATCTCCTTCTCAAGTTTGGCCCTGCTCTCGATCCGGCGGTCCAGGCACTGCTTCCGGAGCACCCCGATCTCAATCTCCACCATGTTCAGCCAGCTCGCGT
>JBGART010000114.1:0-10780 GCA_044230055.1 Myxococcaceae bacterium | reverse complement strand
GTGATAGGACTCGTCATGGTCGCCTTCTCCTTGCACCTTGAGTGCGCTCAACCGGCTTTTTAGCCGGTTGGAGGAGGCGACCTCTTCATCCCATCTCGACTATGCGCCTGACGGCGCAACGCTCGACGCGAACGGGGGCATCCCCGCGATGTTTCGGGGTTGCAGGTGGAATCCACTCGCCTCGGGCGGATCACGGGTCCTTCTTGTGCTTCTTGGGCGTGCGCCGCGCGGAGAGGTCGCTCACCACCAGCGGCGGCTCGGTGGGCTCTTCGCCCGCCTCGGCGGCCGGCTTGTCCTTGTCCTTGCGCGGGTGAAGCCGGACCTCGGCTTTTATCTCCAGCGTCATCCCGGCCAGCAGCTTAAGGAACTCCTCGCGGAGCTTGTCTGACTGCAGGAAGCGCCGCAGCTCCTCGGACACCACCCGGCCGATGTCGTCCTTCGTCTTCTCCGCCTGCGACAGGATGACGCCCAGCATCTCCTTCGGCAGCTTCAGCTGGCCGGCGAGGCTGCGCAGCCCCTCCTCGGTCATGAAGAGCGCGCCCAACCCGGCGACGGCCACCTTCTTCACGAACTCGGGGACGAAGCGGGTGGGCCCCTCCTTCGCGGCGGAGTACTCGCCGATGAGCGGGTCATCCTGCGGCGGAACGGGATCGTCTGGATCTTCCGGGTGTGCCATCGAACGGACCTCTTATTTGGCGACCGCGGCCTGCTGCAGGGTGGGCATCCGGACGCGCAGGTTCTCCTGCGAGATGCGGCCGGCGATGGACTTGGCCATCTCCATGAAGGCGAGCGCCTCCGGGCTCTCCGGGTTGGCGGCCACCACCGGCACGCCGCGGTCGCCCGCCACGCGCACCGACAGCTGGAGGGGAATCTCCCCCAGGAAGGAGATGCCGAACATTTCCGCCGCCTTCCGCCCGCCGCCGTGGTCGAAGATCGCCGTCTTCCCGTTGCAGTGCGGGCAGATGAACTGACTCATGTTCTCCACGATCCCCAGGACCGGGATGTGAACCTTGTCGAACATCTGCTTGGCGCGAACCACGTCCGCCAGCGCCACGTCCTGCGGCGTGGTCACCAGCACCGCGCCCGCCGCCCGCACCTGCTGCGAGATGGTCAGCGCCACGTCGCCGGTGCCGGGCGGGAGATCCAGCACCAGATAGTCCAGCTCGCCCCAGTTCACGTCCCGCACCAGCTGCAGCAGCGCGCCATGCAGCATGGGCCCGCGCCAGACCAGCGCCTGATCCGGCTCCACCAGGAAGCCGATGGACATCACCCGCAGGCCGTGCGCCTCCAGCGGGTCCAGCACCTTGCCGTCCTTGCTGACCGGCCGCCGCCGCAGCCCGGTCATCAGCGGAATTGAAGGGCCGTAGAAGTCCGCGTCCAGCAGCCCCACCTTCGCCCCGCAGCGCGCCAGCGCCACCGCCAGGTTCACCGACACGGTGCTCTTGCCGACGCCGCCCTTCCCCGCCCCCACCAGCACCACGTTCTTCACGCCAGGCAGGAGCGACTCCTTCGCCATCCCGGCCGGCGCCGCCCGGACGCTCGCCCCCCAGTCGATGTCGAACTTCTCCAGCCGGGGGACCTGCTTGAGCGCCGCCTCGGCGTCCGCCTGGATCTTCCCCTTCAGAGGGCACGCGGGGGTGGTCAGCTCAATCTTCAGCCGGACGTTCGACCCGTCGACCTTGAGGTCCTTGATCATCCCGGCCTTCACCAGGTCGATGTTCAGCTCCGGGTCCATCACCGTCGACAGCGCTGCAAGGACATCCCGTTCGGACACGCTCATGGGGGAGCCTCCTAACACCTCTCCCGCCGCTGCGCAGGGGGCTTCGCCGCCCCCGCCTCAGCCCTGTGACGGGGGGGCCTGGGCGGACGCTTCCAGGGCGGCAATGAGCGGGGCGCAGGGCCCCTTGTCCACCGGGCTTGCCCGCAGGAGCGTCAGCGCCGCCCGGCAGACCTCCGCGTCAATGGAGGTGCCCATCTTGAGCACGTAGAGGTCGTACCGGCCGCCCGCGATGGCGGTGCTGTCCGGGAAGCTGCCAGTCACCAGTCCCTTCTGTTCGTTCCACTCCACGGAGACCCGCGAGAAGACCAGCTGCACGTGGTGCGGCGGCTTCCCGGCGCGGGTCCAGGTGAACAGCTCCGTCCCGTCCTCGCCAAGGAACCAGCGCACCTCGCTGCCATCCGCGTCCGGCTGGAGCGCGCCCGGGTCAATCTCGCGCATGGACGCGCCGAGCTTCTCCAGATGCTCGTTCGAGGGCGCCGTCATTCGAGGGACACCACGGTGTACGACTGGGCCTCGCGCAAGAGCCGCACCGCCCTTCCATCTCCGAGGGGAAGCTCCGCCCCGTCCGCGGTCACCGTCAGCGGGCGGTCCAGCGCCGCGCGCAGCCGCTCCACCCGGTCCGGCGCGGTGGGCTCTGCGGTGAAGTCGGCCTTCAGGCGCGCCGGCGTGTACCGCGCCCGCCACGCCGGGGCGAGCAGCCCGTAGGCCGCGTCGAAGTCCCGCGCGTCCACCGCGGCCACGAAGCGCTCCAGCACCTGCCGCGGCGCCTCCGCCGGAGGGAGCTCCGCCACGCGCCAGCCTTCGGGCTCGCGCGTCGCCTCCAGCGTCCCCGCCCGCGCGCGCATGGTGCCCACGCCCGCCAGAATCTCCTCCGCCCGCGCCTGCCGGTCGCGCTCGCCGCTGTAGCGCGTGGAGAAGGCCTCCCGGCTCACGCGCTCCTGCTGCGCCTTCGAGGTGAGCGCGTACGCGTCGTCCAGCCGGTTCTCCGCCAGCGCCCGCGCGTAGCGGAGGGCGACGTCATCCGGACCGCCGACCGTCTGGCAGGCGAAAGCGGCGAGGGCTGCCGGGAGGATGAGCGGGAACGGTCGACTCACGTGGACGACACGTTAGCCCAAACCCGCCGGAGCGGTCAGAACCGCTCGCCTCCCTCCAGCCCCGGCAGCTGCCAGACCGGCATCCACAGCGCGTACAGCCGCGCGCCGGCGGCCGAGCGCAGCAGGGCCGCCAGCGAGAGCGGGCTGCCCGAGCGCTGGTAGAGCGCCAGGTCGAACGCCTGCGCCCCGCGGCCCGCCAGCTCCAGCGCGCGCCGGCAGGCGTCTTCGAAGCCGCCCACCCGGTCCACCAGCTTGACCGCCAGCGCCCCCTGGCCGGAGTAGACGCGCCCCTCCGCCAGCCGATGGACGTCTTCCACCGACATCCCTCGAGCCTTGGCGACGTGGCGCAGAAACACCTGGTACGACTCTTCGACCTCCGCCTCCAGCGCGGCGCGCTCGCTCTCGGTGAAGCCGCGCGCGGCGGAGCCCAGCGCCGCGTTCCGGCCCCGCGTCAGCACCGTCCGGTGAATCCCCAGCCTGCCCAAGAGCTCCGAGACATCGAACTTCCCGCCGAAGACGCCGATCGAGCCGGTGATGGCGCTCCGGTCCGACCAGATCTCCTTCGCCCCCAGCGCCGCCATGTAGCCGCCGCTGGCCGCCACCCGGTCGAAGAAGGCCACCACCGGCTTCTTCCGGGCCAGCCGCTGGACGGCTTCGAGCAACTGCTCCGATGCCACCGTGGACCCCCCGGGGCTGGAGACGTAGAGCACCACGCCGGCAGACCGCCGGTCCCGCCCCGCGGCCCGCAGCGCACGCGCTATCGCCTGGGCCCCCGCGGCGCGCCCGCCGATGGTCATCCCGCCGCCCTCGCCGGAGACGATGACCCCTGCGACGGACACCACGCCCAAGCGCGGGCGCCGGCGCAGCCGCCGGAAGCGCCCCGTCGGCCAGAGCCGGGTGGCGTTGTAGCCCTCGAACGACGACAGCTGCCGGCCCGCGGCGCGCTCCTCCTGCTCCGTCGCCGGCTCGACGGTTCGCGCTCCCTTCGGCAGCGCGAGGAACGCGGGGAGATCCGCCTCACTCACCAGCGCGTCGCACAGGCCCGCGTCCAGCGCGCGCTGGGCGCTGTAGGGCCCCTCATCGATGCGCTGCTTCGCGGCCTCCGCGGTGAGCTTGCGCCCCTGGACCAGCGCCTCCACCAGCCGGGCGTACTGTTCGTCCAGGAAGCCTTCGAGGGTCTGGCGCTGGATGTCCGATACCTGCCCGTTCGTGAACAGCTCCGGCGCCGTCTTGTAGTCACCACGGCGGACGAAGTGCGCCTGCACGCCCGCGCGGCGCAGGCCGTCGCCCACCGCCATCGCCTCCGCCGCGAAGCCCACCAGCTCCACCCGCCCGCCCGGAGAGAGCAGGACGCGGTCTGCGCTGCACATGAGCTCGTACTCGGCGTTGCTGGCCGCCAGCGCGTGCGCCACCACCTCCTTGCCGGCACGCCGCAGCTCCGCGAACAGCCGCGTGAGCGCTTCGCGCTTCGCCGGCGGCGCGGCCAGGTCCTCGAGGAGGAACAGCGCGCCCTTCACCTGGGGGTCGCCCGCGAGCGCGGTCAGCTGCGCCGACAGCTCTTCCAGCGAGGAGACCTGCCCCTTTTCGCGCCGCGTCAACCAGCGGCGGAGCCCGAGCACGCGGCGGTAGGGAGGATCCCCGCGCAGCCGGAATTGAACATACGCGGGGGTCCGCCGGCGGCTCAGCAGCCTCAACGGGAGGGTGAGCAGCAGGAGAACCAGGCGAACCAGGTTGAGCAGCGCGGCGAAGAGGATGCGCATGGCGACGTAAACTGCAGATTCCACAGCCGGCCTGCAAACGATTCGCGCCCGGTGCTGGCGTGTTACCCTGGCGCACATGCGTCGGACCTTGCGTACCTGCCTCCTGTTCAGCGCCGTGCTTGGCGCGACGGCCTTGGGCTCCGGCCGAAAGCTGGGCGAGTTCCAGGAAGCCGAGCCCATGACCGCCGAGGAGCTGCAAGCCGCCAAGGCGCGCAGCCGCAGCAACCTGAGCGACTACGGCAAGGACAAAGCGAACGAGGTGCGCCCGTTCCCCTGGAAGATGGCCGCCCTGCTGGGGGTCTTCCTGGTCATCGCCATCCCCTTCGGCATTGGCGCCTACCGCCGGACATCGGCTGAGCTCAAGGGCGGCACCAAAGCGCGCGCCCGCCCCGGCGCCTGACGTTCAGGGGGTGCGCGGCGCCACGCTGACCTCTCCGGTGGGGGCGATCTCGATCTTCACCGGCAGGAAGCGCTCCAGGATCAACGCGTGCGAAGTGAGGTGGTCCGTCACCCGCTCCGTGGTGAAGCGCGTCACCGCGGGCGCCGCCGGGCCCAGCCTCCCCGCCGCGAGCAGGCCCGCCGGCAGGAGCAGCTGATCCGCCAGGTGCTGATCCAACGCCCCCGCGCTGGCCATGAACGCGCTGACCTGCGCGGCGACGTCCTCCGCGACGTCCTCTGCGCGCTTGCCCTTCTCTCCCAGCGCGGTGAAGCCGGCGATGGTGTTTTCAAAGTGCAGGCGGACGAAGATGAACGTGCCCTGGGAACGCGTGGTGGGCAGCGGGAAGTTCTCCGCCTCGGCGAAGATCCCGCTCCGGAGCAGCGCCGACGTGGCGGCTTTTGATTCGCGCTCGGCGATGTCGAAGGGCAGGCCGGCCACGAAGGAGGTGACGTCCACGTCGCGCAGCGTGCCGCGGGCGGGGAGCTCCACCAGGGTGGGCGGTTCACCCGGCGGGAGCACCGTCGCCCGGAACTCGCCGCCGCCTTCGGGATAGAAGCCCGCGTGGCGCAGGGAAAGGTCGCAGCCCAGCCCGAAGGCCAGCATCGCCGGCGCCCAGACCCACGGGAGGTAGTGGTAGACGGGGCTGTGCGGCAGGTGCGTACCGCCCAGCAGCCGGAGCTCTCCTCCCCCCGCGAGGGCGAGCGGGAAGTAGAGGCACTGGAAGAGCAGCGGCGTGCTCCCCGCGGTGCCCACTTCGAGGAGGTACTTGCCCGGCTTGACCGGGGCGGGCTGGAAGGTGAGCTCGCTGGCGCCGACGGCCGCGCCCTCGGCGACCCCGCCGCTCACGGCTTCGGCGCCGCGGACGCAGGCCAGGTGCTGCGGGCGGAGGCCCGGCGGGGTTCTGCGGGCGCGGATTTTTGTGATCCGGAAGGGGGTCTGGGTGATGAGGGAGAGCGAGAGGGCGGAACGCAGCAGCTGACCGCCTCCCTCCCCTTCGCTGCCGTCGAGCTCCACCATTTTCGAAGGCGCAAGGTAGCAGGAGCGGACCGTTCCCGGGGTTTCCGGTGGGGAGGGCGTGCGGGAACGGCTGACGGGAACGGCGAACGCGAACGCGTGCTCCGTCCTCCGAACCCGTTCCCGTCAGCCCCGCGACCCGAACCCGGGGCACGGCCTCCATCTGCTCGCAGCGGTCACCGCCTCAAGCCGATCGCAGCGGTCACGACCTCCTCGCCGAAGTAAAGTCCGGCGCACCCGTGTCGCTCGCGATCTTCCTCTTCAGCTACATCTTCATCGCAGGCGGAAGACTCCCCTTCCTCAAGCTGGACCGCCCGGGCGGCGCCCTCCTCGGCGCCGTCGCAATGGTCGCCTTCCGGGTGGTGACCCCGGCCGAGGCCTTCAACCACAGCGAGGATCCCCAGCGCCACGCAGTGGACCTCGACACCCTGGTCCTCCTGCTGGGGATGATGATCCTCGCCTCCTACCTCACCCACGCCTCCTTCTTCCGCGCCGCGGGCCGCCTGGCGCTCGTCGTCGCGCACACGCCGCGGATGCTCCTCATCGCCGTCTGCGCGGTGAGCGCGCTCCTGTCCGCCTTCCTCGTCAATGACACCGTCTGCCTGATGCTCACGCCGATGGTCCTCGCCGTGGTGGAGCAGGCGAAGCTGCCGGCGCGCCCGTACCTCCTGGGCGTCTGCATGGCGTCGAACGCGGGCTCGGTGGCCACCTTCACCGGCAACCCGCAGAACATGCTGATCGGCGCGGTCTCCGGCATCTCCTACGCCCGCTTCGCCGCCTTCCTCGCCGTGCCGGCGCTGCTCTCCACCGCCACCGTCGCCGCGCTGCTGCTCTACGCCTACCGCGCCCAGCTCCCCCGCGTGCGCTTCCAGACCCAGCCGCCCGCGCCGCCGGTGGACCGCCCACTCATCGCGCTCACCCTCCTGGTGCTCGCCGGCGTCATCGCGGCTTTCTTCGCCGGGCTGCCCATGGGCTGGAGCGCGCTGTGCGGCGCCGCCGTCGTCATGGCCCTCTCCCGCCGCGAGCCCCGCTCCGCGCTCGACCAGGTGGACTTCATCCTGCTCCTCTTCTTCGGCAGCCTCTTCGTCATCATCTATGGCGTGCACAAGGAAGGCTGGGCGCTGGCCATCCGGGACCTCTTCGCCCCGCTGATGCGCGGCGGGCCGCTGCGGGAAACCCTGGGCTTCGCGTCCCTCTCGCTCGTCGCCTCCAACCTCTTCAGCAACGTCCCGTTCGTGATGCTCGCTCGGCACTGGGTGCCCGGGATGCAGAACGTGGAGCTGGGGTGGCAGGTGCTGGCCCTCTCCTCCACGCTCGCGGGCAACCTCACGCTCCTGGGGAGCGTGGCCAACCTCATTGTCTTCGAGTCAGCCCGCGGGAAGGACGACATCTCCTTCTGGGCCTATCTCAAGATAGGCGTGCCGGTGACGCTGGTCAGCCTCACAGTGGGGCTGCTGGCGCTCCTGGCGGAGCACGCGCTGTTCTGAGGGTCAGCCCTCGTCCGGAGCGGGGAGGTCATCGCCCGGAGGCGGCGCCTGTCGCGGCGGCGGCTCCTTGCCGGTCTGGTTCGTGTCATCCGCGCCGTCGACGCCGGCCGGGGCCGCGCCCGCGCGGTCCGTGGGGCTCAAGTCCTTGGCGAACTGGGTGGCCACCGCGTCGATGAGCGACCCCAGCTCCGTGCGGAAGGGCACGCCGTTCTGCTTGGCCACCCGGAACGGGTCCACGCCCGGCAGCTTCGCTTCCACCGCGTCGCTCCGGAACCGGCGGAACCAGAGCAGCCCGCCGTCGAGCCGGAACATCCGGCCGTAACCCTGGATATAGGCCCCCGCCCGGCCGTCTTCGCTGCGCATGCCGTAGTCCTCGACCACGAACTCCACCACCGCGTCCGTGCCGATGGGCCGCAGAAGCTCGTAGTCCGGGGCGTTGGCTGGGACTTCCTCCACCAGGAAGCTCTGGAGCTCGCGGGCGACCTCCACCGGGTCCACCGCCTTCGTCCAGGGGCGCTCGCGGGGGAGGAGGGAGACGACGGTGGCGCGCAGGCGCTCGGCGACTTCGAAGCGGGACATCCCCTTGGCCAGCTTCACCGAGAGTCGGCGGTCGGCTTCCTTCCGGTCCAGGCGGCCGAGCTTCTTGTTGTAGGTGGCGTCATCCCGGAACACCCAGGACTTCGGGCCGCCGTTCTCTTCAATCCGGGAGATGAACGCCGGGCGCACCACGCGATCCAGGTCCGCGCCCTTCAGGGGGGTGTGCGCGCAACCGAAGGCAGCGGCCGCGACGACCAGCAGCAAGAGCGAGCGCATGGCCCGCACTCATAGCCCGAAAGCGGCCAAAGCTTTACCCGAAAGCACGTTTCCGCTACGACGGGCGCCTCGTCCCGGAGGGGGAATTTCCATGGCCTTCTGTCGTCGTGCCGCGCTCGCTTTGGCGCTCGCTTCGCTCGCTGGATGCAAGGAGAGCAAGCCCGTTGAGCCTCCTCCCAGGCCGCCGCCGCCCGTCGCCGAGCCGCCCGCCCCACCCAAGCCGCCTGAGGTGAAGGAGCCGCAGGCGGACAAGGAGTGCGCCGCCCCCATCGACCTCGTCCCCAGCCAGGAGCTGCAGGTCGCCGGCCGCAAGGCGACGTCCGCTGGCTACAAGCTGTCGTTCCTCGACAAGGACGCGGACGGCAAGCTGACCTTGGGCGTGCTCGGACCGGTCAATGAGGATTCCGGGGCGAACATGCTGAACCTCAAGCGGTACCTGAAGTTCTTCAGCGACGAAAAGGCAGACGCCATCGTCGTCACCGGGGACGTTGGGGAGATCTCCGACGGCATCGCCCGCGTGCTGAAGGCGCTCGCCGAGTCCAAGCTCCCCGTACTGGTCATCGCGGGCAACAGCGAGTGCCGTGCCGAGTACACCGACGGCGTGGCCGCCGCGACGAAGGACGCCCCGAACCTGATCAACATGAACCACGTCCGCGTGGTCGAGTTCCCCGAGGCCACCCTCGTCTCGCTGCCTGGCTACCACGACCCGAACTACATCCACTGCGCGACGGGCTGCCGCTACTTCAAGAGCACCGTCGAAGAGGTCATCCGCGTCGCCAAGGAGGCGAAGAGCCCGGTGGTGCTGGTGGCGCACGGCCCGCCGCACGGCGAGGGCAGCCAGGCGCTGGACTACGCGACGGGCGGAGGCAATGTGGGCGACGAGGAGGTCGCCCGGGCGCTGCGCGACGGCAACATCCCGTTCGGCGTGTTCTCCAACATCAAGGAGGCGGGAGCGCGCGCCACCGACCTGCCCGGCACCACGCTGGTCAAGCAGAACACGTTCGTGAAGTCGCTCTTCTTGAACCCCGGCCCGGCCGACAGCGTGGGCTGGGAGATGAACGACGGCAGCAAGAGCAACGGCCTGGCCGCCACGCTCACGATCAAGAACGGCGAGGGCGCCTGGAAGCTCTTCCGGTCCAAGCCGCTCACCCCGGCCGAGCGCGCGCAGGCGAAGGCGCTCGAGCCACCCTCGCGCCCCAGCGCGCCCGCCGAGGAAGCGCCGGCACCCACTCCGCCTCCGGGGCAGCCCACCGCCAAGCCGTAGAGCCTCAGGTGTGCGCGCGGCGGCCACCGTTCTTCGCTTGAGGTGAGCCGCTTAGCTTTGCGCGTGCTCTCCACCGCCGCGCTCGCGTCGTCGCTTCACATCCTCAGCATCGTCGTCGGGTTCGGCGCCACGTTCATGCGCGGCGCCTGGCTGCTGGGATAGCAACCCGCCCGCTTTCGCTGGACTTGCGGTGGGTCCACTCCGCCCCACTCTTCCCCACCCGCCGAGCGTTGGTACGCTTCAAGGCGCATGGCTTTCACGCCCACACCTCTGCCACCTCCCTCGAAGCGCCGGAGGCTCGGAGAGATTCTCCGGGACGCCGGAGTCATTGACGAAGCCCAACTTGCCTCCGCGCTCGCCGGTCAGCGCAAGTGGGGCGGCAAGCTGGGACGGACGCTCATCGAGATGGGCATGGTCGACGAAGACTCCATGCTCCGCGCGCTCTCACGCCAGCTGGCGATGCCGCTGGCGGATCTCGCGGTCGTCGAGACGATCAAAGACCTCCCCAAGCTTCTGCGCGTGGACACGGCGGAGCGCTATGGCGTCATCCCCCTCGGCGCGGACCGGCGGCACAACTGCCTGCACGTCGCGACGTCGGATCCGACCAACGTCGAGGCGCTCCAGGAGCTGGCGTTCACCACCGGGATGCGGATCCAGACCTCACTGGCCTCCGCCACCGCCATCGAGCGCGCCATCCGCCGGCACTACCACGGAGAGGAATCCGCGCCGGTCGCTGCCGCCACGACGCACACCCAAAGCATCCGGGAGGCCACCTTTGAAGTGGAGCGGCTGGGCGAGGACCGCACCGCGGCGTCGGCCCGGAGCGCGCCCGCCCAGGCCAACACGGAGCTGGAGACCCTGCGCCACCTGGTGGCGCAGCAGAGCAACGCCCTGCGCGCGCTGATCGACCTGATGATGGAGAAGGGCACGTTCAACCGCGACGAGTACGTCGCCACGCTGCGGGCCCGCAGCGCCAAGGGCTAGCTACCGCTTCGCCCTGGGCATGTTGTTGATCCCAGCATCACATCCTCGTTCGCGTCGAGCGTAGCGCCGCGCAGCGGCGCGTAGTCGAGACGTCGGCACAGCCCACGCACGCCGTCTGCGCCGCTCTCGGATGGCGCCGACACGC
>JBGART010000113.1:0-11462 GCA_044230055.1 Myxococcaceae bacterium | reverse complement strand
GCCCTGCGGCCTGGTTGTCGTGTACCCACTCGGGCAGTGCAGCTTCCCAACCCCTTGAACCTCCGTGCTGCGAGTTAGTCAGGAGCGTTGCGCCGTCAGGCGCATAGTCGAGAGGTGGCGCAAACCCACGCACGGCACTTGGCCGCTTTGTTCGAGCAGAAGCGAAGCGGCCCATGAGCCAAGCCTCGGGAGCACTGCCGACGTCTCGACTATGCGCCTGGCGGCGCAACGCTCGACGCGAACGGGGGATGCGCTGCTCCTCCGACCGGTTTCCCCCTCGAGGCGAACGGGCTACCGGCACGTGAACGACGTATACGCCGCGTCCGGCCGGCAGCGTAGAGGCTCTGCGCAGCGGTTGTCCCGGAGCAGTGGGTCGCACGCCACGCCGGACGCCGTGAGCACGGGCAGCTCCGTGACGAGCAACTTGAAGTCCCCCGTCCCGGCGCCGGCCGTGCCGCTGGTCCACGCGTCGACGAACAGGTAGTGCGTTCCGGCGGGGAGCGCACGCACGAAGCCCTCTGAGCGCAGGTTGGTCGCCTGGTCGATGTCGTCCGAGCACGAGGCGACGGAGAGCGTCTCTGCGCACCCGCTGGCCAGGTACACGACCGTATCCAGCGTGGTCTCCGGAAAGTCCGTGGTGAACTTGAGGTCCACCGGCTGGGTGGTGGTGAACTTGAAGACCTTCTCGCTCGCCGCGCTGCCGCTGGTGTCAGAGCAGGGCGCGCGCCACCGGTCCGGCCCGAGAATGAGCGCGCCCGTCACCGGCGTACCCACGGTCAGCGTCTGCGCGCCGCCGCAGGCCGTGGCGGCCGACGTGGCGGAGGCCGTGCACACATTCCCGTCGCAGCGCGGGGCGGCCTGGCCGCAGTAGTTGTCCCAGCGCCGCGGGTCGCAGCTGCCGCCCGCGCCCACCTGCGCGAGCCCGTTGAACGGCACGGTGAGCTCGCCAGACTCCAGCCCCGTCGCGTCGCGCAGCTTCACGCTCACCTGGGTGACCGTGCTGTCCGTCGGGAAGAGCGCCTCGCGCAGCCCGGTGATGGCCGCCAGCGTGGTGGTGCCCACCACCTGCCCAAACCCCGCCACCGACGGCGTCTCCGCTGTCTGGTCCCCATCGACGTCCAGCGCCACCGCGGCGCCCTGCGCGTTCTTGAACGTCAACACCATCCGGGTGATGTCCCCGTCCGGGTCCGTGCCGTCCACCGCCACGCGGCGCGAGCGGTCCGGCGCGCCATACGCGCGAGCGGCAGTCAGCGTGGGAGCCGTGCCCGCGGCGCAGGTGCCGCCATCGCTGCCCGGCGCGTCTTCCTTGCAGGCGCTCCCGGTGACGCAGCGGTCCTTCACCTTCTTCGCGTCACACGCCGCGGCGAGCGCGCGGTCTGAGATGGGAGTGAGCGACGCGGTGAGCTTGGTCCCCTCGAAGTTCGACAAGTCCCGCAGCCGCACCCGCGCCTGAGGCGGCAGCGGGGTGAGGCCCGTGAGGTTGAGCGTGCCGGAGGTGACGAACGCGGTCAGCCCCTGCACGGAGCGGTCGAACGCGAGCGGGAAGCTGCGCTGCCCGCCCACCGCGATGGGCTGGCCGAGGTTGTCCAAGAGCTCCAGGATGTAGTCCTGCACGTCGCCGTTCAGGTCCCGCCCGCTCATCACCAGCCGCACCGTCGAGCTGCCAAGGTTCAGATACTCCAGCGCGTCCAGCTGTGGCGGCGCGCCGGTCTCGCAGGGGCCGGCGTCCGAGGGGCAGACGAAGCCGTCATCGCACCGGCTGCTCAGGCGATTCACGTCGCACCGGCCGCCCAGCCCCACCACCGGGCGGATTTGCACGTCCAGCTGGTAGCTCCCCGTCTCCGAAGACCGCAGGTCGAAGGAGTCCACCACCACGAAGTGCTCGCCGGGCTCCACCGCGGGGACCAGGAGTGTGGACTGGAACACGCCGTTCAGCGGGGCGATGTCGTCGTTGCAGCTGCTGCCCTCAGGCGCGCGCCCGGGCGTGCACTGGTCCACCTGATACAGCACCGTATCCAGCTCCGTCCCCGGGCCGCCGGTGGAGTACAGCAGGTCCGCCTTCACCGGCAGGTTGAGGCGGTGGGCCACCTCGGGGCCGCCGCCACCCAGCGCGTCCTCCTGGCAACCGGTGGGCGGCTCCAGCGCGTTGCGCTTGTTCTTCGTGGTCCCGGCGTACGCCAGCAGCAGCCCATTGGAGACGCCCGCATCCAGCAGGTCCACCACCCCGTCGGCGGAGCACACCTGGGCCTCCTCGCTGATGCAGGTGGCGCTGCAGCCGTCGCCGGAGACGCGGTTGCCGTCGTCGCACTCCTCGGGCGCCTCCACCTTCCGGTCGCTGCAGAAGCCGTTGGCGTCCGGCGTGTAGACCAGCGGCCCCGAGTCACCTCCATCCGGCGTCCCGCCCGGCCCCGGACAGCCACCGCAGGCGGTGAGGGTGAGAAGAAGGGCCACACTCCCGCTCGACAGAACTCGCATACCCACCAGCATCCGCCCTTCAGAGTGCGCTCGCCAAGCCGCGGCGGACAGCGCAGGACTCAACACCCACCTGAACTTATTGTTTACAAGCTCGCTTGGTTCCGTCGCGGCGACAATCGCAACGCATTGATATTCGGTCAATCTCAACCGCGTGCCCTGCAAACGCCATAACCCTCATACCGCTCGTTTCTTGTGAGGTCGCGCTCGATGAGGCCTGCAGCAACTTTGGGAGCATTCACCCGGTCCCTCTACGGGAACCTTCCCCGGGAGTTGAACCGCGCTGGCTATCTGGAGGCTGTCGAGGCGACGCTCCGGTCTCTCCAGTACAGGCGAGATGCAGCGGGGCTCCGGGCGCATGCCGTCTCCCTCTTCGAGCGCGCGGGTGACGACCCCCAGCGCTTGCGCGAGGCGATGGAGCGGCTCACCGGCGACGCTGATGACCTGGCGATGGCGGACCGGCCCGACTTCAAGCTCAAAACAGACGCGGAGCGAAGGAGCCTGCCGGAGGCGCTCGGACTTCGGACCGGCCGACGCGGGGACGCCGACCTGCTGGACGCCTTCGACGTCAACAGCCTGGGCGTGCCTGCCCTCCTGACGCGACAAATTCACGACACCACCCGCCCGCCGAACGACGTCGCCGCGTGGGCCTCGCAAGCCATCGCCGCGCTGCAGGCGGACGGCATCAACATGAGCCCCGCCGACGCGCGGCAGCTCGTTGAAGCGCTGACGCAGGATGTGGCGGCCTGGCAGGCCAGCGCCGAGGCGCGTGAAGGGATGAAGCCCGCGCAACGCGTGATGGGCACGCTTCAGGGATTCCTGAAGGACCTCAAGGACCCGGACGCCCAGGCGCTGCGCACCGCGCTGTCCGCCGCTGGCCAGAAGTTCGCCGAGCTCCGCACTGAACCCTTCATCGCAGCGTGCATTGCGCTGACCGCGCTGGAGGCAAGCCGGCTCGCGGTGGGCAGCAACAGCCTCCCCAAGGCCGCCCGCAACATCGCGGGCGCCGCCGCAGGCTGGTACGCGGCGGACCTCGCGGGCGCCACCTTCCACTGGTTCCTCGACAACTACCTCCGCGGCGTCAAAGGGGACCAGCTGCCGAAGTACATGTTCCGGCAGTTCCACCGCCACCACGACAAGCCGAAGGAAGTCTCAACCTGGCCGCTGACGCGCAACACCGACATGTCCTCGCGCAGCGTGCTCCCGCTGCTGGCGCTGCTCGCCCTGCGGGAGAAGCGCGGGATGCTGTCCGCGGGCCTGCTGGCGATGGGCAACGGGATTCTCTACGGGCAGCACCTGCACGGCTTCTCGCACCGGCCGGCCAACGTCCCCACCCCTCCGCTCATCCGCCTGCTGCAGAAGGCCCGCCTCGTCATCAGCCCGGAGGAGCACGTGAAGCACCACTCACGCCCGGTCGGCCGCGAGTACTACGCCATCATCAATGGCTGGTCGAACTGGCTCCTCGACAAGTCCAACTTCTTCCGCACGCTCGAGGGAATCATCGAGAAGCAGACGGGGACGAAGCCGCAGTGGGTGCTCGACGAGGCCGACAAGGTGGCAGCCATCGCCGACAAGAACGCCCGCGCTGCAAAGCGGGCCCGCCGTCCCGCGACGCCTAGTGCTTGAGCGCGGGGCGGTGCTCGCCCTCTTCCGTGAAGCCGTGCTCCAGCAGGAAGTGGTACAGCGACACCGACTCACCCTGGGGCTGGCCTACCAGCTCGAAGAGCGTGTGGCCGGCCTCGTTGTCGGGCTCCGGTAGGTACTGCACGAAGAGTACTTCGCGCACGTCCAGGAGCAGCTCTGCCACCACGTCCTTCGCGCGGCAGAGCTGAACGACAGGGTTCTTCAGCCCGTCCTCTTCCAGCTGCCAGTGAAGGTCATCCCGGTCGTACAGGTGGGCGTCCAGCCCGCCTACGCGCAGGATGCAGTTGCGGTGTGCCTGGAGCCACCGCCAGAAGCGCTCCAAGGTGATGCCCGTTCCGGGCTGAACGTCCGTCGCCATGCGGCGCCTTCTAGCGGGTTCGCTCCGGGGTGGAAAGCGCTCACCGGCGCCAAGGGCCCACATTCAGCGCCTCGCCCCAAGGTCCTATTCTCGCTGGTGCGGGCAAGAGCTGAAGACTGTTCGAGGAACCCAATGCATCGATGGATGCGAGTGCTCGCCTGTCTTCTCTCCTGCAGCGTCGCCGCCCACGCCGGCAGCGGTGAAGTCCCGTACACCACCCCGTCTCCGGAAGCCCGCAGCGACTTCGAGAAAGCGCGCGCCATGCTGGAGCACTCGCGCGGCAGCGGAGCGCTGGAGCTGCTGCGGCGAGCGGTGACCACGGACCCGAAGTTCGCGCTCGCCCACGCCTACCTCGGCTACTACGTGCCCGGTCCCGAGGGCGTGCGCAGCCTGCAGCAGGCGGCGAGCCTATCCAAGGCGCTGCCGGAAGCAGAGCGGCTGTACATCGAAGCCATGAACGCGCGGCGCCAGGACAAGCTGGAGCGCGCGGCGGAGCTGTACCGGCAGGTGGGTAAGCTGGCCCCCGGCGAATGGCGGGTGCCCTTCGAGCTGGGCAACATCCAGTTCGCCCAGCGGCGCTGGCGCCCCGCGGCGGAGGCCTTCGGACAGGCGCTCTCGCTGCAGCGCAACTGCGCGGCCTACAACGCGCTCGGCTACGCGCTGGGGATGGCGGAGGACTTCCGCGGCGCGGTGGTGTCCTTCCTGCGCTGCGCGGAGCTCGCCCCGACAGAGCCCAACCCGCTGGACTCCATCGGCGAGGCCAACCTGGCCGCGGGGCAGCTGGACAAGGCGGAGGAGGCGTTCCGCAAGGCAGTCAGCCTCTCGCCGCAGTTCTACGTGGCCTGGTACGGCATCGCCTCCACCTACTTCTTCCGCGGCCAATGGCAGAAGGGCCACGAGCTGCTCGCCAAGGCGCTGGAGGCCAGCACCAACCCCGCCCTCACGCCGGACATCGAGCTCTACGCCTCCTGGGCCCGCCTCGCCGCCGGGGACCGCGCGCAGGCCATCGCCTCGGTGCGCGAGTATGGCAAGCGCGTTCAAGCCGCTGGAGGTCAGGCGTACGTGGCGCAGCTCCTGGCGGAGTCCGCGCTGCTGACCGAGGTGGATCAACCAGTGGAGGCCATCGCCGCGGCGAATCAGGCGCTGGAGCGCATCAACGCGCTGCCCCTGGCGCGCAGCACGGCCAGCGCGCTCAAGCGGCGCGGGCTGGTGCGCCGGGTGCTGGCCGAAGCGAAGGCCCAGCGCATCCCGGCCGCGGAGAAGACGGTGGCGGCGCTGGAGGCGGAGGTGGCCGCGACGGGCGGGCTGGCGTCAGCGCAGTCCGACGTGCACCTCGCGCGCGGCGTGCTGCGCGTGGCGAAGAAGGATTTGGACGGCGCGCGGGTGGAGCTCAAGCGCTGCCAGCTCTACGGCCTGCCCGAGTGGAGCTTCGGCCTGGAGGCCAAGCCGGAGGACCTCTACTGCGTCTACCAGCTCTCCGTGGTGGAGGAGGCGCTGGGGGATGCCGCTGAAGCGCTCGTCCTCAAGCGCACGCTGCGGCGACGGATGAGCCGGGACCCGGTGTCCCTGTATCTCTACTGGAAGCTGGCGGCCCCGGAGGTGGTGCGGACCGCCAAGCAGTAGCGGTCAGCCCGCGAACGTGTAGTTGGCCGGGTTGAGGAAGGGCTCGACCACCCCTTCGCCGTTCGCCTTGGCCTCTTCGACCTTGCTTCCCACCGCGTCGGCGGCGCGTTGAAGGGTGTTGTTGACGAGGGTGTTCGCATCCAGCAATGGGCCCGCCAGATTGAGCCCGTCCACCGGGATGGCAAGCGCCTCCCCCAAAGGGCCGGTCGCTCTGATGGCATCCGCCTTGGCCTGCATCCTGTGCGTGAACGCGGCCGGGTCCCTGCCAACGCCGACGTTCGTCGGCAGCTGAAAGGAGTCCCGAAACGCCTTCGTGTTGGGCGCCTTGCTGAGCTCTTCCTGGCTCACCATGCCGTCGTCCTCGATGCAGTCCAGCGACTCGAGGGCGTCAATCTCTGCCTGAGTGAGGGGAGCGCCCGTGTTCTTGCCCGCGTCGATGGCGTCCTGAATCTTCATTCCTGCAAACACAGGAGTTGCTTAATACGCGTTAAAAACATGCGACACATGAATGTGTCGCAAGGCAGTGGTTGACGGATCCCGGGCACACCGGGTTCGGCTCACTGCGTCACGTAGTAGTAGTTCAGGCACATCTCGTCGTCGGTGCCTTCGCCCCACGTCACCCTCTTGTTGGTGGGGTTCTGCCAGCGGCAGGTGAGCTTCACCTCTCCACCGGCGGGCAGCGAGAGCGGCTGGTCGTAGAAATAGAGCTGTTGCCAGTGGAAGTCCCAGCGCGGGATGTCGATGAGACAGGTGGCCGCCGAGTCCGCCTGGTTCGGCGAAGTCTTCATCTTCACGTCAATGCTGACGCCCTTGGTGTGCATGTGAGGGAGCACGCCCCAGAGCGTCTTGGCGAGCGGGATGATGCCGTCGCGCTGCGCGGCGCTGTAGTCCTTGGCGTTGGGCGGGATGAGGAAGTCGAGCTTGGCCTGCGGGATGATGATGGCCGGCTTGGCCACCCGCGCCTTGGCGAATTGCAGCTTGGCGGTGGTCCGGTCCGGCAGCGCGCCGGCGCCCAGGTTGTAGTGGACCTGCATGACGATGAGGCTGCCGGCTTTCAGCGTGATGCCGGTGGTCTCCGGCAGACGGGTGATGAAGGTGCCCGGCACCCAGCCGCCGAGCATCACCGGGTTGGCGACCTCGGGCCCCCCGTAGCAGGTCCACCCGGCGCCGCCTGAGTTCTTGGCGGAAGCCTCTGCCGCGGTCGCGCCGTAGAGGATGACGTGGTGCACCGTCTTCCGCTCGCCGGGGAGAATCTCGTACCCGACGAGGTCCTTGTCAGCGGTGAGCTTCGGGTCCAGCACGAAGCAGTGGTAGTCGTCGTCCACTGTCGCGTTGGGCGTGTAGCTGGCCGAAGGCTGCAGCGTGACGTCCACCCACGGCAGCTCCGGGCGCACCACCGTCGCGGTGGGCGCGTCCGCCGGGTCTCCCGCCTGCCCGCCCTGCCGGGACCAGGTGATGAGCGTGTCGCGCTCCCACTTCTGCAGGCGGCGCGTGTCTTTAATCGTCAGGCACTGCTCGGACGGCATCCACGGCGGCATCCGCCCGCCCTGGACGGAGCCGGCCATGCTGGCGTGCCAGTTCTTCACGTCGTCGTAGGTGGCCATCGCGAACGGCGCCACGCCCTGCTGCGCGTGACAGCCGGCACAGCGGGCGTTGGTGATGGGCATCACGTCGCGGTACCAGGTCAGGGTCCCGCCATCGCTCTCCACCAGGTCCTCGCCCGCGTCAGCGGAGGACGACGCCGCCGGCTGGCAGGCGACCAGCGCGAGGAGGGGCAGGAGGGCGGCGGCGGCAACGAGCGATGGACGCAGGGAGGTCATGGGATGAATTGACACAGCCGCCCGCTTTTTCGCAAAGGGGGTGGGGTGCGAGGTGTGCACACGTCAAAACAAAACGCCCCGGTCCGGGAGGACCGAGGCGTCTGTGTTTCAAACCGGCTTCAAACGCTGCGTTACGGGGCGCCCTCGGCCGGAGCGGCGGCTGCGCCACCCTCGCCTTCAGCCTTGGCGCCGGCAATCTGCATCACCGCGAAGTTGATGTTGTTGTAGCCAGCGGTGGCGCAGCTGAACATCACGCGCTTGATGATTTTGAACTGCACTTCTTTATTGGCCTGGATGTTCACGTCACCCTTGAACTTGCCTTCCGTGTCCTTGGCCATCGCGTGCAGGTCTTCGTACTGCTTCTTCATGTCCCGCAGCTTCTCTTCCAGCGCGGGGATGTTGAGGTAGTCCTCGTGCGAGAGGTCCTCGACGCGGCCAATCACCGTGCCGGAGACCGTGACCTCGCTGTTGGACACCATCACCACCGGGACCATCTCCACTTCCTTGACGTTGGAGGCCTCCGGCAGCTGAATGTCCTTGGTCATCATCAGCACCTCGCCCGTCGCCGAGAAGTTGGCGATGAGGAAGAGCACGATGATGACGAACATGTCGACCAGCGGGGTAATCAGCAGGTCGGCGTACGTGGACTTCTTGCCGTGGCCGCCGTGCCCAAACACCTTGGAGTGTTCAAGCCGTTTGCCGTACCGCTTGCCAGGAACCTTGATGGGCATCGATGAATGTCCTTGAAAGAAAGTGTTCCGGGTCAGCCCATGGCGGCGGAGACGGAGATGTTCGGCAGACCTGAGCCAATACATTCGTCGATGATTCGCACCAGGTCCTCGTAACGGACGCTGTCTTCCGTCTGGAGGGTGATGGCGGACTGGTCAGGCAGCTGCGTCTTGAGCTCCTTGATCTTCGACTGGAGCTTGTTCAAGTCGAGCTTGCCCTTGGTGTCGCGGGTGAACGGGATGGGATCCATCGCGCTCCCGCCCGCAGTGAGCCGCAGCTCCTTGTCGGTGATGAGAAGGATGAGCGGGATGGTCTTGTCCTCCTTCATCTCCTCGTTTGGATCCGAAGGACCGCCCGAGTTGGAGACCTGGAGACGCCCAATCTGCGTCCAGACCGCCGTCATGATGAGGAAGCTGATGGTCACCGCCATCAGGTCGATGAAGGGGACGAGGTTGATGGCTGTATCGAGCGGCTTCTTGCCGCCCTTGCCACCCTGTCCCAAATCCATACCGCCGGCCATCTGAACGCTCCTTGGCTACCTGGAGGACTGCTTCATCTGCGGACGCTTCGGCTGTGACCCTGCGCTTGCGACTTACTCGTCGTCAGCGGCAGAGGCGCGGACCGTGGCGTTCTTGAACTTGTCCTTGTTGGAGACAATGAGGTTCAGAACGGAGACCGAGGTCTCATTGATGTCATTGATGAGGCCCTGGGTGCGGCCCATCAGGACGGAGAACGCGACCAGCGCGGGGATAGCGGTCAGCAGCCCGAAGCCGGTGCAGTTCATCGCTTCGGAGATGCCTGCTGCCAGAATCGCCGCCTTGTCGGCCGGGTTCACGTTGGCCACCGCTTCGAAGCAGCGGATGAGGCCGGACACGGTGCCGAGGAGGCCGGCGAGCATCGCCGCGTTTCCGAGCATCGCGAGGTAACCGGTGCGCGCCTCGAGGCGGGGGGTCTCACGGAGAGACGCCTCGTCGAGCGCGGCCTGGACCTCTTCCTCGCCCTTCGGGACGTTCATCAGGCCAGCCTTGATGACGTTGGTCAGCGGCGTCGGCTTCTGGCCGGCGACGTAGTTGATCGCCTTGTCCAGGTCGCCCGCGTAGATGTGCTTCTTCAGCCCGCGGAGGAAGCCTTCCTTGTTAATCGACGCGGAGAAGAAGAGGACGATGATCCGCTCCACCATGATCGCCAGGGCGACCACGAGGCAGAGCGCGATGGGGTACATGCCCCAGTCGCCTGCCGTCCACCGCCGGCCGAGCTCTTCGATGAGGGTCCGGTCACTGCCACCGGTGTTGGCAAGAAGATGCAGTTGGCTCACGAAACCGACGTTCATTTGCGTATGGCCTCCGGTAAATGACCCGAGCCAGTAGGACACGGGCACCTGTCTTCCGACAATCGCGCTGCACGTCGCGCGAGACAGGATTTCTTGGGATGACGACCGACGACGGGAGTAAAAGGCGGAGGGCACTGTACCGACCGCTGAAGAAAAGTGTCAAGGTTCGCTTCTGTTGCCTTTTCGGCTCTAAGTCCTCGCCCAATAAGAGGAAACAGCCATCTATCAGGCACCAGAGCTTGGGCCTGCAGACCTGAACGGCACGGCATGTTGCGCCCGTCGCGTTGCTTCACGGCCGCGTTTTCAGCTCTGACAACGCAGGAGAAAAACCGGATCACGGCAGGGGTGCGCGAGAGGTGCGATTCCCGCCCACCGTGTGCGCGGATGTCGCTCGCGTCTTGAGAGTCGGGAAGTGTGGGTGTTGCCGAAACTCGCCATCGCTCAGGGCGGAGAACCGGACATGAACCCCCTCTCCCTCCTCCCCAGCGTGCGTCGTGCGAACGAGTTCCTCCGGCTCGGCGGACACACGGCCGGGACGCCAGAGCAGAACCTCGCGGTGCTCAACGCGGCGAAGGCGGCTGCCCTCCCACCGAAGGCGCGGCTGCAGCTCGAGCGCAAACTCGGGCCGATCGGCGATGAGGCGGAGATTGCCCTGCGCGCACAGGTGAAGATGCGGGGCGGGATGGCGCCCGCCGCCGCGGAGAAGGAGGCGCGCGGCGAGGTGGCGGAGAACCGCGCCTACGCCAAGAGCCTGCGCAACCGCCACGTCGCCGGCGGTACCGCCGTCGGCGGGACCAGCCTCGCCACCGTCACCGGGCTGCTCTTCTCCGGCGACGACGAGGACTTCAACACGCACCACCGCGGCCGCCGCGACGGACACGCCTTCGGACATGCGCGCTCACACAGCTACCACCCGCGGTCCCATCACCGCCGCGAGCACTACCGCCGGGACCGCTTCTTCTAGAAGCGTCATTCCACCCTCACCGCGCCCGCTCGCCTCGAGGAGGAGACCGGCCCTGGCCGGCCATTTCGTCGGAGAAACAGCTCTTTTCAGTCATGCGCCTCTCCCGCTCGCCTCGAGCGTTGCGCCGTCAGGCGCATAGTCGAGAGGTGGCGCAAACCCAGGCACGCCACTTTGCCGGTTTGCTTCGAGCAGAGCGAAGCGGCCCATGAGCCAAGCCTCGGAAGCACTGCCGACGTCTATCGGGATAGGGGGGCGGCCACGCCGCTCCCCCTCCCACACCACCGGGCATACGGATCCGTACCAACGGCGGTTCGGAGAGTTGAGGTTGAGAGGCGGATCGCGGTCCCCGTCTCTCCGCCGACGCCAACCAAGGCGGCGGCGGTTCCTGAGTGCCTCGTGCGCTCTGCGGCGACCTTGTCTCCTCGCCCTCGTTGCTGGTTCGGAGCTTCACTCCTTGCAGCACCGCCGGCCTCCGTAGAGTTCTGGATCTACGACTTGGTCGCGCTCGGCATGACTTCACTC
>JBGART010000053.1:0-67839 GCA_044230055.1 Myxococcaceae bacterium | reverse complement strand
CGCCCGCGCTCGTCGAGAGAGTGCTTCAGCAGCGAGTATCTCTGCGCAACCGGAGCGCCCCTGTCCACAGCGCCGACAGATCACGTCTTGGCGTGCCAGTCGATCAGAAACCGATCACTTAATTCCGTGACGGGCACTTTCCCCCTGATTCGGGCGAGTTGGTCGACGAACGGTTGCATCTGGGCCGACAAGTGGCCGACCAACGCCGGGGCCAGTCCCCTCGCGCTCCCGAGGAGCTCTCGGTGCCCGTGTAGGTAGGGATCCACATTCGGTGGGCCGGCCCCATTCGCTACCCTGCGCGCCGCCCTTCTTGCCTTGCTGAGGACCTCTTGCGCGTCCACCGCTGCGGAGTCGTCATCGCGTCCCTGTTGCTCGGCGCCCTGCCGGCCTCCGCCGAGCCCACCACCTGCCTCTCAATGGACCCGGCCGTCTGGCCGAGCGCGGCCAAGCCCTACTTCATGGTCTTGCTGGACTCGACCAGCTCCATGAACGCCGCCGTCGCAGGCGCGGCGTCGGCCTGCGGCTTCGGGACCTCCCGCATGGCCCACGCCAAGTGCGCGGTGCGCACGGCGATGTCGACCTACGCCGGCACGGTGAACTTTGGCCTCTCGCAGTTCGCGTCCGTGATGACCGGCTGCGGCGCCAGCTGTTACGGCAACGCGGCCGGCATCCCGCAGCCCGCCTGTACCTTCGGCTGCTACCCGGGCGAGGTGACGCAGACCGGCAGCTGCGACGGCTGCGGCGTCAAATCAACGCTGGGAGACGCCACCACCTCGCGTGGGGGGCGGGTGCTGGTCCCGATGCACGTGGACGTCACGTCGGGCATCCCGCAGCCGTCCAACCTCAACGCGATGCTCCAGTACCTGGACAACACCTGCACCGGCAACCTCGAGGTCGGAGGCGTCCCCACCGACGGCCCGGTCTCTGGCAAGACGCCCATCAACGGCGGGCTGAGGGACATGCTGCGCTACTTCTCCTCCGGTTGGACCAGCCCGGATGGAGTCGTCACCTTCCCCTCGCCGCTGGACGCAAGCGACCCCGCTTGTCGCAACCTGAACGTCATCCTGATTGTCGACGGGGATGAGAACTGCGACACCGCCGGCACCGACGTCGCCGCCGCCTCCGCGCTGTTCGCCGGCTTCACCGCGTTCGGCAAGACCTTCAAAATCAAGGTCCACGTCATCAACTTCGGCGCGACGGTGGCCAACGCCAACGCCATCGCCGCCGCGGGCGGCACCGGCACCGCGTACAGCGCCACCAACGACGTCACGCTGGGCGCCGCGCTCGCCGCGATTCTCAATGGCGCGTCGTCGCCGGAGACCTGCGACAACATTGATAACAATTGTAACGGCTGCACCGATGAGGGCTTCCTCCACTACTGCAACACGGGACAGGCCTGCTGTGCCTGGGCCACGCCGGCGCAGCGGTCCACCTGTCTCAACAACTACCGCGCCTCCATCACCCCCGCCTCCCCGCAGGGAAACAAAGCCCTGCTCCCCTGCACCACGGTCGCGCAGCAGGCGGATCCCTTGTTGTGGGCCTGTTATGACCCGGGCGACGTCTGCGACAATGTTGACAACAATTGTGCGGGCGGAGCGGACGAGGGCGCCGTCAAGTGCGGGTCGCCCCTGCAGTGTCCGGGGACGGAGAGCTGCAACGGCCGCGATGACGATTGCGACGGGCTGATTGATGAAGGCGGCGTCTGTCCTGTCGCCTGCGCGCCGTCGACCGAGGTCTGCGACGGCTGCGACAATGACTGCGACGGGCAGGTGGATGAAGGCATTGCCGCCATTCCCTGTGGCTCCTCTCCTCCGGCCAACTGCGCGGGCCTCCTCTCCTGCAAGGTGTTCGCGGGCACCGTCACCCCGGGCAGCTGTGTCGCCGGCGGCGGCTACAACGCGTGCACGCGGACCGTTCAGCCGGAGACCTGCGATGGCGTCGACAACGACTGCGACGGCGTGGTGGACGACGGCGTGGCCCCTACCCAGTGCGTGCCGGCAGGCACGCCGCCGGGGCTGGTCTACGGCGGCAACAGCCAGTGCAAGCGCGGGCAGGCCGCCTGCAACGGCCCGTGCGTGGGTTTCGTGGGGCCGAGCGCCGAGGTGTGCGACGGCATCGACAACGACTGCGACGGCCAGACGGACGAGAGCGCCTTTGGCGTGGGCCAGACCTGCGGCGTGAACCGGGCCCCATGCACCACCGGCGTCACCGCGTGCGTGAGCGGCGCCCTGGTCTGCCAGGGCGCGGTGCAGCCGCAGCCGGAGGTGTGCGACGGCATCGACAACGACTGCGACGGGACCCCGGACGAGCTGCCGCTCGCGGACGCGCCCGCCGCGGGCATGGCGGGCTGCTGGCAGCAACCGGGCAACTGCTGCACCTTCCAGGGGCTCCACTGGTGTCCGCCCCCGGGCGCGAGCTGCAACGCCGCCGGCAGCTTGAGCGCGCCGTGCAGGCAGGGCGCCTTGACCTGCGCCGGGGGAGGGTGGGCGTGCGTCGACTCCCGCCCGCCCAGCGCGGAGACGTGCGACGGCGTCGACAACAACTGCAACGGCGTCCCTGACGACAACCTGCCGCCGCCCGTCGGACAGCCCTGCGGCTCCTCCGCGGGCGACTGCGAGATGGGAACCCTCGCCTGCGTCCAGGGCGTCCTGCGCTGCAGCGGAGAGAACAAGGGCGGCGCAGAGGTCTGCGACGGCGAGGACAACGACTGCGACGGCACGCCGGACAACGGGCTGCCGGCCAGCGCCAGCTGCATGCCGTCCTACGACACGACTGCGTATCCCGGCCCCCGCACCGGCGGCGCCTGCCGGGCCGGCGCGGTGAGCTGCCTCTCCGGCGCCCCCGGCTGCACTGGCGCGGTGGCCCCCGCGCCGGAGGTGTGCGACGGCATCGACAACGACTGCGACGGGCAGATTGATGAGGCGGGTGCGGCTCCGGACGGCATCAACGGCACTGGCGCCGTCGGCAAGCTCATCGGCACAGCTTGCGGCCTCGCTCGAGGCGCCTGCACGGCGGGGCTCTGGAGCTGCGCGTCGGGCGCCGCTCGCTGCACCGGCGCCGCGCCGTCGGTGGAGCGCTGCGACGGCGTCGACAACGACTGCGACGGCGTGGTGGACGGCCCGAGCGTCGACGGCGGACCTTCATTGTGCGCGGCCGGCACGCAGTGCGTGGTCAAGGGCCCCGCCGTCCTCTGCGCGCAGCCCTGCGCCGCAGGCGCGCACCCGTGCCCGGCGGGCCAGAGCTGCGAGCCTGTGACCGAGTCGGGCACGGACGCGGGTCCGGTCCAGCGCTGCGTCCCGTTCGCCGCGCCGGACGTGGTCCCGCCGGACGCGGGCGGAGCGGCGGTCGACGCGGGGATGCCAGACGCGGGCGGGTCCGAGGAGCTGCCGCCACCCGCGGGCTGCGGCTGCGCGGGCGGCGGGCTCCCGGTGTCCTCCGGCGTCGCGGTGGCGCTCCTGGCCCTCGGCAAGCGCAGAAGGCGGGCACGGCGGGACGCGGAGGTGGCGCGATGAGGACCTGGCTCGGGGTGGTGCTGAGCGCGCTGTTGGCCGTCGCCTGCGGCGGCGGTGCCGCGCAGGACGCCGGGACGCCTCCGGCTGATTCCGGAACGCCTGGAGAGGACGCCGGGCTGGTGGCCGACGGAGGCCCCGCCCAGGACGCGGGCTGCGTGGTGAGCGCGGAGGTGTGCGACGGCCTGGACAACGACTGCGACGGTGTCGCCGACAACGGCATCGACTTCGCCAGCCCCGCCCACTGCGGGACGTGCGCGAACGACTGCTACGAGCTGTTCCCCAACACCGACCCGGCAGCGACGACGTGCCAGCCCAGCGGCACGCCCGGCGTGAAGGGCACCTGCGTGCCGGGTCCCTGCGCGCCCAACTACCACGACCTCGACGCGGGCTCCCCCGGCTGCGAGCGCTACTGCGTCCCCACCGCCAGCAACGACAGCACCTGCGACGGGCAGGATGACGACTGCGACGGGCGCGCGGACGAGGACGTCAACCTTTGCAACAGCACCGCCCACTGCGGTGCGTGCGGCGCCGCCTGTGCCGCCCCGCATGCCACCTCCGAGTGCGCGCACACCGGCTCGGCTGCCTGTGACACCAGCAACACCGCCTGCCGCATCGCCCAGTGCGAGTGCTCCGGGGCGGGCAACTGCTTCTGGGACCTGGACCAGAGCTACGCCAATGGCTGCGAGTACCTCTGCACGGCGACCGGTCCGGAGGTCTGCGACGGGGTGGACAACGACTGCGACGGCAAAATCGACCTGCAAGATGACCTCTCGCAGGACGCCCGCCTGGGCGTGACGTGCGTGGGCAGCCCGCTGGGCCTGTGCGGGACGGCGGCGCACCAGGGGACGACGGCGTGCGGACCGAACGGCACCCTCACCTGCGCGGGTGCGGCGGTCCTCCGGCCGGGCGACACCGCGGAGACCTGCAACAACGTCGACGACGACTGCGACGGGCAGACGGATGACGACGCGGCCGGGACCGGGGTCAGCTGCGGCGCCAGCGCCACTGCGCCCTGCGTGCGCGGCGTCACGCGTTGCCAGTCCGGCACGCTCAGCTGCGTGGGCGCGGTGGAGCCAGCGCCGGAGAGCTGCAACGGCATCGACGACGACTGCGACGGCACTCCCGACAACAACCTCGCCGGTGTCGGCGCGCCCTGCAGCGTGCCACCGTCACCGCCCGCGGGCGCGACGAGCGCGTGCACGGCGGGCGCTACCGCCTGCCTGGGCGGAGCCCTGCGCTGTCAGGGTGCGGTCCTCCCTGCCGTCGCGCTGGACGCCTGCGGCGTGGACTCCAACTGCGACGGCGCGCTGACGAATCAGCCCAGCTTGACCTCGGACGCGCGCAACTGCGGCGCCTGCGGCGTCAACTGCGCGGCGGGGAAGGTGCACTCCGTCTGGAGCTGCGTCTCCGGCACGTGCACGTACGGAGGCTGCGAGACCGGCTACTACGACCTCAACAATGACCAGGCCTGCGAATACCCCTGCACCTTCGTCTCCGCGACCGAGGCCTGCAACGGCGCGGACGACAACTGCAACGGCCTCATCGACGAAGGCGTGGTCCCGCCCGCGCCCTCCGCGGTCTGCGGCACCGGGCCGAACGCCACCGCGCCCGAGTGCACCAGTGCGGTGAGCGTGGTCTGCCAGTCAGGCGCGTGGAAGTGCACCTTCCCCGCGAACGTCTGCAGCCCCACCTGCGCCGCCGGCGTGGAGCTGTGCGATGGCCTGGACAACAACTGCAACGGGCTCGCAGACGAGCACCTGCCGGCGCTGGGCGTGCCCTGCGCCAGCGACGACGGGCTGCCACCGGGGAGCCACGGCGCCTGCCGGACGACGGGCCAGTACGTCTGCAACGGGACGACGGGCGGCGTCCGCTGCTCCGCGACGAAGGCGGCCTGCGAGACCCTCCCCGGCGGCTGCGCGGAGCTCTGCGACGGCGTGGACAACGACTGCGATGGGCTGGTGGACGAGCCCTTCAACAACAAGGGGCCCAACGCCACCTACTTCGTGAAGCCCACCGTGACCAGGCTGGCCAGCGCGCTGTGGATGTACAGCTTCGAGGCCAGCCGGCCGAACGCGACGCTGCTCACTCCTGGGACGGGCAACGGCTACCGCTGCGCGTCCTTCAACCCCGGCTTGGCGAGCTGCAACGACATCACCATCCCTGTGGCGCCGGCCGGCGTGACGCTGGACGCGGTGCCGGCGTGCTCGGTGAGCGGCAAGGCGCCGTGGTTCAACGTCGCCGCCGCGGAGGCGGAACAGATTTGCAAGGCGGCCGGCGGCGCCCTCTGCACCCCGGCCGAGTTCCAGCTCGCCTGCGAGGCGACCGCCACCTGCACCTGGGCCTACAACCCGCGCGGCCTGGCGTGCACCCTCCCCAGCACCGCGTCGAAGTTCTGCAACCTGGGCGCCTATGACTTCAACGCGGGCGCGTTGGGAGACCAGGACGGGTTGTTGCCCACCGCCGCCCCGGAGCTCCTCAACTGCTTCGCCGACTGGTCCAGCCTGCAGGGCAACACCTCCAGCCCGGCGGGCCCCTACAACCGGGTGATGGACCTCACCGGAAACCTGCGCGAGCTCACCCGCGTCAACCCCGGCAGCTACGCGGCGATGGGCGGCTCCTTCCTCTCCACGAGCGACACCTCTGCCGCCTGCAGCTCGGTCGCGTATCCGGCGACGCCGACGTTCAAGCAGCCGGACGTCGGGTTCCGCTGCTGCTTCGGGCAGAACCCGGGGCTGTGAAGCCTTCAGGGCAACGTGAAGAGGAACGTCGCGCCCTCGCCCGGGACGGACTCCGCCCAGATTTCTCCGCCGTGGTGGCGGACAATCCGGTCCACGATGGCCAGCCCAATTCCGGTGCCCTCGAAGTCGGCGCCGGAGTGGAAGCGCTGGAAGGGCTGAAACATCCGGCTGGCGCTCTCCGCGCGGAACCCCACGCCGCCGTCGCGGACGAAGTACGCCGCCTGGCCGCGCGCGCTGCGCGTCCCCAGCTCGATGCGCACCTGCGGCTTCTTCCTGGAGAACTTCCAGGCGTTGCGCAGCAGATTCTCCAGCGCCACCCGTAAGAGTCCCTCGTCCCCTTTGACCTTGAGGTCCGGCGCAGCCACCAGCTCGCAGGGGCGGTCCGGCTCCGCGCTGCGCAGCTCCGCGAAGACGGCCTCCGCCAGCGCGGTGAGGTTGACGCTCTCGCGCCGCAGCTCGGAGCGTCCAATCCGCGCCAGCCGGAGCAGGTCTTCGATGAGCTGCCCCATCCGTTGTCCTGCCGCGCGGATGCGGACCAGGTACTCCTTGCCCTGCGCGTCCAGCTTGTCGCCGTAGTCTTCGAGCAGCGCCTGGGCGAAGCCGACCAGCGGCCGCAAGGGCGCGCGCAGGTCGTGCGAGACCGAGTAGCTGAAGCCCTCCAGCTCCACCAGCGTGCGCTTGTGCGCCTCAATCTCGTCCGCCAGCCGGCGCCGGCTCAGGTAGAGGTCCAGGAACACCTGCACCTTGCTGCGCAGGATGTACGGGTTGACCGGCTTGAAGAGGATGTCCACCGCACCGCTGCCGTAGCCGCGCAGCACGCCGGCCTCGGTCTCGTGCATGGCGGTGACGAAGATGATGGGGACGTCGCGCGTCTGGGGGTTTTCGCGCGCGTGGTGGGCCACCTCGAAGCCGTCCATGTCCGGCATCTGCACGTCCAGCAGCATCACCGCGAACTCGCGCTTGAGCAGCTGGCGCAGCGCTTCGTTGCCGTTGTTCGCGCGGACCAACTCGCAGCCCAGCCGGTCCAGCTCCGCCGAGAGGGCGACGAGGTTTGCCTCGACATCATCCACCAGCAGCACGCAGGGCTTGCCCGTCGCAGGGACCATTACGGACCCCGGGACAGGTGCGAGTGCAGGACGGCCATCAACCGCTCGGGCTGGATGGGCTTGGGCAGGTAGTCGGTGGCGCCGGCCTCCAGGCAGCGGTCCGGGTCTCCCTTCATCGCCTTCGCGGTGAGCGCGATGATGGGCAGCGCGAGGAAGCGCCGGTCGCTCCGGATGCGGCGCATGGCCTCATAGCCATCCATCTCTGGCATCATGATGTCCATCAGGACGGCCTGGACGTCGGGGTGCGCATCCAGCATCCCCAGCGCCGTCGCCCCGGTGTCCGCGGCGAACACCTCCGCTCCCTTGGCGCGCAGCATGGCCGAGAGCGCGTAGACGCTGCGCATGTCGTCATCCACCACCAGCACGCTCCTGCCCTTGAGGTCCTGCCCCGGTGGCGCGGCGGGCGCGGCGGGCTTTGGCTCCTGCGGGCTCTCCTTGAGCGTCTGTGCGAAGAGCCGCACCTCCTCCTGGAAGCGCTCGGTGGCCGGCGGCGCGAGCGCCTCCACCACTTGCAGGAGGTCCCGGTGCGAGGCGGGCTTGGTGAGGTAGCCCACCGCGCCCAGCGCCATGCCGCGCTCGGGCGCTTCGATGGCGGAGACGAAGTGCACCGGGATGTCGGCGGTCTGGGCGTCCGCGCGCAGCTGCTCCATCACCTTCCAGCCGTCAATGTCCGGCAGCCGCACGTCCAGGATGATGCCGGAGGGCTTGTGGCTGCGCGCCAGCTGCAGGCCCGTGCGCCCGTCCGGCGCCACCATGCAGCGCAGGCCCTGGCTCTGGATGATGCCGCGCAGCGCCTCCGCGAAGGTCGCGTCATCTTCCATCACCAGCAGGAGGCCCTGGCCGTTCAACACCGGCGCGCGCTCCCGCTCTGCTCGCGGCGCCGCAGGGCGCCCGGCCTGCGGGTGGGTGAGGGGCAGGTAGCAGCAGAAGGTGCTGCCCTTGCCCAGCTCGCTGTGCAGCACCAGCTCTCCGCCCAGCAGCACGGCCATCTCCCGCGAGATGGTTAGCCCCAGCCCGGTGCCGCCGTGCCGCCGGATGGAGGAGCCCTCCACCTGCTCGAACGGGCTGAATACGCGCTCTTGGTGCTCGCGGGCGATGCCGGGGCCGGTGTCGATGACCGCGAAGGCCAGTGTCCGCTCCGGCGCCAGCGCGGGCAACAGGCGCGCGGCCTGGCTTGGCTTGCCCATCCGCAGCGTCACCTCTCCGCGGTCGGTGAACTTGATGGCGTTCCCGAGGAGGTTGCGGAGGATTTGGTCCAACCGCTGCCGGTCCGTGGTGAGCGTGTCCGGCAGCCCTGGCTCCAGCTCCACTTTGAACTGCAGCCCCTTCTCCTTGGCCAGGGGTTCGAAGATGCGCTGCGCGCGCTGGGCCAGGTCCTGGAGCCGCACCGGTTCCAGGTGCAGCTCCTGTTTCCCTGCCTCCACCTTGGCGAGGTCCAGCACCTGGTTGATGAGCGCCAGCAGGTCAGAGCCCGCGCCGTGGATGGTCTTCGCGAACTCCACCTGCTTGGCGGTGAGGTTCTGCGCCTCGTTCTCCGCGAGCAGGTTGGAGAGCAGCAGCATGCTGTTGAGTGGCGTGCGCAGCTCGTGCGACATGTTGGCGAGGAACTGCGATTTGTAGGCGCTGACGGTGGCCAGCTCCTGCGCCTTCTGCTCCAGCCCCTGCTGCGCCTGGCCCAGCTCCGTGTTCTTCAGCTCCAGCGACCGGCGCTGCGCCTCCAGCTCGTTCGCCAGGTGGGTGAGCTCGTCGTTGCTTTGTCGCAGCTCCACCTGCTGCTCGGTGAGCTGCGCCGACTGGCGCTTGGTCTCGCCCAGCAGGATGCGCATCTCCGAGCGCGCGCGCGCGCCCTCCATGGCGATGGCCAGAATCTCGCGGATGGAGAGCAGGAGCTCCGAGGACAGCTCCCGGAACGGGCCGAGCAGCGCCAGCTCCAGCACCCCGATGATGGTCCCTCCGCGGGTCAGCGGCATCAGGACGATGCACTTGGCCGCGCTCTCTCCCAGCCCGGAACGAATCCTGAGGTAGTCCTCGGGCGGGTTGGAGAGGATGGTCAGCTCATCCTTCACCAGGGCCTGGCCGACAAGCCCCTCGCCCTTGCGGAAGGACCGGGTCGCCTTCGCCCCGGAGGGAGCGCCCAGCGCGTAGTCGCCCAGGAGCCGCGCTTCGTCGTCCGGGTCCACGCCGTAGAGCGCGGCGGCCGCCGCATCCAGGTGCCGGGCCAGGTAGCGGGTGGCGCGCTCGGCCACCTCGCGGGGCTCCAGCACGCCGCGCAGCTCGTTGGAGAGTCCGGCCGCGCCGTCGCGCAGCCAGTCGGCCTGGTCGCGCTCGGCGCTCAGCTTCTGCAGGCTGTCCGCCATCCGGTTGGCCTGCCGCGCCACCTCGGCCAGCTCGTCCTCGCCCAGCACCGCGATGGGGTGCTGGAAATCACTCTTGCCGAAGCGGGTGAAGCCGGCGGAGAGGTCCGCCAGCGAACGCAGGATGCTGCGGCCCAGGGTGAGGGTGAGCAGGATGAGCGCAGCCAGGCAGGTGCCGCTGGCGATGAGGCCCACCTGTCCGACGGTGCTCTGCGCGGCCGCGGCGGCCGCGAAGGCCTCCGCGAGCGCCGCCTTGTCGAAGGCCACCGTCTTGCGGATGAGCTTGGTGACGGCGCCCTGCTTGGCCTGCATCTGGGCCATCAAGAGGACCAGGGATTCGCCGCCCTCCTCGGCGATGAGCCGGCGGGACACGTCGTACGCGGCGGCGTAGTAGTCCTCCAGGGCGGCGCGGAGCTCGGCAGCGTCCGACGGGCTCACCGCGTCACCCGCTGCGGCGAGGGCGTCCAACAGGCCCTGCTTCTGCGCGCCCGTCGCGGCCAGCATGTCGAGATCTCGGGCCGCCACCGCGTCCTGCAGCCCGCGCTGGACCTGCTGGAACTTCGAGTCCAGCTGCGGCCCCAGCTCCACCCGCGGCACGTAGTAGGCCTGGATGGACTTGAGCCTGCCCTCCACCTGGTGCGCCACCACGCCGCGGGTGAGCAGGGTGATGAGGAAGCCGCCGACCGCGGCCCCGACCAACCCCAAAAGCCTGGCCCGCACGGTCAGCTTCATGGCGCTCTATTCCAGGCGGACGACCTTGACCACGCCGGTGGCTGCGCCGGCGGACACGTAGCCGATGGCGCCCGGATACTTGAGGACGAACTGGATGACCTCGTCGTCGGTGGGCAGCTCCGGCGGAGGCAGCTCCCGGCCGGAGAAAATCATCTGCTGCCAGTAGCTCTTCACCGCCGGCAGCGAGCGCGAGTGCACCTCCTCAGAGAACCGGCTCCGCACGGCGGAGGTGTGCACCAGGTCCACCGGCGAAACGGTGCTGCCGTCGGGCCAGGAGCGGACCTTTTTGAGGAGGGCCCCGGAGACGAACCGCCGGGTCAGGGACGTGGCCGGGTTCTGCGGGTGGACGATGACTACGAACTCGTTGGCCGCGCGCGGCTCTCCTTGGAGGGCCCCGGCGAAGGGACCAGCGGCGAGCAGGAGCAGGAGTGCGATTCGCGAGCGCATCGTCGTCCTAGAACGTGGCCGTGGTCTTCACCAGGAAGACCGCCCAGCTGGGGGGAAGGAGGTCCAGCGGAACGCCGTCGTTCAGCGCGGGGTCCAGCAGCGCGGTGCCGCGCATGTAGTGGCCTTCGAGCTTCACCAGCCAGTAGGGGTTGATGTCGAACCGGAGCGTCGCGGCGATGTCGTGCTGGCTGGCCGACGGCGCGGTGGCAGGGAGGAGGCTGCTCGGGTAGGTGAGCGAGTAGTAGACGCTCGGCTGCAGCCAGCGAGCGACGCGGTAGCTGGCCATGAAATAGAAGCGCTCGCTCAGCACAGAGGTGTTGGGGAGGAAGGCCTGGTTGTCCGTGTAGAGCCGCACGTGCCAGCGGCTGAACTCGGCGGAGAGCAGCAGGTCCTGCTTGGCGTACTCCACGGACGCCACCCACATCGCCATTGGCAGCCGTACGGGCAAGAGCGCGGTGTCCAGGTAATAGGTGACATCCAGCCGCAGCGCTTGAACGGAGCCGCCCACCCGCAGGCCCTCCAGCGGGGTCTCCCAGAGCAGCCGAGCGCCGACGACGTAGGGACACTCGACGGCCTTTATCTCCATCGGCGCTCGCCCCGCCCGCGGCAGGTCCAGGTAGATGGTCCCGACGTAGGCGCGGTAGTCCAGCCCGCCCGCGGCGCCGAGGGAGAGGTAGCCGTAGAGCTCCCCGCCGGTCTGCGCGAGCAGCGCGTCGCGGTTGTTCGTCGGGTACACGGACTGCGGCAACAGCACAGAAGCGCGGGCCGCGTCGATGTCGCTGGTGTCGTTGTAGAGCCCGAAGGGGAGCTTCACCCGGCCGGCGCGGAAGCCCAGCCAGTCGCGGAAGCGGTAGTCGAGGTGGAACCAGTCGAACCTCGCCGTGTAATTCCCGACGGGCCCCAGGTCGCGCGCGAACAGCTGCAGGCCAATGCGCAGCCGCTCGGTCAGCGCTTTGGAGAAGTTAATCCCCACCTCGGTGAACTCGAAGCTGCCGCGCGTGGAGTGCTGCGCGAGGTAGTTGTTGTCTGTGGTGAGGATGAACCCCTGGCTGGCGAAGCCGTGGATCTCCACGGAGAGGAGGTCCTCTGATGCGCCAAGCTCCACCCCGAGGGCCGGAAGCCCAGTCAGGATGAGTACTGCCAGCAGCCCGCGAGCTTTGGCTGGCATGGGGCCCCCGCTTCCACTTCGAGGGAACGGCTTTGGCGAACGCGCGAAAAGTGCCACGCGCTCCGCACCTTTGGAATGGAGGGAAGCTTCCGGGTTTGTCAGGACGTGGTGGGGGTTGTAGGCATGCAGGTCCGAATGCTGGATGAACGCGTGAAGATTGCCGCCGTGCTGTTCGACTTGGATGGCGTCCTGGTGCGGACAGAGCGCATCTGGCACCAGCTGGTGTCCGACGCCGCCGAGCGCTACGGCGCGGGGCCGGTGAGCTGGGAGGCCTTCGCGCCAACCTTCGGGCAGGGCATCGACGCGGACATCCGCCACTTCGGCCTGGCCTGCGCGGCGCCGGAGCTGGAGGCGTTCTTCGCCAAGCGCTTCGCAGGGCACCTGGCGGCGCTGGAGGTGGATGGCGACGCGCGGGCGTTGCTGGAGGCGCTGCGGGCGCGGGGCGTGAAGGCGGCGGTGGTCACCAACTCCCTGCAGGACATTGCCGAGCGCGTGCTGGAGGCCGCCGGGCTGCGCGCCTTCTTCAGCGCCCTCTCCTGCGCGGGAGGGGACGTCCGGTCCAAACCCGCGCCGGACACGCTGGAGCGCGCGTTGGCTGCGCTGCAGGTGGACCGCGCGAACGCCGTGATGGTGGGGGATTCACCGTTCGACCGCGCCGCCGCCCGCGCCGCGAAGGTGCGCTTCGCTGGGCTGCGCCTCGACGGCGACGTGCGGCTCGAACGGTTGGGGGAGCTGTTGGCTCAGCTGGGCCTGTGAGTTTACGGCCCCGCGTCCGGGTAGGAGGGCGGCCGCGCGCAAGGGCCGTCCATGAAGAGCACCCAGGTGGACGCGGTGCACGTGTAGCCGTAGCCGCTGTTGGGTCCGCCAGGGCAGACCTCGTCGCCTTCCCGGGCTGACGTGCACGCCTCCGCAGGCGGCTGCGGTGGGCTCAAGCCCGCATCCGGAACCAGCGCGCAGGCCCATCCATGAAGAGCTGCCAGCCCGAGGCGGTGCAGGCGTAGCCGTAGCCGCTGCCGGGCCCTGCGGGACAGATGTGCTCGCCCGCGCGCGCGGGTGTGCAGGGCTCGGCCGGAGGACAGGGCCGGTTCCGGCAGTAGAGGTCACAGCCGAACAGCGCGAGGAGGGCGAAGCGAGGGGGCATGGACGTTGGACACGGTTCCCGGGTGTCTTGGGACAGCCGGAGGCAGTGCAGTGGGCTCTGAGGAGACGGGAGGGGCGTGTCGCGTGAGCCCTGCCTCGTCAAAGCTGGCCCGACTTCGGACCGCGGTGGAGGTTGCGCCCGGCTGACTGCAGCGCCCGGCTGTTCGGATGAGACAATTCAGTGATTGTTTTGAAGTGATAGACGTTCTCGTCAATAGCGACGATAACGTCTATCACTTCCGGCTTGCGTGTCTGATTGGCTGTGTCGGCGCCGGTTGGCTGGGGCCTTCGTGACGGTTGCTGCCTCCACCGCGGTGCGAGCTCGGGCCAGCTCCGAAGGGGCAGGGCGAAGGCCAAGCCGTTCCCCTCTTCCCCAGGGAGGTGCTGCCTCCGTTCGCGAGCGCTGCGACCAAAAGCTTCTCCTGCAGTCGCGGCCCGTCGATTCCGCCCATCACCGTGCGGACTTGCTCACCTCGTGAGGACGCAGATCGTCCGTCTCACCCGCGCGTGTCGAGGCAGAGCGTCACGGGTCCATCGTTCACCAGTGCGACCTTCATGTCCGCGGCGAAGATGCCGGTGGCGACGGTGAGGCCGGCGGCGCGTGCCTTCTCGCAGAAGAGCTCATAGAGCCGCTTCGCTTCCGTAGGCTCGCACGCGTCGATGAAGCTCGGCCGGCGCCCCTTGCGCGCGTCGCCATAGAGCGTGAACTGACTGATGGCGAGCAGCGCCTTGCTGCCCTCGAGCAGCGAACGATTCATCTTCCCCGCGTCGTCCTCGAAGATGCGGAGGTTGGAGACCTTCTCCACCATCCAGTCGACGTCGCCGGGCGCGTCGCCCTTGCCCACGCCGAGCAGCACCATCAGTCCCGGGCCAATCTCTCCCACCACCTGACCGTCGACGGTGACCGAGGAGGAGAGGACCCGCTGCAGGACCGCGCGCATTGTTCGTATCGAGCGTGTTCGACGCCGGGCCCGTGAAGCAAAGGACCCGGCGCCGAAAGAGACCTACCGGCGGCGAGACTTCTTCGCCGCTGCCTTCTTCGCGGGCGCCTTGGCCTTGTTGGCCCCGGCCTTCTTCGCCGCCGGCCGCACCTGCTTGCGCGCCGCCGCCTTCACGTTGGCCTTCTTCGCCGACTTCGACGGCTTGGCCGCCTTGCGCGCCGCGGCTGCCTTCTTCACGGGCTTGGCGACCTTCTTCGCAGGTGCGGGCGCCGCCTTCTTCGCGGGCGCTGCCTTGGCGGGCGTCGCCTTCGCCAGCTTGACCGGGGCGGCCTTCACCGCGCGGGGCTTGGCGCTGCCTGCGGGAGGCGCGGTCACTGCGGCCTCGCCGGCGCCGAGCGGTGCGGTTACGACCGTCTCCACCTCATCGCGTCCGGTGTGAGCCGGCGTCACCTCGTCATCGTCGATGTCGTCCGAGCTGGCGGCGTGGACCTCATCGCCCTCCTCCTCGTCGATATCATCCGCGGCATCAACGACGTCATCGTCGTCGTCGTCGTCGGTGGCGCCGAGGTCGTCATCGCCGTCATCGCCGAAGTAGCGGACGAGCGGCTCCAGGTAGAACTCGGACCAGCCCTGGCGGAGGCGCTCGCTCTGGCCGGAAGGGATGTCGCTGTGCTTCAGCGTGATGCGCGTCCCGCCGCTGGTGGCCTCGAAGATGACCTCCACGCGGGAGTCCGGGCTCTCTTGCGGGAACTCGGTGGATCTCCAGCTCTGCACAATCCGCGAGCAGGGCTCGAGCTCCATGTTGCGGCCTTTGATGTAGCCGTCGCCGGCCACGAAATTTCCGCCTACCGAGGGGTCCACCGTCGCGCGCTGGCCGGTAAACGCGCTGTGCTCTTCTTCATCAAGCCACGCCCGATACACCTGTTCGGGCGACGCCGGAACCACCCCCGAGATCTCAATCGACTCCGTCGACATGCTGCCCCCTGCGCTGGCATTTAAAGGCGGGCCGAAAGTACAACTGCGCCTTGCGATGTCCAGACAATCCGTGAAGCCCGCGCCGCGCTGTCCCCGAGGAAGGTTCGCCGCCTGGTCGCTGGAGAAGCGAGTGGCCAGAACGCAAGTGGGAGGACCTGCCAGCCGGCCCCAACCTTCACTTTTCCGCATCCGGCGCAAAGCCCGTACCACGGAGAGCCGTCCCACATTGCGAGTCCGCCCGCCAATTTTGATAATGGGCGCCCCGCGGGCAGCAGAGCCCGTCTCTCCGGGAGCTGGCCGCGTGAATCCGAAAGTGCCCGCAGTTCGGCCAGTCTTGGCCGTCTTGGCGCTGTGCGTCGTGCTCTTTCCGAGCGCGTCCCAGGCCGGGAACCGGGCCGCGGACCGCGAGGCGCTCAAGAAGACGCTGGGGGAGGTCCTCAAGAGGGCGGCGGCGAAGAGCGCCCGCTCCTCGGCCTACGTGCAGAGCCTGGACGACGGGGCCGTCGTGTTCGCGCAGAACCAGGATGAGCTGCTCAACCCCGCCTCGAACATGAAGCTGGTCACCGCCGCCGTGGCGATGGCGCGGTTGGGGCTGGAGTACCGGTTCGACACCGAGTTCCTCGCGGACGGCGAGCTCGCCCAGGGCAAGCTCCGCAACCTCTACGTCCGCGGCAAGGGCGACCCGTCCATCACCACCGAGCGCCTCTACGGCATGGTGAACGAGCTCTACCACGCGGGCCTGCGCGAGCTCACCGGCGACCTGGTGCTCGACGAGAGCTACTTCGACGCCGAGCGCACCGCCCCGGGCTACGACCAGGACGACACCGACAATCCTTATATGGCGCCCACCGGCGCGCTCTCGCTCAACTGGAACGCCGTGGGCATCTACCTGCGCCCGGGCGACAAGTCCGGTGGCAAGGCCACGGTGGAGATTGAGCCGCCCTCCGACTACGTGGTGGTGGAGAGCGCGCTTACCTCCGGCAGCCAGCGCTACCGGCGCTTCTCGGTGAGCTCGGAGCCGCTGGGCGACAAGCAGCAGCGGATTGTCATCCACGGCAGCGTGCCGGGCGACCGCGTCTGGACGGTCTACAAGAAGATTGACCACCCGCCGCTCTACTTCGGGCACAGCCTGAAGCGGATGCTCGCGGACCGCGGCATCAAGATGAAGGGCCGCGTCCGCCTGGCCGTGGTCCCGACGAACGCCAAGGTCCTGCACGTCGCCCAGTCGGACACGCTGGACATCATCATCAAGCAGATGAACAAGCACTCGTCGAACTTCATCGCGGAGACGCTCATCAAGACGGTGGGCGCCGAGGGGCGGGGAGCGCCGGGCAGCTTCGCGAAGGGCATCGACGTGGTGGAGGACTTCCTGGAGAAGGACGTCGGCGTCGCGCGCGGCTCCTACGTGATGAAGAACGGCTCCGGGTTGAACGACACCAACCGTTTCTCCACCGCGCAGTTCGGCAAGCTGCTGCGCTACATGAGCGAACGCTTCCCGCTGGCGCCGGAGTTCCTCTCGGCTCTCGGCATCGCTGGCAAGGACGGTACGGTCCGCAACCGCTTTGAAGGCTCGGACGCGGTGGGCCGCCTGCGCGCCAAGACGGGCACGCTGCAGAACGTCCGCGCGCTCTCCGGCTACGTGGAGTCCGTGGGCGGGGAACGCTTCGCCTTCTCCATCGTGGTCAACGACTTCGCCGGCTACGGCCAGCCCATCACGCAGACCATCGACGCGATGGGCGCGGCGCTGGCGGCCAGCGGCTCCGCCAAGGGCCCCGGACAGGCGGTGGCGGAGATGATGACGCAGCCCAACGTCGTCAGCCCGATGGAGGAGATGAAGACCCGGGTGAAGACGTACCTCGCGCTGGGCAAGCAGCAGGACAAGCGCAACATCTCCTTCCTGCGCACCGCCTGGCGCAGCGAGAAGGACCCCGCCGTGCGCGCCGTGCTCGCCCAGTCCATCTACCAGTCCAACCCGCAGGACTACCTGGGGCCGCGGACGCTGCTCGACAGCTTCACCTCTTCGCCGGAGGTGTACGGCCGCCTGAAGGCCGTGGCGAAGGAGCTGGGCGTGGAAGTGCCGTGCGTGTCGTCGCTCCTGGAGCTGGCTGCGGAGGGCAATTCGGAGGCGCTGGCCAAGGTCTTCGACGTGGCCAAGGCCTCCGTGGGGGACGACGTCGTGCAGCGCGAGCTGGCGGACGCCCTGGGTGAGGTCTCCCGCACCGCGCCGGACGAGCTGCTGATGTCGCTCAAGGGTGCGGCGGGTCCGGACCGGGAGCTGGCCCTCCACCTGCTGGCCAAGGGCCTTGTCGCGCAGGCGGACGCGGAGCATCCGTTCTGGCCCAGCCTTCGAAAGTTGATGGGCGCGGTGGACCCCGCCACCGCGGAGTTCGCGCGGAAGATTGAGACCGCGCTCTCCCAGAAGGTCGCGGAGGAGAAGGCCCCGAAGGCCGCTGTCCTCCCGACGGACGGCGCCAAACCCGCGGCGTCGGAGCTGCCGCGCACCGCGGAGAGCCGCCCGGGCGGGTGAGTCAGGGCTGTTCGCAGGCCTGGCGCATCCTGTCGAGGTCGCCCTGGATGAGCCGGACGTGGCGGATGCACAGCAGCGCCGCGCCCAGCGACGCCGCGTTCGCCAAGAGACCGACGACGTAGGGCGCGGATGTGTCGGCCGAGCTCACGGCCATCTTCGACTCGACGTAGCCGAGCGCGGAACCCGCCAGCCACAGCGCCCACCAGACCCTTAGTTTCACCGCCGCGATCAATGACTCACCGCCCACCACGCCGGCGAGGTTGCGCAGCACGTTGTACGGCCGGACGAAGTTCACGAAGGGCAGGAACCAGGCGGCCACCGCCCGCCCGGGACTGATGCCCACGTCGTGCCCGAGCGCAATCACCTGCCGCACCGAGAGGTGAAGCCAGCGCAGGTACACGATGCCCGCGCCGATGAGGCCCAGCGCCACGCCTATGTCCGCCAGCGCGGACAGGGCTTCGACCACCTCCCCCGTGCCGCCGGCCAGCAGGCGCAGCACGCAGAAGAGCAGGGAGGCACCCTCCGCCGCGGCGGCGATGGCGAGGAATGCCACGGCCAGCGTCGCCCGCCCGGCTGAACGGGGCACCTCTGCCAGCTGCTTGCGCCGGCAGTCGATACAGACGTCGTTCTCCGTCTGGCAGTCGCTGCACATGAAGCGGCCGCACCGCTCGCAGGTGCCGACGCTGGTCACCTGCGGATGGGTGGGGCACAGGGGCCGGGCGGCCTCGGGATTCAGCTCACTTGCAGTCATCGCGCCTCAAATGTCACCCCCCACTGCTATACGACGCTTCGCTGCAAGGCAGCCGCCTCGTGGTGAGGCGGACACAACAACCGTCCCGAAACGGGGCGGTCCTCGAAAGGCAGGGCAACATGGCAGGTGGCGTGAACAAGGCGATCCTCATCGGCAACCTCGGCGCGGACCCGGAAGTTCGGTTCACCCCGGGCGGGCAAGCGGTGGCCAACTTCCGGATCGCCACCAGCGAGAGCTGGAACGACAAGAACGGCCAGAAGCAGGAGCGCGTCGAGTGGCACCGGATTGTCGTCTGGGGAAAGGTGGCGGAGCTGTGCGGCGAATACCTCAAGAAAGGCCGCCAGTGCTACGTCGAAGGCCGGCTGCAGACGCGTGAGTGGAATGACAAAGAGGGGAAGAAGAACTTCACCACCGAGGTCGTGGCGAACAACGTCACCTTCCTCGGCAGCCGTGACGGCGCAGGGGCAAGCAGCGGAGGCAGCAGGCGTGGCCCCGAGGACTTCGGCCCGCCGCCGCCTGGAATGGATGACGGGGGTGGCGGGGGTGGTGGAGCGCCGCCGTCCGGTGCTGACGATGGCGACATCCCGTTCTAGCGCGTAGGCAGTCAGACGAAGCGGCTCGCTCCGTCGAGGGCTGAGCCGCTCCGTCGTCCCAGGGACTTGCGTCGCTCCGTCTGGGCAGGTTTGCCCGGAGGGGAGCCCCTCCGATACCCTTCCAGAGTCGAACGATCGGGCCGGTCGCTGCGACAAGGCTCTCGTGTTGACAGGTGCGCGCGCGTTGCCACACGCTCCGCGCCCTTCCCCGGCAAGGCGGACCTCCCCAATGTTGAACTCCAAAGCGCTCTTCCTCGGAGCTGTCGCAGGTTTCCTGATCGCCTTCGTCCCCGCGTGCAGCTCGCCGCCGGCCACGTGTGGCGCGTCCAACTGCGCCACCGGCTGCTGTGACAGCGCGGGCAAGTGCGTCAACCCGACCACCACCGCCGCCTGCGGAAGCGTCGGACAAGCCTGCGTCGCCTGCACCGGTACCGATGTCTGTACCGGAGGCCGCTGCGTCGCGGGAGGCACCGACGCCGGAACCTGCACCCCCGGCGATTGCCGCTGCGATGGCATGTGCGTCACCGGTTGCTGCGACACCGTTCAGGGCACCTGCCTGACTGGGCGCTCGCCCACGGCCTGCGGAATCAACGGCCAGTCTTGCCAGTCATGCGGTAGCTCCATCGCCTGCAATCCGGTGGGGACGAACGGCGGGGCCTGCGCATTTGTTGACGCGGGCGTGCCGGGGTCGGTGGGCAGCGCGTGCAACATTGACGCGGACTGCGCCGCAGCAGGCGCGGCAGCCTTCTGCAAAAAGCTCACGACCAGCGGGACGGGGACCTACGCGGGAGGCTACTGCACCCTGCGATGCACCTCGAGCGGCCCGGCCTGCCCTGCCAACTCACAGTGCATTAACATCAGTCCCGGATACGGCGAGCTGGATCAGATTTGCTGGAAGTCATGTGCTGGTCCTACCGACTGCCGCACCGGTTACGCGTGCTACAACCTCGGCACCCAAAGGGTGTGCTGGATCGCTCCGGTGCCCCTCGGTCCGCCCTCATCAAAGGTGAGTCAGCCCTGCACGGAGGACTTACAGTGTCAGCCGCCCGAAGCAGGCTTTTGCTTCGTTCCGCAGTTGCCGAATAACGGCGGGCCGACCGGATACCTCGATGGGGAATGCAGCGCGGAGTGTGTGACCAACTCGCAGTGCGGCGACGCTGGGCTTTGCGTCGGATTCAGCAGTAATTTCTCGGCTTGCCAAACGACCTGCGTCGGGCCCGGAACTGGCCGCTCAACTTGTCGCTTGGGATACGTGTGCCAAGGCTATCTAGTCAACGGTCCCGGCGACGCCGGTCCTCAACCATCAACCGATGGTATCTGCCGACCGAGTTGCAGCAACCCAGGACCGGGTTGTGTGGCGACGGCCATCTGCGATTCGAACGGATATTGCGTCCCTCGACCTGATGGTGGAACGGACGCGGGCATCGATGGCGGCGCGGATGCAGGGATGGACAGTGGGGTCGCCGATGGCGGAGATGCCGGCGTCGCTGATGGTGGAGATGCCGGCGTCGCCGATGGCGGGGACGGCGGTGTCACCGATGGCGGAGATGCGGGTCAGTACTCCGACGGTGGCGTGGATGCTGGCGATGCCGGCGACGGCGGCTGAGCGACTCTCGCGGAGCCGCGTCGTCCTACAGGACGAACGCGGTTAAGGCTGAATTGGCATCGAGATAGAGGATGCCCGGCGATGGACCGAACATAACTGCCTGAATAGGCTTGGTGTGAGGGAGCGCAGCCGTGTTGGGTACGGTTGCGAGTACTGTCCAAGTCCAGGCGAATGCGTCGCACGAAAACCCGATGGGTCTCTCGAGAAGCTGTAGCCCGGCCGAGGACCAGCGCGCCCCGATCAGCTTGGTTTGGGACCGTACGGCGACCGAGAGCGCTTCGTCTCTCGGCCAATCCTGAAAGCCCCCCGGGATGAGCCCTTTGGAAATGCAGACCTCGCGACGTGTCGAGGCATCTCGATCAAATGCGAATACCACTGTCAACTGATTTGGTCCGCCCTTCACAACTGCTCCAGATGGCTTGAGCGGTGTTAACCCGGTCCCTACAAGCTCCTCAACGAACCACCTACAAGGTGAGCACGCCCTCGAACGCATCCGCAGATTCCCATTGTCTTCGCGGATAACGAACCAGAGGTCCGGCGATGCAAAGAAGCCTTGGTCAGGAACGAAACCGACGTCCTCCGTCGGCATTTGCGGGCGGATAAATGTGGTGTTGACGATGCTGCCCACTGGCCCTGCGTTGGCTGGCTCTTGGCTCCCAGCCGGAACCGGTACGAGCAGGTCCTGGAGAATGTCTGTGGGGATCGATGGGCCGGGAGGGCGGGGCAGGAAGAGGAGTCCAGTCCCTCCGAGTCTGAAAGCGACACCAGAGGTTCTTTCGGCGCTCAGATCAGGAAGGGCTCTGCTCCATGAAGTCGGCGCGATGTTGGTAAGATCTGAAACCAGTCTGTTCTGGGCATTGAGAAACTCAAGCGTGCCCGTTTTGGGGTTGATTCTCGACAGCGCCAGCACTGTCGAAAACGTTCCCGAAGAACCGCTTCCAAAGAGCCCAATTGTCACTACGCCGTCTGGGTCCGAGCTGGCGCGGAAAAGAGAAACTGTTCCTGGAAGCAACGGCCCGTTTGTCGGTGGTCGAACGTGTGTCGCAAAATTCACAGCTATTGGTGTTATCGGGTTGGCCGACACGTCCGTGACGAGAGGCGCCGTCGCAAGGCTGTAGACAGTGTCGTGCTCGAGTCCGGAGATCTCGTAGTCGAGCGCTCCCTTCCATCCGCCGGCAACTGGCGGAGAGAGCGTGAGGGGTGATGCCATGTTCGCGAGCGGCTCAGAGAAGTGCGCCTTCACAGTGGTGACTTCGTTGCGTGCCTTATCGGTGTGATTCACCGTTATCGTCGGGGCCACTCGGGGATGTCCCGTGCGTAGTTGAAATTTGAAGGGGCGGCTCCCCGAGTCGAAGAGACTCGGGTTGCACGTAACAGGAGCCGCCATGAAGCAGACAAGCAGGAAGTCGTCTCGGAGGGAAGTCTCAGAGCTCCGCCCCGCGTTGCGCACGGTGAGAGTTGGCAACCTCGAGGTTGAGGTCCGGTCCCGGCTGAGGGAGGCGTTCCTACAGGGAGGGCTGGCCGTGGCAACGGCGATGCTCGAGGAGGAAGTCGAGCAGTTGTGCGGCCCGCGATACACGCGCGGAGAGGGGCTCGCCAGCCGATGGGGGATTGGCCCCGGGGAGGCCGTGCTCGGAGGGCGGAGAGTGAAGCTTGAGCGACCGCGTGTTCGCCACGAGGGCAAGGAGGTGCCCCTCGCCACCTATGAGCGGTTCCAGGCAGAGGACCCTCTGACCGAGCGGGCGCTGGAGCAGATGTTGGTCGGCGTCAGCACGCGCAAGTACGCCCGCTCGCTGGAGCCGGTTATCCCTTCGCTCGTAGAGCTGGGCACCAGCAAGAGTGCGGTGAGCCGTCGCTTCGTGGCCAAGACCGCAGCGCAACTGGAGGTGACGCTGAGCGAGTCGCTCGCGGATAGACAGTGGGCGGCCCTGATGGTCGATGGCATCTATTTCGGAGACCACCTCATCCTCATCGCGCTGGGCATCGACGAGGGGGGCGAGAAGCACCTGCTCGGCTTCCGGGAAGGGACGACCGAGAACCAGACCGTCTGCAAGGAGTTGCTGGCGGACGTGGTGGCGCGGGGCGTGTCGGCGGACAAGAGCATCCTTGTCGTCATCGACGGCGGGAAGGGGCTCAGGAGAGCGGTGACGGACGTCTTCGGCCAGTTCGCCCTGGTTCAGCGTTGCCGAGTGCACAAACGACGCAACGTTTTGGAGCACATCCCAGAGGGAGAACGACGCCAGGTCCGGGCCGCGATGAACGAGGCCTATAGGGCGAGCAGCTACGAGACGGCCCTGCGCCTGCTCCAGAACCTGGCCCGTACGCTGGCCAAGCAGCACCCAAGCGCCGCAGCAAGCCTGCGGGAAGGGATGGAAGAGACGCTCACCGTTACGCGCCTGGGCGTCGCCGGGGCGCTCAGCCGAACGCTCGAGACGACGAACCCCATCGAGAACCTCAACGGCGGAGTCCGCCGCGTGGGCGGCCGAGTGAAGCGTTGCCGAGACGGCGGGATGGCGCTCCGATGGGTGGCCACCGCTGCACTGGAGACCGCTCGCAAGTTTCGTCGCCTCAGAGGACATCGCGACATGCACAAACTCGTGACTGCGCTCCGAGCCCGCGATGCAGCGATGAAACAAGAGCTCAAACGAGACAATGTCAGACCCGCGATGTAGACATCAGCCCGTCGCCGCCTCGGAGAGTTTCAACCGGCGGCGGGACATCCCCGGCCACTCGGTCGACGAGGATAGTGCGCTCGGCGAGTCCAACATTTCCTCCCCGGTCCGTGGCTCTCAGCTTGAAGACGTATGTCTTTCCGTCATCGCTTGACGAGGTCTGCAACGAGTAACTATCTCCCGTCAGGACCTGCTTCGTGCCATCTGGGTTCAGCAGCTCGGTGACGGCTCGGTCGTCCGCGTCGACTGCTGTCCAGCGGAACTGGACCTTCCCATCCGCGGGCGTGGTCGCGATGTTGAAGGTCTGCGCCTGCGCCGGCGAGATGAGGGTGAGGCGCGGCGCGACGACGTCGACGAACAGGGTCAGCGTCGTGACCGCCTCGTTGCCGTTCGCATCCAGCGCGACGACCCGGGCTTCATGTCGGACCATGTCCTCGTTCGCAGGGAGAGGAACTTCCACGAGCCACGCACCGTTGGGTGCAACACTCGCCTTGCGGGGGCCTGTTCCATCCGCGAAGTCGACCGTGACCGAGCTCGCGGGCGTAGTGCCTTCGAGCGCGATTCCGCTGAAGGCGATGGAGGGACCGACGCTCGCTCCAAGGACCGCGCCGTCGATGGGGGCTCGCACCGTCAACGTCGGGCCCGTGGTGTCGAGCACAAGCTTGGGGTTCAACGCGCAGGCGTGGCCAAACCGGTCGGTCGCTCTGAAGGAAATCTCCTGGGGCTTGCCGTTGAGCTCCGGGCGGATGGGCCAGGTAAACACGTACTCACTGCCCATCGAGGCGGCTGCATCCAACTCCAGCTCCACCGCTCCGGCGTGGGCGAGGGGAGTCGCCGCCAGACCAGAGCCGTCCTCGGCCTTAAATCGGAGTGAGAGGGTCGCCTTCCCGGCAGCAGGGACGATGCGGTCTGCCTGCGGTGCCAGCAGCGCGCAGGTGGGGTCTACCCGGTCGACAAGCACCGCGGCCGTCGCGACCGTCTCCTGATCGAAGCTGTCGGTCGCTCGCACCTGGAGCGTGAAGCTGACGCCATCAACAACCGGCACAGCCACGACAGCAGAGAAGCTGCCGTCCGCGGCGACCGGCACCGAAGTCCAGTCGCTTCCCTCGCCCAGTCGATAGTCGACGGCTTTGACCGCCTGGTCGTCCCGGACGCTGCCTCCCAGCTCGAAGCTGGGGCCCGTCACGCTCAGCTCCGCCGCCGGCGCGGTCAGCGTCAAGACGGGCGGCTCATCGAGGACGCAGAGCAGCGTGGGCCGGTGGCAGACCAGCCCGGGCTCGCATTCCCGGTTCTCGCACCGGCTGCCTTTGCCGGACCTGCACGCCGTGGACAGCAACAGGGCGCAGACGACGCCCCATCTCAGGTGTTGGCTCACAGTCTCCCCCCCCCCCAGCTTTGAACGCAGCTCAGTGAAAGCGAACCGACGCGCCGACGGAGGTCGGTCCGACGGTGACGGAGATTCCCGAGGTGCTCGGTCCGCGTGGCCGGCCGAGGAGCTGGTCGACGATGAGCAGGACCCCTCCAGTGGCCGCGACGACGCCACCGGCGGTGAGCGCGATGAGCGCGTTCTTCTGTGCGGCGGTGGCGGAGAGGCGCAAGGCGGAGATGGACTCCGCGTCGTTCGCGGTCGGGACGTGCTGCGGGTCGAAGTAGCTGTCGTGCTCGTTCCACTGGATGGTGGCCGAGCGCTGGAACATCCACCCCGCGCCGCCACCGCCGACCACGCCCGCCGCCAGGAGGCCAATGCCCACCGGCGTTTTCCACGTCCGGCCGCTGGGCGCGGAGTCCTCGCGCACCACTTCCTGCGCCGCGACGGAGGAGCTCGGGACCGCCGGCGCGGGGGCCGCGGGATCCAACCCTTCCCGTGAGATTTTCGGGTTCAGGTCCACGTTCGCGCTCGGCTTGCCGGTGACCACGAACTCAGCGAGGTCCGGGAGCCCGGAGGCAATCCGCGCGGCGGTGCGCTGGAACTTGAGCCCGCCCTCGCGGATCTTCCCGCCGGTCTGCCCGTTCACCAGCGTCACCGCCAACCAGCCCGGGCCCGACGTCGGCAGCTCCAGCCGCACGACGGCAATCTCCTCGACGCCCAGCAGCGGCGCCAGGCTCACGGTGTAGCCGAGAATCTCCGCCTCTGGCCGCCGGCTGAGGCACGGCAGCCGCTGCGGGTGGACCGCGCTCTCGAAGCCGAAGTCCACCTGCAGGCTCGTCTCGTTGCGCAGGTTCAACGCGTGCGGCAGCGAACGCTCCTGGTCCTTTGCCAGCGCGAGCTCGTACTGCCCCGCCAGCAGCTCCGCGGAGAACGGCGTGGTCCCCACCAGCCGCCCGTCCAGGTACACGCCGACGTTGCTCGCCGGCGGCAGCGACGTCACCGCCAGGCGGACTTTCTTCGCGGTCTCCACCTCTTTGCGGACGCGGTCGAACCGCGCGCGGGTGTTGGGCGAGTAGTAGTTCGGATCCATCTGGTACGTGGGATCCAGCCGCAGCACGCGCCGGAACGCCTCGTCGGCCGGCTTCTCCCGCCGCGTGTTCCGGTAGATGAGCGCGCGCAGCAGCTCGCCGCTGGTGGTCAGGCTCCAGCGCTCCGTGCCCACCGGGAGCCGGCTGATCTCCCGCAGTGTCTGCTCCAGCTGCGTCTCCGCCTTCTCGTACTGCGCCTGGTAGTACTGCTGGCGCACGGTATCGAGCAGCCGCTGGAGGTCTTCCACCGTCGACGCCGGCTCCGGCGCGAGCAGCTCCTTCGCCGCCTTCTCGTCCAGCAGCGCCGGCCCAAGTCGCTTGCGCAGCTCCTCACTGAACGCGCGGCGATTTGTATCAAGATCCAGATCCCGGCAATCCCCGGCCGCAATCACAAACGTCCGCGGACCCGCCGCCGCCACTGACATCCCCACCCACGCTGCTGCGAAGAGCCACCGTGCCATCGTTTGTTCCCCTTGCCTTGGCCTGAAGCAGGCGGGGCCTCATGCCTCGGGTCGTTCCCTTGCGCAAGGGTGGTCTGGATTGACTCGCGCGCGCTGCTCCCGCTAGAGGCGGGGCGATGAGCCACTTCTCACAGATGCTGGAAGGTCAGTACGAGTCACTGCACCTCTTCACCGACCCCAAGTCCTCTCTCAGGGCAATCGTTGCCATTCACTCCACCCGGCTGGGTCCGTCGCTCGGAGGGACGCGCGCGCTCGCCACCTACGCCAGCGAAGCAGAGGCCGTCACCGACGCGCTCCGGCTGGCCCGGGGGATGACCTACAAGGCCGCGCTCGCGGGCGTCCCGCACGGCGGTGGCAAGGCGGTGCTGATGCTCCCCAACGGCGCCGTGAACCGCGAGCGTACCTTCGAGGCCTTCGGCCGCGCGGTGGAGTCGCTCAACGGCCGCTACATCACCACCGAAGACTCCGGCACCAGCCCCGAGGACATGGCCTTCGTCCGCCGTCAGACTGCGCACGTCGTAGGTCTTAAAGAGGGCAGCGGAGACCCTTCCCCGGTGACCGCGTTCGGCGTGGTGCGCGGCATCGAAGCCGCGGCGAAGCAGGTGCTCGGCCGGACGGACCTCAAGGGCCTGCGCGTGACGCTGCTCGGCGTGGGGCATGTGGGGTTCGCGCTCGCGCAGGAGCTCCACCAGCGCGGGGCGAAGCTCTTCATCAGCGACATCAACAAGGAGAGCCTGGAGAAGGCCGTGAAGGCGTTCGGCGCGAAGGCGGTGTCGGATTCGGAGCTGCTCGACATGGACGCGGACGTGTTCGCCCCCTGCGCGCTCGGCGGCGCGCTCAACGACCGCACGGTGCCCCGGCTCAAGGTGAAGGTGGTGGCAGGCGCGGCCAACAATCAGCTCGAAGCGCCCCGTCACGGTCAGGCGCTGGCGGAGCGCGGCATCGTCTACGTCCCGGACTACGCCATCAACGCCGGCGGGTTGATCAACGTCGCGCAGGAGGTGGTGGGGTACGAGCGCGAGAAGGCGCTCGCTGCCGCCGGCCGCATCTACGACACGGTGGAGGCCATCCTGCGCCGGTCGAAGGAGCGCGGCCTGCGGCCCGAGGTCGTCGCCGACGCGATGGTCGAGGAGCGGCTCGCCGGCTGATTGACTTGCCAATCCAGCAACGCCGGTAAACGCGGGAAAAGTTGCCCCGCCCTTGAGTTCGGCATACGAGGCAGCCCTTCCGTTTCAGGAGGTTGCGCATGTTCCGGATCAAGACGTGGATGTCATTGGTCGTCATGGCGTGCCTCGGTGGGCTCTTCGCCATGGTCGGTTGCGGCGATCCCACCACGGGCCCTGAGCCCCTGGGTGGCACCGACTCCGGTCAGTCCGACAGCGGAACCCCTCCCAACGATGGGGGACCTCCAGACGCGGGGAAGCAGGACGCCGGTCCGGCGGACTCAGGCACGCCAGACTCCGGCACCCCGGATTCCGGCACCCCCGACGCCGGCTACGTCAGCTACGCGACGGACATCCAGCCCATCTTCAACACGCACTGCGGCCCGTGCCACACGCGCGCCGCGCCGGCGCCCTCGGGCGCGCTGCGCCTGGACGCAGGGACTTCGTGGGCGGCGCTGGTCAACGTCCCACTGGCGGGCGGGAGCTGCACGGGGCAGGGGATGCGCGTGGTCCCGGGCGACGCGGGCGAGAGCATGCTCTGGCTGAAGCTCACCAATGATTCGCGCAAGTGCGGGACGGTGATGCCCCGGACCGACGGCGGCGCCAACCTCATCCCCGAGGAAGATCGCCGGAAGATTTTCCGCTGGATTGCGCACGGCGCGCTGAACAACTGAGCTCCGTTCGGGCATATGCTGCCCGGCCCGTGAGCACCCGTCCGCGAGCGCAATGCTGGGCCGTTCTGGCGGTGGGCCTCGCGCTCGCCGCCTGCAGCAGTCCCAGCGGCGGCGAGGACGCGGGGCTGGACGCCGGTCTCACCGGCCCCGCCTGCGACAGCCCGGAGGACTGCCGCGTGGAAGGGTACGCGGGCGCGTGCCGGCAGGGCGTGTGCCGCGCGCGCGTGCCCTGCACGGATGATGTCGAGTGCGGGCTGGGCGAAGCGTGCGTGGCGGGCGACTGCCGCTTCACCGGCTGCGCGGGGGATTCGGACTGCGCCGTGGGCCGCTGCCGCACGGACGTCTACGCCTGCACCGAGTGCGCGGCGTCCGCGGACTGTCCCGAGGGAAAGCCGGTCTGCACTGCCGAGGGCAAGTGCGTGGCCTGCAAGGTGGACGGCGACTGCCGCGCGCCGGGTCCGTCCTACTGCGAGGGCAGCAGCGGCGCCTGCGTCTACTGCAAGAAGGACGAGCACTGCGCCAACGGGCTCTCGTGTGGCACGGACGGGACGTGTCACGGCGCGCGTCTGGGCGCGCCGTGCGGTGAGGGCGCCTCGTGCGACACCGGCCTGATGTGCGTCACCGTGAACGGCGCGGACCAGTGCCGCCGCGGCTGCAGCCTGTACACGCCGGAGTGCTCGGCCGGAGAGATTTGTCTCAAGCTCACCTTCAGCAACTCCAGCTCCCTGGTGTTCGACCGCGGCGTCCCTCTGGGCATCTGCTTCCAGCCGCTGCAGGGCCTGCGCAGCTACCGCGACGTCTGCTCGGCGAACTGTCAACCCAATCTGGACTGCGTGCCGGACTCCGCGACCGCCAGCTACTGCCGCGCGTACTGCAATCCGAACAAGCCGGTCTGCGACACCGGAGAGCTCTGCCACCGCTTCCCGGGAGATCTCTCCGGCCACGAGTACGGGCTGTGCTTCCGCGACAGCGGCTTCGGCAAGGCCTGCGCGTCCGAGTCCGCCTGCCGCGCCGGGCTCTCCTGCGCTCCGGCGGTGGACCCCTCCACGCCGGACAACCTCTCCCTCGCGTGTCGCTTCTCTGCGCTCGCGGCGGACGGCGGTGTGGCCCGCGCCCCGCTGGCGCCGTGCACGCAGAACAATGACTGCCGTTCGCGCGAGTGCCGCTCCGACGTGTCGCTCCCCAGCCCCGGGCGCTACTTCTGCTACGGCGCCTGCGAGTCAGACACCGACTGCGCGGTCGGTGGCCGGACCGGCACCTGCGACGGCGCATTCGGGTTCACATCCGGTACCCAGAGCGTTGCCTTCACCGGCTGCCGCCCGCGTTGCGCGTCACCCGCCGCGTGTCTGGAGTACGGCGCGGGCTACACCTGCGGCCTGCGCCTCCAGGTGCCCGCTTCAGGTGAAGTCACCCAAATCTCACAGCTGTGCACGACGGCCGTGGGCAGCAAGCGGGTAGGGGAGGCCTGCACGCAGAGCGCCGAGTGCCGCGAAGGCCACTGCGCCACGGTCGACGGCCGGGGCTCGCTGCGCCAGGGCCGCTGCACCCACCCCTGCACCGGCGACGGCGACTGCACAGCGCCGCTCACCGATGGTGGCACCGCGGGTCACGGCTTCTCCTGCGCGCAGGCCGCGCTGATTGCCGAGCCCGGTCTTGATGGGCTCTCCGGAACCGCGGATGACGTCATGGGTTCCGCCTATCTGTGCGGCGGGAAGTCGTGCAGCCAGGATGCGGACTGCCCGGCGTCGCTGCCCATCTGCGCGCCGGAGACGTCGCCCGGACAGCCGCTGGGGCCGCTGGTGTTGCGCTGCCGGGCGGCCTCTTTCTCCGGTGCGGTCGCGGCCGGCCAGCCCTGCCTCGCGGACGCGGAGTGCGAGAGCGGCGCGTGTGCCCTGCTCACCTCGCCGGCCACGGGGCGCGTCTGTTTTGCGCCCTGCGTTCCGGGCGTGACTGCCTGCCCCGGAGCGCTGTCCTGCGTCGCCCAGGCCGTGTCGTTGCGCGACCGTCAGGGCAACACGCAGCCGTTCGCCGCTTGCGTGCCCTGACGGGTCAAGACCACGCAGGGAACGAACTTGAGCGCCTGCTGGCAGGAGCGGCGGAGCTCACCCGCCTCTGTTGGCGGAGCACCCGGCTCAGCACTTCATTGGGCACTTTGGCGCGAGAGCAGGCGGCGACTGCGCCGATTGGAGCGCAAGCCAAGCGGCGACGAGCACGGTGGCGACCTGGACGTTAGGGTGAAAGCCGAGTCCTCGATGTCGCTCCTGTCCATTCGCGCCCACCCCAGCTATCAGCACGCGGCCGCGCTCGAACGGGCGTGGGCGCTGCCGGTGGCCAAGCTGTATGCGCCGCTCCTTTCACAGAGCTTCACCTCGCTCTGCGGGCCGACCAGCGTCGCCAATGTCCTGCGGTCAATCGGCGTTGAAACAGGCGGCAATCCCTTTCCCCGGATGGGCCTGCGCCCCATGAGCCTTGACCAGCTGGCGACCGAGGCTGCCGAGCTCTTGCCAGACGGCTGGCAGGCCCGCGCAGTGCGACCGCCCACGGTCGAGGCGCTCCGCGGCGAGCTCCGCGCCTCGAACAACCCCAGCCGCCGGTATGTGGTCAACTTCTCCCGCGCACAGCTCTTTGGTCACGGAGGTGGCCACCATTCGCCGCTCGGCGGCTACCTCGAGGCGGATGACCTCGCCTTCATCCTCGACGTCAACTCGGGCTTTGCGCCCTGGCTGGTCAGCGCTGACCGCCTGTTCGAGGCTGTGAACACCTCCGCAGGGCCGAGAATGCGCGGGCTGGTAGTCTTCGAGGCCAACTCCTCCTAGAGCGAGTGCCCCTCTCTCCAGGCGCATCAGGTGCGTATGCATACGCCAGCTCTCGACTGCGCGCCCGACGGCGCTCCGCTCCTGGAGCACAGCCCATTGGGGTCTGCCACATCGCGGGGTTGCCCCCGTTCGCGTCGAGCGTCTCACGATTGATCACAACTTTTCGCCCTGGGTTGCGAGCCACTCCCGTTCGCCTCGAGCGTTGCGCCGTCAGGCGCATCGTCGAGAGGTGGCGCAAAACCACGCATGGCAGGAGCCTCTTGGTTCGTTTCGGTATGGCGAAGCGGGGCTTCGGCCAAGCTTCGGATGCCCTGCTCCCTCTCGACTATGCGCCTGACGGCGCAACGCTCGAGGCGAACGGGGAGGTTCGCCATCTGATGGCGAAAAGATGTGCAGGATCGTGAGACGCTCGAGGCGAACGTGAGAGGCGCCGTTCCTCCGACGAAATGGCCAGGCATGGCCGGTTTCCCCCTCAAGGTGAGCGGGGGAGCCATCGTCGACGGACTTACTTCACGCCTCCGGTACGGGGCCCTGGCGCTGCTCGCATGCAGCTGCGCGCTCCGTCCGCCTGCTCCGCAAGCCCAAGCCACCGCCACGCTCCGCCTGGGCGTCTCCTGCGAGCCTCCCGGTGCGCTGGAGGTCTCCCTCACGTTCCCCGCGGACGGCACGCCCGTCCTTTGCCTGGAGGACTCCGTCTACGGCGACCCGGGGATGGCGCAGCTCATCACCGACGTGGAGGCCTCCGACGGGAGCGGCCCGCTTCCCCTCACGCGTGGGCCCGGGCCTTCAATCCAGCTCACCACCACCCGGCCGGCGACGGGGGCGGTGACGGTCCGGTACCGGGCGCGCTCGGTGCCGGTGTCGGAGCGGGGCAGCCGCTTCGGGCTGCGTCACGACGACACGGGCATCGGCGGGCTGGGCGCGTTCTTCCTCCTGTTGCCGGACTCCTCACGGCACTACCCGCTCAAGACCGAATGGGCGCGCCTGTCCTGCACAAGCTCCCCGGCGCAGGGCTTCAGCTCCTTCGGCTTCGGCCCGCAGCAGCGCACCACTGTCGGGCCGCTCAGCGACCTGCGGATGGCCAGCTACTTCATCGGCACGCCCACCGTCGCGTCCGTGGACGACGGGCCCGTGCACCTGCGCGCGGCGTGGTTCGGCGCGCCGGCGTTGGACCCGGCGGTCGCCACCGCTTGGGCTGCGAAAGCCTTCGCCGCGGAGCGCCGCTTCTTCGCGGACGAGGACGACGCGCCGTATCACCTCTTCCTCCGGGTCCTCCCGGACATGGGCGCGCGCAGCAACGGGATGGGCCAGCCCAGCTCCTTCCTCTCCGCCATCGGCCCGCAGACGACCTGGGGACCCACGCTCCGGCGCAATATCGCGCATGAGATGTTGCACCGCTGGCTGGGGCTGCGCCTGCGGCTGGGAGGGCCCGAGGGCTCCGGCTTCTGGTTCACCGAAGGCTTCACCGTGCACTACGCCTCGCTGCTCCTGTTTCGCGCCGGGCTCATCCCTCCCGAAGAGCTGCTGGCCGAGCTGAACACCATCGCCGACCGCCACCGCGCGAACCCCCGCGCTGCCGCGACCAACGAGGACATCCAGCGCGGCTTCTTCTCGGACGACGCGCTCTCCACCCTCCCATACACCCGGGGCGCGCTCTACGCGGCGGAGCTCAACGCGGCGCTGCTGCGCGCGTCCGGCGGCGCCCGGTCGTTGGATGACCTCCTGCGCGCGCTCTATCGCGCGTCCCTCACCGCGCCGCGGGGGGAGTCCGGCCTGCGAGAGCTGCCGGCTGAGGCCTTCCGTGACGCTGTCCTGCGTGAGCTCGGGCCCGCCGGCGCCGCCCGCTTCGACGCGGTCATCCTCCAGGGCGCGGCGCTGCCAGAGCCGCCGCCGGACGCCTACGGGCCTTGCTTCGAGCGGCGCGGCGGGCCGTGGCGGCTCCGCGAGGGCGCGGCCTGCCGCTAAAGCGGAGATGTGTGCGCCCGCGCCGCTGGCTGGTGCGCGGGCAGCCTCCCGTGTGCGCAGAAGCGGATTCCTTTCTCGGCGAGCGCGAGCTGACGGGGTATCGTTCCGGGCGGTTTTGCGCATGGCTTCTTCGAGACGAACAGGTCGCAGGTCCTCCGCCGCACGCCCTTCCGCGCGCATCCTCTCCATGCACCCGGAGCCGCCCAGGCAGGCGCGCGGGCAGGACCGGTCCCGCCGGAAGAGCAAGGTGGTGGAGCTCTCCTGGGCGGAGTTTGACCGCCTGGCGCAGCGGCTGGTGCAGGAGGTCCGCAAGACGTTCGCGCCGCAGGCGGTGGTGGGCGTGGCGCACGGGGGCGTCTTCGTCGGCGGGGCGGTGGCGGCCGCGCTGGGCTGCGAGTTCTTCCCGGTGCGCATCAGCCGCCGCAGCCGGGACCAGGGTTCGCGTCCCAAGCTCGCGGGCGTGATGCCGAAGGAGCTCAAGCGCCGGCGCACGCTCATCGTGGACGACGTGGCCTCTTCGGGAGACACGCTGGAGCTGGCCATCTCCCTCGCGGAGCGCGCGGGGGCGTCGGAAGTGAAGACGGCCTGTCTGGTCTGTCGCGAGGGGGGCTACCAGCCCACCTGGATGGCGTTGGGGACCGAGGACCTCGTGGTGTTCCCCTGGGACTACCAGACCGTCGTCGAGGACGGCCGGTTCGACGTGGACCCCGACAAGGCCGGAGCCTGAGCGACGGTGGAGGCGGAGCGCTGCACCCGCTGTGGCGCGTCCTCTCCCGCCGGTTCCCGCTACTGCGGCGAGTGCGGCGCGCCCTTCCGCGACCGCGTCCGCGTGGAGGCCTCCTGCGCTGTCCACCCGGACGTGCCCGCGACGAAGAGCTGCCCGCGCTGCGGGACCTTCGCCTGTGCGCAGTGCTTGCGGCCGGTCCCGGGCGAAGAGGACCGCTGCGTGGCGTGCGAGGCCCGCGCGCCGCACCTGCTGCTCCCCTGGGATGAGCGCGCGCAGGTGGGGCTCCTGCGCGCCTTCTGGGGGACCTGTACGCTCCTGCTGCGAAGGCCGGGCGTCACCCTCGAGCGCGCCCAGCCGCACGGGAGCCTGGGCTCCTCGCTGCTCTTCGTGGTGATGGCCGCGTTCTTCGGGAGCATCACCAGCGTCATCGCGTACGCCGGGTTTGCGCTGAGCCTCTTGCTCTGGCTGCCCACGCTGAGCCGGTCTGCGGACGCGGCGGGCGACCGGCCGTCGTTCTTACTCGGGGTGCTGGGCGGCGCCGCCGGCTTTCAGCTCCTGGTGGTCATCTGGGCGGTGGTCTCCGCGCTGGCCTTCTCCGCGATGGAGCACGGGGTGCTCAAGCTGGCCGGCGCGCGTCCCGCGTCGTGGGAAGTCACCTTCCGCGCCCATGCGCTCAGCCACGCGCCGTACCTGATTGGCCTGGTGCCGGTGTGCGGCGCCTACGTCTTCGTGGTCTGGTCCCTCGTGGTGCGCATCCTCGCGCTCAAAGGGTTGCACCAGACGCGCGGGGGCAAGGCGGCGCTGGCGGTGCTCCTGCCGACCGGGGCGCTGTGGGGGGCGCTCATCGCGCTCTATGCGGCGTTGGTGCTCTTTCGACTGGGAGGTTAGCCGGCGCTGCGCCCGCGGGTCTCCAGCGTGGCCAGCCGCGCGAGCAGCTTGTCGTGCAGCTCATCCACCTTCACGTGCAGCTGGGTCACCTCCAGGCCAGCCCGCATGTTCGCCTCGTACTCGGCGTCTGAACGGATGCGCTCCTTCGCGGCCTGCCGGCTCTGGCTGATGAGCACCATGCAGGAGAGGAAGATGGCCTCCAGCGACACAATCATCGTCAGCAGCCCGAAGGGGAACGGGTCAAAGACGTGCATGAACGGCAAGAGCCCCACGTTCGCGCCAATCCACAGCGCGAACCAGACGGCGTGCACCATCAGGAAGGAGAAGGTGCCGCTGAACGCAGCCAGCGAATCCGCCAGCCGCTGGATGGGGGTGACGCCTTGCTCCACCATCTCGTTCGGGCTGCGGGAGGGGCGGTGGCGCAGCAGGGTGTCCGCTTCGCGCAGGCGGCGGCCCATGACGGTGAGGACGTCCAGCGCGGTGTCCGGGTGCGCGCGGAACAGGACGGTCAAGTCATTGCGGTCCACCCGGATGGCCCGGGTGTCGCAGATGGCCCGGGCGCTGGCGCTGCGCGGGTCTCCGTCCAGCAGCGAGAGCTCGCCGAAGAAGTCCCCGCGGCGCGCGGTCTCAAAGACAATCTTTTCGCCCGTGGTGTCGACGACGAAAATCTCCACCTCGCCGCTGCTCACGATGTAGATGGCGCCGCCCGGGTCTCCCCGGCTGAACACCATCTCGCCCGTGCGGAAGGTGACGTCGTCCACCGCCGTCGCCAGGAGGGCGCGGCCCTCCTCGTCGAGCGGTTTGAAGAGCGGGACTTCGGACAGCAGGGCGACGTCGGCGGGCATGGAGGCTTTAGGGCGCCGGGACGGCCGCGGCGGGCGCCTCGGCGGTCTTCGCCGCCTCCAGCTTCCGGGCCTCCTCCGCGCGGCGCGCAGCCTCCGCTTCGGAGACCTGCTTGAGCTCCGCCAGCCCGTTCTCGAAGTCCTTCCCGACGCGCTCGTCCATGTTCACGAAGAGCGAGAAGGCCTTCATCAGGAAGTTGTTCTTGCCGACCATGGACCAGCTGACGCTCACGCCGTTGGAGGCGGGCTTCAAGTTGAACTCCACGTCGTTGGTGGCCTGAAAGGGCTTGAGGAACTCCAGCTTGATGGCGAGGTGTTCGTGCGGCTTGCTCTCGGTGAGGCTCATCTGCCCCTCGCCCACCTTCTCGCCCACCCAGTGGTAGGTGGCGCCGGTCCCGGCGGGAGAACCGCCGTAGGTCTTCTTCGTCCCAGGGTCCATTTTTTCCCAAGGGGACCAGGCGGACCAGAGGTGGAAGTCGTTGAGCTGCGCGAACACCACCTCGGCCGGCGCGGTGACGGTCACGCTGCGTTCAACGCGGAAGGCGTCCGGGCGGGTGGCGACGAGGATTCCCAGGACCACGACCAGCAGCAGAACGGCGATTCCCAGCTTCTTGAGCATGCTCAACTCCGGGTGAAGGAAAGGGCCCCTCTAGAGCGTCGCGCGGCTCAACGCAAGCGGCCGGCGGGCAGGCTTCGCTCCGAGCGGGGCTGAAAATCGGGGCGGGCACCTTTTCGCCCGCTGGTGAATACTCTTCACCGGACGTCGAGCAGTCCCCTGAACCCATTTTGGGCGGCGATGGTAGACGGAGGCCACCGTGACGACCGACACCGCGGAGAGCAAAGGCCTGAGCAAGGAGACGCCAGGGCGGATTCTGGTGGTGGATGATCAGCGCAACATGCGCGCCACCACCGCCATGCTGCTGCGCGCGGAAGGCCACACCGTGCACGAGGCCGGCACCGGCGAGGAGGCCCTCGGCCTGCTCACCAGCCAGTCCATCGAGCTCCTGGTGACGGACCTCAAGATGGAGCCGATGGACGGCCTCACCCTGCTGAAGAAGGGGTTGGAGGCGTCGCCGCAGACGCAAATCATCGTGATGACGGCGTACGGCTCCATCGAGAGCGCGGTGGAGGCCATGCGCAGCGGCGCGTACGACTACGTGACCAAGCCCTTCAAGGAGGGCGAGCTCATCCACCGCGTCCGCAAGGCGCTGGAGCGGGCCAAGCTGCTCTCCGCGGTCAACCTCTTCGCCGGCGAGTTCAACACCCGCCACGGGCTCTCCGCCCTCATCGGCCGCAGCCCGCCCATGCGCGAGCTCACCAACCGCATCGTCCGGGTGGCCGCGTCAGACGCCACGGTCCTCATCCAGGGCGAGAGCGGCACCGGCAAGGAGCTGGTCGCCCGCGCGCTGCACACGCAGAGCCGCCGCAGCGACCGGCCGTTCGTGCCGGTGAACTGCGCCGCCATCACGGAGAGCCTCCTGGAGTCGGAGCTCTTTGGCCACGCGAAGGGCGCCTTCACCGGCGCGGTGCGCGCCCGGCGCGGGCTCTTCGAGGAGGCAGACGGCGGGACGCTCTTCATCGACGAGGTGACGGAGACCACGCCCGCCTTCCAGTCGAAGCTCCTGCGCGTCCTGCAGGACGGCGAGGTGCGGCGGGTGGGCGAGTCCACCTCCCTGACGGTGAACGTCCGCACCGTCGCCGCCACCAACCGCGACATCCAGAAAGAGGTGGAGCACAAGCGGTTCCGGCAGGACCTGTTCTACCGCCTCAACGTGGTGACGCTGCTGGTGCCGCCGCTGCGGGACCGGCTGGAGGACATCCCGCTCCTCGCCGAGCACTTCCTCACGCGCGCCAACGCGCGCTCTCAGCGCAAGAAGCGGCTGACCTCTGCCGCGGTGGAGCACCTGCAGGGCTACAACTTCCCCGGCAACGTGCGCGAGCTGGAGAACCTGGTGGAGCAGGCGGCGGCGCTGAGCGAGGGCGAAGAGCTGCTGCCTGAAGACTTCCCCACCCGCACGCCCAGGCCCGGCGGCGCAGAGCCGCTCGCGGCAGAGCGCCCGGCAGAGGCAGGTTCGCCCCAGAAGCTCGCGGACGCCGTCTCTGAGGCCGAGCGCAAGGCCATCGTCACCGCGCTGGACCGCAGCAGGGACCTTGGCGAGGTGGCGGACGCGTTGGGCATCTCCACCACCACCCTGTGGCGGAAGATGAAGCGGTTGGGCCTCAAGACTTCGGGCGAGTCCCCGGTGTCCTGAAACTCGCCCCTGCTCCCCACATGACCCGCAAGGGCTACGGTGAGGCCATTCAGTTATGGCGTCGCTGTATTTATTGGGTCCTCTGAAGAGCGGTCCAATCCGTCATAACGACTGGCGTTTTTCAGGATTGAAAAGGATTTCAACCCTGCAACCCGGCCGCAGACGCCAGCCGTTGAGCAAGCGTCTGTAACCACAGCGATTCTGCGGGAAATGTGGGATGGCACGTCGGCTGCTAAGCCCAGTGTCGGGGTGCAGCGAAATCGGGTTGAAGGAGGTTCCCCCCCACCACTTCAGCACTCTCGCTGTGCTTCTTTGAAGACCCGCGGCCCGGCACCATGTGGTGTCGGGCTGCTTCATTTGCGGGGTCGAAAAGCCGCGCGCCTGCTTCCTCAGGAGCCGAACACGCGGCTCGCGGTGGCGAGCCAGGCGGAGAGCGGCCCCGGCAGCACGCCCAGCCCAATGACCGCCAGCGCGGAGAGCCCCAGCGCCAGCTCCGTGGTCCAGAAGCGGAACGGCGCGGCCGCGCCTTCGGGAGCAGGCCGCATGAACATGTAGACCACCACGCGCAGGTAGTAATAGACGGCCGCCGCGCTGCTCAGCACGCCCACGACCGCCAGCCCGAGCAGCCCCGCGTCCACCGCGCTGCGGAAGAGCAGCAGCTTCCCCATGAAGCCGACGGTGGGGGGAATGCCGCCCAGCGAGAGCATGAAGGCCGCCATCGCGAAGGCCCAGCCCGGCCGGCGCACCGCCAGCCCGGAGAAGCGGTCCAGGTCCCAGGCCGTGCCCTTGTCCTCGTCCTCGCGGCGCTCCAGCGCGCTCAGCGTCCCGAAGGCGCCCAGCGTGGTGACGGTGTAGCCCAGCAGGTAGAAGAGGATGCCCTTGAATGCATCCGCGGAGCGCGCGGCGAACGCGCTCTCCACGCTCAGCAGCGGAGAGACCGCCAGCACGCCGTCGCCGCCGGGCTTGGCGAAGAGGGCTGCCACGCCGAGCAGCACGTAGCCGGCGTGCGCGATGGAGGAGTAGGCGAGCATGCGCTTCACGTTCCGCTGCGGCAGCGCCAGCAGATTTCCGCCCACCATGGTGAGCAGCGCCAGGCCGCCGAAGAGCTGGACGGCGAGCTCCCCGTGCAGGTCCGGGCCGAGCACCAGGAAGACGCGCACCATCGCGGCGAAGGCCGCGGCCTTCACGCCCGCGCTCATCAGGGCGGTCACCGGGGTGGGGGCGCCCTCGTAGACGTCCGGCGTCCACATGTGGAACGGGACCGCGGCAATCTTGAAGGCGAAGCCCGCGGCCACCAGGCCGATGCCGACGTAGGCCAGCGCGGCCTGGTCTTTCGACCCGAGCGCCGCGCGCAGGGGTTCCCGCATGTCGGCCAGCAGGGTGCTGCCGGTGACGCCGTAGAGGAGCGCCGCGCCGTAGAGCAGCACCGCGCTCGAGAAGGCGCCCAGGATGAAGTACTTGAAGCCCGCCTCCGCCGGCCGGGTGCCGCGGCGCAGGAACGCGGTCAGCGCGTAGGTGGCGACGGAGAGCACCTCCAGGCTGACGAAGAGGGTGATGAGCTCTGCCGACATGGCCAGAAGGCTCATCCCGGCCACGCCGAAGAGCATCAGCGCGTAGAACTCGCCGCGCTCCGCGTTGCGGTGCCGCAGGAAGCCGGCGGACAGAAGGACCGCGAGGAAGAGCCCCACGCAGAGGATGACGGTCAGCGCGCTGGAGAAGGGATCCAACACCCCGAAGCCCAGGAACACCGCGCGGGCCGGCTCCAAGACGTTGCGGAAGGCGAGGAAGCCGGCGGTGGCCGCGCTCGCCGCGGCGATGATGGGCTGGTGGCCGCGGGCTTCGCTGGTGAGGAACACCTCCGACAACAAGAGGAGGATGGCGCCCACCATCAGGGCGAGGACGGGCAGGACGGGCAGCATGTCCACCAGGCCCAGGTCAGGCAGCGTGATGGGCGCAGCGGAGAGCAGGAGAAGCGAGGTCATGGCGACCCTTTGGGGGTGAGCTCGAGGACGTTGGGCGGCTGCGGCTTCCCCGCCCTGAGCAGCGGCTGGGCGCCGGGGTCCACCATCAGCATCCGCTGGGAGGGCGGGAGCCGGCCGGGCTGCAGCGCAGGCACGGCGACGACGTGGGAGGGCGGGGCCTGCACCGGCGGGGGCGCTTCTGCCATCCGCACGAGGTCTTCAGAGACGCGCTCCTCGGTGCCCACCGACGCGCGCGCGTGGAAGCGGGCGGAGGAGGGCGCCAGCCGGTCCAGGAACGGCTGCGGCATCAGCCCCATCACCAGGACGAGCGCGATGAACGGCACCGCGTTGAGGAGCTCCCGGCCCGTCATGTCCTGCAGGCCGTCGTTCTCCTTCGTCACCGGCCCGAAGAAGACCCGCTGCACCATCCAGAGCATGTACGCCGCGCCGAGGATGACGCCGGTGGTGGCCAGCACGCCGAAGCTCAGGTGCAGGGAGCTCTTGAACGTACCCAGCAGGACGAGGAACTCGCCCACGAAGCCGTTGGTGCCCGGCACCGCGATGGACGAGAAGGTGATGATGACGAAGAAGGCGGTGAAGAGCGGCATCACCTTCGCCACGCCGCCGTAGTCGGAGATGAGCCGCGAGTGGCGGCGCTCGTACAGCATGCCGAAGAGGAGGAAGAGCGCGCCGGTGGACACGCCGTGGTTCAGCATCTGGTACGCGCTGCCGGCGGCGCCCTCCACCGTGAAGGCGAACATCCCCAGCATGCAGTAGCCCAGGTGCGACACAGAGCTGTAGGCGATGAGCTTCTTGATGTCCCGCTGCGCCAGGCACATCAGGGCGCCGTAGATGATGCCGATGAGCGCCAGCCCGCAGATGAGCGGGCGGAAGTCGCGGGCGAAGGTGGGGAAGAGCGGGATGGCAAAGCGCCAGAACCCGAAGGTGCCCATCTTCAGCATCACGCCGGCCAGAATCATGGAGCCGGCCACCGGCGCCTGGACGTGCGCGTCCGGGAGCCACGTGTGGAGCGGGAAGAGCGGGACCTTCACCGCGAAGGCCAGGCTGAAGGCCAGGAACAGCCACGGCCCGTAGGTCTTCAGGGCCAGCGCCGTCCCGGTGAGGCCCTCGCAGCCCGTCGGCGCGCAGGCGGCCAGCTCTCGCGTGGCGGGCAGCAGCGCGTTGTAGAGGGTGGCGTAGTCGAACGACCGGCCGCCGGCGGGCTGGGCGATGAAGTAGAGCGCCAGAATGGCCACCAGCATCAGCAGCGACCCAATCAGCGTGTAGATGAAGAACTTCACCGCTGCGGCGATGCGCTCTTCGGCGCCCCAGACGCCCACCAGCAGGTACATGGGGATGAGCATCGCCTCCCAGAAGACGTAGAAGAGGACGAGGTCCAGCGCGCCCAGTGCCCCGAACATGGCGGTCTGGAGCACGAGGATGGCCAGGTGGAACTCCTTCACCCGGTTTTCGATGGAGCTCCACGAGGCCAGCACCACCAGGGGCCCCAGCACGGCGGTGAGTAGCATGAGCGACACGGCCAGGCCGTCGACGCCCACGTGGTAGCCAATGCCCAGCTCCGGAATCCACTCCGCCCGGTAGGTGAGCTGGAACTCCGGCCCCGCGGCGTCAAAGCGGCTGTAGAGCCAGCCGCCCAGCCCCAGCGACACGGCCATGCCCAACAGCGTGAAGCCGCGAATCTGCCCCTTCTCCGTCCGGGGCAGCAGCGCCACCACCGCGGCGATGGCCAGCGGCAGGAAGATGACCAGGTTGAGCAGCTGCGCGTCGAGGCTCGTCACGGGAGCACCTTCTGGGCGGCGTACAGCGCGAAGGCGATGCCGCCGACCAGGGCCAGCGCCATCACCGCCGCATAGCTCTGCACATCTCCGGTCTGGAGGTACCGCAAGACGGAGCCCAGCCGCATCGTCACCCACGCCGTCCCGCGCACCGCGATCGTGTCGATGAGCAGCGTGTCCACCACCTTGTGGAGCATGCGGGAGAAGAAGCGCACCGGCTGGATGATGAGCAGGTCGTACAGCTCATCCACGTAGAACTTGTTCACCGCCCAGCCGCGCACCGTCTTCGCCAGGGCCGGCGCCGGTGTGCCCGCGCGGGCGCGGGCGGGGAAGACGCGGCGGTAGAGCACCCAGGAGGCCAGGCCGGAGAGGAAGGCAATGCCCCAGGCCATCAGCCACGCGGAGAGCAGGCTGCTCTCGTGGGTGTGAATCTGCTCGGCGGCGTGCGCGTTGTCGTTCGCGGTGCGCAGCGTGGAGGAGAGGAAGTTCTGCATCACCGGCTCCAGCACGCCCCGCGCGTTCTTCATCGCCGGGACGCCCCAGGCGATGGCGCCCACCGACAGGAGGGCCAGCACGATGAGCGGCAGCGTCATCGCTGGCGCGCTCTCGTGCGCGTGCGGGATGCGCGCGTCCTTGCTGCGCTCGCCCTCGAAGGTCAGGACGTACAGGCGGGTCATGTAGAACGCGGTGCAGGCGGCGGTGATGAGCCCCAACGCCCAACCCACCGTGTTCACCCAGGGGTAAGGCGCCAGCGTGGTGCCGTGCGCGCCGTGCAGGATGGCGTCCTTCGAGAAGAAGCCGGAGAGCGGGACGATGCCGGTGATGGCCAGCGTGGCGATGAGGAAGGTGAGCCACGTCCAGCGCATCTCCGTCCGCAGGCCGCCCAGCTTCTTGATGTCCGTCTCGTCCGCGTTGCCGTGCATCACAGAGCCGGCGCCGAGGAAGAGACAGGCCTTGAAGAACGCGTGGGTGACCAGGTGCAGGACAGCGGCCCAGAACACGCCCATTCCCACGCCCAGGAACATCAGACCCAGCTGGGAGACCGTGGAGTAGGCGAGCACCTTCTTGATGTCGTCCTGCGCGAAGGCGATGAGCGCGGCGAACAGCGCGGTGCACCCGCCGACAAGCGCCACGGTGGCCATCGCCGTGGGCGAGAGGACCAGCAGGAAGCCCAGCCGGGTGAAGAGGTACACGCCCGCGGTGACCATTGTGGCGGCGTGGATGAGCGCGGAGACCGGCGTGGGGCCGGCCATCGCGTCTGGCAGCCAGACGTAGAGCGGCAGCTGCGCGCTCTTGCCCGCGGCGCCGAGGAGGAAGAGCAGCAGCACCGCGGTGAGCACCCCGCCGTAGGTGCGCCCGGCCAGCGGGCCGTGGGTGATGGTGGCCTTGAGCACCGCGCTCTCGCCGCCGGAGGGCAGCGCGCTGCTGAAGCGCTCCAGCACCTGGAAGTTGGTGGGGCCCACCGTGGCTACCGCCTGCTCCCAGGTCGCGCCGCCGCCGGAGGGGAGCGCGCGCGGGGCCTGCTCCAGGCGGAACGCGCCCACCAGCAGGATGAGCAGGAAGGTGCCGACCAGGAAGCCGAAGTCGCCAATCCGGTTGGTGACGAACGCCTTGCGCCCGGCCCACGCCTTGGCCGGGTCGTCGTACCAGAAGCCGATGAGCAGGTAGCTGCACATGCCCACGCCTTCCCAGCCCACAAAGAGCAGGACCAGGTTGTCGGCGAGGACCAGGGTCAGCATCATCGCCAGGAACAGATTCAGGTACGCGAAGAAGCGCCAGTAGCCCTCGTCGTGCTCCATGTAGCTGGTGGAGTAGATGTGGATGAGCAGGCCCACGCCGGTGATGACCAGCAGCATCACCCCGGTGAGGTGGTCCAGCAGCAGGCCGAACGACACGGTGAAGGAGCCGGCGGAGAACCAGGTCCCGAAGTCGTGGGAGAGCGCCCAGCGCAGCCGCCCCATCCCGGCCACGGTGTCCACGGTCGGGTCATTGACGGACCAGAAGCAGAGGATGGAGAGCAGCAGCGACCCGGAGACCGTGGCGCAGGCCACGATGCCCACGTTGTCGCGGCCCAGCGCGCGGCCGAAGAGCCCGCAGATGACCGCGCCCGCCAGCGGCAGCGCGATGATGAGCCAGAGCGCCTGCGACAGCTGAGCCGGAGGAAACGGCGAGTGGGAGAAGAACTGTTGGAGTGACTGGGTCATGGCGGGTCAGTGCTTCATCGTCCGGATTTCGTCGATGAGGACGGTGCCGCGGGAACGGAAGACGGCGATGACGATGGCCAGGCCGATGGAGGCTTCCGCGGCGGCCACGGCGATGATGAAGAACGCGGAGAGGTGCCCGACGTCGCTGCCGCGCTGCCGCGCGAAGGCGAGGAAGGTGAGGTTGGCGGCGTTGAGCATCAGCTCCACGCACATGAAGACCACCAGCGCGTTGCGCCGGATGAGGACGCCGAAGGTGCCCATGCAGAAGAGCACCGCGGCCAGAATCAAGTAGTGGTGGGCGCTGACCAAGGCCTCTCCATGCGAACGATGTGTTGTGCGGGCTGCTAGATGCGGCTCTTGGCCACCACCACCGCGCCGACGATTGCCACCAGTAGCAGCAGTGAGACCACTTCGAACGGCAGCAGGTAGCTGGTGTAGAGCAGCTTGCCGACGTGCGCGAGCGTCCCGAACGCCTGCTCATCCGGCAGCGTCTGCCACGGCGCCGGGAAGCGCCGCAGCGCCACCGCCACCACGCCCAGGAGCGCCACCGCCGCCGCGCCGCCCGCCACGCGGGACGCGGTCACCCGGGCAATCCCCAGGTTCGCCTCGGTGAGCGAGAGCAGCATGATGACGAACAGGAAGAGCACCATGATGGCGCCGGCGTAGACCAGCACCTGCAGCACGGCGATGGTGTGCGCCCAGAGCAGCACGTAGATGCCGGCCAGGAAGAAGAAGGTCCCCACCAGCGACATCGCCGAGTTGATGGGGTTCTTCGAGAGGATGACCATCCCGGAGGAGAGGACGGTGCAGACCGCGAACGCCCAGAACAGCACGGCCTCCGTCGTCATGACGGCCGCCCCTGACCGAAGGCGCCCCAGGGGTTCTCGCCGTACGGGCAGCGCCGCTGTTCGATGTGCGCTTCGAACTCCGCGCGGAACTTCTGGACGAAGGAGTGGGTGGGCAGCGCGGCCGCGTCTCCCAGCGCGCAGATGGTGTTGCCCAGGCCGATGGGCGGGAACGGGGCGATGGCGGAGGCCACGTTGAGCAGCAGCTGCACGTCGCCCTTCTCGCCGCGCCCCTCCTCCAGCTTGCGCAGGATGCGGGTCTGCCACGGGGTGCCTTCGCGGCAGGGCGTGCACTGGCCGCAGGACTCCTCCGCGTAGAAGCGGGCCACCCGCCAGAGCGAACGGACCAGGCAGGTGGAGTCGTCCATTACGATGACGCCGCCAGAGCCGGCCATCGTCTGCTTGTTCTTGAGCGCTTCAAACTCCAGCGCCACGTCCAGCTCATCCGCGGAGAGCACCGGGGCCGAGGAGCCGCCCGGGATGACGGCCTTCACCTTCCGCCCCTCCGGCAGGCCGTTGCCCATCGAGGGGTCGAAGATGAGCTCCTGAATCGTGGTGTGGAGGGAGATTTCGTAGACGCCCGGGCGGTTTACCGTGCCGGAGAGGCAGACCAGCCGCGTGCCGCCGGACTTGTCCGTCCCCAGCTTGGCGTACCACTCCGCGCCGCGCGCCAAAATATGCGGCACCGAGGCGAGCGTCTCCACGTTGTTCACCACCGTCGGCGCGCCGAAGAGGCCGACCACGGCGGGGAAGGGCGGCTTGAGGCGCGGCCAGCCCTTCTTGCCTTCGAGCGACTCCAGCAGCGCGGTCTCTTCGCCGCAGATGTACGCGCCGGCGCCGCGGACCTGGTAGCACTCCAGCGGGTAGTCCTTGCCCAGCACCGTCTTGCCGAAGATGCCCTCGCGGTAGGCCTCTGCGATGGCCGCGTCCAGGATGGCCGAGGGCTTCTTGAATTCGCCGCGCGCGTAGATGTACGCCTGGTGGCAGCCCAGCGCGTACGCCGCGATGGCAATGCCCTCCAACAGCATGTGCGGGTCGTTCTCGAGGATGTACCGGTCCTTGAAGGTCCCGGGTTCGGACTCATCCGCGTTCACCGCGAGGTACTTGGGCTTCGGGTTGTCCTTGGGGACGAAGCTCCACTTGAGCCCGGTGGGGAAGCCCGCGCCGCCGCGGCCCCGGAGGTTGGACTTCTTCACCTCGTCGGTGACCTGGGCGGGCGTCATCTCCAGCGCCTTCTTCAGCGCCGTGTACCCGCCGTTCTGGCGGTAGCCGGCCAGCGTGTGAGAACCCGCTTTGCCCCAGTTCTGGGTGATGACCTTCTCGACCTGGACCATCGGCCTGTTGTCTCTTTTCTCTTACGTCAGCCCGGCGAGGATCTCGTCGACCTTTGCGGGCGTGAGCGACTCGTGGTGGTCCTCGTTGATCTGCAGGCAGGGCGCCGTTCCGCAGGACGCGAGGCACTCCGTCTCGCGCAGCGTGTAGAGGTCGTTGTGCTCGCCCGACTTGAGGTTCAGCTTGCGCTCGAGGTAGGCGAGCAGCTTCTCCGCACCCCAGAGGGAGCAGGAGAGGTTCGTGCAGACGTCAATGACGTACTTCCCCGGCTTCTGCGTGTGAAACATCACATAGAAGGTGGCCACCTCCTGTGCGCGGCTCTTGGAGACCGACAGCCGTTCGGCCACCAGCTCCAGGCCCTCTGGAGGCAGCCAACCCTTGATGGACTGAAGAACTCGCAGCGCGGGGAGCATGCCTGCGCTCTTCCTATCCGGCGGGAAGTGGGTCAGGATCTCCGCGAGCGCGTCATCGAATTTTCTCTGTTCTTCCGCAGAGAAGAGTGCGGTCGCCATGGCGGCGGGCTTCGTAGGTGGCCGCCGGTTCGTTGTCAACGAAAACCCTCGCGGGTAGACTTCTCCGGACTGCTCATTTATTTAATGATTTCAAGCAGTTTCCCATGACCCAGGATCCCGCGGAGAAGCGCGAGCACCCTCGCATCCCGTTCATCCTCCGCGTGGACTTCGCGGATCGCCGGGCGTTGGCGGGCTCGACGGAGAACCTGTCGCGCGGGGGTTTGTTCATCCAGACCGACCACCCCTTCGAACCAGGCGACGTCGTCCCACTCTCGCTTTCTTTTCCTGGTCTGATGGATCCGATAGAGATCACTGGGAAGGTGACGTGGCTTCGGAGCGCTCGCGGTGATGAGCCGGGTGGCGTTGGGGTGTGCGTGGAACGGGAGCTGGATCGGAAGCGACTGGGTGCACTCTTGAACGCCGGCTCACCAGAACCCCGCAGCAGCGAAGTCACCACCCCGCCTGCGGAGGGCTTCAAGGTCCTCATCGTCGAGGACAACCCGCACATCGTGGAGATGTACAGCTACGTCCTCAAGAAGCTGGCCGCGGGCGACCTCAACGGGAAGGTGCCGCTGGAGGTCCACTTCGCGCCGGACGGGCACCACGCCATCAAGACGCTGCTGGAGGGGCGGTTTCACCTCGTCATGACCGACCTCTACATGCCGGTGATGGACGGCTTCGTCCTCGTCGAGCGCATCCGCGCCGAAGAGCGGCTCAAGGGCATCCCGGTCATCGTCATCTCGGCCGGCGGCAAGGACGCGCAGCAGCGGGCGATTGAGATTGGCGTCGACGTGTACCTGCGAAAGCCCGTCAAGTTCGCCGAGGTGCTGGAGACCGTGAAGCACCTGCTCCACATTCGCTGACCCGCGAAGAGTTCCGTCGAATTCTCCCATTCGCTTCGGTAAGGTCCCCCGCACGCATGGAAAGCCCTGCCATCAGCCGCGAAACGGTCAGCGGAGAGGCGCTGTTCATCCTGAAGAACTTGAAGGACAACGGCCGGCTGGGCCGCTCCAACAAGCTCGCGGACGTGAAGGCGTCGCTGGAGCCTTCAGTCTCGCTGGAGTTCGACAGCTACTTCTTCTTCCTCCGGAAGTTCCACTACATCGCGATGGACCGCGAGGCGCAGCTCAAGCTCACCGAGCAGGGCGAGGCGGTGGTGGACGGAGATTCGCTGGAGCGCTTCTCCGGCGAGGTGGGCGAGTTCTTCGCGGACCAGCTGCTGCCGCCCGAAGAGAACACCCAGGTGGGCGAGCTCCCCGCAGACCAGCTGCTGCAGCCCAAGGACCCGCTGCCCCCGCTCCCGCCGCCCCCGCCGCCCGCTTCCGACGACGACATCCTGCTGGAGGAAAACGACGTGTCTCCCCCTCCCCGTCCGCGCAAGCCGCTCTCCTCGACGCTCGACGAACCCGCGCTCTCGCCCACGCTCAGCGGGCGTCTGGAGCCTGAGGTCCGCAGCAGCCCTCCGCCGTACACACCCCCGCCGGCGCCCAGCGTCAGCACGTCCTCCGTCTCCACCGCCAAGGGGACGGACATCGACCTGCGCTACGTGAAGTTTGACCCCATCGGCTCCGGCCCGCTCGGCACGGTCTTCAAGGGCAAGCACAACGCGCTTGGCCTGGAGATTTGCGTGAAGGAGCTGAAGGACATCTTCGGCTACTTCTCCTTCCTCCAGCGCGGCGAGGTCATCAAGCGCCTCAAGCGAGAGCTCTGCGCGCAGGCGATGGTGCGGCACGTGGGCGTGGTGGCCATCCTGGACCAGAACACCGATGTGGCCCGGCCCTACTTCGTGATGGAGCTGCTCAAGGGTTCGCTCCGGGAGAAGTTGGACGCCGCGGGCGGCAAGGGCATCAACGCCGCGCTGGCCATCCGCTACTTCCTGCAGCTGTGCTACGCGCTGCGCGCCTCCCATCAGGTCCAGCTGACCCACCACAACATCAAGCCGGAGAACATCCTCTTCGACACGTGGGGCAACGCGAAGATTGGCGACTTCGGGTTGTCGCGGGTCATCGAGGTGGACCAGACCAAGGGCATGCCGCAGGTCTTCGTGGGCACCGGCGGGATGGGCTACATGGCGCCGGAGCTCATCTCCCGGAGCAAGGAAGTGGGCCCGTCCACCGACGTCTACGGGTTGGGCATCCTGCTCTACGAGATGCTCACCGGGCAGATTCCGGGGCGCCGTTCGCCGCTGCCCTCCGAGGTCAACAACGAGGTCCCCTCGAAGCTGGACCCCATCTTCGACAAGATGACCCAGGACCGGAAGGAGAGCCGCTACCCGGACTTCGACGCCGTGCTGGACGACTTCTACGGCGCGTTCTCCGACGGCGAATACCTGGCCCGTAACGACCTCATCCTCTGGTCCGAAGCGCCCAAGGGGTAGGGTGGATCCCGCCTTCCACGACCACCTCGCCAAGGGTGTCGACCTCTTCAATCGCCAGGAGTTCTACGAGGCGCATGAAGCGTGGGAGGCCGGCTGGGTGGATGAGCTGGCCGACGAGCGCCTGTTGCTCCAGGGCCTCATCCAGATTGCCGCCGGCTTCTACAAGCTGCAGACCGGCGCGCCCGTGGGGACGGTGAAGCTGCTCCACGAGGGGATGAAGAAGTGCCAGCGCTTCGTCGACAACCCGCAGGGCGTGGACCTCGCGGCACTGCTTCCCGAGGTGGACGTCTGGCTCCAGGCTGCCCGGACGCTCGTGGCGGAGAAGCGCGCGGATTACAACCCCTCGTCGCTCCCCCGCATCACCTACCGTTCGCCGAAAGGGGCCTGAAGCCATGACGCGCGAAGAGCCCGAGGGCGAACCCCTGGAAGAGGCCGCGCTCTCCACCTGCCCCTACTGCGGCGAAGAGGTGGAGGTTGCGGTTGAGCCCGTCGGCGCCAGCCACGAACAGTACGTGGAGGATTGCCCGGTCTGCTGCCGGCCCTGGAACGTCCTCGTCGCGCGCACCGAAGAGGGCCTGGACGTCCAGCTGACCCGGGACGACGACTAGCGCTTGGCCGAGAGGGCCAGCGGGACCTTGAAGAGGTCCAGCACGTGCTCCACGTCCACCGGCTTGGGCAGGCAGGCCACTGCGCCCGCCTTGAGCGACTGCTCCACCAGCTCCTGGCTGTGACGCGCCGTCATCGTGATGAGCTTGACGGCCTCGAAGCCCTTGCGGGCGCGGATGCGGCGGCAGACCTCCAGCCCATCCAGGTCCGGCATGTTGAGGTCAATCAGCATCCCGTGCGGCTTCTGCTCGGAGACGAGGAGGAGCGCCTCCACGCCGGAGGTGGTTGTGGTGGCGTCCACCTGCGCGGAGTAGGGCTTGAAGGCGCGGCGCATGGCGTCGAGCACCGGCTTCTCGTCGTCCACAATCAGCAGCCGCACCACGCCGCTCCCCAGCTCATCCGGGACCGGCATCTGGTGGGCGATGAGGAATGTCCTCAAATCGGTCGACCGCACCCGGCGGTGGCCGCCGGGCGTTCTGAACGCCAGCAGGATCCCGCGATCAATCCACTTGCTGACAGTCGATGGATCCACCTGCAGGAGCCGGCTGATGTCATGCGTGGTGTAAAGCAGATCCATTCGAGAAGTCCTCTATATCTGGAAAATTGAATAATTCATGAAAACAAAAAGCCCGGTCAACTGGGGCCAGAGGGACCTGGGGTCACGGCGACCTCACCCGCGCGCATGACCTGCAGCACTTGTTCCCAGCTCCCGCGCGCTCTCAAACACAGCTCAACAAGCTCGCGCGCAGCGCCTCGGCCGCCAGGTTGAGTTGAAACAAAGAGCGCGCACTGACGGACCTCCGCGCAGGCGTCCGCGGGACAGGACGGGAGTCCCACCATCGACATGGGTCCCAGGTCATTCACGTCGTCGCCCATGTACGCGCAAGCGGTTGCGGGGATGTTGAGCTGCGCGAGCAACTCCTTGAGCCCGGAGACCTTGTCCTTGCGGCCCTGCAGCACGGCGGCCATCTGCAGCTCCTTCGCCCGGAGCTCCACGATGGTGCTGGTGCGCGCAGTGAGCACGGCGGTGGGCAGCCCGGCCAGCCGCGCGAGGACCAGCCCGTGGCCATCCTTGACGTCAAACCGCTTGAGCGCCTCGCCCTGCGGTCCGTAATAGAGCCCTCCGTCCGTGAGAACCCCGTCCACGTCGAAGACGAGCATCTTCACCGCGGCGGCCTTCGCTCGCAGCTCTTCGACTGCGGGCTTCCCCGCGCTGGGTGTCCCCGACGACATGTTGAAGCGTTTGACCTCCTAGGCCTGGTGCGACAGCGCCTTGCGGATGGCCAGGACCTCGCGCAGGGTGTTTTCAAAGAGCTCAAATGTCAGCGAGCAGGGGCCATCGCAGAGCGCTCGCTCGGGGTCCTCGTGAACCTCGGTGAACAGGGCGTCGATTCCCGCCGCGGCCGCCGCCCGGGCGAGCAACGGCACGAACCGCCGCTCGCCGGCGGTCTCTTCTCCCGCGGCAGACGGCAATTGGACCGAATGGGTCCCGTCAAAGCAGACGGCCAGGCCGGCGTCCCGCATCTGCTGCAGGCCGCGCATGTCCACCACGAGGTTGTTGTAGCCGAAGGAGCTGCCCCGCTCCGTCACCAGCACGTTCGGGTTGCCGGCTTCAAACGCCTTCTTCGCGGACTGCAGCATGTCCCGCGGGGCGACAAACTGCCCCTTCTTGAGGTTCACCCCGCGGCCTGACTTGGCCACCGCCACAATCAGGTCCGTCTGGCGGCACAGAAACGCGGGCACCTGGAGGATGTCCGCCACCTCCGCCATCGGGGCGACCTGGGAGACCTCGTGCACGTCCGTGAGGAGCGGGACCCCCACCTCGCGTTTCAGCCGGCGGAAGATTCGCAGTCCTTCCGCGAGTCCCGGACCCCGGAAGGATTTCCCGCTGGTCCGATTGGCCTTGTCAAAAGAACATTTAAACGCGAACGGTACGGCTAAGCGGTCGCAGATGTCTCGCACTCGGCCCGCATGCGCCAGCACCATGTCCTCGGACTCGATAACGTCCGGACCTGCCAGCACCAGGAGCGGCCGGCCTGGACCCACGAGGTGCCCGGCCAAAGCGACCATTCGGGCGCGCACACTAACCGTTTCCGGGAACGTTCAGACTGACTTTCGGTCGCTTCGACCGTCGCGATGCTCGACGGCGGCACGAATGAAGCCCAGGAATAACGGGTGAGGTGCGAAAGGCTTGCTCTTGAATTCAGGATGAAACTGACAACCAATGAAATGCGGGTGGTCTGAGAGCTCAATCATCTCCACCAGGTTGAGCTCCGGGTTGTGCCCGCTGAACACCAGGCCGGCCTCCTGGAGGCGGCCGCGGTACTGGTTGTTCACCTCGTAGCGGTGGCGGTGGCGCTCGTGCACCTCCTCCTTCGCGTACAGGCGCTGGGCAAGCGAGCCGGACTTGAGCGCGCACCGGTAGGCGCCCAGCCGCATGGTACCGCCCTTGTCCTGCACGGCGACCTGCGACTCCATCAAAGTGACCACCGGGTGGGGCGTGTTGCCGTCAAACTCCAGCGAGTTCGCCTGCGTTAATCCCAGAACCGTGCGGGCGTATTCGATCACCGCCATCTGCAGGCCCAGACAAATGCCGAAGAACGGGATGCGCTTTTCACGGGCGTAGCGGACCGCGGCAATCTTCCCCTCGGTCCCTCGCACGCCGAAGCCGCCGGGGACCAGGATGGCGTCCACGTCCGCCAACAGCTTGGCCGCTCCGTGAGTCTCCACCTCCTGCGAGTCCACGAAGGAGAGGTTCACCTTCACGTCGTTGCCGATGCCGCCGTGGAGCAGCGCCTCGTTGAGGCTCTTGTAGCTCTCCTTCAGGTCCACGTACTTGCCGACGATGCCGATACGGACCTCGCCCTTGGCGGGGTGGTAGATTTTTTCGCAGATGCGCTCCCACCGTTCGAGCTTGGGGGCGCGGGACCAGATGTTGAGCACCTCGGCCAGCCGCTCATCCAGGCCCTGCCGGTGCAGCTCCAGCGGCAATTCGTAGATGCTCTTCACGTCCGGCGAGGTGAAGACGCTCCCCGGGTCCACGTTGCAGAACATCGCGATTTTGTCTTTCAGCTCACGCGATGTCTCACGGTCCGTGCGACAGACCAGGATGTCCGGCTGGATGCCAATCTCCCGCAGCTTCATCACCGAGTGCTGCGTGGGCTTGGTCTTCACCTCGCCGGCCGCGGCGATGTACGGCAGCAGCGTGAGGTGCACGTAGACCGCGTTCTGCGGCCCCACGTCGTAGCGCATCTGACGGATGGCTTCGAGGAAGGGCAGGGATTCGATGTCGCCCACCGTCCCGCCGACTTCCACCAGCACCGCGTCCGCGTCCTGCGCCGCCGCGCGGATGTTGCCCTTAATTTCATCCGTGACGTGCGGGATGACCTGCACGGTCTTCCCCAAGTACTCGCCCCGGCGCTCCTTCTGGATGACCGAGTGGTAGATTTTCCCGGAGGTGAAGTTGTTCAGCTTGGTCATTTGAGCGGTGGTGAACCGCTCGTAGTGGCCCAGGTCGAGGTCCGTCTCCCCGCCGTCGTCGGTGACGAAGACCTCCCCGTGCTGAAACGGGCTCATCGTCCCGGGATCCACATTGATGTAGGGATCCAACTTCACCAGCGTGATGTTCAGGCCGCGGTTCTCGAGCAGGGCGCCGATGGACGCCGACGCGAGGCCCTTGCCGAGCGAGCTCACCACCCCGCCGGTGATGAAGATGAACTTGGTCTTCTTGGAGCGCATGACCTGTAGTGCCAGAGGTCCCTGCACCCCGTCAACGACCTACTCGTCGCCGGTCACGGACCAGCCGAGTGCACCCGCCGCGGCGGCGCCACCCATCAGCCCGCCCGCCGTGGCGTAGGACCTCCAGGGTGACAGGTCGCCGTTCTTGATCAGGTCCTTCGTCAGCACCTGTGTGTACGCACGGTCGAACGCGCGGTTCGTCGCCTCAAGGAGTCGTTGCTGGGCAGCGGTGGCCTTTTTAGGAGAGCTCGCGCCCGCGGGCTGGACGGAGAAGCTCGCTGGCCCTCTTTCAAGCTCTCGAACCAATGTGCCGGCGTCCATTATCTCAGCGCCGTCCGTCGCAAAGACGCGGTTCCGTTGCGCGAAAAAAGCGTCCAGCGCGGCCCGGGGTTGGTTGGACGCTTCGAACCCGGCAGCGAGGGCGGCGGAGCTCGCCCGCGTGCGAGCGGCGGCCACCGCGCGCTCGAGCTCCACGGGGTCACGGACCCTGGCGGCGAGGCGCACCCTCAGCGATGCGTCCTGGACGGCGTGGGCGGCGCTGGCGGCGAGGGACTTGATGGACATAACGTGTGCTCCGTCTGCTGTGCTTTTAAGCCTTTACGTTTCCTGGCCAGGCCTACTCGTCGCCGTGGGCGATGGACCAACCGAGGGCGCCCGCCGCGGCCGCGCCGCCCATCAGGGCTCCCGCCGTCGCATAGAACTTCCAGGGGGACAGGTCCTTGTTCGCGATCAGCTCCTGGCCCAGGGCCTGGAGCTGCCCGCGCTCGAAAGTCCGGGTCGGCGCTTCGATGAGGCGCTGCTCGCCGCGGGTGGGCTTGGCCGGCGCCTCCATGCCAGGGCGCTGCACCGTGAGGTTGGAAGCCCCGCCGGACAAGGCCAGCTCCACCTCGTCCGCGTCGCGAAGCGCCTTGCCGTCCGCGAAGAGCTGGTTGTCGGCGAGGAACCCATTGAGCTTATCGAAAGACGGCTTGGCCGCCTTTGCTCCGGCGGTCGCCGCGGCGCCGGCATCCGCGTTGGCAATGGCATCCGCGTACGTGCCGTGTTGACCGAACGCCCGCGCCGTGAGGCGGACATTCAGCGTGGCATCCTGGACGGCGTGGGCGGCGGCGGTGGCGAGCGACCTGATGGACATGGTTTTGGACTCCTTGGAAGTGATTCTCAGAGACCAAGGCCCTCCAGTTGTGTGATGGGCCTTTACGTTTGGCGGGCGATCCACGGCGGTAGTCGCCGCACGCGGGCGTGAGTAGCTTCCGGCACCGTATGAAGACCGTCCTCCACATCGTCGGCGCGCGGCCCAACTTCATGAAAGTCGCGCCCATCCACCGGGCCATCGCCGCTCGCGGCGTGCTGCGTCAGGTGCTGGTCCATACCGGTCAGCACTACGACGTGAAGATGAGCGACGTTTTCTTCACCGACCTGGGCATGCCGGCGCCGGACGTTCACCTGGGCATTGGCTCCGGCTCCCACGCCGAGCAGACCGCGCGGGTGATGATTGAGCTCGAAAAGGTCTTCCTCAAGGAAGCGCCGGCGCTGGTCTCCGTGGTGGGCGACGTGAACAGCACGGTGGCCGCGGCGCTGGTGGCCGCCAAGATGCTCATCCCGGTGGCGCACGTGGAAGCGGGGCTGCGCAGCTACGACCGGGCGATGCCGGAGGAGGTCAACCGCATCGTCACGGACCGGCTGGCGGACCTGTTGCTCACGCCTTCGCGCGACGGGGACGAGAACCTCCTTAAAGAAGGCGTGGAGCCGGAGAAAGTCCACTTCGTCGGCAACGTGATGATTGATTCGCTGCTGGCCGCGAAGGCCAAGGCGCTGACGCTGCCCACGCTGACCACACTCCAGCTCACGCCCCGGGGCTACGCCGTCTGCACGCTTCACCGCCCTTCGAACGTGGATGACCCGGCGGTGCTCTCAGGCCTGGTGAACGCGCTGGCGCACGTCTCCCGCACCGTGCCGGTGGTGTTCCCGGTCCACCCGCGCACCCGGAAGATGCTGGCGGAGCAGGGGATGGCGGAGAAGCTGGCCGCGGCGCCGGGGCTCAAGCTGGTGGACCCGCTGGGCTATCTCGACTTCCTCGCGCTCACCTCCCAGGCGCGGCTCATCCTCACTGACTCCGGTGGCCTCCAGGAAGAGTCCACCGCGCTCAACGTCCCCTGCCTGACCCTGCGCGAGAACACGGAGCGGCCCATCACCGTGACCATCGGCTCCAACCTCGTCGTCGGCACCGACCCGCAGCGAATCAAGGCTGAAGCGGACAAGGTGCTGAACGGCCAGGGCAAGCAGGGGAGAGTCCCGGAGCTCTGGGATGGGCGCGCGGCGGAGCGCATCGCCGCCGTCTACGAGCGGTTCCTCTCCGCTGACGCAGGCCGCAAGGCCGCCAACGGCTGACGGAGCGGTCGGAAAATAACCTTCTCCGAATTTCGGGCTCGCCCTACCAACCGGCGGAATAACCCGAAGCTCGGAGCTCAAACCATGTTGCTGCGTAAACCTGTTGTGGGTCTCGTTCTGCTGTCGATGGGCCTGGCATTGACCGGATGTGCGTCGGCCCTCAAGGTCAAGGTGCTGCAGCCCGCCGCCGTCAACTTCGGCGCCGCCAAGCGGATGTCCGTCGTCCAGTCGGAGGGGCGCCGGAGCGCGCGCGAGCAGATTATCCAGGAGCTCACCACGCAGTCCCGGGGCGACGGCTACTACACCCTCGCGGACCGGACCGAGGAGGGCATCACGGTGAAGATTGCCGGCCGCAGCGTGGACGTCGCCGGCGGCAAGGTGACCCAGGGCCCGGACGAGATTTACGTCCGCCTAGACGTGCTGGACTGGAACACGTCGAAGGACACCAAGACGGAGACCAAGACCGACTCCAAGGGCGAGAAGTACGAGACCTCCAAGGCCGTGCTCCAGGGCAAGGTGGTGCTCGGGATTACCGCGTCCAACGCCAACAACCGCGCGCTGCTGGCGGAGAAAGAGTACGTCGCCAGCTACGACGGCAAGAAGGATGACTCCGAGGAGCACGTCCTGCGCGAAGCGGCGAAGCAGGCGGTGCAGAAGTTCCTCGCCGACGTGACGCCCAGCTATGTCGACCGCAGCATCCGGCTGGATGACGACGACGCGGCCCAGAAGCAGTTCATCGAGGTGGCCAAGGGCGGCAACATCCCGAAGGCCATCGAGGACATCCGCGCCTACATCGCGACCAACCCGAACAACCCCGCCGGCCTCTACAACCTCGCCGTCCTGCTGGACGCCAGCGGCCAGTATGAGGAAGCGCTGGACCTCTATTCGAAGGCCATCTCCGGCGCGAACAAGGACTACTACGTGGAGATGAAGACCGACTGCGCGAAGCGGCTGGCCGACCGTCAGGCGATGGCGCAGTAGCCCTCAGGCGTGCGAGGCGGAGTACTGCTCCGCCTCGCCGCTACGGGCAGGCCCCAGCGGCGCAGACCTTTCCCGGGCTGCTCACCGAGCACGCCCTCCCATCACAGTCCGCGTCCGCGCAGTCGCTCTTCCCGTCCCCGTCATCATCCAGCCCGTTGTCGCACGCGCGCTCGCGGTCGACGCACGCCCTCACCCCGGCGTCCGTCATTCCGCCGTCCGGGAGCCCCGCGTCAAACTGCAGCCCGCAGTTCGCCCCGGCGTCCGTCGCAGAGCACGCAGCGCCCCGGCAGCTCTCCTCCTCGCAGTCCCGCGCCGAGTTGAGGTCATTGTCCACGCCATCCGCGCACGCGGACTCCGCGCAGCGCGACGAGGCGCAGGACGTTCCCGCATCGCACCGCGTCCCGCACGCCCCGCAGTGATTCGAGTCGCGGGTGAGGTCAAAGTCCTCATCCAGCTGACCGTCGCAGTCGTTGTCCAGCCCGTCGCACAGCTCCGCTGACGCCGTCTGGTTGGGCGCGCAGCGCAGCGTCCCGTCTTCACAGCGCTGCTGCCCGCCGTTGCAGACGCCCATCAAGCCGGTGTCGCACGGGGTGGCCACCGCCGGGACGCCGTCGTCCACCACGCCGTCGCAGTCGTTGTCCTTGCCGTCGCAGGTCTCCTCCGAGCACTCGCCCGCGCGAAAGCAGAGGCCGCCGCCCGCCGTCTGCGCCTTGCACTCAAAGCCGGCGCCGCAGTCGGCCTGTTCGGCGCAGGAGAAGCGCGCCGTGTCCGGGTTGATGCCGAAGCTGCAGGCCACGCCCAGGCCGAAGCCCAGCGCGGCGCCCAGCGGCCACCGCAGGTTCAGTCTTGCCATCGTCAGAAGCCCCCTCGCACCACCAGCCCGCCACCGGACGGCGTCACCAGCGCCGCCGCCTTCACCGTGGGCTCGTCCTCCTGCGACGCGACAATCGTCAGCACCACCGCCGTCACGCCCGCCGCCCCGGCCACGCCGTAGAGGATGTTCGCCACCAGCGCGCTCTGCTGACCGGACAGCGCGGACCTGCGGGTGCCGGCGTAGACCTCGCGGGCGGTGTCATAGCCCTCCTTCAGCCCTTCCTCGGTCCGCCGCGCGGAGAGGCCCAGCACCACGCCCACCCCGCCCGCTACTGCGCCAGCGCCGAGGCAGGCCCAGGCGGCGGCCGGCACCCGCAAGCCACCGCCGTCGCGCGAGCCCGTGGTGGACGCCGGGGGAGGCGGTTCGTCCGGTTCGGCTTGCTGGCCGGGCAGCAGGATGAGCCGCACGTCCTCCTGGGTCACCGCGCCGGGCTCCACCGTCACCAGCCGGGTGACGCCCAGGTAGTTCTTCTTCTCCAGCTTCACCTCGTGCTTGCCGGGCTTGAGCGGCGTGGAGAGCGGCGTCTGGCCTGCGAACTCCCCGTCGATGGTGACGCTGACGTTCTTCACGTTCGCGGAGAGCTTCAGGGTGCCGCGCGCTTCCCGCTCGCCGCGCAGCATCCGCGGCACGGCGGCGGTGATGTCCTGGCTCAGCCGGCGCGAGGCGATGAGGATGGAGCGGTCTATCTCCGCGATGACGTCGCCCTTCTCCAGGTCGATGAGCTGCAGCCGGACCAGGTAATTGCGGTCATCCCGGTTGAGCGAGCCGGCCACCACCCGGTCCAGCTTGAGCCCGCCCAGCTTCCGGGCCACGCAGGAGGGCTTGCCGGCACAGGCCACCAACTCGTTGTAGCGGGGGTCCGTCAGCTGTTCGCGCAGCTGTTCGGGCGTGGTGACGACGTACCCCTGCTCCTGCGCAGCCTTGAGGACGGTCTGGGCGACCTGGCTGCCCAGGCCAATCATCGTCGGAGGGGTGGTGACGTCCACCACGGCCAGCCGCTGCTGCGCGAGGGCCGGGGAGGCAACGACCATCCCCAGCACGACAAGGGTGAGGGCGGGGCGGAGCATGCGCGGCACGATAGCGGAACTGGCCCGCGAGGAAAGGATTGGCGGGCCATGCTAAGGCTCACACGCAGCGTGGCCGACTTCGTGGAAATCCAGTTCGTGGTGGAGCCGAACTACGACGGCTGGCGGCTGGACCGCTACCTCTGCCAGAAGATTCGCCGCCTCTCCCGCGCCCGCATCCAGCGCATCATCCAGAGCGGGCTGGTGTGCGAGCGCAGGCTCAAGCCGGGGACGCTGGTGCGGCCCGGGCTCACGTTCTCCCTCCGCCGGCGCGTGGAGGAGGAGCCCCAGACGCCGGACGACATCAAGGAGCTCTATCTGGACCCGGAGCTCCTGGTGCTGGACAAGCCGGCTGGGCTGCCCATCCACCCCACCGCGCGCTACCACCTGGGCACTCTCGTCACGCTGGTGCGCTCCCGCTACGGCTTCCAGGCGGACCCGGCCCACCGGCTGGACCGGGAGACCTCGGGCGTCATTGTGCTTGGGCGGACGACGGAGGCCTGCCGCGTGCTGATGCGGGCGTTCCAGGGGCGCGACGTGCGCAAGGAGTACCTGGCCATCTGCGAGGGCGCCCCACGCGAGGACCGCTTCGAGGTGGACGCGCCCATCGCTGAGGGCGGGCCGGTCATCCGCATTGGCGTCCGGATTGACGCGGTGGAGGGCCGGCCTTCGCGCACGCGCTTCGAAGTGGCGCAGCGCTTCACGCGCGAGGGGGAACCGTTCGCGCTGCTGCGCTGCTTCCCGGAGACCGGCCGCCAGCATCAGATTCGCGTCCACCTCCGCGAGGCCGGCTTCCCCATCGTGGGAGACAAAATCTACGGGCCGGACGAGGGCTACTTCGACCGGTTCTCCAAGCACTGCCTGGAGCCGGAGGCCTGGCGCCGCCTGCGCCTGCCCCGTCACGCGCTCCACGCCTCGCGCATCCACCTCAACCACCCGCGCACCGGCGCGCCCCTCTCCTTTGAAGCGCCGCTGCCCCACGACCTGCGAACCTTCCTCCAGGGCGTGCCGGACCTGGCCGACGCTGGGTCCCTCACTACCGCCGGGTAGGCCGGGACCCTCCGCCCCTGGCGGCCGCATACATCCAATTCCCCCCTTCGCGGGCGCTTGGGGTTGTCCCCGGAGGTGGCACGGCCGCTGCTCTTTGAGTCCGCGCACATGGCGGCGATACGCAGAGCGCTGGGGCGGTGGGTGAAAGGCGCGGGCCTTCCAGGTCCGTACGCCGCCCTGGACGCCATGTCGCATTGGGTGCGCGGTCAGCTCTCGGAGCCGGCGCGCCTCCTCCAAGAGGCCCGGGCTCTCCACAAGCTCTCCGGAGAGCAGGCTGCGGCACTGGCGGAGAAGAACCAGGTGCTGGAGCAGCAGGCGCAGAAGCTTCGGCAGAGCCAGCAGCAGCTGGCGGCCCAGAACGAGCTGCTCGCCCACAACAACGAACAATTGGCCCGCGCCAACCGGCTCAAGAGCGAGTTTCTGGCCAGCATGTCGCACGAGCTGCGCACGCCGCTGAACGCGGTCATCGGCTTCTCGGAGCTGATGGTGGCGGGGATTGCCGGGCCGGTGAACGCGGAGCAGCGCGAATACCTGGTCGACATCCACGACTCGGGCCGGCACCTGTTGGCGCTCATCAACGACGTGCTGGACGTGTCGAAGATTGAGGCCGGCCAGATGTCGGTGGCCCGTGAACCCCTGGACCTGCGCGTCCCCGCCCGCGAGGGGGAGGAGATGGTGCGCTCGCTGGCCATCAAGAAGGGCCTGACGCTCAACGTCCTCAACGCAGAAGAGGTCATCTGCTACGGCGACAGCCAGCGCATCCGCCAGGTGGTGCTGAACCTGCTCTCCAACGCGGTGAAGTTCACCCCCGCCGGAGGCACGGTCACCCTGGAGCTGCGCCGCGGCGCGCCGGGGCGAGGAGAGATTGTCGTCTCCGACACCGGCATCGGCATTGACCCGTCGGACCACGTCCTCATCTTCGAAGCCTTCCGGCAGGTGGAGGGCGGCCACGCCCGCCACTACGAAGGGACGGGCCTGGGCCTGGCGCTGGTGAAGAAGTTCGTCGGCGCCATGGGCGGAGAGGTCCGCGTCCACAGCGAGCTCGGCAAGGGTTCCACCTTCACGGTGAGCCTGCCGCTCCAGCGCTCCAGTGACACCGTGCTGGTCCCGGACCCACCGCCCGCGCCGCGCGTGCTGGTGGCCGAGGATGACGGCGCCAACCGCCAGCTGCTGGGCAAGATTCTCCGGGCCCGCGGGTTGGAGGTGACGCTGGTGGAGAACGGCCAGCAGGCCATTGACGCGCTCGAGCGCGAGCTGCCTTCGGTCGTCGTGCTGGACCTGATGATGCCGCACAAGGACGGCTTCTCCGTGCTGGAGACCCTGCGCCGCCTCCCGGGCGGGGCAGACATCGGCGTGCTGGTGCTCTCGGCGCGGGAGATGGTGGGCGAGGACCTGCGCCGGCTGGACCGCGCGGGCGCCGAAGTCGTCCTCAAGGGTTCGCTGCCCGCAGACCAGTTCGTCAGCTGCGTCCGCCGCCTGGCCGAGCGCCCTCCTGCGAGGATGTCATGAGCCGCCGGCGCGTCCTGGTCGTCGAAGACAATGCGATGAACCAGAAGCTGGTGAGCCGCTTCCTGGAGGCCAAGGGCTTCGTGACGTTCCTCTCCGGCTCCACCGCGGAGGCGGAGCAGTGGCTGGCTTCCCAGCGCGCGGACCTCATCCTGATGGACGTGTCCCTGCCGGGCGAGGATGGCCTGTCGCTGGTGCGGCGGCTGCGCGCGTCCGCTTCGCCACGCGTCCCCATCATCGCCGTCACCGCGCACGCCATGCCGGGGGACCGCGAATTGGCACTGGGCGCTGGCTGTGACGATTACCTGGCCAAGCCCATCGAGCTGTCGGAGCTGCTCGCCCTGATGCTCCGTCACCTGCCGCGGGTTGTGGCGGAGGCGGCGACGTGAGCGCGGAGAAGGGCGCCCAGAGCGCCACGCAGATTCTCGTCGTGGACGACGAGCCGGCCAACGTCCGGTTGATGCAGCGGCTGCTGATGGCCGACGGCTTCAACGTCCGGACCGCGGGCGGTGGTGCGGAGGCCCTGGAAGCCCTGGAGGACGGCGGGGTGGACCTCGTCCTCCTGGATATCCGGATGCCCATCATGGACGGCTTCGAGGTCTGCCGGCGCATCCGCGCCAACCCCTCGCTGCGGCGCCTGCCCATCATCTTCGTGACGGCTGAATCCACCGGACAGGACTCGGAGCTGGAGGCGCTGGAGCTGGGCGCCGACGAGTACCTTCACAAGCCCATCCAGCGCCGGGAGCTGGTCGCCCGCGTGCGCAGCCTGGTCCGCCTGGCGGACGCGGAGCGGGACCGCCGGTTGATGGCGCAGATTGCCCAGAGCGAGAAGCTGGCCGCCATCGGTCAAATCGCCGCTGGCGTGGCGCATGAAATCAACAACCCGCTGGCCTTCGTGCTGTCGAACCTGGCCAGCCTGAAGGGCTATTTGGACGACGTGCACGCGGTGGTGGACGCGTACCGGAAGTCCGCGGACGAAGGGCGCGCCGTCGAGCAGAAGCTGGCCTTCCAGAGCGCGCTGGTGGACGTGGAGGCGCTCATCCAGGAGACGGCGGCGGGCGGCGAGCGGGTCCGCAAGATTGTGCAGGAGCTCAAGACGCTCTCGCGCGGGGACGACGCGCCCCAGGAGTCGGTGGACCTGGCGGAGGTCGTCTCCTCCACACTGCTGCTCACGGAAAGGGAGATGTCCGCGCGCGCGAAGATTGTGCGCGACTTGTCCTCGGCACGGATTGCGCTGGCGCCGAAGAACAAGCTCCACCAGGTGGTGCTGAACCTCATGGTGAACGCGCTGCAAGCGATGGAGGAGGGCGCGGCCACCACCAACGAGCTGCGCCTCATCACCCGCACCCGCGGCGCCTTCGCGGAGCTCCTGGTGAGCGACACCGGCTGCGGCATCCCGCCGGAGGTGCAGAGCCGCATCTTCGACCCGTTCTTCACCACCAAGCCGGTGGGCGTGGGCACCGGCATCGGCCTGTCGGTCTGCGCGATGGTGGTGCAGAAGCTGGGCGGCACCATTCAGGTCGAGAGCACCCCCGGCAAGGGCACCACCTTCACCGTGCAGATTCCGCTGGAGCCGCCCGCCGTCGCGGATGCCGCGGAGGTCGTCTCCGCTCAGCCCAAGCTCTCCGCCCTGGTTTGACCTGGGCGCTGTGTCAAACAGGGCTACAGACTTCCTGCGAAACTGGAGGAGTCCCGCGGCCGATCATCCGACATGATTCAGGCCATCAATGCCCGTTCGCTGCGAGGCGCCAACGCCGGCCCGGCGGACGCTTCGGCGCTCGAGCGCGAGGTCGCCCAGCTGGAAGAGGCGAAGGGCAAGGAGCGCGATGGGCTGTTCAACGTCCCCGGACGCTTCCTCACGGACCTCTTCGCCGACAGCGGCGAGGATTTGGAGAAGAACGTTGGGAAGGCACGGGCAGCGCTGAGCGCCGGCATGGCTGACGGGCGGCTGGACGCGGCGGAGGCGGCCGCGGTCCGCGCGCCGCTCAACCAGGGGAAGCAGGACCTCAAGGCCTTCGAGAAGGCCAAGGAACTGGGCGGGAACCTTGCGGGCGCGGCGGCGATGTTCTTCGCGCCGGTGGCGCTGGCTGCCCGGCCGCTGCGCCTGCTGCAGCCTGCGCTCTGGGGCGCCGGGCTCAACGTCGCCGGCCACGCCTTCATCCAGGGCAAGGGCTACTCGCCCCTGGACATCGCGCAGGATGCGGCGGTGGGCGGCGCGACGATGGCGGTGGGCGCGGCCCTTGGCTCCAAGCTCTTCAACTCGCGCTTGCACCCTGTCGCTGCGGGCGCCCTGGTGGGCGCGGGGGACAACGCGGTCTACGGCGCCCTCCAGCAGGGCTTCCGGGATGGGAACTGGGACGAGGGCGCGGGCAAGGGCCTGGCGCGCGTCGGCGTGTCGACGGCCCTCTCCGCAGGCATTGGCGCGGGTGCGGGCGCCATCGGAGGCGCGCTGGTTGCCCGCGGCAGGTCGGCCCAGTCGGCTGCGGATGATTCCGCGTCCGCCGCTGCGCTGAGCCGGGGCGGGTCCAATCAGACTCAGGATTCGGGCGGCTCTTCGCGCCGCAGCGGGCGTCGCTAGACCCAGCTAGCCGGCGTTGGCCACGGGCCGCAGCACCGGCTCCTTCGCCAGCGGCGTGAGGTACGCCCCGGAGAAGCAGGCGTTGCAGTAGGTGCGGGACTCCGGGTCCCCGAAGGCCTCTCCCAGCCCCTCGAGCGACAGGTAGCCCAGGCTGTCCGCGGTGACGTACCGGGAGATTTCCTCCTCGGTGTGGCTGGAGGCGATGAGCTCCTGCCGGGACGGCGTGTCGATGCCGTAGTAGCAGGGCCAGCGGGACGGCGGGCTGGAGATGCGCAGGTGCACCTCGGTGGCGCCGGCCGCTTTGAGCATCTTCACAATCTTCCGGGACGTGGTGCCGCGGACGATGGAGTCATCCACCACCACCACCCGCTTGCCGCGCAGCACTTCGCGCACCGCGGAGAGCTTCAGCTTCACGCCGAAGTGGCGGATGGACTGCTGTGGCTCAATGAACGTCCGGCCCACGTAGTGGCTGCGGATGAGGCCCACGTCGTAGGGGATGCCGCTGGCCTGGGAGAACCCGATGGCCGCGGGGACGCCGGAGTCCGGCACCGCGATGACCAGGTCTGCCTGCGCCGGGTGCTCCTTCGCCAGCTGCACGCCCAGCTTCTTGCGCGAGGCGTAGACCGACTGGCCAAAGAGGACCGAATCCGGCTTGGCGAAATAGATGTGTTCGAAGATGCAGCGGGCGGGGCGCTGCGGGCGCAGCGGATGCGAGGAGTGCAGGCCCGCGTCGTCGATGACCAGCATCTCCCCCGGCTCCAGCTCCCGGAGGTACTCGGCCTCAATCAGGTCCAGCGCGGTGGTCTCTGACGCGAGGACGTAGGCGTTGCGCAGCCGCCCCAGCACCAGCGGCCGGAAGCCGAACGGGTCCCGGATGGCCACCAGCGAGCGCTCATTGAGCAGGAGCAGCGAGTAGGCGCCCTCCACCTTGCGCAGCGCCTCCACCACCTTGGCCTCGAAGGTCGGCTCCTTGGAGCGGGCGATGAGGTGGATGATGGTTTCGCTGTCTGCGCTGGACTGGAAGATGGCCCCCTGCGCCTCCAGCTCCTCCTTGACCGCCTGGGCGTTGACCAGGTTGCCGTTGTGGGCGAGGGCCAGCTTGCCTCCTGCGTACTGCACGACCAGGGGCTGCGCGTTGTCCAGCGCGCTGCCGCCCGCCGTGGAGTAGCGCGTGTGGCCGATGGCCGCCCGGCCGGGCAGGCGCGCCAGCACGTCCGCCGTGAAGATGTCTGCGACGAGGCCCATCTGGCGGTGGGTGTGCAGGGTGCCGGCGTTCAGGGAGACAATCCCGGCGGACTCCTGCCCCCGGTGCTGCAGGGCGTGCAGCCCCAGGTAGGCGAGGTTGGCTGCCTCCTCATGACCGACGATGCCGAAGATGCCGCACATGGGGTGCCCCTTATGGCCGGTTCGCGCCTGGAAGAGAAGAACACCTACATGCCCGCGCTCTGTTTCGCGACTCTACCGGAGGGCTCCTAAATAGGCTGCACACGGCCAAACGGTGCGGGGTCACACTGAAAGAGGCTATATCCGCAAGGCATGACCGAGGACCGGGTCTCACTGCTGTACCGGAGGTTCGGGCCAGCCATCTACTCCCGGTGCAAGCGGATGCTCCGTGAGGACGTGGCGGCGGAGGATGCGACGCAGGAGGTCTTCCTGCGCGTGTTGCGTCACATCGAATCCGCTCCGGACGACGAAGCGGCGCTGTCGTGGATTTATCGAATCAGTACGAACTATTGCTTGAACGCGATCCGGGATGGCAAGCGAGCGCCTGAGCCGGTGGAGGAGCTGCCGGACATGCCGTCGGAGGATCCAGAGCTGGAGCTGGTCGACAGGGACCTGGCCCTCAAGCTGGTCCTCCAGGCTCCTGAGAAGCTGAGAGCACCTGCGGTGCTGTATTACGTGGATGGGTTGGAACAAGACAAAGTCGCCAAGGCGCTCGGGGTGTCCCGGCGCACTGTGATAAACCGACTTCAACAATTCGCTTCCCGGGCGAAGAAGTACATGGCCAGACAACCATCGGTGGCGCCATGACTGGCAGCCATCTCTCAGCAGAAACCATCGACCTGATGCTCCTGGCGTCGCTGCCAAGCACGGAAGTCGATCAGGCGCGGACCCACCTCCACACGTGCGAGCGCTGTCGGCTCCGCTGGGCGGAGCTGGAGGACGACAAGCGCCGCTTTGAGCAATTCGTCTTCCCGCGCACGCTGGAGAAGGTGCAGCGCCGGGCCCAGCCCACGTCGTTCGTGGACCGCCTGCGCGAGCGCTGGTCGCTCATCCTCCCCGCCGCGGGGGTGGCCGCGGCCGTCGCCGCGCTCGTCGTCGCCATACCCGCGCCGTTGCCGTACGACGGCATCAAGGGCGGGGCGCCGGTGCCCTCCATCAAGGTCGTCGGCAGCCGGGGCGACGCACAGTTCCAGGTGGGGCCGGGCGACCAGCTGCGCCCGGGCGACCGCATCCGCTTCGTGGTGAACCCGGTGGACGCGCACTACGTGCTCATCGCCTCGGTCGACTCGGCCGGAAAAGTGACGCTCTACTACCCCTACGAGGGCGCCCGCAGCGCGGCGCTCCCGCATGACGCCAACCAGGAGCTCCCCGGCAGCATCGAGCTCGACGACGCGCTGGGGACCGAACGCCTGGTGGCCTTCTTCTCCGAAGAGCCGCTCGAGAGCGCGAGCATCCGGGACGCGCTCTCCGCTGGCAAAGCGCCGGCTGACATCGCGTCGAACACCGACGTCATTTCGCTCGCGTTCGAAAAAGTCGCGCGCTGAGCCACCCCAAAAACCGTTCGGGCCATTGCACTCTCGATCCGGTTTTGGGGTCTTTAACCCGCGGGCACGTCTCGCTCCTTCGGAGGGAAACTTCCGGGGTGAGAGGGATTTCGTGGCGTGAAGGGGGTTCGCGCCATGGCGCCCTCGAGGGGCTCGGATCCATTAGGATCCGGGCCCTTCGACTTTTACGGGCGGTCTCAACGCGCATGGCTTCACGGCGGCGGACGTGGAAGGTGGCAGCCGCAGTGGTGACCGCGGCGGCGCTGGGCTACGCGGCCGCCTCCCTTGACCGCTGTGGTGACTGGAGCCCCCGGCCGCCCACGCTCAAGGCCGTGGCGGCCTCGCGCGGCCCGCTGCGCGCCGGCGCGGCGAAGGCGGCGTTCGCCGTTCCCCCCGACGTCGTCCTCGCCGGCTATGGGCTGCGCCGGCCACACGCGCAAGGCGCGGAACCGCTCCACGCGCGCGCCTTGTATCTCGAGTCCGCCGGCACCCGGCTGGGCCTGGTCTCGCTCGACGTGCTCCTCATCCCGCCCGGGCTGACGCAGCGGGTGCAGGAGGCGGCAGCTGACCTGGGCCTGAGCGGGCTGCTGCTGTTTGCCACGCACACCCACTCCTCGCTGGGCGGGCTGGACCGGAGGACCGTCTCCGCCCTCACCGCGACAGGGACCTTCCGGGAGGACGTGGAGGCAGCGCTCGCCGCCGCCGCAGTGCAGGCCCTGCGCGCTGCCGCCTCCGGCGCCGCGCCGGCGAACCTGGAGCTCGCGGAAGGCGCCCTCACCGGAGAGGTGACCCCGCGCAGCGGCGACGAGGTGGACCCCCGGCTCCAGCGCGCCCGCTTCGTTGGGCAGGCGCCCATCGCGCAGCTGGTGGTGCTGGCTGCCCATCCCACGTTGGCGCCCCGCAGCCAGCCCCGCCTCAGCGCGGACTACCCGGGCGCCCTCTCCGCCGGGCTGGAGGCCCAGGGGCAGGGCATCACGCTCGTGCTCCAGGGCGCGGGCGGGAACGCGTCGGGCACGCCCTCGGGCGACGGCGCGCCGGAGGCGATGGCGAAGGCCGTGGCGCAGGTGCTGGGGGCGCTGCCCACGGGGAGTCAGGAGGGGACGCCGGCCCTCTCGCTCGCGCAGGTGGCGGTGGCGCTCCCGCGGCCGGAGGTGGACCGCGCGGTGCCCGCAGGCGCCCGCGGAATCGCCCGCAATGCGGTGTGCGGGGACGCCCCTCGGGAGGTGGAGCTCACCTTCCTCCAGCTGGGCGCCTGGCGCTTCCTCGCGCTGCCGTTCGAGGTGACCCGCAGCGCAGGGCGGGCGCTGGAGGACGCATCAGGCGCGCGCACCCTCAGCCTGGCCAACGGATATCTGGGCTACCTGGAGAGCCCCGCGCTCATCCAGCAGGGCGCCGGGGAGGCGCGCCGTCAGCTCTTCCCGGAGTCGCTGCTCGGCGCGCTGACGGAAGGCGCGAGTCTGGGAGGAGCAACGCTCTCAGCCACCCGGCGCGACTAGAGCGCGCCACGCCGCAACGCTCCTGACTAACTCGCAGCACGGAGGTTCAAGGGGTTGGGAAGCTGCACTGCCCGAGTGGGTACACGACAACCAGGCCGCAGGGCAGTGCAGCCAAACGTATCCGCTGCGCGAGCCACGTCTGGCAGCTCAGAACGGATGCGCGCATATGACGGAGCATGAACGTACCGGACGCCTGGCAGACAACCGTTGCGGAGTGGCGAGCGAGCGGCCTGACGGCGGAGCAGTTCGGCAATGA
>JBGART010000052.1:0-69582 GCA_044230055.1 Myxococcaceae bacterium | reverse complement strand
CTCTTTGACCCTCCCTGGCCCCGGAGATGTTGTTTGGCTGCACTGCCCTGCGGCCTGGTTGTCGTGTACCCACTCGGGCAGTGCAGCTTCCCAACCCCTTGAACCTCCGTGCTGCGAGTTAGTCAGGAGCGTTCGAGCGTCTGTGCCGGACCGGAGAGCTCGGGGGGCGGGTTTCGGGGAATGGTGTCTCGGGCTGCGGGCTTCGGGGAACGGGTCTCGGGGAGGGGTAAGGAGCACGCGTTCGCGTTCGCGTTCGCCTTCGTTCACGGGCCCGGGTACGGGCAGGGGTTCGGGTTCGGGATACCGCGCACGGCCCGAAGCCCGCAACCCCCGAGCACTCCGGCCCGGCACTCAACGCGCCTGACAGCGCAACGCTCGACGGGGGCTACCTCACCGCCTCCAACAGCGCGACCGGGAACGCGCTCAACAACTCGCCCATTGCCAGCACCAGCGCGCCGCCGCGCCGCTTGGGCGTGAACGTCCGCCCGGTGAACACGTCCCGCAGCGTCCCGCCCTCGAGCGCCTCCGGCAGCACCACCTCGGTGTCACCGTACGCGGCCGCGAGCGTGGGCCCGCGCTCCAGCAGCGGCGTCACCAGTCGCGGCACCACGGCGATGAGCGCGCTCTCCCCTTCCAACCGCGCAAACGCCACCAGCCGCTCCTGGTGCGCGCCGATGCCATCCAACGGGACATAGCGCCCCTCGTGCAGCAGGCCGGGTTGCCGGCGGCGCAAGCGCAGGCCCTCGGTGAGCACGTAGAGCTTCGCCGCGCCCTCGGTCATGTCCGCGTAGAGCGCGCGGCACAGCTGCTCCCGGTCCTTCGCCGCGCCCAGGGCGAGCGCGTCCAGCAACTGCCGGCGGAGCGCGAAGTCCACCGGCCGCCGGTTGTCCGGGTCCACGAGCGAGAGGTCCCACAGCTCCGCGCCTTGATAGAGGTCCGGCGTCCCAGGCGAGGCAACCTTGAGGACCGCTTGCGCCAGAGAGTTCACCTGCCCCGGGCGTTCGATGCGGCGCTTGAACGCCGCCGCGTCGTCGAGGAACGCGCGGTGGTCCGAGGCCAGGACCGCGTCGCAGAACCCGGTCACCGCTTCCTCGTACTCCGCATCCGGGTTGGTCCAGCTGGTGTGGAGCTTGGCCTCGCGGATGGCCTTCAGCATGTACTCGCGCACGCGGCGGCGGAAGTCGTCAAACCCCGCGGCGGAGAGCTCATCGCCCGCCGGCCAGGCGCCCAGCAGCGTCTGGTAGAGCAGGTACTCGTCGTTCTTGTCCGGCGCAGGCCGGTGGCCCACCCGGCGGTGAAAGCGCGCGTTGAGCTTCGACCAGGCGGTGACGCGTTCGCGCCACGCGTCCGGCAGCTCCGAGAGCACCGCCAGCCGCGCGCGGACGTCCTCCCCGCGCTTGGTGTCATGCGTGCTGGTGGCCAGCAGCGCGCCCGGCCACTTCTCCGCGCGCTCCTGGTTGCGCAGGTGGAAGGTGGCCACCGAGGTGCCGAAGCGCTCCGGCTCGCCGCCCACCTCGTTCAGCGAGGTGAGCCGGTTGTAGAGGTAGAAGACCGTGTCCTCCAGCCCCTTGGCCATCACCGGCCCGGTCAGCTGCTGCAGCTTCATCGCGAAGCGCAGCATCATCTCCCGCTCGCGCGCGTCCGCGTGGTCCGGGTAGCGCTTGAGCAGGATGGCGCGCAGGAAGTCGTAGAGGGACGCGTTGGTGGTGGTGTCCCGCTGCTTGGCCCGCGCGATGGTCCATTCGATGTAGCGGACGTCGCGGTCATCCACCTCGCCGCGGCCGTCCACATACGTCCGGTAGACCGGGAAGAGCGCGATGAACTCCATCAGCCCGCGCCGCAAGGCGTTGAGGGTGAAGTCGCGCGTGCGCCGGTTGAGCTCCGAGATGCGGTTGAGCTCGCGCGCCAGGACGTTCATCTCGCTGGCCATCGACACGCGCATGATGAGCCGCTTCTTCTCGTAGACCAACTCCCGGAAGTCCACGCTGTGGCCCAGGAAGGACTCGTAGGTCTCCGTGAACGCGCGCTCGTTGCGGCCTTCGACGAAGAGCCCGCTCACCACGTTGGCGAAGCGGTAACCGGTGGTGCCCATCACCGCCCACGTCTCCGGGATGCGCTCGCGGCCGCCCTGAATCTTCTCCACCACCACGTACAGAAGCCGGCGCAGCGGCGAGTGCGGGTCCGCCTCCACCTCGGCGGTCCACTGCGCGGCGAGCGCGTCCGACATCGCCTTCCACTGCTCCGGGTCCCCGCCCTCTTCGCGGTAGGTCCGCTCCGCGTTCACCAGGAAGTAGCGCTGCTGCACCCGGAGGAAATACGCGTTGGGGTCGAAGAGCCCGTCCGGGTGGTCCACCCGCAGGCCGGAGAGCTTGCCTTCGGCAATCCACTTGAAGACCAGCGCGTGCGCGCGGTCGAAGACCGCATCGTCCTCCACCCGGATGGCCGCCAGGCCGTTGATGTCGAAGAAGCGGCGGTAGTTGATCTCCTCGCCCGCCACCCGCCAGTGCGCCAGCCGGTAGCAGAAGCTCTGCAGCAGCGCGTCCAGCGCGTCGAAGCTGCGCGGGTTGCCCACCTTGCCGTTGAGCTCGGTCACCTTCTCTTCGATGACCACCCGGATGTCCGGGCAGCGCTCAGTCACCGCGCGCAGCCGCCGCTTGATGACCTCCTTCTCGCGCCCCCGCTCAATGCGCGCGCTCTCCTCGGTCTCTGTGCGGTGCGGCAGGTGCTGGATGGCGGTGAGGATGGACTGCAGCTCCACGAAGTCCTCGCTCGCCTCCGGCAGCCGCTTCTCCAGGTCCGGCAGGGCCAGCGCCAGGACGTCCGCGTACTGGCGGCACGCCACCGGCAACACGCGGTCGTAGTAGTCGATGAAGAAGGCGCCGCCGTCAAAGCGCAGCTTGAGCTCCCCGCGCTCCAGCACCACGCCGTACTGGTCCCCCAGAATCGGCAACAGGACCTTGTCGCGCAGCTCCTCCTTCACCGGGTCCCAGTCGATGTCGAAGGTCCGCGCGTTGAGCGACGAGGGCCCGTTCTCCAGCACGTCCATCCAGAGGGCGTTCCCCTTCTCGATGCCCATGTGGTTGGGCACCACGTCCAGCATCTGCCCCAGCCCCTGCGCGGCGAGCGCGTCGCAGAGCGCCGCGTGCTCGGCCTCTCCGCCAATCTCCGGGTTGAGGCTCTGGTGGTCGACGCAGTCGTAGCCGTGCGTGCTGCCGGGCATGGCCTTCAAGTAGGGCGAGGCATAGAGGTCGCTCACGCCCAGCTGCGCCAGGTACGGCAGGAGCGCGCGCGCGTGCTCGAATTGAAAGTCTTTGTTGAGCTGCAGCCGGTAGGTGGCGAGCGGGGTGCGCCGCGCCTTCAGGAGGCGCTCGCGCATCCGGGTGAACAGCGCCTGCGCTCTCTGCTCGTCGACCAAGGAAGCTCCCGTAGAAGAGGTGGACGCCTTCGCGTTGAAGCTTGCAGAGGTAACGACTCCCCTGCGATTGCGGAAGGGGTGGAGCTTTGGCTGCGCGACACTTCAGATCCCCAAAAAGGCAGAGGGCCCGCCGAAGCGAGCCCTCCAACCCACTGCAGGGGAATCCTTAAAAGACGATCAGGTCGGCGAGAGGTGCTTGCTGATGACCGACGTCATCTTGAACATGTCCAGGGAGGGCTTGCCGAAGATGGGGCGCAGCTTCTCGTCCGCGTTGATGATCTTCTTCTGCTTCGAATCCTGCAGCCCGTGCTTACGGATGTAGTCCCACACCTTGCTGGTGACCTCGGTGCGCGGAAGGGGCTTGCTGCCAACAATCTCCGCCAGCTGAGCGGAGGGCTGCACGGGCTTCATGAACGCGTCGTTCGGCTTGCGCTTCGAGGCCTTCTTCGCTGCGGGCTTCTTGGCTGCGGTCTTTTTCGTCGCCATTCGGTCTCAGTCTCCTCCCCTCCAGGGGGACGTTAGCGGCTCCTCCGAGGAGGAAGCCGGCACCGCCTCGTAGCAAAGCCCCAGAGGGAAAAACAGCGTTTCGATCAAATTTCTCCTCTGGCGTAGAGGGAAAGGTGGCACCCGTCCCTCGGAGAATCGCTTCCAGTGAGCCGCACGCGAACCTCAGGCGAGCGTCCGGCGAACCCCGCGCGCGGCGGTAAACGGCCGGACGAATTGACACTCACGGGAGGAAGCGGCAGGGTCCGCCGCGCGTTTCCCTACACCGGATCGGAAATTTCCACCGTGGAGAGTCCTCAGTCATTCACCAAGGCCGCCTTCTATGACGTCGACGGCACGCTGGTGCGCACCAACATCGTCCACACCTACGCGTACTACGCGACGAACCGCGGTTCATTCCTCGGTATCGCCGGCCGGACGCTGGGCACCCTCGCGTCGCTGCCCCTCTTCGTCGGGCTGGATGCGTTGGACCGCAAAACCTTCAACGAGTTCTTCTACCGGTACTACGCGGGGATGACCGAAGACCGGCTCGTCACGCTGGCGGAGGACATGCTGGAGGACGTGCTGCGGCCCGCCCTCTTCCCCCAGGCGAAGGACCTCATCGATGAGGCCCGCCGGTCCGGCTGCAAGATTGTGCTCGTCACCGGCGCGCTGGACTTCACCATCCGGCCGCTGGCCCGCTACCTCGGCGCGGATGACCTCATCGCCAACAAGATGCAGTTCGTCTCCGGCCGGGCGACGGGCCGCGTGGTCCCGCCCATCATCGAAGGCGCGAACAAGGCCAACGCCATCCGCGACTACTGCGTGCGCGAGAAGCTCCAGCTGGACAAGAGCCACGCGTACTCAGACAGCGCCTCCGACTACGCCATGTTGACCGTGGTGGGGCGCCCCACCGCCGTCAACCCCGACATCCGGCTGCGCGCATTGGCCCGCGCGTACCAGTGGCCCATCCTCGACCTCAGGTAATCCCCCATGCGCCCTCTCAAGACGCTGCAGAAGCTGTACGACGAAGAGTCCCACATCGTGATCACCGAGAAGGGCTCGCCCCCGCGGGTCATCTTCTCCGGCGAAGACTTCCTCCTCGAAGACCTCCCCGTCGACACCCGGGTCATCTTTCCGCGCCCGCCGCTGGAGGGCGTGCCGAACGTGAAGGCCGCCATCCGGTGGGCCCTCAATCACCCCGAAGGGATGGAGCCGTTACACGCGCTCCTGCGCCCCGGGATGAAGCTGACCATCGCGCTGGATGACATCTCGCTGCCGCTGCCGCCGATGGTCACCCCGGACATCCGCCAGACGATTCTGGAGATTGTCCTGGAGCTGTGCGCGGACTCCGGCGTGGACGACATCCACCTCATCATCGCCAACGCGCTCCACCGCCGGATGACCGAGGCGGAGATGAAGCGGATGGTGGGCCAGAAAATCTTCAACGCCCACTACCCGGACACCTATTACAACCACGACGCGGAAGACCCGGACGGCATCGTCGAGCTGGAGCGCACCGCCCACAACGAGGTGGTGCGCATCAACCGCCGCGCCGCCGAGAGCGACCTGCTCATCTACGTGAACATCAACCTGGTGCCCATGGACGGCGGGCACAAGTCGGTGGGCACCGGGCTGGCGGACTACCTCTCCCTGCGCGCGCACCACAACGCCAAGACCATCCGCGAGTCCGACAGCTACATGGAGCCTTCGAAGTCCCAGCTCCACCGCAGCGTGGAGCGGATTGGGCGGGTCGTCGACAAGAACCTGAAGGTCTTCCACATCGAGACCGCGCTGAACAACCGGATGTTCGACGGACAGCTGGGCTTCCTCGGCAAGAAGGAGGAGGACTACAGCGAGTTCGACCGGCTCAAGTTCCAGGGCATGAAGTACGCGCTGGAGAAGATGCCGCGCGCCGCCAAGCGCAAGCTCTTCATGGGCGTGCCCGCGCCGTACGACGTCATCGGCGTCTTCGCCGGCGCCACCGAGCCCTGCCACGAACGCACCCTGGAGCGCTGCTGGAAGCAGTACTCGGTGCCGGTGGAGGGCCAGAGCGACGTCGTCATCTTCGGCATCCCGTACATCTCGCCCTACAACGTCAACTCCATCCTCAACCCGCTGCTGCTGCAAGTGATGGGGCTGGGCTACCTCTTCAACCTGAACCGCGGCGTGCCGCTGGTGAAGAAGGGCGGCGTGCTCATCCTCTGCCACCCGGCCTACGACGAGTTCGACCCGGAGCACCACCCCAGCTACATCGAGTTCTTCAACCGGCTGCTGCCGGAGACGCGCGACGCGATGGTGCTGGAGCACAAGTACGAGAAGGAGTTCGCCACCAACCCCTCCTACGTGCACCTGTACCGCAAGGGGAACGCGTACCACGGCGCTCACCCCTTCTACATGTGGTACTGGGGCGAGAACGGCCGCCAGCACGTCGGCAAGGTCATCGTCGCCGGCTCCGAGAACAACCACGTCCCGGCGCTGATGGGCTGGGAGCGGACCGACACCCTCTCCGAAGCGATTGACCAGGCGCGCGGCTTCATGGGCCGCAGCGCCACCATCTCCTTCGTTCACTGCCCGCCCATCCTCCAGACCGACGTCCGGTGACCTGCCGATGCCCACGCACTCCCCCACTCCCTCCAATCTGAAGGTGGACGGAACGACGAAGCGGCTGGGCCCGCCGCTCGACGTGAGCAAGACGCTGCAGGGCCGGCGCGTCCTCTTCGCCGGCGCCACCGGCTTCGTCGGCAAGGTGTCGCTGTCGATGTTGCTCTCGCACTACGGCGACGTGCTGGACCGGGTCTACGTCCTCGTCCGCAAGGGCTCCTCCGCGTCCGCCGAAGGCCGGTTCTTCGACAAGGTGGCGCAGAGCGAGCCGTTCCAGCCGCTGCGCGACCGGCTGGGGGACGCAGGCGCGCTGGAGTACCTGCGGAAGAAGTGCACGGTGCTGGACGGCGACATCACGGACCGCTGGCTGGGCCTGACGCCGGAGCAGGTGGAGTCACTCAAGGACCACTGCGACATCGTCATCAACTGCGCGGGGCTGGTGTCGTTCAACCCGTCGCTGGAGGTGGGGCTCAACGTCAACACCGAGGGCGTGCAGCACACGGTGGAGCTGTGCCAGGCGCTGGGCGCGCCGCTGGTGCACATGTCCACCGCCTTCGTTGCGGGCAACCGCAGCGGGCTGGTCTTCGAGGACGAGCCGGTGGCCGGGTACTTCCCCCGTCAAGGCGAATTGGACGGGCGGGACTTCTCGCTCGCGCAGGAGCTGGCCGACTGCCAGAAGATTGTGGCGCGCTTGCGGGAGAAGGCGGACGACAAGGCGCTCATCTCGACGTGGCGGCAGAAGGCGCTGGACCGGTTGGCCGAGGAGGGACGCGACGTCAGCGACGAGAAGACCCTCCGGCTGGCGGTGGGGCGCGAGCGCAAGCTCTGGCTCTCCACGGAGCTCACCGCTGCCGGCATGGAGCGCGCGGCGCACTGGGGCTGGCCCAACACGTACACGTACACAAAGTCCCTGGGCGAGCAGGTCATCGCCCAGACCGAGGGCCTCTCCTACGCCATCGTGCGGCCCTCCATCGTGGAGAGCGCGCTGCGCTTCCCCTTCCCCGGCTGGAACGAGGGCTTCACCACGTCTGCGCCGCTGGCGTTCGCCGGCATCAAGGGCCAGCGCGGCATCCCCGCGGGCGACAAGACCATCCTGGACATCATCCCGGTGGACCTGGTGGCCGGGGCGCTCATCGCCATCACCGCGCACACGCTGCAGCGGAAGGACCGCCGGGTGTACCAGCTGTCCTCCGGAGACGTGAACCCCTTCGTGGCCACCCGCTCCGTGGAGCTGGTGGGGCTCTACCGCCGCCGGCACTACCGCCAGAAGGAGAGCGGCAACGGGTACTGGAACGAGCTCATGGCGCGGATTGAGCCGCAGCCCATCTCGCGCCGCGCCTACGAGACGCGCTCCGCGCCGGTCTTCCGCCAGGGCGCCAAGCTGCTCAAGGGGCTCATCGAAGAGGTCAAGCCGAAGTGGGGCGCGCCCAGCCTCTCCGCGCTGCTCACCCACGCGGAGACAAAGCTGGCAGACGTGGAGCAGCAGGCCAGCTCGCTGCACTCGCTGGTGGACCTGTTCCTCCCGTTCATCTTCGAGAACCGCTACGTCTTCCGCTGCGACAACACGCGCGGCGTCTTCCAGCAGCTGGAGCCGGCGGACCAGGCGAAAATCCCCTGGGACCCGGAGAAGCTGGACTGGCGCAACTACTTCCTGGAGGTCCACCTCCCGGGCCTGGAGAAGTGGGTGTTCCCCGGCCTCGAGGAGGAGACCTCGCGGCGCAAGGTCATCCCGGCCAACCGCGAGCTGGTGGAGCTGTTCGAGTCCTCCGTCCACGCCTTCCGTCACCGCGTGGCGTTCCGCCGGGTGGCGGGCGACAAGGAGGAGCGCTTCACCTACGGCGAGGTGCACCGCTATGCCGGCAGAGTGGCCGCGTTCCTGCTGCGCTCTGGCGTGAAGAAGGGCGACCGCGTCCTGCTGGTCTCCGAGAACCGCCCCGAGTGGGGGATGACGTACTTCGGGATTCTCTTGGCCGGCGCCACCGCCGTCCCGGTGGACCCGGAGCTGTCCGAACCCGAGGTGGTGAACATCGCCAAGCGGTCCAAGGCGGCCACCTGCCTGTTGTCAGAGGACTCCGCCGGTTCGCTGCCGGGCCTCTTCCGCGCCTTCGCGGAGGCGTCGCTCACCACGCAGATTCACTCGCTGGCGCAGGCGATGGAGGGCGACGCCGCGCAGGCGGACCGCATCGGCACGCTGCCCCGCGCTGCGTCGCCGGATGACGTGGCGTCCCTCATCTTCACCTCGGGCACCACCGGCAACCCCAAGGGCGTGATGCTCACGCACCGGAACTTCGCCGCGCTGGTGGCCAAGCTCGCCGGCGCGTTTGACCTCGGCGTGGGCGACGGGCTGCTCTCCGTGCTGCCCTTGCACCACACGTTCGAGTTCGCCTGCGGCTTCCTGATGCCGTTCTCCCGCGGCGCCGAAATCTCCTACATCGACGAGCTCACCTCGGACCGGCTGGGCGAGGTGTTCGAGACCGGCCGCGTGACGGCGATGATTGGTGTGCCGGCGCTCTGGCAGCTGCTGCACCGGAAGATGACCCAGGAGTTCGCCTCCCGCCCTGCCCTCATTGAACAGGGCATCAAGGCCCTGATGAGCGCCCACGGCGAGCTGCGCAACCGCAGCCCGCTCAACCTGGGCAAGCTCCTCTTCTGGCCGGTACACCGGAAGTTCGGCGGGAAGATGAAGTTCCTGGTGAGCGGTGGCTCTGCGCTCCCGGACGACGTCCACAAGGCGTTCCACGCGCTGGGCTTCAACATCAGCGAGGGCTACGGCCTGACGGAGGCCGCGCCGGTCCTCTCCGTGGCGGAGATGACCAACAAGCGGCTGCCGGGGACGGTGGGCCGCGCGCTGCCGGGCATCGAGATTCGAATCCTCAACCCGGACGCGGACGGCATCGGCGAGGTGGTGGCCAAGGGCCCCAACGTGATGGCCGGCTACTTCGAGGACCGCGAGGCCACCGCCGCCGCCGTGCGCGAGGGCTGGCTGCACACGGGGGACCTCGGTCGCCTCGACGCCGACGGGAAGCTCTTCCTCGTCGGGCGACAGAAGGACGTCATCATCGACGCCAACGGGAAGAACGTCTTCCCGGATGAGCTGGAGGAGATTTACCAGCGGCATGACCACATCAAGGAGCTCTCCATCCTCGGGCTGCCGGACGAAGCCGGGGGCGAGAAGGTCGCCTGCCTCTGCGTGCCGGAATACAAAGACCGGCCGCGCGAAGAGGTCCGCCGTGAGCTGGAGGAGCACTTCCGCAAGCTCTCCGCGGAGATGCCGTTCTACCGGCGCGTGAAGGTCCTGCGGCTGTGGGACGGAGAGCTGCCTCGGACGAGCACCCGCAAGGTGAAGCGCAAGGACGTGCTGGAGGAGCTCAAGCGGCTGGAGCGCGTGGCGGCCTCCGGCGAGAAGGCCAAGGCCTCCGTGGCGTCCGCCGCGGGCGGCGTGAACGACTGGCTCTTCCCGCTCATCGCCGAGGTGCTGCAGCGGCCGCTCTCGGACATCCGTCCGGACGCGAAGCTGCAGGGCGAGCTGGGGTTTGACTCGCTGATGCTCACCGAGCTCACCGTGGCCCTGGAGAACGCCGGCGTCCCGCTGCCTGCCATCTCGGACCTGACGCAGGTCCAGACCGTGGAGGACTTGCGAAAGCTGGTCGCCGGCAGCGGCAGGCGCCCCGCCGCCGAAGTGCGCGCGAAGGACATCTCGAAGGAGAACGAGAAGCGCGAGCAGCAGGAGATTCCGGTCCCGGAGGCCGTCGCCTCCGCCGGGCGCGCGCTGCTCTCGTTCGGTCAGCGCTGGCTCTACGGCGGCGTGTTCGACGTGAAGGTGACGGGGAAGAGCTTCATCCCCCAGAACCAGAACTTCCTCGTCATCGCCAACCACACCAGTCACCTGGACATGGGCCTCATCAAGGTGGTGCTCGGCGACCAGGGCGAGAGGCTCACCGCGCTGGCCGCGCGGGACTACTTCTTCGACACGCCGCTGAAGCGCGCGTACTTCGAAAACTTCACCAACCTCATTCCGATGGACCGCGAGGGTTCGCTGCGCGAGTCGCTCAAGCTCGCCGGTGAAGCGCTCAACCAGGGCTACAACCTGCTCATCTTCCCGGAGGGGACGCGCTCGCAGTCGGGGGATCTCCTGGAGTTCAAGCCCACGCTCGGGTACCTCGCCCTCACCTACGGCGCCGACATCCTGCCCATGTACCTGGACGGGACGTATGAGGCGCTCCCCAAGGGCTCCATCCTCCCCAAGTCCACACACCTGGGCGTCCGCATCGGCCCCGCGTTGCGCGTCCCGGACCTGCGCTCGCTCACCCACGGCATGGCCCGCTCCGAGAGCTACCGCCGCGTCACGAGGCTGGCCGAGGATGCCGTGAAGGCGCTGCGGGAGAAGAAGGTGCTGACCGTCCCCGACGAGGAGCCCGCCACCCCCAGCAAGAGCCGGCGCCGCGGCGGTGGAGAGTCGTGAGCGCCTCGGCCTCGAACAGCTCTGCCACATCGCGGGGTTGCCCCCGTTCGCGTCGAGCGTTGCGCCGTCAGGCGCATAGTCGAGACGTCGGCAGTGCTTCCGAAGCTTGGCTCATGGGCCGCTTCGCTCTGCTCGAAACAAACCGGCAAATTGCCGTGCGTGGGTTTGCGTCACCTCTCGACCATGCGCCTGACGGCGCAACGCTCGTAGAGAACAGCTCAATGGGCCCCGCAACCTCGCGGGGATGCCCCCGTTCGCGTCGAGCGTTGCGCCGTCAGGCGCATAGTCGAGACGTCGGCAGTGCTTCCGAAGCTTGGCTCATGGGCCGCTTCGCTCTGCTCGAAACAAACCGGCAAGGTGCCGTGCGTGGGTTTGCGCTACCTCTCGACTATGCGCCTGACGGCGCAACGCTCGAGGCGAGCGGGGGAGGCGCCCGACCGAGAAGAGCTGTTCCTCCGACGGAATGGCCGGCCAGGGCCGGTTTCCCCCTCGAGGCGAGCGGGGGAGGCGCCCGACCGAGAAGAGCTGTTCCTCCGACGAAATGGCCGGCCAGGGCCGGTTTCCCCCTCGAGGCGAGCGGGGGAGGCGCCCGACTGAGAAGAGCTGTTCCTCCGACGAAATGGCCGGCCAGGGCCGGTTTCCCCCTCGAGGTGAACGGGGGCGGTTCGCCATTCATGTCGTTGCGCAAAGGTGAAGCATGAAGCTGCTCGTGACCGGCGGAACCGGCTTTCTCGGCGTGCACCTCGTCCCGCGGCTGGTGGCCGCCGGCCACCAGGTCCGGCTCATCGCCCGCAGTGCGCCGAAGGGGCCCGCGTTCGAGAAGGCGGAGTACCTGCCCGGGGACCTCAAGGACCGGGGCGCGGTCCGGCGCGCGCTCACCGGCGTGGACGCGGTGTATCACCTGGCCGGGCGCGTCTCCTTCGACAGCAAGGACGGGCGCGAGATGTACGCGCTGCACGTGGACTGCACGAGGGAGCTGCTCAAGGACGCGCGCGAGGCGAAGGTCAAGCGCTTCATCCTCGCGTCCACCTCCGGGGTCATCGCCGTCTCCAAGACGGAGCGCGTGGGCACGGAGGACGACGACTACCCCATCACGGTGGTCGGCCGCTGGCCGTACTACCTGTCCAAAATCTACGAGGAGAAGCTCACGCTGGAGTTCTGCAAGCGGAACGCGCTTCCCCTGGTCGTGCTCAACCCCAGCCTCCTGATGGGCCCGGGCGATGACCGACTCTCGTCCACGTGGACGGTGTCGAAGTTCCTCAACGGCGACATCCCGGCGATGCCCGGCGGCGGCTTGTCCTTCGTGGACGCTCGCGACGCGGCGGATGCCTTCGTGCAGGCGCTCACCCGCGGCGAAGAGGGCGGCCGGCACCTGCTGGGCGTCAACATGTCGCTGGCCGAATTCTACGAGCGCCTGGAGCGGCTCTCCGGCGTCCCCGCGCCGAAGCTGAAGCTCCCCTCGGGGATGAACGTGCTCGGGGCGCGCGTGCTGGAGAAGTGGGCGAAGCTGCGCGGCAGCGCGCCCGCCCTGGCCCCCGAAGAGGTCGACATCGGAGAGCACTGGTTCTACCTGGACGCCTCCAAGTCGGAGCGGCTGCTGGGCTTCAAGGCGCGCGACGTCCAGGAGACGCTCTTCGACACGGTCCGGTACCTGGTCTCCCGGATGCCGGCGCAGAGCCTGCCCGGAGTCCACGGCCGGCTCGCCGAGGCCCGCGCCGGGACCTGAGCGGTCCACAGTCTGCGGGCGCTTGTAGAGCTCGGACATTCGCCGCCCGGGCGTGCGCACAGGGCCTTGAGGGAGACGGGGGACGGCTGGGCGTGCGCCCTGCCCCATCGTGGCTGGCCCGAAACCGAAGCCGCGGTGGAGGTGGCGCCACCTTGAGCCCCGCGGCCACGCAAGATGCAACCGTTCGTCGAGCAACTCTCTTCTGGAGGGGGTTTCTCGCCCTGTTTTGTCGAGTCCGTCGACGAACGGTTGCGTCTCGAGTGGCCTGTGCGTGGCACCGCCTCCACCGCGGCTGGAGCTCGGGCCAGTCACGACGAGGCAGGGCGCACACCCAGCCGTCCCCCGTCTCCCTCAAGGATTGCTGCCTCCGATGGGGTAACCCTGCGATGTGGACTTCAGCATGCGGCGCCGCCCTCTCCACGCCACCAGCACCACCAGCGCGAGCGTGCCCGCTGGCGCCGAGGCGCACCCACAGCCCGGCGCGCTTCCCGGAGGACTGGCGGGCGCGGCGGTGCGGAAGGTCCAGCGGAAGGGCGGCAGCGTGACGCCGGCGCGGTTCCGGGCGCCGACCTCCACCGCCACGGTCGCGCCGCTGGGGAACGGGATGGGCGGGGCATACGTCACGGAGCGCAGCTCCGGCGAGCCGCTCAGCTGGCCCTGCACGGGCTCGGCCTGCACCGCGAAGAAGAGCTCGCCCGGGTCCACGCCGGTGGCGTCCACCAGCTCAAAGGAGATGGTCGTGTTGGGCGACACGTCCGTCTCGCCCAGCGCGGGGCTCAAGTTGCGCAGCTGCGGCGCCGGCGCCGTGGCGAGCGTGGCGCGGACCTCTACCTCCAGGAGCGCGTCGTCCGACCCGGGGCCCTCGTTGTGGACCTCCACGGCGAGGAGGTTCTCACCCGCGACGAGCAGCGACGTGTTGGCCGTGAGGTCGAAGTCGGATGGCGAGCCGGACTCGTGGCCGGTGGACGCGGGCGTGGTGAAGGTCTGGTTGGCGGGGAGGTTGCGCCGCAGCACCTCCCGGCCGTTCAGGAAGAGGACGAAGCCGTCGTCGAAGTCGACCCGCGCGTTGAGCCGCTGGACCTCCGAGGGGAGGACCCGGAGCTCGAAGCGACGCCGGGCGTAGAAGGCCAGCGGGTTGTCGGGGAGCGGAGCGGGAACCTCGGGCTCGCCGTAGCCCAGCGGGGAGGCGGACAGCTTCCAGCGCTCATCGTCGTAGGCCGGCTGCATCCAGTCCGCCGGCGCGTCTCCCACGCGGTAGCGCCACTCGCTCTTGAGCGGGAGGAGCAGCGCGGGGACTCCGCCGTCCTGGGCGTGGGCCGCCGACGCGAGCAGCAGGAGCAGCAGCGCGCCCTTCGGGAGTCTGCTCACGTCGACCGGTTTCTGCGTTAGCCCACGACGCGGTTACGTCCTGCCTTCTTCGCTTTGTAGAGGTTGGCGTCGGCGACCTTGATGAACTGGAGCGGCTCGGTCATGTCGCCCGTCATGTCGGAGACGCCGAGCGAGATGGTGACCTCAATCCGCTTGCCCTCGAAGTTGAAGCCGTGGTCGGAGACCATCTTGCGAACCTTCTCCGAGAAGCGGCGTGCGTTCTCCGGGCCCGCCTCCGGCATCACGATGGCGAACTCCTCGCCGCCGTAGCGCGAGAAGCACTCTTCCTTCCGGATGCGCTGCTTCACCAGGTGCGCGAGCTCCCGCAGCACGTAGTCGCCCGCGAGGTGTCCGTTGACGTCGTTAATCTTCTTGAAGTAATCAATGTCAAACATGATCAACGACAGCGACCGGTTGTATCGGTGGCAGCGCCCCATCTCCCTCTCGAGATACTCGAGGAAGTAGCGCTTGTTGTTGATCTGCGTGAGGCCGTCCACGATGGTCAGCTGATAAATTTCCTCGTGATACAGGGTCTCGATGTTGCCGCCCGAGAGGAACTTGAAGATGGACCCGCCGACCTTCACCAGGTCGCCGCTGCGCAGCGGGGTCTCCTCCAGCACCTCCTCGTCGTTGAGGTAGGTGCCGTTGGTGGAGCCGAGGTCGACGACGAAGCTCTTGCCGGTGCGGGTGGTGATCTTCGCGTGTCGTCGCGACACGTTGTCGAGATCCACCACGATGTTGTTCTTCACATCCCGGCCGATGGTGAACTCTTCCTCTTCGAGCACGTACTTCTTGCCGAGCTCGGGGCCGTGGATCTGAACGAGGCAGCTCTCCGTGTCGGCACTGATGCGCTCATGGAGCTTGGAGATCTTGGTGACGCGGGTTTCCTGTCCGCCCATCGCACTTCGTGAATAGCACGGGTCCAAACAGCCCCCCAACCGCGGTGATAGCCTGCGCCGCCATGCGAGCAACTCTGGTGGGACGTGTGCTCCTGACGGCGACGCTTGTATCCGGATGTGCGACGACCAAAAGAACCCCTGAACCGCGAGCGTTGACGGTCGGACGCTGGAAAGCGGACGTCCGCGACTACGCGGGGATCGACGCATGCAGTCAGGATCCCGCCCGGCTCGCCCGGGAGCTGGACGGGATGAACCAGCTGCTCGCTGAATTCCTGCAAAGCACGGCGGCCGGGCTCGACGGCGTCTGGGCGGAGGAGCACCTCGCGGTCCTCGAAGAAGGCAGGACGAAGCTCGGACCCGCGCTGGCGCGGTATCAACCGCTCGTCTCCGCGCTCGGCGCCTGCGAGCTCCCCGAGGACCTGAGCTTTCCGGACCTGCTGCGCACGGCGGACGAGCTGTCGCGGCAGGCGGCCAAGCGCGTGCAAACGGCGGAGGTGGTGGGCGCGTACGCCCGCGCGCGGCAGCTGGCCGAGGCCTGGCGCGAGGCGCAGTCGGGGCGGCAGGCCAACGCCCGCGCCGCCACCTGCGGTGGCAGCCGGAAGCCGGAGATTTTCTACGCGAGCGAGGAGGACGGTCAGGTGCAGTGGCTCTTCTGCGACGGGATGCGCGCCGTGCAGACGCCGAAGGGCACCGAGATTGTGGCCATCGACCCCAAGAAGGCGAAGGCGCCGAAGAAACCGAAGGTGCACCTGGACGCGGTGGCCGCGTATCCCGCGGAGCTCATCCTCCGCGCGCCGAAGAAGCCCGCGAGGCCCGAGGAGAAGGTCGCCAAGCCGGACGACACGTTCGACCTCAACGCCCCGCTGGACGATCCAGGCTGAGGCGGTTCTCCGGACGCCGAGAAGGCGGCCGTGCTAAGAGCCGGCCCGCCAACCCCCGGCATCGAGAACCCCCTCTTGATTCTTCCATCGTTGGACGCGGGCATCGTCGTCGGCAAAAGCCTGTCCGCCTCGCCTCCTCCGGTCGTGCCCAGCGCGCGACCTGCGCTGCCGCCCCTCGACCTCGGGACGTTTCCGGACGGTTTTCGGCTGGACGCGCCGCTGGACAAGTCCATCCGCATTGGCCTGCTGAACGACCCGGAGGCCACCCACACCGCCAACAGCCTCTCGGCGCAGTGGTTGGGCCGGGCGCTCTCCGGGCCGCAGTACGCGCGCCTCGTCGCCGCTCCGGCCGGCTCGCGGGTGAGCATTGAAGCCTTCGAACGGAGCAGCCGCACCCTGCGCGGCGCCGGCTCCGACGCCCCGGAGCGCGGCATCAACATCCAGGTGCGCCACCCCGCGTTCCTCGGCCACGAGAACGGCTATCGCGCCTCCTTCGACGCGGACCTTCTGTGGCGGGACGGCGCGCCGGAGCTGCACATCAACTGGATTCGCCTGCCGAAGGACGCGCCCCGCAACACCGGCGCCTTCCAGGCGGAGAGCATCCGCCAGGCCGCCCACCATCTGGGCATCCCACGCATCGCCCTGGACGCGGTGGGAGGCGGCGAGATGAACGGCCACGTCGCCTGGCCGCGCTTCGGCTGGGACGCGCTCATCCCGAAGCTGGCGACCGCCGACACGCCGAAGGACCTGCTCCCCTTCCGCCTCAAGTCGCCGCTGCCGCAGGCGCTCTCGCACTGTCGCACCGTGCAGGACCTGATGCTCACCCCGGGTGGCTACACGTGGTGGAAGGAGAACGGCTGCAACCTGGAGCACGCCGTCCTCCTCACGGACCCGAACGCGGTCTCCGCCCAGGTCCTGCGCACGTACGTGCAGACCAGCCCCATCGACGCGCCGACGGTGGACGCGTACTTCCGTCGGATGGCGGGGCTCAAGCCTGCCGGGGAGCAGCCATGACCCGCAGCCCCAAGGACCCCGTGCCCCCTGCCCTGCCCCCGCCGCCGCTGGACGCGGATGACGAGGAGCGGCTGGAGCGCATCTGGAAGGCGCTGGCAACCACACCGCCGCCGGCTCCCGCCAAGGACCCCTGGGACGTCAGCACGCCTTAGCTGACCGACGCGGCGACGTGCTGGGCGCCCCAGCGGGCGATGCCGAAAATCGTGAGCTGCGGATTGACGCCCAGCGCGGTGGGAAGCACGGAGCCGTCCACCACGAAGAGGTTGTCCAAGCCGCGGTAGCGCAGCGTGGGGTCCACCACCGAGCGCGCCGGGTCCGCGCCCATCGCGCAGCCGCCCATCTGGTGCGCGGTGGCGACGCGGACGCGCAGCGGCTCCCACGGCGCGGCGTCCAGCTTGTCGAGGTCCTTCTCCGACTTGAGCAGCACCGGGTCTGCGTGAAGCGACATCACCATCCGGGCGCCGGCGGCGAATTGAATCTTCGCCATCTCGCGGCAGGCGAAGCGGAACGCCTCCCAGTGGTACGGCTTCAAGGGGTACTGGATTTTCAGCCGCGAGTAGCCGGCGTCGCGCAGGCCGACGGTGCCGCCGTCGTCGTCCTCCAGCAGGCCGTCCACCGTGATGGCGATGCACGCGTTCCAGTGGGCCAGCTTCGCGGCGAACAGCTGGTGCTGCGCGCCAAAGCCGGTGAAGACGGTGGACGCCAGCAGCGGATGAATGGGAGGCACTTCGAGGAAGAAGCCCAGCTTCCCCGCCCCGCGGTCGATGAAGTGGTGCGAGTACACCGACTGCGGCGCGCCGGAGAACGCCTCCACCGGCTCATCGAACAGCCCGCCCATCACCACCACCGGATGCAGATAGGTCCGCTTGCCGACGAGGCCGTTGCCGTCCAGCCCGGAGCGCAGCAGCAGCCCCGGCGAGTTGATGGCGCCGCAGCAGACCGCGGTGCTCTTCGCCTTCACGGTCAGCTTGCGGCCGTTGGCCCGGTCGCTCTGCGGGTCGAGCACCTCCGCGTGGACCGCCACCACCTTCGTGCCCTGCATCTCCAGCCGGCGCGCCGAGGCGTTGGCGTAGACGGTGAGCCCCTTCTCCACCGCGTCCGGGATGACGGTCACCAGGAGCGACTGCTTGGCGTCGATGGGACAGCCCATGCCGCAGTAGCCGAGGTTGGCGCAGTTGTGGACGTTGCGCTTGATGAGCCCGCGCCCATAGCCGAGCTTTCCCAGCCCGTCCCAGAGCACCTTGTTGTTGGCGTTCATCCGGTCCTGCGGCCACTCCTCGATGTGCAGCCGTTTTTCGATGGCGTCCCAGTGCGGACCGAGCGCCTCCTCGGTGAGCGACGTCAAGCCGTGGCGGTCTCGCCAGAGGTCCAGAATCCGCTTCGGCGTGCGGAACGAGGAGCACCAGTTGACCACCGTTCCTCCGCCCACGCCGCGGCCCTGGAGGATTTGGATGGAGAGGTCATCCGTCGCGCGGTTGCCGAGCTCCTGGTACAGCGTGGGGAACGCGGTCTTCTCCGTAAGGTCGAAGTCGCGCCGGGTGCGGTAGCGGCCCTCCTCCAGGAGGATGACGTGGAGGCCCTTGGCGGCCAGCTCGTGCGCCAGCCACCCGCCGCCGGAGCCCGAGCCGATGATGCAGACGTCGCAGGTGACGGTGAGATCTTCGGAGACCTCGTCGCCGGTGTAGATGCGGCCTTGCGCCTGGGTCATGGCTTGCGCTCCGGATCCACAGCCACTGGCTCGACGAAGACGCCGTTTCCGTCAGGGCGCGGGACGCCGCCGCCCTTCCAGACCGGCGCGTCCGGCTGGTGGAAGCCGGGAGGCGGACCGGCGTAGCCCATGCCCGGCCAGCTGAGCGGCGAGCCGTAGAACGCCGAGAGCAGCAAGACCCGGAGGGCGTTGTACCCGGTGCGGCGAAGGGTGAGGCGGCTGTCGCGCCACTCGCGCAGCACCGCGTCCTGCTCGTCGCCGGAAAGCTGCGTGAAGGGCGAGAGCCTGCCGCCGAAGAGCAGCGCGGGGAGCGCGTTCTCGAAGAGACCGATGAGCTGCCGCAGCTCCGCGCGCGCGCCCTCATCCAGCTTGGCGATGATGCGGTCCGCGTTGCCGGCCACGTCCACCGCCTCCACCGAGGGGAAGCCGTCGAGCGGCGGGATGAGGCGTTTGGCCAGCGCCTGCAGGATGGAGTACTCGCGCAGGGTGAGGACGGTGAGCGGTTCCTTCGGCGCCGCCACCAGCGCACTGCCCCGCAGGGCGAGTCCTCCGCCGCCGAGCGCGAGGAGCGCCCCGCCGAACAGGCCCTTCTTCAAGACGCCGCGGCGACTCTCTTGGGGAATCACGGTGCGTCACATTAGCCAAACGCGCTGGAGCGCGCCTTGTACTCAACGAATCGTCGAGCGAGCGCAGACCGGGCCTTGCCGCGGCGCTAGGGAGCCCCTAAACCCGCGCCCATGGCAAAGCTGCTCGCGATGATTCTGGCTGGTGGGCAGGGGACCCGGCTGGAGCCGCTCACCCGGGAGCGGGCAAAGCCGGCGGTGCCGTTCGGCGGGCGCTACCGCATCATCGACTTCTGCCTCTCCAACTTCGTCAACTCCGGCGTGTACCGGATGAAGGTGCTGACGCAGTACAAGTCGGACTCGCTGAACAACCACCTGTCCCGCGCCTGGCGGATGTCCGCCTTCCTCGGGCACTACGTGGAGACGGTGCCGGCGCAGATGCGGACGGGGACGGACTGGTTCAAGGGCTCCGCGGACGCCATCTACCAGAACCTCAACATCATCACCGACGAGGAGCCCGACCACGTCTTCGTCTTCGGCGCGGACCACGTGTACCGGATGGATGTGCGCCAGCTGCTCGGCTTCCATACCGAGCGGGGGGCCGACTGCACCGTGGCCGCCATCCCCGTCCCGCTCGAAGTGGCGCACGAGTTCGGCATCATCGAAGTGGGACCCAACGGCGAGATGCTGAACTTCTTCGAGAAGCCGAAGGACCCGCCGCCGATGCCGAACAACCCGAAGATGTGCCTGGCGTCGATGGGCAACTACCTCTTCACCACCGAAGCGCTGGTGCAGGAGGTGGCCCGGGACGCCGCGGACGACAAGTCCGCCCACGACTTCGGCAAGTCCATCATCAGCCAGATGTTCAAGAGCTCCCGCGTCTTCGTCTACGACTTCGCGCAGAACCTGGTCGCCGGGCAGGGCGAGAAGGAGCGCGGCTACTGGCGCGACGTGGGGAACATCGACGTCTACTACCAGTCGAACATGGACCTGGTGGAGGTGGACCCGACGTTCAACCTCTACAACGACCGCTGGCCCATCTACACCCAGAACCACAACTTCCCGCCCGCCAAGTTCGTCTTCGCTGACGTGGAAAACCGGCGCGTCGGTCACGCCACCGACTCGCTCATCTCCGAAGGCTGCATCATCTCCGGCAGCCACGTGCACCGCTGCGTACTCTCTCCAAAAGTCAGGGTGAACTCGTTCTCGGAAGTCACCGAGTCCATCCTCTTCGAGAACGTGCAGATCGGCCGGCGCTGCCGCATCCGGCGCGCCATCATCGATAAGAACGTCGACATCCCTCCGGGCACCACCATCGGCTACAACGCCGAGGAGGACCGCCAGCGCTTCCACGTCACCTCGGATGGCGTGGTGGTCATCCCCAAGGGGATGAAGGTCGGGTAAGCGCTCCGGCGCCTCTCCCCGCTCGCCTCCTCCCCCGCTCGCCTCCTCTCCCGCTCGCCTCCTCCCCCGCTCGCCTCCTCCCCCGCTCGCCTCCTCCCCCGCTCGCCTCCTCCCCCGCTCGCCTCGAGCGTTGCGCCGTCAGGCGCATAGTCGAGAGGTGGCGCAAACCCAACGCACGGCACTTTGCCGGTGTGTTTCGAGCAGAGCGAAGCGGCCCATGAGCCAAGCTTCGGGAGCACTGCCGACGGCCGACGTCTCGACTATGCGCCTGACGGCGCAACGCTCGACGCGAACGGGGGAGGTTCGCCATCCGTCGGCGATCGCGCCGCCAAAGCCGAAAACACGAAGCAGTGTGTCGTCGCTACGCTGGCCGCTTCACCGCGGCCAGCGGGCGCGCGAACTGCTCCAGGGTGCGGGCAATCTCCGCGTTCACCTGCTTGAGCACGTCCTGCTTCTCCCGGAAGGACAGGAAGGCGCTCTTGAAGCCGGAGACGATGACGGTGGTGAGGTCCTCCAGCGTCAGCCCCAGCTCCTTGTGCGCCACCCACATTTCCTTGGTCACCGTCGTGTCGGTGATGAGGCGGTTGTCGGTGTTGATGGTCACCCGCAGGCCGTAGTCGAAATAGAACTTCAGCGGGTGCGACTTCAGGTCGCGCACCGCGCGGGTCTGCACGTTGGAGGTGGGGCAAATCTCCAGCGGGATGCGGTGGTCGTTCACGTAGTTGAGCAGGTCCCCGTCCTCACGCAGCCGCGTCCCGTGGCCAATGCGGTGCGCGCCCAGGTAGTGGATGGCCTGGGCGATGGACTCCGGCCCGTAGGCCTCGCCCGCGTGGGCCGTACAGTTGACGTTGTTGAGCAGGATGAGCTGGAACGCCTGGCGGTGGTGCTTGGCGGGGAAGTTCACCTCCGCGCCAGCGAGGTCGAAGCCGATGACGCCGCGGTTCTTGTAGGCGACAGAGAGCTCCGCCAACCGGATGGACATCTCCGGGTCGATGTGGCGGATGCCGCAGACGATGACGCCGCACTTGATGCCGGTCTCGCGCTTGGCGTGCCGCAGCCCCTCCAGCACCGAGTCGATGACCGTGGTCATCTTCAGGCCCTTGAGCTGGTGGAGCGCGGGTGAGTACCGCACCTCCAGCCACCGCACGTTCTCCGCCGCCGCGTCGATGGCCAGCTCGTAGGCGGTGCGGAAGAGCGCGTCCTCCGTCTGCAGCACCGAGAGCGTGACGTCGAAGGCGACCAGGTACTCGTCCAGGCTTTGACAGACCTGGCCCATGTGAATGGCCTTGGCCAGCCCGTCCTCGGTGTCCGCGGGCAGCTTCACCTTCTGCTGATCCGCCAGCTCCAGGATGGTGGACAGCCGCATGGAGCCGTCGAGGTGGCAGTGCAGGTCTGTCTTGGGCAGCGCCTTGAGCAGCGCTTCAGTCACCTCCACGCCGTGCGGCACGTCGATGCCGCTGGGCTCGGCGCTGCGGCGCTCCGAGGAGGGGATGCCAGTCGCGTCTGGGGGCTCGTCGTCGCTGATGGGAACCATGGTCATCCTTGGCAAACCGCGGCAGGGCCTGTAGAGGGCGCCAGGTGAGCCACTGCAGCCGTAGCCTCCTGGTCGCTGCGCTGGCGATCGTTACTCTCGGTGGGTGCCCTGCGCCAGTCGAACGCCAGTTCTCTTATTCGACGGATGCCCCCTCCCGAACAGGCTTGACGCTGACGCCCAGCGGCGTGCTGGTGGGCAACGAGGCGGGAAACCTCTTCCTGCTCGCCCCCAGCGGCGCCCGGGTGTGGAAGGCCGCGCTGGGGCGGGAGATTGCCGCGCGCCCCGTGGCGGAGAAGGGCTTCGCGGTGGCCGCCACCGTCGCGGGGGAGCTGGTGGGCCTGGCCCTCGCGGACGGCACCGAGCGCTGGCGGGTGACGGACCTGCCGCCGGTGGTGACGCCGCTGGCCACCGACGGCGAGCGAGCCTTCGTGATTGGCACCGACGGCTCCGCGCGGGCCTTCGACCTCACCTCGGGTGCCCTGGTGTGGGCGCGCGCCACCCTCTCCGCGCCCAAGGACGGAGCGACCGCCCGGCCGCCCGCCCCGCGCGTGGCGGCAAATCTCCTGCTCGTCGCCAGCGCGGACGCCGGCCTGCTCGCGCTGCGCCCCGCGGACGGCGCCACCCTGTGGAAGGCCGCGCTCCCGGGGTTGACCGGGCTCGACGCGGACGCGGAGCTCGCCTACCTCGGCGCACCCGGCGGCCGCATCGTCGCGGTGTCCTTGAAGGACGGGACTGAACGCTGGAGCCGAACGCTCCCCAGTCCGCTCACCAGCGGTCCGTTCCTCGTGCGCGACACGCTCTTCGCCGGAGAGGCGCCCAGCGCGCTCGTCGGGCTCTCGCCGAAGGACGGCGCCAACCGCTGGCGCGCGGAGCTGCCCGCCCCGCTCCTCGGCGCGCCGTCGAACGCGGGGGACCTGCTGCTCGTCCCCACCGCGGGGCGCGCCGGCCAGCTCGTCGCCTTTCGCCTGGGCCCCACCCCGGTCTTCACCTTCGCCCTGGACAGCCCGCTGCGCACCGAGCCGCGCGTCTTTGGTCAGACCGTGATGCTGCTGGCGCTCGATGGCCGCGTCATCGGCCTCACGCTCAAGGAGCGCTGAGCGCAGAGGCTTCTGGAGTGGCGTCGACTCCTCACGCTCAAGGAGCGCTGAGCGCGCGGGCTTCTGGGGTAGCGTCGCCTTCCAGCGTTATGGCGCTGCCTCGGCTCCTGCACCGCGCGGTCCCGGATGCCCTCGCCTGTGCGGCGCTGCTCGCGGCCGCCGTCGCGCTCGCCGCGCTGCTCACCCGCACCGACGTAGACCCGGATCGCGCCTATCACCACGCGCTCTCCCGCCTCGTCGCCGAGCAGGGCCTGCCGCGCGCGCTCCCTCAGGTCACCGGGCTCCACTGGAACCGCGCCTTCTCCGACAAGGAGTTCCTGTTCCACCAGCTCACCGCCCTCGGCCACCGCCTGGCCGGCGAGCGCGGCGTGGACGCTGTCGGCGTGGGCGTCACTGCGCTGGCGCTCCTCGCGGCCTACCTGTGCTGCCGCGCGTTCGCCCGGCCGTCGGTGGCCGCGGGACTGGTGCTCTGCCTGCTCGTCACCCAGGCGCACTTCGCCTTCCGCGCGGCGCTCCTGCGTCCGTACGTGCTGGCCGTCGCCGCCGCGCTGCTCCTCGTCGCCGGGCTGCTGCATCGCCGCGGCGCGCTCGCCTTCGCCGGGGCCGCGGTGTTCGGGCTCGCGTATCACGCGCTCTATGTCCCGGCGGCGCTGCTCGGGTTGACCGCGGCGGTGGGCCTGGCGCTGCGCGAGCGGAGCTGGCTGCGGCCTGCGCTCCTCGGCGCTGCGGGTCTGGCGGTGGGAGCGGTGGCCAACCCCTACTTCCCCCAGACACTCGAGGCCACACAGCTCACGCTCGACATCGCGCTGGGACGCTTGCCGGGGCCAGAGCTGCTCGGCGCGCAGGGCTCGGAGCTGGTGCGCTTCTCCGGCGTGGCGTTCCTCTGGATGTTCGCCAGCGGCGTGCTGGGCGCGGCGGTCGCGGTGGCGTGTCTGGCGGTCCCGCGGCTGCGGGCGCAGCTGCCCGCGCTGAAGCCGGCCGTGCTGGCCGTGGCGCTAGCGGTGGCCTTCCTCGCTCTGGGTTACGTCAACCCACGCGCGTCCGAGTACGCGCTGCCGCTGGTGGCCGTGGCGGTGGCGGCCACGCTGCCGGGCCTGGGCCGGTGGGGGCTGGTGCTCCTTCCGGTGCTCCTGGTCGTCAACCTGCCCGCGCTGCTCAAGTCCAATGACCCGCAGCCCATCGACCGCTACCAGCGCGAGACGCGCGAGGCCGTGTCGCACCTGCCTCCGGATGAAGACGGCTTTGTCTTCCACTGCGGCTTCGACGAGGGGAGTTACCTGCTGGACCAGCGGCCGCGCTTCACCGTGGTCGACGTGCTGGATCCGCTCTACCTCGCGCGCCTCAACCCGGAGCTCGCGCGCGGGCGACAGGCGCTGGTGCAGGGCCGGATGGTGGACCCGTGGGCGTTCGTCTCCGGCCTGGGCGCACGTTACGTGGTGTGCGGGTATCCGCTGGCGGTGGAGCAGCTGGACCGGGACCTCGGCTTCCTGCGCGTCTGGCCGAACGTGGCGCGCGCGGCACAGCCGGGCGAAGGGGCCAAGGTCTGGCGCGTCCTGCCGCAGGCGGCGGCACAGTGGCGCACCGGCCGCATGCAGGCGCGTGCGCTGGAGGAGCTGCGGACCTTCGTCCCGGAACCGCAAGCGCTGGTCGACGCCAGCGCCGAGCGCGTCGTCACCTTCCCCGCGCAGGGCGAGGTGAGCTGCGGGCTGCTCTCACCACAGCACGCGCCGGCCGGTCAGCAGTACGTCGCCGTTGGCGGCGGCCCGCTCTGGCGCTTGTTCCGAAATGGCCAGCTGGTCGGTGAAGGCCGGGGGCGGCAAATGGCCGCGCTCGGCAAGGCGGTGGAGCTGGCCTCGCCGTTGAGCGAAGGGGACGCGCTCATCCTCCTCGTCTGCAGCCAGGAGCGAGCGGTGGCGCCCTGGGCCACCCTGGCGTTTCCGTCGGGCGAGGCGCTGGAGCAGCGCTGCGCGGCGATGGGGCGCCCGGGCCGTCAGTGCCCATGACGAGAGGCGACTGCGGCGGGAGCGCTCTCGCAGCGCTCGCGAACGGGCGCAGCACATCCCTTGGGGAGACGGGGGACGGCTTGGCGTACGCAGTGCTCCTTCGTAGCTGGCCCGGCCTTGCACCGCGGTGGAGGTGATGCCCGTCACGGGTGCACAGGCCAGATGCAACCGTTCGTCGACGAACGTGCTCGAAACCGGGGGAATGTGCCCGTGCACGATTAAGTCGGCCTCTGCTTCCTCAAAATCGCCCTTTCTTTGGCGAGACGGACCTTCCAGCGAGAGAGCAGTACCCGATGGATGCCTTTGCTCGCGGCGAAGTCCGTCGTGTTGAGCTTGCTGTTTTCGAGCTCGTCGATGACCTTTCGCCACTTCGCTTTCGCGCGCTCTGAAACGCCGCCACGGAGTCGCTTCAGCCAACGGATATACAGCTTGTAGGGAAGCCCCTTGCGACGGCAGAACTCTGTCGCGCTGATACCGAGTGCGAGTTGTTCTTTGCAGAGCTTGTCCCAGTCGGCATTGCTGGGACGGGGGGCGAGGCGCCGGCGCCACTCGCAAAACGTCCGATGATTGATGCCTCGGGAGAAGCAGAACTCCTTGCTATCTACCTGCCCCCTGGATTGCTGCGCGACGAGCTTTGCCCAGTCCTCTTCGGTGCGCTGTGGCTGACCCTTCGCCTTCACTTCCTCGGAGTCAGCAACCTCCTGCGGACTGCGAGGGGACAGCGTGTAGTTCCAATCGCCGTGAAAGGCTTCGAGTTTGAGTGCCAGGTTCGCCATGGCGTCGGCACTCACCCTCTGTCCGAGCGGGTATTTGTCGGTATCGAGTTCTGAGTGAACTCGCAACCCTTTCGCCGTTCTCGTTCCCGAGATGAGGCACACCACCGTCTCGTACGAAATCAGTGGTCGGCCCCTCCAGTTGATGGTGATGAAGGAGAAGAGCCGGTGCTCAATCTTGTTCCATTTGCTTGTGCCCGGCGGGAAGTGGCTTACGTGAATGGTGAGCCGCAGCTTGTCCGCGAGTTTCTGGAGCTCCAGCTTCCACCGGCGAGAACGACTGCTATTGCTGCCTCCTCCATCCGCGGTCACGAAGAGCTCGGTCGCACCCGGGTAGGCGACCGACCCCATCAAATCCCACCACTTCGCCAGTGATCGCACTGCGAAGGTTGGTGTGTCGTGATCCATCCCGACGTTGACGTAACCGCTGTTGTTAGCGATGTCGTAGATGCCGTACGGAATGGCCTTCCCGACTGCGTCATCCGCGAAATTGTATGTGAGTACTTCGGTCGCCATTCCCTTCGGGTGCCACTCACGTCCAGCGTTGGCGTAGTTGCCAACGAGCTCCTTCTTCTTCGCGTCCACCGAAACGACCGGCACGCCGCGCGCCATGAAGTCCTTCGTTTTGGCGGCGATGTACTCGAATTGCGCGTTGCGGTCGGGGTGACTCGCCCCCTCTTTCACGCGAGAGGTTCCCTGCAGGCTGAATCCTTCCGCGTGCAGCAGCCCACACACCTTCTGCGCGCTGACAGGGCAGCCGGCGGCCGTGAGTTCACTCGCAATGATGCGAGTGCTCTTCAGCATCCAGAGCAGTGGCGACTCTGGATCGCCACGTGTCGAAGGCTCTACGAGCTCTGCCAGCTTGGCTTTGATTTCAGGGTTCTTCACTTCGATGCGAGGCCGGCCCGCTCCGCGTCGCCGGACGCGCACGAGGTCCGCTGGCGGTGACCCCGCGAGGACTTCATTCCGACCCTTCTGGACGGTGCCTTTAGCTATCCCCATCGCCCGCGCCACGATGGCAACTCCGCCGTGGCCCATCGCTGCGGCCTCTGCGCCGGCAAACAGGCGCCGCCCGCGCTCGTCGAGAGAGTGCTTCAGCAGCGAGTATCTCTGCGCAACCGGAGCGCCCCTGTCCACAGCGCCGACAGATCACGTCTTGGCGTGCCAGTCGATCAGAAACCGATCACTTAATTCCGTGACGGGCACAATACGGCCTCCGCGGTCGACTTTGTCGACGAACGGTTGCATCTCGAACGCCCTCCAGCACAGGCGAAGCGCACTGCCTCCACCGCGGCAGGGTTCCGCGCCGCGGAGGCCATCCCGGCAACCACGAGAGTGCCCTGGAGAGACCCGTCTCCCTCCCTGCCCATGGCACGGCGGACCGGAACCCGCTGTGCGATGCGGCCGCGTCAGGCCTGACCTCGGAGCTCCCGGCCCGCCCGCCGTACTGCCCCAGGCCGAGGGCGGCCTCCGCCGAGATCCCCGCAGGCAGTGCCCGCGAGCGCGTGCCCACGAGGCAGGCGGCGCAGACCTGCTCCGCCCGGCTACAGCCCAGGAGCAGGCGGCGGGAGCGCGTCCACGCTGCGCTGCGCCCACCAGCGGGAGAGGTTGAACGACGGCCAGGTGCGCTCCTCGGCGTATGGCGCGAACTGGCGGTGGACGACGTGCGCCGGCAGGTCTCCGGTCAGCGTGGCGTCGGCGAGCACGGGCGTTGCGTCGGCGGAGAGCGAGTTCAGGTACTGGTAGTCGAGCGTCTCTCCCGCGCGCTGGCGCTCCAGGTTGCCGCGGGCGATGAAGGCGTCCGGGTTGAGGACGTTGAGCGCCATCACGAAGCCCACGCCGCAGAGGAAGGCGCCGAAGGCGAAGCGCTCCGGCTTCCACCAGAAGGTGACCGCGCGCCAGAGCATGGCCGCGCCCAGCGCGAACATGAAGACGTGGCTATAGACGCGCAGCGCGGTGTACCCGTAGGCCTCCTCGTACAGCGCCATTCGCTTGATGGCGGAGACAAGCAGGACGCCCACCAGCGCGGCCATCGCGGAGCAGGCGGACTTGAAGAGCTTCGCTTGGCCCGGCGTGGCGGGGCGGACGAGGCTGACCAGGGCCAGGATGAGCGCGAGGGTCATCATCGAGACCGCGAGCAACTCGAAGAAGCCGCCGCGCGCGTAGCTGGAGTAGGTGATGCCGTTCCCGGAGAGCGAAGGGTCCTGGTGGAAGAGGTAGACCGCCTGGGTCAGCGCGAACGCGACGAACAGGGCGTCCACCGTCAGTGCGAAGGTGATGCCCTCGATGGCGGCGCGCGGCGCGCTCACCCCGTTCGTAGGCTCAGCGCGGGCGCGCACCACGCGCTGGCTCAGGCCGAGCAGCCCCGCGATGGCGACCATTGCGCCGAAGGTGACCATCCCGCCCTGCAACAGAGGGCCAGCCGCGACGAGGTTGAGGGCGTCCACGATGAGCGCTCCGAAGCGGGGATCCGCCGAGCAGAGCAGCGCAGTGAAGATGACCACCACCGGCATCGCCATGAAGAGCCCGAGGATGACGGGCTTGGCCAAGCGACCGATGCTGGCCTTCAGGCCGGGCGCGTGGACCGCCGAGGAGAGCGTGCTGGGCGCATGGACGACCAGCGCCGAGCACGCGGCCTTCAGCGGGACCAGCGCGTGCTGCAGGAGGCCGAAGTCGGAGAGCCGGCCCTCCGCGAAGCTGTAGGCCAGCGTGAGCAGCAGCGTCAGGACCGTGAGGATGTTCAGTGAGACGAGCGGAGCGCTCTCACGCACCCCGACCATCACCGCGAGGAACCCGATGGGCGCGAGCAGCCACAGGTTGGGCCGCGCCTTCTGCCGGCCCTCGATGCCGGTCAGCGCCAGCATCGCCCCGACGCCGAGGCCCACGGTCAGGGGGAAGGAGACGCCCGCGGTGTGGCCGTCGAAGAACAGCTCCACCAGCAACCCCAACCCGAGCGCCGCCAGAGCTGTGCGCCGGGCGCGCTGCACCTCGCGCCGGGGCAAAGGTGGGAGGGCATCCTCCAGCGCCTGAGGGGCGGCGACCGGAGCGAGGGGAGACACCAGAGAGGGAGCGTTCATGGCCCCAACAGTGGGCCCCACCGATGGCGCTCCCGAGCAGCGTTGAGGGCGCAGCCGAGGAGTGTTTGTGCAGAATTCGTGACGGAGGCAGGCAGTGCTGGCCAGGGCCCGGCCGGTTCATCGAGAGTGCGGCGGATGAGCCTGGCCCCCCTGTCCTCTCTGCACCTGCTCACGGCTCCACGCTGCGCGGAGCTTCGCCAGCGCTTCGCTCGCGCAGGCTTCAACGAGCAGGCGGTGGCGGACGCGGAGCGCATCGCCCCTGGGCAGTTTGACCCGGTCCGTCTGCCGCTCGTCCGCTGGCGGCTGGCGCGCCAGGCCACTCCTGCCGCCGCGCTCACCAACCTCTTCGTCTACGGCGCTGACGTCCCCGAGGCAGCGCTCGACGCCGCGCTGGGCTCAAGCCTGCTGACCGCGCTCACAGACGCCGGCTGGCTCACCGACCGCGCCGACAGCCTGCGCTCCCTCTTCCGGGTCCTGCCCTTCGAAGGCCTGTGGTTCCTGCACGACGACCCGGCGGCAGGGGCGGAGGCGGTGATGGGCCCTGGCCCCACCACGCTTCAGCTGGTGCGCTGGACCGGGGAGGTCACCGGCTGCTCCGTCCTCGACGTGGGGTGCGGCGCGGGCACGCTGGCGCTGGTGGCCTCACGCCGGGGCGCACGCCGCGCGCTCGGCACTGACGTGAACGCGCGCGCCATCGACGTGGCCGCCTTCAACGCGCGGCTCAACGGCGTCGAGGCCGAGTTCCGGGTGGGCTCCCTCTTCGAACCCCTGAAGGGCGAGCGCTTCGACCGGGTTCTGGCGCAGCCGCCGTACGTCACGCTCCCGCCAAACCTGCCGCAGGTCACCTACCTGCACGGCGGCGCGCACGGGGACGAGCTGGCGATGAAGCTCCTCGCCGGCCTGGACGCCGCAGTCGCGCCGCGTGGCCAGGCCCTGATGCTCTTCGACTCCGCCGTGCGCCAGGAGCCGCTCATCGAACGGGTGCGCGCGGCGCTCGGCACCGCCGCGCTGGATGTGGTGCTGCTCACGGCGAAGGGGATGAGCGCGGACCTGCAGTCCATCGCCTACGCCACGGTCAGCGCGGGCGGGTTCGGCGAAGCGTACGACGCCTGCGTCACGCGCTACCGGGAGCACCTGGCCGCGCTCAAGGTGAGCGAGTTCAGCCACGCGCTCTTCTCCGGCCGACGGGTGGACGAGGCGCGCTTCGCGGTGGGCCTGCCCGTCCCCTCCCTCGCGCATCCGGCGGCCGGCGCGCTCGACGACCTGTTCGCGGCGCTGGAGCTCGCGGGCAGCGAAGACGCCGCGCTTCTGCTCGCCGCGGTGAGGCCTGCTCCCGGCGTTACCTGGCTCGAAGAGCGGGACGCGCCGGACTCCGCGCTGCAGCCGCGCTTCCGGGTGGCGCTGCCCGTAGGCGCCATCGGCGCGGACCGGGAGCTGGCAGAGGCGTCCTACGTCCTGCTCGCAGCGCTCTGTGCATCTGCCACGGTTCGCGACGCGGTGGCCACGTACGCCGAGGCCTGCGGGGCCAGCGCAACGGACGTCCAGGACCAGGCGCTCTCGTTCGTGCGGGAAGGCCTGGCCACGGGTCTGCTGACGCCAGCGCGTGTAACAAATACACCGGCGACGTAAGCGTTCTCCCTCATGTCGCACACCCCGCCGGCATTCCTCTCGTTCGAGGAGCCCGGTAAGGTCTGGGTCAAGCCAATCCCGATGTTTCAACTGGGGAAACCGGGGCCGTGAGAAACGCTCTCAAACGACTCCTACTCTGTGTGCTCGTCCTCAGCTCCGGGGCCGCGCGAAGCGAAGACGCGGTCACCGTCGACGTGCAAGTCATCCTGCTGGCGAAGGTCTTCACATACAACCGCGCGTTCGCAGGCAAGCAGAAGCAGGTGCTGGTGCTGGACGAGGGCGACGCCAGCCAGAAGGCGATTAAGGCGTTTCAGCAAATCGGCGTCACCGCCACCCTCCTCAAGCCCGCCGCGCCTCTGGAGGCGCCTGCTGAGGCGACGATGGTCTACTTCACCAGGCCCCACCCGGGCTTGAAGGCGCTCTGCGAGGCGCGAAGCCTGCTCTCCATCTCCGGCGACACCGGCAACGTGGAGCGGGGCGAGGCCACGCTGGGCATCCGCAAGGGCGCGCAGGGCCGGCTCGAAATCGTCATCAACCTCCCCAGCGCCAAGGCGGAGAAGCAGGACTTCGCCGCGGAGCTGCTGGGCATCGCCAAAGTCATCCGCTGACGGGGGCGTCTTCAAAAAAGAATGTACGGAAAATCCGCGCGCGGTGACGTCTTCGCATGCGCGCCCACTCCCTGTTCTTGCTGTGCATTGCCGGAGGGTTGGCCGCGTGCAGCGGAACCCTCCCGCCGGGGACGCCGGATGCCGGCACCCCTACCGCATGCCGGCTGGCCGATGGCGGCGCGCCGCGCTTCGGCCTGAATGACGTATCGCTGCTGCTCCCGCTCCCAAACGAGGGGCAGGCGCCGCTGGCCGCGGCGGGTGACCTGGGACGCGACGGGCAGCCGCTCATCCCGCGCGGGCTCTACGACGGGCTGGTTCACAGCCGCGAGCTCGGCATTGACCTCCTGACGGACGCCTACAAGAAGTTCATCGTGGTGGCGGTGCGCTTTGACCTCTGTGACCGGGAAGCCGCCGGTCCCTGTCCGGATGGGAACCCGGTGCTTCGCCTGGTGCTCCAACCGGTCCAGCACCAGGTCGCGGACGACGCCGCGCTGCACGCGTTCTACGAAGTGCCCCGCGCCGAACGGGCCGCCCTGCTCGAGGAGCTCGCGCAGCTGGCGGCACTGCAAGGCGAGCCCACGACGAGCCCGCTGCAGGTCAACCCGGCGCTCAAACGGGACCCCAACGGTCCCTACGCGCGCCGCCTCCAGGCGCTGCTGCTCCGCTCCTGCGGCGCGGGGAACCTCCTGCGCCTGACCTTCTTCGCGCAACCGGAGCTCTTCGCCGCCATCGTCTGGGAGTTCCGCGGGGTGGAGCGGCGAGGCACCCAGTACCTGCCCATCACCATCCCGCACACCCAGGCCGACACGCAGGTGGTCCGGCTGGGAGCAAGCATGGACATCTCCAACGTGGTGGACGTGCCGCAGGGCTTCTCGCCCTCGCTGCTGCCCTCCCGCTTCGCCGACGCCGGACAGGCCGAGCGGGAGCAGATGTTCTCCGCGCTGGCGGAGATCAACAACCCAAAGACCCGCGGGACGGACACGCTGCAGTGCGCCGCCTGCCACGTCTCCACGTTCCTGCTCTTCGACCGGCTGGGACGGGCGAGCCGAAACCTGGACTCGCTCACCACGCGGTACCAGGCGCCGTTCGACCTGTCCCTCGATGGCGGCCTCTCCGCCTCGACCGAAGTGTCCATTCGAGCGTTTGGCTATTTCTTCGAATCCCCCGCCATCTCTGCGCGGGTGGTCAACGAGTCTGCCCAGGTCCTGCTGGAGCTGGAGCAGTGCACTTCTCTGTGAGCTGAAGGGTCATGCATTCCATGAACATGCGATGGGTGATGGCAGTGTGGGTGAGCGCGGCCTTCTCGCTGGCGTGTGGTCCCGAAGCGGACCTCGGCGCGCCGGAGGATGGTGACGCGTCGCTCGAGGCGCTCGCCGGCGCGTTCAAGTTCTGCGCGAGGCAGCACATCGGAAAGACGCGAGAAGGCGAGCCCGTCGTCGTCTGTGACGCCCCTCACCCCGGTGCGCCGCAGCTCCGCCTCCCTGCCCCCGTCGCGCTCGCCAGCGGCGAGACAGAGCTGTACGCGGCCTTCACCTTCATCGGGGGCGGCTCCGAACCCCGATTCGTTGATGCGGACGGGACGTTCTACGGCGTGCTCGGCGCGAACGACCAGCTGCTCTCCAGCCTCACGGGAGGCGTGAGTGGCTACCTGCCTGCGTCGATGCGGATGCCCACCAACCGCGCGCTCTTCCTCCTGTACAAGGTCCGCGCGCGGGTGAAGACCGTGATGACAGGGGGCGCTCCCCTGCGCGCCCTCAGGGTGAAGACGGCGACGCCCGCCGTCTCCATCCCGGGTGAGGTGCTGGACTCCCAGCTGCTGGGCGCCTGGGAGGGATGGGTGAGCGCATCCCTGAAAGCGGATGAGACCGCTCCCGGCTGCTTCGGCGAAGGCGTGCGCTGCTTCGACTCGCGGATTCACGTCCCGGTCCGCTACCGCTTCACGAAGCTGGTCCCCACCGGCGAAAGCCTCCTTGATTTCAACGGTGCGCCCCTTCCGGACCAACCCCTCTACCGAGCGGAAGGAACCATCGAAAACCTGAGCGGCCACCGGAAGCTGGAGGACGGTCGCTGTGTCCCCAGCCTCGCGTCGCTTGCGACCTTTCATCCCTTTCGCGGGGCGAAGAGCGCGGCCATCAGCGCCATGCGCGTGAACAACATGCACGGACCCGGAGACAACGAGTTCACCTTCCGCTACCCCACCGGCTTTGAGTCCGCCGATGGCATGAACCCGGGCTCGCTCCTGCACACCGTCCATCCGGCCCGCCTCATTCAGAAGTCCCTCTCCGGCGATTGGGATGTCCTCGCCGCCGTTCCACACGCACCGAACAACGGCCACCGGTTCGAAGTCCGCCGGGCGGCGCAGGCGACCGCCGCTGCGCCGTGCACGAACCCCATTCAGCTGGATTTCTCCCTGCCGGCCGCCGGGCGCTATCTGGCGCGGTATGCGGTGGACCCGGTTCCGCCCGCCCTCGCGACGTCGTGCGTGGCCTTCGTCAAGTCCAAGGGCGCCACGAATGTCGTCGACTACTCGGCCAGCGCTCCGTTCGCGGAGCTTCAGCTCACCACCGCGGCCCAGCGCGACGCCATCGCCGCGAAGACCGACTGCTTCATCGAGCTGACCCTGCAATAGCCGCGGTCAGCGCAGCAGGCCGTCCAGGCTGAGCTCCAATCCGGACTGGAGCTCCTTCAGCAGGCTGTCCGCCTCGCTTGGAGACAAGCCCAAGCGCGCGACGAGGGACGCGCGCGTCTGCGTCATCAGCTTCGACCGGCATTGTTCCAGCCAGCGCATCGCAGTCACGTGCGTAACCCGGTAAATGCCGCCCATCTCCTGAAGCGTCAGCCCGTCGACGAAGCGCATCCTGAGCAGGGTTCGGTCTCGCGGCTCCAGCTGTCCCACCGCTGCTTCGAAGGCCGCTTTGAAGTCCGTCTGATACCGGGCCTTGAGCGCGCGCAGCACCGGGTCTTCGGCGTCGGCCGGGATGCCAGAGAGCAACCCTTCATCCGCGACCTCCGGGCGCCGCTCTCGTCGCAGGTTGAGCGCGCACCCCACCGCGGACACGCGCAGCCACGCCAGGAGCGGGCCGCGCCCGGCGTAGGCGGCCAGCTTCGGGCGCGCGGCGCCCGTCCCCAGCAGGCAGGCCTCCCGGACGCGCTGCAGCACCTCATCCGCGAAGGCTTCCGAAGTGTCTACCGCGCGAACCGCCGGCCGGACCTGGCGCAGCCGGGCCTCCAGCTCCTCGAGAGCGGCGCGGTCTCCCTTCAAGCTGGCGCACGCCAGGAACAGGTCTTCCAGGTGAAACGCTTCGAGTCCGAGGTCAGCGTCGAGCGCGGTGCGGTCCGCCATAAACTCGAGGAAGTCCTCGAGCTTGAGCGCCACAGCGGGATTCGCGGTCCGCGCCTGCTCCCAGGCACGGCGCAGCGCTTCCGAATGGGCTTGGCTCATCGAGGCGACCATCCTAGCCCGGCTCAGAATCCGGCCTGCTCAGTTGGGCGATAGTGCGGCGCATGTCGGAGACGCGCTCGCCCATGGACCACCTGGACGAGAACCTGCTTGTGGAGCACCTGCACGGAAGGCTGAGCGCCACGGCCACCGCGCGCCTGCTCGAACACCTGGACCTCTGCGAAGCCTGCCGCCAATGGGCCGCAGCCGCGGCGAAGACCCCAGCAGAGGACAGCGCCCCTGGGACCCGGGTCGAACGAGAGAGGGCGGGCCGCTACGTCCTCCTCTCGCGCATCGGCAGCGGTGGGATGGGCGTGGTGTACGCCGCGCTCGACCCGGCGCTCAACCGGCGCGTGGCGCTCAAGCTCCTCATCGGTTCGCCCGCCCACGGCGCCCACGCGAGGCTCCTGCGCGAAGGTCAGGTGATTGCGCAGCTGAACCATCCGAACGTGGTCTCCGTGTACGACGTGGGCGAAGTGGAAGGCCAACCCTTCATCGCGATGGAGCACGTGGAGGGCGGGACGCTCGAGAGTTGGTTGGTCGCCCAATCCCGAACGGCGCCAGAGATTGTCCGGATGTTTTTGCTCGCCGGCGAAGGGCTCGCCGCCGCGCACGCCGCGGGCATCGTGCACCGCGATTTCAAGCCCTCCAACGTGCTCGTCGGCGACGACGGCCGCGTCCGGGTCACCGACTTCGGCCTCGCCGGAGAGCTCGGCGTGGGCGTGAGAGGAGGCACGCCGGTCTTCATGTCTCCAGAGCAGCGGGAAGGGCGCGAGGTGGACGCGCGCTCGGACCAGTTCAGCTTCTGCTTGGCGCTGACCGGAGCGCTGCCGCCGAAGCCCCCGCTCCCTACGAGGCTCGTCCGCGCGCTGGAGCGTGGGATGGCGCACGCGCCCGTGGCGCGCTTCGCCTCGATGAGAGCGTTGCTGGACGCGCTGGACGCGTCGCTCCGCCCTCGCCGCGCCGGTGTGATTGCCGCAGTGTCGACGGCGCTCGCCCTGTGCCTGCTCGCGCTGGTGGCCTCGAAGCGCGGCCCCTCCTGTGAGAGCGGGCCGCAGCGGCTGGCGGGCGTCTGGGATGAAGCGCGCCAACGCCAGGTCCGGGAGGCGCTCGAACGCACCGGGACGCCCCACGCTGCGCAGACGTGGGTGCGCATCCAGTCCCTCCTGAGTCGCTACAGCCAGGGCTGGTCGGAGCAGTACCGACAGACATGCGAGCAGCTGGCCAGAGGCGGTTCGCTCGAGGAAGAGGAGGCGCTCAGCCTGCGGCTGGTCTGCCTCACGCGGCGGCGCAGCCAGCTGCGGGCGCTCACGGAGGTGCTGGCCTCAACGGATGCCAGCACGGTCGACCAGACGGTTGCGGCGGCGCAGGCGCTGCCCAGCACGGAAGGATGTCTGGACGCGAAGGCGCTTCGCCAGGGCTACGAGCCGCCGGCGGATGAAGCGACGCGCGTCGCCGTCGAGCGGCTGCGGGAGACCCTCGACCGGTCCCGCGCCCTGGTGCAGGCGGGGCGCTACGAACCTGGGCTCTCCCTGGCGCGCGGCGCGGAGCGGGATTCCTCGTCGCTGGGCTATCCGCCCGCGCGGGGCGAGGCGCTGCTGATGCTCGGCACCGCGCAGCGGCGCAGCGGCGACCTGGCCGGCGCTGGCGCGCGGCTTGAGGAGAGCGTCGCCGTGTCGCAGGCCAGTCACCACGACCGCGTGGCCGCGGAGGCCCTGCTGGAGCTCTTCGCGCTGAGGGGACAGGACCTGCGCCAGGTCGACGCTGCCCGCGCGCTCCTGCCGCAGGTTCATTCGGCGCTCTCTCGCGAGGGCGCTGACCCGGCGCTCCAGTTCAAGCTCGACAACGCGTTGGGAGTCTTGAACCTGGTGGCCGGAGAGTACGAGCAGGCGGTTGGGCAGTTCGAACGCCTCGCCGCGACCCCTCGGCTCTCTCCGTACCTGGCCGCCAGCGTGCTGGCGAACCGCGCGGTCGCGCTCCATCGTGCCGGCCAGACGGCGGAGTCCGCGAAGGAGGGCTTCGCCGCGCTCCAGGCGACCGAGGCCGCGCTCGGGCCTGACCACCCGAGGGTCGCCACGGTCTGCAGCAACCTGGCGATTGCGCTCGACGAGCTGGACAGGCCCGCGGAGGCGCTCGCGCAGTACGAACGGGCCGTCGCGTTGCGGCAGACGCTGCAGCACCCTGACGCAGCGAACTCACTGCTCGGGTTGGGCGTGACGCTGGTGCGGCTCGACCGGCTTCCGGAGGCGCTGAAGGCCCACGAGCGCGCGCTCGAGGTTCAGCGGAAGGCGGTCGGTCCGGACCATGCGTCGTTCGGCGAGGCCCTCCAGGTTCTGGCCTTCACCGAGGCGCGCCTGGGACGCGACGCCCTGGCGCTCGAACATCTCCAACGCGCGCTCGCCATCCAGGAGAAGGCACTGGGCGCCGCCCACCCGAACCTCGCCTTCCCTTTGCACTACCTCGCCCACGTGCTGCTCAAGCTGAAGCGCCCGCGGGACGCGTTGGGCTTCGCGCAGCGCGCCGTGGCGCTCCGGGAGAAGGCGCTCAAGCCGGGCCATCCGCTCACCGCACGCTCGCAGGCGAGGCTGGCGGAGGTGCTCCTGGCGCTCGGAAGAACGGAGCCGTCCATCGCCCTGTTCGAGCGGGCCTTGACGCTGCAGGAGACCGCGGAGCGCGCGCCGACGGTCGTGGCCGTCACGCGCTTCGGGCTGGCCAAAGCGCTCCGGGCGGGTCATGCGGACCCTGCGCGCGTCCGCCACCTCGCCACCTTGGCCAAGGAGGCGCTCCTCTCCGGGGCGCCCGGTGACAGGGTGGAGCTGGCGGAGGTGACCGGGTTTCTGGCGAAGCGCTGACGGCTCCACTTTGCGATAACGTCCGCCCCATGCTTCAGGTGGGCGACCTCGCGCCGGACTTCCAGGGAGTGGACTGCGCGGGGCGACAGGTCTCTCTCGCGTCGCTGCGCGGGCGCCGGGCGGTCATCTTCTTCTTCCCGCGCGCGTTCTCCCCGGCCTGCACCATCGAAGCGCGGCACTTCCGCGACAGCCACCAGCAGATTCGCGACCTGGGAGCGGAGCTGGTCGGCATCTCGGTGGACGACGTCCAGACGCAGTGCGAGTTCGCGAGGCAGGAGAGCATCGACTTCGCGCTGCTGGCGGATCCGGACCGCGCCATCTCCGGCGCCTACGGGGTGGTCTGGCCCATGCTCAAGGTCGACCGGCGCATCACGTACATCCTCGACGAGCAGGGGCGCGTGGAGTGCGTCATCAAGCACGAGGTCCGCGTCTACAAACACCTCGATGACGTCCTGGCTCACCTGCAGCGGCCCCGAACGGAGTCGAAGGCGTGACGGCGGCGCACGGCACCGTGCGGGCCGTGCTGCTCGCCAAGGCGAAGGGCGCGCCGATGGAGCGCGTCCTCTGCGCCCAGGCGCTTGAAGGCCGCGGCTTCGATGGATGCCGGCACGCGGCGCGGACGGCGGGCGGGAAGCGGCAACTGCTCCTCCTCGACGAGGCGTCCCTCGCGGCGCTGCGCGTGGAGGTGGGGCAGCTGAAGGAGAACGTGGTCGTCGCGGGCCTCCCGCTGGAGGCCATGCCCGCCGGGCAGCGGCTGCGACTGGGTGCCCAGGTGGTCGTCGAGCTGACCGGGCCGTGCGTCCCGTGCTTCAAGCTGGATCAGCTCCGGGAGGGGCTCCTGGCTGAGAGCTGGGGAAAGCGCGGTCAGCTCGCGCGGGTGCTGCGGGGAGGCGTGGTGACGGATGGCGATGACGTCACCGTGCTGGACGTGAACCCGGATGCACCGAGGACCGTGACGCCGCGCTTGCCGTGACCGGTCGGCGACCTGGGGAAGCGAAACGAGTTTGACTCACCGGGATTCTGCCGGTTGGTCAGCGGACGATTCTCGCCGAACCGACCGGAACACGAGGTCAACAATGAGAGTGAGAGCAAGCGTAGGTGCTGTTGCTTCGATTATCCTCGCGTGCGCGACACCCGCTACTCAGCCGGCAACGGTGCCATCACCGGTGGGCGGTGAACCCGATGTGTCGGTTGTATACGATTCCCCTATTCCAGCGTCCTCACACAGACGATTCGTCAGGGTTCGAGGGAGTGAGTTTGCAGCGGCGACCGCAGCCTGGAAGGAGTTTCAGACCGCGCTTGTCCAAGGAGACCATTCAGGTCCAGTTGACGTGCGTCAATTCAACCTGACGATTTGGGAGGCGGATGGTTCGCACTATGTCCATTGGGGACTGCGGATACGTTCTCCGGCAACTGGCCCAGCCAAGTGGGCACTTTCAAAACCCGAACCGAGTCTCCAACGCGCCAGTTGCTCATCGGATGCTCACTTGCAGTCGCATTGACAGTGTCGTGTTCTGCTGCCCTCGGCGGCTTCTGGCGAGGCTCGTGCAGCGGATACAGCGACGTCGCTCGCCGTCCGGATGCTGTCGGCGACCCGTCACACGGCCGTGGGAGGGACCTGCGCCGCCGGTGTGGTGGTGCTGCTGGGCCTCGCCGTGGGAGCGCACGTTCACGGCTGAGCGCGGTGAGCCTTCGGAGGGGGTATAATTAATTATATCCGCTCAGCTCTTCATGGCACGGGCGGAGTACAAGCCTTTGGAGGCCACGACTCTTGAAAACGAAGTGGCTCTCCCCAAGGGATTGTCCTGAGAGCCTCATCGAACTCTATGTCGCTGATGTATCTAAAAACCGCTCGCGATGCTCCTGTTATGCCTAGCATCTCCTCAACAGAGGTTGGGCGAGGCTCGCTTCCAAGGGGTAGCGCAATTACGAGACAGCCTTCCCGAACGCGACAAGGCATCAGACGCCTTTTCGCGATCCTCGAACGATTATAATCGGCTGCTATGACAGGATCGACTGGCCCGTTCGCAACTCGATGATTCGAAACGATGGGCGTTGGCACAGCCCGCCTAAATCGTCGCAGGGACGCTAGAACAAAACGTGGATGGCAAAAGATAGAATACTTCCGGGTTGATGAGCATCTGGACACAACGGCTTCGGCGAATGGTGTCTGTGCGCCCACAAGCAAGACCAGCCCGCCCTGGTTGTTTTCAATTGGCCTTTCGAGAACAGGCAGTACGCAAGCACGGCGAAGATTCCCAACACCGCCTGCTCGCGCGAAAATCTCAGGCGGCGGAGTTACTTTCCAGCCAAAATCCTCAGGCAAAAACCCGAGCGATTTGAGTCGAAAGATGATGTCGACGCAGATCTCACAGAGCGTGCGGCCCTCAAGAAAAAAGACGGTCGCTGGAGGAAGACCACAAGAGCAGCAGGGGTTCATGTATCAACTCCCTCGCCTGGTGATGCCAATTAATGTTTGTGCTTTTTATTGATGTAGTCCGGTGGTCCCCCAGCCGCCCACGCGTTTGTCCCAACCCCCGGCACGCTGCACGTGCCACCACACAAACACCAGGTTACTGTCTTAGGGAAGCCGAGGGGGCTAGGGGCGTCATTGCCGAGGCCGACCTGAACAGTCACATCACATATCACCGATCCGCATGTCTATTGATCTGGTCAGCAGATGTCGACGCCGCCGAGCTCGGCCCGAACCTCCGGATGTCGCCAGAACAGACCTGGATAGCGGCCTACGCTCTGTAGAAATGACCGCTGTGGGCACTCGCGCCCAGGCCCCATGCACTGAGCGCATGCGCACATGCATGGCGCCGATTGGCGCTCAGCCCCCGTGCCGCGCATCTTGCGCGTCATGAACAAGCGACTCCTCATCGCGACGCTGGGCCTCGGGGCGAAGGCGCTCGCGCTCACCTTCGTCGCCCCGCACGCCATCACCGCGGGGCTCTTCTCGGGAATCCTCGCCGTCCTCGTGGCCGCGGTGGTCTCCCTCCGATTGGATGAGCTCCCGCCGGCGGGCGCGGGCTCCACCGTGCCGCGAATGCTGCTGGACGGCGTGGGCGCCGGCCTTATCGCCGCAATGGTCTGGCTCAAGCTCGGCGACGGCGCGCTCGGCGGGTGGCTGCCGGCCCTCTGCCTGTGCGCGGCGCTGACCTGGGGCGCCTTTGCCTCAAGGGGCCGCCGGGGCGCCCTGAACCGCCTCAAGGCCGCGGCGGTCCCCGCGCTCGTCGTCGGCCTGGCCGGCCTCACCGTTCCGCTCTTCCAGGCGGGCGCACTGCCGCCCTCCCAGCTCTCAACCTCGCACGTCCTGCTGACCCTGGCCGCGGGGGTCACCGCCTGCGCCATGCTGCTGGCCGACTTCAACGGCAGCCACCTCGAGAACCCGCGCTGGCCCGCGCACGCGCGCTTCCACAGCCTCTGGTTCATCCTCTTCACCTCCAGCATCGGGCTCTTCTCCCTCTACCTGCTCTGGCATCCGCCCTTCTCCATCGCGCAGACGAACGCGCTGGTCGCCGCGCTGCAGGTCATCACCTGGGCCCCGGTGCTGCTGGCCTGGGGCGCTCCGCGCACCTCCATCTGGCCGGACGGGCTGACGACGCGGGCGCCCATCAACGGCAACATCGTGCTCGCCGTGGCCGTCCTGGGCCTCTGCGGCGCAGGCTGGAGCATCCGATGAGAGCCCTGCTCTTCGGCGCCTCAGGTCGTGTGGGGCGCCAAGTCCTGATTCAAGCCGCCGCCGCCGGACTCGCCGTGACCGGCTTCGGGCGACGTCCCGTCGGCACCCGTCCCTGGATTCAGGGCGACGTCCTGGACGAAGCGGCGGTGGCGCGCGCGGTCCCGGGCCACGAGATCATCATCAGCGCCATCGGAAACCCCGCCGGCAACCCGCATGGAGACCGCACCGTAAGCCGCGGGACGAAGAACATCCTCTCCGCGATGGAGCGCTCCGGCGCTTCGCGGCTCATCAGCGTGAGCGGCTTCGGCGCGGGGGAGAGCTGGGCGCAGGCCTCCTGGCTCTTCCGGGCCCTCCTCGCCACTAGGCTGCGGGACGTCTACAAAGACAAGGCGCTGCAAGAGGAGGCCATCCGCGCCAGCGCTGTGGACTGGCTCATCCTCCGCCCCGCGAAGCTGCTCGACGCCGCGCCCGGACGCCGGCTGCGCGAAATTGAAGGCAGAGGCCACCTCTACGAACGAATCCCGGTGGACGAGGTGGCCCGTTTCATCGTCTCCGAGCTGCGCACTCCCCGGCGCCACCGGGTCGCCGTCTCGCTCGGCAGCGAGCGCCTCAGGCCGGAGTGAGGAACTTGGCGATGACGCGCTTGAGCCCGACGCTGTTGAAGCGGACGGTGACCTTCGCCCGGGCGCCCTCGCCCTCGTAGTCGACGATGACGCCCTCGCCGAAGTCCACGTGGCGGACGCGCATCCCCTTCAGCTGCCCGCCGCCGAAGTCGCCGCTCTGGTCATACGAGCGGTCGATGGTGGGCCCCTCGCTGGCGTCGTACTCGTCCCGGCGGCGGCGCATGGGCGGGACGGGCTGGACGCGGCGCGGCTCCAGGCTGCTCGCGGGGTCAAACCCGAACAGCTCCTTCGGCACCTCTTTGAGGAAGCGCGAGGGCGGGTTCTGCTTGAGCTCTCCGAACAGCGACCGGCTCTGCGCGAACGAGACGTAGAGCCGCCGCCGTGCGCGCGTGAAGCCGACGTAGGCAAGCCTTCGCTCCTCTGCGAGGTCCTCCTCCGTCGCGTCGTCGGAGAGCGCGCGGCTGTGCGGGAAGACGCCCTCCTCCATCCCGGGGAGGAACACGACGTCGTACTCGAGCCCCTTCGCCGCGTGGAGCGTCATCAGCGCCACCCGGCCCTCGCCCACCTCCGCGTCCGCTTCGCCGACCAGGCTTATCTGCTCCAGGAACTGCTGCAGCGCGGGCAGCGGCACCTCCTGGGGCTCGCCCGGCGCGGGCGGCGGCTGCGCGGCGGCGGTGGAGGCAATCTGGAGATCAAACTCCTGCGCGGCGCCCAGAAACTCACGGAGGTTCTCCGCGCGCGCATTTGCCTCATCCGTGGCGACCGCCTCCAGCGCCTGCAGGAGCGTCGTCTCCTTCAGCATCCGCTCCACCGCGTCTGCCGCGCCCTTGGCGGTGGCCGCGAAGGTGGAGAGGGACTCCACCAGCGCCCGGAACGCCGCGAGCTTCCGCTGCGCGCCGGCGTTGAGCGAGTCCAGCGAATCCGCCAAGGCCAGCGCTTCGAACAGGCTCACGTCCTTCTGCGCGGCGAGCGCGGTGAGGCGCTCCACGGTGGTGTCGCCGATGCCGCGGGCGGGCGTATTGATGACGCGCAGGAGGTCCGCGTCCGAGCGCGGGTTCACCATCAGGCGCAGGTACGCCGCGGCGTCGCGGACCTCTGCGCGGTCGTAGAAGCTGCGGCCGCTCACCAGCGTGTACGGGACGCGGTTGAGCCGCAGCGCCTCTTCCAGCACGCGGCTCTGCGCGTTCACCCGGTAGAAGATGGCGAACTGCTGGTGCTCGAACAGGCCCTCGCGCACCAGGTCTTTGATGCGGCGGACCACCTCCTGCGCCTCACCGCGCTCGTCGCGGCTGATGAGGAGGGTCAGCGGTTCCCCGCGCGGCCGCTGGGACCAGAGCTTCTTGCCCATCCGCCGCGGGTTGTTGGCGATGACGGCGTGGGCCGCGTCCAGGATGTTCTGGTCGGACCGGTAGTTCTGCTCCAGCTTGACCACCTTGGTGCCCGGGTAGTCGGTGGCGAAGCCGAGGATGTTGTCCACCTGGGCGCCGCGCCACTTGTAGATGGACTGGTCGTCGTCGCCCACCACGGCGAGGTTCGACGAGCCGGGCGGCGCCAGGAGCTGGAGCAGGTCGTACTGCACGCGGTTGGTGTCCTGGAACTCGTCCACCAGGATGTAGCGGTAGCGCTGCTGGTAGTACTCGCGCAGCTCGCGGTCCCGCTTGAGGAGGTCCACCAGGAGGAGCAGGAGGTCGCCGAAGTCCACCGCGTTGGCCGCGCGCAGGAGGCGCTGGTAGCCGCGGTAGATTTTCCGCACCAGCTGGCCACGGTAGTCGCTGGCGCCCACGACCATCTGTTCGGGCAGCCGGCCGGCGTTCTTCTCCTGGTCAATGCGGGAGAGCACCTCGCGCGGGCCGATGGAGGCGGGGTCCAGCTCGGCGTCCTTGATGGCCCGCTTCACCAGCTGGAGCTGATCCGAATCGTCGTAGATGACGAAGGACCGGGTGAGCGACACCTTCTCCGCGTCCCGCCGCAGAATCATCGCCGCGGCGGAGTGGAAGGTGGAGACGGTCAGCCCCCGGCCCTTGTCGCCGAGCAGCGCGTTCAGCCGCTCGCGCATTTCCCGGGCGGCCTTGTTGGTGAAGGTGACCGCGAGAATCTTCCAGGGGAACACGTCGCGGACCTGAATGAGGTGCGCCACTCGCCGGGTGATGACGCGCGTCTTGCCGGAGCCGGCGCCCGCGAGGATGAGCAGCGGGCCCTCGCCGTAGAGGACCGCGTCGCGCTGCGGGTCGTTCAGGTCGGCGAGCAGGGGTGCGGCGGCGGCGGCAGCGGCGGTGGGGTCGATCAAAGCCGGGGCACCGTACAGGACGCTGCCGGACCCGTCGATGCAGTCGAAAGTCCGAAAATCCTTGCAGCGATGTCGCGCGGTCGTGACAGCGCCGAGGGACCACTTTGCTCGCGGGCGGCCGAGGCTTCAGGCTGCGGCGCGAGATCTCGCGTCTGAAGGGGGCGAGAGCTCGAGAGTGAAGCAAACGAGGACTCCCCACCCCGCTCCCACACCGTGCCCTCGCCGCTGCCGTCTTTCGGGCGGCGACGGGCCGCCGAGCTCTACAGCGGCCCGATGCCCCCCGCAGCTGGAACGCCCGTCTTCGGCAGGCTGTCCCGCCACTTTCCGTCGACGAGCACTTTGAGCACGGAGGCGCTCCACGGCGCGACATGGCCGCCGGAGCCCTTGTAGTACCCCTTGAAGTCCTTATCGAGGAACCAGGCCTGGACGTCGAGCGCCTCGGCGCTGCCGCCCCGCCGCATGTCGAAGGACGGGTTCTTCACCTTCCAGGTCCGGCCCGGGGTGGGATCAAACGCCGCCTTCCCGCCGCCGCCCGCAATCAAGTAGCCGTTGAAGCCGGGCGTGAAGGTCTTGGTGAAGACCGACTTCAAGGCCTCCGCCACGGACTTCCCGGAGAGCTCCACGTAGTACATCTGTTGGCGGATGGTGGGCTCGCCAGGGAAGCGTTGGTCCACGCCGATACCCGCCCGCAGCGTGGGCGGCAACGGAATGGCGTCTTCAAAGCGGGCGAACTGGTACCCGCCCGCCGGCTTCTTCGTCACCGCCACCACCTCCCAGGCGTCGCCGTTCGAATCCGCCCACTGCTGCCCGTCGAAGAACCCCACCGCGAGGTTCATCACGGCCAGGTCCTTGTCCCCGAAGCGGATGACCCTGTCCACCTTCCAGCGGGACCGCACCACGCCGTCGTTGCTCTCCTCACCCGGCTTGATCAACCCGGCCTTTTTCATGAAGTCATGCGCCGCCGTATCAATCGCCTTCGGTTTGATATCGCTTGGTTTGGCGGTCAGCTTGTCATCAATTTGACGCAGGTATTTCGCAGGGTCACCCGCGGGTGCGGCCTGAGGAAAGAAGGCGGGGCGGGCGACGATGGGGGAGGTCATGAGGTCAGCTCCGGAGAGATGGAATGGGGGATTCTCAGCCCTGGCGCAACGCGTGTTTCGTGCTCAGAGTGAAGACACTCGCGGCATATTTGCGTGAAACAGACGCAACCGCGCCGGGCCTGACACTTTTTCCCCTGCCGCTCGCGCCCCGGCGTTAAAAGGGCGCTCCCCTTCTTCCAAGGAACAAAGCGCCTGTCCCCACTTCGCGCGGTACCGCTGGGCGGGCTCGGAGAGATTGGCCTGAACGCGATGGCGTTCGAGTGCCGGGACGAGCTCCTGCTGGTCGACGCAGGGCTGATGTTCCCCCCGCCGGAGATGCCCGGGGTGGAGGTGGTGCTGCCGGACTTCTCCTTCCTGCGCGCCAACGCCTCGAAGCTGCGCGGGGTGGTGCTGACGCACGGGCACGAGGACCACGTGGGCGCCCTCCCCTACCTGCTGCGCGAGCTCCCCCTCCCGGTCTACGGGACGCGCTACACGCTGCGCGCGTTGGAGCACCGGCTGGAGGAGCTCGGCGTGAAGGCGGAGCTGCGGGAGCTGGCGCCGGGCGAGCCCGTCAACGTCGGGACGTGCTTCGACGTGGAGCCGGTGCGCGTGGCGCACTCGGTGCCAGACGGCGTGGGACTGGTGGTGCGCACGCCCGAGGGCGCCATCGTCCACACCGGCGACTTCAAGCTGGATGAGTCCCCGCCCGACGGCCGCACCACCGACCTGGCCTCCTTCGGGGAAGCGGGCGAGCGCGGCGTGACGTGCCTGTTCTCCGACTCCACCAACTCGGAGGTCCCCGGCGCCACGCCCTCGGAGCGCGTGGTGGCGGAGACCTTCGAACGCCTGGTCGGCTCCGCGCCTTCGCGCGTCATCGTCTCCATGTTCGCCTCCAACGTGCCCCGGATGCGGCACCTGCTGGAGCTCTGCCTTCGCCTGCAGCGCCGGGTGGTGCTGATGGGGCGGAGCATGAGCCGCACCGTGTCGCTCGGGCGGGAGCTTGGCCACCTCAACCTGCCCTCCGGCCTCTTCGTCAGCGCGGAGGAGGCGGCGACGCTGGCGCCGCGCAACGTGCTCATCCTCGCCACCGGCTCGCAGGCGGAACCGCGCTCCGGGCTGTGGCAGCTGCTTCAGCTGGCGGACCCGCCCCCGCCCCTCACCCTCCAGCGCGGCGACCGGGTCCTGCTCTCCGCGCGCACCATCCCCGGCCACGAACGACCGCTGAGCGAGCTCATCAACCAGCTCATCGAGCGCGGCGCGGAGGTTCTGCACGCCCGTCTGGAGCCGGGGATTCACGTCTCCGGCCACGCCGCGCAGGCGGAGCAGCGCCGGATGATCGACCTCGTGCGTCCGAAGTGCTTCGTCCCGATTCACGGCGAGCTGCGCCACCTGACCGCCCACCTCGCTACGGCGCGAGCGGCGGGACTGGAGGAGCACCAGGTCCTGCTCGCGCGGGACGGCGACGTCATCTCGTTCGAGGACGGCCACGGGCAGATTGTCGACTCGGTCCCCCACGGCAGGCTCTTCCGGGACCGCAGCGGCGGTGGGGAGACCTCGCTGGATGCGTTCCGGGAACGGCGGGCGATGAACGAGTCCGGCGTCGTGGTGGCGACGCTGGCCCTGGACCGCGCGAAGCAGGCCGTCGTCTGGGGCCCCACCCTCCACGGGCGAGGCCTGAACGCGGAGGAGCAGCGGCTGCTCCCCTCGCTCTCTCAGACTGTGCGAGCAGAGCTGGCGCCGCTGACCCGGCAACAACTGGGGGACGAATCGTTCGTACGCGAGGAGCTGCTCTCGGCGGTCCGGCGCGCCTTCAAGGCCGCGCTGGGCCGCAGGCCGAACGTGATTCCTGTGATCGTGGCCCTGTAAGGAAACCTTCGCAGGCGCCCGTCAGACAATGACGTGTCGGTCAGCCCTCCAGGGAGTCAGCGAATGCACGGAACATCAGCGATGTGGGTGAGGGCCGTTACCGGAATGGCCGAGCGCGTTCGCGCCGCGCAGGAGACGGCGGAGACGCCCGTGTCGGGTGCCGTGGCCAGGACTGTCGACCCGGACCGCGCTGCCCGCCATCAGAGCTGGCTGCAGCGGTTTGGCGAGCTCAGTGGGCTCGACGGCGCGGACGACTTTACCGAGGCTACAAAGCTGACCTGAGTGTCGACCTGCCCCGCTCGCCTCGAGGGGGAACCGGCCCTGGCCGGCCATTTCGTGGGAGGAACAGCTCTTCTCCGTCGGGCGCCTCCCCCGCTCGCCTCGAGGGGGAAACCAGCCCTGGCCGGCCATTTCGTCGGAGGAACAGCGGTTCTCAGTCAGGCGCCCTCCCCGTTCTCTAGGAGGGGGGGACGCGGTTGACCCGCGACATTTCTAGGGACTAACTCGCTTGAGACATAGCCGGGGTCCGAGGCCGCGCACACACTGGTGTCTTTGTACCCGTCTAGGAGTTTGGTCCGGGGAGGCTGTCCACATCTCATTGGTGACACGCTCGCGTGATCCCGCTCAGGAGCCATTTCGCTCTTTGACCCTCCCTGGCCCCGGAGATGTTGTTTGGCTGCACTGCCCTGCGGCCTGGTTGTCGTGTACCCACTCGGGCAGTGCAGCTTCCCAACCCCTTGAACCTCCGTGCTGCGAGTTAGTCAGGAGCGTTGCGCCGTCAGGCGCATAGTCGAGAGGTGGCGCAAACCCCACGCACGGCACTTTGCCGGTGTGTTTCGAGCAGAGCGAAGCGGCCCATGAGCCCAGCTTCGGAAGCACTGCCGACGTCTCGACTATGCGCCTGACGGCGCAACGCTCGACGCGAACGGGGGGGCATCCCCGCGAGCTACTTCCCCTCCAGCATCAGCTTGCGCACCAGCGGGATGGGCAGGGCGCCGTGGGACACGAACGCGTCGTGGAACTGGCGCAGCGTGCCCTGGGATTTCTTCAGGTACTCCTCGCGCAGCTTGTAAATCTCCAGCTTGCCGAGCGTGTAGTACAGGTACGTGGGGTTGTACGCGCCGCGCCGGGACTCTTCGTAGGCGTTGGCCGGCTCCTGGAACCCCTTCTCCACCATCAGCTTGGCCCCCTGCTCCACGGTCCAGCCCTCGGTGTGGAGCTTGATGCCCACCACGTAGCGGCAGTCCCGCAGCAGCGCCTCCTGCAGCTGGGCCAGGCGAACCTTCGGGTCACCCTTGCCGAAGCCCTCGTCCACCATCATCTGTTCCGCGTAGTGCGCCCAGCCCTCGGCGTTGGAGGAGACACTCAGGAGCTTCCGCGTCTTGGTCTTGAACTGCGGCGCGTAGAGGAACTGCACGAAATGGCCGGGGTAGGCCTCGTGCACGTTGATGGCGGCGACGACGTACGGGTTGAACAGCCGCAGGTGCTCTTCCTTGTGCTTCGCGTCCCAGTCCTTCTCCACCGGCGTGACGTAATAGAAGGCCTCGGTGGCGTTCGTCTCGAACGGCCCGGGGCTGTCCATCGACGCGAAGCCGCCGGAGCGCGCGTAGGGCGGCGTCTCCTCGATGTGCGGGCGCACCTCCGAGGGCAGCGTGATGAGCGCCTTGTCCACGAGGAACTGCCGCGCCGCCTCCACCGACCTGCGCACCGACGGTATGAGGTCCTCCGCGGTCGGGTGCTCCTTCGACAGCGCCAGCATCACCTGGGCCGGCGTCTGCTTGGGGTTAATCTTCTTCGCCGTGGCCACGAACGCGGCGTGGTCCTTCGCCAGCTGCGCCTCGCCCTGGGCCAACAGCTCCGCCAGCGGCAGCGCCACCTGCTCGTCGTACTTGAGCTTGGCCAGGAAGGTCTCCGCGCCGATGGCGTAGGCGCCCTTGGAGCGTGGCAGCAGGTCCTTGACCAGCCACTCGGAGAACTCGCGGGTGGCCGCGGCCGCCGCGGCGTTGGCGGCCTCGAAGTCCGCCTTGAGCGACGGGTCCGCCGCCAGCGCCTCCTTCGACCAGAGGACGACGTCGCGCTCGAAGAAGCCGATGGAACCCTTGGACATCCGGATGGCGAGGTCGGTGAACTCCTTGGGCGGGTTCTGGAGGTTGGCCTTCCCCGCGGCGTAGACCGCGGGCACCGCGCGCAGGCGGGCGATGACCGACTTCATCCGTGCGGGTGCCGGGGCGAAGGCGCGCTTCATGAGCCCGTCGATGGCGCCGCCCGGCAGGCCGGCATAGACCATCGGGTTCTTCTCCCAGGCGCGCAGCGTCTCCAGGTCCAGCAGGTCACCCCGGAGCAGGCCCTCCAGCGCCTCGGCGTCGATGGCGTCGTCGAACGAGAGGGAGGCCCGCGGCAGCTTCTCCGCCCGCTCCAGCTGCGCCTTGAGCTCCCCGATGCGGGCGTCGATACGGGCGCGGCTGAAGTCCTCCAGGCGGTCGTCGTACTCGTGGAGGCCGTTGGAGGTCCCCGAGGAGGGCGAATAGGCCATCTTTGCGGCAAAGACGTCGTCCACCAGCCGGGCGAACGCCTGGGCGGGGGTGGGCGGCGGCAAGGCCTGGAGGGGCTTCGCATCCGGCGCGTTGCGGGGGGCGCAGGCGGCCAGGAAGAGGGCGCACAGGAGCGGAACTACGGGCGTTCGGGGGGTCTGCATGGGTCCGAAAGCTACAGGCTTCGGGCCCCCCGGACGAGCCCCTCTCGCCTGAACGCCAAGGGGGCTGATAGAAGCCCCCGCCATATGCCCTCCTTCGACGTGGTCTCGAAGATCGACATGGCCGAGGTCCAGAACGCCCTGGACCACACGCGCAAGGAGCTCTCCACGCGCTACGACTTCCAGGGCAGCAAGACCGAGGTCACCTTCGGCGAGGACAAGGTCAGCATCCTCCTCAAGTCCGCGGACCAGGTGAAGCTGCAGGCGGCCTACGAGGTGCTCCTGGGCAAGCTCGCCAAGCGCGGCGTTTCCTTGAGAGGCCTGGAGCCGCAGAAGGTGGAGGGCGCGGCGCTGGGTCAGGTAAAGCAGCTCATCAAGATGCAGCAGGGCATCGCCGTCGAGAAGTCGAAGGAGCTGGTGAAGGCGCTCAAGGAGTCCAAGCTCAAGGTCCAGGGCTCCATCCAGGGCGACTCGCTGCGCGTGACCGGCAAGAACCGCGATGACCTGCAGTCGGCCATCGCCTTCCTCAAGACACAGCAGGAGAGCGTGAAGCTCGACCTGCAGTTCAACAACTTCCGGGACTAGGCACGTGCCGGCGCTCCTCACCCTCCTGCTCCTCGCCGCCGCGCCCGGGCCGCTGGACGTCCCCGCGCTGCGCGCCGCCCCCAAGCTCGATGGCAACCTCAAGGACTTCGCGTCCGCGCTGAAGCTGGACGTCGCCGCCGGCCCCCGCGGCGATGCGGGCACCCCGACCGCCTCCGCCAAGCTCTACGCCGGCACGTTCAAAGGCACGCTCTACCTGGGCGTCGAGGTGACGGACGACGTCTCCCTCCCCTCGGACGTCCTCAAACTGCAGCTCCACTTCCCGCGCGGCGGGCTGGGCGCCGAAGGGTTGCAGCTGGAGCTGGGTCCGCTGGGCCTCCGCGTGCTCCCCGCGGACGCGCCGGAGGACCTGCGCCGGCTCATCCACGCGGAGCTCACCAAGGGCCCCGGCGTGAAGACCGCGGAGGTGGCCATCCCTGCGCGCGCGCTGCCCCGCTTCCCCGCCCGCGAACCCATGGTCTTCGACCTCTGCGCCACCTACGAGGACAAGGACGCGCCGGACGCCACGCCGGTGGCGGTGAGCAACTGCGAGCTCGGCTCCATGCTGGGCGCGCCCCTTCGCCTGCCGGACAGCTTCCGCAGCGCTCTGGGCTTGAAGCCCCCCGAGCGCGTGACGGCGCTGGAGGGCCGCGACGGCGCCTGGCTGGGCTACGAGACGCTGCGCTACCCCCTGTGGCTGTCGGCGGACAAGGACCTCACCGCGGCGGCGCTGGCGTCGTTCGTCGCGTCCCCGCCGGTGAAGCCGGAGGACGTGCGGCTGGCCATCCCCAAGTCGCTGTCGCTGCCGGACGCGCGGCCGCTGGTGCCGGTGCTGGGCGGGGCGGACCCCTACGCGACGGAAGGCCAGTGCGACTCCGACCGAGAGCTTCGCCTGGGGCTGTACCTCATCAAGGGGAAAATCGCGGAGCGGGTGCTCGAGTGGCCGGTCGCCACCTGTGCGCTCGGGCGGGCGCTCTCCGTGGCGCTGGAAGACGACGGGAACCTCACCATCGGTTACAGCACGGGCGCCACCACGACGTTTTCGTGGACGGGCGATCACTTCGAGCGCACCGAGATTGGAAAGCGGTAGGCACTTGGGCAAGAGCAGCGAGAAGAAGAACCTCTACATGATGACCTTGGGCTGCCCGAAGAACCGGGTGGACTCCGAGGTCATGCTGGGCACCCTCACCGGCCGCGGCTACCAGCTGGTGCAGGAGCCGGAGGCCGCCGAAGTCATCGTCGTCAACACCTGCGCGTTCATCGGCCCGGCCAAGAAGGAGTCGGTGGACAGCATCCTGGAGCTGGCCGAATACAAGAAGAGCGGGCGCTGCGGCACGCTGGTGGTCACCGGCTGCCTCTCCCAGCGCTACGGCAGCGAACTTTCGACGCAGATGCCCGAAGTCGACCACTTCCTGGGCACCTCCGCCTACGCGCAGATTGGCGACCTGCTGGCTGCGGAGGCCTCGCCCCGGCAAGTCATCCCGGACCCCGAGTACATCCACGACGCGAAGACGCCGCGGACCAACTCGATGCCGGAGCACACCGCGTACCTCAAAATCTCCGAGGGCTGCGACAACGCCTGCGCGTTCTGCATCATCCCCAAGCTGCGCGGCGCCCAGCGCTCGCGTCCCATCGCCGACATCGTGGCGGAGGCCGCGGCGCTGGCGGACACCGGCGTGGCGGAGCTGAACCTCGTGGCGCAGGACCTCACCGCGTACGGGCATGACCTGCCGGGCCGCCCCAAGCTCCATGAGCTGTTGCTCGCGCTCTGCCAGGTGGACGTGCGGTGGATCCGCATGCACTACGCCTACCCGCGCGTCTTCCCGGACGAGCTCATCGACGTGATGGCGAGCCAGAAGAAGATTGCCAAGTACCTCGACATGCCGGTGCAGCACGCCTCCGACAAGCTGCTGCTCTCCATGAAGCGCGGCCGGAACGCGGCCTTCCTGAACCAGCTGCTCACCAAGCTGCGCGCGCGGGTGGAAGGGTTGACCTTGCGCACCTCGGTCATCGCCGGGCTGCCGGGGGAGACGGAGGAGGACTTCCAGGAGCTGTGCGACTTCGTGAAGGCGCAGCGCTTTGAGCGCCTGGGCTGCTTCCAGTACTCGGACGAGGAGGACACCGCTGCGTTCGACCTGCCCAACAAGGTCCCCAAGCAGACCATCGAACGGCGCTGGCGCGAGGTGATGGCCATCCAGAAGCGCATCAACCGCGAGCAGAACAAGAAGCTGGTCGGCAAGCGGCTGGAGGTGCTCGTCGAGGGCGCCAGCGAGGAGACCGAGCACCTCCTCGTCGGCCGCCACGAGGGTCAGGCCCCGGAGATTGACGGGCAGGTCTACATCAACGACGGCCTGGCCTATCCCGGCGAGTTCGTGACCGTCGAGGTCACCGAGGCCCACGACTACGACCTGGTCGCCCGGGTGGTGGAACGGCCGGACCCGCGCACCCGGACGCACAAGGCGCGCGACGCCGCGCCTGCCCTGCCGCGCTAACCGCTGGTGAACCTCACCGGGTGACCGGGTCCTCGGGCTCTGGGTCCTCCGGCAACGTCAAGGGCAGCGCCCGCGTGCCGGCATCTCGGCTGTTGGGAAGCGCCTTCACCTCCAGCCGCTGACCGTGCGGGTCTATCCGCACGTGAAACCAACCCCACACGTCGCCGCCGAGCACGCCGGCGGCGATGGGCTGCTTCCACTGCGCCGCGGCGGGAAGGCTAAGGCGGCTGACGCCCAGCTCCGGGGCCAGCTCCAGCGCGTCCACCTCCAGCTGCGCTCCCGCGTCCGGGTCACCCTCGAGGGCGTAGGCCGCAGGTCCCAGCTCGCTGGTGGCGCGCGCGGTGGAGAGGATGAACGGGGAAATGCGCACCAGCTCCCCGCGGAACAGCCGCGCGGGCACCAGCGGCCAGTCGGTGCGAGGCGCCCGGACCAGCTGCAGATGCGCGGCGTCGCGCCACGTCGGCGGAAGCGGGCCGGGGGCGCGCAGGGCCAGCGTGCTGCGGGCGGGGTCCACCTCCAGCACATAGGGCGCGAGGACATCCTCGCCCAGCTGGACCACGCAGGCGTCGGTGCGCGGGGAGAGCGCCATCATCCGTTCGGCCAGACGCCGGTCTCCCAGCCGGGCGTCGGTCACGTTCACCTCGGGGAGGCGCTCGAAGCCGCCGGACCACTTCGGCGCGTCCACGCTGCCCGGCGAGTCAATCATCCCGTCGTAGCAGCCCGCGGAGATGCGGCTGAGCGGCGAGGCGAGCTCCAGCTCCACCTCGGCCGGCCGCCCGCGCACGCTGCCCGCCACCGCCGCGCGGACCGGGCCGGGGAGCAGCGGCGCCTCGAAGCCCGCCAGGTCCTCCTGCGTCACCGGTGCGGTGTGCCGGGCCAGGCAGCCGGCGACAAGCCACACGAGCGCTGCCGCGAGCGCGGCGCTTCTCAAGGCTTGGCGGGCGCGGCCGGCTGCGCGTTGAGGTCCTGGACCTGGGTGCCGGCGGCCGGGTTTATCTTGAACCGCTCCTTGTCCACGCCGGTGTTCGCCTTGAAGTCCACGAAGGCCAGCACGTTTTCGCTGCCGTCCGGGTCTATCACCGTGCTCTTCAGCACCCGCGCGGACTTCGGGTCCACCTCCAGCTTCAGGCGGCGGAAGCGCGGGTCCGGGCGCAGCGGCGTCAGCTCCAGCAGCGTGCCCTCGCACTTCTTGCAGTCGCCCAGCGCGATGGCGAACTCGTCGGCCAGCTTGCCCTTGCCGAAGAGGAAGGTGACCGACGCGGAGAGCTGGCTGGTGTCGATGCTGCTCTTCGTCAGGAGCAACGCCTCCGGGTCATAGAGGTAGACCTTGTCCCCCGCGAGCACGATGGATTTGGGCGCGGGCTTTTCGTACTCCCACCGCAGCAGGCCCGGCTTCTTGAAGGTCATCGTGCCGGTGGAGGTCTGCGTCCGCTTGAAGGCCTTGTGCGTGTAGTCCTGGCGGAAGCGGGCCTGGAAGTCGTCGGTCTTCTCGTAGAAGGCCTGCATCCGGTCCACCAGCGACTTCACCTCCGGCGCCATCTCCACCTTCGGCGCGGCGGCCTCCTTCGTCCCGGCGTCGGCGGTCGCCGCGGGTCCGGCGAGCTCCGCCACCTTCGCGTCCGACTCGGCCGGCTTCAGCGGGACCTTCGCGGCCGGGCCGGAGAGCAGCAGGAGCAGCAGGGATTCGAGCACCATGGTGCAGCCTCCTTCGGACGAAGCGCGCGTAACAGCCGGCTGGGACGGGAAGGCCCCAACGGGATTCATCCTGGGTGTGGGCGCTTCCCTTACGCCAGGGGGCACCGGACTAGCGAGCGTCCTTGTAGATCTTCTTCCGCTGCTTGACGGAGAGCTTGAAGAAGCGGTCCTTGAGGGCCGCGCGCTCCTCGGTGGTCAAGTCCCCGGCAGGAATGCCGTGCTCGATGCGCCAGCTCAGCGCCCGGGAGAGCGTGGCGCCCACGGCGACCGAGATGTTGAAGCTGCGGGTGAAGCCGCGCATGGGAATCCAGAACACGCCGTCCGAGAGCGCCAGCACCTCCTCGGACACGCCGTAGCGCTCGTTGCCGAACACCAGGGCCAGCGGCTTGTCGAAGCGCAGGTCAAAGAGGCTCTTGCCGCCCTCCTTCACCGCAGACGCCAACACCGTGAAGCCCCGCGCCTTGAGCGAATCCCGGCAGGCGGCGAAGTCCTTGTGGTGGACCAGGTCCAGCCACTTGTCGCAGCCCTGCGTGACCTTCGAGTTCGGGCTCCAGCTGACCTCGGGGTTGCGAATGACGTGGACCTCCTGAAGGCCCAGGCCCTCGCAGGTCCGCAGCACCGCCGACATGTTGAAGCTGTCTTCAAGCCGGTCCAGCACCACCGTGAGCGTCCGCGTACGGCCGCCGAGGACCTCCTCGATGCGCTCCTTGCGGACGTCCTGGAGCAGCTCCTCGGGGTCAGGAGGCGTCAGCGCAGCCTGCTCGTACCGGGGACCGCCGCCACCCATCAGCGCCTCTTCGACCGCGGGGCGGGCTTCGCGGCGGAGCGCGATTTCGGAGCGGCGGACGCGCCCTTCTTCGGAGCGGCGCCCTTCTTCGGAGCGGCGGACGCGCCCCTCTTCGGAGCGACGGCTGAGAGCGACTTCGGAGCGGCGGCACCCGTCTTCGGAGCGGCGGACGCGCCCTTCTTCGGAGCGGCGGACACGCCCTTCTTCGGAGCGGCGCCCTTCTTCGGAGCGGCGCCCTTCTTCGGAGCGGCGGACGCGCCCTTCTTCGGAGCGGGCGCGGCACGTGACTTCGGAGCGGCCGCGGGCGCTGCGCGACTCTTCGACTTGCTTGCAGCTGCTTCTGCCTTGGCCTTCGCCGCCTTGACCGGCGCGGGCTTTTCCTTCGCCGGGCCGGCCTTCGCCGGGCGGAACTCATCAGCGGCATGCGCGGGGCCGAACAGCACGCGTGCGGAGGCGTCGAGCACAGCCTGCAGGCCCTCGCCGGTGGCGCCGGAGATGGGGAAGACCGGCCGGCCGCGGCGCTTCATCTCCGCGGTGAAGGCGGGGAGCAGCTCGCGCGCCCACGGCAGGTCCAGCTTGTTGGCCACCACCAGCTGCGGCTTGCGCGCGAGGTCCGGGCTGTAGCGCTCCAGCTCGCGGTTGAGCACGTCGAAGTCCTTCACCGGTTCTCGGCCTTCGCCCTGCGCGGAGAGATCCACCACGTGAATCAGGACGCGGCAGCGCTCCACGTGGCGCAGGAACTGGTGCCCCAGGCCAACGCCCTCGCTCGCGCCCTCGATGAGGCCCGGGATGTCGGCCATCACGAAGGAGAGCTCGTCCTTGTACTGGACCATCCCCAGGTTCGGGACCAGCGTGGTGAACGGGTAGTCGGCAATCTTCGGGCGCGCGCGGGAGACGCGGGAGATGAGCGTGCTCTTGCCTGCGTTCGGAAAGCCGAGGAGCCCCACGTCCGCCAGGAGCTTGAGCTCCAGCACCAGTACCTTCTCGTCGCCCTTCGTCCCCTCCTGCGCGAAGCGCGGCGTCTGCCGGGTGGAGGTGGCGAAGTTCATGTTCCCCAGGCCGCCGCGCCCGCCCTGCGCTGCGATGAAGCGCTGCTCCGGGGTGGAGAGGTCCGCGAGCAGGTCGCCGGAGGCTTCGTCCTTCACCAGGGTGCCCACAGGCACGCGGAGGACGAGATCGTCCGACGAGCGGCCGTTGCAGTCGCTGCCCATCCCCTGCTGGCCGTCCTTGGCCCGGTGGTGCTGCAGGTAGCGGTAGTCGAGCAGCGTGGTCAGCTGGGGATCCGCCACGAAGAGCACGGAGCCCCCGTTGCCGCCATCCCCGCCGGACGGGCCGCCCTTCTCGATGAACTTCTCCCGCCGGAAAGCGACCGCACCGTCGCCGCCGTCACCCGCCTTCACCTGGATGCGGACTTGATCGACGAACTTCATGCTCTGACCTCGTCAAACGCACAGCGGGTCGTCCACCAACGCCGCGCCCTGGGGGCGGCGAGGGACGACCCGCCGTGGATGCCTGGCAACCGCCTTGTTAGGCGGTGGCAGCGGCAGGCGCGGGATAGACAGAGACCTTCTTCCGGTCCTTGCCCAGCCGCTCGTAAGTCACCACGCCGTCGACCGTCGCGTAGAGCGTGAAGTCGCGGCCGAGCTTCACGTTCGTGCCCGCGTGGATGAGGGTGCCGACCTGACGAACGAGGATGCTGCCCGCGTTCACCGTCTGACCGCCGAAGACCTTGACGCCGCGGCGTTGGCCGCCGGAGTCGCGGCCGTTACGGGAAGAGCCCTGCCCTTTTTTGTGAGCCATGACACTGGATCCTTGCTGCGTAGCGCGGCAGCGCGAGGCCGGCCGCTGGGGTTTTCGATTTGCTTCAGCCGGTGATGGAGGTCACGCGGACCTCCGTGTACGGCTGGCGGTGACCGCGACGGCGCGTCCAACCTTCCTTCTCCTTCCGGAAGTGGAGCACGCGACGGTGCTTGTCCTGCGCGAGGATCTTGCCGACCACCGAGGCGCCCGACAGCATGGGCCGGCCCACCTTCGGGCTCTCGCCACCGCCGACCAGCAGGACCTCCGTGAACGTCACGTCGCCGCCGACCGCGCCGGCGATCTTCTCGATGCGAAGGACGTCGCCCTCCGCCACCTTGTACTGCTTGCCACCGGTCCGAATGACTGCGTACATCGCAACACCCCTCGAGCTGGGAAGGAGTACCCACCAGCGCTCTGCCCTCATTTCAGGGCCTTGCCAGAGAGTCTCCCAAAAAGGTGAGCCGATCTACGGGAGTCGGCTGGGCGAGTCAAGCAACCCTCGAGAAGCCTTGAAGACCCCGGCCTATCAGGCCCGTACAGGGGTGCTCCGCTCGAGGGAACGCGGCCCTGGCAGCCCCGCACCAGGCAGAAGGACGGGCCCCAGCTTCCGGGCGAGCGAGGCCACGACAGCCGGTCGAAGGTAGTGCCGGGCCGTGAGCGCCAGGGCGCTGCGGCGGAGCGCACGCAGCGAGATGCCGGGCGGCTCCAGCGCGGCGGCGGCCTGGGCGCGCTCGGGGCGGAAGGCCAGGCCGGAGCGCTTCACCTCCTCGTAGTAGCGCGTGCCCGGGTACGGATGCGCCCAGTTGAGCGTCAGCAGGTCCGGCCGGACCGCCTGGACGAAGCGGCCCGTCTCCTCCACCGTCCGCGGCGTCTCCCAAAGGAACCCGAGCATCACGTAGAGCAGGGATGTGATGCCGCTCTTGTCGCAGGCGCGGAAGGCGGCGCGGGTCTGCGCCTCGTCGGGCGGCTTGTGGATGCGCTGGCCGATGCTCGGGCTGCCGGTCTCCACGCCAAAGGTCAGCCCGTAGCAGCCGCCGGCCGCCAGCGCGTGCAGCAGGGGTTCGTCCACGCAGTCCACTCGCGTGGTGGAGACCCAGCGCGCCCCCGGCACCTCACGCGCAATCTCGCCGGCCAGCTCGCGCGCCCAGGCCCGGTCCAGCGTGAGCGTCTCCGCTCGCAGGTAGAAGTCGCGGTACCCCTCGTCCCAAAGCGCGCGCATCTCCGCCGCAATCCCCTGCGGGCTGCGATGCCGCGCTTTGCGGCCGGAGACGGTGGCAACCAGGCAGTAGCTGCACGGGAACGGACAGCCGCGCTGGACGTGAACGGTCGCCTGGGGACGGCGCGTCCCGCGCACGCGGTACAGCGCGGGCTTGAGGACCGACCGGTCCGGCAGCGGGAGCGCATCCAGCGACGTGTCCAGCGGCGGCGGTCCAGCGCGCTCCCGGGAGACGACGCCCTCAGCGCGGGCCACGCCGTCGCGGAGCAGGGACTCGAAGACGCGCTCGTAGTCGCCGCGCGCGAGGAAATCCACCGCCGGGTTCGCCTGGAGCAGCGCCTCCGCATCCGTGAAGCACGGCGCCCCGCGCAGCGCAATCGTGAGGCCGGGCAGGCGCTCCCTCAGCGCCGCCGCGAACGCGAGGTCGTCCTTCAACGAGCCGAAGGTGACGCTCAGCACCACCAGGTCCGGGCTGCACTGCTGCACGCGCGACAGCGAAGCCACCACGTCCAACCCCTCCGCCGGCGCGTCAAGCAAAAGCGGCTCACCGCCGGCCAGCCTCACGCCGGCCGCTGCCTCGGCTTCCTCCAGGGGCGGCCGCATGGACGGGATGAGCTCGAACGCGAAGTACGACTGACAGCGGTCCTCGCGGCAGTACCGGCCGGTGGGCGGGAGCACGAACATCACCCGGCGGAAGTGAGGTGCGGCGCTCCTCATGTCCCCTCCCTGACGAAGCTCACGTACCATGCCGCGCCATGCAGCCCCGCGCGCGTGAGGATGTCGTCCCTGCGGTGGCGCTGGTGGCCGCCACAGTAGCGCTGTTCTGGCCCGTCGGAGGGTTCGACTTCCTCAACTTCGACGACGACGTCTACGTCACCGCCAACCCGGAGGTCCGCGCCGGCCTCACACTCCGCGGCCTGCGCTGGGCGTTCAGCAGCGCGCAGGCGGGTCACTTCCAGCCGCTCACCTGGCTGTCGCATCAGGCAGACGTGAGCCTCTTCGGCCTCGCCGCGGGCGCACACCACCTCACCAACCTCGCGCTCCACGCCGTGGCCGTCCTCGCCTGCTTCATCGCCTGGCGACGGCTCCTGCGCGACGTCCCGGGCGGCGCCTCGAGCGCGCTGCTCGCCTCCGTCGTCTTCGCGCTCCATCCGCTGCGGCTCGAATCCGTCGCCTGGGTCTCCACGCGCAAGGATGTCCTGAGCGGCGCGCTCTTCTTCCTGGCGCTCATCGCCTGGACCCGCTGGGTGGAGGCACCGTCTGCGGGCCGAAAACTCAACGTCCTCGGGCTGTGGCTGCTCGCGCTGCTCGCCAAGCCCACGGTGCTGCCCTTCCCGCTCCTGCTGCTGGCCCTCGACGGCTGGCCGCTGCGCCGCCTCTCCCGGGAGACCTGGCGTGCGCGCGTGCTGGAGAAGGCCCCGCTCTTGGCCCTGATGGCAGCCTTCGCCGCGGTGGCCGTGGTGTCGCAGCGCTCCATCGGAGCGCTCTCGTCGCTGGACGCGGTGCCGCTGCCGGACCGCTTCGGCAACGCCAGCGTCGCGCTGCTCGCCTATGTGGGCAGGCTGTTCGTCCCCTGGCCGCTGTCCATCTTCCACCCGCTGCGCACGTTGCCGCCGGGCCTGGCGGTGACCGCCCTCGCGCTGGGCGTCGCCTCCGTGGCGGCCGCGCTCTTCGCCAGGAGCCTGCCCGCGCCGCTCCGGGTGGGCTGGCTGTGGTTCGTGCTCCTCCTGCTGCCGGTGCTCGGGCTGGTCCAGCTCGGCGGGCAGCTGCTCGCGGACCGCTGGCTCTACCTGCCCACCAGCGGCCTCGTCGCCGGGCTGGCCTGCTGCTTCCGCCCGCTTCCGCGCCCTGCCCTCCTCGCGCTGGCTGCGCTGCTCTTCGCCCTCACGCGCGTGCAGCTGCCCGCGTTCCAGAACAGCGAGAGCGTGTTCCGCCAGGCGCTCTCGGTGACTCCGGACAACTTCATGGCGCACAACAACCTGGCCGCGGCCCTTGAGGAACGCGGCGCGACGGCGGAGGCCGTGACGCACTACGAAGAGGCGGTCCGGCTGAACCCGACGTGGCCCACCGCCCTGATGAACCTGGGCAACGCCCGGGCGCGCGAAGGGGCGTACGCCGAGGCGTCCGCGCTCTACGCCCGCGCGCTGGACCGCCAGCCGGAGTTCGCGCTCGCGCACTACAACTGTGGGCTCGCGCTCGCCCGGCAGGGGCGAGTGGCGGAGGCGCTGCCCCACTACGCGAAGGCCACCCAGCTGCGGCCGCAGGATGAGCAGGCCGCCCTCGGTTACGGCGCCGCGCTGGTGCGCACCGGGGAGCTCGCCCGCGGCACGCTGGAGCTCCAGCGCGCCGTCCAGCTCGCCCCGGCATCGGCCGAAGCGCGGGCGCAGCTGGCCCGGGCATTGAGGGCGCAGGGCGCGCTGGAGGAGGCGAGGAAGCAGGTGTCCGTCGCGCTCTCCCTGGACCCCGCCCAGCCCCTCGCCCTCGCGGAGCTGGCGCAGCTGCCGTAGAGAGTTCGGAGAACGCCTCCCGCTCGCCTCGAGCGTTGCGCCGTCAGGCGCATAGTCGAGAGGTGGCGCAAACCCACGCACAACGCCGCGCCGCTGTGTTGCTCCGGGCGCCACCTCCGCTCGCCTCGAGCGTTGAGCCGTCAGGCGCATTGAGTGCCGGACCGGACTGTTCGGGCTGCGGGGAATGGTGTCTCGGGCTGCGGGCTGCGGGGAACGGTGTCTCGGGTAGGGGTAGGGGTAGGGAGCACGCGTTCGCGTTCGCGTTCGCCTTCGTTCACGGGTACGGGCCCGGGTTCGGGTTCGGGCCCGGGCAGCGGTCACGGGCTGGTGCGCAGCGACGGGCAACCCCTTCAGGTCGGCGACCGGACGAGCCGTGCGCGGTGTCCCGAACCCGAACCCCGGCCCGTACCCCTACCCGTGAACGAAGGCGAACGCGAACGCGAACGCGTGCTCCCTACCCCTACCCGAGAGACCGCTCCCCGAAGCCCGCCCCCCGAGACACCATTCCCCGAAGCCCGCACCCCGAACACTCGGCTCTCGCTCGAGCGGCGGCAGACGCCCCTGGAGTTGGAGATCGTCGTCACCGACGACCCGTAGCCCTCCGCCGACGCAGCCCGCGACCCAGGGCGAGGAGCGCGAACATCGCGACGCCCGCTCCACCCGGGAGCCCGGCGCAGCTGCAACCCACCGGCTCTGGCTCCACGACGCTGGTGCCCCCGTCCGCGCCGCCGTCCTGCACGACGCCGCCAGCATCCGCAGCGCCAGCATCCGTCACGCCGCTGTCCGCCCCGCCATCGGCGCCCGCATCCGCGCCACCACCGTCACCGCCATCCGACGCGACGCAGAACGGAATCGCGATGTGCGTGCACCCGGCCGGGACGGCGCACTGGTCCGTCGTGCAGGGGTCCAGGTCATCGCAGAGCGCAGCGTTTGGCGTGTGCTGCGCCACGCCGCTCACGCAGTGGTCCACCGTGCAGGCGATGGCGTCCGCAGGCGGCACCTCGTTGTCATCCGCGACCGTCGCGACCGCGCCGTTCTGGCAGGTCTGGCGCAGACAATCCGTGGAGGAGAGCTGAGGCGGAGGGCAGCTCGCGCAGGCGGTGGCGCCCGGTGACGAGTACGTGTTCGCCGCGCAATTGAGACATGCGGTCCCGCCGGTGGTCGCCAGATACGTCCCGGCCGCGCAGGCAACGCAGGCCGTCCCGCCAGCGTTGGGCTGAACATAGCCGGGCGGACAGGGGGAGCAGGCCGCAGCGCTGGCCGTGGCAGAGAAGGTCCCGGGCGGGCAGTCGAAGCACGCCACCGAAGCGGACTGCGCCTGAAACTTCCCGGCAGGGCAGCTCAAGCACGCAAGCTGTGCAGGCGCGGGCTGATACGTCCCGGCGACGCAAGACAGACATGCAGCGCTGCCGGCGTCAGGCTGATAGCGACCACCGGGACAGTTGACGCAAGTCGTCTGCCCGGCCGTCGGCTGAGAAGTGCCGGGGGTGCAGTCAATGCAGCTGGCCTGCCCCGCCTGGCCCTGAACCTTCCCTGGAGCGCAGTCGAGGCACGCCGTGGAGCCCGCGTTCCCCTGAAACTTACCAGGCGCGCAGTCCAGGCACGCGGTGGCGCCCTGAATCGAAGCGAACTTCCCGGGCGCGCAGTCCAGGCACGCGGCAGAGCCTGGGTTGCCCTGAAACTTCCCGGGCGAGCAGTTCACGCAGGTGGTGGCGCTGGTCGCCCCGGTCGCCGATGAGGACGTCCCGGGAGCGCAGGTGAAACACGCGGTGGAGGCTGCGTTGCTCTGATACTGGCCGGGAGCGCAGTCCAGACACCCGGTCGAACCTGCGTTGCCCTGGAACTTGCCCGGCGCGCAGTTGAGACATCCGGTGGAGCCGAGGTTCGATTGGAACGTCCCCGGCTGACAATCCACGCAGGCGGCGGAGCCGGCGTTGCCCTGGAACTTGCCTCGCTCGCAGAGAAGGCAGCCGCTGCTGCCGAGGTTCGGCTGATATCCCCCGGGCGGGCAATCAAGACACGCGGTGGCACCCGGGTTGCCCTGATACTTCCCCGGAGCGCATTGGAGACACAGTGCGGCTCCAAACAAAGGTTGATAACGCCCCACCGCGCAATCGAGACAGCCGGTGGACCCCACGTCACTCTGAAACTTGCCGGGCGCACACTGCAAACACGCAATCGACGCGGCGTTGGGTTGATACATCCCCTGACTGCACACCAGGCACGCCGTGGAGCCGGCATTGCTCTGGAACTCTCCAGGCGCGCAGTCGAGACAGGTGACCGCCCCCGCATCAGGCTGATATCGCCCGGCCGGACAGGGGTCACAATTGGACTGCCCCGCCAGCGGCTGAATCGTCCCCGGCGCACAGGGAGCGCACGGACCGCCGTCAGGACTCACCGAACCCGGCGGGCACGGCTGGCCCAGCGCCACGGACGACACGAGCACCGCGACCGCACCCAGCAGCTGGCGTCCCATGGGCTTCCCCTCCAGAAGCCGCGACTCTACCCGCCCCTCCGACGCAGGCGACCTCTCTTGTCGGTGAGCAGGGGTGGGTTGACAGACCACCGGCCGAGACCCGCGCGAACGGTTCTGAACACATCTACGCTCGCGCCGTGTCCGCCCGTTCGCGTGTGTTCGCAGGTGGCGCCGTCCTGCTCGTGGCCCTGGCCGCGGGCCTCTCGCTCCTGCCGGGTAGCAAGCCGTCCGCGCCAGAACCTCACCAGCCCGCGCCCGCCGCCGCCCCGCCGGCGCTGCCGCCCACTCCCGAACCCGCGGCGGCCGTGGCTCGTCCTGCCGCGGAGGAACCAGAGCTTGGCGTGCAAGTGCTCGCGGCGGGCAAGCCCGTGGACGGCGCGCACGTGCGCGTCTACCCGCCTCCCGTGAACGGCACCGCGGACTGGCCGCCGACGGGACAAGCGGGGACCGACGAGACCGGCTGGGCGCGGCTCAGGCTTCCGGCGGAGCGGTACCTCGTGGTCGCGGAGGCGAAAGGCCTCGCGGTCGGCCGGCGCCTGCTCACGCAGACTGCACGGGGCACGACGGTGGCGATAGAGCTCGCAACGCCCGTCTCGCTCTCAGGCCGCACGGTCCAGGAGCAAGGGCTGCGACCGGTGCCCCTCGCAGAGCTGACGCTGACGCCGCACCTGGCGCCCTCGCGTGCGTTCCAGGTGGCCTCGGCTCCTGAAGCAGAGCGGGTGTTCGCCGCGAGCGACCGCGCAGGCAACTTCCGCATCGACGGGCTGGCGCCCGGGCACTACACGCTGGAGGCACGCGCAGCAGGCGTCGGCAGGAGGGTGCTGGCGGACGTCGAGCTTCCGCTGGAGCGAGAGTTCCTCATCCGCCTTCGAGGCAGCGGCTTCGTCGAAGGTTTCGTGCGGTTGGAGGACGGCACGCCGGTGGCTGACGCGGAGGTACAGGCGCGGAGCTCCGGTGGGTTTGCGTCGTCCGTCGAATCGACGAGCACCAGCGCCAGCGGCGCGTTCTCTCTCGAGGTCACCACGCGGACGACGCTCCTTCTCGCGCGAAAGGGCGACCTCGCGGGGTCGCTGCGGGACCTGTCCGTCGCGCCTGGAGAAACGCGGAAGGGTCTCCAGCTCCAACTGCGCGCCGCAGCGGGGTTCTCGGGCTCGGTGGTGAGCCGCGAAGGTCGCACGCCCATCGCCAGCGCTGAAGTGAAGGTCACGAGTCGGTTTGCGGGGGAGATCGCGCGGGCGTTGACCGGGGCGAAAGGGCGATTCCAGATCGACCGCCTGCCGCCTGGGGCGTACGACGTGGAGGCTCGAGCCAGCGGCTACACCCGGGAGAACCGCTTCAGCCTGGTCGCCTTGCCCGGCCAGCGCTTCCCGCTGAGCTTCGAGCTCCGCGGGACGAGCGCGCTCTGGGGCACAGTGACGGAGCCAAACGGGCGGCCCGTCGCCGGCGCGTGGGTGCGGGCGCGCTCGCTCTCCTCCTTCGCCGCCGAGCTGGAGCCGACGACGCAGACGGATGCGGAAGGCCGCTATCGCCTCCAGCAGCTGGAGGGCGAACGCATCACCCTCTCCGTCCAGAGGTCCGACCGGTCCGGCTTCATCCATCGGACCGTGGCGTTGAAGGGCGGCGAGGAGCGGGTGGACCTCGTGCTGGTGGAGACCGGCGTGCTGGAGGGCCGTGTGAAGGGGCCGGGCGGCAAGCCCCTTGAGGGGCCGGCGATCATCGCGGGGCATGAGCTCAAAGCCACCGTGGAGTACGGGCAGGTCAGCGCAATCACCCGCCCAACGGGGGAGTTCCGAATTGAGCTCCCAGCCGGTGACTATGGGCTCTTCGCCATGCCGGGTGACGGGAGCCGCTCCCGCTCCAGCGGCGGCGCGCGGGCCACCGTTCAGGCGGGGAAGACCGTCCAGGTGGACATCCCGATGGACTCGCCAGGCGCGGCCAACGGCGTGGTCCTCGAGCCGGACGGCAGGCCATCCATCTACGCATCGCTGAGCATTTCGGTGCCGGGTTCGCCAGGCGAGCTCTCCACCGGCGCCGACGAGCAAGGCCGGTTCGAGCTCACCGCCCTGACGAAGGGCAAGCCGGCCCGCGTCGTCGCGCGTAACGGCGGAAGAATCGGCGAGGCAGTCCTTCAAGGCACGGAGGCCGAGGCGACCGTGCGCCTCCGACCTGCTGGCGCGCTGCACGGCAGAGTGGTTCGACCGGACGGTGTGGTGGAGGCCTTCAACCTGAGCGTCACTTCGTTGGTGCCCTCCCTCCCCAGAGTGATCGACCAAAGCTTCAACTTCGCGTGAGATACCTTCCAGTGCACGGACGTGCCGACCGGACGGGTCAAGCTGAAGGCGTCCACCCCCGAGGGGCTGATTGGCGAGACCGAGGTGACCGTCGAGCCCGGAGCAAACGTGATGGCCGAGATCTCGCTCAAGCCGGGCGCCGCCGTCTCCGGGCGGGTGCTCGCGGCCGACACGCGAGAGCCTCTCCAGAACGCCACGATAGGAGCGAAGCCCTCGAACGGCGCCTATTCGAGGACGTCGGCGGACGGCCGCTTCCGCCTCGACAAGCTGGCGCCTGGCCCCCTCACGCTCTCCGTCTGGGCGCAGGGTTACCGCCCGGAGCAGCGGCCCCTCACCCTCAGCCCGGGCAAGACCGAGGAGCTCGGCGACATCCTGCTCCCCAAACAATGAACCGACTCCGCCTCGCAGCGGTCGCTGCCGCACTCCTCGCCCTGGGCGTTGGCCTCTGGCTCTTTGCGGGCGGCGCGAAGGAAGGCGCTGCTGCGAATCCCTTCCGGCGCTCGAGCGCGAAGGCGCGTTCGGCCCTTTCGCCGGCAGATGCGCCGCTGTTCCAGATGCCGAGCTCGCCGAGCGAGGAGCCGCTGGACGTGAGCGCGTCGCTCGAGGTGCTCGTCCTGGCGAACGGGGCGCCGCAGCCGGGCGCGGCGGTGGCGCTGTCGCTGCTCCGCCGGGACTCGTATGGAGGGGGCCGCGGGTGGCGCGCGGCCGGAGCTGGGGCGACGGACGCGAAAGGTCTCGCGGAGCTCCGCGTGGGGCCGGGCGAGTACCTCCTCTCCGTCCGAAGTGAAGCGTGGCCTCGCGCCTGGCAGAAGGTGGCGATGCCGCAAGGAGAACGGGTGACGAGAGTGGAGGTGCAGCTCGCCGCCGCCTCCAGCATCACCGGCCGCGTGCTGTCGAAGAAGGGGCGTGAACCCGTGCCGCTTGCGGACGTGGCGCTGACGCCGGTGGTGGAGGGATTCCCAGCTTCCCCTCCCGCCGAGGAGCAGACGGTCGTTCGCAGCGACGGACGCGGCGAGTTCCGCTTCGACGCTGTGGCGCCCGGCCGTTACGCCGTCGAGGCGACCGCCGCCGGCCATGCGAAACCCAAGGCCCTCACCGTTCGCGCGCCGACCTCTGCGCCCCTGGAGCTGGTGCTGGGCCCTGCCAGCTACCTCGAGGGCCGCGTGGTGGAGCAAGACGGCCAGCCCGTCGCGGACGCGGAGGTCGTCGCGATGGGCCGCCGCAGCGCCTGGGCGACGACCACCGGCAGCTCCGGCACGTTCTCGCTTGAGGTCGCTCCGGGACATGTAGAGCTCTCAGCGCGGAAGGGCACGGCCACCGCGGCGGCGGACCCGGCAGTGGTCGTCGCGGGCGAGTCGACCGCCAAGGGAATCACGCTGGTGCTCGGCAAGCCGGCCTCGATCACTGGGCGAGTCGTCGACGCGGAGACGCGCCGGCCTGTCGCCGGGGCGCAGGTGAGCGTGTGGAGGAACCGGACGCGCTCAGAAGTCGCGCGCACCCACTCGGACGACCGTGGGCAGTTCAACTTCGAGTCGCTGAGCAGGGGCGCGTACGACGTGGAGGTGCTCTCGGGTCGCTACCGGTCGCGCTACCTAGGGGGGATCACGCTCGTTCAAGGGCAAGCGTTCAACCTCGAGCTGGCGCTCACAAAGGGCGCCGCCGTGGACGGCCGCGTGGTCGACCCGCAGGGGCGGGGCATCGACAAAGCTTGGGTAGAGGCGGGCCTCGCGTTCTCCCCGGGCGCGGGCCAGGCGCGCACGGATGCAGAGGGTCGCTTTCGCATTGACGGCCTTCCCGCGGGCCAGGGCGTCGTCAAAGCGAGGCAGGCTCCTGCGAGCCCGGCGGTCGTGGGCACGGCTGAGCTCGCGGAGGGAAAAACGGCGTCGGTCGGAGAGCTGGTCCTGGCGACGGCGGGGCACATCGAGGGAACGGTCCGGCGCCAAGAGGGCGGACCGCTCACGACGGTTGTGACTGTGACCGCGCTCCCCGCAGGCGCCGGCAGACCCAGAGACCGGGTGGGCAGCGCTGTCGCGGCGGCCGATGGCTCCTTTCGCCTTCCGCTGCAGCCCGGCAGCTACAACCTCTCCGCCGTCACGGAAGACGCTCGCGAGTCCGGACGGACGCCCGTGCCGGTCGAGGTTCAGGCCGACAGGGGCACGCGGGTGGAGCTTCTGCTCTCGCCACGTCAGACGAGGCTTCGGGGCGTGGTGCTCGAAGCGGCCGGCGCGCCCTCCGTGGGGGCCATGGTGTCCTACACGCCGGCCGGAGGGCGATCGACCGGCACCGCCCTGAGCGACGACGAGGGCCGCTTCGAGGTCCATTCGCCGGACTGGAACGAAGGTCAGGTCATCCTCGTGGCGCAAAACGGCGGCCGGAAAGCGCGCGCGGTCGTCGATTCGAAAGCGGGCGAGGTAACCCTCACGCTGGAAGCCGCTGCATCCATCTCCGGGCGTTTCCTCCTGACCAGCGCCGCACCGCAGAACGGGTTCATCGTCTTCGCTCGCGTGGCGGCGGCGGAGGGCACGAGCGTATCGCTCGGTCGCGGCGAGTGGCGGTTCCCGGAGGCCGTCTTCCGGATCCCTGACGCGCAACCGGGGCTCACGGACCTGACCGTGCGCACGGAGGACGGCCGCACGGGCGCCGCGCAGCTGCGCGTCATTGCGGGCGAGGACAACACAGTGGAGATCCGCATCACCGGCGAGGCCACGGTCGTGGGGCGCGTCGTTGACGACGCCACGGGCAAGCCCATCGCCGAAGCGCAGCTCAGCGTCGGCTTCGCCTGGTTCTCCACGGATGCAGAGGGCCGCTTCCAGCTCGCGCAGCAGGTGCCCAAGCCCTGCTCGCTGGTCGTCATCGCGAAGGGGTACAGGCCCCTGCGCCGCGAGCTCACCCTGTATCCCGACCAGACCCTTGAGCTTGGCGACCTCCGAATGTCCGCAGCCGGCCCTGACTTGGACGGCGGTGCGCTGCCGCACTAACGTTCGTGTCCGTGTACCGCCCTCTCGCTCGCGCGGGCCGCTGGCTCGTCCGGAAGTTTCTCGCGCTCGCCTGGTGGCAGCAGCTGATGATTGTCGCCGCCGCGCCGCTGTGCGCGCTGAACATGAGCGTGGCCCTGGTGGGCCACAGCGCGGTGTTCCCGCTGTCTCCGTTCTTCCTCGCGGAGAAGGGGCGCGCGCTCGGGCTGTTCGCTGCGCACGTCCCGGGCTGCATGTGGCGCGGGCATCCGCCGACGGCAGAGCAGGTGCGCGCGGCGGAGCAGCGCCATCGGCTTCCCGCAGGTTTGCTGCAGGCCATCATCGAGGTGGAGTCCTCGGACTCGCCCCACCGCATCTCCGCGGCCGGGGCGATGGGGCTCGCGCAGCTCATGCCGGGCACCGCGCGGCAGCTCAAGGTCGATGACCCGTTCGACTCCGCGGAGGCCGTCGACGCGGGCGCTCGGTATCTCGCCGGCAACCTGCGCAGGACTCGGAATCTTCGCCTCGCGATTGCGGCGTACAACGCGGGACCCGGCGCGGTGGACGACGGCGTGATGCCGCGAAACGCGGAGACGCAGTACTACGTGGTCAAGGTGATGCGGGCGTACTCGCGGCACCGCGCGTCTCAGGCCCGGCCGGCTTCTCCTCAGCGCCGTTAACGCTGTGCCTGCTCTACCGCAGCACTCACGAATGGGTGCAGCACATCCCTGAGGAGGACGGGGGACGGCGTGACGTACGCCCTGCCCCAACGGAGCTGGCCCGAACCCGAACCGCGGTGGAGTCGGCGGGCCCCGCGCGCGGCAGCCAGATGCAACCGTTCGTCGACCAACTCGCTCGAAACCGCGATGAAGTGCCCGTCACGGAATTAAGTGATCGGTTTCTGATCGACTGGCACGCCAAGACGTGATCTGTCGGCGCTGTGGACAGGGGCGCTCCGGTTGCGCAGAGATACTCGCTGCTGAAGCACTCTCTCGACGAGCGCGGGCG
>JBGART010000112.1:0-11746 GCA_044230055.1 Myxococcaceae bacterium | reverse complement strand
GGCATGCTCGCCCCCCTCGGGGAGGCCCGGGCTTTCGCCCGCTAAGCGAAGTACGGCCCGGGCCTCCCTGGTTGTTTCCCTTAGGAAACCCGGAATCCCCAGAAACTGCGCGCCTTAACGTCCGATCCGCATCGAGTGGGCCGTGAACGAAGGCGAACGCGAACGCGAACGCGTGCTCCCTACCCCTACCCCTACCCGAGACACCGTTCCCCGCAGCCCGCAGCCCGAGACACCCTTCCCCGAAGCCCGCAGCCCGAGACACCCTTCCCCGAAGCCCGCAGCCCGAGACACCCTTCCCCGAAGCCCGCAGCCCGAACACTCCGGCCCGGCGCAGACCTCTGGACGCCACGCGACCCATCCGCCATTTCGAGCGCAGCGGAGCGCGCCTCCGCCTATCCTCGAACCCACTGCCGACATCTCGACTACGCGCCGCTGCGCGTCGCCCCGCTCGAGGCGAGCGGGGGAAGGTGCCCGATTTGAAGGAGCTGTTCCTCCGACGAAATGGCCGGCCAGGGCCGGTCTCCTCCTCGAGACGAGCGGGGCGTCGATACTGCTAGCGGTCCACGATGACCGCGTGGCGCAGCAAGCCGCTGTCGAACTTGATGGCCTGTTTCGCGGCCTGCTTGAGGTTGACCAGGATTCTCGGGCGCGCCTCCACCAGCGAGAAGCCCAGCACCACTCCCAGCCGCACGTGGTCCGCCACCGAGGAGACGCTCACCGTTCCGGAGGTGCCGAGCGCCTCCACCACGCCCGCCGCGGCCTTCTCGTTGAGCTCCGAGGTCAGGTACACCACCTGCGCCTTCTCCGCGGCGAGCGCCGCGGCGAGCGCCTTGGCGTCCGCGAACGGCAGGAGCCGCGGCTCCACCTTGAAGCCTCCCAGCTTGCCGGCCTGCTGGAGGGCGTTGAACAGCGACTGCGCGCTGCGGGTGGGCGTGCCCGCGGGCGCCTGCACCACCACCACCTTCACGGGGGACCCGTCGGGCGGCCGCATGTTGGCGATGTACGTGGTCATGTTGGACAGGAGCTGAATTTGGAGGGCCACGGGCAGCTCATCAGCGTGGGCGGCGGTGGCCGCCAATGACGCCGCGAGCAACAGCCCTCTGAAGCCGCAGGTCCTCACAGGCGCAGGCTCACTTCGCACATGGCGCTTATGGGCGCGCTCGGGCTGGACACGACGCCCAGTCCGCCGCGGGGATCCGGCCCGGTGGTGTCTCCCACACGCGGCGGGTTGGCCACGGTCGGCAGGGAGCGGCCGGAGACCGTGAGCCGCAGCCCCACCCGTTCGCCCACCTGCAGCTCCGCCGCGCCGCGCACGTCGACCGACCAGGGGAGCCGCGGGCCGTCGACGTTGCGCAGGTCCAGCATCGTGTCATCGTTCGCGTAGCCCGCGCGCATCCGCGGCGAGCTCACGCTGACGGCGACGGAGAGCCTGGGCAGGTTCTCGCCAAGAGACCAGGACACGTGGGCGGGGGCGTAGAAGTCCGGCATCCCGTCCGCCGGGAGGAAGACCGTCCCCAGCGCGCTCCAGCCGAACTGGTCCAGGGCTTCTCTCCGGACGCGGATGTCGGCCAGCTCCTGGTCGCTGTACCCGAGGATGCCCTTGGGCATCGCCCGCCTGCCCGGCGCGTAGTTGAGCGAGAGTCCCCAGTCGAACGGCCCGTGCGCGCCCTGCCAGCCGAAGTTCACGCCCGCGCTCCACACGTTGCGCTGGTTGGCGAACTGGGTGATGGAGCGGCCGTTGATGGGCACGCCGCGGGTGGTGATGAGGTCACTCCAGTAGGTGAAGAAGAAGGACGCCTGGAGCCGCTGCAGGCCGAAGCGCTGCCCGAGGTCCACCTCGAGCGAGTGGACGCGCTCCGGCTGGATGTCCGGGTTGGAGGTGAGGAAGTCCTCAATCTCCAGGTAGCGCTCGGTGATGGTGGGCGTGCGGAAGCCGGTGGACGTCGCGAACTTCAACGTCCCGCCCGTCCACAGGCTGGTGCTGTACGCGAAGCGCGGCGAGAGGGAGCTCCCCAAGAGGCCAAGGTCTCCGCGCACGCCGACGTTGAGGGTGCCGAAGCGGGCGCGCCAGATGTGCTGCAGGTAGAGCGCGCCGTTGGGGATGGGGGCGAGGATGGGTTCGTCCACCGCGCTCCGGGAGTCGTCCGTCGCGGTGACGCTGGTGGTGATGATGCTGCCGTCGATGAAGCCCTGCGCACCCAGCGTGGTGACGTGCGTCCCGTCCTGCTTCCAGTCCCAGGTCAGCACCGGCTCCAGGAACGGCTTGACGCTGACGTACTGGACAGTGTCGTAGCAGGTGTCCATCCCCACCGCGCCCAGGCAGTGGGCCTCGTCCCCGCCGTAGGTGACCGTGCTCACCCGCGAGTCGTACACGACGGCGTAGGCGCGCAAGGCGAAGCTGCCGCGATCGCCGATGTGGCGGGACCACGCCGCGTCGAAGCCGTATTCGGGCTCGATGAAGCGGGAGTCTGCGCTGCCGTTCACCGGCCCGGTACCCGTGCCGCGGTTGAAGCCCACCCAGGAGAGGAAGGCCCAGCGCCCCCATGTCGCCCGCGCGAAGAGCCGCGCCTGCAAGTCCCGGTTGAAGACGTCCTCGCGGGTGTGCGCGGCCAGCGGATCTTCGAACACATCCGCCCCGCTCACCGGGTGCCAGACGGAGCGTCCCTCTTGCCGGTCCCACCGCAGGCCGAGGTGCCAGGCCAGCGCGAAGGGTTCCCCGCCGACGTCAAAGCGTTGGCCGCCGTAGACCGCCGCGCGGCTCCAGAGCTCGCCCCAGCTCAAGTCCTTCGCCCACTCATCTGCCGGGAGGCCGGCGGAGAGCTGCGCGACGACATGCGTGCCCTCCAGTGACGCGGCGCTGCGCGTGACCACGTTGACCACGCCGAGCATGGCGCTGTTGCCGTAGACGACCGAGCCCGGGCCGATGACCACTTCGAGGTGGTCGACGAGCTCAATGGGCATCAAGTACGGCTGCGTGCCCCGGGCGGTCTTCGCGCTTCCGCCCGCCTGGTTCCCGTCGATGAGCACCGCCAGGTGCAGGCCCAGATTGTCCGAGAGGTAGCCGCGCGCGCCGAAGGCGGCGTTCAACCGGCTGTCGTACTCGTAGCTGGTCATCGCGTGGCCGAGGAAACGGATGGCTTCTTCGATGGACTGAATGCCGTAGCGCTTCAGATCCGTGCCGCTGATGGTCCAGATGGTGGCCGGCGCTTCGCTCTCGGACTCCGCCGTGCGGGAGGCCGTGGACACCACTGACTCGCCCAGCAGGCTCTCGAGGCCCGCCTCATCCGGCTTCGGCGTGGGCTCTGCGGGGAGCGCGTCGTCCGCGCCCAACACGGGAAATCCGACGCAGCACAGGAGGACCACCGCGAGCAGCCGCGGCGCGCGCCAACCCCTGAGTGGTCGACTGGCTCTGATGTCTGTTTCCCCCACCCCCATGGTGAAACAGAACGCCGCGGCGCTTCCAGAGGCTCAGTCTGCGCGCGTTCAACACATCCACCCAGGCGGGCGGGGGAGCAGAAAAAAGGGACAGGCTACTTTTCCGAAGAAAAGCAGCCTGTCCCCATTTCGGCACCCTTTATCGACTAGGGCTTGTCCGGGTTGTACGGGTCGCCCAGGTTGAGCCGGTTGCTCACGAACAGCAGCGCTTTGATGAGCGCGCTGTGGTCCGCGAGCATGGCGCTGGCCGAGGCCCGGGAGTGGCCGCCAGTGGGGGCGACGCAGTTGTCGTCAGGCGACGGGGTGGAGAAGTTCGGGTCGCAGTCTTCGGACCGGGCCAGGAGCATGTTGGCGCGGTTGATGATGGCTTCGCCCGCTCCCGGTCCCTGTCCCGGCTTCGGGTAGCGCAGGGCGAAGTATGAGAGGAAGGTCTTCGGATCCCGGTAGGTCACAATCCAGTCGCTGGACACCTGCGGCGCGCTGCCGGTGCCCATCAAGAAGACGCGGGATTCGTCGACGAAGCTGTGGTCGAAGTTCGCGGCGAAGCGCGCCATCCCCAACACCTGCCAGTAGAGCGTGATGCTGAAGGAGGTGAAGGGGTCCACCAGGCCGGTGTGCGCGTTCTTGAGGTCGCCCGCGTAGTTCGGGAACACCAGCTCGCCGTTGTCCATGTAGGGGCCGACCTGGCTGAAGTTCTGGCCCATGATCGCCCGGTTCAGCTTGGTGATCTGCGGCCCGAACGTGCCGTAGTAGCCAATGCGCCAGCGGCGGATGTCCTCCGGCGTGCTGCGGCCGACGAAGTCCGTCTGGCTGTCGGTCAGCGCCTCAATGGCCATGACCTTGTCCAGGTAGAAGCCCACGTGGTGCAGGCACTCCCACCAGGCGTAGCCGCAGTCGCGGCGCGTGGTGTCCCAGCTGGTCCGGAAGAAGCGCGCCCGGTCCACGCCGAGGGTGACCTCCGGCTGCGAGCCCGGGACGTTCTTGAGCAGCTGCGCGCCGTCCGGTCCGGTGACCGTGCGGTAGGAGCCGACGTCCGGCATCAGGATGGTCTGCACCAGCTTGTTGAAGGCGTTCTGGACGCTCCAGACCTTGGTGCCCCAGCCCTCCACCGGGTCGCTGTAGAAGGCCGTCAGCTGGGCCGGCGTGTAGAAGCGCGGGAGGAGCTCCTTGTAGAGCCCGAACTCGTCGTTCCAGTGCTTCATCCGGCCGTAGACGTTGTTGTAGTAGCGCGAGACGTAGTTGCCGTGGCCAGTGGAGATCTGCCCGCGCGGGAAGTTGCGGGTGACGTACCAGGTGTCCACCTCGTCCAGCAGGTTCTTCATCCGCTCCGACGAGTCCGCGCCGAAGTCCCGCGTGAGGCAGTGGTCGCTCAGGTCCGCCCGCGTGTTGGAGCAGTAGATGTACGGGACGCGCGGCCGGCCCTGCTGGTCCGTCGACAGGTCGGCGGAGAGGTCCGACACGTTGACCAGGATGCGGTTCTGCGGCTGATACAGCTTCTCCTTCATGCGGTTGTAGAAGCTGGTGTAGTGCACCGCCTTCGGGCCGGTGGGGAGGAGGCGGAGGATGTCGCCGTCCCGGTCGTGCCAGTCGCGGAAGTCCTCGACGGGGACGCCCGCCGCGTCTGCGAAGACCTCCACCTTGCCCGCGTAGCCGAAGAGCAGCGCCGCCCGGTCGTACTTGCCGGGGCCGCGGTCATCCAGCGTGTAGCGCCCGGCGTAGTCCATGACCGAGCTGTAGGCGTTGCTGTAGATCTTCTTCTGGACCTCCTGCGGCGTCACCGGATCCACCACGCGGGGCTTCACAGTCCCGTCCGCCGCGCGCAGCTCCCAGTACTGGTCGAAGTAGTTGATGGCGTCGTCCGACCCGCCGAAGTTGTGCATCAAACCGAACGTGTGACCCATCTCGTGCGCGAGCACGTTGCGCAGGATTGTCCCGCGGATGATGTCGTAGACCTGCGCGGAGGGCAGCTTCCGCTCGCCCAGCTCCCGGGCGAGGCCGAGCATCGCGTCGTCCGCCATCTCCGGGAGGAACATGTTCCGCGATTCCGCAAACTGCTGACGCACGCGCTCACGGTCCCGCGCGTACTGCGCGAAGCCTTGCCGCGCGATGCTGGCCTGGCCCTTCGCGTCCGCGGTCAGCGTGAGCCGGGGGTCAATCCCCAGGCCGGCGTAGATCTCATCGTTGAGGAGCATGTCCTCCACTTCGGTGTCCTTCAGCCGCGACAGGCTGCCGTTCGAGGTGTCGGTGTCGCCACGCAGGTGCGTCTGGCGCTCGAACATGTCCGCCAGGTACGGCGCGGTGAAGTCGCGCAGGCCGCGCTGACGCTGCAGCGCCACGTCCTGCTCGGTGGGCGGCTGCCGCATCGCCTCCCAGTAGCGAGCCGTCGGACCGTCGGCGAGGTTCTTGATGAGCTCGCCCGCGGACTCCAACCCGTAGGTGCGGTTGGCGTCCCCGCCGCCGCCCATGGTGTTGCGCCAGGAGGTGAGGTCCACGCCGGTGATGAAGTTGCTGGAAGACATGGTGCCGTTGAGCAGCTCCACCATCTCCTGCACGCGGAACGCGGCCACGTTGTTGTGGTGATACAAATAGACCATCCCGCCCAGGATCTCTCCGGTCTCGGGATCCACGTTCGAAGGGCCGAACCCCAGCAGGCCGTAGGTCATGTACTTCGGCACGAACGCGAGGAACGAGTAGCGCAGGTCACCCAGGCGCGGGGAGGTGCCCTCCGCGCCGCACTCCTCGGGATCTCCTGCCTGCACCGGATTGTTCTCACACAGGATGAGCATGCGGTCGCCGGCGACGAGGTTGCCGGCGGCGTTCACCGTCTCCACCAGCACCTGGTTCCACTGGTCCACCACCGCGCGCGCCGACTCGATGAGGACCTTGTCCTCCTTCGGCCAGTCGCGGTTCACGTGGTAGACGATGGGCTTGGGGACCTTCACGCCGGAGACGGTCTTCCAGAGGTTGTAGCGGTTGAGGAAGCGCTCGCGGCTCTGCTCCAAAAGTCCGGTGCGGGAGTCGTAAACCAACCGGTCCGTCCAGAAGAACCCGAACATGTCGGTGAGCGCGCCCTTGTACGGCACCGCCACGTAGTTGTTCTTGGGGTCAATCTTCTTGAAGCTGTGACGGATGGTGTATTCGGCCGGACCGCACTCCAGAAGCTCGTCCAGCCAGCAGAGCGGAATCTTCCCGCGGCCCGGGTAGTCGATGGCGCCGCCCTGCGCGAAGAGCTTGCTGGTGATGTCGAAGTAGCCGTTCTCCCAGTCGAACGCAGGCGCGTCCGGGTTGCGCGCGCCGGTGACCGGGTCAAACTCCTGGACGTAGTACGGCACGGACTCCACGGAGCTCTTCTCGAAGTCCAGGCTGTAGTTCAGCACCAGGTTCCGGGACCAGTCGACGCGCATGTAGCGGCGCTCGTACCAGGGCCGGTCGATGTCGTTCTCGACGAGGACGTTGATCTCCTCGCCGGTGGTGTCGTTGTAGGGCCGGGCGATGTCGAAGTGCTTCTGGATGCGGAAGGCCGCCACCACTTCGCCCTGATACCGTCCGTTGTTCTTCTCCAGGCCGCTCTCACCGTCCGCGTTCTTGATCAGCTCCGTGTGGCGGCGGGCGTAGAGGAAGTCCTGCTGGATGTCCCAGGTGATCCGGCTGACGCCCTTCTGGTCCGTCGCGCCGATGAACGTGAAGCCGTTGGCGGCCGGCATGTCGACAACGGTCCGCTGGTAGTACCACTGGTCCGCCAGCTTTGTTTTGTCGACATAGTTGGGCTGGACGCGGTTGATGGGGTCTCTGGGCTTCGCGCACCCCGCGGCCCCGAAGACGATGGACAGCGTCGCGCCAGCCAGCAGCAGCCACTGCACCCTTCTTTGCATCGATTCTCCCCTCGACATGACGGAACTCAAGAGCGGATCCGCGCGACCAGGCTCGCGATGTTCAGACCCAGCTCCACGGACAGCTGCGTGAAACGGTTAAACAGCGGAACGCGATAACTCCCATCCGGCGCCAGCTGCGCGTACGCGGAGCGCAGCGCGAAGCCCACGGTCAGCTCATCCGTCGGCTTCACCGACACGCCCGCGCTGGTCTGCATCAGGAAGCGGGCGCTGGCGGGGTCTTTGATACGCAGCGAGATGGCCTCCACCTCGGGCAGGCCATACAGGAAGACGGTGCTCACCCCCACGCCCAAGCTGAAGCTGAGCCACTTGTTCGCCTTGAACGACGCGCTCAGGCCGTTCGTCAAAGCCCAGTCGGCGTTGCGGCGCCCGGTGTTGATGAGCCGGTCCACGCAGCCGGTGTTGGTGCCCAGGTCGCAGACGCCGACCAGATAGCCGGTGGGAGAACCCGTGGTGGCGCGGTTCCAATATTTGTCGACATTGCCGGCATACGTGAGCCCAAGCGCGCCGAAGAACTTCCGCGCCAGCACCCAGGACGCCGAGGTGCTCAGCACGCGCGTGCTGGCCTGAGTCGACTTGCTGGTGGGCAGCGAGAGCGAGAGCTCCGCGGACACGTCCACCCCCACGACGGGGATGGAGTAGAAGCCGTCCGCGCCCGCCGCCAGCCCGAGGTCGCCAATGACGAACCGGTCGTTCGTCGAATCCGACTGGGTAATCTCGCTCAGGACGTCAAAGCTGCCGCGCGCGTAGATCTTCTTGTTGAACCAGTAGCGCGGCTGCAGCGACAGCTGCATGGCGTAGAACGGGTTGTAGGTCGGCTCCGCCGCCGGGTTGAACGCGATGGCGGAGACCGTGTTGCGGTAGGCCAGGGTGGAGCCGCGGTACGGCGCGGGCGGCAGCTCCGGGACGACCACTGCGGGCGCGGAGACCTCCGGATGCGGCGCGCCGGTGGACCCTGCCGGCGCCTCAGCCGGCACCACCATCAAGGTCGCCGCGCCCGGCGTGGGCGCTGCCGGGGCGGCACGGATCTCTTCCGGGGGCTCCGCCATCCAGGGCCCCGGGCGGAACAGCTTCGGCTGCTTCCAGGCGCCCTCCGTCCAACCCCACCGTCCTGCGGGGGCGGCAGAGACACCCGTGGAGAGAAGCGCACCCGTCAGCCACAGCGCCCGCGCAGGAGCACCGCGAAGGAAGAAGGTCACCAGTTCACCTGTGGGGAGTTACGCCGAGGTCCAGCAGCGAGGAAGGTCAGGAAGCGTGGGCGCAAGGCCCCAGCCCTTTACCAGCCGCTGTGCGCCGGACCGAATTTTCGGCCGACGATTTCTGAAGCACGGCCGCTCTCCGGGCGGGTGACCCGGACGCGCGCGTCAGTGCGCGTGAATGCGGAGCAGAAACTTTCCAAGATGGTGTTGCGGAAGCTCGCGGTGGGCCCGCGCGGCGTCCACCAGGGGGTATGTCCGGCCGAGCTCGATGTGGAACGGCCCGCCGGAGATCCAATCATTGAGCCGGCCGAAAGCCTGCGGGCTGGGCGTCCCGTCGTAGGCGATCATCCGCACGCTCGGTGGACCGCGCGGCTCCGGCTCCACGCCGTTCGGGTACGCAATCCGGCCGCCGGGCGCCACGCCAGCCAGCGCCTGCTCCAGCCCCTCCCCGCCCGCGAGCACCAGCGCCGCGGCAATCCCCTCCGGCGCCAGCTCCCGGATGGACGCCGCGCCGTTCGCGTGCCGCCCATCCACCGCGCCATCCGCGCCCAGCCGCCGCACCAGCGCCACCCCGTCCTCGCCGGACGCCACCGCCAGCACCCGCGCGCCCATCCGCTTGGCCAGCTGCACCGCGAGGTGCCCCACCCCGCCGCTGGCGCCTACGATGAGCACCGTCTCGCCGCTCTGGAGCTGCAGCTTGTCCTCCAGCCCGATGAGGGCGGTGATGCCATCCGCGCCGAGCGCGCCCGCCTCCTCCGTCGGCACGTTGGCGGGCGCGAGCGCCACCTCGCTCTGCTTGACCGCCACGTACTGCGCGTAGAACCCGCCCTCGTACGCGTAGGCGTAGACGCGGTCCCCGACGACCAGGTCCTCCACGTCCTTGCCCACCGCCACCACCGTGCCCGCGCCGTCGTTGCCGAGGATGCGAGGGAAGCCGCCGCTGCCCAAGTCGAACTCTCCCTCGCGGATGGCCGGGTCCCACACCCCCACACCCGCTGCCTCCAGCCGGATGAGGACTTCGTCGCGGCCGGGCCTCGGCACCGGGAGCGCCCGTGCGCGCAACACGTCGGGGCCGCCGAACCGGTCTATCGCCACCGCCTCCATGGTCTCTGGGATGAATGGGCTCATGACCCAAGGCTGGTCACGCCGCCGCGGCTCGTCCACCGCCCCGGGCGTGCGGTATGACGCGCCCATGAGCGCGCTGACGCCCCGTGAAGCCGAGAACCTGCTGCAGGACGCCGAGCTGGCGCCCGTCACTCAAGGAGGCCTGGTGGAGGTCCGCGAGCTGTGGCGCGTCTGCCTCGAGGCCGGCATCCCGGCGGTGCTCGGCTCTGACCCGTGCTGCGAGAAGGGCGGCTGCGGCCCGAAGGTCCAGCTGGTGGTCCGCAGCGCGGATGTGCCCTCGGTCTCCACGCTGCTCAAGGACCGGTGGACGGCGCTGCTCGCGACGGTCGACGCCCCGGCCGCAACCCGCGCGCCTGTGGAGCCAGTCGCTGGAGAGCTCCCCTGCCCCGCCTGCGGCACCGCCGCGCCGCTCAAGGACGGCGCCTGCTCCGACTGCGGCCTGCAGCTCGAGTAAGCAGCAGCGCGGCGAAGAACAGCGCCGGCGCCCCGGCGGAAGCGGCGCAACTGCACCCGCGCGGGAGGGCAGGCGGGGCCAACTCCGGCGGCGGCCTCGGCTGCGTCCCGGCATCCTCCTCGGGCGCACCTGCATCTTGCGGCGCGCCGCCATCCACCACTCGCGGCCAGGGCGTGCCCAGGGCGGCGGCCATCTGAGGCCAGAGCGGCCCGCACAGCTCTCGCACCGGCGTGCCCGCGGGACAGCCCGAGGCGCCGTCGATGCGGTCCAGCGTCAGCAGCACCTCCCAGCCCTCCCCTTTCGTCCGCGCGACGGACCAGTGGTTCACCCAGGCGGAGCCGCACCCATAGAGCGCCGCGCCGTCCCGCCGCACGCAGGCGTTGCCCTCCGGGCTTTCCAACATGGCGAACGACTTGCCGCCGTCGGTCGCCCGGTAGATGCGGTTGTAGGTGGCAAGCCAGACCGTGCTCCCGTCCGCGGAGACCTCCAGCTCCTGCACGTAGTCCTCCGCCGTGAACACGGGGGTGAACGTCTTCCCGCCGTCGTCGCTGCGCACCGCCACGCTGTCCAGCTGATGCGTGATGCGCGCGAACAGCCGGTTCGGCGCCACGGGGCTCACCGCCAGGCCGGTCAGGGCATAGCTGCTGTCCAGGCCCTCCACCTTGGGGACGCGAAGCTCGAAGGTGGCGCCCTCGTCGTCGCTGTAGAACACCAGGCCCTCGCGCGAGGCCGGCCGGTAGCCGGTGACGTAGACGCCGCGCTCGCCGGCGAGGAGAACCTGGGTGAGCACCACGCCTGTGCTGACGAGCCCGGTGGGCGTGAAGGTCGCGCCCGCATCGTCGGAGCGCCACAGCCCGCTGTCCGCTTCGCTGCGGCCCCCGGTGACGTAGAGCACGCGCGGGCGCGACGGGTGCACGGCCAGGCTGTTCGCCGCGCGGGTGACGAAGAACGGGTGCATGCGCCAGCTGCAGCCGGAGTCCGAGGAGACCAGCAGCCCATCGCCCGTCGGCGCCACGAGGTCCCCGGAGGTCAACCAGTGGAAGCGCTGCGGCCGCCAGCCGCCGTAGGCCATGGCTTCTGGGCAGATCCACGTCCACCGCTGCCCATCATCGGACGTGGTGAGGGCGCCGAAGGTGGTGCCGACGAAGAGACTGCCGGCGACGCCGGGCCGGAGCTCAATGGAAGACGACTCCGGCAACCCCGCGTGCCCCAGCGCGGGCGTGGCACCGAGGAGCGCACACAGTGCGGCCAGCAACGAGCGGGGACATGCAACTCCCACGGAGCTCATGCGCGGCACTTCGCCCGCTCACTAGTCTTCGCCGTCGGATGGCGAACCCATCTGGCCGGCCATTCCGTCGGAGGAACAGCTCTTCTCAGTCGGGCGCCTCCCCCGCTCGCCTCGAGCGTTGCGCTGTCAGGCGCATAGTCGAGAGGTGGCCCAAACCCACGCACGGCACTTTGCCGGTTTGCTTCGAGCAGAGCGAAGCGGCCCATGAGCCACGTTTCGGGAGCACTGCCGACGTCTTCCATGAAGAGGTCGCCTCGTGTCAAGCAGAGGCCCCTCCGGAGCATTGCCCTGACGTCCGGTGCATCCGAGAACTCGTTCCGCCACGCTTCCATTCGCACTTGGTGGATGCCGCCGT
>JBGART010000005.1:0-278295 GCA_044230055.1 Myxococcaceae bacterium | reverse complement strand
GCCGTCGTGGTGTCGCCTAGATCGCATCCAACAGTCGTCGTGATAGGACTCGTCATGGTCGCCTTCTCCTTGCACCTTGAGTGCGCTCAACCGGCTTTTTAGCCGGTTGGAGGAGGCGACCTCTTCATCCCATCTCGACTCTGCGCCTGACGGCGCAACGCTCGACGCGAACGGGGGGGTTCCGGGGGGATGTCCGGTGGAGCTTCCGGGGCTGCAACTTCCTTGGAACTCCTAGCGTTCTTTCAACGTCCTGTCTCGCCCTTGCGCAGCGCATCACGACATCCCGGACGCCATTCGATGAGATGCTGACTCCCCCACCTCTCATGACCTTCCCCCGCTCACTCCTCCTTCTCCTCCTCGCCTGCGCTTGCGGGGAACCCGGGGGCGTCACGACGCCCGACGGGTCCGTCCCGGCCGACGCGTCCACCCCTCTGGTCGACGGAGGTACGAGCGCTGACAGCGGGACGGGCAACCCCGAGGTCGACGCCGGCGAAACCCCGGACAGCGGCACGGTCACACCGCAACCGGATGGAGGTCCGCCGGACAGCGGCACCATCGTGGATTGCAACGGGCCGTTCATCCCGGCAGAGCGGCGCCTCTTCGCGCAGCCCCAGAACGCGACCATCGCGAACACGCTCGTCGTGAACCCGGACAAACCAGGGGGCGCCATCCCGCCTCCCGGGACGTTCTACGTCCAGGTGGTGGCGATGGGCGCCAACCCCATGGGCCAGGCGATTCCGTGGGCCGTGGGCGACTTCACGAAGCTCTATCCGACGTCGCCTACGACCACGCAGCGGGGAATCGCGGCGGACTGGGTGGGGTCCACGGCGGTGCAGATCGACAAGGGCGACATCGGGATGCAGATCCACACGGAGAGCATCCGCGCCCGCGGGACCCTCGAGCGTGCGCTGCAGACCATCACCGTGCTGCGCTCCTTCCCTGACCAGAACGCCTACCGCCCCTGGCGTACGGCCAGCTCCGAGGTCGAGGTGTCCATCGACCTGCGCGTCCCCCGCTACTCGATGATCGGCCCCACGGTGGCGTACGTGAACCTGTACGCCCTGCTGAGTGACACCACGAAGCCCAATCTCAAGGTCTGGGTCGGCGCGGGCATCTCTGACACGCGCCAGGAGCCGCTGCGCGACTTCGTGCTGGTGGATGGCGTGGCCGCGGGCGGCACGGGCTACGCGGTCGTCCACTCGGACCTCCGCCTGGGGGCGGGGTACATCACGCCAGTAAACTCCACCGCCCTGCGCACCGCCTGGCCGGATCTGAAGACCTTCAAGTTCAGGATCCGCGCAGCGGACCTCATCAAAGGCCTGCAGCAGGCCAAGGCGCAGCTTGGGGGTGCGTTCCCCTTCTCGCTCAAGCCGGCCGACTACCACCTGGAGTTGCTCGCCCTCAACCCGGAGATCGCGCTGGTGCAGAACCTGCCCGCGTACGACTCCTGGATGGCGCTCTCCTTGCGGAACTACGGAGCGATCGAACGGACGGAGTGTTTCGATGAAGCGCTCTACCTGGCCGCCTACCCGGACGTCGCCGCGGCCGTGCAGTCGGGGGCCACCACTGCGAAGGGACACTACGAGTCCCGCGGGCGCTGGGAGGGCCGAAACGGCTGCGGCACGCCAAGCTGCGAGTTCAACGAGCCTCTCTACCTGGCCTGCACCCCGGACGCGAAGGCCGCCGTCGCCGCGGGGACCTACCCCAGTGCCTGGGCGCACTACTCCGCCGTGGGGTTGCCCAGCCGCCGGCTGGCCTGCCGAAGGTAGCAGCAGGTAGGCACGCAGGTTTTGCGGCGCCGCGCAGGGATTGCGTGGGCCGGGAGCCCTCCCCGGAAGGCCGGACGCGGCTTTCCAACGGGCACGCTCCCTGCTCCTCCCAGGGCGCATGACCTCCAGACGTGCAGCGCTGTTCCTCGTCCTCGCAAGCGCGGCTCCTGCGCTCGCACACGTGAAGTGGTTCAGCCGGAATGTGGAGCTGCAGGACGTTCCACTCCCGCTCCGGGAGGTGGCCACGCCGACCTTCTTCGGCCTGGTGGTGCTGAGCATCGCGGTCGTTATCGGGCTGACGCTGCTGGATGACCCGCTGCAGCGCCTGACGGTGTATCAGCGCCTCCGAGAGCTGCTGAAGGAGCGCGAAGGCCGCGCCGAAGCGGTGATGCGCGTCGCCATCGGGATGTCACTCCTGCTCAGCTGGAGTGCGAACGTCGTCCTCGCGCCGGACCTCCCGCACGAGCTCGCCCTCGTCTCCTGGGTGCAGTTCGCGGCCATCCTCTGCCTCTTCGACCGGCGCACCTCTCCGGTCGCGGGAGGGCTGGTGTGGCTCCTCTACGCCATCGGGGTGCAGCAGTTCGGGCTCTTCCACATGCTCGACTACTTCGCCTTCCTCGGCGTGGGCTTCTACCTGCTGTTCAAGGCCAGCGGGTCCGCGCGCGTCCGGGCGTGGGTCAAGCCGGTCCTGTTCGGCACCACCGGCCTGTCCCTGGCATGGCTGGCGCTGGAGAAGCTGGTCTATCCGACGTGGGGGCTCGCGCTGCTGGCGCAGAATCCCGTGCTGGGGCTGAACCTGCCGCCGGCGTTCTTCCTCACCTCCGCCGCCTTCGTCGAGTTCTCGCTGGGCTTCCTCCTGCTTCTGGGCGTCCTCGGCCGGCCGCTGGCGTTCATCATCACGCTGGTCTTCTTCTTGACGACGATGGTCTTCGGCAAGCACGAGGTCGTAGGTCACCTCATCCTCCACGGCGTCCTCATCGTGTTCATGCTCGAGGGCACGAGTGGGCCCATCGCGCCGCCCTTCCGCCTTCACCGCGCCAAAGCCCTCCGCGTGGCCTTTGTCGGCGTGAACTTCGCGGTGCTGCTTGGGGGGCTGCTCTTCGCCTACGAACAGCTCGCCCGCCCACGCAGCCTCGCCCCCGTCGTCGAGCACGCGCAGGCGCCCGCCGTCCTCACCGGTCCGGCTCCGCGCGTCACCCTCACCGCCCTGCCGTCCGAGCGGGGAGGGTGGACGCTGAGTCTCCAACTCGAAAACTTCGAGATCTCCTCAACGGGCAAGGCCGAAGCCGGCAAGGGCCACGTGCACCTCTTCGTCGACGGCACGCTGCGGGAGATGATCTTCTCCAACCGCCACGAGCTCTCCGCGCTCACACCGGGAGAGCACACCCTCACTGTGCAGCTCAGCACGCCGGACCACCAGGTCCTGAAGGTGAACGGGGCGCCCGTCGAGAGCACGGTGACGGTGTCTCAAGCCCTCAGCGCCGCCTCGGGCAGCTGAGCCGCCGGATGTCGCGCCGTGTGCGCAAACACGCGGCGGGTGAAACAGGGCCGGCTGGAACACAGGGAGCGGCGGGCGCGAAGGGAGACACCGGTCCCATGGGCGCGACTGGCGCCACCGGGCCTGCGGGTGATGCCGGCGCGCCCGGAGCGGTCGGGACGAGCGCGCAAGGTCCCCAAGGCCCGGTGGGCCCCGCGGGACCGGTAGGGCTCCAGGGCCCGACGGGCTCACAGGGTCAGACGGGGCCGCAGGGCGACGGCTACGACGCGGGGATCTCCGCCATCCCGGATCGCCTACTACCGCGGCGACGGCGTGGACCTCTCTGGCAACGGCAACAACCTCAACGTCGTCGGCGCGGGCACGGGCACGGATCGCTTCGGCGTCGCCAACGCCGCCATCTCCATCTTCGCGGACGGCGGCTATCTGGAGAGCACCAGCCTGGTGAACATCCCCACCGGCACCGCCTCCCGCTCGGTCTCGCTGTGGATCAAGACGTCGCAGGCCACCACGTCCGGCAGCGGCGCAGGGACACGGGGACGCAGCTCACGGCGCAGCGGTTTGGCGTCCTGCTCTCCGTCTGCGCGGACTACTTCGTCGGGGAGAACCGCGACCTGTCGGGGGGCGCCCGCATCTGCGACAACGAGTGGCACCACGTCGCGGTGACTTTCGACGGACAGCTGGTGCGCACCTACGTCGACGGCGTGGGCTCCGTCCTCGGGCGCTTCACGCTCTCCACCACGGGATCGCGGATCAGCCTGGGCCGCTCCCTGTTCTCGAACAACACCCACTACGAGACCTTCCGGGGTGAGCTCGACGACGCGCGGATCTACAGCCGCGTGCTGGAGCGCTGGGAGCTTCTCGCCCTCTACCACGAGGGCGGTTGGATGCCCCCCTGGTGGCCTGACTGAGCGCCGCAAGGGCCACGTCGATGACACAGGGGCGTTTCAGCCGGCACTGACTCAGGCAACACGGGCCGCCCTTCCGCGACAATTTCGAGGATGCCAAGCCCCCGACTCGCCCTCTTCAGCGGTTCCGTGACGTACCCAGGCCGCACTCTCGGGGCGCTTCCTGCCGCCGTGCGTGCATGGACCCTGCGAGGTGTCCTGCCCAGCTATGACCTCCCGGGTGCGCTCGTTGAGCTCAGCCGTGGCCGCTCAGGATGGGATGTGGACGTTCGGGTGATCGGCCCGAAGGCGACCCTGGAGCAGTTCAGGGAAGAGCTCCCCTCCCGCGCGACGCGCAAGCTCACGGACCTCGGCGTGGGTTGACGCTCCCCCTGCGCGGCGGCGCGCGCTAGCGTTCGCGCCTGCATGAGCGACGACCCCCACTTCTCAGCGTTCCGCCCAGTTCCCCGCACCGGCGTCATCTACGTCACCACCGAGGCGGCGAAGCTCGGGTTCTCCTCGAGAGATCCGCAATGGTGCAACCTCGGTCAGGGGCAGCCGGAGACGGGGCCGTTGCCGGGTGGGCCGGAGCGCGTCTCAACCACCACCATCCAGGTGGATGACCAGGAGTACGCGCCGGTCCCCGGCATCCTCCCCCTGCGCGAAGCCATCGCCGCGTTCTACAACCGCCAGTACCGGCACGGTCACAAGTCGCAGTACACGGCGGAGAACGTGGCCATCTCCGGCGGCGGCCGCGCTGCCCTCACCCGCGCCGCGGCCAGCCTGGGCCACGTGAACCTCGGGCACTTCCTGCCGGACTACACGGCGTACGAAGAGCTGCTCGACGTCTTCAAGGCGTTCACCGCCATCCCCATCCTGCTCGAAGGCGAGCGTGGCTACGCGTTCAGCGCGGACGACCTGCGCAAGGAGGTTCAGGGCCGCGGGCTGTCCGCGCTGCTGCTCTCCAACCCGTGCAACCCGACCGGGAAGCTGCTGCAGGGTGAAGAGCTGGAGCGCTGGGTTCACCTCGGCCGAGAGCTGGACTGCGCGCTGCTGGTCGACGAGTTCTACTCGCACTACATCTGGACCGGCCGGCCGGGGCAGCTCCCTGTCGAGAGCGCCGCGCGGTACGTGGAGGACGTGAACCGGGATCCGGTGGTTCTCTTCGATGGGCTCACCAAGAACTGGCGCTACCCCGGCTGGCGCGTGACGTGGACCGTGGGGCCGAAGAGCGTGATCGACGCGGTGGCCAGCGCCGGGTCCTTCCTCGATGGCGGCGGCAACCGCCCGCTGCAGCGCGCGGCCATCCCGCTGTTCGAGGACGCCAACGTCGTCGCGGAGACGCGGTCGCTGCATGAGGTCTTCCGCGCCAAGCGGGACTACCTGCTCTCGCGCCTGGAGCGCCTGGGCGTGCGCACGGACCGCGCGCCGGACGGCACGTTCTACGTCTGGGGCAACGTCTCCGGGCTGCCGCCTCCGCTCAACGACGGCATGGGCTTCTTCCGCGCAGCGCTGGCCGAGAAGGTCATCACCGTTCCGGGGGAGTTCTTCGACGTGAACCCCGGCAAGCGCCGCAGCCAGCGCGGCTCCCGCTTCAAGCACTACGTCCGCTTCTCCTTCGGCCCGTCGATGTCCGTGCTGGAGGAGGCCGTGGCCCGCCTGCAGCGGCGCGTGGCCAGCTGAACCCGCAACCCCGTTCGCGTCGAGCGTTGCGCCGTCAGGCGAATAGTCGAGACGTCGGCAGTGCTTCCGGAGCTTGGCTCATGGGCCGCTTCGTTTTGCTCGAAACAAAGCGGCAAGGTGCCGTACGTGTGTTTGCGCCACCTCTCGACTATGCGCCTGACGGCGCAACGCTCGAGGCGAACGTGGGATGCGCTGCCACCTTGAGGAAATGCAGCCCTAACGGCCCGCCAGGCGTTCGCGGATCCGGCGCTCCAGCTGCTGCACCACTTCGGAGAGCGGGAGGCTGGAGGAGTCGATGCGGTGGGCGTCGTCTGCGGCCTTGAGCGGGGCGACCTCTCGTGAGGTGTCGTCGCGGTCCCGCTGGGTTTGGTCTGCGAGGACCTCGGGGAGGGTGCTCTCCACGCCCTTCTGGAAGAGCTCCTCGTAGCGGCGCCGGGCGCGGGTCTCCGGGTTGGCCTCGAGGAAGAACTTCGCGTCCGCGTCCGGGAAGACGACGGTGCCGATGTCTCGCCCTTCCAGGATGGCGCCCTGCTCCGCGGCCAGGGCCAGGCGGCGCTGCAGGGCCAGGAGGCCCTGCCTCACAACCGGGCGGCTGGAGACCTTGGAGGCGCCCATGGAGATCTCCGGCGTGCGGATCTCCGTGGACACGTCCGCGCCGTCGAGGAACACGCGGTTCTCTTCGCCCACGACCCTGAAGGAGATCCGCAGGCCCGTGAGCAGCTTCTCCAGCGCCGCGTCGTCATCCAGCGCCACCCCCTGCCCGGTCGCCTTTAGCGCGACGCAGCGGTAGATGGCTCCGGTGTCGACGAGGGAGAAGCCCAGGCGGCGCGCCAGGATCTTCGACACCGAGGACTTGCCCGCGCCCGCCGGTCCGTCGATGGCGACGATGAAGGGGCGCCCGGCCAATTAGAGAATCTCCCGCAGCGCGCTGACCAGCCGCTCGTTGTGCGCGCGCAGGCCCACTGAGATGCGCAGGGCGTTGGGGAAGCCGTACGCCGGGATGGGCCGCGTGATGATGCCCTTGCGCAGCAGCGCCTCGTAGATGGGCCCGGCGGGCCGGCCGAAGTCCGCGAAGATGAAGTTGGCGTAGCTCTTGGGGACGGTGACCTGCAGCCGGCGGAGCTCGTCCTCGAGGTAGCGCAGCCCGCCCAGGGTGTGCGATCGCGTGGAGCGGACGTGCTCGACGTCGTCCAGCGCGGCGATGCCCGCCGCCTGCGCCACCGACGTGAGGTTGAACGGCATCCGCGTCCGGTTCAGGTACTTCGTCAGGTGCGGCTGCATGATCCCGTAGCCCAGCCGGACGCCGGCCAGCCCGTAGATCTTGCTGAAGGTGCGCAGGACGATGAGGTTGGGCAGCTTGGAGACGTACGAGATGCCGTCCGGGTACTCCGCCCAATCCACGTACTCGAAGTAGGCCTCGTCGAGGACGACCAGCACCTCGCGCGGGACCTTGGCGAGGAACGCCTCCAGCTCCGCCCGGCTGAACGCGGTGCCGGTGGGGTTGTCCGGGTTCGCGAGGAAGATGAGCCGCGTCTTGTCGCTGATGCGCTCCGCCATGGCCGGCAGGTCGTACCGGTAGCCCTCGCGCATGGGCACTTCGACAAACGTGCGGCCGTGCGACTGCAGCGCGACCTTGTACATAAGGAAGGAGCCCTTGCAGAGCAGCGCCTCCTCGTCCGGCGTGGTGAAGGTCCGGATGACGAGCTCGATGATCTCGTTGGACCCGTGGCCGACGAAGATCTCCTCCGGCGGCCGGCCCAGGTACTGCGCCAGCCGGCGCACCAGGTAGTAGCTCGCGCCGTCGGGATACAGGTGGACCTTGCGCGCGGCTGACTCGATCGCCTCCAGCGCCAGCGGCGAGGGCCCCAGCGGGTTCTCGTTGGAGGCCAGCTTGATGACGCCGGTGATGCCGTACTCGCGCTCGGTCTCCTCGATGGGCTTGCCCGGGACGTACGGAGCGAGCGTTTCGATGTGGTGGGAAACGAGCGGTCGCATGACTATTTGCCCGCAAACACGCCGAGGGCGCGGAACTTGGCGTAGCGATCTTCGACCAGCTTGTCCGGGCTCAGCTTCAGCAGCTCGGCCAGGTGCTCCTTCAGCGCCTTGCCCAACGCATGCGCGGCCTGCTGCGGATCCCGGTGCGCGCCGCCCGCCGGCTCCTGGATGAGGTCGTCAATCACCTTCATCTCCATCAGGTCCTTCGCCGTCAGCTTCAGCGAGTCCGCCGCGCGCTCCGCCTTGGACGCGTCGCGGAAGAGAATGGAAGAGCAGGCCTCCGGGCTGATGACTGAGTAGATGCTGTTCTCCATCATCAGCACCCGGTTCGCGACGCCGATGGCCAGCGCGCCGCCAGAGCCACCCTCACCGATGACGGTGGAGATGATGGGGGTGCGCAGCCGGCTCATGACCTCCAGGTTCACCGCGATGGCCTCTGCCTGGCCGCGCTCCTCCGCGCCGATTCCGGGGTATGCGCCCGGCGTGTCCACGAAGGTGAAGATGGGCCGCTCGAAGCGCTCCGCCAGCTCCATCAGGCGCCGCGCCTTCCGGTAGCCCTCGGGACGCGGCATCCCGAAGTTGCGGGCCATGTTCTCCTTGGTGTTCCGCCCCTTCTGGTGGCCGATGAGCATCACCGGCTTCCCGTTGAACCGGGCGAAGCCGCCGACGATGGACGCGTCCTCGCCGAAGTGGCGGTCCCCTGCCATCTCGAAGAAGTCGGTGAACAGGAACTGCACGTAGTCGAGGAAGTAGGGGCGCGCGTTGTGCCGCGACAGCTGCACCACCTGCCAGCGAGAGAGGTCGCTGAAGATCTCCGTCTGGAGCTTCTTCGCCTTCTTCTCCAGCTTGGAGATCTCGGACGTGAAGTCTGCGCTCCCCGTGGAGGAGAGGCTCTTCAGCTCCTCGATCTTCTTCTCGAGCTCGATCAGCGGACGCTCGAAGTCGAGCGCGTAGGTGACGCCGGTGGCCATGTCGCGCGGAGCAGTAGCACCCGCCACCTGACGTTTCAACCGCGCAGCCACTAGAGTCGGCAAGCCCTCGCCCATGACCGCTCCGCTCGCCGCCCTGTTTCTCTCCACCCTCCTGTCGCAGGCCGCTCCACCCGCGCGAAAGGAGGCGTCGGCCCTCAACACGCAGGGGTTCCGGCACTATCAGAAGAAGCAGTTCCCGGAGGCGCTGGCGCTCTTCCGCAAGGCCTTCGAGGTGGATCCCACCCATTCCCTCGCCCGGTACAACTACGCGGCCACGCTCGGCGTCCTGCGCAAGCAGAACCGGACCTGCGAGTTCGAAGCGCACAAGCAGGCCATCGTGGAACAACTCACCCAGGCCGCCGCGTTGGATCCCACCCGCAAGCGCCGCATGGTGACCGACCGCGACTTCGACGACGTGCGGGACACGGTGGGGTATCAGCGGCTGCTGGGGCTGGATCCTACCCGCCCGAAAGATCTCCCCGCGCTGCTGGAACGCGTGACCTGGCACTCCGCCGGCGAAGGGGCGTACGGGTCTCTGCGGATCCTGGATCTTCAACCGAGGGGGAAGCTGACGCTCACCGTCCGGCAGGTGGTGGACGACGCTCAGCGGCCGATCCAGGAGAAGAAGGTGCTCGGCACCTGGAGGCTGGAAGGAACCACACTCCGGCTGACGCTGCGCGAGCCGCTGGACGGCGTATCAGCCGTGAGTGGAACGCTCACGCCGCAAGGGCTGCTGCAGCTGGAGGCGCCGCTGGGGTCGCTCCAGGACCATCCGTCGGAGTGCGAAGCGTAGAGTGCCGTTCCCGGCTTCTCTACGCGGCCTTGATCTTTGCCGTGGCTGACAGCGCGTACCACGACGTCCGGAACGCCTTCAGCTCCCGCAACCCCGCCGGGTGACGGCCGAGGGCCGGCGCGACGGTGATGGGCAGCGCGAGCTTCTTCTCCAGGTTCTTCGCGACCAGGAGCTCCAGCTTCCGCCGGTTCTCGCACTTGGGGCAGACGGACTTGGGCAGCACGCGGTTGACCAGCACCCGCTCCGCCGCGAGCTTCTTCGCCAGGAGGTACTCCACCAGCCGCTCGGTCTTCGCCTGGGCCAGCTCCTCGCCGCGGGTGACCACGACGAAGCGGGACTCGGAGGGCGACGCCAGCGCGTCCTCGAAGCGCTTCACGTGGCGCAGCAGTGCGGCGACTTCATCCGCCAGCTCCGCCAGGCCCTTGGTGCGGTACTTCTGCAGCACCCCGTGCAGCGCATTCAGCCAGCCGCGGGCGACGTCCGGGAGATCCGCCACGCGCACCGAGCTGGCGCTGGGGGCGGGATCCACCACAATCCGCTTGAATCGCTCCTGCACCAGCGCATCCGTCAGCGCACAGAGCGCCGCCAGCTCATCAATCGACGCCGGCGCGCTGTCGAGCAGATTCCGCAACACCTCGCGGTCCTGCGCCACATCCGGGCCCTTGCCCGCGGACTCGAACGCCTTGTCCGCCTTCTCCTTGAAGCGCTTGCGCAGGGCGGCGAACCACGCCGGGCAGTCCAGCTCCCGCGCGTAGAGGCCCTTGGTGCCCTTCACCTGCGTCTCGGTGTCAGTCAGCCGGCTCTGCAGCACGTCGGAGAGCGAGTGCGCCGGATCCGTGGAGATGAGGAGCACCGGCCCCTCCTTCTCAGTCAGCGTCACGGCCGCGGCAGCAGCGCAGGAGCTCTTGCCCACCCCGCCCTGCCCGACGAAGAAGATGAGCCGCGTGGGCGGCAGCGGCGGCGCCGCGATGGGCGGCATGGACGGCGCGCGCACCAGCGCGGGCGGGCCCTCGGCCGCGGAGAACTCCAGCGTCTTGGTCTCCTTGTTCGGCGCCCAGTCCTTGGCCAGCTTCTTCAGCCCGTCCAGCCCGCGCGGCGCAATCTCCCGGCGTGCCACCAGCTGCACCGGCACCAGCTTGTCCAGCTGCTGGAACTTCCGCACGTGCGGCGCCTGCAGCCCGCGACGGCCCTGGCAGGCAGGACAGCCCTCGCCGTCCTCCACCTGGTTGACGATGATCTCTTCGACCGGGATGGTCCGCTCACGCAGCCCCGCGAAGTACACCCGCGTCTGCACCTCGGGCACCGGCTCCGGCAGCGCCACCAGGTGGAACGAGGTCCGCGCCGGGTCCTTCAGCTGAGCGAGCAGCTTCTCCAGCTTCAACGAGATCTCGTCCAGCGGACCGTCCGGCGGGCCTTCCTTGCGCTTCGTCCCCGGCCGCTCGCCGCGCACCAGGCCGATGAAGCGGCGCAGCGCGCCCGGCTGATCAAACAGCCGCAGCGTGTGGCTGGTGGGCCAGGTGTCGACCACGATCCGGTTGTACTCGCCGGACTCCAGCGACTCCACCAGCTGCAGCAGCACCGCGAGGTCGTTCAACCCCACCGTTGCCTGCTCGAAGATCTTCCGGAGGTCGTCCTCGCTGAGGATGAGCCCCTTCCCGGCTGACTGATCCAGCGCCGGCTTCAGCGCTTTCAGGAAGGTTTCGAGCGCCGCCTTGACGTCCAGCTCTACCGCGAACAGCCCGCCGTCTCCCTTGCCCGCGCTGAGCTTCGCCGCCTTATCCGGGATCGGCCGCTTGAGGAGGTCGGCGAAGGCGCTGGAAGAGTCGAAGGAGGCCAGCAGCACCTTCTCCTTCGGGTGCTTCTCGGACAGGTTCATCGCGAAGGCGGTGGCCAGCGTTGTCTTGCCGACACCGCCTTTGCCGCCGAAGAAGTGGAGGGTCTGCGTGTCGCTCATTGACTCGTTGCCTTTCAACACCGCCGCCGGACATTCCCGTCCTGAGGTCCTCGCAACAGGCCGAGGGGCAGGCGGCTGGCCATTGGCGCCTTGGGGCGCAAGATGGCCGTCAACTCCAAATTGAGGGGCCGAAGAGTCCCTCTTTCGGAGTGCAAAAGTCAAGGCGTGACGGGGGTTTTTGTTGGACGGGTCAGCGGACGGACAGGTTGCTGCCTACCCCGCCTCCCACCTTTGACTCCACCCCCGCGGCTTCATTGGGAGTTGCGTCGCCAGAGCCCGCCCGCTGGGCCCTCGCCTCGGCCGCGTAGCGGTTGAGCTTGTTGTAGAGCGTCTTCTCGGACACACCCAAAATCTCCGCCGTCCGGGCCTTGTTCCCGTTGTTCCGCTGCAGCGACCCGAGGATGTATTCCTTCTCCACGGTGTCCAACGGTAAGCCGAACGGAAGCCGGAAAGACTGCTTTTCCGGGCCTTTCCCGGCCATGTCCGGGGGCAGATGCTCGCCGGTGATGAGCTCCACGTCGCACAGGATGACCGCCCGCTCCACGGCGTTGCGCAGCTCGCGGATGTTGCCCGGCCAGTCATACCCCTTGAGGATCTCCAGCGCGTCCGGGTGGACGCCGGCCACGCGCTTGGCGGAGTCGTTGTTGAACTTCTCCACGAAGTGCTGGACCAGCAGCGGGATGTCCTCGCGACGGTCCCGCAGAGGCGGCAGGACAATCTGGAAGACGTTGAGCCGGAAGAAGAGATCTTCCCGGAAGCGGCCGTTCTTGATCTCCGCCTTGAGGTCCCGGTTCGTCGCGCACAGCACGCGCACGTCGACCTCGATCTCCACCTTGCCGCCCAGGCGGCGCAGCCGGCCCTCCTCCAGCACGCGGAGCAGCTTTGCCTGCAGCTCGACGGGGATCTCCCCCACCTCGTCCAGGAAGAGCGTCCCGCCGTGCGCCAGCTCGAACACGCCCGGCCGGCGCTGATCCGCGCCGGTGAAGGCGCCGCGCTCGTGGCCGAAGATCTCCGACTCCATCAGGGTCGCCGGGATGGAGGCGCAGTTCACCGCGATGAAGGGCTTCTCCCGCCGGGGCGACAGGTTGTGGATCGCCCGCGCCACCATCTCCTTGCCGGTGCCGGACTCGCCGCCGATGGCGACGGACGCTTTGGCAGGGGCAACCTTCTCGATGAGCTCAAAGACGCGCCGCATGGACGCCGACCCGCCGATGAACTCGCTGGAGCCCAGCTGCTTGAGCCTCCGCCGCAACGTCTGCACCTCGCGCAGCGTTTCCTTCTTCTCCAGCGCGCGGTCGATACAGACCTTCAGGCGCGCCGGATCCAGCGGCTTCTCGATGAAGTCGTACGCCCCTTCGCGGATGGCCTCTACCGCGGCGTCGATGGTCGCGCGGCCGGTGAGGAAGACCACCGGGCAGTCGGGCAGATCCTCGCGCAGCGCCTTGAGCAGCCACAGGCCGTCCGTCTGCGGCATGGCGAGGTCCGAGAGCACCACGTCCGGCCGGAACTCCACCGCCTTCTTCAGCGCGTCGTTCCCGTTCACCGCGGTCTCCACGCGGTGTCCCCACATCCCCAGCATCTCGGCCAGGGCTGCGCAGGTCGCCTGCTCGTCGTCTACCGCCAGAATCCGTGCGCCGCTCAAAGTGAGCTCCTTACCTGCCTTGAACCAAGGGCTTTGATGAAACAAAGACCAACAAAAAACGCTACGGGGCCAGCGGCAGATACAGCGCGCACTCGCCGCTGCGCAGCTCCACCCGCCCGCCCTGCTCCTGACACAGCGCCTCCAGGGCCGGGACCACCTCCGAGAGCGGCTCCTCGTCCGACGGCAGGCCATCCGCCACGCGCAGCACCGCGAAGCCCGCCTCCTGCTTGAGCGTCAGCGTCACCTCGCCACCCTCGGGCGCGCGCCGCAAGCCCCGCAACAGGGGCTGGAGCGCGAAGAAGCTCCCCGCCACCCCGTCCAGCCCCACCTTCACCCCGGCCTCCACCATCGGCCGCAGCGTGAGGCGACGGCGGCGGCACTCGTGCCCCACCACTTCCAGCGCCTTCAGCACCACCTGCGAGAAGTCCCCATCCGGCAGCGCGGCCGGCCGCGGCGCGATGAAGTCCGCGAACGTGCGGAGGATGGCGTCCACCCGGAGGATCTGCTCCCGCATCACCCGGAGGTTCTTGTCAAAGGCGGGCGCTACCGATTCGGCCTGGCGGCGCAGGCGCTCAGCCAGCACCTCGAGGTTGATGGAGAGCGCGTTGAGCGGGTTGCGCGCGTCGTGGACCAGGCTGTCCGTCAGCAATGTGGCGGCGTTCAACCGGGCAGAGTCCGTGGGGTTCCCGCGCAGCTCACGGCGTCGGTCGTCGGCTGTCTCCGATTCCGCTTGAGGTGAGCTACGCACGGGAAACTCCTTGTCTTTGCCAGGGCGGTTCAGCGCGTTGCCAGAGCCTGCCCTGCGAGTTTGAGGATTTAGGGTTGCGACCCTGAGACGTCAACTGGAGCCCTATAAAACCTTCCGCCAGTGACCGATTCCCGACTGAAATCAATACATCGGGGGTGTGAAACAGTGTTCAACAGCCAACGCACGCCCTTCCCCGGCGCGCGGAGCAGGCTGAAGCAGAACGCGTGAGCGCAGGGAGATTGCTTCCTCCCACCTGGCCGGCAGGACGTGTCCGCTGACCCGGCAGGCGACCGTTCAGGAGGTGCGGGCGCGCGCGGCGTCGTCCACCGCGACCAGCTCTATCTCCAGCTTCGCCGCGAAGTCGAAGATCCGCTGGTCCCGGTAAAACTCGCCGAAGACGATGCGCTGACAGCCCGAGTTGGCGATGAGCTTGAAACACGGCCAGCAGGGGCTGGCGGTGGTGTAGATGGTCGCGCCGTCGATGGCCACGCCGTTCTTCGCCGCCTGGATGATGGCGTTGGCCTCCGCGTGGACCGTCGCCACGCAGTGCCCGTTCTCCATCATATGACCCACCTCATCGCAGTGAGGCAGCCCGCGGATGGAGCCGTTGTAGCCGGTGGAGAGGATGGTCCTGTCCCTCACCAGCAGGGCGCCCACGTGCTTCCGGTCGCACGTCGCGCGGCTGGCGACCTGCTTGGCGATGTCCATGAAGTACTGGTCCCAGGAGCTTCGTGCGCTCATGGGCTGGCGTTTTTAGCGGTTCCTTTGCCCGAGGTCCAAGTAGCCTTGCGCGCCCTATGCTCGCTACGCGTATCCGCCAGAAGGAGAGCTCGTTCTACTTCGTCAGCTACAAGGTCCCAGACCTGCTGGCCAAGGCCCGCTTCATCAGCCGCTACTACTTCGAGGGCGAGGAGCTGCCCTCGGAGGCGCCCGCGGCCGGCGACGAGGTGGCCCGCTTCGTCTCCGGCATTGAGCGGAGCGAGGGCGCCTTCCAGCGCCTGGTGAACCGGCAGAAGATCTCCGCCATCGTGAACTTCTTCGAGACCGCCGTGACCCAGCCGCTGGTCCCCGGCGCCATCCTCCTCTTCACCGACGAGAAGCTGAAGTTCGAACCGCTGGGCGAATACAAGAGCGTGGGCAACCTTCGCGAGCCGGACGGCAAGTACCTCATCATCGACGGCCAGCACCGCGTGGCGGGCCTGGGCTTCTACGGCAAGAAGCACGAACGCGAAGCGGACGGCATTGAAGTCCCCTGCCTCATCTTCGATGGCCGCAGCGCCGACTTCGCCACCGAGATGTTTGTCATCATCAACTCCACGCACACGCGCATCAACCGGTCCCACCTGGTGGACCTCTACGAGAAGGTGTCGTGGGAGAGCCCGGAGAAGAAGCTGGCCGCCAAGGTCGTGAACCAGCTCTACCAGTCGGATGACTCGCCGCTGCGCTACAAGATCAACCGCCTGGGCGGGCGCTCCCGTCAGGAGAAGTGGATCCTCCAGAGCGAGCTCTTCAACGAGCTCTACAAGGTCGTCCAGACGCGCGGGAAGATCCTCAAGGCGCGCTTCAACAACCGCCCGGACAAGTTCTACACGCTGGTGCGGGACTACCTGGCCGGCGTGCGGACGTCGATGAACGAGGTCTGGGGCCAGAACGAGAAGTACATGTTCACCCGCGACGTGACGCTCAAGGCGCTCATCCGCGTGCTCGGCGAAGTCCTCAAGCAGAAGAAGGTGCTCGACGCCTGGGCGGAGCAGGGCCCGGCCGCCTTCGCCAAGCTCACCCGCGTCTGGGCGGAAGAGGCTCAGAAGTTCCGCTACGAGGGCTTCTACGAACGCTTCGCCGCCAAGGGCCAGCTGGAGCGCGTGCGGCGCATCCACCTGGAGCTGACCCGCGCGCTCGGCCTCTCACCCGAAGAGGAAGAGGCTGAGGACGCCTGACGCTTTAGGGCGCGGCGGCGCGCGCGAGGTTCGCCGCTCCCCCCAGCCGCGGCTTGACCAGCTTGGCGAAACCCTTCGCGCCCAGGAAGCTGCGCACCTTTGAAGTCGGCGCGGCGAACGTCTCCCCCGGCATGGGCACGTCGAAGCTGTAGGCCTGCTCCGCCACCGCGAAGCCCACCCGCGCGGTGCGGTAGCCCTCGACAATGGCCAGGAGCTTGCCGGAGGAGAGCGAAAAGACGCCGCCGCCAGAGGCGCCGTAGCCGATGGGCGCGTCCGTCTTGAGCATCATCGGCGCGCCGGTCCCCGGGTCCCACTCAAGCTGGGAGACCATCCCCCCGGAGAGCGAGATGGCCTTGCCGTAGGGCGCGCCCACCACCAGCACGTCGTCGCCCAATTCCAGCTCGTCGTCGGCCGCCAGCTCCGCGGGCTGCAGCGTCACGCCGCGCACGCGCACCAGGGCGAGGTCCAGCTCCGGCACCTTGCCGGTGGCCAGAATCTCCGCCGGGAAGGCCTGCGCGTCCGCGCGGTGCTCCACCACCACCTTGAGCTCCGCACCCTTCAACCCGGTCAGGTCCACCGCATGCGCGTTGGTCACCACGTAGGAGGCCGCGCCCTTGGGGCCGGCCTCGCTGGCCACCACCACGCCGGAGGCGCTCTTCTTCACCTCGTCGCCCTCGTAGAGGTAGAGCCGCACGTTGTGCGGGAGAATCTGCCGGACGCGCTCCTTCCGGTTAGGCCGGTCTTCCCGCCCCAGCCGCGTGGTGTTCACCGCCACCGGGGCCGGCGCGGGCGCCACGCAGGAGAACAACCAGGGGAAGGCAAGGACAGCCCAGGACAGTCGTCGCATCAGGTCTCCGCGCAAAGAAGGGGCGATTCGTCCTGTTCCGGACGAGCGCGCCAGCATGCGCCATGGGAGCTGACCCTCGCACCAGCGGGGCGGAGCGGGCCTCGACTGCCTGGCCGCTGCCTGGTCGCTAGGCCGTGGTCGCGGGCCGCACATCGGCCACAGCGTCCGGACAGAAGCGCCGGACGATGGCCAGCAGCAGATCCAGGTCCACCGGCTTGGGGACGAAGCCCTGCACGTTGTCCGGCATCCGCGGGTTGTCGACAGCCGACAGGATGATGACGGGGAGCGCGGAGAACCGGACGTCAGCCCGCATCCGCGACCTGAGTTGCCAGCCGTCCATCACCGGCATGGTGAGGTCCAGGAGCACCAGCGTGGGGCGCAGGCCGCTCTCCAGTTGCTCGAGGGCAACCTTGCCGTTGGAGGCAGAGTGCACGGAGTAACCGTGCGAACCGAGGAAATCGACGAGGAGCTCACGACTGTCGTCGTGGTCCTCCACTACGAGAATGTCCTTCAGCATGTTCCGCCCGGAGCCGACCTTCCACCCGGTCCAAGCTAGAACATACGCCTGCCTCTCTCCGCAAACGCGGATGCGTCAATGCGCCCAGGGAGTGTGTTGTTCCGGACGGCACGCCCCTCCGGGAGTGTTCAGGCGTAGCGCTTTCGCATCAGAAACAGGATGGCGTCCTTGGCGCAGTGCTCGCAGTAGGCGAAGCGGCTGATCATCGCCTTCAGCGTCCCCTCCACCTGGGTCTGTTCGCGGGTGGAGAGCGTGGCGCGGTCATCCGAGAGGTACTTGAGGACGTTCTCGGTGTTGCGGCGCAGCACCCGCTTGCGCTCCTCGAAGAAGTGCGCGCGCAGCCGGCGGAAGAGGTCCGGGAAGATCCGCCCGTAGTCCATCTCCCCCTGCGGGTTGTCCAGCTTGTGCGCGCCAATCTGCGCGATGACGCCGCGGCGGAACTCGCCGGAGTCCTCACCCTTGGGCATCACGATGCCCTCCATCTCCGCCATCCGCGCCTCATCCGGCCGCTCCATCTCGCCGGTGAGCCGGTTGCGCATCTTCTCGCCCTTGGTCCAGTGCGACACGTGCTGGACGTAGCGCTCGAAGAGCTCGCGGTACTGCTCTTCGGAGATGAGGCCCATCGAGTCGCGGACCTCGGCGTCCACTTTGTCCAGGTATTCGCGCTCCGCCACGCGGACGAACTCTTCGTGGTCGTGGTACTCGTCGACGATCTCCTGCTGGAGGAAGTCGTAGACGCTCTTGTCCTTGCAGAGCGCCTCCAGCTCGTCGAACACCGCCAGCGGGTTGAGGCACTGGTAGTCCGCGCTCTGCGCCGCGTTGAAGAGCGCGGTCTTGATCTCCCGCGCGGAGGCGCCGCTGCGGCCCTCGTAGTTCGGGTACGCGTCCGACTCCTGGTAGATGTCCGGCAGCTGCTTCTTCAGCTCCTTCGCCTGCGACAGGGACAGCCGGTCCGGTGGGTTGCCTTCCTCGTAGAGGTGCAGCTTCTCCGCGGGGCTCAGCCGGTCCACCAGCTCCCGCGGCTCGCCCTTGTAGCGCTCTGCGATGGGCTTCTTGAGCCGGGTGAGGACCGCCCAGAGCGCCGCCACCTCCGTGGTGTGCGGGGCGACGTGCTTGCCCACCGCGGTCTGCGTAATTTGCGCGTCGTAGATCTGCTGCTCCACCCGGTAGCGCCGCAGGTAGGGCACCCGCACCAGCTCGATGCGGCCCTTGAACGACGCGAAGTCCGGCAGCTCCTTGAACGCCGCCAGGTGCTTCTCGTTGGAAGACGCGATCAGCACCTCGTCCAGCTGCAGGATGAAGTGCTCCAGCGGAACTTCGCCCGTCTCGCTGGCGCCCAGCAGGTACTTGAACGCCTCCAGCGGGCGCTTGAGCAGGTCCGAGTATTCGATGAGCCCGCGGTTGGCAGAGACCAGCGCGCCGTGCGGCTCATAGAGGACGAGGTTGTGCAGCGCCGCCGGCAGGTTCGCCTGCGACCGGTCCGCCGTCACCTGGTGGTACGCGGCGTCCACGCTCATCTGCGGCTCCACCGTCACGCTGGCCACCTGATAGCGGCGCGACACGTAGAAGCGCTCCACCTGGACATGGCGCAGCACCTTGAGGAAGTCGCCGCTGCTGACGGCCAGCAGCGCGCTGTAGATGCGCCGGCACTTGTGGCAGAGCTCGCCCTCCAGCAGGTAGTCGGAGAGGACGTAGGGCTCCGCGCCGCGGTCCTGGCCATCCTTCAGGAGCTCCGCCATCAGCTTGCGCCGCTCCTCACGGGGCACGACGAAGAGCGGGTGGTCCCGCATCTCGCAGGAGAGCCGGACGTCGATGTTCTCCACGTCCAGGTGCGCGTAGCTGGTGAGCTCGCCCGTCGCCGCCGCCACCTTGTCGCCGAACCCGATGTTGCCCTTCACCAGCTTCTCGGTGGGGAACACCCAGTTGATCCGGTAGAGCGCGCCCTCCGGCATGCGCGAGTAGTCCTCCATGCCGCGCTTGAGCGCGTCCACCAGCGTGCTCTTGGCGGAGCCGTTGGGCCCGTGCAGCAGGATGAGCTTGTTGATCCGCCCGGAGCGCGTGAAGTTGTTGAGCAGGCGGTAAATGGCGTTCTGCACCTCCTCCTGCCCGGCCACCCGCCCGTCCCGGTCGCTGTCCGTCCGGTCGAAGAGCTTGAAGCGGCGGATCTTCCCGGTCGGATGAACCAGCGGCTCCGTCCCGTAGAAGTCCATCACGTCCCGCAGGTACTGCGCCGCGTTGCGGGCCTGCCTCCGTGGATCCTGCAGGAAGAGCGAGAGGTACTCCTCGAAGGAGAGGATGCTCCGGTTCTTCACGAAGTCAGAGCTGACGTCCGCGCCCACCGTCTGCAGGAACCGCTTGGCTTCCACAGGGATCTCCCTTGTGCTTTGTTGTCCTGGATTTACGCACACCCTGAAGAACCCGCCACCTCTTCGCAACGGCTCCATGCGCGGCACAAAGGCCACCACCGCCTTCAGTCTCTTCATGCTCGCCCTGGCGGTGGGTTGTCCAGCCACCAACTCCCGACCCTGCTCGGACGACTCCGAGTGTCCTGACGGGAGGTGCCGCCAGGGGGCTTGCGGGCCGCTCTGTGAAAGGGATCTCGACTGCGGCACCGAGCAGCTCTGCGTGGCCGGCCGCTGCGAGGTCCGCCCGGAGTGTCAAGCGGATGCGGACTGCGCCGACGGCTTCTCCTGCAAGGCGGGCGCGTGCCAGTGCATCGACGACACCTCCTGCGCGCTCAACCAGACCTGCGTGGCCGGGACGTGCACCACCCCCGCCCGCTGCACGAAGGACGACGAGTGCGCGGCAGCAGGCAAGCGCTGCGAGGTGACGCAGGGGCTGTGCGTCCCGCCCTGCCGCGCCGCGGCGGACTGTGCACCCAACGTGGACCCCAACCTGGCCGCCACGCTGTACGTCTGCACCGGCGGCACCTGCGAACGCCGCTGCGTCAACGACGCCAGCTGCGGCGCAGGGCTCATCTGCGTGGCGAACCTCTGCCAGGTCGCCCGCTGCAAGACCCAGAGCGACTGCGCCGCCGGGCAGTACTGCACCTCCGCCACCAACGGCCGCTGCGAAGACTTCACCGTCTGCACCAACACCTCCCGGTGCCCGCGCAACGAGCAGTGCCAGCCCTTCCCTGCCAACGCCTGCCCGCCGGGCTTCGACTGCACGAAGTCCATCTGTCAGGAGCTGCCGGCCTGCCTCATTGACAGCGACTGCGCGCTCGCCTTCGGCGTCCCCGGCCCCACCACGCCGCCCAGCTACTGCGAGGAGCAGCACTGCCAGCGCTCCACCCGCTGCACCTCCAACGCCCAGTGCGCCGGGAAGGACTGCGTCGGCGGGCTCTGCGTCCCCGCCGCGTGCCGCGGCTTCTCTGACTGCCCCGCAGGCCAGGGTTGCATCGCCGGAGCGTGCGTGAGCGCTCCCGCGCCCGGCGACGTGGCGCTCATCGATGTCACGCCCGCGCGCGCGGTCCTGGAGGTGGGAGAGACGCTCAAGCTGAGCGTCATCGCCTATCGACTGAGCGGCGCGAGCTTCCCGCTGGCGTCCGCCACCTTCGACGTGCTGGACGCGGCCGGGCAGCCGAGCGCCGCGGCGACGGTGGACGCCGCAGGCCGGGTCACCGCGGTGAGCGCAGGGACGGTGCGGGTGCGTGCGTCGTTGGCCGGGACTGCGGTAGCGCCGCGCGAGGCCACGCTCGTCCTCTACGCCGCGGTGACCGCCGGCCGGAGGGTCCGCGTGGTGGACGCCGCCACCCGGCTCCCGCTGGCCGGCGTGGAGGTGCTGGGCTGTGACGCGCCGCCGCTGGACGCCGCGTGCCCTTCGCCGGTGACGGCCGCCACGGACGCGCAGGGCGAAGCGGTGTTCGCCGCCTTCGCGCAAGGCCCGGCCAGCTTCTCCGTCGCCTCTGGAGAGCTGCGCACCGACGGCCTGCCCCGCTACGAGCGCGTCTCCGTGGCGCGGACCACCGCCCGGGATGTGCTGGTGCCGCTGGGCTTCAACCCGGTCCACGGCGCGGCAGGCTTCAACGCGTCCATCTCCTTCACCGAGGTCCACTCCACCGGCAACACCTGGGCGGGCTTCACCGTCCTCTCCGCGCAGGATCCGCCGGATCTCTCGCTGCAGCAGCTGCTGGGAGAGACCTTCAACGTCACGCTCCCCACTGTGATGCAGAAGCTCCCGGTGCCGGGCAGCCTGGTGCTCTACACGTCACCGGGGCTGGGCATCCCGGACGAGCTCAAGGGCAAGTCGCTGGGGCTGGGGCAGCCGGGCCGCCGCGCGGCGGTGGCCTTCGCCGGGAAGACGGACCTGGCGCAGCTGGCGGCCCTGCGGTCGGCGGAGCTGCTCTCGTACGCCAGCGCGTTTGACTACACGCTTGCGCCGTTCAACGACATCGCCGCGTACCCGCGCGTGCCGGACGCGGCGGACGTGGACAACGACAACCTCTGCGCCAACCCGCAGCGCTGCCCGATGGGCAGCGAGGACGTGCCCGACTACGCGCGGTTCACCCCGCTCTCCCTCAAGCCCAACCAGCTCCAGCAGCGGCGCACCGAGGTCGTCCTCCCCGCGCTGAGCGACGGGTTCGACAACGTCATCGTCTCCGCGGTGGAGGTGACGCCGGAGCTGGGGCTGACGCCGCTGGGGTTCTCCTCCCGCGCGGCGGGCGCACCGGGGGCTGGTGGAGCGCGCCCCGTAGCGAACGTCAACTTGCGCAGCGGCGCGCCCTACGCGGGCCTGGAGGCGGGCTCCCCGGGCATCTGGGCCATCGCCGCGGGGCTCGGCACCGGCGCGGTGAACGTGGAGGGAAACGTGAGTGCGCGCCTGACACAGGGCGCACTCCTGCCCACCCGGGTGGTCATCGCGCCGTTCCTGCCCCTGGCCACCGGCTCCACCTACTCGGTGACCACCCGCACCTTCCTGCCGGGTCAGCCGGCGTGGAACGGCCTGGCGTCTGCGGGCGCGGGGCTGGCGCGCGTGGTCCTCACGGGCTCCGCCAACCGCCACGTCATCTACCTCGCGCTCGAGGGGAGCATGACCGGGCTGCGCGTCCCGGAGAGCCCCGCGGGCGCGGGCGCGGATCCAGCGGCGCAACCTACCTCCTCGCTGGATGTGGTCGCGGTCGACCTTGCGGGCAACCTCACCGCGGCGGGACTGATGGACCTGGCGGGAGCGAACCTCACTCTTTTGCCAGCCCATCTCGACGGTTATTCCCGCTTCCGGAAGTGATGGACTAAGTTTTCCATCACCCTCGCTGCCCTCCTTCCGGAGCCCTGAGAGACCCTGATGGCGAAGGACACGATCATTGGCATCGACCTGGGCACGACCAACTCGTGCGCCGCCTTCGTGGACGACAACGGACAGGTGAAGCTGATCCCGTACAAGGGCGGCGAATACACCGTCCCGTCCATCTTCGCGATCGATGACAAGGGGAATGAGCTCATCGGCTACGAGGCCAAGCGCCAGTGGCAGCTCAACCCCAGGAACACCATCTACGGCGCCAAGCGCCTGGTGGGGCGGTCGTTCCGCAGCGAGATCGTAGAGACGATGAAGAAGGTCGTCGCCTACAACGTGCGGCCCGGCTCCAAGAACGACGTCGTCATCGACGTCGCGAAAAAAGAGTTCTCCATGCAGGAGATCAGCGCGCGGATCCTCAACAAGATCCGCGACGTCTCCTCCAACTACCTCAAGGTCCCGGTGAAGCGGGCGGTGGTCACCGTCCCCGCCTACTTCAACGACCGCCAGCGCCAGACCGTGAAGGACGCGGGCAAGCTCATCGACCTCGAGGTGGTGCGGATCATCAACGAGCCCACCTCCGCCTCGCTCGCCTATGGCGTGGGGAAGAACCTTCACCAGACCGTGGTCATCTATGACCTCGGCGGCGGCACCTTCGACGTCTCCATCATCGAAATCCGCGACCGCGTCTTCGAGGTGAAGTCCACGGGCGGCGACATCTTCCTGGGCGGCATCGACTTCGACAACGCGATGATCCACCACGTCCTTAAGGACTTCGCGGCGAAGACGGGGATTGACCTCTCCACGGATCCTGTTGCCATGCAGCGGATCAAGGACCTCTCCGAGCGCACCAAGTGCGATCTCTCCACCCGCGAGGAGGTCCCGTTCAACATCCCGTTCATCACGATGACGGCGCAGGGCCAGCCGCTGAACATCGAGATGAAGTTCACCCGGAAGCTGCTCGAGGAGCTGACCTCGCACCTGGTGGACCGCACGCTGCAGATTGTCGCCCGCGTGCTGGTGGACTCCGGCCTGTCGACCAAGGACATTGAAGAGGTGATGCTGGTGGGCGGGCAGACGCGAATGCCCATCGTCCAGGACCGGCTCACCAAGTTCTTCGGCAAGCCGCCCTCCAAGGCCGTGCACCCGGATGAGGCGGTGGCCATCGGCGCCGCGCTCTACGCGCACTCGCTGCAGGACGACACCAACCTCCGGCTTCAGCTGCTGGACGTCATCCCCATGGCCATCGGCCTGGAGAAGGCCGGAGGAACCTTCCACACGGTCTTCCCCCGCAACGCGCCCATCCCGAACGCGAAGCAGATCACCGCCACCACCAGCTACGACCAGCAGAGCGAGCTGGCGATGCGGATCTTCCAGGGCGACAACGACCAGGTCTCTCGCAACGAGCTGCTGGGCGAGTTCACCTTCTCCGGCATCCGTCCGGACAAGGCGGGCAAGGTCCAGGTGGAGATCACCTTCGACGTGAACGTCGAGGGCATCCTCACCATGCGCGCGAGAGATCCCGACACCGGCCGCGAGATGAAGACCACGGTGCGGGTCACTCAGTCGTAGGAAGGGGCGACGAGCTGGGCCCCCTGCTCGAAGCGGGGGCCCCACGGTCAGCCGAGAGCCACGCCTACGCGGTCTTCTTTTCCTTCTCGAAGACCAGCTGCGGCGCTTCGCGCTTGCTCACCACGGCTTCGGTGATCTTGCACTCCTTGATGCCTTCCCGGTACGGGACGTCGTACATGATCTCCAGCATCGAGTCCTCGAGGATGGCCCGCAGACCGCGGGCGCCCGAGGAGCGGCGCATGGCTTCCCGCGCGATGGCGCGCAGCGCCTCCTTCGTGAAGGAGAGCTTCACCTTCTCCATCTCAAACATCTTCTGGTACTGCTTGGTCAGCGCGTTCTTCGGCTGAGTGAGGATGGTGACGAGGTCGTCCTCGCGAAGATCGTTCAGCGTGGCCACCATGGGCAGCCGGCCCACGAACTCGGGGATCATCCCGAACTTCATCAGGTCTTCGGGTTCGATCAGCTTGAGCAGCTCACCCACCGAGCGCTCGTCGCGATGCGCCAGCTTGGCGCCGAAGCCCAGGCCCTTCTCCCCCACCCGGCGCCGGATGATGCCGTCCACGCCGTGGAAGGCGCCGCCGCAGATGAAGAGGATGTTGGTGGTGTCGACCTGGATGTACTCCTGCTGGTTGTACTTCTTGCCCCCGCGCGGGGTGACGTTGGCGCGGGTGCCTTCGATGATCTTGAGGAGCGCCTGCTGGACTCCCTCGCCGCCGACATCGCGGGTGGCCGAAGGCGTGTCACCCTTCCGGGCGATCTTGTCGATCTCGTCGATGTAGACGATGCCGCGCGCCGCCTTCTCCACGTCGTAGTCGGCGTTGTGCAGCAGGTTCTGGATGATGTTCTCCACGTCCTCGCCGACGTAGCCGGCCTCGGTGAGGCTGGTGGCGTCCGCGATGGTGAAGGGGACGTTGAGGAAGCGGGCGAGCGACTGGGCGAGCAGCGTCTTGCCGGATCCGGTGGGGCCGATGAGGAGGATGTTGCTCTTGGACAGCTCCACCTCCTCGGCGCCCTGGGACTTCACGCCCGGACGGGGACGGCTGGCCGGCTTCTTCTGGTAGATGCGCTTGTAGTGATTGTAGACGGCCACCGCGAGGACCTTCTTCGGGTGGTCCTGCCCAATCACGTAGTCATCGAGGAAGGCTTTGATCTCGTTCGGCGTCGGCAGCGACACCTGGGGCTTGCCCTCATCGCGGTCGTTCTCCTCCGCGATGATGTCGTTGCAGAGCTTGATGCACTCGTCGCAGATGTAGACAGTGGGGCCCGCGATCAGCTTGCGGACCTCTCTCTGCGACTTGCCGCAGAACGAGCAGGAGAGGTTGACGTGGTGCTCACCCTTCTTCACTTCGCTGCCTCCGCGTTCCTCTTCGCCACTGCAAAAGAAGCCTACTACACCGCCATCACTCCCAAAAATGCGAGCCGCGCCGCGAAACGACGTGCCCAAAAATATAGGCGCAACTCCGGTATCGAGGAAGCCCTTCGCCCCCGCCTACGCGAGGTTGACCAAACCACCATCGTTTGGACGACATAACCCGTCGCGGCACGCCTCGCAGCGTACCTACACGGACGGACGAAAGCGAAGTCCTGCCCTTGCGGAAGGAGGCCGACCTGGCCTACTCGGCGCGCGAGGCCAGCTCCTCGAGATCCTCCGCCAAAGCGGAGGCCCGCTCGCCCACGGCCCTGGGCACCTTCCGACAAGCAACCAGGTCCGCAGCCAGCTTGCGCGCTGCGCCAGCCATGCGCCGGACCAGAATGGACTCGCCCGGTGGCTCTGGCGGGGGGCGGGGGAAGCGCTCCACAAGCTCGCGCTTGACCTCCGCGGCCGGCCGCTCCTGGTCCCAGATCGAATCCCGCACGCTGCGGTACTCCGCCGCCGAGAGCTGGCCGCGCTCCTCGGCCTCCGCCAGGACCTCGACGACCTCGAAGGCCGGGGCCCGCTCGGCGATGTCTTCGCTGCCCAGCTCCTTGGGTTCGTGCTTCTTCAGGAAGGAGAAGCTGCGGGTGAGCTTGAGCACCGTCTGCTTCTTGAGGTGCAGCTCGCGCAGGCAGTAAACCTCGAACGAGTCGTAGCCCCACTCGCCGAACGTGCCTTCGTCGCGGACCCGGACCAGGAGCTTTCCAAGCTCCACCCAGGTCGCCTTGAAGCGCTTGGCAGAGAGCAGCACCGTGTGGCGGAAGCTGCCGGGAGGGACCTCTCGGGCCTTCTGTGCGATCGCGGCTTCGGCGGAGGACATGGGCGGAGGGATATGCCAAATGGCCGCCCCTCCCGCCAGCGCTTCAGCCCTTCCCCACCTTGAATTTCAGCTGCACCGTGGCCCGCTCACCCTCGTACGCCTTGAACGGCCACTTCTGGAGCGCGCGCAGGAGGCATTCGGGCAGCGCCCCCTCTTTAAACGAGGGGTGGTCCACCCAGACCTTGCTGACGTGCCCATCGTTGCCAATGACGAACTCGATGGGGATTTGAGCGGAGAGCCCCGGCTTGCGCTCTGCCTCGGCGCGGATGCAGGGATAGAGAGAACGCTGGTTCCCGGCCACCACCCCGTTGATGGCGTCCTGGTCAAACTTCGCTGTCTCCATCCCCTCCTCGTCCGTCTGTACGCCCGCGCGGGAGGGCTTGCCCGTGGTCGCCTTCGCCAGGCGCATGGGCTTGCCCGGGCCGGGGTCCGGGCGCGCGCGGCTGGGCGCGGCGCCGGGGTATTCGACCATCTCTTCGGAGTCCACACCGCGGGCGCTGGCGAGGGCGATCACCGGCGGAGAGATCTCGATGTCGCCGAAGGGATCATCTGCGGTCTTCCAGAAGCTGTGCACCGCGAGGTAGCGGCCCACCCACGCGAGCCCGCTGGCCGCCACCACGCAGGCGACCACCACCCCGCCCAGCTTGACGTTGCGGCGGCGGCGGCCCTTGGCGGCCTCGGAGACCGCCAGGTGATCCACCCGCTTCTTGGCCTCCGCCTTGGCCACGTGGAGCTTGAAGAACTCCACCTCCGCCAGGCGCCGGAAGGACGGGCTGCCAATGCGGGCGACCTCGCTCTTACCGTCCAGATCCCCGGCGTAGAGCTTCTCGACAATCTGCACCGCGGGGACCGGTCCGAGCACCAGCTCCCCCTGACGAAAGAGCCAGTCGCCGCCGTTCGTGCCCACATCCATTCCAAGGTTCTTGCTCGGATTCATGGGCTCGGCGCATTTTACCGTTCGTTCCCCAGCTGGCAATCGCAGGGGTGGAAAGACGCGTGAGCCGCTCGCAACGCCTGGCAATGTGGGTCTGGTACCGAGGTGAGCCGTTCGTCGGCTTTCAGCGGCAATCCCACGGCCTGACGGTGCAGCAGGCGCTGCTCCAGGCGCTCGCCCCGGAAGGCGTGCGGGCGCTGGTGGCCTCCGGGCGTACCGACCGCGGCGTTCACGCGCGGATGCAGGTGGTGAGCGTACGCGCGCCGGCGCAGCGGGAGCTTCCACCGATGGTCGCCGCCGTGCGGACCCGGTTGCCGCCCGGAATGGGCGTCTGCGCGCTGGTGCACGCGCCTGAAGGATTCCACGCGCAGTTCTCCGGGGACGCGAAGGAGTACCGGTACCGGGTGCTCCTCGGCTCAGGGGACGCGCACCCGTGGGCGGCCGTGGCCTGGCGCCCGTCAACGCACCCGCGCATCGGCGGGGCGCCGGTGGACGTGGCGCGGCTGGCGGAGCTCTTGCGCGCGTACGAAGGCACGCATGACTTCATCGCCTTCCACGAGAAGTCGAGCGCGCGCAAACCGCGGACGGTGCACGGCGCCACGCTGCACGAGCGGGAGCCGGGGCTGTTCGAGATCCGGTTCACCGCCTCAGGCTTCGGGCGGTATCAGGTCCGGTACATGGTCGGGTCCGCCGTAGGCGTGGCGGCGGGCGCGCTGGAGGAGGCCGCGTGGCGCGAGGCGCTGGCGACGGGCCGGGCCGTTGAGGGGATCAAGGCGCCGGCTGCCGGGCTGGTGCTCTGGGCCGTTCACTATCCGGAGCGGCTGGCGCCGTTTGACGCGGCCCTGCTGGCGGCTCCGCCCACGCTGCCGGGCGAGCCGCCCTTCTGCTAGTCGACGAGGCGCTCTTCGTACTTGCCGAGGAGATCCGAGATCGCCTCACGCAGGTATTCGCTCTGGCGGATGCGCGTGCTTCGCGACAAATCCTTGAGCGCGTCCAGGCGCTCGCGGGAGAGGCGGAAGACCACGGAGGTGAGGCGAGATCCGTCGTTGGGCATTCGTGCGTTTCCTCCTACAGGGGCGCACAGCGTCTCATGGGCCCACGCGCGATCAAGAAAACTCACTCCAGGACGTACGTGCGCAGCTGCACGCCGAAGATCAGCTCCGCGGAGAAGCGAAGGCCGCCGCCGAAGCCCGCCTGTGCGGCGATCGCGCCGTAGATGCCCAGCACGTTGAGCACCTCGTACTGCAGCCCCGCGCCCACGCGCGGGCCGAGCGTGAACATCAGGCCCGGCACCCACTGCGCGCTCACGTCGAGATCAAAGAACGTCTTCATCTGCTCTTTGCCGAAGTATCCGCGGTAGCCGGCGATCAGCCCCGCTTCCGGCGCGGTGGCGCCCAGCCCGGCCCGCGCCAGCAGGAGCAGCTCGTTGCCGTCGTAGTCGAAGGCCCACGTCCCGCCGAGATCCAGCAGGAGCTTGCTGCCCGAATCCGACCGGAGGTTCCCCGTCGCCACGCCGGACTTCATCTCTCCGCCCACGCCTAGGAGGAGGCCCAGCGAACCGCGGTGATCCATCCGGCCCTCGTCCGCCAGGGACGGTGACGCGGACGCTGCGAGCATCCAGAGGAGCCACGGCCAGAGGCGGGACGCGCGCTTCACGGGCTGGAGGCTTAGTGCACGTCGGCCGGAGGAGGAAGGGATCTTCTCGGGGTGGTGGATCAGCCCTGCTCATGAGCCAAGTTTCGGAAGCAATGCACGTGGCGTTCATCGCTCTGCGCCGGGCCGGAATGTTCGGGGGGCGGGCTTCGGGGAAGGGTGTCTCGGGCTGCGGGCTGCGGGGAGCGGTGTCTGGGGTAGGGGTAGGGAGCACGCGTTCGCGTTCGCGTTCGCCTTCGTTCACGGATACGGGCCCGGGCAGGGGTTCGGGTTCGGGAGACCGCGCACGGCTCGTCCGGTCGCCGACCTGAAGGGGTTGCCCCTCGTCGCGCTCTTGCCCGTGACCAACTGCCCGAACCCGAACCCGGGCCCGTGAACGAAGGCGAACGCGAACGCGTGCTCCCTACCCCTACCCCAGACACCGTTTCCCCGAAGCCCGCAGCCCGAGACACCATTCCGGAAGCCCGCAGCCCGCCCCCTGCCGCCTCTCGACTACGCGCCGCCATCCGACGTCGAAGATTTGTGAGCAATCGCGAGACGCTCGACGCGAACAAGGGCAACCCCGCGATGTGGCAGCACCTGGTGAGCTGTTCTCCAGGAGCATTGCGCCGTCAGGCGCATAGTCGAGAGGTGGCGCACGCCCACGCACGGCACCTTGCCGGTTTGCTTCGATCAGAGCGGAGCGGCCCATGAGCCAAGCTTCGGGAGCACTGCCGACGTCTCGACTATGCGCCTGACGGCGCAACGCTCGACGCGAACGGGGGCCTACGTGCTGTTCGCGTCGAACCTCGGCGGCGCCGGCGCAGGAGCCCCGCCAGCAGCCCGAGCGCGAGCAACTGCCCCGCGCCACCCGCCGCGCTGCAACCCGCTGCCTCGGTGCTTTCCTCGGCGGCGCCGCGCCCGGAGATCACCGCTGCGCGGTAGACGGCGCGCCCGACGTTGCCGGACTCGTCTTGCACCTGCACCTCGAGCGAACCCGCCGCTTCAATTGCCGCGAGGTCCACCGGGCGGAGCGCACCGAACGAGGAGAGCGCCCCGTCGCCGACCTTGAACGCGAAGCGCAGCGCCGAATCCGGGGTGACCGCGTCATGCGCCGCGACGCGGAGGCGGTTGCTCGCGGCGTCTGCGGTGAGCGTCACCTCCGGCGGCTCGTAGTCCACGCGGAACGGGACCGCGACCGGGGCCGACACGCCGTGGGGGTCCTCCGCCATCCGCGCGCGAACCTCCAGGGTGTGGACGCCCTGCAGGAGCAGCCGAGGGTGCGTCACTTCAAGCTCGCCCGCCGCGGTGGGCGCGAGGAACGTCGTCCACAGCCCGCCGTCCACGCGGTACGCGTATTCGGCGGTCCCGTCCGCTCCCAGCGCCTTCACGTCCAGCACCGCCACGGGCCAGGGCAACGGTCGCTCGCTGCTCAGCCGGAGCTCGGCCGCGCTTGGAATCACGCTGCGCTTGAGGGACGCCACCGCGGTGGGTGCGGACCGCGCGCACTGCGCGTTCGCCAGCACCAGCTCCGCGTAGAGGCCGAGGTGGTTGTACGCGTCCGTCCCGGCAATCGGCACCAGGCCCTTTGCCTCGCTCACCTTCAGCTTGAAGCCGGCCAGCGCGGGGATGGCGATGGGCTGCAGGGCCGTGGCCACCGCCGGCTCCAGGAATGAGATGAGCGTGGGGATGAGCTGGGCGAGGGCCTCGGGATCCTCCGCCAGGATCTCGCTGTTGGCGGTCCGGACGTGGGTGATGAGCTGCTTCAGATCTCCCAGCGCCGGGGTGATCGTGTCGCAGCCGGAGAAGATGACGGAGAGCGGCACCGAGAGATCCGCCGTGAGCGAGAAGAGCCGCACGTAGCGCTCATCGAGCATCACGTAGAGGTCGATGGTCACCTCGTGCATCTCCAGCATGAGCAGCGGCTTGATGGGCCGCTTCGTCCCAGGATCGTAGGTGCCCTGCCCCACCACCAGCGTCGGCGGCGTCTTCGGCTTGACCACCACGCGCATGGGGGCGTCCCGGCCGTCGCGGGTGGCCAGCTTGCCCAGGGACGGCAGGAAGGTCCGGAACAGGCCCGTGCTCAGCAGCGTAGTCGTCTCGCTGGAGAGCGACAGGCACAGCGCGCCGGACTGGTGGGCGTGGTGCAGCGAGAGGTCCAGCAGCGGCTGCGAGAGGGAGACGCCGACGTGGTAGCGCGCGCCGGGTGTGGCCTCCTGATCAAAGTTCGGCGCGGTCACCTTGGTGAGGATGGGCGGGTTGACGGTGGGCACGCAGTCCGACTTGTTCGTCGCGGACAGCCCGCCGCGCGTGCCGATGTTCATCCCGGTGTCGATGTTCATCGAGCTGCCGCCGGCAAAGGAGAAGTCCAGCTGCGCGTTCTCCGGGACGCCGAAGCTCTTCAGCAGCGCCGCCGGCGCGAGCCGCCCCTCCATCCCCAAAAGCCGCGGCACGCACCGCTTGGTCGCGGTGTCGATGCACTTGCCCACGCCGGGGGTGGTGCCGTCGCAGCCCGGTCCGCCGCGCTCGCAGATGCTCTGCGCGCCGGGGCCCAGCTGCGGGCACGCCGCCAGCCCGGTGCCGCAGGACTCGCACGCCTGCGCGGCGATGGCGTTCTTCACCTGCGACTCCAACATGGGCGAGATGATGCGCAGGATGAAGTTCTTGAAGAGGCCGATGTCCGCGACGGTGCAGGCGATGTTGCCGCAGATGTTCTCGCCGTTGATGTCGATGTCGTCCGGCTGCAGGCACTGGGGCGGCGCGAGCGCACCGGAGCTGCCGCACACCTTCGTCCCGTCGAGCGACGTGACCGCGAAGGCGAGGAGCTTGTCCCACTTGGTGTCGATGGTGAACTGGGTGACCGCGCGGAAGGTGTTGCTCGCGGGGTTGGGATCCCTCCCGGTGTTGAGGTCGAAGCTGCATTCGAGCCGGGAGAGGAGGCAGGCGTTGCCGGTGGAGGAGAGGAAGACCTTTCCAGTGGCGATCTGCAGGGTGAGCGTCAGCTCCACCTGATCCGGCGCCTTCGGGACCATCCCGAAGCCGGTGATGGTGACAGAGACGTTCTGCGGCCTGTCCTTGCACTCGCACTTGCCATCCGCCCTGCCCGCCCCCGTTGCGTCGCCCTGATCCGCGATGGTGACCGAGCCCAGCACCGGCGCCTCCACCACCATGCAGCCCAACGGGAAGTCCAGCTTCTGCCCAGGCGCGAAGGTCTCCAGCAGCGTCTTCCAGTTGCTGTTGAGGAAGTTGATGCCGCTGGGAGAGACGCGGATGTTCACCGCGTTGTCCGTCTTTTCACCCGCGTAGCGCGTGCTCAGCGGCGTGATGGCGCTGCAGCCCGGAAGCCCGGAGCCGCTGCAGGCGCTGAAGAGCGCGAACGCGAGCACGCCGAGCGCGATGACCGGCGGGTCCATCGAGCGTCGAAGAGGGTGCATCACGCCTCCGGCGGATGGGGGTCACCCCCGCCTGTCAGCCCCGTTTCAAGGGTGGGCCAAGAAAACAGATTGGCCTCGGGGTTGTCGATTCGACTGAGGAGAAATGTGTCACCCGCCGGCGCTGACGCGGCGCGGTGCTTTCAGGTCACGACGGGCAGGGTGATGCCAGCGGCTTCATTCATCCGGCCGGACCGGAAGGGCTCCAGGTCCAGCGCCACGAACTTGAACCCCACCGCGAGGAGGGCCGCGTTCACGCTCGTGCGGAAGGCGGCGTCGTGGAAGCGGGCGTACTCCTCCGCGGAGATCTCCAGGCGGGCAATCTCCCCGTGGAACCGGAGCCGGAAGCTGCGCAGCCCCAGCTTCCGCAGCGCGCCCTCCCCCGTCCCAATCTGGTGGAGGCGGTCCTGGGTGACCGACGTGCCATAGGGGATGCGTGAGGCCAGGCAGGCCATCTGCGGCTTGTCCCAGGTGGGCAGCCCCAACCGGTGCGACCACGCGCGGATTTCATCCTTCGTCAGCCCCGCCCTCGCCAGCGGCGACTGCACCTGGTGCTCCCGCGCAGCCTGGTGCCCCGGGCGGTGGTCCTTGAAGTCGTCCGCGTTGAACCCATCCAGGATGGCGCCCAGCGACAGCTCCACCCGCTTCTGCTCGCAGAGCTCGTAGAGCTCCGTCTTGCAGAAGTAGCAGCGGTTGGTGGGGTTGGCGGCGTACTGCGCGTTCTTCAGCTCGTCCGAACGGACCGGCATCCACCGGACGTTCAGCCGCTGCGCCAGCTGGCCCGCCTCCTCCTGCTCCTCGGGGGCCATGGAGGGGGAGATGGCCGTCAGCGCGATGGCGCGGTCGCCCAGCTCCTCGGCGGCGATTTTCAGGACAAACGTCGAGTCGACCCCAGCGGAGAACGCCACCAGGGCCGACCCGTGGGACCGGACGTCCTGGCGCATTGCGTCCAGCTTCTTCTCGCTGCCACGACACAGCGAGTCGATGCGCTCAGCGTCCACGACGTCTCCTCCCGATATGCGGAGGCTTAATGACCCTTCCGCTTCCCGGCAGGCTTCTTTGCGACGCGGGCGGCGCGGGCAGGAGGACGGGCTGACCGTGCACCCTTGGTCGGCGTCTCCTTGGGCGGCGGCGCGGCGTCCCGACGGGCCTTCTTCGGCAGCGGGTTCGCCTTCATCCGCTTGCCGGTGATGGTCTTCACGTCCTCACCGCTCAGGTACGCGAGGTCCAGCAACGACTGGAGGATGCGCGGGGCGGCGTCTTCCACCGACTCGCTGTCCGAGTGGATGGTCACCTCGGGCGACCCCGGCGGCTCGTAGGGCTCCGTGATGCCGACGAAGTTGGGGATCTCCCCGGAGAGCGCCTTCTTGTAGCGGCCCGTGGTGTCCCGCTGGATCAGCTTCTCGGTCGGGCAGTCGACGTACACCTCGACGTAGCGGCCGATCTGCCGGCGGTTGTCCTCGCGCGCCTGCTTGTACGGGCTGGTGGCGGCCACCAGGACGGCCACGTTGTTCCGGGTGAGCAGGTTGGCCACATGGCCCAGGCGCCGGACGATCATGTTGCGCTCGTCCTTCGATTCGCCCGCCCCTGCCCAGAGGGCTTCGCCGACTTCCTCTTCGTCCAGCACCTCGACGTTCCTGCCAACCTGCCGCAGGCGTGCCGCGAGGTAGTTCGCCATCGTGGTCTTACCGGTGCCAAGCATCCCGGTCATCCACACTGTGAAACCGTTGTTCTGGGCCATTCCGTTCCGACTCCCTTCATGTGAGGGGGGAGGAAAAAGACGGTGCCTTATATGCGAACTCCGGAGAGTTTACAATTGGGTCACACCCTGCGGCAGACTTGCCCACCTGCCCTCCAAGTCCTCGCAGCTGAAGCGGAATCCACTCCGGCTCAAGCTTCAGATCCGAACCGGAAATTCCCGAAAATCGCCGCCCTCCCAAACAAAAAGCTTCGCCGCGGTGCTTTTTCCCTGATCCACGGCGACCACCAGATAGCAGACCCCGGGTAAAAGCGGTTCGCCATCGGGTGCGGCCATCGCCCGATCTTCCTGAGAAAAGTACGCGCCGACGTCGCCGTGCGAATGGAACACGCAGTGAACCCGCTCGCCGGTCGACTCGGCCTCGCGCTGGACGATCAGGTCTTCCTTCGGATCAAACAGGTACGCGGTGCGCGAGGTCCTCGGGAAGCGTTCCGGATCCACCCGGTGGTACTTGTCGTAGGCGTTCTGCATGGGCCGGATCCGCAACCCGTTGGGTCCGGAGAAGATCAACCCGCACCCCTCGTTGGGGTAGGCCGCCTCCAGGTGTTTGAGGATGGGCGTGAGATCCGCCGGCAACGCGGGGGCGTCAGTCACCACGTGAAGCTCCTCGGCCACCGGGCCGGTTCGAAGTAGCGGTCCGCGCGATCCGGGAACAGCGTCACCACCACGCCCTGCTCGCCGCGCTCGTGAAGCCGCTGGGCCACCCGCAGCGCGCCCACCATCGCCGCGCCCGCGGAGTGACCCACCAGCAGGCCCTCCTCGGCCAGCAAGCGCTCGGACATGTCCCAGCCCTCGTCCGTCGCGATGGAGAGCTTCTCGTCCAGCTCCTGCTCCTTGTAGATGACCGGGACGATGGAGCTGGGCATGTGCTTGAGCCCCTCCAGCCCGTGCATGGGCTCCAGCGGCTCCACCGCCAGCACCTGCACGCGCGGGTTCTCCGCCTTGAGCCGCCTGCCCGCCCCCATCACGCTCCCGCCGGTGCCAATGCCGCAGACGAAGTGCGTTACCCGCCCCTGCGTCTGCTCCCAGATCTCCCGACCCGTCCCCAGGTAGTGCGCTCGCGGGTTGGCCTCGTTCGAATACTGATCCGGGTAGAAGTACCGGTCCGGGTTCTCCTCCACCAGCTTGCGCACCAGGCGGATGGCGCCGTCGGACCCCTCCATCGGATCCGAATAGATGAGCTCCGCGCCGAACGCCGCGGTGATCTGCTTGCGCGCCACGCTCACGTTGGAGGGCATGACGAGCGCGACCTTCAGGCCCAGCGCCGCGCCAATCCAGCTGTACGCCACCCCGGTGTTCCCGGACGTGGAGTCGATGAGCGTGCTCCCGGGACGCAGCAGGCCCCGCGCGCGCGCGTCGGAGATCATCTGCAGCGCCGCCCGGTCCTTCACGCTCCCTCCCGGGTTGAAGAACTCGAGCTTGGCGTGCACCTCCACGCCCGGGTACGCCGCGCCTACCCGCTGCATCCGGACCAGCGGCGTGTTCCCCACCGCGTTGACGACTGACGCCAGCGTGGCGCTCACGTGGGGACCTCCGGCGCCCAAGGCGGGCCCCACGTTTGAGAGCAGGTCACCGCGAGGGGGGAACCGGCCCTGGCGGGCCATTTCGTCAGAGGAACAGCTCTTCCCAGTCGGGCGCCTCCCCCGCTCGCCTCGAGGGGGGAACCGGCCCTGGCCGGCCATTTCGTCGGAGGAACAACTCTTCTCAGTCGGGCGCCTCCCCCGCTCGCCTCGAGGGGGGAACCGGCCCTGGCCGGCCATTTCGTCGGAAGAACAGCTCTTCTCAGTCTGGCGCCACCCCCGCTCGCCTCGAGGAGGAGACCGGCCCTGGCCGGCCATTTCGTCGGAGGAACAGCTCTTCTCAGTCGGGCGCCTCCCCCGCTCGCCTCGAGCGTTGCGCCGTCAGGCGCATAGTCGAGAGGTGGCGCAAACCTACGCACGGCACTTGCCGGTTTGTTTCGAGCAGGCGCGGCCACGACCCTTACTGGCTTCGGAAGCACTGCCGACGTCTCGACGATGCGCCTGACGGCGCAACGCTCGACGCGAACGGGGGCATCCCCGCGATGTTGCAGGGCCTGGTGGCTGTTCTCTAGGAGGGGGACGCGGTTGACCCGCGACATTTCTAGGGACTAACTCGCTTGAGACATAGCCGGGGTCCGAGGCCGCGCACACACTGGTGTCTTTGTACCCGTCTAGGAGTTTGGTCCGGGGAGGCTGTCCACATCTCATTGGTGACACGCTCGCGTGATCCCGCTCAGGAGCCATTTCGCTCTTTGACCCTCCCTGGCCCCGGAGATGTTGTTTGGCTGCACTGCCCTGCGGCCTGGTTGTCGTGTACCCACTCGGGCAGTGCAGCTTCCCAACCCCTTGAACCTCCGTGCTGCGAGTTAGTCAGGAGCGTTGCGCCGTCAGGCGCATAGTCGAGAGGTGGCGCAAACCCACGCACTGCACCTTGCCGCTTTGTCTCGAGCAGAGTGAAGCGGCCCATGAGCCAAGCTTCGGGAGCACTGCCGACGTCTCGACGATGCGCCTGACGGCGCAACGCTCGACGCGAACGGGGGCATCCCCGCGAAGGGCTGTTCTCTGGGAGTGGGGTGATCTCAGGCGTCATCGGCACGCCTCGCACGCCACGGGTGGCAGGCGCTCACAGTGCGGGCCCTCTTCCACCCGCACGCCCACGAGCGCAGGCGCCATCGCCAAGACCGCCGTCTGCATCGCCAGCGCCGCCACCGCGCCCAGGACACCATCCACCGGCTCCGCGGCCCCCGCCGCTTCCAGCGGCAGCGAGCTGACGGTCGCTTCGAAGCAGGCTGCACATCCCTCGGCTGACCTCGCGAGGACCACGCCGCCGCTGCCCATCCGCGCGATGAGCACCCACGGCGCCGCGCCCGACGGCCGGGCAGGCCATTGCGTCAGCGTGGCCGCCGCCTCGCCCACGGGCGTTCCCCCGGCGCTCAGGTAAGCCGCCGCGTCGCCCACGGCGGCGCCCTCCCCGGCCGTGGCCGTGGCGCGGGCCATCAGACGCTCCTGGCCCACGCCGCCCACGTCCTTGAGCAAAATCTGCCGCGAGTAGCGGACGATCTGATCCTCGGAGAGCGCCATCCCCGTCGGCGCTAGCCGCGCCCTCCGGCGATGGCCGGGATGATGCTGATCTTGTCGCTGTCCGCCACCGGCGTCTCCAGCTCCTTGAGGAACCGGATGTCTTCGTCGTTGTGGAAGATGTTCACGTAGCGGCGGACGCCGCCCTTCTCATCCAGCAGCCTGCCGCCGATGCCGGGGTAGCCCTTGTCGAGGTTCCTGAGCACCTCGCCCACCGTCCCGCCTGCGACGCTGACCTCGTCCTTGTTCTGGGTGTACGTCCGCAGCGGGGTGGGGATTCTCACGGTCGCCATGTCGTCTCCTGCGCTCTTGCGTTGAACTCACGTCCTATTCGTCGCCGCAACACCCGGGCCCTTGCGCAGCAGCAGGCGCCACCGGCCCTCGGGGAGCTCCTCCAGCGCGAGGACCTCGTGCCCCTCTTCGCGCGCGCTGCGCGGGATGTTCTTCAGCGGCTCCTCACCTCGAAGCCAGACCTCTAGCACTCCTCCCGGCTCGAGCGCCTCCAGCTTCAGCTTGGTCCGCACGTACGTCATCGGGCAGACCTCACGGGTGATGTCCACCGTCGCCGCCACGGTCACGCCGCCGCCCTCCCGCACTGGCCGCAGTCGCCGCGGCGGCGCACCCAGACCGCCCGCGACGAGAGCGTGCGCGCGTCGAACCGCACCAGCTGCGCGGCGCCCGGGGCGGCGGCGTGCTCCCCTCGCAGCACCCGCGCGGCGAGCGCGCCCTGCATGGCCCCCACCCAGCCCACCAACGAACCCAGGACGCCCGCGCCCGAGCACGACGGCACCGCATCCTCCGCCGGGCCGTCCTCGAACAGGCACCGCAAGCACGGCCCTCCAGGCAGCACGGGCATCAGCTGCCCCTCGAGCCGCACGGCGCCGGCATGAACGAGCGGCACGCCGCTGGCGACCGCCGCGTCCGACAGCGCCAACTTGGTGGCCACGCCGTCCACCGCGTCCACCACCACGCCGTACGCGGAGAAGAGCGAAGACGCGGGCTTCCAGGCCTCCGCCAGCGGTTTGACCTCCAACCCCGGGGCCAGCGCGCGCAGCCGCTGCGCGGCGAGCTCCACCTTCAAGCGGCCGACGTCCTGCGGGCCGTAGAGCAGCTGCCGCGGCAGGTTGCTCGGCTCCACCGTGTCCGGGTCCATCAGCGTCAGAGACCGCACGCCCGCACGGACCAGCGCCACCGCGGCCGGGCATCCCAACCCGCCCAGGCCGACGATCAACGCCCCCCTCACTTGAACTGCTCCGCGAGGCTGAACTCCCGCTCACCGGTGTCGCACGCCAGCGTGTAGACCCGTGCCCCAGGCGGAAGCTTCGCCGCCAACGCGACCGCAGCGACGACGCTGGCGCCGGTGGAGATGCCCACCAGCAGGCCCTCCTCCTTCCCCAGGCGCAGCTTCATCGCCCACGCGTCAGCGTCGGCCACGGAGACGGTCTGGTCCAGGAGGTTTCCCTGCAGCGCCGGCGGCGGCAGGTCTCTCGCCAGCTCCTGCATCCGGTTCGGCGCGGGCCGGTTTGCCGGCTCCACCGCCACCACCTTCACTGCGGGCCAGGCGCCTTTGAGCGCGCGGGCGCACGCGCTCAGCGTGGCACCGGAGCCCACGCCGGCGACGAAGGCGTCAATCCGGCCGCCGTCCTCGCGCACCGTCGCCACCAGCTCCTGCGCCGTCGTCCGGCCGTGGACCTCCAGCGCTGCTTTCCCTTCGTGCAGCCCGAGCGTCACCGCGCCGGGCGTCGCCTCACGCAGGGCCTGCGCGCGGCGGATGGCCCCGGAGAGCCCCTCCTCCGCGGGTGTGAGCACCAGCTTCACCCCGTAGGCGCGCAGCAGCGCGCGGCGCTCCAGGCTGGCCGAGTCCGGGATCACGGCGGTGACGGACACCTTGCGGGTGGCGCACGCGAAGGCGATGGACACCGCGGAGTTGCCCAGCGTGGGCTCGACGAGCGCTCCGCCTTCTTTCAGCAGGCCGGACGCGAAGGCCTCCGCCACGGCGGCGACGGCAACCCGGTCCTTCAAAGAACCGGTCGGCGAGAGGAGCTCCAGCTTGAGGTGGACGCTGGCGCCGCCCGCGGACGGAATGCGCGAGAGCGTCACCGTCGGCGTCTGGCCGACCAGATCGAGGATGGACGCGGCGGCACGGCTCATGTAGGCCCACCCTAGATATGAGAATCGTCCGGCCATTGCTCGCCCTTTTTCTGGTGTTCAGCGCGGGGTGCCCGCGCAAAGAGGATCGCCCTGCGCCGGTGGCCCTCGCACCGGCGGTCACCGCGCCGGCGACGCCCGCGCCGACGGAAGAGGCGTGCGTGGACGCCTTCCTCAAGGCGAAGGGCCTGGACCGCTACGGCAGCCCGGAGGGCACCGCCTACACGGGAGGGACGCCGCTCTTCGACGAGCGCACGGGCGAGACGAAGGATCGGCTGACCCACGTCTACGGCCTCCAGCCAGAGGCCGCCGCCGCCTGCCGCCGCGACCGGTGAGTTCGAAGGACACGCAGCCCCGCGTGCCTCTATCCTTCACCCCGTGACCCGGCCGGACCTCACCAGCGGAGAGCTGCCCGCCAGCGACCGCCGCGCGCGGGTGAGCCAGGTCCTGCAGCGGCGGAAGCTGGCCACCAACGTCTCCGCGGCGGATGCGGCCGCCTCCTGGGAGCAGGACCGCTTCGTGGCCCGCGCCCGCGCGCTGTTTTACGCGCGGATGATGTTCCTGGTGCTGGGCCTTTTGCTCATCGCCGTCCCCGAGTGGTCCGAGTACTTCGGGTTGGGCGGACCCTGGGCGCTCGCGGGCTATCTGGCGATCCTCCTCTACAGCATCGCCAACTACATGGTGATCGACCACCGGACCGCCGGGCGGTACGTGACCTACGTCACGCTCTGCCTGGATCTGGTCATTATGGTGGTGCTGGTGGCCAAGCCGCAGCACGTGGGCGGGCTGCGCAGCCCGCTGCTGGCCACGCAGCTGCTCTTCACCACCCTCTTCGTCATCCTCTTCCCACGCCCGCTGGCCATCATCCCGCCGCTGCTGACGCTGCCCATCACCACGCGCCTGGATCTGCTCCTCAACCGCACCCTGACCGCGGTCGACCTGTTCACCCTGCTCTGGTACACGGGCCTCAACTTCATCATCGTCTACGTCGTGGTCTACCTGAACGAGCGCGAGGCCACGGCGCACCGGGAGGTCGTCGAGCTGCAAGGCGACCTCAAGGAGCTGGCGGTGGTGGAGGAGCGCAACCGCCTGGCGCGGGAGATCCACGACGGCCTGGGCGCGTCCCTTTCCTCGCTGATCATCCAGTCCGAGTACCTGATGCAGCTGGCCAAGGAAGAGCCGCTCCTGAGCGAGATCCGCGAGCTGAAGGCCTCCGCCGAAGAGTCCATCGAGGAGCTGCGACGGAGCCTGCGGATGATGCGCGAGGACTTCGAGCTCGACCAGGGGCTGGAGGAGTACGTCAAGACCTTCGCGGACCGCACCCAGCTGACCACCTCGTTCCAGCGCTTCGGCACCCCGGTGCGGCTCCAGCCGGATCTCCAGCTGGCGCTCTTCCGCGTCCTTCAGGAATGTCTCTCCAACTGCGCCAAGCACGCCGGCGCGTCGCGGGTGGAGGTGAGGCTCGCGTACGAACCGAAGCGAGCGCTGCTCTCTGTGAAGGATGACGGCAAGGGGTTCGACGCCAGCCGGACGCCGGAGGGTCACTACGGCCTGCGCAACATGTACGAGCGGGCGATGAAGGCCGGGGGTGAGCTCATCGTGGACACCGAGCCGGGCGCCGGGGCGTGCATCCTGTTCTCCGTGCCTTGCTGAAGCTTGGAACCCCCGGGTCGATTGCCCGGGGCCAGACGGGGTATCCTCAGGGCCGTTCATGCCCCCTGACTTCGCGCCTTCGCCCATCCGCGTCCTTGTGGTCGAGGATCAGACCCGGATCCTCAAGAACCAGCTCAAGCTGCTCGAGGGCAACCCCGAGCTGGAGATCGTGGGCACCGCGCTCTCCGGGGAGGCGGCGCTTGAGGAGGTGGGCCGGCTGTCGCCGCACGTCCTGCTGCTGGACCTCGGCCTGCCGAGGATGGACGGCATCGCCGTCACCCGGTCCGTCAAGGCCAGCCACCCGGCGATTGAGATCCTCATCTTCACCATCTTCGACGAGGAGGACAAAGTCCTCGAAGCGGTGAAGGCGGGCGCGTCCGGGTACCTCCTGAAGGGCACGCCCGCGGACAAGATCATCGAAGCCATTAAGGAGGTGGCCGGCGGCGGGACGGTCATCCAGCCCAGCCTCGCCCGGCGCCTCTTGCGCCACTTCCGTCCGGACGCGCCGCCTCCCGCGGCGGACGCGCCTCCCGCGGAGCCGGCGCTCAAGCCGCTCTCCGAGAGGGAACATGAGATCCTCCAGCTGATCGCCAAAGGCGCCTCCAACAGCGAGGCCGCGCGGATGCTGAGCGTGTCGAAGGCCACCATCCGCACGCACCTGGAGCACATCTACCGGAAGCTCGAGGTGACGAACCGGGTGGAGGCCGTGACCGAGGGCATCCGCAAGGGGCTCATCTCCGTCTGAAACGACGGCGGCGCGAGAGCAGTCTCCCGCGCCGCGTCGTCTTCGTTCGCCAGAGCGCTGGCTAGAACGTCGAACCCACCGAGAGGACGCCCTGGTAGCGGCCACCGGCGCCGATGGACGTCTGCTGCCCGGCGATCTCCGTGCCCGGAGCAAAGGCCAGCTCGTTGTCGATGAGGATGTTGTAGTCAAACCGCGCGTCGGCCGTGAAATGGCCGATGTGCGTCCTCAGGCCGCCGCCGAGCGGGATGTTGCCGGAGACGTCCGATCGATAGCCGGCCGCCGGCGCGCTGCCGCGCACGTCGTACTTGCTGATCCCCACGCCGCCCAGCAGGTACGGCTGAACGGGCGTCGCCGAGAGGCCGACCGTGGCCACCAGCTGCCCGCCGTTGCGGACCAGGTCCGCGCCCTCTGCGAGGTTGCCGCTCAGCTCATTGACCGCGCCGGTGTAGCCCAGCTCCAGCCCCAGCACCTTGGTGGGCTTGAACGCCGCCGTGACGCCCCAGCTCGGCCCTGGCTTGATGCCCGGCGCGAAGTCCCCGGTGTAGCCCTCGACGCCGCCGCCCAGCAGGACGGTGACGCCACGCATGTCGTTCTTGTCCTCCACTTTCTTCGGGGTGGGATCCACCACCACCACCGGCGCCGGCGGGGCCGGGTTGACGATGACGGTGGTGCTCTTCTCTTCAATGGGCGGCTCCGCCATCGGCGGGGCCAGCTCGTCCGAACCGGGCGCGGGCGTCACCACCTCCGTGGACTCCGGCGTCACCCGCACCGTCGTGGACTTCTCTGCAGGCGTCAGGCGATCACCTGCCTGGGCTGCTCCTGCCAGGCAGACCGCCAGTGCTCCAGACATCAGCGCTGCTCTCATGGTGCTTCTCCTTTCGAGACTCCAGCCTCACTCCGCCTTCGACCCGGGGTCAGTTCCCCCACCCGGGAGAACGTTGGGGTGAGGGCGAGCGGCGGCAAGGCTCCCCGCCCCAACCGAGCGGGCGAGCAGGAGGGCGCACGGCCCTCCCGCCTGGGGAGCGGAGCCTTTTATCGAAAGGCTACTGGCAGAAGCCGAGCGTCGCGCCAGTGGTGGACGTGAGCTTCCCGCACGTCGTCCCGCCCGTGCAGCGCGCGTTGGCTTCGGTGGCGCAGCGGGCCGGCAGCGCGCCGCCGTCCGGCTTGTCGATGCAGCCCAGGTCGCACGGCTGAGCACAGCGCGCGCTGTCGTCCACGCTGGCGGAGCTGCAGAGCAGACCCGTGGCGCACGCTGCGCCACGGAAGGAGTCCGTCTCCGTGCAGGGCTGCTTCGCCGCGGCGACGCTGGCCAGCTGCGGGATGCACAGGCCGCTGCCGTCCAGCGACACCAGCGAACGGCCGTCGGCCGGGACCGGGACGCAGGAGGCCGCCGCAGTCAGCCCACCGTCCGCGTAGCCGGTGCAGCCATTGCCGGCGCCCTGGGTGAAGACGCTGCAGGTGCCCATGCACACGCCGAGGACCGCGTTGGGGTCCTCCTGCCGGAACAGGTTCACGCAGGCCTGCCCCGCGGCGCAGGCCGGCTGCGGGTTGGGCTGGGCCGGCGTGGGGACGACGGCGTTGCAGATCTTCATGCAGATGCCCGTGTCCCCGCGCGTGGGCACGCACTGGAGGCCGGCGGCGCACTGCGTGGCCCCGGCGCTGCGGGAGCTGTCCAGCTTGCACTCGGCGTGGAGCCCCACGGTGCCCGGCGGGCGGCACACGGTGGTGCTGATCTCACCCGTGCTGAGGCGGAAGAACGAGTACGCGCACGTGGAGGCGGCGGTCGGCTCCGTGGTGTTCGGGAAGGCCGTCCAGCGCCGGCAGGCGGCGCTCACCGGCACCTCGAGGTTGGCGCCGCCATCGGGGTTGCCGGACTCGCAAGGGAAGCCGAAGACGCCGGTGGGGTAGCAGCGGTCCGTCCCCTGGTTGGGGAAGCCGGCGCGGGAGAAGCAGAACTCTTCTCCGGCGCAGGAGGTGTCGACGGTGCACGTCCTCAGGCAGATCTTCCGGTCTCCGGCGAAGAGCGACTGGCAGGCCTGGCCGGAGGGGCAAGCGGGGCAGTTGCCCGACGGGCAGCCGGTGGTCTTGCACTCGTCGTAGAGCAGCGGCACCTTGCAGTCGCCACCGGTCATCGTGGTCGGGTTGTACGGCTGGGCGCAGATGCGGCCCTCGTCCGCGCACGAGTCGCGCGCACCGCGGGCGGCCGGCGTGCAGCTGCACTTGCCGGCGATGCAGGTGTTCTGCCCCGCGGCGCAGACCACGCCGTTGCAGCTGGTGACGTTCGGGCGACAGGCGAACTCGGAGGCAGAGACCTTGGCACAGATGCCGCCGTCGCAGCCGCCGCCCCCGCCGCAGCGGCTGACGCAGCTGCGCGTAGAGACGTTGCAGACCTCGGCCTCGCCGCAGGTCTCCGTACAGGTGCCAGTGCCGACCGACGCGTCGCCGGCGTCTTCGCCACCGTCCTTTCCACCTTGAGGAGCGGGACACGCGAGGAGGAAGAGGCTGAGGGCGCTGGCGGCAGCGCGGATTCGAAGGGTCATCGGGAGGGGATCCGAGGGGAAGAGGGGCGTTTCGGAAGGGCGCGGAATCTAGAGGCGCGTCTTCCGGGGTGTCAACGAACGCGTGGCGATCATTCGCTCACGCAAGCGCCGCGCAAACCCTCACGCCTCCCTGCGTCAGAAGTACGCGGCCGGCCCGAGGAACACGCCCAGATACGTCTCCTGCGCGCTCCCGCCCGTCTCCCACTTGTCGCCGCGGCCGGTGAACCGGTCCCCGAAGCTGGAGAACCGGAACCGCAGGGTCCAACCCAGCGGCCCCCAGACGTCGCCCGCCAGACCGCCCTCGGCGGTGAAGCCGCGGCTGGCCACGGTGTCGCCGTAGGCCGCGCGCTCGGTCACGCCCGCCCGCGGGTTGATGTAGTAGGTGCCGGAGGCCTCAATGCGCAGGTAGCGCGTGATGAGCGGGACGGACACGTCCAGGCCCAGCGCCACCGCGGTGCGGTGCGATCCCGGAAGCGGGACCTCGGCGTTGCGGTCCACCGAGAAGTTCTTGATGGCCCAGCCACCGCGCAGGCCGACGTAGCCCACCATCGGCTGACGCTTGTCCCCGAAGGAGAAGAAGTACCGGTAGACGCCCGCGACGTTGATGGTCTCATCCACGGAGATGACCGGCTTCTCCGGCGTCTGGCCGCTGGGGGTGACGACCTTCACGTTGGTCAGGGAGAAGCCGCGGCTGTAACCGCCGGCGAAGCCAATCCCCTCGAGCAGGTTGTCGAGCACCGCCAGCGGGAAGACCTCCGCAGCGATGCCGAACCCCGCGTACGGGACCTGGGCCGAGAAGTCGACCGTGTCTCCCGGCGGCCGTTCAGCGCCGAGGCTGTCGTACTCGCGGCAGCTGTTCACGCCCGGACGCGAGCAGTAGCTGCGCCACGTCGTCCCGCCGTTCAGGTTGAAGGTGATGATTCGCGGCCCCACCCTGGGGGCCTTGGTGCGCGTCGCCTCGACGTCCAGGTCCTCGTCGCGGACCGTCGCCTCGGGCTGGACGGCCGTGTGCGACTCGGCCAGGTCCTCCTGCGCCCGACGGTCCCGCTCTTCGGCGGTGGTGCTCCGGACCGGCGTCTTGATCTCCGAGGTGGCAATCTCCTCAGGCCTGGCCTCCTCCGAAGGCGCCTTCTCCTCGGCAGCGGGCTTCGAAGGCCGGGACTCCTCCGCCGGCGCAGAGGCGACCTCGGCGGGGGCGGGCTTCTCAGGGGCCTCGCCGGGCGGGGTGTTGGCCGCCGTGACGATGACCTTGGCCAACCGCCGGACGTTGTCCGGGGTCAGCACCCCCGACTTGAGCTTCAGGTCCTTCTGCCAGAGCTCCTTGCCGTCCGGGTCCAGCAGCCGGACGAAGAAGGTGTCGGTCACCGCGCCCTCCACCGCGATGTCGATTTTGAAGGGACGGGCCAGCGCGGCGATGGCGCCTGCGGTCATCGCCCGCGCGCCCTTGAACTTCTTCTTCTCCGCCAACTCCTTGTACTTCTTGGACGAGAGGACGTTGAGCTTCGTCGACCGCTTGAGGGCGCCTTCCAGCTGATTGTGGAGCCTGCCGCCGCGGTCGCCCTCGAACTCGAGGACCACAACCTTCTGAGCGTGGGCAGCCCCAGAAAACAACAGGGCAATGGCCAGAACTGCGCCTGTGATGCGAAGACTCAAAGGCGATGCCTCCAGGGGGCGGACAGCACAAAGGTTATCGAACCCTCCCCCCTAAGCCGTCAACTGCGCCTCCGTGACCCATTGCGTCTTCAAGTCCTTTGACATTCACCCCTCGCCCTCGCCGAGCGTGCCGCGGCACAAGGCTGGGCTACCCTCGCCGGAGAGCGCGTGACCAGAAACCTGAAAATGCTCGCGGTATCGCTCGCTTGCCTGCTGCCCGGCTGCGGCGCGTCTCCTGCCCTCTGTCAGGAGTGCCCTGACTTCGGGGGGACGTACCATCTCACCTGGGGCACGCCCACGCGCGAGTGCGCGGGCCTGATGTCACCCGCGACCCCTGAGCTCGAGCTGAGCCAGAACGGCCCGGCCCTGCGCGGCCGCTTGGCGGACACGCCGGTCGTGGGATCCATCTTCGAAGACTTCAGCTTCGCGCTCAGCGTCGACGGTTCGGACAAGACGACGCTCATCGGAGCGCCCTCCGCACCGTTGGACGGCGTCAAGGTCTCCGCGCTCGAGGGGAGCTTTGTCAGCAACCCCGAGGGCGAACGCTGCACCTTCCGCGTTGGCTTTGCTGCGGGCCGCTTGTAGCTACTTCTTCTTCGCGGTCTCGGCCTTCCGCGCGTCCTTCTTCCGCCCGAGGCGCTTCTTCCACTTCTGGCGGATCTTCATGCGAACGCGGCGGTGCTTGCTCTTGCTGCGGGCCATCGTGACTCCCTGGAGAAAATGAGGCGCGCTACGTATCAGACTTGGTCCGGTCGGGGGAACTATCGACCGCATCTTCGCTTTCCACGGGTTTGGTGGAGATGGGGATGCCCTCCGCCCCCCGGACCAGCGTGGGCAGCGCGGAGGAGAGGCGGACGCTGCCCTCCTTGTCCACGTCCCTGGGCCGGTCCTGCTCCGCCGGGATGGCCGGGCGCTGAGGCTTCTTGCGGACGGAGGCGAAGATGGGCCGGGTGGCGTCTACGAAGCGCCGCACCTCATCCAGCGGCAGCGCGGGGCAGTGGTTGTCGTTGGCGCCGGTCATCGGCCGGGCCATGCACATGGAGTTGAGGATGGCCTCCTCGGTGCACTCCATCACCGCCTCGTAGAGCGGGTCCAGCCGCTGATCGAGGAGGATTTTCATCTTGTAGACCATCTTCTGCGTCCGCCGCGGGATGACGTTCGCGGTGGAGAACCCGACGACAATCTCGCCGGACCCGTGGGCGGCGTAGGAGCCCACCCGGCCAATGCCCAGCCCCACGCGCTTGCAGAGCCGGTTGATCTGGCTGGAGTGCAGCGGGGCGTCCGTGGCCAGCACCGCGATGATGGAGCCGTAGGTCTGCCCGCGCTTGGGCACGTCCCGGAACTTCTCCGCCAGCACCTCGCCCACGGGCATGCCGCCCACCCGCAGGTTGTGCATCTTGCCGAAGTTGGACATCACCAGGACGCCCAGCGTGTAGCCGCCGAACACCTCCGGCAGCTTGCGCGACGAGGTGCCAATCCCCGCCTTGAAGTCGCAGGTCACCATCCCGGTGCCGCCGCCGACGCTGCCCTCTGCCACCGGCCCGTCGCCCGCGGTGTTGATGGCTTCGTTGACGTTCACGCTGCGCACGTGGCGCCCGGCGATGTCGTTCAGCCAGCTGTCGTCGCACTCGCCGACGATGGGGATGATGACGTCGTGTTCGTCGCCGATGCCCGGGTTCTTCTCAATCATGTAGCGGGCGACGCCGTCAGCCACCGCGCCCACCGAGAGCGTGTTGGTGAGGAGGATGGGCGTTTCGATGAGGCCCCACTCCATCACCTGCGTCATCCCGGAGAGCTCGCCCGCGCCGTTGAGGACGAAGCCTCCGCCAATCACGCGGTCCATGAAGATGTTGCCGCGTTTGGGGAGGATGGCCGTCACCCCGGTGCGCACGGGGCCGCTGCCCGGCCGCAGAGGACCGGCGCCGCGGATGATGGTGGAGTGACCCACCAGCACGCCCTCGACGTCGGTGATCGCGTTGAACCGCCCGGGCTTGAAGCGCCCCAGCGGCAACCCCAGTTCTCGCGCGCGCACGCGCGGCTCGGCGGATTCCGTCGCGGTCACAGTCGACCACCTTAGCGCCAGAGGTCCCCTGGGTCGACAACGGGTTACGCTCCTTCGCGCCCCTCGAGCGGGCCGGGGCTGTAAGGAAGCGGCGTGTCGCGACGACCCAGGGCTGACCCCGTGCTTCCCGCCCTTGCCCACCCGAGGTCCCAGAGCCGCCCGGACGTCTCCCCTGCGCCCCGGTCCCTCTCGGAGATTTACCGCCTGCACGCCCAGACGGTGGCGCGCTGGGCGCAACGGCTGGGCGGGCCGGACTGCGACGTGGAGGATGTGGTGCAAGAGGTCTTCATCGCGGTCCACCACCAGCTGCCCCGCTTCCGGGGCGACTCGCGCCTGACGACCTGGCTCTACGCCATCACCGCGAACACCCTGCGGGACCGCCGGCGGAAGCAGAAGCTGCGCGCCTGGCTCACCGGCACCGCCGAGGATGCCGCCGGCCACCTTGTGTCGGAGGCGCCCTCCGCGGATGACGCCCTTGAAGCCCAGCAGCAGGCGCGCAAGGTGTACGCGGCGCTCAACGAGATGAAGGAGAAGTTCCGGAACGTGCTCATCCTCCACGAGCTGGAGGGCCTCTCCGGCGAGGAGATAGGCGCGCTGCTGGACGCCAAGGCGGCCACCGTCTGGGTCTGGCTGCACCGCGCCCGCGTGGACTTCGCCAAGCGGCTTTCGCGGCTGGAACGGGAGGAGCAACGGTGAATCCGATGGATCCCCACGTGGAAGCCCAGCTGGAGAAGCTGCGCGCCCTCCCCTCCCCTCGCGAGCTCTCGCCCCTCGAGCTGGCCCGGGTGGAACGCGGCATCGGACAGCGCCTGGCCGGCGGTCGCCGTCGGAGGCCGGTGCGGATGGCCGTCGCGCTGGCGGCTGCGCTCCTCGCGCCGCTGGCGTTCGCCGCCGTCCAGTGGCGCGCGAGATCCGAGGTGCGCTCGCCGCAGGCCTCCGCGCCGGCGGCAGCGATGCCGGCGGCTGCAGAGGCGCTGCCCGTCTCTCCTGAGGCGGCGCCTTCAGTCCGTGTTGAGCCCAAGCGCCTCCTGGCGCAGCGGCCTTCCCGGCCGACCGGGCCCGCTCCGGCCGAGGAGCCGGAGAGCCCGCTCGCCGCGGAGTCCCGCCTGCTCTCGCTGGCGCTGCGCCAGCTCCGGCAAGAGAACGCGCCGGCGGCCGCGCTGCTCACGTTGGACCAGTACCAGGCCCGCTTCCCTGCAGGTCAGCTGCGCCGGGAGAGTGAGCTCGCCCGGGTGGATGCGCTGCTGGCCACCGGAGAGCGTGGGCGCGCGCTGCGCCAGCTCGAAGCGATGGAGGAGCCGGCCGCGAAAGCGCCGCGCGCAATTGAGCTCTCCGTGCTCCGCGCGGAGCTGCTCGCGGAGGCTGGCAGGCACACGGATGCGCTGCCACGCCTGGACCGTCTCCTCGCCGGCGCGCTTCCTCCCGCCCTGGAGGAACGAGCGCTCATCGCCCGCGCCTCCTGCCGAAGCGCCACCGGGCACCCGGAAGGTGCTCGCGAAGACCTCCGCGGCTATCTGGATCGATTCCCGGGCGGCCGCTTCGCCGAGCGCGCCCGCGCCCAGCTCGGAGAGTGATGGCGGGCCTGGGGGGACCGCTCCCCGCTCCGACGAGGCACTGCGCACACGACGCCCCCCTCGTCTCCCCCAAGGCCCACTGCACCGCATCACGTCCGGCCCAAGGCGCGCGGGGCCCGCGGCGACTCTAGGCCTTGGCCTCCAGGCGCGGCGTGTCACTCACGGTCCGCTCCTCGAGCTTCTCCAGCTTGGCGCCGTTCCCGCCCGCGGTCTTGCGCGCCTCGCGCTCCTTGTAGCGGCGGATGGCGCCGCTGAGGATCTCCCCGATGAGCGTCCGGTAATCCATCCCGGCGCCCTTGGCGATCAGCACCAGGTCGCTCCAGTCCGGCGTGAGCCCCGGCAGCGGGTTGCACTCCAGGAAGTAGACCCGGCCCCGCTCGTCCATCCGGAAGTCGATCCGCGCCACGTCCCGGCACCCCAGCGCCATGAACGCGGCGCGTCCGGCGGCCTTCAGGCGCTCAATCTGCGAGGGTTCGATCTTCGCGGGCACGTCGTACCGGATGCGGTCGTTCCAATCGAGCTTGTGCTGGAAGCTGTAGACCGGCGTCTTGTCCGACGTGTCGAGGAAGACGATCTCCATCGGAGGCAACGCCTTCGGCCGGCGCTCCCCCAGCAGGCCCACGGTAAACTCGCGGCCCAGGATGTAGTCCTCAATAAGCGCGGGCTGCTGGTACTTGGAGACCATCTCCCGCACCACTTCGCGCAGCTCCGCCTCCGAGTTGCAGACGCTCTTGGAGACCACGCCCTTCGAGGAGCCCTCTGCCACCGGCTTCACCATCAAGGGGAAGGTGAAGTCCTTGGAGAGGCGCTCTTTGCCCGTGACCATCAGCTGGAAGTCCGGCGTGTGGATCTGATGCTGCCGGACGATCTTCTTGGCCAGCGTCTTGTCGAGCGCGATGGCCAGCGTCGCCGGATCCGAGCCCGTGTACGGGATGTCGAGCAGCTCCAGCAGCGCCGGCACCTGGCTCTCGCGGTTCCGCCCGCGGAAGCCCTCGGCGATGTTGAAGACCACGTCGACGGGCGTGGACGAGAGCAGCGAGGGCAGCTCCGGCGTCGCCTCCAGATCCACGACCTCGTGGCCCCAGGAGGCGATGGCTTCCCGGATGGCCTGGAGCGTGGTGGGCGCGTCGTACTCGGCCTCCGAGTCCTCCACCGCGTCCGACGTCGGCTTGATGCGCTTGACGTTGTACGTGAACCCCACCCGCAGAGGCCCCGACTTCCGCGTGGGCTTGGACTGGCGGCGGCTGGAGTCGCGGATCCGGTAGCGCTTGGCCGCGCTCTGGATGACCGTGTTGATCACCCCGTCGAAGTGCAGCCCGTCCAGCGCGGCCGCCGCGTAGATGCTGGCGCCCTGCTCCAGCGAGGGCAACGCGTTGATCTCCAGGAAGTACGGCACCCCGGCGTCCGAGAGCCGCAGGTCGATCCGGCCGAGGTCCCGGCAGTCCAGAACCTGGAAGACCTTCCTCGCCATCGCCCGCACGCCGTCGGACATCTCCAGCGGGATGGCTGCCGGCGCCTTCACCGAGACCGCCTTGTCCTCGCGGGTCTTCAGCTCGTAGTCGTAGATCTGATACCGCCGCTGCGCGTTCACCGCGGGGTCCACCACGTACTCGACGGGCGACAGGACCCCGCCGTACTCGTTGTCGAGCGCGGCGAGGAACGGCACCGTGAGATCCCGCCCGGCGATGTACTCCTCAACCAGGACGCCGGCCGGGTACTTCGCGAGCGCGGCGTTCACCTTCTGCTTCAGCTCGGCCACGTTCTCCGCGATGGAGTCCTGGGTGATGCCCTTCGAGGAGCCCTCGAAGTTCGGCTTCACCATCACCGGGAAGCGCAGGTTCTCTGCCTTGAGATCCTCCGCCACCTCGACGAACTGCCAGCCGGGCGTGCGGATGCCGTGTTCGCGCAGGATGAGCTTGGTCAGCTGCTTGTCCAGCGTGACCGCCAGCGCGTACGCGTCAGACCCCGTGTAGGGGAAGCCGAGCTCGTCGAAGAGCGCCGGATAGAACGCCTCCCGGAAGCGGCCGCGCCTTCCCTCGGCCGTGTTGAAGATCAGCTCCGGGTTGTAGGCCTCCAGCCGCGACACCGTGCGTGAGGCGGGACCGGAGACCTCGAAGCGCTCCAGCCGATGGCCGAGCCGTTCGATGGCGGCGGCGAGCGCGCTCACCGTCGCCTCCGTATCGAACTCCGCCTCCTCCTCCGCATCCGAAAGCCGCAGGTTGTGCGTCAATGCGATTCGCAACTCATCTCCTCCCGCTCGCCAACATCACCCTGCCGGGCGCGCGGGCGCCCTCAGGAGAATCCGTGAGCTCACCCATCCCGGCCACAACCTTGCCGTCTATCACCTGCGTCTGCGCCCAGATGTCTCCCAGACGCCACCCCAGCGGATCGCGCAGCGCGCGGTACGCCTCCACGCTCCCTATCACTGCTGCACCCGCGAGCAACGCCACCTGTCCCAACGGCGAGGGCATCATCCCGAACAGGACGACCAGACCGAACGGGGCATTGCGCAGCATGCTCTCGCGGAAGCGGCAGGCCGCGCGCGTCGGCAGGTGCACCACCTTCACCCCGGCGATCCGCTTGCCCGGGCTCTGCCCCGCGAACATGCCGTCTGCCAACAGCAGGAAGAGCAGCGCCATCGCGGAGCCGGCGGCCCCGGTCATGTTGTAGATGCCAGCCGCCACGCAGAGGTCAACCAGCCGCGCCACCGCGCGCAGCAACAGCGAGCACTTGGGATAGGGAGAGCCCGTCTCCTGCTCGGAGACCAGCCGCAGGCTCGCCCGGCGGGCGCGCTCGCTCTTGTTCTTGCCCCGGCTCACGCGTCCGGCTCCTCGTCCTCACCCGCCAGCTGCCGCAGCCGTTCGTGAGCGCTGACCGGCGCGTACGCGGGCGCCGTTGGCTGCGCGTCCGCCAACCGGAGCAGCCGCGCGCGGGCGTCGTCGCCGTCCGTCTGCGCGGGCGCGCCCTGCCGGGTGAAGAAGACGAAGGCCATCGCCGGACGCTTGCTGGATTCACGCATCGCGAATTGAACGTTCTCCAGGCGCCAACCCTTCTGCACCCACTCGTTCACCGCGTGCTCCAGCGCTCCCTCGTCCACCGTGGAGAGCTCCACGACCTTGTACTGCAGCGGACCGGCCGCGCGAGCGATCGCAGGAGGCGAGGCCTGTCTCGGAGCTTTGCGGCTGGGCCGCTTGCGCGTCATGGACGGCGACACTCTTCCCCAACTCGCGCTCGCCATTCAAGCGAGGGCTCTCCTGGCGGAGCGAGGTAAGCACAGGCCCGCGCATTCGCCACACCGTCACTCCAAGCGCTCACGCTGTCTGGATCATTCCGCAAACGCCGCAGGCGGGAAACATCTTTTCAGAGCGCAGCCCCTTCCGGCCTGGAGGGGGAGACGCTGGCGCTGGAAGTGCCGCCATGGTCCTCTCCGCGCGGCTCACTTCCTGGAGGTTTGCATTGACCGCGATCGTCCTCGGGCTCGTCCTCCTCAACACAGCAGCCGCCACGCCCAACGCCTCCTGCGCCCCGCAGCCCGCGGTGCAGGACGCCCTCCTGGCGCTGAAGGCGGACGAGACCGTCGTCGGCCGGACCCGCGCGGAGCGGGAAGCATTGCGCGCCGGGTACGAACAGATCGCCGCTGCGAACCCTGACGACCTCCACGCCCAGGAGGCCCTCGCGCGCTTCCTCTCCACGGCGTTCCTCGAGGAAGCCCTGCCGAAGTCCAAGCAAGCGGCAGCATCCGGTGAAGCGAAAGCCCTCTACCTGCACGCCGCGCTGCTCACCAAGAGCCAGGGCGTGGAGGCCAGCCAGCTCCTCCAGCGCGCGCTGGAGAAGGACCCCACGCTCGCGCCTGCGCAGCTGCGCCTGGCGACGCTCAACGCCTACCACCCGAAGTTGATCTCCAAAAAAGACGCGCTCGCGCACCTGCAACAGTTCCGCAAGCTGTGCCCCAGCTCCCTCGAACACGCCTCCCTCCTCGGCACCACCACTCCGCCGGAGGCCGTGGGCAAGGAGGCGCTGGCCCTGCGCAAGGCGCTGCAAGGTCGCGCCGACGACGCACCCGGCGTCCGCGCGCTCACCTCGCTCTGGTCCCTGGAGTTCGCCGCGGTGAAGGTGGCGGAGCACGGCGAGGTCCGCCAGCGGGTGACGGCGGACGTGGAGCGGCTGCGCAAGCTCCCGCCTCGCCTGGACGTGCTGCTCGCCGTCATGAAGGGCCTGAAGAGCACCTCGGCCGACGGGGTGGAGGCGGTGGAGAACGACCTCATCCAGCGCTATCCGCGCGCCCAGGCAGTGACGTCGCTCATCTCCGCGCGCTGCAAGGCCAAGAACCCGGAGCCCGGCGCCGGCACCAGCCCGGAGAAGCGCGAGGCGTACTGGCGCGAGGTGCTGGAGGCCACTGCCGCCTGCACCCGCAGCTACCCCTCCCACCCGCTGCCCTGGGCGCGGCGGCTGGACGCGCTGACGCAGGTCAAGGCGCCCGCCCGGGAGGACGCGCTGGCCACCGCGAAGCAGGTCCTCGCTGGGGAGGGCAACGACTACGTGAGCCCCAACGCGCCGCTCGCCGTCGCAGACCTCTACGTCCGCAACGGCTGGGAGAAAGACAAGGTGGTGGCGCTGGTGGAGCGCGGGCTGGCGGAGCTCCAGGAGAGCGAGGCGCGGAACAAGACCGATGGGAGGTCTGCGGAGGTGGAGGGCTGGGTGGAGCTCTCTGGGCACCAGGCGCGCTGGCTGGCGCTGGAGCTGCTCGCGCGACACCACCTGGACGCGCGCGCCCTGCCCGCGCTCGCGTCCACGCTGGACAAGATGGACGGCCTGCTGAAGGCCACCACCCCCAAGCCCGGCGGAAACGCGGAGGCGAAGAGCGCGCACACCGCCTGGACGCGGACGGCGCAGCTCCAGCGTGGCGACGTCGAAGCCGTAGCGCTCAGAGCTCCGAACCGGCGTTGGCCGCAGCTGGTGCCGGCTCGGCCTCCGGCGGCTTCCGGGTGCGCAGCTCCAGCGGCTTGAGCCGTACGCAGTGAGGGATGCGGTCGGACTCGTCGCAGTAAGCGCCCTCCGGGCAGCGGCCGCGGCACGGGAGCTCGTCGCAGAAGCCCGTCTTCGGGTTGCACGAGGTCCCGGTGGGACAAGCCGCGTAGCACTGCCCGGAAGCCCGGCTGGCGGCGGAGGCGCCCAGCGCGAGCGCGGTGCCGATAACCGCGTCACCGCCGGCCCCGGCGGCGCACCCGAAGACACAGAGAAGGGGGAGAAGGAGGAGCCGCTTCATGGAAGTCTCCTGGCCGCCCTCCGTGCCAGGGCTTCCGCGGAGCATAGCCGGGCGAATGGGCGTATGTTTCCGCCCATCATGGCCTTTCCGCTCCACCGCCCACGACGGCTCCGGCGCACCGAGGCGATCCGCCAGATGGTGCGGGAGACCGAGCTCTCCCCTGCTGATTTCATCTACCCCCTCTTCGTGGTCGAGGGCTCCAAAGTCCGCCGCCCCATCGCCTCCATGCCCGGCATCTTCAACCTGTCGGTGGAGCTCGCGGTGGAGGAGGCCCGACAGGCGTTCAGCCTGGGCGTCCCCGGGGTCATCCTCTTCGGCATCCCGGACCACAAGGACGCGGAGGGCACCGGCGCCTACGCGGAGGACGGCATCGTTCAGCGCGCCATCCGGGAGATAAAGGCCGCCCTCCCCACGCTTCAGGTCTTCGCCGACGTCTGCCTGTGCGAATACACCGACCACGGCCACTGCGGCGTCGTCGCGCGGCAGGAGGTGCAGAACGACGCCACCTTGCCCCTCCTCTCACGGATGGCGGTGAGCTGCGCCCGGGCGGGGGCGGACGTCATCGCGCCGTCGGACATGATGGACGGCAGGGTGGGAGCCATCCGCCGCGCGCTCGACGAGGCGCGCTTCGACGGCGTGCCCATCCTCAGCTACGCGGCCAAGTACGCCTCCGGCTTCTACGGCCCGTTCCGCGAAGCAGCGCAGAGCGCGCCCCAGTTCGGAGATCGCCGCGGCTATCAGATGGACCCCGCCAACGTCCGGGAGGCGGTGAAGGAAGTTCTGCTGGACGTGGAGGAGGGCGCTGACCTGGTGATGGTCAAGCCGGCGCTGAGCTACCTGGACGTCATCGCGCGCGTGAAGGCCGAGGTGAACGTCCCGGTCGCCGCGTACAACGTGTCCGGCGAGTACTCGATGGTGAAGGCCGCCGCGCAGAACGGCTGGATCGACTACTCGCGCGTGATGATGGAGGTCCTCACCTCCATCAAGCGCGCCGGCGCGGACCTCATCCTGACGTATCACGCGCTGGACGCGGCCAAACTGCTCTAGGAAAAGCAGCCCTACTTCGCCATCGACCAGCCCTGGCAGGAGAGCAGGTTCTGGTCGTTGATCTCGACGTGCGCGTCCTCGTCGCAGAGGTTGAGGTCCTGGACGATGCACTCATCGCCGTCCTCGTCCACCAGGCGCAGGTCGTACTTGTCGCAATCAATCCCGTTCAGCTGGGCGAACTCCTTGGGCACAGACAAGTCCCAGCAGCACAGCCGCAAACGATCGCATTGGACGTCCGCCGGAACCCACCCGTGGGCCCGGCATCCCTTTCGCCGGCTTGACGACGCGAGGCGCGGATTGTCGCAGCGGCGATGTATTTATTCCGGAGCGAGGAACAGCAAGCCGACGGGCGGCCCGCCCTCCAGGTACAGCGTCCGGGGCGGCAGGCTCTGCGCGGCCTCCATCACTGCCCGGAGCTCCCAGCGCGGGGGTGGGTTGAGCACGAAGCCCGCCTGGAACACGCTGCTGTTCACCTGATCCACGACGCGCGGTGCGCTGGCGACGGAGAAGAGGTTGCCGTGCACCGGCGCCTGAGGCTCGCGCAGCCCGAGCACCGTCTGCAGCACGACGGATTCGAGGAGCGCGAGGTCCAGGCTGCGCAGCGTGGGGCTGCGGGGGGCGGCCTTGAGGTGCGCCAGGTCCAGGTCCTGCCGGAAGCGGAGGATTCTCCCCTGCCCTCCCGGCAACACCAGCAGCACCGCGTGGCTGCGCGAGGCCAGCGCCGCCATGCGTTCGCGCGCGGCCTCCAGCCCCTGCGAAGTGGTGAGCGGCGCCTCCACCTCGTAGACGCGCGCGTAGTCCTTCACTACCGCGAGGAACCGCTCCGCGTTGAACGTCGGCAGGTGCGTCAGGCCTCGATGGATGGGGCGCAGGTCCACCGCCTCGTCGAACACCGGGGCGATGGCGGCCAGCGCGCGGCGCCCGGCCGGAAGGCTCCAGAGTGGCCGGAGGATCATCTCCGAGAGCACGTCCTCCAGGCGTCGCCACTGGCCCGGCTCGTCCACCTTCCAGAGCCGGACCGTGAAGCCCTCGCTCACCCACGCGTCACGCGGCGGGAGCCGGGCGATGGCGCTCATCGCCTCCTCCAGCGAGTGCTGGTCATCCGCCGCCAGCACGGGCACGCACTGCGCCATCGCGAGCGTCGCCTCCGGCGCCTGCTGCTCGAAGGGCGTCAGCACGTCGTCGTCCGGCTCCATCACGCCGACCAGAAACCGGGCGGGCGCGCCGCTCCTCCCCGGCCGCGGAGACAGCGGCGCCGTCTCCACCACGTAGAGGCCTTCGGTCTCCATGACCAGCTCGCCCTGGGTGGACCAGGTCTTCACCAACGCGGAGGGATCTGCAGAACCCAGAAGCGCGCCTGCATGGACCCACGCCGCGCCGGCGGCGGACGCAGCGCGCTCGCGACCGGGTCCGACGGCCCAGCTCACCCGGGCGGGCCCTTCGGTGACAAAGCGCAACGCGGTGAATGGGCGGAGTCGCGGCATGCCGCGAAGGTGCATTCAGCTCGGGCCTGCGGCCTGCCTGCCTGGCTGCCCGCCAACGGCTGTGTCACATTTTTGGAGCAATTTCAGCAGGTCGCCAGAGGAGCGCCCGTGTAGGCCTGCCGCTCCACGCACGACACAGGAGTCCAAACATGAAGCGAATCACCCTGCAGCTCACCGGTCTGGCGGTCGCGCTCCTCCTCGGCACCGGCTGTGGCACCTCGTCGGACGCGCAGCCCACCGAAGCTGCCGACCTGCAGAAGGAGTCCGACCTGGGCCGCCTGCTGCCGGCCGCCAAGGAGGCGGACGCGACTTGTGCCGAGGCCCACGCCTGGGCGCGCGCCAACGCCGACCAGCTGCCCACGACGTACGACGGGCTGGCTGGCTACTCGATGACCTACCGCAAGGCCATCTTCGAGAACATGAACGCCGACCAGCGCCGCGCGGCCTGGGGCGAACAACTGCAGCGCGAGCTGACGCGGAATACCCGCCCCACCCTGGCGCAGCAGGAGATCTTCAGGCGCGCCTTCGAGCTCGCCGCCCAGATGGATCAGGCGACCGAGCCGAAGGTCAGCGAGCTCTCCCGGGCCGCCACCGCGGCGTTCGGCGCCGCCGAGGCCGAGCGCATCTTCGGAACCCTCGGGCCGTCGGAGCAGGCCGTCGCTTCCGCCGCGCGCTACCCCACCTGTAACTGCAGCACGACCAACGACTGGTGCGGCGGCCGTTGCCGCGGCAACAGCTGCTACTGGACGGACGCCGGCTGCGGCTTCCTCTGGCTCGTCGCGTGCCGCGGAATCTGCCGGTAGCGCCTCACCACCAGACGTTGCGGTAAGGCCGGTCTTTCTCGGGATCGCGGTAGAGCGACGTGGGTCGCTCTGCCGCCTCCTCCCAGAGGAGGCTGACCGTGGCGATGGCGCCGGCCGATCCGACCATCGCCATGATGTACGGGGTGGCGACCTCGAAGGTGCCCAGGAAGAGCACCGAGATGAGCATGGCCGCCACGCCCGCCCCCAGCCCGAACGCGTCCGCGCGGAGAATCTGCGTCGTCGTCGGGTGGAACTTCAGCGACGCCAGCGCCATCACCACCGCGCCAATTCCAGGCGTGATGAGCAACGCGTCCACGCCCGCCTTGAGGTTGGAGCCGTTTCCGGTGAAGTGGATGATGGCGGTCATCAGCGCCGTGTAGATGCCAAACCAGCCGGCGCCGGAGCTCATCAAGAGCCCGGAGGACACGCTCATCTCACCGCCGCCGATGACCGTGGTCAGCCAGGCGGCCAGCTCCGCGCCCAGCACCGTGCCCCAGGTCAGCAGCGTCTTGTCAGAGCTGATGAGGTCCATCACGCCGGCCCAGAACATCCCGCCGAGCACCGAGTTCACCATGGAGAACGTCGTCACCGGCCAGTCCAGCCAGTGGTTGAACTGCCACCACGCGGAGCCGCCGAAGCCCAGCCCCGCGCCGATGAGCAGCCCCGCGAGCATGGCCTGCCGCGCGCCTCCGTCGTCGAAGTTGAAACCGCGGGCCACCATCTGGGTCATCATCCCGCCCACGCCGAGCAGCAGCGTGTGGTGGAGGATGAAGGTCAGGCTGCCGGGGCTGGAGAGGAAGGCGCCCTCGCGCAGGTGCCCATCCAGCGCCGCGCCTGAGGGCTTCGCGGGCTCCACCGGCGGCGGCGCGTCCTCCGGGCGCAGGGGCGGCTCCACCTGCTGCGCCTGGATGGGCGCGTCCATCGGCGGGGGCTGCGCGGCGTCGGGCGGCGGGTACGCGTCCTGCGGCGGCGGCTGCGCGGCGTCCGGTGCGGGGGCATAGGGCGAAGCCGGCAGGGCGCTCGGCTCTCCCGGCGGAGGCGCGGCCTGGGCCTTCGGCGGCGCGGGCGGCGGCGGATTCGCCGGCTGGCCCGGCGGCGGAGGCGGCGTGTCGCCCTGGAGGATGATCGTCGTCGACCCGGTGCTCTGGGGCCGGGGCGCCGGAGCAGCGGGAGCCTGGGCCAGAGCGGAAGCGGCGAACGCGCACAGCAACAGAGAGGACTTCAAGAAACGACCCCTTTCACCGGCCGGAAGCTTGCTTCGGAGAGGACGCTACACAACGTCGGCCGCCGCGAGGAATTCTTCTCCCTCAGCCCTTCAGCTCTACACCGTCGGCGAAGATGATCTCGTCCGCCCGGGCGCGAATCTGCGCCAGCACCTCGTCCGGCGGCTTGGAGTCCAGCTGAATCTTGCAGCACGCGGCCGTCGCGCCCTCGAAGACGGTGTTCTCAATCTTCTGCGCGTTGATGCCCGCCTTGCGGATGACATCCAGCACATTGGCCAGCACCCCCACCCGGTCCTGATGGCGGACGATGAGCTGGAAGCGCGCCGGCGTGCGCGCGGCGATGTTCACGCAGTTGGGGACCACGCCCTGGTTGAGGAAGCTGTCCACAATCCGCAGCGTCTCCTCGGCGATGGCGTCCTGCGCCTGGTCCGTCGACGCGCCGATGTGGTGCGTCCCGTAGACGTTGGGCAGCTGCGCCAGCTCTGACCTGAAGTCCGCCTCGCCGCCCTTGGGCTCGCCGTCGTAGACGTCCAGCGCCACCCGCAGGCGGCCGCTCTTCGCCTCGTCGAGGAGCGCCGCGCCGTCCACCACGTCCGCCCGCGAGGTGTTCACCAGCAGCGCGCCGTCCGGCAGGGCCGCCAGGACCTGCCGGGAGACCAGCCCCTTCGTGCCGCCGCTGGCGGGGATGTGCAGCGACAGGACGTCCGACTGCCGCGCCAGCGCCAGCACGCCGTCGGCGAAGCCGAAGCCCAGCGCCTGCGCCCGGGCAGAGCTGAGCGTCCGGGAGCACGCCACCACGTTCATCCCGAAGGCCTTCGCCCGCAGGCCCACCGCGGTGCCGATGGCGCCCACGCCGACAAGCCCCAGCGTCCGGCCGAAAAGGCCCCGCGCTTTGGAGAAGCGCTTCTTGTTCCACTTCCCCTCGCGCAGCGCCGCCACGCCGTCGGGGATCTGCCGGTCCGCGGCGAGGATCAACCCCAGCGTCAGCTCCGCCACCGCCACCGCGTTCTGTCCCGGACAGTTGGCCACGTACACGCCGCCGGCGGAGGCCGCCTTCACGTCGATGGTGTTCACCCCGGCGCCGGCGCGGATGACCAGCGACAGCCGCTGCGAGGACTGGAAGACCTTGGCGGGGACTTCCGTGGAGCGCACCACCAGGATGGAGGCCTCCTTCGCCGCCTCCACCAGCGCGTCACCCTTGCAGTCTGGCCGGAAGTCGAGGGTCAACCCCAGGGCCCGCAGCCCCTCCAGCTTGTCCTTCGGAAACTCATCTGCGACCAGGACCCGCATGCGACCCTCCAGGAATCCGGCGTGAAGCGCGGCCGGCCAGCGGTCACCCTACAACCGAGGTGCTTAAGGTGCCGATCGAAACCTTCGAGCAGCATGCCCCCCGCATCCACCCCGCCGCCTTCGTCCACCCCGGCGCACACGTCATCGGCCAGGTGGAGCTCGACGAGGAGGCCTCGGTCTGGCCCGCCGCCGTCCTCCGGGGAGACCAGGGCCTCATCCGCGTTGGCCCCCGCACCAGCATCCAGGACGGCAGCGTGGCCCACGCCACGCTGGGGCAGAGCGAGGCGCTGATTGGCAGCGAGTGCACTGTCGGACACCGCGTGGTCCTCCACGGCTGCAAGGTGGGCAACCGCTGCCTGGTGGGGATGGGCTCGCTGCTGCTCGACAACTGTGAAGTAGCCGACGACTGCTTCGTGGCGGCCGGCTCCCTCCTGCCCCCGGGGCGGAAGTTCCCACCGCGCTCCTTCATCCTCGGCAGCCCCGCCAAGCGCGTCCGGGACGTCACGCCGAAGGAGCTGGAGTGGATGGCGTTCTCCTTCCGGACCTATCAGGACCTGGCGCGGCGGCACCGGCGGGGGTAAATGCGCCGGACACAGGAGGCACGGTTCGCATGGGGATGCTCAAGTTCGAAGTGCCGCACACGCTGCCGAAGGACGAAGCCAAGAAGCGGATGGAGCTGCTCACCCGCCACTGGCAGAAGCACGGCATCTCCGCCCAGTGGACCGGGGATGCCGCCACGCTGACCGGCAAGGTGATGGGCGTGAAGTTTGACGCCAACCTCGCGGTGACCGAACGCACCGTTGGGGGAGAGGGCACCGACCCCGGCATGCTGCTGCGCGGGACCGCGAAGAAGTACCTCGAGGGGAAGTTCAGCAGCTTCCTGGACCCCTCCAAGTCGCTCGCGGACCTGGAGAAGGTGAAGGAGTAGCGGACTAAATCTCCTCGAGCGCCGCCAGCGCGTACTTCGCGGCGCGGCCGATGGCCTCCGCGGAGTCCGGCATGTCCGGGTAGTGACCGGCCAGGTTGCGCTGAGGGAACTTGAGCTGCGAGATGGCGTTCCGGTAGCTGCGCCGGGCGGCCTCGTGGTCCTTCGTCCGCTCCTGGACCTGGGCCAGCAGGTAGTGCCCCAGCGCCAGCGTGGGCTCCAAAAACAGCCCCTTGCTGAGCTCGGAGCGCGCGTCATCCAGCGCGCCCGCCTGCAGCGCCGCCACCCCGCCGAAGACGCGGGCCTCCACGCACAGCGGTTCGCGAGCGAGCACCTGCGCGAAAACCTCCCGGGCCTCTCCGTTGCGCCCCATCAGCGAATAGATGTTCCCCAGCGTGATGAGCGCGTCCAGGTCATTCCCGGCGTCTTCGGTCAGCTTGCGGATGGCGGTCAGCGCGCCGGTGAAGTCCCCGCGCTCCATCTGGCCGACTGCGTTCTCCAGCCGCTGCGGCGGCAGCAGCACCGGCGGCTTGGCCTTCGCGGGCGTCTCCGGCGGCGGCTCTGGAACGAACCGCCGACGGGGCTCGGGCGTGGGGGTGGCGGCCGCGCGCTTGGTGGCCGGCGCCGGCAGCGGGAGCTTGGGGATGACGATGGGCTCCAGCCGGCGCTTGGGCGCGTCCACCAGCGGGCGGCGGTAGATGAACGCGCCTTCAATCTCAATCATCTCGAAGCGGTCGTACACCTTGAAGAGGCTCTCCGAATAGCCAAGCAGCAACAGCCCCCCGGGCTTGAGCGCGGTGAGGAAGCGGTCCATCAGCCCGCGGATGGTGGGCAGGTCAAAATAGATGATGACGTTGCGGCAGAGGATGACGTCGAGCGACGAGTGGGTGACCTTGGTGAACACCGGCGTGGCGAGGTTCAAGCCTTCAAAGCGGATGAACTCGCGCAGCCGGGGCGTCACCTCGTAGTCCTCGCCCACCGGCCGAAAGAAGCGGCGCAGTCGCAGGTCAGAGACCCCGGACATCCGGCGCTGGGGGTAGCGCCCCTGCTTCGCGCTCTCAATGGCGGCCAGGTTCAGGTCTGTCGCCCAGAGGTCCACCTCCATGGGGTCCGCCGCCAGCTCCTCGAAGAGCATGGCCAGCGAGTACGGCTCCTCCCCGGTGGCGCAGCCGGCGGACCAGATGCTGACCTTCTGAGACGCCTTCCGGGCGGAGGTCACCAGCCGCGGCAGGATGTTCGCCTCCAGCGCCTTGAACTGCCGCGGGTCCCGGAAGAAGTCGGTCTTGCCCACGGTGACCAGCGGCAGGAGCGAGCGCAGCTCATGCTCTCCGGCCAGGCCGTTGAGGCGGCGCACGTACTCCTCGGCGTCCGAGATGCCCAGCGCCGGCATCCGCGCCTTCAGCGCCAGGCGCAGCCCGTGGTATCCGTCCGCGGCGATCTTCAGCCCCGCCCGCTCCAGCAGGAGCGCGGAGAGCATGTCCAGCGCGGAGGGCGGAATGGTCAGCACGCGTCCACCCACTTCACCAGCGCCGCCGCAATCTCCTCCAACGGCAGCACCCGCTCCGCCGCGCCCAGCTCCACCGCCTCCCGCGGCATGCCGAACACCACGCAGGACGCCTCATCCTGGGCCAGCGTGTGCCCGCCCCGCCTGCGGATCTCCTTGAGCCCCCGCGCGCCGTCCTTCCCCATCCCGGTCAACACCACGCCGATGGCGCGCTTGCCGAACGCCTCCGCGGTGGAGCTGAGCAGCGCGTCGCACGACGGGCGAAAGCCCATCAGCGGCGGACCGTCATCCAGCCGCAGCCGGCCGTCCGCGCGGACCAGGAGGTGAAAGCCGCTGGGCGCCAGATAGACCGTGCCCGCGGCCATCCGCTCCTTGTCCCGCGCCTGGGCGACCTTGAGCTTGGTCTCCGTGGAGAGCCACTGCGCGAGGCCCGCGGAGAACCCGTCGGTGATGTGCTGGCACACGCAGATGGGCGCGCCAAAGTCTTCGGGGATCATTCGCAGGAGCTGCGAGAGCGCCCGCGGACCGCCCAGCGACGCGGCGATGGCCACCACCGGAAAGGCCACCTTGGGCGCGCTCTCGTCGTGCACAGGGCCGGTGCGGCGGCGCCGCTTTCCCTTGACGTGCTGGACCACGCGGACCTGGGCGAGGAGCGCGACCTTGCGCGCCAGGTCCGGCCAGAACGCCTTGGCGTCGGCGTTGGGCGCCTCCGCCACATCCAGCGCGCCCAGCGCCAGCGCCCGGAACGCCTCCGCCTTCCCCTCCCCCTTCGGGTGCAGGACCAGTATGGGCGTGGGGTGTTCTGCCATCACCGCTTCGATGGCCTCGAAGGCGTCCTCATCCTCGGAGATCTCCAGGACAATGACGTCCGGCTCCTGGAGCTGGACGGCCTCCAGCATGTGCGCGTAGTCGCAGGCCTGCCCGGACGGCTTGAGCACGCCGGAGGCGAACAGCGGGGCCGCGCTCGGCGCCAGCCGCAGGGTGCGGTCGACGAGCAGCACGCTGTAGGGCTTCAGCTTGGGCGGGACGTAGCTCATGTCAGGCGATCAATCGCCTGCGCCAAGCTTTCCACTCCGAGCTCGCCCTTGACCAGGTAGGCATCCGCCCCCGCATCCAGACCTCGCCGCTTGTCCTCCGGCGAGGCGAGCGAGGAGAGGATGATGACCGGCACGCGCGCCAGGCTGGGGTTCGACTTCAGGCGCCGGGTGAGCGAGAAGCCGTCCAGCCGGGGCATCTGCACGTCGGTGAGGATGAGGTCATAGGTCTGACCCTGGAGCTTCAGGTAGGCCTCCTCCCCATCGTGCGCCTCTTCGACGGAGTGCCCCAGCGCTTTCACCAGCGCGGACTCGGTGGCGCGCGCGATGGGCGAATCGTCCACCAGCAACACCCGGAGGCGCTTGCTGGTGGGGGCTTCGCTCACCGGCCGCGCCATCCGGCGCACCTCGGTCATGATGTCGGGCACGTGAAGCAGGACGGCGATGCGCCCATCCTCCAGCGCCGCCGTCCCGGCGATGAACGCTGCGCCCTTCAGGAAGTCGCCGCCGCAGGGCTTCACCGCCACCTCGCGCTCGTCGACGAAGCCGTCCACCACCAGCGCGGCGCGGTCCTGCCCGTGCCGGACGACGACTGCCGGGGGCCGGTCGTACCGGGGCCCGCCGTTGAGCGCCAGCAGCGGGCCCAGCGCCACCAGCGTGGTGGGCCGGCCGCGGTGCTTTATCGCGACGGAGCCGAACACCTCCATCCGGTCATCCGGCTTCACCCGGGTGACGGCCTCCACGTCCGCCGCGGGGATGCCGTACACGTCGTCCCCCAGGCGGATGAGCAGCACGCGCATCAGCGCGAGGGACTGGGGGAGGCGCAGGTGCACCGTGGTGCCGCGCCCCAGCCGGCTGCTGACGGCGACGGACCCGCCCAGCGCCTCTACCTTGCGCTTCACCACGTCCATCCCCACGCCGCGGCCGGAGAGCTCGCTCACCTCTTCGCGGGTGGAGAAGCCCTGCAGAAAGATGAGCTCGATGGCTTCGCGCTCGCTCAGGGCGGCCGCCTTCGCCGCGGTGAGCAGACCGCGCACCACGGCGGTCTGCCGCAGGCGGTCCGGGTCCATCCCGCGCCCGTCGTCCTCCACCTCCACGTGGAGCATGTCGCCGTCCGCGCGCACGCGCAGCGTGATGCGGCCCGCCCCGGCCTTGCCCAGCGCCTGCCGGAAGTCGCTGGGCTCCAGCCCGTGGTCCACCGCGTTGCGCAGCAGGTGCACGAGGGCGTCCCGGACGTCCGCCACCATGGAGCGGTCCACCCCCGCATCCGCGTTCTCGATGTGGAGGTCCACCTCCTTGTTCTGCTGCCGGGCGATGTCGCGCACCGCGCGCGGGAAGGCTTCAAAGACGGAGGAGATGGGGACCAGCCGCGCCTCGGCGACGTTGTCCGCCAGGTGCGAGAGGTTGCCGTGCAGGGTGTTGAGGCCGTCCGAGTGGTGGCGGACGAAGCGGAAGGCGTCGTCGCGCAGGAGGTGAAGGTCGTTCTCCAGCCGGTCCAGCATCCCCGGCTCATCCGTGGCGTGGCGGAACTGCTCGCCGAAGCGCAGGAACTTGTCCCCCACCCGCCAGAACCGCTCCAAAAGCTCGCCCAGCTCTGACGCGCGCAGCTTGGCCCGCTGGCTCTCCACCAGGAGGTCTCCGGCGGTCAGGCCCATGGAGTCCAGAATCTCCACGTTCACGCGGATGCTGCGGTCCGGCGCCGGGGCGCGGACGGGCGCCGCAGGCTCCTCTTCAGCCGCGGGCTTCTCCGCGGGCGCGGCGGCCGCGGGCGCGGGCTCTGCCGGCCTGCTCGCCGCGGCGGCCGCGGGAGGCGCCGGAGGCGGCTTGGGCCGGGCGGCCGAGGGTGACTGGCCGCCGGGCAGGAGTGAAGGGATGGGCGCGCCGGACGCCTCCGACAGGACGCGGCACATCTCTTCGCTCTGGGCGTTGCCGTTCTGCGCCGCCGCCATGTCCTCCAGCAGGTCCGACACCATGTCGCAGGCGCGCAGGAGGAGATCTGTGGCCACGCGCGTGGGGGACTTGCCCTCGCGGTTGGCCTTGAGGAGATCCTCCGCCGCGTGCGCCAGCTGGCCGATGGCGGAGAGGCCGAGCATCCGGGCCTCGCCCTTCATCGTGTGCAGCTCGCGTGCGACATCCTCGGCGGCTTGGTCCGCCGTCGGCTTCTCGAGGTCGATCACCCCCAGCTGAATCTTCTGGAGGCGGTCGGCGGTGACCTCCTGAAACTTCTTCAGGAGCGACTTCTTGAGGGCCTCGGTGTCCAAGGTCGCCTTGGAAGACTGGAGAGAACGGCCGGGTTAGTCCGCCTTGAAGCGCTTGATGAGCTCTGCCAGACGTCCGGCCAGCTGCGTCAGCTCCGCCGCCGCGCCCGTCGCCTGCTTGCTGGCCTGCGTCGTCTGTCGGGTGACGTCTTCAATCTCCGCCATGGAGGCCACCACCTGCTCCGTCGCGGTGCGCTGCTGCTGCGTGGCGAGGTTGATGACCCGCGCGGCGTCCGACGTCTCCTGCACGCCCGCCAGAATCCCTTCCACCGCCTGGGCGGCCACGCTGCCCAGCCGTTCACCGGACTCCGTCGCCGCCTTGGACGCGTCCGCCGCGCCGGCCGCCGCCGCCGTCGCTTCGCGGATCTCCGTGATGAGGTTTTTGATCTCCTTGGTGGAGTCCAGGACGTTCTCCGCCAGCCGGCGCATCTCCGCTGCGACGATGGAGAAGCCCTTGCCGGCCTCGCCCGCGCGGGAGCCCTCGAGCGCGGCGTTGAGCGCCAGCAGGTCTGACCGGTCGGCGATCTCGTCGATCACCTCCACCACCGTGCCAATCCGCTCCACCCGCTTGGACAGCTTGGCGATGGAGTCCGCCACCGCCACGCCGTCGTTGCGGATCTGCTGCATGGCCTGGATGAACTCACTGATGGCGCCGCGGCCGGCGCGCGCCGCGCCCAGCGTCTCCTCTGCCACCCGCGCCACCGCGCCCGCGTTCTCGGCGATCTGCGCCGACGCGTGCTTGAGCTCTTCCATGGTGGCGGTGGTTTCGTGGATGGCCGCCGCCTGCTCGGTGGAGGACGTCTCGTGCTGGGTGGACGCGGCCAGCACTTCGTTGGCCGACGAGGACAGCCGCAGGGCCGCCTCGTTGATCTCCCGGACGAAGGTCCGAAGCGTGTCGATGACCTTGCCGAAGCCCTCCAGCAGCGGCGCCAGCTGGGGATCTTCGGTGACCGCGTTCCAGTGGGAGAGATCTCCCTGCCGGACCAACGCGGCCAGCCCGTCGATGGCCTGGTCAATCTCCTTGGCGGCCATCACCTTGCGCCGTTCGGACTCTTGAAGGCGGTCCAAAAGCGCGTTCACCAGCCGGCCCATCTCCGCGGTGTCCGCGGTGAGCCCTGTCAGCGGCACCCGTGCGCCCGGTTCGCCGTTGAGCGCGCTGGTGAGCGTGTTGAGGACGATGGCGGAGGAGCCTCCCTTGGCTCCCGCGGCGCGCGGGGCAGCCTTCTTCTTGGCCGCAGGGCGCTCGCCGTTCTTGTCGCCGCCCTTCGCCTCAACGGGATCGACTGGCATGTGAGCTCTACCTTCCTTGTGACTTCAGGGTCTCGACGAGATCAATGAGCAGCACGGGCGCGCGGCCTTCGGCGATGAACAGGCCCAGCGCGTAGGGACGGCGGCAGGCGACGGGGGGGAGCTTGCGCAGGTCGCTGACCGCCACGCCCTCCACGCCCAGCACCGCGTCCACGCGGAGCTGGCCTTCGCCTTCCTGGGTCTGGAACACCAGCGCCCGCCCACCTTCTGTCTTCGCGCCCAGCTCCTCCAGCGCGAGGGTGGTTTCTTGAGGCCGTTCAATCCGGAGGACCTGCGCGGCGTCCGCGGCATAGACGGCGCCGCCGATCTCGAACATCAGCAGATCCACCGAGGAGGCCGGGGCCGCTCCTTCGGAGGCGTTCATCGGGCCACCGCGCGCTGTCGGGCCGACGTGAGCAGCTTGGAGAAGTTGAGCAGGCTCAAGGCCTCCTCATCCCGCCCGGGGTTCACCACGCCCAGCAGGTGCTCCGCGGCGGCGTCCCCGCTGACCGGCGCAGCGAGGATCTGATCGGTAGGAATGCGCAGCAGGCCGATGACGGTGTCCGCGGCGACGGCGGAGACGAAGGCACCGGAGACCGCCACGAACAGCCGCGTGCGCGAGGTCACCCGCGCCTCGCCCTTGCCAAAGAAGCGGAGCAGATCCAGCACCGGCAGCACCTCCCCGCGGTGGCCGACCACCCCCAGGACGAAGGAGGGTGTGCGCGGCAGCGGGGTGAGCGGCCCCGCCCGCACCACCTCGCGCACGTTCTCCGAGGGCACCCCCACCCGGAGCGGGCCCAGGCGAAAGCAGAAGAACTCCTGTTCTGGCTTCGCCTTGCCGACCGTGGCTCGCGTGGGAGCGACGGCGAGTGCGCGTTGGAGGGGAGTGGGATCCACGTTTTTAGGAAAGTATCGAAACCGCTTTTGACCTGGTCAAGAAGAGCGCGCGGAACGCGCGTTCCAGTTAGTATCGCGCGGCACGCTTGCCGCTTCGAGGGAGACGATGTCTGCCCGGGTGCTGGTGATTGACGACAGCCCGATGTTGATTGAGCTCATGCTCCAGGCGCTGAATGGCGCGGGGCTGAACGCCACCGGGGCGATGGATCTGGCCAGCATCGACGAGAAGCTGTCGGGCGAGCGCTTCGATCTGATCCTCGTTGACGTGAACATGCCGGAGATGTTCGGCGACGACGTGGTGGAGTTCCTTCGGACGCAGCGGAAGGTGACTTCGAAGCTGATCCTCTATTCGGACCTCTCAGAGAAGGAGCTCGCGCAGAAGGTCCAGAGCTCCGGTGCGAATGGATTTATCACCAAGTCGAAGGGCGTCGAAGCGGCCGTCTCCGAGATCGCGCGGCTGGTCGGGGTGAACCTGCGCGAGAGCGCACCTCCGACGGCGGCGCCTACCTCCGCGGCGCCGACTCCGCCCGACAAGGACAAGCGCAAGCGCCGCGTGCTGGTGGTGGACGACAGCGAGATGACCGCGCGCCTGTTGGAGGCGGATCTCTCCGCCAAGGGCTTTGAGGTCAGCATCGCCGACACGGTGGACAAGGCGACGAAGATCATCCTGAAGAAGCAGACCCGGCCTGACCTGGTGCTGCTCGACGTGCGGATGCCGAACGTGAACGGTGAGCAGTTCTGTCGCTTCATCAAAAGCAATGCGCTGTTCGCCGGAATCAAGGTCCTGCTCTGCTCCAGCGAGAACGTGGAGGAGCTCCAGCGGATCTGCCGCGAGGCCGGCGCGGACGGTTACGTCCCCAAGGACTCCGTCCTCAGCAAGGTCCTTGCGAAGGAACTGAGCTGAAGCACTGCCCCCAGTGCACTCCACCGGAGCATGCAGGCGCAGTTGAGGGAAAGGTATTTTACAGCCCCTCCCCCCGCGCTCCGATGGATTCCAGCCACTTAGGCCACAAACGGCCCTGCAGGGCGACGTGGCGCGCTTCTTGGAATGCGGAGGCTCGAAATGTCTACGGTTCTGGCGGGAGACGGGCTGGGCGCTGCGCGGTCCCTGAGGGACCTGGGTGCTCCGACCCAGCCCGAGCTTGCCCCCCTTCCCAAAGACTTCCGCCCGCTGACGCGGGGTGCGCGAGGTCCGCAGGTCCGTGAGCTTCAGCGGAGGCTGGTGGCCTTGAGGATCCCCGGCGCGCTGGCGGCGCAGGCGAGCGGCCCGGGCGTCTTCGGACCTCTGACCAAGGCCGCGGTCATCGCCTTTCAGGAGCGCCACGGGCTCAAGCCCACCGGACAGGTGGGGCCGTACACGCACGCGGCCATCGAGCGGGAGCTCACCCGCCTGCAGCCGGTGGAGCCGCCGGCCGCGCAGCCTGCGTCCAGCACCAAGCGCGCTCCGACGACGGATTACGTCGGCCGCTTCCTGGGCACCCGCCCGGCGGAAGGGACGGATCTGGTGGATCCCTCCGCGCCGGTGCCTCCGTCAGTCACCTCGCACGCCAGCAACCGCAGCGCCGCGCGGTACGCGGACGCCATCAATCAGTTCGCCGTCGGCGTCAATCCTCGTTACGCGCGGCGCGGGACGCAGACCTTCGGGCCCCTCTTCGTCTGGGACGTGACCTGCGCCATGGGCGCCGAGGTCCCGCCGCGCAGCCCCCAGGGCCTGAAGGATTGGCTCGCCACCTCAGGCGCGTCCCGTGGCTGGAAGCTGGCCGACGGGCGCACCGCGCAGCTCTACGCGAACGAAGGCCGTCCGGCGCTCGCGACGGGCGGGAGCGGGAGCGGCGCGCAGGTGGCGGTGGTCCGCCCCGGGAACTTCACTGAAGGTGGGCCGACGGTCGCCTTCGCAGGGAACCGCAACTTCAACCACGGGCACGCCTTGCACGCGTTCGGCGCCGCCGTGAAGCCGGAGTACTTCGTGCACGCCTGACGGTTGACCCCATACGACTGTGAGAGGCTGGAATGGGTCTGGCCTCGGACGGGACTTCGGCTTTCCCCCTTTGGCCGAAGTCCCGTTTCTTTTGCGGGGTACGCGTTTTACGCCTTGAGCGGCGGCAGGGCGGCGGCGGCTTTGCGCGCGGCGTCCGCCTCTACCTGCCGGGCCCAGCCCAGCTGCAGCGCGTGGCCCTTCTCGCAGTTGCGGGCGCCCTCGCGGTTTTCACGCTCGAGGAGGTCGAGGATCTTCTGGCAGCAGGGCGGGAAGGACGGGAAGTGCGAAGGCATGCGGCGGATCTCACGTTCGAGCGCGCGCTTGTCAAGCGCGCTCGCGCGTCCGCTCTGAAAGCCCGCGCGCGAAGTTGCCCACCCGGAGCCAGGGCGCGGCCGCGCGCAGCTCGCGCAGGAGCCCGCGGACGCCGATGGGCGCGCCGTCGCCGCCCTTCCCGCGCGCCACGTCCAGGTACTGAAGTGGGTCAATGCACAGCGACCGGGTCTGGACCTGGTCCACCCGGTAGCGCTTGACGAGCCGGCAGAGCGCGCGCACCTCGCCCTCGCGGTCCGTCACGCCCGGGAACAGCAGCAGGTTGAGCGCGACGTAGGCCCCCTTGCGCCGGGCAAGCGCGAGGGTGGCCTCCACGTCCTCCCAGCCGTACTTCACGGGCTGGTAGTAGGCCTCGTAGAGATCCTTCACCGCCGAGTTGAGCGACACGCGCACCGCGTCCAGCCCCGCGTCCAGCAGCGCCTCCATCGCGTGGGGGAGCGACCCGTTGGTGTTGATGTTGATGGACCCCACCGGCGTGCGCGCGCGCATGTAGCGGATGGCGCCTTCGATGGCGCGCCAGCGGGTGAGCGGCTCGCCCTCGCAGCCCTGGCCGAAGCTGACCATGGTGCGGCCGGAGGCGTTGAGCAGGTGGTGCAGCCCCACCGCGCCCATCTCCTCCGCGGAGGGGCCGTCCTCCATCCGGTCATGCGAGGCGGGCGGGCCGTCCGGCGGCTGGTCCGAGATGCAGCCCACGCAGCGGGCGTTGCACATCACGGAGGCGGGGATGGCGGCTTCGTCGCGCTCGTAGAAGACGTTCTGGCTGGTGAAGCAGCGGTAGAGGAGCGCGCACGTCTTGAGCTGGCGGAGCACCCGGTTGTCCGGCTGCGCGCGCAGCCGCTTCGTCACCCGGTCCCGCATGTCGGGCGTGGAGTAGCGCGCGGGCGCCCAGTGCGTGCGGCGGTCCGTGCGCAGCCCGTACGCCACCGGCCCCGCCCTGCCCCACCCCGCCGCGGTGTACGCCCACTGCGGGAGCACCGGACCGTCCCCCTTCACCTCGCCCGGCAGGTAGGTCCGCGTGTAGCCGGGCGGCAGCAGCGCGCCGACGGCGGTGGGGACGAAGGTCTTGCCCTCGGACTCCAACGTCCGGACCAGCTCCAGCTCGCCGGACTCCGGGTGGATGCCCACCGGGAGGCGCCCGGGCAGGTGGACCAGCCGGCCGTCGGGCGGGAGCGGGATGGGCCGCTCCGGCGGCGCGAGGAGCTCTTCCCCGCTGCGCACCGTCGCCAGCAGGTAGGGGTGTTCAAGGACGCGCCCCTTCGGGTCGGCGACGAGGAGCTTGGGAGGAGAGACCATGGGGGGAGGGGTACATACCCCAATGTCCGGCCGGGCCGTTGCCGCAACGCGCCAACCTGTCCGCCGCAACGCCGAGCGGGCCGAGCGTTGACCGTCCGAGGGCCGCTGCTATGGTGCCGCGCCTTTTTCCCCCCTCGGAGTTCAGCGTGATCATCGGCGTTCCCAAAGAGATCAAGACGCGCGAGTACCGCGTAGGCATGGTGCCGGCGACGGCCGGCACGCTCATCCAGGCCGGCCACAAGGTGTTGGTGGAACGCGGCGCCGGCGAAGGCTCCGGCATCACGGACGCCGAGTACCAGCGCCTGGGCGCGGAGCTGCTCAACGGCCCGGACGAGCTCTGGAAGCGCGCGGAGATGATCGTCAAGGTCAAGGAGCCGGTGGCCGCGGAGTACGAGCGCATCCAGCCCGGGCAGATCATCTACACGTACTTCCACTTGGCGGCCGTGCCGGAGCTGGCCAAGGTCCTGGTGAAGAAGCGCGTGGCGGCGGTGGCGTACGAGACCATCCAGCTCGACGACGGATCGCTGCCGCTCCTGCGGCCGATGAGCGAGATCGCCGGGAAGATGTCCCTCCAGGTGGGCGCGGCCTGCCTGGAGAAGGAGCACGGCGGCAAGGGCATCCTGCTGGGCGGCGTGCCGGGCGTGCGGCGCGGGCGGGTGGCGATCATCGGCGGCGGCGTGGTGGGCACCAACGCGGCGAAGATGGCGGTGGGCCTGGGCGCCGAGGTCACCATCCTCGACGTCAACCTCTCGCAGCTGGCGTACCTGGACGACGTCTTCCTCGGCCGGGTGACCACGCTCTACTCCGACAGCGAAAACATCGCCCGGGCGGTCCGCGAGGCGGACCTGGTCGTCGGCGGGGTGCTCATCCCCGGCGGCAAGGCGCCCAAGCTGGTGAGCAAGGAGCTCATCGGCGAGATGTCCAAGGGCTCTGTGGTGGTGGACGTGGCGGTGGATCAGGGCGGCTGCATAGAGACCTGCAAGCCCACCACGCATGACCACCCGACGTATGAGGTCTCCGGCGTGGTCCACTACTGCGTGGCCAACATGCCGGGCGCGGTCCCTCAGAGCTCCACCTTCGCGCTCACCAACGCAACCGCGCGGTACGCCCGGAAGATTGCGGATCTCGGCATCGTGGAGGCGCTCAAGAAGGACAGCGCGCTGGCCAAGGGGATCAACACCTACGATGGCCACGTGGTGTACGAAGCCGTCGCGCGGGATCTGGGGTACGACTACCTGCCCCTCGCGGACGCGCTCGCCGGACGCGCCACCCGGTAGCCCCTAAGTAAGTCCCTGAAATGCCAGCCCGTTCGCCCGCCTGGCCCACAGCCGGGCGCGGAGCCGTGCGCGGCGCGCGAAGTCCCTGGGAATTAAAGGATGGGCCATGCGTAGTTGGCCTCCAGTTGGTTCCCAGGGGTTTGGGCGGGCGCCTGCAGGCGGCTGTTGGCGTGCATACACTGAGTCGCATCGGACGTTTTGATTCCCCGCCGCGGCTTTGGGACAGGAAAGGAAGCCATGTTGGACCTCCGGCAACCGAACAGGACCAAGCAGGAGTTCGAAGCGCTGGCGCTGGCGCATTTGGATCCGCTGTATTCCGCGGCGCTCCGGCTCACCAAGAATGAGCGGGATGCGGAAGACCTGGTGCAGGACACCTGCATGCGGGCCTACCGCTTCTTCGACAAGTTCGAGCGCGGCACCAACATCAAGGCCTGGCTCTTCAAGATCCTCACGAACACGTTCATCAACCGCTACCGCCGGCGGGTGAAGGAGCGCAGCGTGGTGGAGGGCGCGGACCGGGAGGCGGTGCACGAACGCTTCGTGTCGCGGGACGCCACCGACTTCGCCGCCAACCCCGAGCAATACTTCTTCGACCGGCTCCTGTCGGATGACGTGTTGCGCTCCATCGACGCGCTGCCCATCGACTTCCGGCTGGTGGTCATCCTCGCGGACCTGCAGGAGTTCTCTTACAAGGAGATCGCCGAGATCCTCGAGTGTCCCGTGGGGACGGTGATGAGCCGGCTCTTCCGCGGCCGGAAGCTCCTTCAGAGGACTTTGCGGGAGTATGCTGCGGGCCAGGGCGTTCTTCGCCCGGACGAAGCGCCGGCCCCCCCGACCGATCTCGCCGAGTACCGGCGCAGGAACAAGGTGGGGTAGATCAGGGTTTGACGGCCAGCCGTCCTTGAAGGAGTTGGCCGCATGCTCGAGTCGATCGCCCCATGAACTGTGCCGAGCTGGATCAGTTCCTCTACCCGTACCTCGACGACGAGTTCGGCGCCGAGGAGCGGCTTGAGGTTGACACCCACCTCGCCGGGTGCGCCGAGTGCGCCGCCCGGGTGCACGAAGAGAAGCGCTTCATGGAGGCGGTCAAGGCCGCCAGCCCCAACAGCTCGCGCCCCGCGCCGGACGCGCTGCGAGAGAAGATTCAGCTCGGGTTTCGTCAGGAGCACCGCCGCGCGGCGCGCACCTCCTTCCTGCGCGTGAGCGCCGCAGCCGTCGTCGTGGTGGCGCTGGGCAGCGGGGCGTGGCAGTATCGCCGCGCGGTCCGCAAGCAGTCCTACCTCCAGGCCGCCGCGCTGCTGCACTCGCGCGCCTACCCGCTGGAGGTGACGCAGCTGCCGCATGACGGCGTGGAGGCCTGGTTCGGCGGCAAGCTGGATCACCACATCCGCGTCCCCCGCCTCTCCAACGTCCAGCTCGCCGGTGCGCGGCTGTCGAACGTGGAAGAGAAGCAGGCCGCCTACATCAGGTACGACGCACCTACCCGCTCCAATGGCGTGACGCGCCCCGTCTCATTGTTCGTGTTTGACGACCCGTCCCGGGACGTCCGGGCCGAGCCGCTGCCAAACGTCGAGGTGGACTCCGCCAAGGGCTACAACGTGGCGGTCTGGCGCGACGGGGAGATTGTCTACGCCCTGGTTTCAGATCTGGATGATGCGGACATCCACCGGATGGTGATGGATCCGCACCCGGCCCAGGGCCTCACACCGGCGCCTGCCCCGGCGCGCCGGACGCTGCCCGTGGTCCAGCCGGCGGGATTCCAGCAATAGCGCAGCGAGGGTAGGCGCGAGTCGGATCGTTGACGCCTCCGGAGGGGACCGATAGCCTCGACGGAACTTCTCCGCGCCCATGTCCAAGCGAATTCTGATCGTTGAGAGCGACTCCACGCTGTCGCGCAACATGCGCGGCGCCCTGGAGAAGAAGGGTTTCGCAGTCGACGAAACCACCGACGGCAAAGGCTGTGTGGAGCTGATCCGCCGCCTGCGCCCTGACCTCGTCCTCCTTGCGGTGGATCTGGCGGCCAATCAGAACGGCTACCTGCTCTGCGGCAAGCTGAAGAAGGACGATGATCTCAAGGCCATCCCGGTGGTCATCGTCGGCAGCCCTGACGGCTTCAATCAACACAAGAAGCTGAAGACCCGGGCAGACGACTACGTGGCCAAGCCCGTGGACCTCCCGTCGATGGTCACCTCGGTGGGAGGCATCATCGGCCTCCCAGACGCCGGGGCGGCGGACGTGGTGGAGGACGAGAGCCTCACCCTGTCGGAGCTGGTGGAAGACGACGGCGGCACGGAGCTCCCGGCGGAGGAGATCGCCGTCGACGCGTCCGACGACGGCACGATGGGCGGAGATCCCGCACTGGACATGCTGGACGCCGCCTTCGACGACATCTCAGCCCCCAACGGGAGCGCCCACGAGGAGGAGCCGGTTGAAGCTCCCCCCGAGGTCGAAGAGGAGGTCTCCGGCTTCGAGACCCTGGGCGACGACGGCGACGAGGTCGCCGTGGAGGCTGAAGCGGACTCCGCCCTGGACTCGCTGGGCGCCAGCCCCGAAGTCATCGAGGAGGAGGCGCCTGCCGCCTTCCCCTCCCCCGTCCCCCCACCTGCCGCGGCGCCGCCCGCGCGGACCTCCTCCTTCAGCAACTCCTCACGCCCACCTCCGGGCGGCATGTCGCCCGCCGAGGCCGCGGAGCTGCGCGAGCTGCGAACCCGGGTGCGCGAGCTGGAGAGCGCGCTGACGGACGCGAACGAGCGCGCGAGCGAAGCGGACAACCGGCGCCAGCAGCTGGAGGGCGAGCTCTCCGCCAAGTCCGCCGAAGCGGAGGCCGCCAAGAGCGCGGGCGCCGCGGGCGGCAAAAGCGATAAGGAGTTCTTCGCCCTGCGCGAGGCAGGCAACAAGAAGGACAAGGAGATTCTGCGGCTCAAGAGCGAGCTCAACCAGAAGGACCAGGAGATTGTCGAGCTCAAGGACCGCGAGATGCAGCTCGAGCAGCAGGCCTCTGAAGCCTCCGGTGAGATGGCCCGCCGCGACGCGCAGATAAAGACGCTCTCCACCCGGGCAGACCAGCTGGGCGGGGACCGCAAGCGGATGGACCAGCAGCTGATGGCCGCGAAGGATGAGGCCCGCGGCGCCACCGCCAAGCTCTCCACGCTGCAGGCGGAGCTGGAGGAGGCATCCAACCGGCTGGCCGGCGCGGACGGCGAGCTCAACGACCTGCGCGCCAGGACCCAGGAGCTGGAGACCGCGGTCACCCAGGCGCGGGAAGACGCGGACTCGGCCCGCCGCGAGGCGGACGACGCGCGGCAGGGCGTGCAAGGCGAATTGGAGGAGCTGCGCGGCCAGCTGGAGCAGAGCCAGGGCCAGCTCACCTCTCAGGCCACCGCCTTCGCCGAGGAGGCCGCGTCGCTCCGGCGGCGCGTGTCGGAGCTGGAGGACACGGCCAACAAGCACGAGGACCGGGTCACCAAGCTCTACGGGCGCATCAAGGGCGACGAGAAGATCCGCGAGAAGACCAAGAAGGCGCTCTCCATCGCCCTGCAGCTGCTTGAAGAGCAGCAGGCGCTGCCCAGCGAGGATGACGAGCCCGCCGTCGCCTGAAGCGGGCTTCTCGTCACTTCTCTTTCTTCGGCTGGTCCTTCTTGTCGACCATCTTCTTGGCGAAGCCCTGGATGGCGGACGGCACGTTCTTGTTGCGCGACAGGTCCTTGATCTCCGACTCGCGCAGCGTATTGAGGAACCGCATCGCCACCGCGGTGGGCGTCTTGGGGTTCTTCACCAGCGCCAACCGCACCTGGTACAGCTTCGTCCAGTCGCGATTGCCGTAGATGATCCGCAGCACCTCGTCGTTCACCGTCCGGTTGTTGGCGGAGAGCAGCACCTCACCGTCGGTGATGCGCGGGCTGCGGATGACCGCCGTGCAGACCAGCTTGTTCGAGTCCCGGAGCAGGAGGCTGCGCGCCTCCTTGTTGCCCTTGGTGGCGAGCTTGATCTTCTCCGAGATGCTCATCTTCATCACCCGCTGGCTCAGGCTCAGCTTCTTGCCCTCCTCCAGCGGCGCGGCGCTCTCCTCGGCCAGCTCTGCGTACTCCTCCATCACCTGATCCGCGGTGAGCCCCGGGTCCGGCGGCGCGGCGGCCGCCTCCGGGCCGAAGAGGCGGATCCGCGCCTCTTTCATCTGCGGGACATCCGCCAGCGTCAGCCCGGAGCGGACGCCGAAGTCGCAGACCGAGTCGATCAGTGCCGGGGATGCGCTGGGGTTCTGGCAGAGCTGGCGGACGATGTCGTCATGCCGCAGCACGCGCAGCTGGTTCTGGCCAATGAGCTCGGCAATCTTCGGGCTGCAGAGCTTCGCGCACCGGGCCACCGCGTCGTCCGGCGTGCTGCCGTTCAGGATGAGCAGCTCCGCGTAGGCGTCCTTGGCGCCCAGCAGATCCAGGAAGTAGCCGAGCACCGGCGGGCGGATGGCCTCATCGCGCAGCGACGTCGCGAGGATCCGGTCCGGAAGGCCCGCGGCGGTCTTCACCGCGGTCTCCTTCACCCCCGAATCCGTGTCGAAGGTGAGGATGAACAGCGCGCCCAGCATGTCCGAGGGAGACAGCGGCACCAACGTCTTGGCCGCCATCATCCGCAAGCCCGCCGGCGCCTTCGGATCCACGTGCTTGCGCATGTTCGGCGGGAGGAACTCGGCGGTGACCGGACAGTCCGGGAAGGCGTCCGGAACCGGCCCCTTGTCCTTCTCCGCGGAGGTGGCCGCGGGCGCGGCTGCTGCGGGTGGCTGCGCGCTGTCGCTCATGACGGGTGGTTCCTCCCGTAGATGATCCGCAGCCCTTCGAGGGTGAGGAACTCGTCGACCTCGGAGATGGCCTTGGACTCCTTCGCGATGAGCGGCGCCAGCCCGCCCGTCGCCACGACCTTGATGGGAAAGCCCAGCTCCTCGCGCATCCGTTCGCAGATGCCGTCCACCAGCCCCACGTAGCCGTACACCAGCCCGGACTGCATGGAGTGCACGGTGTTCTTGCCCACCACGTGCGGCGGACGGGAGAACTCCACCCGCGGCAGCTTGGAGGCGTTCTTGAAGAGCGCCTCCATGGCGATGGTGATGCCCGGACATATGGAGCCGCCCAGGTACTCACCCTTCGGCGTCACCGCGTCGAACGTCGTCGCCGTGCCGAAGTCGACCACGATGAGCCCACCCTTGTGCTTCTCGTACGCGGCCACCGAGTTGACGATCCGGTCCGCGCCGACCTCCTTGGGGTTGTCGTAGAGGATGGGCATCCCGGTCTTCACGCCCGGCCCCACGAAGAGCGGCTTCACCTTGAAGTACCGCTCGCACATCTTCTCCAGGTTGAACTGCAGCGGCGGGACCACGCTGGAGACGGCGATGGCGTCCACCGCCGAGAGCGTCAGGCCCCCGCCTTCGAAGAACTGGCGCACCTGGATGCCGTACTCGTCGTAGGTGCGGTGAGCGTCCGTCTGCACCCGCCAGTGATCCAACAGCCGGCGCCCGTCGTACACGCCGAGGACGGTGTTGGTATTTCCCACGTCTATCGCGAGCAGCATGCCAGCGCGAGAGTCTAGGCCATCCGCGCGAAGGCCGTGCGTACGGAGTTTCTTGCCTACTCCGGCTTCCGCTGTCGCGGCCGCAGCTGCTCCACGTCGCCGGCGAGCACCCGCTCCAACCGGTCACCCACGCGCACCATCAGCGCGCCGGCTTCGTCGATGTCCTCGGCCACGCCGCGCAGCTCGAGCTTGTCGGTCTTGACCAGCACCTCCTGGCCCAGCGTGGACGAGAGCTCCTTCCACGCCTGCCGGATGGGGCCAAAGCCCTCATCCGCGTGGCGCTCCAGCCACTGCTCCAGGCGGGTGAACAGCGCCGCGGCGAACAGCGCGCGTGGGACCTTCTCGCCGCGGGTGAGGGCCAGGCTGGTGGCCGTCTGCGCCACCTCCGCCGGGAAGTCCGCCGTCTGCGCGTTCAGGTTGACGCCAATGCCCAGCACCGCGAACTGCACGCGCTCCACGTCCGCGGAGAGCTCCGTGAGGATGCCGGCGATCTTCCGGCCGTCCACCTGCACGTCGTTCGGCCATTTGATGGCCGCGCTGGCGCCGGAGTCTTTCAGCGTGTTCGCCAGGGCGACCGCCGCCACCAGCGTGAGCTCCGGCGTGCGCACCGGCGGCAGATCCGGCCGCAGGATGACCGAGCAGTAGAGGTTCAGGTTGGCGGGCGACACCCAGGTCCGCCCGCGGCGGCCCTTGCCGCGCGTCTGGCGTTCGCAGATGACCACCTCGCCGTGCGCCGCGCCCTCGTTCGCCAGGCGGAACGCCTCCTCGTTGGTGGAGCCCACCTCCTCGAAGAAGTGGACCGTCCGGCCGATGTCGCTGGTCGACAGCAGCGGCGAGAGCTCCAGCTCCGTGAGGTGATCCGGGATCTCCACCAGTCGGTAGCCGCGCGTGGAGACCGCTTCAATCCGGTACCCCTTCTGCCGCAGCGACTCCACGTGCTTCCACACCGCGGTGCGCGACAGGCCGAGCTTGTCCGAGAGCGCCTCGCCGGACGTGTACTCGTCCCCGCCCTCGGCGAGGAACGCGAGGATCAGCTCTTCGTTGGCTTGCTCCACACTTTGGGTCGCCACGGGCAGGTGCCCTCGGATTCGTGAGGCTTCAAGGGTAAATAGCGGGGGTGACAGGGTCAACCGACCGGCGCGGCACCTACAGGCCCGCACCACTCCGGGCCGTCACGTTGTAACGCCGTCGGTGCGCTGTCAGAAAACTATTCACCTACCTCGGCCGATAATGGAGGACCTCCGATTTCCAACCTCTAACCACAGGAAACTCCACATGGCCGACATCGGTGCCGTCAATGCCGCTCCCCGCTTTAACCGCGCTGCCGCGCTGAACGCCGACCAGCCCGCGCCTGCGGCAGGAGCCCCCGCCGCCTTCGTCCCCGCTGCGGCGGCGGACGACTTCCAGGCCGCTGGCGCCATGAACACCACCCAGCTGTGGAATCTGTACCAGCCGGGCGTCCCCAAGCCGACGGGCCGAACCGCCGAGCGCGCGCTGGGCGTGCTCGCCGGCCTCACCCCGTACCTCGCCGAGCTGAAGTCGAACCCGACCTCCGCGGCGGAGAGCGACATGCGCACCCCGCTGTTCAGCGGCGAGGCGCTGTTCCGGATGTACAAGGACACCTTTCCCCAGCTCGGCCAAGGTGAGAGCGGCATGAAGTCGCTGGAAGACGCCATCGGCGCCTACCACCAGCCGTCGACGGTGAAGGAGCACGAGGCGGCCGTCCAGCGCCTGACCAGCCTGGTCAAGTCCGACTGGGCCCCGAACGCGCAGGGCAAGAGCCCGGTCATCGAGCGGATCATCAACACGCTCGCCAAGACCAACCTGGGCAACGACGACACCGCGCTGATGAAGAAGGCCGTCTACAAGCAGATCCGCGACGTGGGCGAGAAGAAGTTCGACATGGGCCAGCTGCAGGGCCGCGAGGGCATCCACGAGCTGCGCCGCCAGGTCCGGTGGATCTCCTACTACAACCAGCTGGCCAACACCGGCGGCGCGCCGATGAACCTGGTTCCCAAGAGCATGATGGACGCCGTCTCGCTCGTGCACAGCGGGCTGGGCGACATCAAGGACCGCGGCGAAGAGGCGGAGAAGCTGGCGCGCCAGAAGGTCGAGGACTCGGGCGGCGCGATCAACTACCACCAGGCGCTGGAGCAGGTGGAGAAGGAGCTCGGGCCCAAGTACGCGATGGCCACCCTCAAGGCGGAGGGCCAGAAGATCTACGACCAGTTCAAGACGGTGTACGCGTCCATCAAGGACAAGCTGGTCTGAAGCGCTGTCAGCCTTAAAACAACTCGAACAGGAGCTCACCCGTGGCTGATCTGAACATCAACGCCTTTGCTGCACCCGTCGTCGCGCGCGCCCCTGCCGCGGCCCCAGCGCCCGCCCCCGAGGCAGCGCCGGCCAACGCCATCGCCGCGCCCGAGGAGGCGTTCGAGCCAGCAGCCGCGGATGCCCCTGTGAACCTCCAGCCCGGCGCGCCGATGTCCGCGCAGCAGCTGGAGGCGCTCGGGGCCGAGGCGAAGGCGAAGCGGTCCAAGCTCTTCGCCGACACCGCGCCGCTGGGCTTCAAGCTCACGTCCGACTTCACCCGCATCTCCAGCCAGAAGGATGCGCTGAAGAAGGCGGAGACGGTCATCCCCAGCACGGTGGAGCTGAATGGTCAGAGCAGCCCGGCGGAGCTGAAGGTCCGAGGCGAGAGCAGCACCTGGGACCTGCCGCTGCCCAAGCTGAAGCTGAAGATCCCCGAAGGGAACGGGCTGGATCCCTTCAAGGGCAAGCAGAAGGTGGAGCTGGGCGTCCACGGCAACATCATCGGCAACCCCGCGCCGGTGCAGTGGTCCGGGATGGGCCGCCAGCTGGACGACTTCGCGCCCCGGCGTGAGGCGCTGGCCTACGCGGTGCTCGAGGACCTCGGGCTCCCCTCCCCCGCGACGCGCGTGGGCGTGGCGGACTACGTGGACACCAAGGGCGACGCGGATCCCGCGAACGACGCGTCCGAGGCCAAGCGCAGCGTCCTGATGGTGGAGTCCGTGGACGACATGGCCAAGCGGTGGGGCGGCAAGGAGCTGGAGCGGGAAGACTTCCAGAACGGCGCCACCTTCAAGGCCCGCAAGGAGGACTGGGTCCTGATGCAGATGGCAGAGCTGCTGATGGGCAACCGCGACGTCAGCTTCCCCAATGCGCCTGGCGGCGAGGACTTCATCACGCTGAACGGCGCGCCCCACAACGGGAAGATCATCCAGCTGTCCGACGGCTGGGCGCGCACGGTGCCCACCGACTTTGACCTCTGCGCCTGGACGCTCGCCGCAGGCAGCCAGCAGTCCGCGCAGTGGTCCGGCGCGGCGAATGAGACCTTCGACGGCCTGGCCGGTCACATCAACCAGCTGCCGGCCGCGGCCCAGCGTCCCTTCCTGGAGCGGCTGCTTGGGCGCAAGGACGCCGTGCTGAGCCGGATTGCCAACTACCCGCTGCAGGACGGAGATCCCCAGCGCCAGTACCTGCTCGACCGCACGACCCGGTTCTTCGACGTGGTCAAGCAGCAGCTGGACGCGCGCCCGGCCTAAGTCGACGGCCCGTCCTCCACCCGGATGGTCTGGGTGGGGGCGCGGGTGGACTTGAGCTGATCAATCCACCGGATGGCGGAGAGCACGTCCTCCTCGCGCGAAGCGTGCGTGAAGATGACGATCTGCGCGTCCACCTTCCCCTCGCCGCGCGACGGCTGGCGCTGCACCACCGAGCCCAGGCTCACGCCCTTCTCGCCCAGCACGGAGGCGATGCGGCCCAGCACGCCGGGCTCGTCGCTCACGGTGAAGCGCAGGTAGTAGCGCCCCTCGCGCTGCGAGGTGGGCCGGATGGTGACGTCTGACAGGTGCGGCGCGCAGAGCATGGGCAGCCGCCCGCTCACGCCCGCCAGCAGATTGCGGCAGATGTCGACGACGTCTGACACCACCGCGGAGCCGGTGGGGAGCGCGCCCGCGCCCTGGCCGTAGAGGAGCGAAGGCCCCAGCGCCGCGCTGTTGAGCAGCACCGCGTTGAAGGCGCCGCGGACTTCTGAGAGCGGGCTCTTGTCCGGCACGAACGCCGGCCCCACGCGCGCCTCCAGCTGCCCCTCCCCGGTGCGCCGCGCCACCGCGAGCAGCTTGAGCGCGTAGCCGAACTCCTGCGCCATCTTGAAGTCGATGGGCCGCAGCGAAGTGATGCCCTCGGTGGCAATCTGCTCAGTCCGCACCCGCGCCATGAAGGCCAGCGAGGTGAGCAGGCAGAGCTTCTGGGCCGCGTCGAAGCCGTCGACGTCCAGCGTGGGGTCCGCTTCGGCGAAGCCCAGCTGCTGGGCCTGGCGCAGGGCGTCCGCGTAGCTCTGCCCGCCGTCGGCCATGGCGGAGAGGATGAAGTTCGTCGTGCCGTTGACGATGCCGTGGATGCTCTCGATCCGGTCCGACGCCAGCGCCTCGCGCAGCGTGCGGATGATGGGGATGCCGCCGCAGACCGCCGCCTCGAAGTGCAGGTCCACGCTGCGCGCCAGCGCTTTACTGAACAGCTCCTCGCCGTGCAGCGCCAGGAGCGTCTTGTTCGCAGTGACGATGTGCTTGCCGCGCTCGATGGCCTCCAGCAGGTGCTCGCGCGGGGCCACCCCGCCCATCAGCTCCACGACAATCCGCACCTCGTCGTCCTGGAGGATTTTGCGGAAGTCGGTGGTGAGCAGCCCCTGCGCCTCTGAGGGGCGCTCGCGCGGGCCGCCTTTCACCAGGATGTGGCGGACCTTCACGTGCGCGCCCAGCCGCCGCTCTATCTCGCGGGCGTGCGAGCTCAAGATTCGAAAGGTCCCCAGGCCGACGTTCCCCAACCCCAGCAGGGCGATGCCGATCTCTCGCATGGCGCGCGACTTGAGCACGGTTTTGCCGCGCGCTGAAAACTACTCGGCGCGAAGCGAGTCCATCGGCGGCACCCGCGAAGCGCGGAAGGCGGGCAGGTAGGTGGCCGCCAGCGCCGCTGCCCCCAGCACGCCCGCCACGCCCACGAAGGTGAGCGGGTTGCGCGGGCTCACGTCGAAGAGCAGCGACGTCATCAAGCGCGAGAGCGCCAGCGCCAGCGCGCAGCCAATGCCCACGCCCACGCCGGCCAGCCGCATCCCCTGCCCCACCACCATCCGCACCACGTGCTCCTGCCGCGCGCCCAGCGCCAGCCGCACGCCGAACTCGCGCCTTCGCTGCGTGACCCAGTACGACATCACCCCGTAAATCCCCACCACGCCCAAAAGGAGCGCCAGGAACGCGAAGGAGCCCAGGAGCACCAGGTGCAGCCGCGGCTGCGCGACTTGCTTGGCCACCCTGTGCTCCAGCGTCTCCACCTTCGCCAGCGGCAGCTGGGGATCCACCTGGCGCAGCACCTCGCGCACGGCGGGATAGCTCTCCGCCAGCGGCAAGTCGCTGCGCAGGGACACTTCCACCGCCTTGAGCGGAAAGGACGTGGACGCGGCGAACTGCGCCAGGGGCAGGTAGACCTCCTGCCGCGTGGGCACGTTCAGCCCCAGGTTCTTCACGTCCCCCACCACCGCCACAATCTCCACGTACGGGTTCTTCGACTGCGCCGAATCCAGCAGCTGGATGCGCTTACCGAGTGGGTCTTCGCCCGGGAACGCCAGCGCCGCGAAGGTCCGGTTCACCGCCACCACCTTCGGCGCGTCCGGCCCGTCCATCCGCGAGAACGGCCGGCCTTTGATGAGCGGGATGTGGAGCAGCTCGAAATACCCCGGGCTGACGCCGCCCAGGTTCGTGTTCGCCATGAGGTTGGTGTCGTACGGCCGGCCCTGCACGTGGAAGAGCGTGTCGTCCCCGCCGGAGAGCGGCAGCTGGGTGGAGACCGCGACGCCGCGGACGCCCGGCAGGCCAGCCAGCTGCTGCTCCAGCGCCTCCGCCAGCCGCCGCGCGCCGCCCTCCTCCACGGATTTCGCCGCCGGCACCTGCACGCTGAAAGTGAGGATGTTCGCGGGGTCAAACCCCAGCGGCACGTAGCGCAGCTGCAGGAAGCTCTGGGTGAGCAGCCCGGCGCCCACCAGCAGCGTCAGCGCCAGCGCCACCTCCGCCACAATCAACGCGCGGCTCAGGCGCTGCCGCTTGCCAAACCCCGCGCTGCCGCTGTCCTTGAGCGCCTTGTGGACGTCCACGCAGGAGAGCCGCCACGCCGGCGCCAGGCCGAAGAGGATGCCGGTGAAGAGCGCCAGCCCTGCGTTGAAGGCCAGCACCGACCCGTCGACGGCGATGCTGTTGGAGCGTGGGAGCGTGGTGGGGATGAGCCAGGCGAGCGCGTCCAGCCCCCACGCGCAGAGCACCAGCCCCAACGCGCCGCCCAGCAGCGACAGACAGAGGCTTTCGATGAGCAGCTGGCCCACCAGCTGCGCGCGGCTGGCCCCCAGCGCCGCGCGCACCGCCATCTCCCGCTGCCGCACCTCCGCCCGGGAGAGCAGGAGGTTGGCCACGTTCGCGCAGGCGATGAGCAGCACGAAGCCCACCGCACCCAGCAGGAGCAGCAGCGCGCCGCGGGACTCGCCCACCACCTCGCTGTGGAAGGACGTGAGCCGGAACGCGAAGCCCGCGTTGGGCGGGTAGTAGGCAGGGTGCTGCGCCGCCAACGTCGCCGCGGTGGCCTTCAAGACGGCCTGCCCGTGCTCGGCGGTGGCGCCCGGGGCCAGCCGGGCCACCGCGGTGAGGTTGTGCCTCCCGGGGTTGAGCTGCGACGGGTCCAGCGTGACGGGAGAGAACACCTCCGTCGCGGTCGTCTCCGCGAGGTCCATCGGCGCGGTGAAGCCGCGCGGCAGCACGCCAACGACGGTATGCGGTTCCCCCGAGAGCGGCAGCGTCTGGCCGAGGATTTTTGGATCCGCGGAGAAGCGACGCCGCCAGAACGCGTCGCTGAGCAGCACCACCTTCGGCGCGCCCGGCCGCTCGTCCGCCTCCTCGAAGCCGCGCCCGAGCGCGCAGCGGACGCGCAGCTGGGACAGGAGCCCGGCGCTCACTTTTGCGCCGATGAGCAGCTCCGGCTCGCCGGCGTTCAACGTCGGCCCCCAGCCATGCAGCACGCCGATGGTCTCGAACGCGTCCCGATGCTCCCGCAGCGCCAGCCACTCCACCTCGGAGAGGCCCACGCGGCCGAAGCCGAGGCCGGCGTAGGTCCCACCCAGACTCACCAGGCTCTCCGGCTGCGGGTACGGCAGCGGCGCGAAGAGCACCGCGCTCACCACGCTGTAGAGGGCGGTGGTGGCGCCAATCCCCAGCCCCAGGGTCAGCATCGCCACCAGCGTCACGCCCCGCTCCTTCACCAGCATGCGCACGGCGAAGCGGAGGTTCTGCAGCAGTCGGCCCATGGCCGGGCAGCCATTCAGCGGGTGTGCCAGTCGTCCATGCTCAGGCTTTCGCGCGGGTGAGAACGCCGGCGCTGCCCGCTTCTGGGACGGGGGATCCCAGCTGCGCAACCCCCACGTCGCTAACGCTGAGCCGCGGTCTCAAACCGCCGGAGTGTGAGCTCCGTCTGGGGGATGCGCTTGCCGCGCGCCTGCGCCCAAACGAACACCCGGACGATGCCGACCTTGGGTGCGAAGGTCATCTCGTTCACCAACGTGGCCTCCTGGCTCACGCGGTTGCGCGCCTCCACCCGGACACACCCTTCGAACTTGCCGGCCGGGACTTCGCACGGGTTGCCCGCGTCCAGCACCGTGTAGTGCTCCACCGAGGACGGAGAGACGACGTTCGTCCAGCCCTTGCCCGGCTCCAATGGGTCCCTCAGCAGGTAGCGCTTCTCATCCCGAAGGCCAAAGCCGTCCACCATCAGCTTGTCCTCCCCGCCCTGCTCCTCCCCCGGCGTCCGGCGGTGCAGGTAGTAGCCCTTGTCGGTGCCGACAATCTCCACCACCGACTGGTGCTTCTTGCCGAGGAACTCCACGTCGTACGTCCATCGGTTCCCCACCGCCAGCGGGTAGAGCTCAGCGATGGCGAAGGCCGCGTCCTCGCGCTCGCTGTGCGAAGGCCCGTGCGCGCAGCCGGCGCACAGCAGCATCCCGACCGCGAATAGACCGCTGCGAGCTGCGCTCATCGAGGTCTCCTTCCTGGCTGCGCTGTTGAGGCCTACGGCTTCTCGGCAGGTGCGGTGCTCTCGCTGCGCGCGTCGCGCACGTCGCCGCGGCGCCGGGTCTTCAGCTCCTCCAGCGCCTGGGTGGCGGCTTCGCGGATGGCCGGCTGATCATGCCCCTGCGCGACGGTGTAGAGGTACGCCTCCGCCTCCTCCCCGCCGATGGCGCCCAGCGCGTAGACCACTTCGCGCATGAAGCTGGGCTCCTTGCCGCGGGTGAGGTCGATGAGCACCGGGACGGCCTTCGGCTCGCGCAGCTCCACCAGCCCGCCGATGGCGCGGCGCACCTCGTCCACGTCTTCAGAGCGCAGACGGTCCAGCAGCGGCTGGGCGACGGCCGGGTTGCGGCGGTCCGAGAGCACCCGCACGGCGAACTCGCGCACGCGCGGGTCTTGGGACGCGAGGTCCTTCACCAACTCCGCGTCCTTCTTCTCCACCGCCTCCAGCTGGAGGTGCGCGCTGGCGACAATCTGATCCAGCGCCGTCTCCAGCGCCTTGCGGACCGCGTGCTGGCGGTGGTCCAGCCCGTCGCTGGTGAGCTTCACCTCGCCCAGGCCCACCACCTCGTACCGACTCAGGCCCTCGGCGGCCTTGCGGCGCAGCGTGAAGGACGCGCCCACCTCCGCATACGTGCCCTCCCGCCCCTGCTTCTGGGCTTCGCGGGTGAACGCCAGCTCCAGCGACGCGCGCAGCGGCACCACATCCGCGCGGACCTTCTCCTCGGCGGTGATGACTTTGAAGTGGCCGCTCTTCTGGAGCTTCTCGGTGAGCAGGGTGTGGATCTGCCCCTCGCTCATCCCCAGGACCGCGTTGTCCGCGATGGTCGCCCCGGTGACTTCAATGCGGTCAATCAGGCGCGGCCCGGACTTGCTCGAGCAGGAGCAGACGAGGGCGAGGACACCCACGAACACGCTTGCCTGGAAGAGCCGCGGGGATCTCAAGAGCGGCGTGAAGCTTAACCGGATCCCCGCCCGCTTTTGCATCGGCGAGCAAGCCCTTGGGTTACTTGTGACAGGAGCAAGGGCTTGAAAGCCGCCTTCAGGACTCCTGGCCGCCGCTCTCCGGCGCCGCCACAGGGGCGGGAGGAGGCGGGGGCGGAGCGTCTGGCGCAGCGGCCAAGGGCGCGGCATCTGCCGCAGCCGCGTCCGTGCCCGGAGCAGCCACGCCCGGCGCGCCACCCTCCGCACGAGGCCCACGACCGCGACGACCGCGGCGGCGACGGCGGCGGCGCTTGCGCTCTCCGGGCGCGCCAGGCGCTCCCCCGGCCTGCGGTGCGCCACCCTCGGGACGGCCCTGCGCGAAGGCAGACGCGGCATCCAGCGCGTCATCCTCCTCGCCGCCCTCCTCGTCGTCGTCGTCATCGTCGGCGCCAGCCGCGTCAGCCTCAGGCGCTGCGACCGTCGCCGGCACCTCGCTGATGAGCTCCGGCGCCCTGCGGGGCTCTCGCGGAGGACGCTCTTCGTCCTCGCCCTCGCTGGCCTTCCGCTCCTTCACCCGCTCCGCGCGCCGCTGCGCCGCCTCCTCAGCATCCACCCGGGCCACGTCGAAGAAGCGCTCGTCGACCTCGAACAGCTCAATCTGCGTGACGGAGACGCCGGCCTTGGCCTCGAGGAACTTCTCGCCCAGCGCGTCCGCGCACCAGAGCATGGTGAGCGCGCCGGAGCTCTGCGCTTCGGACTTGGCGTCCCCGCGGACGTCGCCCGCGCTGATGACCAGACCCACCTGCGCGCCATAGTGCCCGAGGTCCTTGCGCAGGTCGTGGACCTGACGCCGGTCCACCGCCGAGGTCCCCTTGCACAGCCGGACCGCGTAGCGAAGCTCCACACTGCCTTCGCGCTTGCGGGCGGTGAGCAGCGGCCCTTCCTTCGACCGCTTGGCGACCTTCAGCTCCCGGAACCCCAGCGCCTGCATCATCCGCACGACGGCCTTCTCGAACGTGCCGACCTCGCACTCGGACAGCCGCTTGCGCAGCGCCCGCGCGGCCGCCCGCCGGGCATCCTTGCCGGCAGCCCGGGCCGCCGCGAAGAGCCCCGCGTCGGGCGCCTCCAGCGTGCTCGGCGCGCCGCGTGAGAGCACCGGGCGCCCGCCTTCGAGCGGGATGCCCAGCGCGGCGGCGAACGCGGCCTGCAGCTCCAGAGGCGGCGCCTCCGAGGGAGAGCCAGCCCGCTCCAGCTCACAGAGGCCGACGTCCTTGTTGAAGAGGAACTGCGGACGGCGCCCGGCGTCGATGCGGCGCTGGTTGTCCTCCAGCAGCGCCGTGAGCATCTGCTCGACGGAGAGCTCTTCGCCGGCCAGCTCGCGGCTGCGAGCGCGCTCCAGCAGCTCCTCCGGCTTGAGGCCACCCTGGAGATCCGAGAGGATCTCGAAGACCACCTCCGGCACGGGCGGGAAGCGCCGCTTGCGGCCGCGCCCCTCATCCTCTTCATCCCGGCGGCGCTTGCGCTCACCCCGGCCGATGGCGCGCACATTGTCCGTGCGCGGCTCCGGGTGCCGCTCCGCTGGACGGTAGGGAGGCAGCGCCTCCTCCGGGTTCGGCTCCGGAATTCCCGTCTGCGCCAGGGCCTCGGCGTCCTCGGGCAGCGACCAGTCCACCAGCGCGAAGGTGTCCTTGGCGGTCACCACCACTTTTCGGTCCCGCGTCCGCCGCGCCATCGCCGCAAGGCGCGAGAGCATGGTTTGCTCTGGCGTCTTTCCGACGTGCGACAGAAGATTCTGGGAGATGGACGTCTCAGTGATCTCGACGAAGTGCAGCGGGCGCCCAGCGCTCTCGAGGACGCGCAGCGCCGCCTCATAAAATGTCATTCAATGTCCAGTGATTTCAATAGTTTAACTAGAAATCAGGAGCAGCGGCGCGGATGCTAGTGGGCGCCGACTTGGGTTGTCAACGAAGGGGTTCATGATCCGATTCCGGATCGGTCAAAGCTGGAAGCGAGAACGGGCGGCGGCGCCTGTGGATGCTTTTGGGCTGGACCTCGACGGGGTGAACCTGCTGGCGGGGGCGAGCGAGGAGCCGCTGGCGAAGGTGGTGCCAGAGCTCATCGACGCGCTGGTGGAGCTGTGCCTGGAGGGCCACCTGTTCGCCCAGGTCTCGCTCGGCGAGGCGCACCTGGAGCTCCTGCTGGCGCGCAAGGATGCCGAGGTCCAGTTGCAGGTCATCAGCCTGGGCCGGCCGGCGCGCCCGGTGCGCCCGCCGGTGCGGGTGGACTTGAAAGAAATCTCCACCGCGGCGTGCCGGTGCGCGCGCCTTCTGGCGGAGGACCTGCGGGAGGCCGCGCCGAACCTGACCCGCAGCGCGCGGCACCGGAGGATGCTCAAGCAGGTGGCGCGCCTGGAGAGCAAGGGCGTGCGCAGCGCGCGCGGGGGGCACGCCCAGACCGGGTACAGCTTCCGCGCAGCGCCCAGCCACCCGGTGTCCTTCGGCTTCACGCTGGATGACCCGGACGACCTGCTCCTGTCCTTGCGAAAAGAGCACAGCGCGGCGCTCTGCTCGCTCATGTTCAAGGGGACGGTGTCGCTGCGGCTGATGGGGGACGCGCCGGTGTGGACGGGCGCCGGGCAGCCGTTCCTGCTCGCGCTGGAGCTTTCGCGGCAGGCGGGCGAGCTCTCCGCCGCGCTGGAGGGCAAGGAGCCGAAGCACACGTTCGAGCCTGGCGGCCTGGGCCCGGCCCTCCTCGTGGACCTCAGGAAAGAGGTCATCCAGCTGGGCGAGGCGGTCCATGCGGTGACGCCGGCGCGGCTGGCGGGCGCGATGTTCGAGCTCGGGATGTCGCTGGTCTTCGCGGCCACGGCGCGCAACAAGGCGCAGGCGCGCAATCCCTATCTCGCGGAGCTCTCCGCTCGCTGCAAGGAGGGCCTGGCGCATCTGCGCAGCGCGCTGGAGCCGCCGCCAGAGGACGCACGCCCTGCGCGCAGCAAGCCCCGCCGCCAGGCCTCCGCCACCCGGCCGCTCAAGGTCTCCGGCCGCCTGCGCCGGCTGAGGTTTGACCGGCTGTGGGAGAAGCAGCGGCTCTCCGGCGATGGGCCCGGCCGGCTGAAGCTCTCCGCCAAGGGGCTGCTCTTCTCCTCCCGCCAGATGGCCTGCGCGTTCTCCTCCTCGGGGGAGCTGCTCTTCCGCCGCGTCGCCACGCACGGGGTGGCCGCCTCCGCGGATGGGCGGGTCCTCACCGCCAGCGCAAACCGGGTCACCACCTTCCGCGGGGCCGAGGAGAGCGCCCGGTGGATTCGCGACCACGACGGCATCGCCCTGGGCCCAGAGCTGGACCGCCGCGACGGGCTGTTGCTCACGCTGTCAGACCGGCGCGCGGTGGTGGCGCTCTGCGAGCACACCGGTCGGGAAATCTGGCGCATTGCCCCGCCCCGCACGCAGCGCTGCTTCCTCACGCTGCAGGGACACCGCGCGCTGGTGGCGACGGACTCGGGCTACCTCTACGGCCTGGACCTGGCGGATGGGCAGGTCCGCTACCGCATGCACGCGGCGCTGCCGTTCACCGGCCCGACGGTGGCGTGGGGCAAGAAGCTGGTGGCGCTGCTGGGCCGCGCGGAGCGGGTGGCGCTCTTCGTGGCGGACGCACACTCGGGCAACATCCACTGGACCCACGAGGCCACCCTCGCCTCTCCCAGCCGGCCGCTGGTGCAGGGCAGCCGCGTGCTGGTGGCGGGCGAACGGGAGGGCAGCGGCGTCCTCATCTGCCTGAGCGCCAAGGGCGCGCCGCTCTGGGAGCGCCAGCTCCACCTGGGTAAAGGACCGTTCGAGCTGCTCCCGGTGGGCCGCATGGTCCTGGTGACAAGCCAGACCGGCGCGGCCACGCTGGTGGCGGTGGACGGGAGCGTGGAGTGGCAGCTGGGCGCCGCGAGCGCGGAGACGTCCCGCCCCATTACCCCCTGCTTCGCGCGCGGCATCCTGCTCATCCCCGGCGAGGTGGTGCGCGCGGTGGATCCACGCGGCGGGCAGGTGCTGGCCGAGGTGAAGGCAGGCGTCGGCCTGTGCGACCTCAAGGTCGACGCCCGGCTGAACCTCTACCTGCTGGACGAGGAGGGGACGCTGTCCGCGCTGCGGCTGGCGTCACACCTCGCGGTCGTTGGCTGAAGCGTTACTTGCGCGCCCGGGCGGCGGCGGCGGGATCAATCTCTTCCTCGGGACGCACGGACTCCTGCGCGCCCTCCCACTTCTCACCGGGACGCAGCCGCCACTCGGGGGGCGTGTCCATCTTCCAGAGGAAGCTGGCGTTCGCCTCGCCGCCGGAGGGGGCGCGAGAGGCAACGGTGAAGGCGATCTCGAGCTTGACCACCTCGGCCGGCACAAGGTCCATGTCGTAGTGGCCCAGAATCATCTGCGGCGGGAACTGCGCGATGTAGAGCTCCGGGTAGTCCACCTTCATCGCCGGATCTCCCGAGGCGGTCATCTCGCCGAAGAGCTTCCCCTTGTCGTCGGTCAGCTTCCAGTTCACGCTCCACGAGGAGCTGGTGACCATCTTCTTGGCCTTGCCGTCCTCGCGCATCTCGCGGCTGGCGCCCCACAGCAAGAGCGCGATGCGGATCTGCGGCTTGCCGGCGACGTTCTCCACTCGGGCTGAGCGGATGTCCAACCGCAGCCCCTTGTCGGTGGCGGACCAGACCGGGTTGTAGGAGCCCGTGCGGAAGTCGTCGAAGACCTTCTTGGTGTACTCGAAGCGCGCCTTCTTCTCCGCGGCCTGCGAGTCCGCCTTCCCCTTCGAAGAGCGCTTCTCCGTCAGGTAGTCGTCGAACTCCTTGTTGCCGTGGTAGCGGTTGAGCTGCTCGTTGACCTCCTTGAAGTACCAGCGGAAGAAGGTCGACACCTCGTCGCGGTAGGACTTCTCGTCGGGGTTGCTGCGGATCCAGCCCACACGCTCCAGGTAGTCCGCCTTCAACCGGGCGGCCTCCGCCTGACGCTCAGCCTCGACGGTCTTCTCCGTGTACTTCTTGGAGACCGTGACGGCGGCGATGATGAACATGAGGACGCCGAGAATGAGGCCGAGGTAGCGCTTCATGGGAAAGGCGGCTCCTTTGGAGTACCCCGCAGTGATATGAGAATTCGCGGACTTGATCCAGACCGCGGGCAACACCTACACGCGTTCGGACGGACCCAGCGCTCACTCGCGCGGCAGCCGTGCCTTCAGCGCCCCGACCAACATATCGATGGCGATCTCATTGTTTCCGCCATGCGGAACAATGATGTCCGCCCAACGCTTGGAGGGTTCCACGAACCCCATGTGCATGGGTCGGACGTGACGGAAGTACTGCTGCACGACGTGATCAAAGTCCCGGCCGCGCTCTTTGATGTCGCGGGTGAGGCGCCGGATGATCCGCACATCATCCTCGGCGTCCACAAAGATGCGCACGTCGAGCTGCTCGCGGATGGGGACGATGTTCAGGACGAGGATGCCCTCGACCAGCACCAGGTCCCCCGACTCCACGCGGGTGGACTGGGCTTCGCGGGTGGAGGTCACGAAGTTGTAGACGGGCTTCTCGATGCCGCGGCGCGCCTTGAGCTCTGACAGGTGCCGGACGAGCAGCTCCGTGTCGAAGGCATCCGGGTGGTCGAAGTTGAGCTCGCGCCTCTCCGCCAGAGGCAAATCGCCAAGGTCCTTGTAGTACGAGTCCTGGTCGAGGAACGCGACCCGGCGGTCCGCGAGCGCGGCCCGCACCTTCCGCGCGACCGTGGTCTTTCCGGACGCGGTTCCGCCAGCGATGCCCACCATCAGAGGGGACGACATGCGCGCCCTGATACGAAGGTTCAAGTGCATCCGCAAGAAGCGCTTTGCGTGGGCCTGGAGTACCGTCCCGGCCCCTCGTGAGACTGCACCTCATCGACGGCACGTATGAGCTGTTCCGCGCCCACTTCGGGCAGCGCCCCAACCACCGCGGCCCGGACGGACGGGAGCTGAAGGCCTGCGTGGGCATCGCCAACTCGCTGCTCTCGCTCCTCCAGTCCACCGAAGAGCAGGTGACCCACGTGGCCGCCGCGTTCGACAACCCCATCCGGTCATTCCGGAACGACCTCTTCCCCGGCTACAAGACCGAAGAGGGCGTGCCGGAGGAGCTCCTCGCGCAGTTCGACGAGGCAGAGGAGGCCGTCGCGTCGCTCGGCATCACGGTCTGGTCGATGAAGGAGCATGAAGCCGACGACGGCATGGCTACCGGGGCCGCGCGCTTCGCCTCCCAGGTAGAGCAGGTCCGCATCCTGAGCCCCGACAAGGACCTCGGGCAGTGCGTGCGCGGGGTGCACGTGGTCCAGGTGGACCGCCACCGCGAGAAGGTCTACGACGCGGCGGGCGTGGAGGCGAAGTTCGGGGTGAAGCCCAGCTCCATCCCGGACCTGCTCGCGCTGGTGGGAGATACCGCGGACGGCATCCCTGGCGTCCCCGGCGTGGGCGCGAAGACCGCCGCCGCCCTCCTCTCCCGCTACCTGCACCTCGAGCACATCCCTCCGGACTGCGCGCGCTGGGAGGGCGTCCAGGTCCGCGGCGCGGACAAGGTGGCCGCGTCCCTGCGCGAACATCAGAAGGAGGCGCTGCTCTACCGGAAGCTCGCCACCCTCGTCACCGACGTGCCGCTCAAGGAGTCCCTCGAGGACCTCGAGTGGCGAGGCGTCCCGCGCGCCCGCTTCGAAGCCTGGTGCGACCGCGTGGGCTCTGACCGTCTCAAGGAACGCCCCAGGCGCTGGGCCTGAGGCAAAAAGCCGCAATCATCCTCGCCGGTGTGCGTATTCTGCCGCCCTCCCATGATCGACAACGTCCTGCTCACCCCAGAGTCCCTGATCAGCCTGGTCACCCTCACGGCGATGGAGATCGTCCTGGGGATCGACAACATCGTCTTCATCTCCATCCTCTCCGGGAAGCTCCCGCCGGCGCAGCAGGCCCGCGCGCGTCAGGTGGGGCTGGTGCTGGCGCTCTTCACGCGCCTGGCGCTGTTGCTCTCCATCAAGTGGGTGATGGGGCTCACCAAGCCGCTCTTCAGCCTGCTGTCGCACGAGTTCTCCGGGAGGGATCTCATCCTGCTCTTCGGAGGGCTCTTCCTCATCGGCAAGGCGACGCATGAGATCTACGACAAGCTGGAGGTCGACCACGAGGCCGAGGCCAAGGCGGGCGGCAAGGGCGCTTCGTTCGGGCCCATCGTCGCGCAGATTGTGGTGCTGGACATCGTGTTCTCCCTCGACAGCGTCATCACCGCCGTGGGTATGGCCAAGCACCTGAGCATCATGGTGACCGCCATGGTCGTTGCGGTGGGGATCATGCTCGTGTCCGCCGGGAAGATTGGCGGCTTCGTGAACAAGCATCCCAGCATGAAGATCCTCGCGCTCAGCTTCCTGCTGCTCATCGGCGTGATGCTCACCGCCGAGGGCATGGGCCAGCACGTCAGCAAGGGCTACATCTACACGGCGATGGCGTTCTCCCTCGTGGTGGAGCTGCTCAACATGCGCCTGCGCAAGAAGGGGGCGCCCGTGCAGCTCCACAGCGCGTACGAAGAGACTGCTCCGGCGAAGCAGCAGGCGAAGGCAGGCTGACGCGGTTCGGAAACCTCCCCCGCTCGCCTCGAGGGGGGCAGACCGGCCATTTCGTCGGAGGAGCAGTCAGTCGGGCGCCTCCCCCGCTCGCATCGAGGGGATAACCGACCCTGGCCGGCCACTTCGTCGGAGGAACAGCTCTTCTCGCGCCGTCGGGCGCCTCCCCCGCTCGCATCGAGGAGGAGACCGGCCCTGGCCATTTCGTCGGAGGAACAGCTCCCCTCAGTCGGGCGCCTCCCCCGATCGCCTCGAGCGTTGCGCCGTCAGGCGCATAGTCGAGAGGTGGCGCAAACCCACCGCACGGCACTTTGCCGGGTTGCTTCGAGCAGGGCGAAGCGGCCCATGAGCCAAGCTTCGGGAAGCACTGCCGACGTCTCGACTATGCGCCTGACGGCGCAACGCTCGACGCGAACGGGGGCATCCCCGCCTTGTGGCGGGGCCATGGTGAGCTGTTCTCTAGGTGGCGCAAACCCACGCACGGCACTTTGCCGGGTTGCCTCGAGCAGGGCGTAGCCGCCCATGAGCCAAACCTCGGGAGCACTGCCGACGTCTCGACTATGCGCCCGACGGCGCAACGCTCGACGCGAACGGGGGGGCCTATTGAGATTCCGCGGGCTCGACCGTGAGCGCGCCCGCCACGCGCTCCACGCGAACCCTCCACGGGTGCTTCGGGGCGCGGGCCACGAGATCGCGCAGCGCCTGCACGTCGACCTGCAGCGGGCCTGTCCACGCGCGACCCTGCGCGTGCCGGCGCGCGGCCGGCGCGCCGTGGAGCAGCTCTGTGAGCTCAGCTGGGAACGTGCCTTCTGCCTGCGCCTCCCCGCGCAGCCCTGCCTGTCCAAGCAGCGCCCTGGCCCACGCCTCGAACGCGAGGACGGTGATGCCCGCTTCGTCCCGGCTGCGCAGCGCGGCCTTGCGGGCGAAGGCGGCGAAGGCCTCGTCCACGGGGCGGCCTTCGCTCTCGAAGACGCTCCGGAATTCGTCGGACGCGGCGAACGCGGCGAGCTCCGGCCTCGAGGGCGCGCAGAGCAGGCGTGACCACGGCGCGTCCGCGTCCAGGCGCTGCGCCAGCACGGCCAGCCGCCAGTCCAGCTCCTCGGTCGTTCCCGCCGCGTCCTGCGAGGGGGCGCGCCCGAAGGCTTGATCGAAGACCTCCCAGGTCGGCGCCGCCGCGGGCAGGATGCCCTCACGCGGGCGGGCGGTGGAGGCCGCAATCGGGGCGCGCACCTGGCGCGGGAGCAGCGCGCGCAGCCGCTGCAGAGTGGCGAGCGCCAGCGGCTCCGGGTGGCCGTCCGCTTCGTAGGTGACCGCACGCAGGCGCTCGCAGCGTGGGAGCAGCATCTCGAGGAGGCGGAAGAGCGGCTCAGGGACGGGCTGCGTGTGGTCGTCCGCGTAGAACGCGCGCGCGCCGTGCGAGCGAAGGCTGCCGCCCGCGATGTGGAGCTCCACCACGTGGTTCAGCGGAAGGCGCTCCAGGCCATCGTCCAGGCCAAGCCCGGCCGAGCGCTGGTAGGAGAGCCAGTGCCCGAGGTCCAGGAGGAGATCCAACCCGGTCGCCCGCTGGAGGCCCGCCATGAAATCCGCGACGTGGAGCGGCCCGCGCAGCGCCATCACCGCCGGGTTCTCCAGGAGCAGCGGCACCGGACAGCGCTCGGCGATGGCCAGCGCATGCGCCGCGCAGCCCTGGATGCCCTCTTCGCTGAACGGCGGCGGGAGGTAGAGATAGCCCGGCAGCTCTCGCCCCCCGCGGTGCCACCAGGCCACGTCGTTGCTCACCCACGGAGAACGGACGGCGGCGAGGTGCTCGCAGAGCGCCGCGAGGGACTCTTCCGACTCCAGCTCCGGGCCCCAGAGGTTCAGGTGGACCGGGTGGAAGAGGAGCGGCACGTCGCCGCGCGCAAGGAGCGCGTTGAGGACCGGCGCTTCCCGACGGGCCTGGGCGATGGACAGCGGCGCGCTGTACTCCACGAAGTCGAAGGCTTCCGGAGAACGGCGGAGCAGCTGGAGCGGGTCCGGCAGAGAGCGGCCATCCGCGTTGACGGCCAGCCCCAACCCCAGCCACGGCAGCGAAGTCATCGCCTGCGTCTAGCGAACGGGCGGAGGCAACGCCAGGGGGACCGCCCCAAGCGCTGCTTCGACCCAGCGTCCCTGCTCACTCGTAGCGAAGCGCCTCAACCGGATCCAGGTTCGCGGCTCGCGCCGCGGGCCAGATGCCGAAGAGGAGACCCACGAACGCGGCAAAGCCAATACCGAAGAGGATGGTGACAGGCTCCACGGCCGCGGCCAGCGGCGTGAGCTCCGAGACCAGCTTCGCGGCACCCAGCCCAACGGTGGTACCAAGCGCGCCACCGACCGCGGAGACGGCCGCGGCCTCGAGGAGGAACTGAACGATGATGGTGCGCTTGCGTGCCCCCAGCGCCCTCCTGATGCCAATCTCCCGGGTCCGCTCCCTCACCGAGACCAGCATGATGTTCATGATGCCAATCCCTCCCACGAGGAGGGTGATGAAGCCCACGCCGACGGCGACGCCATAGAGCGCCCCGGTCAGCTGCTGATAGGTGCTGGCAAGCTGCTCCGGCCGGTTGATGGAGAAGTCGTCGTTCTTGTCCGGCGGCGTGCGGCGGACGCGCCGGAGGATGCCGACAATCTGATCCTCCGCGACGTTGAGCTGGTCCGCATCCGCCACCGCGACGCCGATGGACAGCTGCCGGTACTTCCCGAACTTGTTGGCGAACGTGCGCAGCGGGACCACGGCGACGAGGTCCATCGACTGTCCTAGCAGCTTCCCCTTGCGCGACAGGGTGCCCACCACCTGGAAGGGCTTGTTGTCGATCCGCACGGTGTGCCCCAGCGGGCTGCCCTTCGGAAAGAGCAGATCCACCACATCCGCGCCGAGCACCGCCACGTTCTCTCGGTTGCCGTCGTCGGCGTCGGAGAGGAAGCGGCCGGCGGTGAGCTCGAACCCGGAGACCTGAAGGTACTCCGCGGTCGTCCCGACGATGCGCACCACGGAGGCCTGCGCGTCGTGAAAGTCCATGTCCGCGGTGCGCTCCACCTGCGGCGCGACGGCGGAGACCAGCGGGGACTGGTCTCGGATGGCGTTCGCCTGCCGCAGTGACAGCCCGCGCCGGTTCCGGTACTCGAACCATTCGCCGTGCATCACCCACGGAAACTTGGAGACGTAAAGGCTGGTGGAGCCCAGGCTCGCCAGAGACTCCGCGAACGACCGGTTCAGCCCCTGGATGATGCCGATGATGGCCAGCAGCGTGGCCACGCCAATCCCCACGCCGATGGTGGTGAGCACCGTCCGCAGCCGGTTGCTCCGCAGCGAAGTGACGGCGATCCGCGCCCCCTCCAGGACGTCCACCTTGAGCGGCCCCCTGCCCTGCTCTGGCCGGCTCATGGGGCGACCACGTGGAGCGACGGCGGCCCCGGCGGCGTAGGGGCGGTCTGCAGCGCCACCTGCTGCCCCGGCCCGTCGGCGACAATCTCTCCGTCCGAGATGCGGATGGCCCGCGGGCAGCGCGCGGCCAGCTTCGCCTCGTGCGTGACCAGGCAGAGCGTGTGCCCCGCGCGGTGGAGCTCCTCGAAGAGCCGGATGATCTCCTCACCGGTGGCCGAGTCGAGGTTGCCCGTGGGCTCGTCCGCCAGCAGCAGCGACGGCTCCGTAACAAGAGCGCGCGCGATGGCCACGCGTTGCCGCTGACCGCCGGAGAGCTCGTTGGGCCGGTGGTGCATCCGGTCCTGCAGCCGCACCTTGCGCAGCGCCTCCTCTGCCCGGGCGCGCCGGTCCTTCGCCTTCAACCCGCGGTAGACCAGCGGCAGCTCCACGTTCGCCAGCGCGGTCTCCCGCGGCAGCAGCTGGAACGTCTGGAAGATGAAGCCAATCTCCTGGTTGCGGATCCCGGCCAGCTCATCGTCGGTCAGGTGCGAGACGTCCTTCCCGTTGAGCACGTAGCGGCCAGAGCTGGGCGTATCCAGACAGCCCAGCACGTTCATCAGGGTGCTCTTCCCGGAGCCTGACTGGCCGACAATGGCCACCCACTCGCCGCGCAGGACGCGAAAGCTCACCCCTCGCAGCGCGCGCACCGTCTCGCCGCCGACCGAGTAGACGCGCGCGATGTCCGTGAGCGCGATGATCTCCTCAGCCACGGAACTTCGGGCCGCGCGCGGGCTTCGCGTTCGGGTCCGCCTCGGTGAGCGTGTCGCCGTCGTTCAGCTCCTTGGCGATGGCGCGGTAGGGCCCTTCGACAATCCTGTCCCCCTCCTGCAGCCCCTCGAGGATCTCCAGATCCCGGTCCGACGAGATGCCCGTCCGCACGCGGCGGATGGACGCCTTGTTCTCCGCGCTGACCACGAACACCACCTTCGCCAGCGTCTCCGCGCCCTTGCGCGCCTGGATGGGCGTGCCTTCCACCGGCGCCCGCGCGTCTGGCAGCGTCTTCTCCGGCCGCACCGTCACCGCCTGAATCGGCACCAGGATGGCGTCGGCGTGCGTCTGCGCGCTGACGCTGACCTCGGCGCTCATCCCCGGCATCACGCCCACCGGACGCGTGGCCATCGCCACGGTGATGGGGAACGTCGTCACCTCCGCCTCCGTGCCGGGGTTCTTGATGGTGGCCTTCTGGGCGATCTCCACCACCGTCCCGGAGAAGGACTCGCCCTCCAGCGCGTCCACGCGGATCTCCGCCTTCTGGCCGTTCTTGAGGTGGACCACCTCATGCTCGCCCACTTCGATCTTCACCTCCATCGCGCTCAAGGAGGCCAGGGTCATCACCACGTCCTCGGAGAAGTCCGAACCGCGGACGCGCTCGCCCACCTCGCGGGAGAGCTCCAGCACGGACCCTTCGATGGGAGAGACCAGCGTCGTCTTGGCCAGACTGCTCATCGCCTCGTCCAGCAAGGCGGCGGACTGCGCGTGCCGCTCGCGGGCGGAGGCCAGGCGGGCGGCCGCGGTGTCGCGCTCGGCGCGGGACCGGTCCAGCTCCGCGCCGGACGCCAACCCCTTGGCGACCAGGCCCTCCACGCGCGCGTAGTCCGCGATCGTCCGGTCCACCTCCACCTGCGCGAGCTGGATGTCCGCGCGCGCCGCGCTCTGCCCCGCTTGCGCCTGTTTCGCCGTTGCCTCGAAGCGCCGGCGGTCAATCTTGCCCAGCACCTGCCCCTTGGTGACCTGATCTCCCTCCTTCACCAGGAGCTCCGTCAGGTCGCCGGAGAGGTTGCTGGAGATCTTCACGGTGGTGGCGGCCTGCACCTTCCCGGCGCCGGCGACGGTGCGGGTGATGGTGCCCTTCTTGGCCTTGGCCATCGTCACCTCCGTGGCCGGCGGCGGCCGCGGACGCAGCCCCGCGGCCGTGATCCCTCCCGCGCCCAGCAGCAGCACCGCAGCGATGACGCCTTTCCACCAGCTCATGGTGACGCTCCTGCTCCCAGAGTTCCCATCACCCGCTCCAGGTTCGCGCGGGCGATCTCCACGTCAATCCGGCTCTCCAGCGCGGCCAGCTCCGACTGCGTGAGCTTGAGCTGCGCGTCGCGCACCTCCAGCGTGGAGCCTGCCCCGGCCTTGAACCGCTCCTCGGCGAGCGTCACGCTCTTCGCCGCCACCTCGCGGTTGGCGCGCGCCACGTCCACCATGCCCAGCGACAGCTGCAGGACCTTGAGGCTGCGCAGCACGTCGCCCGACAGCTCCCGCTGCGCCTGGGACGCGTTCAGCTCCGCCGTCATCTGCACGTGCCGCAGGTCCTTCACCTGCCCCTCGGTCGCAAAGCCGTTGAAGAGGTCCCAGCTGAGGTTGATGCCGCCGGCCAGCGTGTTCTGCTGCCCGGGCGCGCTGAAGAAGAAGGCGGTGGACGGCGCGCCGCGCTGGTAGCTCCCCTCGAGGGAGATGCGCGGCCAGAAGCTTCCGGACGCGGCGGAGGCCGCGAGGCTGGCGGCGCGGGCCTGGCTCTGCAACGCCTTCAGCACCGGACGGCCCTCGTGCGCCGTCTGCAAGGCCGCCTCGTAGACCGGAGCCACGGGCGGCGTCTGGGCGAAGACCTGCGGCTCCACCGGGACCAGGTCCTCGGACCCGTCGCGGGCGATCCACACGGCCAGGTCCGCCTTCGCGCCGGCCAGCCGCGCGTGCTGGCGCAGGACGTTGATCCGGTCGTTGCCCAGGTTCACTTCGGCGGAGAGCGCCTCGTTCTTCTGCATCCGCCCTGCCTCGAAGAGCGCGCGTGCGCGGTCCAGCTGCTCCGCGCTGCGCCGGGCGGCGGCCTCCAGCACCTCCGCCGTGCGCTGCGCGCGGAAGAGCTCGTAGAAGCGGCGCATGCCCTCGTACTCCGAGGTGAGCCGCTGCTCCTGCGCCTGACCCTTGGCCGCCTCCTCCGCCGCGGTCGCGCGGGCGATCTCGTTCCACCACCGCCCGCCGTCGAAGAGCAGCTGGCTGACGCCAAGCCCCAACCCGAAGCTGCCCTGGCTGGACTCGCGCGAGGCGACCACCACCTGCTCGTAGCCAAGCTCCGGGTCCCGCTCGTCGATGGGGCGCAGGTCGTAGCGGGCCTGCGGACCGATGTACGTCTGCTGCACGCCGGCGGTCAGCCTGACCTGTGGAAGCACCGGCGAGCGCGCCACCTTCCGCTGCTCCGCGGCGCGCAGCGCGTCCAGCTCGGCGATGCGGGAGGGATTGTTCTGTCTGCTCTCCTGGCGGACCTGATCCAGGGTGATGGGGGTGGCGGCGAGGGTGAGCGCGGCGACCAGCGGGGAGATCATCGCGGCCCCCCGCCGTTCCCGCCGCCGGCCAGCGCGGGCAAACCGATCATGAAGACTCCGACGTACATCGCGTAGAGGACCAGCATCAGCGCCAGCGCACGCCCGCGCGACAGCTGGGCGGTGGAGGCGAAGCCCAGGGCCAGCAGCCCCACGCTCCAAAGGTTGAAGAAGTCCACGCCCGCCAGCGCAAGCGCCGCCCGCGGGCCGACGTTCGGGAACGCCGCGGCGAGGTTGGAGGGCAGGAGCGTGCGAGGCGCCAGCTCCCCGAGGGCAGGCTGACGGAGCGCGCTGGCGGCGAAGGCGAGGTGATAGAGCGTGAGGGGCAAGGTGGCCGTGGCCACTGCACTGAACGTGCTCGCGAACGCGGCCTTCTTCCCGAACAGCCAGGCGACCATCTTCAAGAACGCAGCGAGCAGGAGCAGCGACAGCGGACCCACCACCACCGCCTTGAGCACGCCCAGCGTCAGCTTCACCCGGCCGGCGCGGACCACCTGCTCCTCCAGCTGCACCTCGGAGGTCTTCTCCAGCTCCTCCTGCTGCTCGAGCTGGGCGATGGTCGCGGGCCGCGCGTCCCAGCGGGAGGCGAACACCGCCGCGGAGAGGGCCCCGCTGAGGGCGAAGAGGAGCAGGGCCCAGACCCACCGCCGGTTCGCGATGGTGGGCGCGACACTGCCGAAGGGATCAACCAGGACCTTGGTGGGAGCGAGCGCGGAGACCATGGGGTTGTTGGGGCCCATCTACGGGCGCTTCGAAGCACGATTGCGCGCAGCACGCGAGTGCGTTGAACCCTTCGACAACGCGGGCGTTGAAACGGATCTGCAGCGTCTCAATTCCGGCCATGTGCGTCCCAGCTCCGAACGCGGGGGTAGGCCGACGTCCCACTGCGCGTGTGGCGGGGTGGAGGCTGTAGTGACCTGTAGCGGAAATTTTGCCGCGTGGATCGCCAGGGTGTAGACCTGCGCCGACGGCCGCCGCGTTTCGGGGAGGGACATGGTCGACAGCTCGGATTTTGCTCAGGTTCTCGCCGAGGCCGAGGACATTGCTCACTCGGTCTCGCAGCGCCTGACGACCGCCCATCTCCTGTTGGCGTCGTTCACCGTGGAGAACCGCGCGCAGATGCTCCTCAAGGAGCGCGCCGTGGATGAGGACCGGCTGCTCGAGGTGATGAGCGCCGCGCCCACCGAGCAGGAAGGCCTGGTGCGCGAGCTGTGCGAGCGCGCGAGGGAGATCGCCAAGAGCTGCGGCTCGCGGGAGACGGACTGCCTTCACCTGCTCATCGCCTGCACCCGCGTCCGCTGCTCCGCGCAGGAGCTGCTGCTCAAGGCGGGCGTGGAGCTCACCGGCCTGCGCAACACCGCGCTGTCCTACTACCTGAGCGGCCGGATGCCGCGGCGGCTGCAGCTGGGCAGTCCTCCGCCCCCTTCCCGCCTGGCCCCCCGCCCTGCCCCCGCTGTCAGGGCGGCGGTGCTGCCGGCGCGGCGGGTGACGTCTCCGGAGCTCGCCCGGCCGGCGGTGTCGCTGCGAGACCTCATCGATGACGACGAGGAGGCCGCCAACCCTGCTCCGGAGCCCACGCCTGAGCCTGCGCCTGTGCCTGTCGCGGCGCCTGCGCCGAAGGCAGAACCGGTCACACGGTTCTCGCTGGACCCCCGCAGCTATCCGCTGCTGACGTCGCTCGGGCGCAACCTCTCCCAGGCGGCGCAGCAGGGGCGGTTGGACCCGGTCATCGGCCGGAGCCGGGAGGTCGAAGAGGTCATCGACATCCTCGGCAAGCGGCGCACGAACAACCCCTGCCTGGTGGGCGAGCCCGGCGTGGGCAAGACCGCGGTGGTGGAGGGCGTGGCGCAGCAGCTGGCGCAGGCGCGCGGCGCGCTCGGCGAGAAGGTGGTGATCGAGCTGGACGTCGCCACGCTGGTGGCTGGCACCCAGCTGCGCGGGTCGTTCTCCGAGAAGCTCAACGCGCTCAAGGACGAGGTGAAGCGGGCGGGCGGGCGGGTGGTGGTCTTCATCGATGAGATCCACACCCTGGTGGGCGCGGGCTCCACCGGCGATGGGCCGCAAGACGCCGCGAACGAGCTCAAGAGCGCCATGGCCCGGGGCGACTTCCCGTGCATTGGCGCGACGACGCACGACGAGTTCCGCAAGCACATCTCAAATGACCCCGCCCTGGAGCGGCGCTTCACGCCCGTCGTGGTGAAGGAGCCGTCGGTGCCGGAGACGGTGCAGATTCTGGAGGGCGTGGTGTCCCGCTACGAGGACCACCACGGCCTGCGCTACACGAAGGAGGCGCTGCAGGCCGCGGCCTCGCTGGCCGCGCGGTACGTGAGCGACCGCTTCCTCCCGGACAAGGCCATCTCGTTGGTAGACCTCGCCGGTTCGCGCTGCCACCGCGAGGGCAAGGACGTGGTGGAGCCGAAGGATGTGGCGCGGGTGGTGGCCAAGCTCGCGGGCATTCCCGAAGAGCGGTTGCTCATGACCGACTCCTCGCGGCTGCTCAAGCTGGAGGAGAACCTCGCGCAGCGGGTCATCGGTCACCACGACGTCATCCAGCGCATCTCCCGCGTCATCCGCCGCAACTACGCCGGCTTCTCCAGCCGCCGGCCGATGGGCTCCTTCCTGTTCCTCGGGCCGACGGGCGTGGGCAAGACGGAGATGGCCCGCGCGCTGGCGGACGTGCTGTTCGGCAGCCCGGACGCGCTGGTGCGCCTGGACATGAGCGAGCTCTCCGAGGGCCACGGCGTCTCCCGCCTCATCGGTTCGCCCGCGGGGTACGTCGGCTACGGCGAGGGAGGCCAGCTCACGGAGCCGGTGCGGCGAAAGCCGTCGTCCGTGGTGGTGCTGGATGAGATTGAGAAGGCGCACCGCGAGGTGCAGATGCTCCTCCTCCAGGTCCTCGAGGAGGGCCGCCTCACGGACGGCAAGGGCCGGCACATCGACTTCTCCAACGCGGTCATCGTGCTCACGACGAACCTGGGCGCGGAGACGTTCTCCCGCACCGAGCGGCGCGTGGGGTTCGGCGCGGAGGAGGCCGCGGTGAAGGCGGGCCCGGACCTGGACGCGGCGCAGGCCTCGGCGCGGCGGGCGCTCCCGCCGGAGCTGTGGAACCGCATCGACGAGCGGCTTCCGTTCCGTCCCCTGGCGGAGCAGGACGTGGCGAAGATCGCCAACCTCCTCCTCGCGCAGAGCAGCCAGCGGCTCAGCAGCGAGAAGGGCATTGAGTACATCGCGGACGACGAGGTGGTGACCCACCTGCTGCGCTCGGGTGGGTTTGATCCCCAGCTGGGCGCCCGACCTATGCGGCAGACCGTGCAGCGCCTGGTCGAGGGTCCCCTGGCCGAGCGGATTTTGGCCGGGGAATTCGGGACCGGGGACCGCGTTCGAGTGGCGCTCCGCGCGGGCCAGCTCTCCTTCCAACGCGCGCGGTAGAGCGTCCATGCCCCCGCCCCGACCCGCCCACCGCAAGAAGCCAGGCGCCGCGAAGTGGCGGACGCGTGAGCGGGCGCGCGCGCGCAAGCCGGCGGTGGCGGTGGTCGGGTTCGGCAGGCTCGGTGGGGCACTGGCCCTGGGTCTCAAGCGCGCCGGCTGGCCGCTGACGGTGTTGCCGCGCTCGGACGCCTCCGTCCTGCGTGCCGCCGGACTGAATCTGCAGCTGGCGGAGCATGAGGCGTTGAAAGCTGCACAGGTCTGCATCCTCGCCGTCCCGGACGCCGCGGTCGGCGCCGCCGCACGCACCCTCACCGCGGATATCGGCCCCGATACGGCGCTCATCCACTGCGCCGGGGCGTTGGACCTGAGCGCGTTCGGCGAAGAGCCCTCCATGCTCCGCCGGCCGCGCGGATCGTTCCACCCCCTGGTGGCCATCTCGGACCCCACGGACGCCCTGGAAGGCCACGCCGTCGCGCTCTCCGCCAGCAGCCGGACGCTGATGACGGTGCTCGAACAGATGGCCGCGGATCTCCAGATGTCGCCGATTGAAGTCCCGGAGGCGCGCCGCGCCGCGTACCACGCCGGGGCGGTGCTGGCCGCGGGCGGGCTCGTCTCGCTGATCTCCGCCGCCGCGGCGGCGCTGCATGAGGCGGGGATTGATGAGCGGACCGCGCTCGAAGCGCTGCTCCCCCTCGCCCGTTCCGCCCTGCGCGGCGTGGAGCAACGCGGCCCCGCCCGAGCGCTCACCGGCCCCGTCGCGCGCGGGGACATCGCCGTGGTGCAGAGCCACCTCACCTCGCTCCCTGCAGAGCTGGCGACGATTTACCGCGCGCTCGCGCTGCGGGGCCTGGAGCTCACGAAGGCACAGCTGCCGCCTGAGACCCGCAACGCGCTGGATCAGCTCCTGCGCGGGGTCTGAGCGTTTCGCCGAGGGCTTTGGGCAGCGGCCCCCCTCCGCCGAATCGTCCCCGGAGAGTCTACCCAGCCACGCGCTTCGACCAGAAGCGTCGCTCTCACTTCCAGGAGGCCCTCGTGTCCATCCGCACCGTCCTGCTCGCCTGTCTCTGCGCCTCCGTGGCCTACGCCGCGGATCCCCAACCCAAGGAGTTCGAAGCGCTCAAGAAGCTCGTCGGCCAATGGGAAGGCAAGGCGAAGGCCGGGCCGCAGGAGTTCCCCGTCAGCGTCAGCTACGAGCTCACCTCGGGAGGCACCGCGGTCCTCGAGCGCAGCTTCGCCGGCACTCCGCACGAGATGGTCTCCATCTACACCGTGGAGGGCAGCAAGGTGGGGATGACCCACTACTGCGCGGCGGGGAACCACCCGCGGATGGGGCTCAAGAAGGCGGACGCGAAGAGCCTGGAGTTCGAGCTCATCGGCAGCGAAGGGCTCATCAAGGGCGCCGACGAGATGCACATGCACGGCGTCCGCCTGTCATTCCTCGACGCAAACCGCCTCAAGCAGGACTGGACGTCCTACGAGGGCGGCGTCCAGAAGGACATCAAGACGCTCGAGCTGACGCGAAAGAAGTAGCGGTCAGTTCGGCGGCGGGTCGACGTTGCCCATCGCCTCGAAGTAGCCGCCATCTGCCGACCGACGCAGGTGCCACTCGCCCCGAAGGCAGACGCGTACGCGACAAATGTCGGCACGCACCATCGGGAGGATCGGACCCGAGAGATGCGATCAACCTGGACTGCATTTTTGTTGCACTCGTTCCCTGTTTCGAGCGAGCGTATTGGCTCAGTAAAGACCTTGAAAACGTACCGCGACCCTTGACCAACGCGAAACGTCTCTGCACTGAAGCTGGAATGCAGGAGAGCGACAAAAGCACTCCGCGCCTGCGCTGAAAAACGAAAAAAATGCCTAGGTCGGCGGAGTATGACGGACGCGAGACGTCGGTTCTCGCGGATGCAGGTAACTAACAATCAACTGCTGGGAGGTGTCACTTGAAAGAGCGTTTCACGGAGACACGTCGCCGTCTTACTTGCCCTGTCCAAATTGTCGTTGCCGCCTTGCTATCGTGCGCAGGCATTGTGAAGGCACAGACAATGGTTGGATTCTCGACCGTCGACTCACATGCCACATACACGTTTGGCGATCCATCAATTATCTATTATCAATCCCAACTACACATGTTTGATCGTTACACAGGACTGGATATCGTTCGCTGGTGCGCCCCAAATGGAGGCGGCTGCACTTGGACCGATTTTGATGGCGATTCCAACTCTGGAGGCCACGTCGTAGGACAAATCGAGACGAGAGTGTTTCCGTTCGTGTGGTCTGGAGATGGGAAATTACACACCTTCTACACGTACAGGGCAATTGCGAGTGGCAGCCCTTACAAGCTGCGTCATGCCTCCTACGACGGGACAACTTGGTCGTATGAAACAATAGATGGTAACGGTGGTTCATCCGGACAGATCACTGAGTCAATCCTTGCTGACGAGTATGCGATTGGCGTCGCAGCGTTTTCAAACTGGTTGTTCGTCAGCTACAGCCACTTCGGCTCCCCGCACACACTCAGGTTGGCATGGTTCAATGGGTCAGTCTGGGGATTTACGGACCTTGATGGAGCGGGCGGAGCCAACGGTCGAGTGTCCGGCAACGTGGGGGAACACAGCACCATGATCGCGAGCAGCACCCACCTTCATATTTTTTATCCTGGCAGCTCGATGCGTCACGCTTGGTGGAATGGATCGGGTGACTGGAACTTTGCGTACATGAGCGGAAACAATTATCAGAGCACCAACGAACGGGTGGGCGCCACGTATCATGGCGGCCTCATTCACTTGTTCTATCCACGAAACACGGGCACTGATATTGAGATTGTTCACGGGTGGGATGGAAGCACTTGGAATTTCGCAACACACGAAAACGGACTGACGGTCAACGCTGACGAAAACCAGCAACGACCCGCGGCGTGTTCTGACGGCACAAATATCCATGCTTTTTATCGCAAAAACACCGACCTAAGGCATACCTGGGATGGGCCATCGAGCTGGTATTTTGAAACAGCTGACGGCCACCAGACCAGCATGATCGGTCAAATGAACGGAGAAATGGAAGAACCGTGGTGCACAGTTGGTGCACAAAGTAAGACGTATGCAATCTACAGAGAGGCCGCCTCTCGTGATATAAGGCGTTCCAACAACTAGCAACTAGCAACAGGTTGTCCGGAAATTATCAGCCCGTTTCCCCCGCCGACCACTGCAAAGCCGCGGGGGCTGCCCCCAGAATTCAGCGGCTGATGCAGGCGTAGAGATCGACGGCAGCGCGCGTCCCGTGATCTCCTTCGGGTCGTGAACTCAGAGGGCACCACCCATGACCCAGCACAAGCGCGGCGGCGGCCGGCAGCCGGAGCTGTTCCCTCGGTCGAAGACGACTCGACCGATTCCTATCGAGGAGAGTCATCGACTGGTTCAGCTCGCGGACCGGTTCGACTGGCCAGAGCTGGAGGCGCGGGCGGAGACGATTCGAGCCAGCAAGCTCAAGAGTGCGGCAGGCCGTCCGCCGCACCGGCGGGCGCTCCTCGGAGCGATGGTTCTGAGGCGGCGCGGTACATGTCGTACCGCTTGCTGACGGACCAGATTCGCCACTACGCGCCGGCGCGGTACCTGTGCGGACTGGTTCGGGAGCTCGTGAAGCGCAGCAAGGTGAAGCTGGTCGGTTGAGCCTCCGCGGTTCGGCCACTGCGACGAGCGGCTGGGCGTTGGGCAGCCCCCGAGGTCGAAGACGAATGATGACGATGAGCTGCGCGCGGAGGCGCCAAACGCACCCATAATTTCCGGACAACCTGTAGCTGGCCCCACTGCTCGGTTGAGGTAAGAGGTAAGTTGATCGCATGCGGGATTTGTCTCTGATCTGTAATGGCGATGGCTGAGGCACATCCCGTCACGTTGCGACAGCGAGTGGTAAATGCAAACGAACGTGCTGGTAGAGGTCGTTCGCCACCACCGCCACGATGTTTCGGGCGGGCGAGGCCCAGCGTCAATCGCTGGGTGACCCAGTTCCGAGACCTCGGCCACGTAGAGCCGCTGACCAAGCGCGGCGTGATCGATCCGATGTTTCAGTCAAGGAACTCAAACTTGGCGTTCCAGCGGCGATTGCGCCAACTGCCACCGATTGGTCTTCCGCGACGGGTCGGTGCTCCACCTCTATGACGAGGAGCCTGCGTGGGTTGAAGAAGGGCCAAGAGTCCATCGAGCGGACGCCGATGAACCGGGGGGAGGAACCTCACGCTCCTTGCGGCACCATGACGCGAAAAGTGGCGCTCAGTTGGGCGGCGGATCAACGTTGCCCATCGCTTCGAAGTAGCCGCCATCCGCCGACCGGCGCACGCGCCACACCTCGAAGGCAGAGGGCGCGTCGCCAGTGACGGGATCGAAGTCCAGCTCCCCGCTGGCGCCGCTGACGTTGATGGTTCGTCCCATCCTGAGCTGGTTGGCAGCGTCCACGATGTCGATGGCCTTGAAGTCGAAGTGATCGCCACTGCTCAGCCTGGTCAGCCCCTCGGCGATTCCCTCACCGGTCAGCGGGCCAGCCCCATTCGGTCCCGCGGCGTGAATCGCGCCCAGGTAGATGAGGTACATCGCGTCGTAGCTGTGGGAGGTGAAGGGATAGTCGACCGGATCCACGCCGAAACGCGACGTGAACCGATCCTTGAACTGCCCAAAGCCAGACCCGGCGTTGGGCGCTGGCGCGGTGCCGACAGCACCTTCAATCTCTGCCAGGTTTCCTCCCGATAGCAGCGACGTCTGCTTCGCGCTGTCGGTGAAGAACCACTGATGTCCCGCGCTCCGCTTCAGGTTGGGCTGGGTCGCCGCGATGGCTAGCGCCTCGCTGACAACCTGCGCTTGCGCGATGACCACCGTCACATCCGGATCAAACGCATTCAAGCCGTTGCGGATGCGGTCGTCGATGTCTGCAGTGCTGGTGAACTGAAACGAGCTAACTGTCCTCCCCCCGTCTCCCTGAAGCTTGTCCCTGACGATCTGACTCAGGCCCCTTCCGTAGTTGTCGTCCTGATAGAGGATCCCCAGCTTGCGAACGTTGGCAAAGCCTGCGTCGGCACCAGCGGAGTTCCCCTTCAAGATCTCCGCCATCACCCTGGCCTGCAACTCATCGGAAGGCGCCGTCCGCCAGATGAGGCCAACCGTTCCTCCCGTCGGCTTGTCGGACAGCACGGATATTTCCTTGGCGGTGGCCGAAGGCGAAACGATGAGAACATTGTGGTCTACAGCGAGTTGGCGAACCTGCAGGACCGCCGCACTCCGGTAGACAATGATGGCGGGCGTCTTGCGAACGGTCGCCATCCACTCCACTTGGGCATTGACCCGGTTGGTATCTCCAGCGAAATCACAGGTGACAAGTGAGATGCCCCGGTTGTTGAGGTAGTTGACCGGGTTGACCTCCTCCAACGCGAGTTTGATCGCGTTCCAATTCTGGATCGACCGGTCATTCGGCGTCCCATCCGGATTCGTCAGCGCCGCGAGGACACCGACCTTGATCTCCCCGCCACCGAACGTGGCGGGGATGCCGCCATCCGCGAAGACCAAGCCCCGGCACCCCTCCGGCACGAACTCCCCTACGCAGAAGTTCGTGGCGCTGCAGACGAGGCCATTCGCGCACGGCGTCGTCTCATCGCACTCCTTGAAGCCGCCGATGATCAGGCTGCACGCAGTGGCGAGACTGAGAAGCCCAGCGATCGCGACAAGCCGTTTGAGAGAGCGGGGAGACATCGTGACGGAGACATTATCCCACCCTCTGTCCGCCGGTGGAAACTACCGTGCCGTCAGAGACCTAGCGTGCGGAGGTCGCCTGCGAAGGCCTCGGCGGTGGTGAACACCCTGCCCCGCATCCCAACGCCCTCGGCCGCCCGGACGTACTCGGGCAAATCATCGAAGAAAACGGATTGATCTGCAGGGGTTCCGGCCTTTGCCAGCGCCAGCTCGAAGATGGCGCGGTCCGGCTTGGCGGCGCCGACCTGGCAGGAGAGCACCAGTGCGTCAAACCGCTCCAGGACGGGAAGCCTGGGTCGGAAATACGCCACATGCAGCGGGTTCGTGTTCGAGAGCAGGACCAACCGAACGCGGCCGACCAGGCCTTCCACCAGCGGCAGCACGGCGTCGTGCCTTCGGAAGTGACAGGACCAGAGCGCGTCGAACGACGAGTCGTCCATCGCAGACAACCCGAGCGCGGCGCTGATCTCCCGCCGCATCTGCGCGCCCGAGAGCTCGCCGCGGTTCGTCGCGTCCCACAGCGGGCCGGAGAGCCGGCGTTCAACCTCTGTAGCAGCCAGCCCTGCCCTCTCGCCCAGCGCGGCGAACAGCGCCGCGTTGTCGTGAAACATCAGGACATTTCCGAGGTCCAGGATGACAGCGCGGACCTCGTTCTTCGCCACGCTCACATCCCCGGGATGATGAGCCGCGGCCCCTGGAGCGCGCCGCGGATGATGGCCAGCGGCGCCTCGGAGGCCGCCTCCGCCTCGGTCAGGCGACGAACCCAGACCTCGCCGTCCTTCCCCACCGCGCCCTTCAAGTCCGTCAGCAGCTGCAGGCTCGCCTCGAACAGCTGCTGTCCCTGCGCCGTGCCCTTCACGTCGCGCCCGGCCTTCTCCTTCAGATACGCGGTGAAGCGCTCCACAGAGGCCTTGGTCTTCGCCGGATCAAACTTCTCCAGCAGCGGCTTGAGCGCAGCGGCGTTCACCTTGAACAGGCGCAGCGTGGGGACGTTGCCGAACCCGGCGTGGGGAACGGAGACCTCCTCGAGCGGGAACACGCCGAGGAGCCCCTCCTCCTGCGCGGGCGACTGGTACGGCACGATGTCGAGGAACAGCAGCAGCGGCTCGGCGCCCTCTTCAATCGCGGAGAGCTCGTCCTTTTCCACCGGCGGGAACGTCTGCGGCGTGCCGATGAACAGCAGCGGGAACGCGATGTCCGCCCAGAACTCCTCGGGCGCGGAGCCGGTGCCGCCCTGCGTGGCGAACAGGTGACCGATGAGCTCCGCCAGCCTCGGCGACCGGTCCATCTGCTGCGCCAGAGGCTTCCCCGCCTCCAGACGCTGCAGCGAACCCAGCAGCTGCGGCTCGAGCTGCGCGCGAAGCTCCTGCGGCAGCTGCGGCCCTGCCCGGCCGATCGCGTCGCGCAGCTCGCGCGAGAGCTGCTCCGGCGTCTGCCCCCACGCCTGGTTCGCCTTCGTCGGATTCGACGACACAATCTGCACGAACCCGGGGTCGAACAGCCGTTGGTAGTCCGCGGGCGTCAGCGGCTGCTGCGAACCGGCCGCCACGGAGAACTTCACCTTTGCCAGCGCAGCGCGGATCTCCTTCAGCACGTCATCCAGCTTGCTGAGGTTCCCGCTGGTCAGCGCGTCCGTCACCGCGCCAAACGGCGACAGCATGATGAGCGCATCCGGGAATCCCATGGACGCGCCCTCGAGCGAGTCCCGCTGCAAAAACCAGAACGCCTTCAGCTCCTGGTTCAGCCGCGCGCCCAGCATCCCCGCCAGTCCAAGGGCGATGACCTGATGCTCCGGCTGACCCATCTGAAACGCGCCACCCAGGAGCTTGATGACCGACTTCTCGATCACCGGCCAGGGGGTGGTCACCGGGTCAACCGGCTGCTGATCAACCTGCTTGATGGCCGCAGTCAGCTGCTGAAGGGCCTCATCTATCTGGGGAGGGGCTGGAATCGTCGGCGACATGCGCCGGGGCATAGCGTGAATTGACCACCCTCGTCACGCGTTCGCGGCGCCTGGCGTTCGGTTCCGGGATCGCGCCGTTTGGCTGCAGGAGGCACCCCGCTGGCTGCACCCATTCGGAGGCCGCTGGCAGCGGGTGGTAGCGTCCCCAGGCCGTGCGCGCTTCATCCCTCCCGCTGAGCGCCCTGCCAAGGGACCGAAGAATCACCTGGGTCCCCTCCGCCCGCTGGTGGGTCTTCTTCGGGCTCTGGACGGTGGCCGGGCTGGTCTCCGCCTCCCAGCTCTACTGGCTGTACAAGCTCAAGGAGCCCGACTTCTACTTCTGGAAGGCCGCCGTCTGGCAGATGCCGCCCTGGTACTACTGGGGACTGGCCAGCCCGCTGATCTTAAGGATGCAGCGCCGCTTCCCGCTGGAGTCTCACCGCTGGCCGCTGGCGGTGGCCGTCCACCTCCCCGCCAACGCCCTCTTCGCCGCCGGCTACATCAGCGTGGCCATCCTCTCCGGGCGCGCAGCCCAGCAGGCCTGGTTCTTCGAGGAGTCCTTCCTCTCGCTCCTGCCGATGATGATGCTCAAGAACCTGCACTCGGAGCTCCTCACGTACTGGGGCATCGTCGCCGCGGGGCACGCGCTGGACTACCGGCAGCGCTACCGCGAGCGGGAGCTGGCCGCCGCGCAGCTGGAGACGCAGCTGGCCCACGCGCAGCTCGACGCCCTGAAGATGCAGCTGCACCCGCACTTCCTCTTCAACACCCTGCACGCCATCGCCGTGCTGGTGCGCAAGCAGGACACGCAGGGCTCCATCCGGATGCTCACCGGCGTGAGCGACCTGTTGCGCCTGGCGCTGGAGAACGTCGGCCGCCAGCTGGTGCCGCTCAAACAGGAGCTCGACTTCGTCGACCGCTACCTGGAGATTGAACGCACGCGCTTTCAGGACCGCCTGGTCGTGGAGCGGCAGATCTCCCCTGACACGCTGAACGCCGAGGTGCCGAACCTCATCCTCCAGCCGCTGGTGGAGAACGCCATCAAGCACGGCATCGCCCCGCGCGCCGCCAGCGGCCGCATCGAGCTGCGCGCCGAGCGCGTGGGCGACACGCTCCGCCTCACCGTCCTCGACGACGGCGGCGGCCTCCCGCCGGGCTGGGCGCTCTCCCAGGCGAAGGGCGTGGGCACCTCCAACGTGAGCGCCCGCTTGAGGCAGCTCTACGGAGACCGCCAGCGCTTCACCCTGGAGAACAACCCCGGAGGCGGCGTCTGCGCCACCGTCGAAATTCCGTTCCGGGGAAGCGGAGCGCCCCCGTGACCGCCCGCGTCCGGGTCATGGTCGCGGATGACGAGCCGCTCGCGCGCGACGGTCTGCGCATGCTGCTGGCCGCGGACCCGGAGGTGGAGCTGGTGGCCGAGTGCGCCAGCGGCGAACAGACGGTGGATCAAGTCCGCGCGCTCAAGCCGGACGTCCTGCTGCTCGACGTCCAGATGCCGGCGATGGACGGCTTCGAAGTCGTCGCGGCGCTGGGCAAGGAGCTGCCGCCCGCGGTCGTCTTCATCACCGCGTATGATCGCTACGCGCTCCGGGCGTTCGAAGTCCACGCGCTCGACTACCTGCTCAAGCCCTTCGACGACGAGCGCTTCCACGACGCGCTCCGCCGCGCGAAGAACCACCTGCGCCTCTCCCGCTTCTCTGACTTGAGCGAGCGGCTGATGTCGCTCCTGGGGACGACACCCGAGACCGGCGACCGGCTGCCCAAGGCTCCCGAGGAGGCCTCGTTCGCCACGCGCCTGGCGATCAAGGACGTGGGCCGGGTGGTCTTCCTCAGCGTGGATGAGATCGACTGGATAGAGGCCGCCGACTACTACGTGGAGATCCACGCCGGCGCGAAGTGCTACCTCCACCGGGAGACGATGCAGAGCCTGGAGGCGCGGCTGGACCCGGCGCGCTTCGTCCGCATCCACCGCTCCGCCATCGTGAACCAGCACCGGATCAAGGAGCTGCGCTCTCACGGCCGCCGCGAGCTCACCGTCATCTTGAGCGGCGGCGCGGAGCTCAAGGTCGCGAGGAGTCACCGCGAGAAGCTGGCCCGCCTGAGCGGCCGGTAAGCTCCGCCGCGGCGGGCCCCCCGTTCGGCCCTGGCCGGCCATTTCGTCGCAGGAACGGCGCCTCTCACGTTCGCCTCGAGGGGGAAACCGGCCCTGGCCGGCCATTTCGTCGCAGGAACAGCTCTTCTCAGTCGGGCGCCTCCCCCGCTCGCCTCGAGCGTTGCGCCGTCAGGCGCATAGTCGAGAGGTGGCGCAGACCCACGCACGGCACTTTGCCGGGTTGTTTCGAGCAGACCGAAGCGGCCCATGAGCCCAGCTTCGGAAGCACTGCCGACGTCTCGACTATGCGCCTGACGGCGCAACGCTCGACGCGAACGGGGGCTTGTTGAATTTTGGTCGAAGACTTCAACGCCGCCGTCCGGCGTGGTGTTCTTCCACCTAACCAAGGCGAAGCCGGTGGAATCCAGAGGCCATCGGCGTCCGGAGGGCGGGGTCCCAAAGGCCCTGCCCTCTCCCTTTTTCTAGAGCCCGTACAGGTGCTGCGCCCGCGCGTAGTCCAGGACGCGGTGAGGCACGAGGTCCGAGGGCACGTCCCCGCGCGAGAGCCGGTCGCGAATCTCCGTTGAGGAGACGACCGCCAGCGGCGGCCCTACCGCCCTCGGCGACGGGTAGCCGGCGCGGTGCAGGATGACCACGCGCGCGAGCTGCTCAATCCGGTGGAAGTCCTTCCACGCCGGCAGGTCCTTCTCGATGTCGGAGCCAATCACCAGCGTGAGCTCATCCCCGGGACACTGGGCGCGCAGGTGGGTGAGCGTGTCGACGGTGCGGCCCTCGCCGCCCAGCTGCCGCTCCACGTCGACGGCCTTGAGCCAGCCGGACGCTTCTCCGCAGAGGAGCTCGCACATCTTCAGGCGGTGCTCGAACGGCGTGAGCGCCTTGCCGAAGGGGTGGTGGAACGAGGGCACCAGCCAGACCTCGTCCACCGCGAGCGTGGCGTGGACGTAGTGCGCCGCGAGCAGGTGGCCGACGTGCGGCGGGTTGAACGAGCCTCCGAGGATCGCGACCTTCAATGCACCTTCCTCACTTCAGCGACAGCTTGCTCTTTCCCCCGAGCACCAGCACCTGTTGGTCGACCAGCGTCCTGCCGTCAAGACAGAACGCCGAGAAGCGCAGGTTCTTGTCCACCACGTCGATGAGCCCGCAGGTCTGCTCCGCCGCCCCGGTGAGCTTCCCCGCGGTGATGAAATAGCGCGGCCCAATCTGCACCACCTTGGGCTCGGACTCCTTGCCGTGGATGAAGACGGTGGCGTTGGTGAGATCATCCCGCTGCAGGTCATTCTTGTCGTGGACCAGGCAGACCAGCGCGTTGCCCAGCATGTCCATCGCCTTGTTCGTCACCGTCGGGTCCCGGTAGGCCAGGCACTCGCGCTCCGGCGTCCGGAGGAAGCGCTCGTGCAGCCGCGCCGGGTCCTCGGACTCGAGGTCATCCTGCGCGGACGGCAGATGCGGCGATGTGGACTGGGAGCCCAGGAAGCTCGCGATGTCGGAGAGGAAGTCCTGGTCGTTGTACGCCCGGCCACCGCGCGCCAGCTCGCGCTTGAACTGCAGCCACTCGTCGAGGTCCGTGTACCGGCCGCCCATGAAGAAGAAGCGCTTGGCGCCCTTCTTCCGCAGGAGCTCGTAGGCCTTGTCGAACGCCCCGAGATCGCCGTGGCTGTCGGAGAAGACGCCGATCACGGGCCCCCGCCTCTACTCATACAGCTGGTACTTGGCCTTCCTCGGAAGGAACGCCGCCAGCTCCTGGTCGAACCCGCTCACCAGGCTCGCCAGCGGCTTGCCGTGTTCAATGCCGCGCCGCACCTGATCCGTGCCGCAGAGCAGGTCGAAGGCGGGAATCTTGTCCACGAACTCGTAGGCGTCATCCCGCCAGGCGAAGCGCTTGCCGCCGAGGTCGTGACAGACCTTGAAGATGGCGATGCCGGTCAACAGCGGCAGGAACGCATTCTTGTCGACGACGTGGATCATGGCGCCGGAGCACGAGACGCCCTTGTGCTTGTCGAAGGTGGGCGTGAACGACGCCGCGCGGAACTTCACGCCGGGGAGATCGTACCGGCGCAGCGCCTCCACCACGTCGGAGGCGAACAGGTACGGCGCGCCGAAAATCTCGAACGGCCGGCAGGTGCCGCGCCCCTCGGAGACGTTGGTCCCTTCGCCCAGACACATCCCCGGGTAGACCAGCGCGGTGTCCGGCGTGGGCATGTTCGGCGACGGCGGCACGAACGCCAGCCCGGTGGTCGCCCACTCCATGTCGCGCTTCCAGCCTTCACAGGGGATGACGGTGAGCTCGCAGTTGAAGCCCTCCTCCTCGTTGAAGAAGCGCGCCAGCTCGCCCGCGGTCATCCCGTGCCGGTTGGGCAGCCCGTAGAGCCCAACGAAGGATCGGAACGCGGGCGCGAGGATGTTGCCCTCCACCTGGACGCCGTTGAGCGGGTTGGGCCGGTCCAGCACGTAGAACGGGACCCGCGCCTTCCCCGCCGCCTTCATCGCCAGCGCCATCGTGTAGACGTAGGTGTAGTAGCGGCTGCCCACGTCCTGCATGTCGAAGACGAGCGCGTCCAGCGCCTCCAGCCATTCGGGGCGTGGGCTGAGCGAGTCGAAGGTGGAGCCGTACAGGCTGTGGACCGCCACGCCCGTGCGGCCGTCGCGCTCCTCGTCGTCCACCGCCACCATGTACTGCGCCTCACCGCGGATGCCGTGCTCGGGGCCGAAGAGCGCCGCCAGCGTCACCCCTCTCGCGCTCGCGAGGAGGTCCGCCAGGTGACGGAACTCCGAGTCCACGCTGGTGGGGTTGACGATGGCGCCCACGCGCTTGCCAGCGAGCGGCGCGAAGCCCTGCGACACGAGGACGTCCAGCCCGGTTCTCACAGGCATCTCACTTCTCCTTCGTCGTCGTCGTCGTCGTCGGAGGCTTCAGCTCGAACTCGAACACGGGCTCCCGCTTTGCCTTCGGGTAGACCGCGTCCAGCAGCGCGAAGTACACGTGCCCTTCAATCACCGGGTCCCTCACCGAGTCCTCGAGGATGTCCACCCCGGCCACCTTGCCATCCTTGTCCACCCGGACGCGGATCTTCAGCGTCCCCATCAGGTCCGGGCGCTCCTTCAGGCGCTCCACGAAGATCGCGTTGAGCCCCCCGGAGACGCGGCCGTAAATCTGATCCACCGTCCCCTTCACCTGCTTCTTGGGAAGCTTGAGCCGCTCCGAGACCGCCGCCGCCTCGGTCGCCAGCTCCGGCGGCTTCTCCCCCTCGGTGGCGGCCTGCGCGGCGCGGTAGGCCTCGAGCGCCGGGCGAAGGTTCTCAGCCTTCATCAGGAGGCGCGCCATCCGCAGCGGGATGTCCACCCGGTTGGGCGCGCGCGTCTGCGCCTCCTGCAGGAGCGCCCCCGCCTCTTCAGCCTGGCCCCGCTTCTCCGCCAGCTCCGCCATCCGCAGCGGGTAGGCCGGCTCCGCCTTTTCGAGTACGGACAGCTGCTGGAGCGAACGCTCCTCGGCTTCGTCGTTGCCTGCGGCCGCGTAGATCTCCACCAGCCGCTTGAGCACGTCAGCGTCCATCGCTCCCAGGCGCAGCAGGCGCTCGTACTCCTTGGCGGCGACCGCCTTGTCGCCCGCCTCGTAGCGCAGGTCCGCCAGCGTCCGCCGCACCACCGCGTCCTTCGGAGAGAGCGCGGCCAGCTTCTCCGCCGCGTCGCCCGCAGCCTTGAGATCTCCGGCCTTCCGCGCAAGCCCCGTCAGCGCCACCAGCACTGCGGGCTGGTCCGGCCACTGCGCCACCGCCTTCTGCAGCTCTGCTTTCGCCGCGTCCTCCTTGCCCTGCGCGAGCAGCACCTGCCCAAGCCCCGCGTGCGCCTCCGCGTCGTCGGTGAGGGCCAGCACCTCGCGGTACTTCGCCTCCGCGCCCGGGAGGTCCCCCGCCACTCGGGCCACGTCGCCCAGCCCCAGCAGCGCCGGGACGAACGCCTTGTCGAACTTGAGCGCGAGCGTGAACTCCTGCTTCGCCGGGTCCCGCATCTTCCACTTCAGGTAGATGCGCCCCATCCCGACGTGGAACCACGGGTTGAAGGGGTACGTGGTGGTGTAGCCCTTCAGCGTGTTCCAGCCCTCGTCGGACACGCCCAGGCACCAGGAGACGTAGAGGCGCGGGATGGGGTCCTGCGGACGCTGCTGGACCTGCTCCTGATAGCGGATGCGCAGCGCGTCCGACTCGCCGCGGAGCACCGCGCCCTCAATCTTCCGGAGCGTCTTGAGCGTCTCCACCACCTCCGGAAGAGGGATGGGCCCCGGGGGCCCGGCGGCGTTTCCGGGCAGGGCAAGGAACAGGCTGACCGCCACCCACAACATCCACGAGGAGGAGCGCGAGCAGGTTTTCAAGAGGGCCTGACTATACCGCTCCCCTGTGGGTGCGCCCGTTTCAGCTGACGACCGGGGCACATGAACCCACCTGGCCAGGGGTCTCACCGCTTGGAGCGTTTCAGGGGACGCATCTTTTTCTTCGGAGCCGGCGCCTCCAGCGTCTTGCGGAGCCGGGCGGCCACCTCCGGACGGTCCGTGCGCTCGTAGAACTCCGCCGCGCGGCGAACCACCGGGATGGAGGTGGGCTCGTCGGCCAGCAGCTGCCGGAAGACCTGCTCGCAGTCCGCCAGGCGGTTCTGCCGCTCCAGCGCGTTCGCCAGCTGCAGGCGGGACTGGACCAGCTCCGGGTTGCGCTGCGCCAGCACCCGTAAGTGGGCTTCCGCGTGCAACCAGTCCCCCTGACTCACGTAGAGGGCGCCCAGCCGCAGGCGCGCCTCGGTGTAGTCCGGGCGATAGAGCACGGCCAGCTCATAGCCCTGGGCCGCCTCCTGCGGGCGCTTGCGCTCCTCCATTAGAAGCCCCCAGAGGTACTGGCCGCGCGGGTTCTCCGGCGAGCGCGAGCGCACGGCCTCCAGGTGAAACTGAGCTCCGTCGAGATCGTCTCCGCGCTTGAGCCGCAGCCGCGCCGCTTCAATGCGGGGCAGCTCCAACTCCGGCCGGTCGCGGATCAACCCGTCGAGGAGCGCCACCGCGCCCGCGTCGTCGCCCACCTGCTCGCGCGCCAGCGCCTCCTGCATGCGCGAGGTCGCGTCGCTGGGGGCAGTCAGCACTGTCACGATCATCGGACCGAGCAGGCGCCACATCTGCGCCGCTTATACAGCGGAACTCCGCCCAGGTAAGGTCGGCGACATGAGTTTGCCGCAGCACCTCGCCCCGCCGGCGACCAAGGGACACGTCTCCGTCGTCACCTTGCCCGACCACTGGTTCATCGCCTGCCGCTCGAACGAGCTCAAGGCCCGCCCCCTGCCCCGCGTGCTCCAGGGCGCACCGCTGGTGCTCTTCCGCGGCGAGGAAGGCCGCGCGGCGTGCTTCCTGGACCGCTGCCCTCACCGAAACGTGCCGCTCTCCATCGGCAAAGTGGTGGAAGGCCAGCTCCAGTGCGCCTACCACGGCTGGCGCTTCGACCGCGGAGGGGTCTGCCGCGCCGTCCCGGGCCTGGAGGGCGAAGCCGACGCGAAGGCCCGCCGCGCCGTCTCCTACGCCACGCGGGAGCTGGATGGGTTCGTCTGGGTGTACTCGACACCGGACAAGGAGCCGGTGGGAGAGCCGTTCCGCTTCCCGAAGCTGGACGACCCGAACTATCACTCGTCGCGGCGGACCTTCAGCGCCCGGGGCTCGCTGCTCGCGCTGCTGGAGAACACGCTGGACGTGCCGCACACCGCGTACCTGCATGCGGGCCTTTTCCGCAGCGGCGAGGCGAAGAACGTCATCGACGTCACGGTCCGCCGCCTGCCGCAGGGCGTGGAGGCCGAGTACATCGGCGAGCCGCGTCCGCCCGGCCTCGCGGGGAAGCTGCTGGCCCCGGGCGGCGGCGTGGTGGAGCACTTCGACCGCTTCCTCCTCCCGTCCATCGCTCAGGTGGAGTACCGGCTGGGGGAGCGCAGCCACCTCCTGGTCACCTCGGCGATGACGCCGAACACCGACTTCGAAACCACGCTGCACGCCGTGGTGACCTTCCGGCTGCCGGTGCCCGCCTGGCTGGTGAAGCTGGTGGCCACCCCGCTGGCCAAGCGCATCTTCGCGCAGGACGCCCGCATCCTCGCGCTGCAGACGAAGACCGTGGAGCGGTTCGGAGGAGAGCAGTTCGCCTCCAGCGAGGTGGACGTGCTGGGCCAGCAGATCTGGCGCCTGCTGCGCGAAGCGGGCCGCGGCGCGGTCCCCCCGCCGGTGCCGGAGGACGAGCGCCGCTTCCGGATGCGCGTGTGAACGGTTGGCGTCACATTCGCTTGACGGGAGCCCGGCCGCCGCGTTGAACCTCGCGCCGTGGAGATCGCCCAAAGAACCCTGGAGGACCTCGGCTTTGCGGAAGTGACGCGAGCGTTGGCGCAGCGCTGCCGCTCCGAGGTCGGCAAGCAGCGCGCGCTGGCCCGTCCGTTCCTTGGGAACGCGGCGGAGGTGCTGGACGCGCTGGCCCGCGTGGAGGACGCGCGCCGGCTGCATGACCAGCAGTACTCGCTGCCACTGGGGTCGCTGCTCGACGTGCGGGGGCCGCTGGAGCGGGCCGCCAAGAGCGCGATGCTGGAGCCGAAGGACCTGCTCGGCATCGCGCAGATGCTGCTGGCGTTCGTCCGCACGCGGGAAGCGCTGGAGGAGCGCGAGGGGTTGGTCCCGCGCCTGACGGTCATCGGGCGGCGGCTGCCGCTGCTGGAGGACTTGGCTCGCCGGGTGGACCGCTGCTTCGAGTCCAGCGGGGAGATCTCCGACCGCGCGACGCCGGAGCTGCAAGAGGCGCGCGACCGCGTCCGCGGGCTGCACCGGAGCATCAAGGGGAAGCTCGACGGGATGCTCCACGACGAGCGCTTCCTCGGCAATCTGCGCGAGGGCTACTACACGTTGCGCAACGACCGTTACGTGGTGCCTGTGCTGGCGCAGCACCGCGCGGAGGTCCCCGGCCTGGTGCACAACGCCAGCCAATCTGGGCAGACGCTCTTTGTGGAGCCGGAGCCCCTCATCGGCCTCGGCAATGATCTCGCCATCGCCCAGTCGCTGGTGCTCGAGGAGGAGCGCCGGCTGCTGCAGGAGCTCTCGGAGGACGTCGGGCGCTACTCGTCGCAGATCCTCGACGGGCTGGACGCCGCGGCGGAGCTGGACGAGCTGGAGGCGGCAGCGCGGCTGGCGGTGGACTTGAAGGCCACCTCGCCCGTCATCGCCACCGCCAACGGCGCGCTGGAGCTGCGCGCCCTGCGCCACCCGCTGCTGGTGCTGCGCGGCAAGGAGGTCGTCGCCAACGACATCCGGCTCACCGGCGAAGCGCGGGCGCTGATCGTCTCCGGCCCCAACGCGGGTGGCAAGACGGTCACGCTCACCGCCGTCGGCCTCTCCGCGCTGATGTTGCGGGCCGGCCTGCCCATCTCCGCGGCCGAGGGCTCGCAGCTTCCGCTCTACGGGTCGGTCCACTCCACCGTCGGAGACGCGCAAGACCTCTCGCAGGACCTCTCCACCTTCAGCGCGCACGTCGTCCAGCTGCGGCAGATCACCGCCGTCGCGCGTGAAGGGTCCCTGGTGTTGATCGACGAGATCGCCGCGGACACCGATCCACGCGAAGGCGCCGCGCTGGCCATCGCCGTCCTCGAGGAGCTGCTCAACCGCGGTGCGGTGGCGCTGGTCACCACCCACCTCGAGGAGCTCAAGGCGCTGGCCCACCTGGATCCGCGCTTCGTCAACGCACGCGTGGGCTTCGACTCCCGGAAGATGGCGCCCACCTACCGGCTCCAGCTGGGCGTGGCCGGGGCGTCCTCGGCGATCGAAATTGCCCAGCGGATGGGCCTTCCGGACTCTATCTGCGCACGCGCGCGGGAGCTGGTGATGGGCTCCGGCGGCTCGCTGGCCAAGGCGCTCTCCGCCGTCGAGGACGAGCGCCGTCAGCTGGCCGAGGAGCTGGACCGCGCCAAGCGCGCGGCGGACGTGGCGCAGGCGAACGCCGCGGAGCTCAAGGCGGCCCGGGAGCGCCTGGACCTGGAGAAGGAGGAGGAGCGGCACCAGCACCGGCGGGCGCTCGCCGCCGAGCTACAGAAGGCGCAGGAGGAGCTGAAGGCGCTGGCGGCGTCCCTGCGCGAACAGGCGTCGATGAAGGAGCTGAGCGAAGCCCAGCGCGCGCTCGCCGCGAGGGTGGAAGAGGCGCAGCGCCAGGAGCGAGAGAGCCGCGCGAGCGCCGTGCGCGCGCAGGCACCGGACCAGCCCCCGGAGCTGGTGGAGGGCGGCTGGGTCCACCACGTCGGCCTCGACCGCGAGGTAGAGATTCTGGAGCTGGTCGGCGCGGAGGCGCTGGTCGCCGCGGGCGCGCTCAAGATGCGCGTGCCCACGTCCGAGCTGACCGCCTCCCGCACGCGGAAGCCGAAGGCTCGGTTCCCCGAAGCGAACAAGGCCCAGTCACTGGTGAAGAAGGCCGCGGCCGCCGCGCCTGCCGCCGTCGCCGCCGCGCTCTCCCGCTGCGACCTGCGCGGGATGCGCACGGAGGACGCGCTGCGCGAAGTGGAGACGTTCCTGGACCGCACGCTGCGCGGCGGCGAGGAGTCCGCGGTGCTGGTCCACGGCCACGGGACGGGCGCCCTCAAGCAAGGCGTCCGCGAGTACCTCGCCGGCTCGCCCTACGTGCGCTCCTTCCGCCCGGGAGAAGGCCACGAGGGCGGCGACGGAGTGACCGTAGTGGCGCTGCGAGCCTGAACGAGCCTTGACGCGCGGCAGCACGTCAGCTGCGGCGCGGGGTTGCGCGGGCAGGCAACTGCGGCAACGGCTTCCCCGAAAACGAGAGAAGTGGGCCTACCTCTCCCCTCCTGTTTCGATGTAGGTCTTAGTCACCCAAGGAGTTCCGAATGACCCGCCCCCTGCTCGCTTGTCTCTGCGCCCTCGCCTTCACGCCCGCGGTCGCGCTCGCGGGTCCGGACGGGTTGCCCCCGCACATGCTCCGGGAGATTGAGCGGCTGGTCTCGACCGCGGACGCGTTGGCCATCGTCACCGTCGGCCCCGCCGCGGCGAACGGCGAGCGCGCGCTGAAGATTGAGCGCACCCTCCTCGGCCAGCTCCCCGCCAGCGTCTCCGCGCCGACGAAGGGCATCGCCGCCGAGGATCTCCAGGACGGCGCCACGCTCCTGCTCCCCTTCAAGCGAGCGAACGACACCTTCGCGCCGAACCCCTCGCGCTACGAGCTGGTCTCCGAGGGCCGCATCCGCGAGTACCCGCTGGACGTGTTCCTCGGCGCTGTGGAGCAGGAGCTGCTCCGTCGCTCAGGCATGGCCCTCGCTGCGAAGCCCGCGCCGAAGGTCCGCAGCGTGGCGAAGGCTGCGGAGACGCCCGCGACCGCCACTGCCCCGGCGCCCTGAGAGTGGCAGGGCCTCGAGGGGAAACCCGCCCTGGCCGGCCATTTCGTCGGGGGAACAGCTGTTCTTTCTATGCGTCGCGCCCCCGCTCGCCTCGAGCGTTGCGCCGTCAGGCGCATAGTCGAGAGGTGGCGCAAACCCACGCACGGCACTTTGCCGGTTTGTTTCGAGCGGAGCGAAGCGGCCCATGAGCCAAGCTTCGGGGAGCACTGCCGACGTCTCGACTATGCCCCTGACGGCGCAACGCTCGACGCGAACGGGGGGGCAACCCTGCGATGTTGTTGGACCCGATGGAGCTGTTCTCTAGGAGGGGGGGACGCGGTTGACCCGCGACATTTCTAGGGACTAACTCGCTTGAGACATAGCCGGGGTCCGAGGCCGCGCACACACTGGTGTCTTTGTACCCGTCTAGGAGTTTGGTCCGGGAGGCTGTCCACATCTCATTGGTGACACGCTCGCGTGATCCCGCTCAAGGGAGCCATTTCGCTCTTTGACCTCCCGGCCCCGGAGATGTTTGTTTGGCTGCACTGCCCTGCGGCCTGGTTGTCGTGTACCCACTCGGGCAGTGCAGCTTCCCAGCCCTTGAACCTCCGTGCTGCGGAGTTAGTCGGGAGCGTTGCGCCGGCAGGCGCATAGTCGAGAGGTGGCGCAAACCTACGCACGGCACTTTGCCGGTCTGTTTCAGCAGAGCGAAGCAGCCCATGGTAAGCTTCGGGGAGCACTGCCGACGTCTCGACTATGCGCCTGACGGCGCAACGCTCGACGCGAACGGGGGCGCCTCCTCATGACCGTGGGACAACAAACAGTGGTGCCGTCAGGCGCCTCCCCCGCTCGCCTCGAGCGTTGCGCCGTCAGGCGAATAGTCGAGAGGTGGCGCAAACCTACGCACGGCACTTTGCCGGTCTGTTTCGAGCAGAGCGAAGCGGCCCATGAGCCAAGCTTCGGGAGCACTGCCAACGTCTCGACCATGCGCCTGACAGCGCAACGCTCGACGCGAACGGGGGCGCCTCCCCGCGATGAGCTACCTCCGGCTCTTCGGAGGTCCTCGTCCGGGACCGCGCTTGGTGTTGCGTCCGCCTCCAGCGCGCGGAGCACCCCCGCGCTCCTTCTTGTGAGGCGACTCGTGCCCTGCGTCCCGGGACGGGCCGCCCTCGCGGCGACCCTTGGAGCTTGAGCCGCGCTCCGCAGGCCCAGCCTTCGCAGCGAGCGCACGCAGGCGATCAAACCCGGGGTGAGGTGAAGCACCGGTCGGCTCCGCGGCCGGCGCATCCTCGACGATGCGCGCCGGAAGGTGTGGCCTCGGACCTTCCCAGGGCTTCGACTCCAGCAGGTGCTTGCGGTCGTGCTCCTCCCGCAGCTTCGCGGGAGCCGGCGGCGGCGCGCGACGTCCCTTCGCCGCAGGCGGAGGGCGCGCCTTGGTGCGCGGAGGCTGCTCGCGCTTGCCCTGGGCTGACCCGCCGAGCCGCTGCTGGAGCTGCTTCTTCCGCTCCTCCCAGCTCGGTCGAGGGCCTCGTTCCGCGTTCTCTGCTCCGCCGCGCACCTGGAAGCGCGGGGCCGGCCGTTCGACGGGCGACTCGAACGCGAGCGGCTCAAAGTCCAGCTGCCGGCGCTGAAGGTTGGCGGAGATGAGCCGCACGGTCACCGGCTGGCCCACCCTGACGCGGCGACCGAGCGAGGGGTAGACCAGCGTGTGGAGCGTCTGGTCAAACTCGTGATCCGGCCCGAGCAGCTCCGCCTTCACCAGGCCCTCGACGCGCTCGTTGTCCAGCTCCACGAAGAAGCCAAAGTCCGTGACCGAGGAGACCGTGGCGGCGAACTCCTCGCCCACGCGGTCCTTCATCAGGAGCACAGCGTAGAACGCGGTCACCTCGCGCTCCACCTGCATGGCCGCACGCTCCCGCTCCGAGCTCTGGACCGCCAACCCCTCCAGCCGCTCCGTCTCCGCCTCCAGCTCCGGCTGGGACCGCTTGCGCGCCCCGCGCGCCCAGTTCGCCATCAGCAGGCGGTGGACGAGGAGGTCCGGGTAGCGCCGGATGGGCGAGGTGAAGTGGAGGTAGTGCTCCGCGGCCAACCCGTAGTGGCCCACGTTCTCCGAGGAGTAGACCGCCTGCATCATGGAGCGCAGCAGCAGCTGGTTCAGCGACCGCCGCTCCGGGTGATCCGCCAGCTCCGCCAGGAACGCGTTCAGCTGCTTGGAGCTGAGCTCGCCGTGGGGGACTTCGAAGCCGTGCGCGCGCGCCAGGGTGGCGAACGCCTCCAGCTTCTCTTCGTCCGGGTCTCCGTGGAACCGATAGACCGACGGGAGGTCGCGGTCCTGGAAGAACTTCGCCACCGCTTCGTTGGCGGCGAGCATGCATTCCTCCACCAACCGGTGGGAGCTCTTGCGCTCGCGCTTCTCCATCCGGATGGGCTTGCCGTCCTCGTCGAGGAGGATCTTCGTCTCCGGGAGATCAAAGTCGATGGCGCCGCGTGCCCGCCGCATCTTCAGCAGCGCCATGGCCAACGCCATCAGCCGCTCGAAGTGGGGCCGGAACGCGTTCCGATGCGGGACGTCCGTCCCGTCCAGCACGTCCTGCACCTCGTTGTAGGTGCAGCGGGCCGCGCTGCGCATCACGCCCGGGTAGAGCTCGTACGAGCGCAGCCCCGCGTCCCGGTCGAAGACCATGTCGGCGACCATGCACAGCCGGTCCTCGTCAGGCTTCAGCGAACAGATGCCGTTCGAGAGCCGCTCCGGGAGCATGGGCAGCACGCGGTTGGGCAGGTACACGCTGGTCGCGCGGTTGAGCGCCTCCGTGTCCAGCGCGCTCCCCTCCTTCACGTAGTGGGAGACGTCCGCGATGGCGACGATGAGCCGCCAGCCGTCCGGGAGGTCCTCGGCGTAGACCGCGTCGTCAAAGTCCCGCGCGTCCTCGCCGTCGATGGTCACCAGCGAGAGCGACCGGAGATCCTTGCGGCCCTCCGCGCCGGCCTCCTCGGCGGAGACCTTCAACGGGATGCGGTCCGCCTCGTCCATCACCTCGTCGGGGAACTCCTCCGAGAAGCCCTGCGAGTAGGCGACGGAGAGGATCTCCCCGGAAGGATCTCCCGGCTTGCCCAGCGAGCCGGTGACCTCTCCGAACAGCCCGTCCCGCTCCTCCAGCAACGTCGCGCCCACGCCCAGCCGGACCTTGACCAGGTCCCCAGGCCGCGCCAGCTGCGTGGCCGGAACGCGGATGACCCCGGGCAGGCTGGTGTCATTCGGGAGGACGTAGGTGTTCGCGCCCTTCACCACGTAGGTGCCGACCGCGCGACTTCGGAGGCGGTCCACCACGCGGACCAGGCGCCCCGCTTTCCGCCCACCCGTCCCAGCCACCAGCTCCACCACGACCTTGTCGTTGTCGAGCGCGCGCTGGGCCTGCTCAGCCGGAACGTAGATGTTCTCGCCCTCACCAGACGACGGGTGGACAAAGCCAAACCCATCGCGGTGGATGTGCAGCGTCCCCTCCACCGACCGCCCCGTCTTCCCCCCACGCACCACCGGCCGACCCTTCCCCTGACTGCTACCACTGACCTTCACGAAGAAACGTTTTCCTTCCTTTTGAACTTCGCCCACCCGGACCAGGTCACGCAGCAGGCGCTTCACCGCCGTCTGCTGTCCCGGATTGAGACCCGCGAGGCGGAGCAACTCCTTGACGCCCAACGGGCGCGCCTCCTGACGCAGGACTGTCTTGAGCTGATCGGGCTGGAGGGCGCCCACTAGAAGTAGAACACCGCCCCCAGCGCGGGGACGAACGTGCTCACCAGCGTGGTGCCGCGTCCGGTCAGGTCTATCGGCAGGACGATCAGCAACCGCGCGTTGAGCGAAAAGTGATCCGTGAACCAGTGCTCAGCGCCAAACCCCGCGTTCACCCGCAGCAGGAAGTCATCGCTCGAGCTGGAGAGCGGCTTGCCGAAGTCCGCGCCCGCCGTGATGAACGGCCGCAGCGCGGAGGTGAGTGATCCGAGATAGAAGTCCGCCGAAGTGCCGGCGCTGAAGCTGGCATAGAGCGTGTTGCCCAGCGACAGCGCGAAACCCAGGTCCAGCGACAGCGCCAGCCGTTCAATGGGGATGAAGCGGAGCCCCAGCGTCGGCGCAGCCGCGGCCCCCGCTGCGATGCCGGTCGGCGCGGCAGGAATGAAGCTGCTGGCGAACCCCGCCTTGATCCCGAAGGACCCGGCGTGGGTGGTGGACGGACCTGCCGCCGCGGCAGGCGCACCGCCTGCTGCGTAGGAGGCGTCGTACGGGCCAGAGCCCCCGGGGGGAGGCGGGGGCGCAGAGGCAGGAATCTCCCTGCCAATCTCCTGCGCCATCGCAGCGCCAGAGAGAGCCATCAAGACAACCACAAGAATGCGCTTCACGTCGCTTCCCCTCCCTGTGGGACGTCCGGCACGTCCACCTAGGGCTTGACGTTCACGGTGATCCGGAAGGTCTTGGAGACCTGCGCGGGGGTGAACGCCTTTGCCAGGAAGAAGTCGACCTCGACGAGGCCTGGGTTGCGCGGAGTGAAGAAGAACTCGCGGGTCCCCGGGCCCTGGTGCGACGGTTCGAAGTTCGCCTCGCGCAGACCCACGCGCTTGGCGGTGGTCGGCTCGATCGCCCAGGTGAAGCCCGGCTTCTCTGGCAATCGTACCGTCAACCCCTGGTTGATCTTGACGTCGAGCGCGACGGGATCTCCGCCGCCCTCGAGGTGGACAATCTCCATGTTGTCGCGGGACATGGAGCGCTGGTCGCTGGGACGCGGCTCCACATTCTCCACGCCCACCTTCCCGCCCCAGCCGGAGGACTTCTCCAGCACGCCCTGCACAAACACGGTCTGCCCCACCTGCTTGCGAAGGCCCTTGCTCCCCTTCCCCTCCAAGAGGAAGGAGACCTGCTGCCGGGTGCCCGCGTTGGAGACCACGAGGAAGAAGTCCTCGCCCGTCATCTCGAGGTTGCCGCGCAGCGACCCGAAGCCCTTCATCCCCGCGCCCATACCGGGGTTGCACATCTGCTCCAACTCGCCGGGGGAGAGGAAGCGCAGCTTCTCCTCCACCACCTCGGGGACCGGGATCTCAAGCTCCGGCTTCTTGGCCGAGTACTTCCGAACGTCGACCGTGCCGCCGTAGTTGTGCGTCTTCCGGATGAGCCCGCTGACGGAGACCTTGTGATCCAGGTAGGCAGGCAGCACCTCCTGATCCGGGCCCTGAAGCAGGAAGGAGAGCTCGCGCTTGTCGCGGCCAATGACCAGGAGGTAGGGAAACTCCTCCTTCACGGCGAGGCGCCCCTTGAGGCTCCCCTCGCCCGTCACCCCGCGCCCCTGCCCAACCGTCAGCACCTGCTCCATCTCGCGCTTGGTCAGCGCCTCCTGCTGAGGAGGGAGCTTGGTCGCCCGCGGCCGGGGACGATCCGCGGCTGGGATGGGCGCGGCCCGGCCAGCCTTCGCTGGCTTCTCCGGCTTCGCCTTCTCCTTCTCCGCACCGGCTGCTGGAGCCGCCGCCTTCGCCTTCTCCGGCACCTTTGGGACCTTCGCCGGCGCGGCAGCTGCTGCCTTCGCCTCCGGCTTGGCCACGGCCTTCGCCGCTGGCGCTATCTTCGTTGCCGCCTTCACCAGCTTCGCCGTAGCAGTCGCCATCTTCTTCGTGGCGGACTTCAACAGCCCGAGCTTGCTGGGAGATTTCTTCACGGCCGCCTTCACGTTCTTGGCCTTCGCCATCACACCCCTCGGAAGTGGGCCTTTCTCGCCGCGCCTTCTAGTTGTGTTTGACCTTCATGTCAATCTAAGCCATCAACATTCCAGGAACTTTGTCCCGAGGTTTCACTGATGAGCAACGGCCCGGGCCTGCTGGACGTGGAGGAAGCGTTGGCGCGCTTGATCGCCACGCTGCCCGAAGCGCCGCGCGAAGCGGTGCGGATCGCAGAGGCGATTGGCCGCGCGCTGGCAGCGCCAGTGAGCGCCCGCCGCACGCTGCCGCCCTGGGACAACTCGGCGATGGATGGGTACGCCGTGCGCGCGGACGACGTGGCGCTGGGCGCGCGGCTGAGGGTTGAGGAGATCCTCTACGCCGGCGCGACACCCGCGCGGACGGTCACCGCCGGCACCTGCGCGCGGATCATGACGGGCGCCCCGCTCCCCCCTGGCGCGGACGCGGTCGTCATGCAGGAGCACACCCGTGCGCACGAAGGCGGAGGGGCGCACGGGAGCGTGGAGCTGTTGGAGGCCTCAGCGCAGCCCGGCCAGTTCGTCCGACCTCGAGGGGAGGACGCGGTGGAAGGCACGGCGCTCCTCCCGGCCGGGACGCCCATCGGACTCCCCGAGGCCGCCCTGCTCTGGGCGCAGGGCCTGGAGACGGTGACCGTCCCGCGCCGGCCGCGGGTGGCCATCCTCTCCACGGGCGACGAGCTCTGCGACCTCTCCGACCCGCGCCCCGACCGGCTCATCGACACCAACAGCCTCATGCTGGAGGCGGCGGTCCTCCGCACCGGCGGGCTCCCCACCCGGCTGGGCATCGCCCCGGACCGGCTTGAGGCGGTGGAGGCCCTCCTCCGCAAAGCCCTCGGCTACGACCTGGTGCTGACCTCTGCGGGCGTCTCCGTGGGCGAACGGGATTTCGTGCGCGAAGCGACGGCGCGGCTGGGCGTACAGAGCGAGTTCTGGAGGGTGGCCCTCAAGCCGGGCAAACCGCTGGCCGTCGGGCGCCGGGACCAGACCGTCTTCATCGGCCTCCCCGGCAATCCCACCTCGTCCCTCGTCACCTTCGAGCTCTTCGTGCGCCCCGCGCTGCTGCGCTGGCTGGGTCACCGCGAGCTTGCGCCCACCGTCATCCCGGCCCGCGTCGGGGCGCCGTACAAGAAGGCGCCTGGGCTGGTGCACTTTGTCCGCGTGACCGCTCGCTGGGAGGAGGGCCAGCTTGTCGCCCGCCCGCTCGCCAGCCAGACGTCTGGCGCGCTGCGTTCGGCGGTCACCGCCACCCACCTCATGCGGCTGCCCAAGGCGATGGGTTCAGTGAGTCCGGGGGATTCAGTCGAGCTCTTGCCCGTCTCCTGGGCGGCCCTGTAACGGAATTGTAGGCAGCGCATCGAAGGGTCCAGTCGCTCACCCGTTCCAGACACAACGGCGCCGCGGCTTGACTCGCACGACGGCAGCGGCCTTTATTCGACGTTCCGCAGCAAGGTGGACCTACATGCCTGACTCCCCCAAGAGCACGATTTTGCACAAGAAATCACAACACCTCCTGGAGCGGTACTCGGAGGCGGAGATCCCCACGGAGCGCGGCGTGCTGACGACGGTGGTGTTCCGGGAGAAGCGGAACGGCCGGGAGCACGTGGCGATGGTCGCTGGAGATGTCGCCGGGCGTGAAGGCGTGCCCGTCCGCGTTCACTCGGAGTGCCTGACCAGTGAGGTCTTCGGCAGCCTCAAGTGCGACTGCAAGCAGCAGCTCGACAGCGCGCTGGATGCAATCGTGGACCAGGGCGTGGGCGTGCTGGTGTACCTCCGCCAGGAGGGCCGCGGCATCGGCCTGGGCAACAAGATCCGCGCGTACGCGCTTCAGAGCCAAGGGCGGGATACGTACGACGCGAACCGCGAGCTCGGCTTTCCTGACGACCTGCGCAAGTACGACCTGGCGGCGGAGATGCTCCGCTCACTGGGTGTGCTCTCGGTGGACCTCATCACCAACAACCCGCTCAAGATCGCCGGGCTGGTGGAGGAAGGCATCCCCGTGCGCCGAAGAATCCCTTCGCGCACAGAGCACAATCCGCATAACGTGGATTACCTGAGGACGAAGCGCGAGCGTTCGGGGCACCTCATTGAGCTCTTCGCTGAGGACGAGACGGAAGCCAAGGCTGGCTAGGAAAAAGACCTCCAGCCGATCTGGCCCGTCGCGCTCGAGCGCCTACCGCGTTCGCTCCAGCGCCCGCAGCGAATCCCAGGACGCGCTCAGGGTCACCTTCTGGGGCGTGCGCGGCTCCATCCCCGCCCCCGGCGCGCAGACGCGGCGCTACGGCGGCAACACGCCGTGCGTGGAGATGCGCTGCGGGGACGAGCTCCTCATCTTCGACCTCGGCTCAGGCGTGCGGCAGCTCGGAGAGGCGCAGGCGGCGAACGCGGCGAAGAGCCCGGTGAAAGCCAGCATCTTCATGTCGCACTACCACTACGACCATCTCCAGGGCCTGCCGTTCTTCACGCCGATGTTCAACCCGCTCAACGCGTTCACGCTCTACGGGCCGTCGCGCAACGGGCTGTCGGTGAAGGAGATCCTCGCCGGCCAGATGGTCCCGCCGTACTTCCCGGTGACCGCCGAGATGGTCTTCCGCGCGCAGGTGGAGTACCGACCGTTCAGCGAGGGGACGCGCGAGCAGCTCGGCGAGGCGGTGGTCACCGCGCTGGAGCTCAACCACCCCGGCGGGAACCTGGGCTACCGCGTGGACTACAAGGGCCACTCGGTCGTGTACGCCACGGACATCGAGCATGGCAGCGACGTGGATGACCGCCTGGCCGAGTTTGCCCGCGGCACGGACCTGCTCATCTACGACGCCATGTACACCGAGGATGAGTACCTCGGAAAATCCGGCGCGCCGAAGACCGGCTGGGGCCACTCCACCTGGAACGCCGCGGTCCGGGCTGCGCAGCGCGCGCAGGCCAAGACGCTGGTCCTCTTCCACCATGACCCCACGCACGATGACGCGGAGATGGAGCGGATTCTGCGCGCCGTGAGGAAGCTGCGGCCGGAGGCCATCGCCGCCCGCGAGAACCAGACCCTCCTCGTCCATTGAGGGCGTTCTAGAGGCGGGCCACGGCGCGCCGCGCGGCTTCGCGCAAACCCGGGAACGTCAGGCGCTCCAGCGCCTCGGGGAGCCCGCACCAGAGGAACGCGTCGTGCTCGTCCGGCGCCAGCTGCACCTCGCCTCCCTCCCAGACCGCGACGAACGCGTGCTCCTCCACGAGGAGGGGCGGCAGCTGTTCGCCCCAGGCGAAGCTGTGGACGTAGTTGAGCGGCACCGGCGCGAGCGCCGCGCCCGTCTCTTCGCGCAGCTCCCGCCGGGCGGCGTTCCACTCCAGCTCTTCGGCCTCCACCCGTCCGGTCACCGGCTGCCAGAAGCCGCCGCGCGCGGGCACCCGCCGCAGCAGGAGCAGCTCCGGTCCGTCCGTGCCACGCCGGACGACGACCACGCAGATGGTCCGCAGCGGCGGCGAGAGGGCGGGCGCGGCGACGGCGCCGAAGACGTCGAAGAACTCCTCGCACAGCGCCTGCTCCACCTCGGCCATGTCCACGTCGCGGCCGAGCTCGCGGGAGAGCGACGTCACCCCCGCCTCCTGGATGCCGCACGGGACAATCCACGAGAAGTGCGACAGCTCCGGGCTGACGTTGAGCGCGAAGCCATGGCTGGTCTGCCACCGGGAGAGGTGCACGCCGATGGCGGCGATTTTCCGGGCGTCCGGGCTGCCCTCGCTGCCCAGCCACACGCCCGTCCACTTGGGGATCCTGCCCGCCTTAAGCCCGTAGCGCGCGAGCGTCCGGATGAGCACCTCCTCCAGGTCCCTCACGTACCGGCGCACGTCCTGCCTGCCCGGCATCAGCTTGAGGATGGGGTAGCCCACGAGCTGCCCGGGGCCATGGTACGTGACGTCGCCGCCGCGGTTCGTCTGGTGCACCGTGACGCCCAGCCGGCCCAGCTCCTCCGGCGCGACGAGGATGTTCTCCGGGTGCGCGCCGCGACCGAGCGTCAGAACGGGCGGGTGCTGCAAGAGCAGCAGCGTGTCCGGCACCCGCTGCTCCGCCCGCGCCTGGCCGTGGAGCCGCTGAAGCGCCAGCCCATCCTCGTACTCCACCTGCCCGAGCCGGCGGACGGCGAGCGGCCCCAGCCCCGGTCGGGCGGCCTCGGTCACGGCGGGGGTCTCATGGGCGCCTTCTGTGCTCTGCGGCTGAATCACGAGCTCGCCTTGCCACGACGCTTCTTTCTTGTCACGGGTGGAGGTGCGGAAGGCGCCGCGACCGGGGGCTTCACCTGCCAGGAGCCTGGCGGGAGCCGGAGTAATAACGCGGAGAGCTCGTGCCCGCTCAGCGGCGAGCGGAAGGCCTCCGCCGCCAGGGCGCGCAGCAGGTCTTCGGAGAGGTCCAGCTCCGAGGCCCGGGGGAGCAGCAGGCGCCGGGCCACCTCCTCCAGCTCCGCCTCGACGGGCGCCTGGAAGCAGGCCACCGCTTGCAGCCGCAGCGCCAGGCTCTCTGGCAGCCGCCCCTCACAGGCCTCCACCAGCCCCCGCGTCGGGTACAGCGGCAGCTCCAGCGCGTCGTTGACCGCGACGAGCGCCGGCGTCAGCGGCTTGGCCCGGAACGCCATCAGGAATGGCGGCGCGGACGGCGAGACCAGGCCCTGCAACAGCCGCTCCCGAAGCTCCGGCGCCGCGCCCTCCCAGCCGTCCAGGAGCAGCCGCTGGCCTTCGGGCGACAGCGGAATGCGCGTCAACTCAGAAGCGACCAGGTACCGGCCGAAGCCGCGCCGCGCGAGCTCGCGCAGGTAGGTGGACTTTCCGCAGCCCGGCGGGCCGAAGACCGCCATCCGCGGCACGCTTCGCTGCAGCGCGGGATCCAGCAGCGCGAGCGCCGCCGCCTGCCCCACCAGCTGCACCGGTGGCGCGGGGCGCTCCTCCAGGGTCGGAGCGACCAGCCGCGTGAGCGCGTCCTCCGCGAGCGGGCTGCTCGCCGGCGCCAGCCCCAGCTCCGACGCCAGCGCCCTCGCGAGGTCGCCCTCGCTGGAGGAGGAACCTGCGTCGGACCGCGGGCCCTGGCGTCCGTTCGCCCAGGAGACCTCCCTCGGGCTCCCGTCGGCACCGGCGCGGCCCTCGCTCCCCGCCCCCGAACCCTCCACTGCGCTCACAGCTTCGCCCTCGCCTCCCGTCGAGCGCGAGCGGTCCACTGCGCTCCCGTCGACCCTGGGTTCCCCGGTCGACCGGGAGACCTCCGCTGGGCTCCCGTCGGCGCTGGCGCTGCGCTCCGCGTCCCCCGTCGAGCGCGAGCGCTCCGCCGCGCTCCCATCGGCACCGGCGCTGCGCTCCGCGTCCCCCGCCAAGCGCGAGCTCTCCACCGCGCTCCCATCGGCACCGGCCGCGGGCGGGTGCGCTCCCTTCTCCCGTGCGTTGTGACTCGCGGTGCTTCGTTCGCCTCCGCGCCCCGCGTCACTCGTCGTGCCGCCGCCCGCTGCCTCCTCGCCGACACCCGCTGCGGTGGTCCTCGGCGAGCTATCCGCGCCGGCGCGGGGCTGCCCCTGCAGCAATCGCCCCGCTTCGGCGATGCAGCCGGCGCAGACGAACGCGCCGGCAGGGCCAGCAACCAGCTCCCCCACCTCGGCCTTCGGACGGCAGCAGAAGGAACACCAGGCGTCCGCCCCCGGCGCCGCGACCTGGGGACCGCGCTCGACCAACGCCTTTGGCTGCGGAAGCGCCCCCTCCAGGAACGCGTCCAGCGGCGCCAGCGCAACGGCGTCCTCCATGGCCGTCAGCTGCGGCTCTGCCATCGCGCGCGAGAGCGGGTCATCCGGCAGCCACTCCAGCCGTTTCACCTCATCGTTGAGATCCGCCCGGGTGCCACCGTCCAGCCTTCGGGCGTGGCGCAGCAGCGAGAGCGCCCGGGTGGGATTGCCATCTGCCGTGTAGAGCCGGGCCGCCTTCTCGAGCAGCTCCACGGCGCGCGGCTTGTCTCCACGGACCTCGGCCTGCTGCGCGGCGCGGAGGTACTCGCGAACGTCATCCGGCATCCCGCAAGCGTCGCACAGCTGACTGCGCGGCCCAAGGCGGCGGCTGCGCGCCTACTTCTTCTGGCTGGCGAGGAACGTCGCCAGCTCCGCGCGCTGCTCCCGGATGTTCCAGGGGACGTCGGCGTAGACGTCATCGAACAGGGTCTCGGGTGGGGGCGGCGGGAGGAGCTCGGCTGCGCCGATGGCTTCGTTCACCTGGGCCAGCAGCCGGGCCTTGAGCTCCGTGTCCTGCTCTTCGGTCCAGTGCTTGGCTTCGATCAACTTCAGCCGGAGCCGGTCCACCGGGTCTCGCGCGCGCCAGATCTCCACCTCGTTCTGGTCCCGGTAGCGGGTGGGATCATCTGAGGAGGAGTGCGCGCCCATCCGATACGTCTCCGCCTCGATGAGGGTGGGCCCGCCGCCGGAGCGGGCGCGGTCCACCGCCTCCTTCGTGGCCTCGTACACCTTCTCCGCGTCGTTCCCATCCACCTTCACGCCCGGAAAGCCATACGCCGTCGCCTTGATGGCGATGGAGTCGCTCGCGGTCTGCGACGTGGTGGGCACCGAGATGGACCAGTGGTTGTTCTGGCAGACGAAGACGACGGCGGGCTTGAACACGCCGGCGAAGTTCATGGCCACGTGGAAGTCCGCCGACGAGGTGGCGCCATCGCCCAGGTACGCCATCACCACGGTGTCTTCGCGCTTGAGCTTGGCCGCCCACGCCGCGCCCACCGCCTGCGGCAGCTGGGTGCCAATGCACGAACCCCAGCTGACGTGGTTCACGGAGCGGGACGACTGGTGCGAGGGCATCTGCCGCCCCTTGGCGGGATCTCCCGCGTTCCCGAACACCTGGCTGACGTAGGGCACCAACGGGTAGCCGCGCATCAGCATGGCCGCGCCCTCGCGCAGCGCCGGGAAGATCCAATCGCTGGCCTTGAGCGCGTAGGCGCTGGCCACGCAGGCCGCCTCCTGCCCCGTACAGGCGCCGTAGAAGCCAATCCGGCCCTGTCGCTGCAGCGTCATCATCCGCTCGTCGAGCGTGCGGATGAGCACCATGGCGCCGTAGATCTCCTGCAGCTGCACCCCCGTCAGCGGGGTGGCGCGGTGGGCCTTGCGCAGCTGCGACACATTCGACTTCGCGGACATGTCAGGTCAGCTCCAGGAAGAGGAGCTCAGGGTGCTCGAGGTAGCGGATGAGCTCGTACGTGAACGCCGCCCCGACGGACCCGTCGATCACCCGGTGATCGAACGAGAGCGAGAGGTACATCATCTCGCGGATGACAATCTCATCGTCCACCACCACCGGGCGCTTGCGCATCCGGTGCACCCCGAGGATGGCCACCTCCGGGTGATTGATGATCGGCGTGGCGAACAAGCCGCCGGTCTGCCCCAGCGACGTGATGGTGAAGGTGCCGCCGGTCAGCTCCTCCATCGAGAGCCGCCGTTCGCGCGCAGCAGCGCCCAGGCGGTTGATCTCCGAGGAGAGCTCACGCAAGGGCAGCGTGTCCGCGCGCTTGAGCACCGCCACGGTCAGGCCATCGTCCGTCGCCGCGGCGATGCCGAGGTTGTATTCGCCGCGGACGACCAGCTCCTGCTTGGCCTCGTCGAAGTTGGCGTTCAAGTGGGGGAACTTCCGCAGCGCCGCCACCAGCGCCTTGCAGATGAAGGGCAGGAACGAGAGCTTGGTCGTCTCTCCACTCTCGGCCAGCGCGGTGTTGATCCGCTTCCGGACCGCCACCAGCTCCGTCGCGTCCATCTCTTCGACGAACGTGAAGTGCGGCGCGGTGAACTTCGAACGGACCATCTTCTCCGCAATCTTCCGGCGCAGGCCCTTGAGCGGAATGCGCTCATCTCCCTGACTGACCGCCAGCGGCGCTGCCGGTGGCCGGCGGGTGGCAACGCCCGGCGCGGCGGTGGGATGCCCCGTCGCTACCGCCCCGTTGCCACCGCCCACCTCCATCGCTGCCACCACGTCCGCCTTGGTGACGCGGCCCTGAGGCCCGGTGCCGGAGATGCCGGCGAGGTCCAGGTTGTGCTCGCGCGCCATCCGGCGGGTCACCGGCGTGGCCAGCACCTTGTTGTCGGACGAGGCTGCGGCACTGGCTGAGACGTTCGACGCTGCGCGCGCGGCCGGCGGGGCGGCCACAGCAGTCGCAGGAGCGGAGGCGGGGGCGCCGGCGCTGTCCAGCTCCAGCGTCACCAGCACGCCGTGGACCTTGGCGATCTCCCCCTCGTTGCCGTACGTCTTGAGGACCTTGCCCTTCTTCGGGCTGGGGATGGTAACGGTCGCCTTGTCGGTCATGACTTCGACCAAGGGCTGATCCTCGGCGATGACCTGGCCCTCCTTGACGAGCCACTTGACGATCTCGCCCTCCACCACGCCTTCTCCAATGTCCGGCAGCTTGAAGTCGAAGGTCGCCATTCTGGGTGCTCACCGCGGGTGGGAAGTGGAACAGGTCTTCAGGCAATGAACTGCGCCGTCTCAATGATGCCCTGCAGGATACGCGGCGCGAGAGGGAGGTAGTCGTTCTCAAGCGTGTAGGGGAACGGGGTGTCCCAGCCGGTCACGCGCTTGATGGGGGCTTCCAGGTGGACGAAGCAGCGCTCCTGTATGAGCGTGGCCAGCTCCGCGCCCAGGCCGCAGGTGCGCGCCGCTTCGTGGACCACCACCACCCGGCCGGTCTTCCGCGCGCTCTCTGTCACGCAGTCAATATCCAGCGGCCACAAGGTGCGAAGGTCGATGAGCTCGCAGTCAATCCGCCGCTCCGCCGCCTGCTCCACTGCGATGGCCGCCTCGTGCACCATCGCCCCCCAGGCGATGACCGTCAGGCCCTTGCCTTCGCGCACGACCTTCGCCTTGCCCAGCGGAATCTCGTACTCGCCCTCGGGGACTTCGCCCTTGGAGGCGCGGTACACGCGCTTGGGTTCGAAGAAGAGCACCGGGTCGTCCTGGTGCATGGCGGACAGCAGCAGCCCTTTGGCGTCGTAGGGGTTGGAGGGGCAGACCGCCTTGAGGCCCGCGGAGTGGATGAAGAGCGCCTCCGGGCTCTGCGAGTGGTAGTGCCCGCCCTTGATGCCGCCGCCGACGGGCGTGCGGATGACCAGGGGACAGCCGTACTCCCCGCCGGAGCGGTAGCGCAGCTTGGCCACCTCGTTCGTGATCTGATCAAACGCCGGGAAGATGAAGTCGGAGAACTGAATCTCCGGCACCGGCTTCAGGCCGTTGAGCGCCATGCCCACCGCCGCGCCGATGATCCCGTTCTCCGCCAGCGGCGTGTCGATGACCCGCTCCGGCCCGAACTCCTCATAGAGCCCCGCCGTCGCCCGGAAGACGCCGCCGAACTTGCCGACATCCTCCCCCAGCACCACGACCCGGGGATCCCGGCGCATCTCGAGCCGGAGCGCGTCGTTCACCGCTTGCAGGAGGTTCAGGGTCGGCATCGCTCGGACGGGGTGAGGGGAAGAAGGGGACAACAGGCCTACTGCTCGCGCTGCATCAACCCTTTGAGGAAGAACTCGGCGGCGCGGTAGCTGGAGCGGACCATCGGTCCAGAGGCCACGTAGAGAAAGCCCATCGCCTCCGCAATCTGCTTGTACTCGTCGAACTTGGCGGGAGGCGCGAACCGTTCAACGCGCAGGTGGTACTGCGACGGCTGCAGGTACTGGCCCAGCGTCAGCACATCCACGCCCACGTCGCGCAGCTCCCGGAACGTCTGGGTGAGCTCCGCGTCCGTCTCCCCCAACCCCACCATCACGGAGCTCTTCGTGTACGGCTGCTCCGGACGCGACTTGAGGTGCTCCAGCACCCGCAGCGACTGGCGGTAGGTGGCGCGCCGGTCCCGCACCCGCCCGGTCAACCGCTCCACCGTCTCCACGTTGTGCGCCACCACGTGCGGCCGCGCCTGCACGACGGTGTCGAGATCCTTCGTCACGCCCTGGAAGTCGGGGATGAGCACCTCGACCATCGTCTTCGGGCTCTCGCGGCGCAGCGCGCGGATGGCCGCGGCGAAGTGGCTCGCTCCGCCGTCCGGCTGGTCATCCCGGTTCACTGACGTGACGACGATGTATTCGAGCGCCAGCTCCTTCACCGCGAGGGCGAGGTGCTCCGGCTCTTCGGGATCCAGCGGCGGCGGCGCCCCCACCTTCACGTGGCAGAAGCGGCAGGCGCGCGTGCAGACCTCGCCCATCAACATCACGGTCGCAGTCCCACCGCCCCAGCACTCAGCGATGTTGGGGCAACGCGCCTCCTCGCACACCGTGGCGAGCTTGGTGGAGCGGACGATGGCCTTTACGCGCTCGTACCCTTCACCGCGAGGCAGGCGGACCTTCAGCCACTCGGGCTTGCCCCCGGACTCCGCGTGTTGTGGAAGGGGAAAGCGATCCGGAGTGGCCATTTCTCCCGCGGTCTAACGGTCGAGGATGACTGGGTCAAGACCCAAGCAGTAATGCAATGTGTCACCGCGCCCCACACGCCGCGGACCGGTGGACCCCGCAGGGCGCACCGGCAGCGTGGCTGAGGCGCCCCGCGCCCAGCCTAGATGTGAATTGCGTGGCCCAGGGTGGCCTCGGCCGCTTCCCGCATGATCTCCGAGAGCGTGGGATGCGCGTGCATGGTCTGGGCGATCTCCTCGGTCGTCGTCTCCAGCCGCAGCGCCACGCAGGCCTCCGCGAGCAGCTCCGTCGCGTGCGGCCCGACCAGGTGGATACCCAACACCTCGTCGTACTTCTTTTCGGCCACCACCTTCACCATCCCAATCCCCTCCTCGGAGATGGAGGCCTTGGTGATGGCGGAGAACGGGAACACGCCCGTCTTCACGTCGAAGCCGCGCTCCTTCGCCTTCTTCTCCGTGAGCCCCACCGAGGCGACCTCGGGGTAGCAGTACGTGGCGGAGGGCACGCGGTCGTAGTTGATGGGCTGCGGGTTCTTCCCGGCGATGTGCTCCACCGCGAGGATGCCCTCGCTGGACGCGACGTGCGCCAGCATCGGCGTGGGGACCACGTCGCCGATGGCGTACACGTTCGGCTCCGCTGTGCGCATCATGCTGTCCGTCTTGATGAAGCCGCGCTCGAGCTTGATCTGCGTCTTCTCCAGCCCGATGTCCTCGGTGACCGGCGCACGCCCCACCGCGGAGAGCAGCATCTCCGCCTCGAGCGTCTTCGTCTCGGTCCCCACCTGCATCAGGACCTTCACGCCCTTGTCGGTGAGCTGAACCGTCTCCACCTTGGCGCCCAGCAGGAAGTTGATCTTCCGCCGCTTGTACTGCTTCTCGATCTCCTTCGAGGCGTCCTCGTCCTCGATGGGCAGCAGGTGCGGCAGGTACTCCACGAGGGTCGTCTCCGCGCCGACGTGGTTGAAGATGGAGGCGAACTCCATCCCCACAGCGCCGGCGCCCAGGACGATGAGGCTCTTGGGGATCTGCGGCAGCTCCAGGATGGAGTCGGAGCTCACCACGCGCTTGTGGTCAATCTTCACGTTCGGCAGCGACTTCACGACCGAGCCCGTGGCGAGGATGATGTTCTTCGTCTCCAGGGTCTGCTTCGCGCCGCCCTCCCCGCTCACCTCCACCTTGCCCTTCCCGGCGATGCGCCCGTGGCCCTTCACCACGGTCACCTTGTTCTTCTTCATCAGGAAGTCGATCCCGTTGGCGCCCTTGGTGACCACCTTCTCCTTGTGCTTGAGCGCCTGCACCCAGTTGATGGCGGGGTTCTTGAGATCGATCCCGAACTCAGCCGCCTCCAGCACATGGCTGTAGAGCTCCGCCGTCCACAGGAGCGACTTGGTGGGGATGCAGCCGCGGTGAAGGCAGGTGCCGCCCAGGCGCTTGTCCCGCTCCACCAGCGCGGTCTTGAGCCCCAGCTGTCCGGCCCGGATGGCCGCCACGTAACCGCCGGGACCGGAACCGATGATCACCACGTCGAACGTCTCAGCCACGACACCCTCCTTAAGAAGCGCGTGGGGGCTGATAACCCTCGATCTCCACGCAATCAAGGGGTTTGCACTGGCCGCGGCGCTCCCCTATGAAACGGCGCCCACCCGGTTTGCAACGCGATGCGCCCCTATCCGCTCCGAACGCTGCTGCTGATGTTCCTCGCGCTGCTCGCCTTTGGCCGGCTGTGGTGTGTCACCCACCCGAGCGGCGGCCCGCGGGCGCCCGCGCCCGCCGCACCCGCCCGCGGAGACGCGCGATGAGCGCAGACGCCATCGTGATTGGCGGCGGCGTGATGGGCTGCGCCATCGCGCTCCGGCTCGCCCAGCGCGGGGCGCGGGTGCGCGTGCTGGAGCGCTCCATCCCCGGCGCGGAGGCCTCCAGCGCCGCCGCGGGGATCTTGGGCCCGCAGCTGGAGGCGCATGAGCCCGGGCCGCTGCTCGACCTGTGCCTGCGCAGCCGCGCGCTCTACCCCGCCTTCGCGGCGGAGCTGCTGGAGCTCAGCGGGCTGGACGTCGCCTACCGGCCCTGCGGCGCGCTGCAGGTCGCCTTCACCGAATCCGCCGCGCGCACGCTGGACGCCACGCTGACCTGGCAGCGCGGACGGGGGCTGCGCGCGGACCGGCTCACCGGTGACGACGCGCGGGCGCTGGAGCCGAAGCTCTCCCCACAGGCGCTGGTGGCCGCCCACTATCCAGACGACCACCAGGTGGACACCCGGCTGCTCGTGCGAGCGCTCAGCATGGCCGCCGCCCGGGTGGGCGTGGAGTTCGTCACCGGGTATGTGCGCGGCGTGAGGGTGGACGCCGGGCGCGTGGTCGGCGTGGACCTGGACGGGGTCACGATGGACGCGCCCCACGTCGTGTTGGCGGCGGGGTCCTGGTCCTCCCTGGTCCCAGGGGCAGGAATCGATCCGCTCCAGGTCCGTCCGGCGCGCGGCCAGATGCTCCAGCTGCAGACGCGGCTGCCGCTGTTCAAGCGGATCATCGCGTCAGACCGCGGGTATCTGGTGCCACGGTCGGACGGCCGGTTGATCGCAGGTAGTACGATGGAGCACGCCGGCTTCGAGAAGCAGGTCACCGCCGGAGGCCTGGCGAAGATCCTTGGGATGGCGCTGGAGCTGTGCCCCTCGCTGGCCGACGCGCAGGTTCAGGACCAGTGGGCCGGGTTGCGCCCGGACACCGAGGACCACCTGCCCATCCTGGGGCCCGGCCCCCTCCCCGGCCTGCTCATCGCCACCGGCCACTTCCGCAACGGCATCCTGCTGACGCCCGTCACCGCGGACCTCATCGCGCAGTTGCTTGTGGAGGGGCGAACGGGCGTAGATATCAGCCCTTTCCGGTTTGACCGCTTGTCGGGTCCACCCAACCGCATGTGAGCAAGGGCCTCCCCTTTTGCCGTTCGCCCCATTGGCCAACGGTCCTCTGCCACCCCTACAATCTCCCTCCGTGGAAGCCATCCCCCCCGTCCCGCCCAGAATCCTCATCGTGGACGACGACGAGTCCGTCCGCGACGTCATCTCCGTGCTCCTCAACGAAGAAGGCTACCGGTGCGCGGTGGCCTACGGCGCCGACATGGCGCTGGAGCTGCTCCAGGCCGAGGAGACCCCACTCGTCATCAGCGACATGAAGATGCCGGGGAAGGATGGCCTCTGGCTGCTTGAGCATCTGCGCCAGTCCTACCCGGACACCTCGGTCATCATGCTGACCGGCTATGGCGACACCGAGGCCGCCGTCGACTGTCTGCGGCGCGGCGCGGTGGACTACCTGCTCAAGCCGCCGAAGCTGACGGACCTCATCCGCGCCATCGAGCGCGCGCTGGCCAAGCGCCGCATCGAGCTCGCCCGCAAGCGCTACCAGAAGAAGCTGGAGCGCAAGGTCCGGGACCGCACCACAGAGCTGCGCGCCGCGCTGCGCGACATCTCCTTCACCTACCAGAACACGCTGCTCGCCCTCGTCGCCGCGCTGGACGCGCGCGAGCACGAGACGAGCGACCACTCCCAGCGGGTGGTGAAGTACACGACGGCCATTGGCGCCAAGATGGGCATCAGCGGCACGGAGCTGGAAGAGATTGGCCGCGGCGCGCTGTTGCACGACATTGGGAAGATTGGCGTCCCGGACGCGGTCCTGCTCAAGCCCGGGAAGCTCACCCAGGACGAGTGGACGGAGATGCGCAAGCACCCGGACATCGGCTACCAGATGATCCAGGCCATCCCCTTCCTCTCCACGCCCGCGAAGATCGTCTTGTCGCACCAGGAGAAGTGGGACGGCACCGGCTATCCCCGCAAGCAGGAGCGGCAGGAGATCCCCGTCGGCGCCCGCATCTTCTCCGTGGCGGACACGCTGGACGCCATGACGTCGGACCGCCCGTACCGGAAGGGCACCTCGTTCGCCAACGCCATCGAGGAGATTGCCCGCTGCAAGAACACCCAGTTCGACCCGGAGGTCGTGAAGGCCTTCCTCGACATCGGCGAGGGGGGGCTGCTGAAGATCAAGCAGGACATGCAGGCCCAGAAGCTTGGGCTCTCCGCGCCGCCCGTCAGCCCCGCGGTCGCCACCGCCGCCGTCGAGGCGCAGCTGGAGTCCGCCGTGAGCGCCATCCCGGAGCCCGCCCCTCGCGCCGCCGCCTCGCGCGAGCGCGCCGGTCCGGCCGTGCGGATCTCCCGCACCACGGGGACCGAGTGACGTGGTTGCGCTGACCCGTCAGGCCGCCGAGCAGATCAAGCGCGCGCAGGAGCAGAAGCAGATTGTGCCGTACGGGCTGCGCGTCCAGCTGGTGGGCGGCGGGTGCGAGGGCTTTCTCTATGATCTGCTCTTCGCGGACCTCCCGGACCCGGAGGACCACGTCTTCGAATCCGAAGGCGTGAAGATCTTCGTGGACCCCCGGTCGCTCCCCGCCGTCGAAGGCCTCACCATCGACCATGCGGCCACCAAGTACGGCGAAGGGTTCGTCTTCGCCAACCCCAGGGCCAAGAAGTCCTGCAGCTGCGGCGCCAGCTTCAGCGTCTGAGGGCCCCCCGCTCGGCTGGCCGGCCATTTCGTCGGAGGAACAGCTGTTCTAAGTCCGGCGCTCCCCCCCGCTCGCCTCGAGGGGAAAACCGGCCCAGGCCGGCCCATTTCGGGCGCGTCAAGTGCCGGGCCGGAGTGTTCGGGCTGCGGGCTGCGGGGAATGGTGTCTGGGGCTGCGGGAAACGGTGTCGCGGGGAGGGGTAGGGAGCACGCGTTCGCGTTCGCGTTCGCCTTCGTTCACGGGTACGGGCCCGGGTTCGGGTTCGGGCGCGGGCAGTCGGTTACCGGCTGAAGCGCAACGAGGCGCATCCCCGTCAGGTCGGCGACTGGGACGAGCCGTGCGCGGTGTCCCGAACCCGAACCCCTGCCCGGGCCCGTACCCGTGAACGAAGGCGAACGCGAACGCGAACGCGTACTCCCTACCCCTCCCCGAGACACCGTTCCCCGAAGCCCGAAGCCCGAGACACCATTCCCCGAAGCCCGACGCCCGACGCCCGACGCCCGACGCCCGCACAGCGAAGCGGTGCTTGCGCCAAGCGGCGGCGAAGATTTGTGACCCATCGTGAGACGCTCGGGGCGAACGGGGGCACCGGCGCGCTACCCCCCGCGCGTGTGCATCTCGAGGTGCGGATCCCTCGCGAGGTCCGCCTTCTGCACGAGGGGCGCCCTCGAAGCGAGGAGTCTCAGGCGCTCCTCCGCGCCGCGGTCCGCGCGGGCGGTCCACTGCTCCCGGAGGCACGCCACCAGCGCCTCGTCCGAGGCGCCCTCCCGGAGGCGCCCGCGGAGATCCGTCCCGGTGCGCGCGTACAGACACAGCAGCCAGAGGCCATCCGCGGTGAGCCGGCTGCGGTCGCAGCTGCCGCAGAAGGGCCGGGTGGTGGAGGCGATGACGCCGAAGACCCGCCCGTCTGGCAGCGCGAACCGCTGCGCCGGGGCGGACGGCTCTGCGGGCAGCGCGCGGACCTCGCCGAAGCGGGCGCTCAGCCGCGCGAGGAGCTCCGCCTGGGAGACCACCTTGTCGGGCGACCAGCGGGTGGCGCCGCCCACGTCCATGTACTCGATGAAGCGGACCTCGGCGCCCACGTCCTCCGCGAACTCCAGCAGCGGCTCCACCTCATCGTCGTTGACGCCCCGGACGATGACCGCGTCCAGCTTCAGCCCCGGCAGGCCGGAGCGCTGCGCGGCGCGGATGCCCTCCAGCACCTGCGCGTGGTGATCCCGCCGGGTCAGCGCGAGGAACCGCGTGGGGCTCAGCGTGTCCAGGCTCACCGTCACCCGCGCAAGCCCCGCCGCCTTGAGCGCGTCCACCTGCTGCGCGAGGAGCACGCCGTTCGTCGTCAGCGCCACCTCGTCGAGCGGACGGCTGGCCAGCATCCGGACGAGCGTGGGGAGCTCCCGCCGGATGAGCGGCTCCCCCCCGGTCAGCCGCACGCGCCGCAGGCCGAGGCGGATGAAGGCGTCCACCAGCCGGGCAATCTCCTCGAAGGAGAGCAGGTCCTCCCGCGGCAGCCAGCCGTACTCCTCCTCTGGCATGCAGTACTGGCAGCGGAGGTTGCAGCGGTCCGTCACCGAGATGCGGAGGTTCTGGAGCGGGCGGGAGCGCGCGTCGAGGAGGGACATGACAGCCTTCACCCACGAGATAGCAGCAACGCCAATCCCCATGCTATCTGCGCCGGATGGAGCAAGCCCCGCCCCCCTCTTCCGAAGACGCCGAGAGCCCGCCGCGCGGACAGGGCAAGGCGTCGCGGTACATCGGCACCTTCCTCTTCACCTCGTCCATTGTCTGCATGGTGGGCTTCTGGTGGTCGCGCACCAGCGGGAGCGACTCGTTCCTGCTCTGGGCGCAGGGCCTCAAGTGGTCCCTCATCGCGTTGGTCGGCTGCGCCGGGTACATGGCGGCGGTCGGCCTCTACCACACGGCCCTCGCGGCGCTTGGCCTGGACGGCGAGCCCGGCATCTTCAGCAACGGCGGCCGCAGCGGGCCCTTCTCAGGCCCGCCCGCGGACTACCGCAACCCGCGCGTCGTCGAGGGCGCCGGGCCGCTGCCCGACAAGAAGCCCGACGTTCACTGACCGCCGCTCCGCCCGGGGCCCATTCAGCACAGCGGAGGCGCAACCTCGTCGCTCCGATGCTCGGCACTGGTGTCTGCGCCCAGACCGAATTGATTCCACCTGCAACCCCGTTCGGCCGGAATCAATCGACCCCGGTTGAGCGCCAGGTGGGACGTGACGGCCGCTGCTCGGCGGCGTCCGCCGGGCTGTAGAGCTCGCTGCCTGCCTCCACGAACTCGGCGGCCTTCTGCGCCATCCCGGCCTGGAGCGCCTGGTCCGCCGCCACGCCCACCTGCTGCGCGTAGGCGCGGACGTCCTCCGTGATCTTCATGGAGCAGAACTGCGGCCCGCACATCGAGCAGAAGTGGGCGGCTTTGGCGTTCTCCGCGGGGAGCGTCTCGTCGTGGAAGGCGCGGGCGCGCTCCGGGTCCAAACCCAGGTTGAACTGGTCCTCCCAGCGGAACTCGAACCGCGCGCGGGACATGGCGTTGTCGCGCGCCTGCGCGCCCGGGTGGCCCTTGGCGAGATCCGCTGCGTGGGCGGCGATCTTGTAGGTGATGACGCCTTCCTTCACGTCGTCGCGGTCCGGCAGGCCCAGGTGCTCTTTCGGCGTCACGTAGCAGAGCATCGCGCAGCCGAACCAGCCGATCATCGCGGCGCCAATCCCGCTGGTGAAGTGGTCATAGCCGGGGGCGATGTCCGTGGTGAGCGGGCCCAGCGTGTAGAACGGCGCCTCGCTGCAGACCTCCAGCTGGCGCGTCATGTTCTCCTGGATGAGGTGCATGGGCACGTGCCCGGGGCCCTCGATCATCACCTGCACGTCGTGCTTCCAGGCCACGTGCGTGAGCTCTCCCAGGGTGGCCAGTTCCGCGAACTGCGCCTCGTCGTTGGCGTCCGCGATGGAGCCCGGCCGCAGCCCGTCGCCGAGCGAGAAGCTCACGTCATAGGCCTTGAGGATCTCGCAGAGCTCCTCGAAGTGCGTGTACAGGAAGTTCTCCTGGTGGTGCGCCAGGCACCACTTGGCCAGGATGGACCCACCGCGGGAGACAATGCCCGTCACCCGCCGCGCAGTGAGCGGCACGTAGCGCAGCCGCACGCCGGCGTGGATGGTGAAATAATCCACGCCCTGCTCCGCCTGCTCCACCAGGGTGTCCCGGAAGATCTCCCAGGTCAGCTCCTCCGCCTTGCCGCCCACCTTCTCCAGCGCCTGGTAGATGGGGACCGTGCCAATGGGGACCGGGCTGTTGCGCAGCAGCCACTCGCGCGTCTCGTGGATGTTCCGCCCGGTGGAGAGATCCATCACCGTGTCCGCGCCCCAGCGGATGGACCACACCAGCTTCTCGACCTCTTCCTCGATGGAGGAGGTGACCGCGGAGTTGCCGATGTTCGCGTTGATCTTCACCAGGAAGTTGCGGCCGATGATCATCGGCTCCAGCTCCGGGTGGTTGATGTTCGCGGGGATGATGGCGCGCCCGCGGGCGATCTCGTCGCGCACGAACTCGGGCGTGATGACGCGGGGGATGGCCGCCCCAAAGGAGTGCCCCGCGTGCTGCCCGCGCGCGGCGGCGTCTTCAATCCGCTGGTTCTCCCGGAGGGCGACGAACTCCATCTCCGGGGTGATCTCCCCGCGCCGCGCGTAGTGCAGCTGGGTGACGTTGGCGCCCGTCCGGGCTACCAGCGGCTTGCGCAGGTGCGAGAAGCGCAGCCCGTTGAGCCGGGGATCCGCGAGCCGCTCCCTCCCGTAGGCAGAGGTCACACCGGCAAGCTCGGTGACATCGCCCCGCGCGTCGATCCACGGGCGCCGCGCGGCGGGCAGGCCGCGGCGCAGGTCAATCTCCACACCCGCCTCCGTGTACGGACCGCTGCTGTCGTAGACGTAGACGGGCGGGTTGGGCTGTTCGTGCTGGCCGTGCCGCGTGGGGCTCTGCTGGATCTCCCGCAACGGGATTCGGAGCTCCGGATAGCGCTGACCTGGCAGGTAGATCTTCCGGGAGCCAGGCAGCGGCCCGCGGGTAATTCCTCCGAGCGCCGCCGCGTCCACATGCAGCCTGTTCGATCCGCTCACGTCACAGCTCCTTGCTGTGCCGGAGAGGGACGAAAGAGACCAGACCGCAGCCCCACCCGTCTCGCTTCCCTCCGCCGGCATGATCCGGGTCAGGTTCGAAGGGTTGGCCAGCGAAGGCCCTCTCAGCCACGCACAACGGTGCGGAGCACCCCCAGCGATACGCCGGCCTACAAAACAGGTGCGCGCCTCCAAGTCAACGAGCCGCGCCCCCCGAACGGTCGATAAGCACGCGATTCGACAAGCGGGTTCCCACCTTTTCGGGTTCGCGATTAGCCCCCCATGACGCGACTCAATGCGCTGAACGCCGTGCTGTTCTTCACCCTCTCCGCCTGCGGTCCCGGCGCGGAGCCACCCGCGCCACAGCCCGAGGCGCCGCTCACGGGCGGCGACACCACGCCCCCCACCGCCCCGACGAACCTGGCCGCCGTCGCCTCCTCCTCCACCACCGCCATCAACCTCAGCTGGACCGCCGCCACGGACGACGTGGGCGTCGCAGGGTACGTCGTGTTCAGCGGGGACGCGGAGCTCGCCACCGTCACGCTTCGGGCCGACCACCGCGTTCGACTGCGCCATTCTTCAGAGCACCCAGACCCAGTTGACGGCCTCCGGGAACGTCTGGGACCAGACCGGAGTGGAAGTGGTGATCGAACAGCACGATTAGAGCGCCCTCATCTGGACCAGAGCCTCTCCACGTCGCGCTGAACGCTCTCCGCCCATTCGGCACCCAGCCCCTTCGCGGTCGCGTAGACCTGGATGAGCCCGTTGCCGTCGACGAGGTCGCTGAGGTCCGGCGTGGTGGCGATCTCGACGAGATCGCTCGCGGGAAGCTCCGCCAGCCCTCCCGCGAGGTACGCCGCGGGGTGCGTGTCGTAGGCGAAGCCTTTGAACGCAGTGGGGTCCTGCTCCAGCTTGTCGAACGCGGCGGGGTCTGCCCGGCGGCGCTCTTCAATCGCGCCCTGAAGCCCCTCGAAGGTGCGCTGGAGCCAGGCGCGCCCTTCGGGTGAGAGGCGCTTGAGCGTCCCGTCCGTGAAGGCGTGCGCGTACTTCTCTCCGTACGCCAGGTAGTACGGCGGCGGGGTCAAGTCGGGATGGCGCTTCACGAAGTCGTCGTGCCGGGAGCGGTAGTACGAGACCGACCCGACCATGCATTGAAGGTCCGCGGGTCCGGCGCCCTCCGCGACCGGGAGGTTCGCGCAGGCGGCCAGTGCTCCGGCGTTGAGGCACGCCGCAGAGCCTCCGGAGTCCGGAGGGGCACTGCGAGGCGCGGGCGGGGCTGCGGCCCCCGAAGAGAACGTCGCGACCGAGTCTCGGGGCGGTAGGGACGGCCTGGCGGACGGCGGGACTGCGAACGGAGAGGCAGCGACAGACTCGGGGGTAAAGGGTTCGACAGGGAAAGGCGAGAACGCGCGGGAGGGCGAAACGGACACGGAGACCTCGCGAAGTGGGTTGCGCCGACACCCAAGCAGCCCCCGTGCCGGCGGCTTATTACGCCGGCGCTCCTCTGAAGCCGGGGACGCAGGGCACCGAAGCCCCGTCTCCAAACGAGACGAACCGTCCACCGAGCCGGAGTCGCGGCGCCGCCCGCCTACTTGAGCTACTTGCGGCGGCGGGACGTGCGGCGCAGCGTCTTCAGCACATCCCGGCACGCGTCGCGGGCGGCACGGCTGTCATCACCGAAGCTGACGACGTATGCGCCGACGAGGTCTGGACCATCGCGGTGGGCGTACGACTCTACGTGCGGCGTTCCGGCGAACTGGGCCAGCACGCCGGTGGCGCCCTTCGCGGGGATCTTCCCGTCGAAGCGGATGCCCTTCAGCTCCGCCAGGCCGGTCGGCAAGGTCGAAGGCAGCTCTGTCGACGCCTTGGCTTGAAACTGCTCCCGGCTGACGTTGAAGAAGATGTCCGGGGTGACGCCCTCCAGGTGGAAGACGTTGACCATGCAGGTCACGTCCCCGCCCGGACGCGAGAGCTCGGCGAGGTGGACGTCCGGCGAAGAGGTTGGACTCGCTTCGCTGCCCCAGTTGCCCGGCACCGTGACCGTGAAGTCTGCGATTTGGAAGTCGCGCGGCGGCGAGGGCTTGCAAGCGAAACAGGCGAGGGCGAAGGCGACGCTCGAGGACAGGCGGCTCATGGGCTCTTCGTGGGCGACCGACCGGCGCGTTATGACGCCACCAGCTCAGGGCCGCGTGTTCGTCCCCAGGTGCCGGTAGACATTCTTGAGGCTCACCGACGCCAGCCCGAGCGACAGCTTGACGAAGTCCACCGGCTTGGTGACCAGCATGTTGCCGCCGACCTTGATCAGGTCGTCTTCGGTGTAGCGCGCGCCGTACGCGGTCATGAAGATGATGGGGACACCGCTGACGGGCAGGCCCAGCGCGTAGCTCGGACGCTTCTCCTGCGGGAGGGTACCGCGCAGAAGGCGGGTGAGCTCGATGCCGTCGAGATCCGAACCGGACAGCTGGATGTCCATCAGGATGGCGTAGAGATCCGCAATCGCCGGGATGGCCACGCAGGCCTCGCGCGCGTTTCGGGCGCGCGTCAACTCGAACTTCTTCTTCAGCAGGAGCTCAGCGACCTCCCAGTTGGCGTCCTCGTCCTCCACATAGACGATGCGCTTGAGGGGCGCGCTGGGGCGTGGCTTCTCAGCGCTGATCTCCTTCATCCGTAGGCCTCGCTCACGCTCACGCCTGCCACCCTACCTCAGAGTCCGGTCCTGTCGGAAAGACCGATGAAACTGCTGAGGAATCGCCGGCCGCGCGAGAAAAGAGTGAGACAGCCGGCGAAGGCGACGCGTCTTGCTGCGACGGGCCTACCGCCCGTGCAGCACCTGCCCAACTTCGGGGTCTCATGAAACGCGTCATCCTGACTTTCACCTTCGCCCTCGCCGCGTGTGGCGGCGGCAGCGGCAGCACCACCCCCTCAAGGGAGACGGGCTCTTGCTGCATCAACGGCAGCTACTACACGTGCCCGTCCTCGGCCGCCGCCACCGACTGCTTCAATAACCGGAGCCCTGGCAGTTGCTCGCGCGACTCCAGCAAGGACTCCACCTGCAGCTAAGCGCCGACCAGGTTACCGGACCGAGCCGAAGCGACGAGCCGCGAGCCGCGCAAGGAGGCCGCCCGCCGGAATACGCGTCGGTATTTCAAGGCCGACGCCGCCCGGCGAAGCGGATCGTCGCTCTCGGCGACGGGAGGTAACCTGGTCGGCGCTCTTAGCTCGCCTGCGCAGGTGTCGCCAGAGGTCCCCCGGGGTGGCCGCGTGTGCGCAGGCCTGAGGGGTTGCTCGGGGCGGCGAAGGAGTAGCCTCCGGGACCGCGATGTCGATCGACTCCGTGAGCCTGGGAGGAACGCAGAGGGCGGCGCCCTCCCCTCGCGCTGATCGACGCGCCAAGGAAGACGAAGAGGTCATCCAGAAGCTGGAAGCGCGCGACCGCGAAGTGCGGGCGCACGAGGCCGCGCACGTGGCAGCCGCTGGCGGGCTCGCGGGGGCGCCGTCGTATTCGTATCAGCTCGGCCCGGACGGAAGGCAGTACGCGGTCGGCGGGTCCGTCTCCATCGACACGTCTCCGGGACGAACGCCCGAGGAGACGCTGAGCAAGGCACGCCGCATCCGCGCCGCGGCCACCGCGCCGGCGGATCCCTCCGCACAGGACATGGCCGTGGCCGCGCGCGCAGCGCAGATGGAGACCAAGGCCCGGGCGCAGAGCGCAACCGAAGGCAGCGACGAACCCACTTCCGCTGCCGCCAGCGAGGGCGCCTCCAAGCCGCAGACCCCGAAGCCCAGCGCGATGGAAGAGGCCACGCTGGGCGGCGGCGGCGCGGGGCATTCGCACATGGAGACCGGCTGCGCCTTCTGCGCGCGCAGCGTCGCCGCCTAGCTGCGCCCAGGACTCCGCCTCCTCCTCGAGCAGGTTGCTGGCCTTGGCCACGGCCACGCTCTCCAGCAGCGCGTCCGCCGCGCCGGGCTGCTCCAGCTGGCGCTGCAGGGAGCCGCGCTGCCGCAGCGCCTGGGCGAGCAGCGGCGCGTAACCCAACTCCCGGACACTGCCCAGGAGCGCCTCCACCACGGCAAGTCCCTCCACGTATCGCCCCGCCTCCTCGAGCGCGGCCGCCCGTGAGAGCTGACCCTGCGCCTGCTCCACGCGGCGTTCGACCTGTGGCGGAGGGAGCGGCGGCGCCGTCAGCACGCGTTCAGGCGAGCAGCTGCGCACCGGCGTCAACCCGAGGACCGCCTCGTTCGCTCGCGCGAAGGCCTCCGGCGCCGCCGTCGCGAAGGCCTCCGCCAGCGCCGCGCGCTCGCTGCGCCGCCGCTCCAGACACCACAGCTGACGCCGCCGCACCGCCTCCTCGCCCTCGCCCGCGCCCGCGCAGGCGTCCGCATATGCGCGACGCCAATCCGCGGCGTGGGCATCCAGGCCGCGCGCGAAGCCCGCGAACGCCTCCTCCGCATACGGCGCGCCCGAAGAGATGAAGCGCTCGCGCAGCGCCGCGCGCGTCTGCGGCGTCCAGGCCTCCTCGCGGACCCCCGCCTCGACACACTGCTGCGCCAGCCGCTCTCGTCGCCGAACCACGCCCCACCCGCCGACGACTGCCAGCAGGGTCAGCGTCGCGGCGCCAGCGCGCAGCCAGACCGTCCGGCGCAGCGGCACGCGCGTCAGCTCCCGCTCAAGCTCCGCCATCGAGCCATGCCTCGCAACGGAGTCGACGCTCAGCCCGCGTGCGACAGCGCGCCCCAGGCGGGCCGGGACGCCCGCGCGGCGCGGAGGGACGGCGCGCTCCCCGTAGAGCGCCTCGCAGAGCGCGACGCAGAAGGCGTACTGGTCGCTCAGGGCGTCCGCCGCGTCACCCCGGAGGACCTCGGGCGCCATGTACGACGGCGTGCCGATGAGGGCGCCGGGACGTGCGGGAGAGACCAACCCCGCCAGCCCGAAGTCCGCGAGCTTCGCGGTCCCGGCCTCGTCGATGAGGATGTTTCCGGGCTTCACGTCGCGGTGCACCAGCCCGGCCTCGTGCGCGGCGGCCAGCCCTCGCGCCACCTGGGCGAACACGTCGCGGATCTCCGGCCACCGGCGTGGCGCCTGGCGGAGCCACTCGTCAAGCGTCCGGGAGCTCACCTGCTCCATCGCCACGAACGCCCGGCCCTGCTCCACGCCCGCGTCGAAGACGGCCACCGTGTTCGGGTGTGCCAGGCGCGCCATGGCCCTGGCCTCACCCAGCAGCGCCGCGCGGCGGCGGTCGTCCGTCACCTCCAGGTTCAGGACCTTGAGGGCCACTGTGCGGTCCAGCTCGGGATCCCAGGCGGCATACACCACGCCCATCGCCCCGGCGCCGAGCTCCCGCTCGATGACGTAGCGCCCCATCGTCGCGCCGGGCGAGAGCGCGAAGGGCTCCGCCTCAGGCACGCTCAGCGCTGACGCGCTCCCCTTCAGCGCAGCGGCCAACCCTTTGCGACAGGGCTCGCAGCAGTCGAAGTGGAGCTCGAGACCCGACTCGACCTCTGGATCCAGCTCTCCGCGGGCGAACGACGAGAGCACCTCCTCGCCTGGACACGCTGTGGTGCTGCCTGCCATACGACCGCCTTCGGCGCGAGGCTGTAGCATGCGACTCGCGGCCTGGCCAAACCGATGGACGACGACGTCTCTCAGCTGCTGCGCTCAGCGCATGAACGGGCGGTGGCCCGCTGGGGAGCGCTGGGCGTGACCCGGGCGCGCTTTGCCGCCTACGTCCTCGAGCGCGCCCCACGTTCCACCAGCGCCGTGTCTGCGCTGTGCCTCGAAGACCTCTACCTTGCCTGCGGCTGCGTGGACGGGCAGCGCGCCGCCCTGGTCGCCTTCGACGCCCAACTGCTGCCGCACATCCGGCCCCGGCTGCGGCGCGGCTCGGCCACCCCCAGCGAGGTGACGGAGTGGGAGCAGCGCCTGCGCGTGCGGCTGCTGGTGCCCGAGGAGGGAAAGGCGCCGCGCCTGGCGACCTACTCGGGCAAGGCGCCGCTGACGCACTGGCTCCGGGTGGCCGCCACGCGCGTGGCGCTCAACGCCCGGCGCGGGAAGGTGGCGGACGGTTCGCTCCAGCATGAACGGCTGCTCCGGACGGACGAGGCCGGCGCGGAAGTCGCCCTGCTGCGGCGCCGCTACCAACCGGAGTTCTCCGCGGCGTTCAAGGCCGCCCTCTCCGGGCTGAGCGTCCGGGAGCGGACGCTGCTGCGGCTGCATGTGCTGGATGGGGTCGGCATCGACAGCCTGGCCAAGATGCGGCGGGTGCACCGCTCCACTGCCGCCCGCTGGATCGCTGAGATCCGGGCGGAGCTCCTGGAGCGGACCCGGGAGGAGCTCCGCGGGCGCCTGGCCGCGGGCCGCAGCACCGTGGATGAGCTGATGCGGCTGCTGCGCTCCCAGCTGGACGTCAGCATCGGCCAGTTCCTGGGCCGCTGAGCGTCACGTCGGCGGGCAGCACCACATCCCAGGAGGCCCATTTGAGCGCTTGCAGGCCTTGTCAGCCGGGTCCTCATTCAGACACAAGAACGCGCGAGGCAGGTTCGGCGCCGGGCAGGCCTCCATGTCCCTCAAAGCCTCCCGGACGCACGAATCCTTCACCGCTCCCCCACAGCACCAGGTGTCTGGCAATGACTGCTGCGCGCAGGTCCCCACGCCGGTGGGCTCCACGTTGCTCGGGCAGGAGTACGCCTTGCCCGGTGACACGCAGTTCTTGTCAGCGAAGGTGTCGCGTTCGCACGCCGCGGGCTTGCAAGCACCGCTCGCCGCGTCCGAGCACGAACGACACACGCCGGTGGAGTCTGAGCCACACCTCAGGCACCACTCATTCGCGCCACAGTTGTCATCACTGACACATCCGTTGTCGCAGTATCGACTTTCCTTATTGGAATCCCGGCAGTACTGGCCTGCGGAGCAATCGCCCCCGTAGCAGCTCGTCCGGCCCGTCCTGCCGGCCTTTCCGCACTGCGCGGGCGGCTGCGGTCCCGTTCCAGGGGGCGCTGAGGTCGTGCCGCAGGCCGCGACGACAAATGAGCTGAGCAGAACAGCGAAGAGCGCAACGCGGGTCATGAGCCTCCAACGAGAGTTGGCGGCAAGGACACAGGCGCTCCAAAATGTCTCGACGATTGTTCCCGCCTTCTCCGGATTACCCAGACATCTCGCGGCTGTACGCGTGAAAAAAGGCTGAGTGGCTCCCGTCCGTGGACTGGAGCAAGAACCCTACCTGCGCTCGCCGAAGCAGCTGAAGGCGGAAGGCTTCAAGGGAACGCCGTATCGCTACAAGGCGTAAGCCGGGTCAGCCTGGCGACTTGAGGAACCCGCGCAAGCTGACGAAGAGATCCCGCATGCCCCCGCCCGCGAGCTTGTTGATGACCCAGCTGGGAAGAGAGCCACCGGGATCCGTGAAGAGGTAGTACGTGGCGAAGGTCTTCTGCCCGCCGTCGCGCGGCTCCAGCTTCCAGTACCCCTCGTAGCGCGCGACGCGGACCACTCCGTCCTGCACCGGCGGCGCTTGATCCGAAATCTCCCAGCGCAGCAGCCGGACGCCCTCACCCGCCGTCGCCGAGTCATCCGTGTAGCGCGCGCAGTAGTCCCGCTTGCTGATCATCGGCGGGTTCGTGAGGACATAGAGGTGCGTCACGTTGCCCTCCGCCTTGCGGATCTCCGTCCGCTCCGCGAAGGGCGTGAGCTTGTTGTAGTCGCCGAAGCGGACCAGCAGCTTCCACACCGCGTCGGGCGGCGCGTCAATCATCCCGGTGGCCTTGAACTCGCGCAGCTCCGAGTCGGAGCGCTCTCGGCGGGAGACCACCACGCCCTCGTCCCGGCCATCCATCACCCAGGCGGCGTCCGGTGAAGCCAACAAAACGAAAATCGCGACATTCATGTAAGTCATCGTTTTGTAGTTTTCCCTGTCGGCCGCGTGCGGAACCAGGCACGGGATGTCGCATGCGACTGCTGAACGTGCGAGACGTAAGGAGGTCTCCGGAGGACGTACGCCATGGCGCTCAGGCCCCTTCCCGCGGTCCAGCGGGCCCGGCTTCACACCCACTTCGTCCGCCACGTCCTGACGGACCGCAAGGCGTTCGACCGCTGGTTCGAGGCGGTGCTCAAGCGCCTGATGGCGCACCACTCGAAGAAGACAGACCCCGCGGTGCGCGACCGCGGACTGCTCTCCAACGATGACGACCTCGGCTCGCCGGTCCCGCGGGAGCTGTTCGACCTCGACAGACCGTACGATCCCGCTGACGCCAAGGTCCTTCTGAAACGGTTCCTCGCCGGCCTCAACGCCCGGAAGAACGGCTTTCTGACCTCAGCCGGCGCCGCCGCGGCTGCGCGCGCTCGAAAGCCGAAGAACCGCTAGATGAGGAAGTACCGGCGCGGCAGGTGCCAGTGGCGGTCGTATTCCTTCAGCGTCGCGTTCCCGCTGGAGAACAGCAGGAAGACTTCGGTGCCCGCGTCGAAGGTGTGATGCCACGAGTCACGCCAGTGGTCAGACATCGGGATGATGATCCCTCCCTTCAGGCGTGGGTGCGGCTGAAGGGGGCCTTCCTGAATGAGCAGGTCCAGCTCCGGCACCGAGACCGCGAACTGGACGAACGTCCCTTCAAGGCTGCTGCGCGGCGTTGGCATGAGGGCCCGCGGAACGACGTGCGTGATGGGACGGTAGCGCGTGAACGAGGTGAGCCCGGCCCGCACGTTCGAAAAGGCGACGTGGTTGTGGATCAGGTTGGGCGGGGTCACGCGGAGCTTGTCCTCAACGCCGGAGGCATCCGCCGGGTTGAAGAGCTTGGCCACCAGGTCGCGCTGTTCCTCGATGCTCAACCCAAGGCCTGGCACCATCGCGGGCGGGTCAAGCAGGCGTCGCTGCCGGACATAGGCCTGCCGCTCCGGCATGCTCATGTTGAGCAGCTTCCAGGACTCTTCGTCTGGGATCATCATCCCGCGCCAGACCACGCTGTGACCCAGGCGCTGCTTGAAGGCCTCGCGCAGGGCGGGGAGCGTCATCCCCGGGTCGCGCTGCAGCTGCGACTTGGCGAACTTGAGGAACGAGGGGATCCGGCACGCAATGCCGGGGTCCACCAGCAGCGGGACGAAGCGCTCGCCGATGGCGGACCGCACCTGCTCGCGCATCTCGGGGAACGACGGGTACCAGCGTGCGAGCAACGCCTGAGCATTCTGCGCGCGCTCCGGGGTGCCTGCCAGCTGCAGCCAGAAAGGCGTGCTCTCGAACAACGGGCGCCCGGAGATGACATGTGCCGGGAGGTCGAAGCTCCGGGCCGCGCTCTCAACGCCCTGCCGGACGACCGTCCTGCTCACCGCGCCGATACTCATCGCCCTGACATTGTCAGGGTCAGTCGGTGGCGGGTTGCGTCAGGAGTCCTGACAGTTCGGCGCTACGAGGCGCAGCGCTCCGCCGCCTTTCGCAGCGCCGCGACGATGACTCGAAGCGCCGACCTGCGCGCCGCGTCCGCACGCCAGACCGCATAGATGTGCCGGCTCAACCCCGGCTCCACGCGGACCATCCGCACGATGTCCGGGACCGCGCCCCGCCCCAGCCGCGGCACAACGCACGCGCCCAGCCCCGCGGCGACGAGCGCGAGTTGCGTGGTCGGCTCCATTTCCCTCAGCTCCACCTGGAGCTGCGGATGCGCCGCCGCAAGCGAGACGAGCGCCCCCGGAGCTAACCCGCGCGACGCGGTTGGGAACGCGCCGATGGCCACCTCTCCAGAGACGGCGTCTCGACGAGACTCCAGCTCTGCCTCGGCCTCTTCGACCAGGGAGAGGATCTTCTCCGCGTGTTGCACGAGCAGCTTCGCGGCGTCGGTCATCTTCACCCCGCGGCCCTGGCGGTCCAGCAGACGCTGACCCGTCTCGCGCGGCTACGACTCGCTGGGCATCGCGCTCGCGCTCGGGGCAGCAGCGAGCTACGGGGTGGGCGTCCGGCGCTACCTCTCCAACTCCGGACACTCCAGCCTCGCGCTCTCCACCGGACAACTGCTCGCGGGGACGGTGCAACTCTCGCTCATCACGCCGTTCGCCACGCAGGTGCCAGCCCACGTGTCGCTCAGGTCCGCGCTGGCGGTGGGCGCGCTCGGGTTCTTCGGCACCGGCATCGCGCACGTGCTGCAGTACGGCATCATCCGGGACGCGGGCGCGACGGTCGGCTCCACCGTCGGCTATTTCCTCCCCATCGTGTGCTGCTGCTGGGCGAACACCTGACCTGGAACGTGCCGGCCGGGGCGCTCGTCATCCTCGCCGGGGCGATGGTCACCCGGCTTCAGCCCGGGCGACTGGCGAGGGTCTACGCGAGGTCGTAGCCGCTGACAGGTTCCCGGCCGCCGTTCCGGGCCACCAGGTCCTGATACTGCTCCAGCGCTGCCAGCTGATCTCCGCCGTCCTGCTCCAGGTGCCGCCGACCTTCTCCCATCCGCAACCAATCCGCGACGGCGGAGATGTCGGAGGCGACGACGGACTGGAACCCCCGCGCCGGCGCGGCGCGGCCGGCGCCGTCAACCACAACCGGTGTGATGGTCACCGGGGCCGAGCCGGGCTGGTCCCGCAGCAGCTGCACTGCCGCGATGACGTCGTGCTGGCCTCTCGGCAACGTGCTCCCGGTCGCCTGCTGATACGCCGCCCGATCAATGTCGAACGCGAAGGAGCGGGTTGCCCCGTCATCGCCGCCCGGACGGGAGAGCTGCTCCAGCAGGTTCGCCACCCGGGCGCGCTGGGGACCGGTGAGCGGGGCCGGGGCCAGCTCCACCGCGCCAGACGAGAGGCGCCTGGCCCACTGTGAAAAGGATGCTGGAGCTGTGAGCACGGTCGGCCTCCGCGGCGATGAGTGACGCCCAGGATGTATCGGTGAGAGCCCTCCTGGGGTTGCCGTCAGGTTGCTTAACGTTGGTAGATGCGCACCCAGTCCACGTACATGTGGACCGGAGCGCGCATCGTCGTCTTGAAGGCGTCCAGCTGCACCGTGAGGTGGTGCGCCACGTCCGGGATGGCGACCGCGTCGGTCAGCGTGTAGACGAGCTCCCCGTCGCGATACATCCGGATCGCCGCCGCTTCCCACTCCATCGCCACCGTGTGCCACTGCGTGGCGTCCGCCTTGTGCTCGAAGTGGTACTGCGTGCTGCCGGTGTTTCCGTAGTGAATGAACGTGTGGAAGTTGGAACGCGTGGCGCCTGTGCCGGTCTCGTACATGTCGTTCTCGCCGTCCTGGGGCCAGATGCCGGTGGACGGCCAGGTGAGCAGCAGCGCGCTGGTGGCGGAGCTGGGATCCGGCTCCGCGCGGACGCGGAACTCGAAGCGACCGTACTTGTAGTTGCTGTTGTGAGACATGCCGCCTGACACCAGCGTGCCGTTCTCCATCTGCGCGGTCACGACCAGCAGGCCATCCTTCACCGAGAACGCGCTCGGGCGACGCAGCCCGTTCCCCGCGTGGCCCGGCGAGTTGTACATGGACCACACGGACGTGTTCACCGCCGTGCCGTCGAAGTTGTCCTCGAACATCAGCCGCCACCCTGCAGGCGTGATGGGAGTGGTCGGCGTGGTCGGCGTGGTGGGAGTCGTCGGCGTGGTCGGCGTGGTGGGAGTCGTCGGCGTGGTCGGCGTGGTCGGGGTCGTGGGCGTCGTCGGCGCACCCTTCGTCAAGGAGAACCCGTCAGCGAAGAACGCGTCCGTGGACTCCGTGCCATCCGCCAGGACGTAGACGTCGAGCGAGTTGCCCGTGGTGGTCGCGGTGCCGGTGACGGACAGCTTCTGGAACGCAGTGGTCAGGGTGAGGGCCTGCTCGGAGGTCCCAACGGTGGCGGTGGCGGAGCGCTCGCGCAGGGCCAGCCGGACGCGCTTGCCGACGGCGCTCGGCGTCGCGGCGGCCACGGAGACGCTGGCGGCGTACGTATCCCCCGCGGTGGCGCTGCCGATGGTGTTGGGGTCATCGTCGATGGAGAACGCCGAGGTGGTCCCTGCCGCAGGAGAGACCTTCACGACCTGGCTCCCAGCGGGCGCGCCGGCGAGGGCCACGCGCTCCAGGTTGGCCTGCCAGGTCCCCCAGCTGGAGAGGTCCGTCTCGAAGGACGGATTGGCGAAGAGGTTTCCATCCTGAGGCAGGGGCTGCGGCGCCGGCGTCCCGACGCTCACGGTGAGCCGGCGCGAAGGGATGAGCTGGCGGGCCTGACTGCGGCTGGACCAGAGCAACTGCGCGACGGCGCTTCCGCCGCGCTCGAAGAACTCGAGCTTTACCTTGACCGGCTTGCCCGCGGTGAGCGCCAGGGTGCCGGAGTCTTCGCTCACGGAGTGCTCGTTCCAGTGGTTGATCAACTGGACCCCGTCCACCTCCAACCGGATGCCGTCATCTGAGCGCGTGATGAACGTGTACGTCTCCGAGTAGCGCGGGATGATGAAGCCGGACCAGCGCACGCTGAAGTTGTCGACGGGGATGGACTCCGCAGGGCTGCGGGTGCCCCAATCGAACCCGACCTGCGCGTCCACGCGAGCCACCGGTGTGCCGGTGAAGTCCACCGACGGGAAGTACTCCGCCCCGAGCCCCGCAGCGCCGAGGTCGCCCTGCACCTCGTCGGTGTCCTCCTCCGCGACGTAGCCGTTGCAGCCGACACACCCGGCCAGCAGCAGCGCCAGGTACACCTTGTTTGATTGTCCGCGAGCCATCGCCTTGAAGTCCTTTCGACCGGGGGACTCACCCGTTGAGCAACCGGCATACCGCCGGCCCAAGCGCTCGCTTCCCGGGGCTTTGCGCGCCCCCCTCGTCGCGCGGCAGCGTAGGGGCGCCCTTACAGGTGGCATCGAGCGGCTCCAATGAAACCGCGCAAACCTGGGGGATACTGCGCGCATGCGCTGGCTCCTGTTCGCCCTCTCGCTCGTACAGCTTGGCTGCGTAGCGGCGCCCTTCGAGGCAGAGGGCAAGGTCTGCGCGGATGAAGACCCCTGCCCTGCCAGCTACCGCTGCGCCCAGGTGCGGGTCGGCGCGCGGACCTGCCAGAAGCTGGCGCCGGGCACGCCCTCCTTCCAGGTGGGCCGCTTCACGCGCGGGGCTTCACCGCAACGCGTCCCGCACACGCTGGGTCTCACTCCTTCCGCGCTGCTGGTGTGGACGTCCGGACCGGAAGCCGCGTCCGCCAGCGTGTCGTTCGGGCTGTCGGACGGGCTCACCCAGCGGGCGCTCGCGCTGAGCGACGGGGTGAACGCGGGAAGGACGCGGTCCGCGCGCGACCTCGCCCCAGCCCTGGTGACGGTGCTCAGCGTGGACGGCACCACCCGCTGGACGGCCGAGCTCACCGATTGGGATGCTCAGTCGTTCACCCTCCAGTGGACCGGCGCAGAGCTGCAGCCCTTCGAGCTCGCGTTCCTGGCAATAGGCGGCCCGGGCGTCCAGAGCCAGCTCACGCAGTGGGAGGCGCCGGAGAAGCCGGGTCCGGTGAACGTGACCACGGGGTTCTCGCCGGAGCTGGTGCTGCACCTGGGCGTGCCGGGCACAGGCATTGGCATTGGCGCCGAGGGGTCCCTCTCAGCGATGAACGCGGCCGGGGGCCAATGGGCGCTCTCGCGCAGCCGGCTGGGAGACCAGACCGCGGGGATGTTCTGCGGCCGGGCGATGGATGACACCGCGGCCTTTGTCGGCCTGCGGTCCGCCATGGGCGTCTACCGCCAGGGCTCGCGCGCGGTGTTCGCCGGGATGACGGCGGACGGCTTCTCCCTGCGCTTCGATTCCGCGGACGTACGTGGCCCCGTCGCGTCGCTCGCGCTCGCGGGCGTGGCCAGCGCGCTGGGACGGGTGACCAAGCCGGCCACCCCGGCCAGCACGAGCGAGGTGACTGGCCTTGGCTTCACGCCGACCGCGCTGCTCGTCGCCTCCTCCCAGTTGCCGCCCGGCACCGACCTCAACTGGGACGTGCTCTGGAGCCTGGGCGCCGCGGACGCGACGGAGCGCTTCGCCATCGCCAACCGCGCCCAGGTCGGCCAGCTCTCCGTCACCCAGGCCGCGAGCGCGGACACGTGGCTTCATTTGAACCGGAACGGCTTCGTCACCGCGCGGGCGCAGAGCGAGCTGGCGGACCACGGCTTCACGCTGCGCTACTCGCCCAACGACGACGCGCAGCTCCAGCTCTTCTACCTCGCCTTGGGCGCGCCGCCCTGAGCGACCTCCAGGAGCACCTTGAGCTCCTGGGCCTCTCCGGCGACCACCTTCACCCGCCGCTGTTCGCGCACGCCCAGCTGCTCATTCACCAGCGTCACCACGTGTTCCCCAGCGGAGACCGACATCGGCGGCAGCGGCGTCACGCCGCGGTCGGCGCCGTCCAGGAAAACCCGCGCCCAGGGATAGGCGCGGATGTGCAGCGTGCCGGGCTCCGCGCTCGCGTTGGCAACAGCAGGCGGCATCGCCTTGGCCGCCGCGCCGCGAGCCCCCTTGGTCCTCCGATTGCCTGACTTCGGTGAGGGCGCGAGGCCACGGGACGCCTGGGACGAACGTTGTGGCGCCGCCACCGCGGGCCGCACCGGGGCGTCCGCAGCGGATGAACCCGCCTGAACGCTCGGCGTGGGCGCAGCGCCCTGCCCCTGAGCACCCGGACCGGGCGCAGCGGCCTGCGCTTGAAGACCGTGCGCAGCCTCCGCCTGGACGCCGCGCTCTGGCGCATTCGCCTGGGCACCGCTCGCTGACTCACCCGCCTGAACGCCGCCGACACCCTGCCCGGGCCGGCCCCAGGCCAGCAGCCCCGCACCCGCACCGCCGCCTACCACCAACAGCGCAATACCCAGCGCAGCCACGCGCCCCATCCGCCTCCGCGGTGGCACCCGGGCGGCCGTCCCGGTCTTCGCGCGCTCCTCCAGGACCGTCCGCTCCAGCTGTGCGAGCGCCGCGTCCTCACCCGGCGGAAACAGCGAGTGGAGCAGCGCAGTCAGCGCGGCGGCGCCACCCGGACTGGCGCAGGCCGCGTCCAGCTGCGCGCCCTCCGGACGCGCGTCCGGTGCGCGAGCCAATGCACCGTCAATCCACTGCGCGAGCCCGACCGGGAGATCCGGACGCAGCTGCTGCGCTCGCGGCGGCCGGGCATTGAGGATGGCGTACATCAAGTCCGCGTCGGAGTTCCCGGTGAAGGGGGCAATGCCGACGACGAGCTCGAAGAGCGTGACGCCGAGGGCGAACACGTCGCTCCGGGCGTCCGCCGGTTTTGCCTCGAAGAGCTCCGGGGCGAAGTAGCGCAGCTTGCCGCGCAGCGCGCCGGTCTGCGTGAGGTGCGTCCCGCCGATGGCGCGCGCCACGCCGAGGTCCGACAGGCGCACGCGGCCGTCATAGCCCAGCAGGAGGTTGTCCGGAGAGATGTCGCGGTGGATGACCGGCACGTCGAGCATCCCCCCGTGCAGGTACGCCAGCGCGCGCCCGGCATCCGCCGCGAGCGCCAGCGCCGCGTCGAGGGGCAGCGCCTGCCCGCGCTGCTTCAGCCTCCGCAACACCGCGGCCGCGGAGCGACCGTGGACGTACTCCAGCGCCAGGTACGGCCCGCGCTCATCGGTGCCGAAGTCGCGCAGGCCGACGACGTTCGGATGTCGCGCCTTGGCGGAGAGGCGCGCCTCGCGCTGGAACTGTTCGAGGTAGCTTGGGTCCTGGGCCTGTTCAGAGCGGATGCGCTTGAGCGCCACCAGCTCTCCGCCGGCGTCGCCGTCCATGCGGGCCAGCTGCACCTCGCCCATCCCTCCGGCGCCCAGCGGATGCAGCTCGGTGAAGCGGGTGCGGCCGGACATGAACGCAGTGGATGATAGACGACAGCCGCGTCCGACAGAAACCTACGTCAGGACTTGGGGCGCTTCTTCAGCATCTGGTGGAGATGCACGCGGTGGATGCCCGAACGCCTGGCTGCTTCGCTGACGTTCCCCGCGGTCGCCTCTAAGAGACGCGAGAGGTAGGCGCGCTCGAACGCCTCCAGCACCCGCTCCTTCTGCACGCGGTAGGGCGTCTGGAGATCCACCGTGGGTCCAGGTGAAGTGGGCCCCGAGTCCGCGCCCGGCGCATCCAGTCCGAGGGCGTAGCGTTCGACGACGTTGCGCAGCTCCCGGACGTTGCCCGCGTACTGACGCTGCGTGAGCCCCTCCAGCACGTCTGGCGGCAGCGGCCGCGCTCCGGGCAGCTCTGACAGGAACGCGGCGATGAGCAGCGGGATGTCCTCGCGGCGTTCCCGGAGAGGAGGCAGTTGAAGGTGGATGGCGGACAGCCGGTAGAAGAGGTCCGCGCGAAAGCCGCCGCGGTTCACCTCCGCTTCGAGCGACCGGTGGGTGGCGGCCACCGTGCGTACGTCCAGCGGAATGCGCCGGGAGCCGCCCAGCCGCTGCACCGACTTGCGCTCCAGCACGCCGAGGAGCCGGGGCTGGAGGGCCTGAGGCAGCTCTCCCACTTGGTCCAAGAGCAACGTGCCGCGGTGCGCGCGCTCGAAGGCGCCGGCGCGGGCGGCGCTCGCCCCGGTGAAGGCGCCGGGCTCGTAGCCGAACAGCTCCGCCTCGGCCAGCGAGGGCGACAGGCTGGCGCAGTCCACCACCTCCATCGGCTGCTCGCGCCGCGCCCCTTCCGACACCAGCGCTTCGAACGCGAGCTCCTTCCCGGTGCCGGTCTCGCCCTCGAGCAGCACGCTGGCGTCGCTGGCGGCCGCACGCGCCAGTTGGCCGTAGAGCTCGCGCATCCTCCAGCTCTGCCCCACCAGCTGCCCGAAGCCCTCCGCCTCCGGCAGGCTGCGCTCAGCCCCCTCGCCGAGGACGCGAAAGCGCAGCACCGTCCGCCCGACGGTGAACGTGTCGTCGTGGCTCAGCCACGCCTCCTGCACGCGCCGCCCCTCCAGCCAGATGCCGTTCTTGGAGCCGAGGTCGCGCACGCGGAAGCCATCCAGTCCGCTGACCACCTTGCCGTGCAAGGCGCTCACGCTGTCGTCGTTGAGCTGCAGCTCCGCGCCCTCCTCGTGGCCAATGACGGCCTCCGCGCCGCCCTCGAACGCGCGGCCGGCGCCCTTCCCCGGCCCCTTGATGGCGCGCAGATCCCACGCAGGCCCCCGCAACGCCCGCGCCTTGCCGTGCGAGTCGAGGACCAACATCAGGGTGCGGGTGACGGCCATGCGGGCGGCCCATAGTATCTTCCGTTCATGGGCTCGCAACGCGGCTGGGGGGTGCTGGGGCTCGCGCTCGCGCAGGTCGCTCTCGGCGCGGCGCGGCCGCCGCTGCTCGACAAGGCGATTGATCAGCTGAAGCACCTCGACGAAGCGCAGGCCCTGCTCACGCTGGAGAAGGCGCGCGCCTGGCCTGGCAACACGCCGGAGCACCTGGCGGAGATCTACCTCTACACCGGCCTCGCGCACGCCGGGCTCTCCCACCACGACGAGGCCGTCGACGCCTTCGTCTCCAGCCTGCGCCTGAACCCGACGCAGACCCTGCCGGCGGACAGCTCGCCGCGCATCAGCGAGTGGTGGGCGCAAGCGCAGCAGCGCGCACTTCGAACCCCGGCGCCGCCCCTCCCCAACCCGCCCGCGCCCTGGCGCCCCACCCCGGACGCGGCGCCCGTCGAAGCGCAGCGAAGCCTCCGCTGGGCGCCGTGGGTGCTGGCGGGCGCAGGCGTGGCCGCGGTGGCCGTCGGCGCCGCTCTGGGCGTGAGCGCCCGGTCGCAAGAGGCCGCCTGGCGCGCCGAGCCCGCGGTGGGACGCGCCCGGGCGCTGCGTGAAACCGCCGCCTCCAGCGCACTCGCGGCGAACGTGCTCTTCGGCGTGGGCGGCGCGGCGGTGGTCGGCGGCGGCGCGTGGTTCGTCATCCAGTTGTAGGGACGTCGCTACAGGGCACCTGGAGCCAGGCGCCTCCAACCTCGGCTGCGCGACTCCACGGCGAGCAGCCAAAGGCCAGCGCCATCAAGCCCTTCCAGGCGTGGCCTTCCGTGGCCATCACCTTGCACAACGGTCGCAGATGCCCAGCTCAGCCCAACGCGTTCTCCTCACCTTGACTCTTGCGCTCCTGGGTTGCGGGGCGAACCTGGAGCCCGCAGACGAGGGCCTGGGTCAAGACGCGGCAGGGCTCTCGCCCACGTTCCTCAAGCTCAGCCGCTCCCCTGACCGCTCCGCCGCCGTCACCCTCGATGGCCAGACGGTGGACGGCGTCGTCTACATCTTCGCGCCCAGCTGGAGCATCCTCGCGCGCGTGGAGTTCTACCTCGACGATGCGCGCCTGGCCCGGCCGCCTTTCCGCGTCGAGTCGTACGCGCCCTTCGACTTCGGAGGGACTGCGGCGGATGGGACGGCCTTCCCGTTCGACACCTCCACGCTCAGCCCCGGGTCGCACAGCATCACCGTGAGAATCCGCTACAAGTCCGGCATCGTGGACAACGCGACCGCGACGCTCATCCGCGCTGGCGAGTCGCTCGCTCCGACGCCGACTCCCACGCCCACGCCCACGCCGACCCCTACGCCCACGCCAAGCGCGCCGATGCGCCTGATGCCGCTGGGCGACTCCATCACCGAGGGGTGGATCCACGTCCCGGGCGGCTACCGCATCAAGCTCTGGCAACGGCTGGTGCAGCAGGACGCGCTCAACATCGACTTCGTGGGCTCCCTCTCCCTGGGACCCTCCGAGCTGGGCGACAAGTCGCACGAAGGGCACTCGGGTTGGCGGATTGATCAGCTCCGCGGCGGCATCGACGGGTGGCTGGCCGCGGCGAAGCCGGACGCCATTCTGCTGCACATCGGCACCAACGACGTGGTCCAGAACTACGACCTGGGTAACGCGCCCGCGCGGCTGGAGGACCTCGTCCGCCGAATCTGCGTGGACCTCCCGCGCGTGAAGCTGGTGGTCGCGTCCATCGTGCCGCGCCCGGGCCTCGACTCGCGCGTGAACGCCTACAACGCGAAGGTGCCCGGCATCGTCCAGGCGGTCGCCGCCACCGGCTGCGACGTGCGGTTCCTCGACATGAACAAGGTCGTCCCGGGCAATGAGCTGGACGAGTCCGCCACGCACCCCACGCGCGCCGGCTACGACCGGATGGCGGACGCGTGGTACCCGGTCGTCCGCCAGCTCCTCTGAAGTCGCTTCACCCTTGACGGCAGACGAGCTGGCGCCGACCGGACTGCCTGTCGTAGACACCGCTCTTCCGATGAGCGACGTCGAACCCCAGGCGCATCCAGAAGACCTCCAGCTCGGAGACGTCTTCGGCCATTACCGTGTGCTGAGCCGGATAGGCCGCAGCGGGATGGGCGACGTCTACTCCGCGCTGGACCTCGCCCTGGGACGCAAGGTGGCGCTCAAGGTCTGGCAAGAGTCGCCGCGCGCCGGACGAAAGCGGATGCTGAACGAAGCCCAGGCGATGGCCCGGCTTCGGCACCCCAACATCGCCATGGTCTACGAAGCCGGCGAGGCGCAAGGGCGGCTGTTCCTCGCGATGGGGCTGCTGGACGGGGGCACGGCTCGGCAGTGGAGCGCTGCGAAGAAGCGCAGCTGGGGTCAGACGCTGGCGCTCTACCGGCGCGCGGGGGCTGGGCTGAGCGCCGCGCACCAGGCGGGGATCATTCACCGCGACTTCGGGCCTGACAGCGTCGTCCTCGGCGAAGAACAGGTCTGCGTCACGAACTTCGGGTTGGCGCGCGACGTAGAAGCCGACGAGCCGACTCAACCCGCGGGCTCCAACGCGCTCGGCTACCTCGCGCCGGAGCGACGCCGCGGCCGCCCAGCGGACGCGGCCTCCGACCAGTACAGCTTCTGCGCCGCCCTCCATGAGGCGCTCGCGCCGGCGCACTGTCCCCGCTGGCTTCGACGAACGTTGGAGCGCGGCATGGCGGACACGCCCGCCGAACGCTGGCCAACAATGAATGCGCTGCTCGCCGCCCTGGACGCGGGGGTCCGCACGCGCCGCCGCCTCGTGATGGCCCTCACGGTGGGCGTGCTCCTGGTCGGAGCGGGTGGCGTGGCCGCGCTGGGCCGCCCTCCGGCACCGCGCTGCACAACGGCCCCCATGCACTCAGCCTGGGGACCTGCGGAGAAGCAGCGCACCCGGGACGCCTTTCTCCGGCTCGAAGCCCCCTTGGCGCTGGACACCTGGACTGCGGTTGAGCGGTCGCTGGATGCGTACGCGGCCAGCCTGTCGGCAATGGAACAGCAGAGCTGCGAAGCCACCGTCGTGCGCCGTACTCAACCGGCCGCCGCCTTCGAGCTTCGCGCTGCCTGCCTGAACCGGCGACGCACGGAGCTGGCGGTCCTCTTGAGGGTCTTCGCGTCTGCGGACGACAAGGTGCTCCGCAAGGCCGCAGAGGCCGCCGCGGGGCTCACGCCCGTTACGCCCTGTTCGGACGCCGCCGCGCTGGCGCTCTCCGCGACGCTCCCCGACGAAGCGGTTGCGCGGGGGCGGGTGCTCGCGGCGCGGGCCCAGCTCTCCCAGGTGCGCGCCCTCACCGCGGCCGGGCGAACGGAGCAGGCGCTCGAAGCGGCCGCGGCGATCGAACAAGAGGCGAAGCAACTCGGATTCCGGCCGCTGGTGGCGGAGGCCACCTATCAGCTCGGCTTCACAAAGAGTCACGCGGGGGACGTGCTGGGGGCAGAGTCCCTCCTCAGAGCCGCCGCGCTGGAGGCCACCGCTGCGGGCCTGGACGCGCTGGCCGCCAACGCGTGGATGGAGCTGGTGCCGCTGCTGGGCTCCCTCAACCGGACGAAGGAAGCGCGCGAGCTTGTGCCCCTCGCCACCGCGGCCATTCAGCGGCTCGGCGGTCCACGCGAAGAAGAGCACTCCTGGCTGTCGGCCTACGAGGGGAAGCTCGACCTGATGGACGAGCAGCCGCAGAAGGCCCTCCCCCACCTCGTCGCGGCGCTCGCCAAGGCCGGCGGGCTTGATGCGCCTCCCTCCCGCTTTCGGGCCAGCTTGCTGGGCGACATGGCCGTCGTGCTGCAGGGCCTCGGCCGTTCGGGCGAGGCGGTGACCCACGCGCTGCGACGGCTGGCCATGCTGGAGGAGCTCCTCGGCCACTTTCACCCCAACGTGGCGCACGCGCACCAGCAGCTGGCGAACCTCTATCTCCAGACAGGGCACCCCGACGCCGAGCGCGAGCTCATCACCACGCTGGACATCTACGAGAAGACGGTTGGCGGGCGAGGCGTGGGCGGAAGCTGGGCGCTCAACAACCTCGCCATCCTCTACCGGCGAACGGGGCGCTTTGCGGAAGCCACTGCACTCTACAACCGGAGCCTTCAGCAGATGCGCGAGGCGCTGGGGGCCAACCACCTGAACGTCGCCATGATGCTGATGAACGTGGCAGCCAATGATCAAGACGCCGGCAATCCCGGCGCCGCCCTGGCCAACGCGCAGGAGGCGCTGCGAATCGCCGAGGGCGCGGTGGAAGACGACCGACCCGTCCTCAACCAGCTGCGGATCACCTACGCGGAGATTCTGCGCGTGCAGGGCGACCATCGCGCGGCGCAGGCGCTCTATCGACGGGCGCTGGCCAACGCGGAGACGCGAGCCGGCAAGGAGAGCGTGCTGGCCGGCCTGGCGCTGGCGGGACTGGGCGCGAGCGAGCTGCAAGCGGGCCGCAGCGCCCCCGCGCTGGTCCACCTGACCCGCGGCCTGGAGCTGCTGAAACAGCGGGGGGTGGGGACGGCGGACCTGGCGGAGACCGAGTTCTTTTTGGCGCAGGCCCAATGGGCAGAGAACGCAGATCGCAGCGCGGCCGTTCAACGAGGCAAGGTCGCGTTCGAGCAGTACACCGAGCGGAACACGCACGGCCCCATGACGGCGCCGATGCGCAAATGGCTGGAAGCCCGCAGAGCGCTGTGACGTCGGCTATCCCTTGACGGGAAGGTGCGCGGCGAGCGGCGCCGCCTGCGCGCGGTCCCACGTCAGTTTCGAGGGCCGCGCCTTGCGGGGCCGCAGCACCCTGCCCGCGGCAGCGGGCAACGCCGCCCGCTTGAGGTCCGCAGGCGCGTAGAGCGCGCGCAGTCGCTTGAGCCCTGCGAGGTTGCGCTTGTCGTGGAGCCGGTCCAGCTCCAGCACTTCGAGGTGTCGCAAGGTGCGCAGCTGCTGCTCCAGCCGCTCAGACTCCGGCGGTGCGGTCTTCCACAGGCGCAGCTCCTTCAGCTTCGGCAGCGCCTTCAGCGTCGGGAAGGGGTCCGCCCGAAGCGTGCCGTCCAGCTCCAGGCCCAGGCTCTCGAGGGGCAGCTCGCGCAGCGCGTCCCAGCTGTCCTTCGGCCCCGCTCCCCTCACGAACAGCCGCCGCAGCGCCGGGAAGCGCAGGAGGGAGCGGAGGTCGCGGACGTCGGTGTGGCTCGAGCACTTCTCCGCGTCGTCAAAATCCAGAAACAGCGACTTCACCTTGCCGCGGACCACCGCCGCCTTCGTCCCCTTCGGCGCGTGGCCGAAGAGGTACCGGTCGAAGTCCAGCAGCATCCGCGTCCCTCCGAGCTCCGGGTGCGGCCGCGCCGAGAAGATCCCCCAGTACGCGCCGCCGCGGAGCATGCCGCGCGCCTGGTAGCCCACACCTTCCAGCAGCCCGTCGTACTCGGCCGGGCTCATCGAGCGCGCAGCGTCGTCGATGACCGCGCCGCGCTGCGCGGGTGGGGCGGCCTGAAACCGGGCGAGCAGCGCCTGGATTCGCAGGTGCGGCGGCGGATGCCGGGCCGCCTTCTCGGCGCCGCGCAGGAGCGGATCCTCGTCTTTCGAAGAGCTCAAGGATCGGGCCCGCACGAAGTCAGCGATTGCCAGCTCCGGCATGTCCATCGCCAGAAAGACCTCGCCCCGCGTGTACAGGTTCCGGGCTCCGAGGGCCACGCAGCGCTGAATGTCCGCCAGCGCCTCGGGGAATCGCTTGAGGCGCAGCAGCGCGTCCGCGCGGTTGTTGAGACAGGTGCTCTCCACGTCGAGGCTGGGCTCGAGCGCCAACGCCCGCGCATACGCGGCGATGGCCGCTTTGCGCTCGCCCAGCGCCGCGAGCACCCCGGCGAGCCCCATCCAGGAGGGAGCCGCCCCGGGATCCACCACCAGCGCCTTCTGGTAGGCCTTGACGGCCACCTTGGGTCGATCTGCCGCGAGGGCGGCGCCAACGTCATGCAGCTTCGCCCACGGCGAGGTCTTCGACGCTCGCCTGACCGCCTCTTCGTAGTAGCCCAGCGCGCCGTCGCGGTCGCCCCGCGCCTTGCGCCGCTCCGCCCACAACACCAGCGCCGGCACCTCGTGCTTGCGGCCGCGCCGGCCGCCACCGGCGATGAAGGCCACCGCTTCCTCGACGCTGTCGCAGTCCTCGAGATCCTCCTCCGTGACCCAGCCCCCGAAGGTCTCCTCCACCTTCGACGCGAGCTCTTCGAGGAGGTCCGCTTCGATGTCGATGTCATCCGTCAGCGACATTCCCGGCTCTACCCGGTCGGCGCTGATGCCGGAGACCTCTTCCACGAGCTGGGCGAAGCGGGCGAAGACAGTTCGCTTGTTCATGCTCGCGACCTAGCGCGGCCGCGGTCAGAGGGACAGCACGAAGCGCTCCAGCTCAAGCCGGTCCGCGGCAGGCAGCGCGAGGAAGCGCGTGCGCGCGGCGTCCGCTTCCCCGCCGTGCCAGAGGATGGCCTCGGGGACGGACCTCGCACGGCCGTCATGAAGCAGCGGCCGCGCGCCCTGAACCCCCAGCCCCCAGAGCGGCGCGGTACGCCACTCGGTCCCGGAGGCCTCATGCTCTGCGCGGCCGTCCGCCAGCCCTTCGCCGAGGTCATGCAGCAGCAAGTCGCTGTACGGCCAGATGAGCTGACTTCGCAGCTCCGGCGAGGCCGCGTCGGCCCGCGTGCGCATCGACGGGCGATGGCAGGCGGCGCAGCCGAGCGCCGCGAACAGCGCCTTGCCCGCCAGCGTCGCCCGTGCCTGCGCGTCCTCCCGCGCGGGGACGCCGAGGAGCCGCACATAGGCCGCGAGCGAGTCCAGCGTCCCATCGTCGACCTCCGGCTCTCCTCCGCTGGGCGCCGCCAGGCACTCCGACTGCTCCGGCTCGCACGGCGCGGCGGGCAGGCGAGAGGTGGTGAGCCCCATGTCGCCTGCGAGCGCATTCGCGGTCTGGTCGCGCACGGTCGCCGCGCCGGCTTTGGCGCCAAAGCGGCCCAGTACGCCCGCCACCCGGTTGGGCCGCCCGCTGACTCCATCGCCATCGACGTCGTCCGGGTCCGCGCGCTGCAGCAGCGTCTCCTCGCCTACCGCCTCCAAGAGGCCCATCCCCACCAGCGCCGGAGTCGCCCGCGGCGACACCTGAAGGCCCTCGCGCTTCGCCACCCCGAAGCGCAGACGGCGCAGGACGTAGGCGGAGCCATCGGCGTACTCACCGGACTCAAAGCCCTCCACCCGCTGCAGCTCGCCCTCGCGCGGCACGCCGGCGATGGCGAACGGTTGAAGTTGAGAGCCAAGCCCCGCCGCCGGACCGCCGGTTGCGCTTGACAGGCGCAGGAGCAGCGCTTCGCCGTCCGCCCTGCGCGCGTTGTCCAGGTGGCACGCGCGACAGGAGACCGCGTTGAAGAGCGGCCCCAGCCCATCGCGGTCCATCCGAGGGAACGGCGCGGGCTCCCAGGCGATGTTGAAGTTCCCCTGACCCAGGAAGAACGCGCTGCGACTGGCCAGCGCCAGGTTCGCCACCGGCTGCTGCAGCGCGGACAGCTCCCGGGCCGAGAGGGTGGCCGCGCCGCCGGGCTGCGCTTCGCCCGGCTCCACCTCGGCTTTCAACACGACCGGGAGCGCCCCTCCCTCAAGGTGTGCTGCCGGCGGCGCACAGCCCAGCAGCGCGCCCGCCATCAGCCACTGCCACCGGCTCACGGCAAGACGACCTGGATGGGTTCCGGGTACGCCCAGTTCTCCTTCAGCGCCATGCCGCCTCCCAATGTGCCCCGGAAATTCCACCCCCACGACCACAGCGTCGAGGTGGCATCCAGCGCCAGCCCATGCAGGTTTCCAATCGCCAGCTGCCGCAGGGTACCCGGCGCCTTGACCGAGGCGAAGGTCAGGTGCTCCTCCGTGTCGCCGACACCGAGCGAGCCGTTCCCGTTCTGCCCCCACGCCACCGCGGTGCCGTTGGCCAGCCGCGCGAAGCTCATGTTGCCGTTGGCGCCCACCTCCACCGCGCCGCTCAACCCCACCACCACCACGGGCGCGGCGGCGTTGAGCTTCGTCCCGTCGCCCAGCTGGCCGCTGGCGTTGAGCCCCCAGGTCCGCGCCGTGCCGTCGGACAGCAGCGCCACCACGTGGTCCCGCCCGGTGGCCACCTGGACCACCGCCTTCAGCCCCGGCACCGCGGTGGGCACCGGGTGAGCCTGGGTGTCCGCCGCACCGTTGCCGAGGTTGCCGTAAGCGTTGCGCCCCCAGACCCAGACCGTGCCGTCGCGCCGCAGCGCCACCGAGTGCTGGGAACCTCCGGCCAGCTGCACCACCTCGGTCAGCCCGCTCACCGGGAGCGCCACGCTGCGCGAGGTGGTGCTGCCGTCCCCCAGCTGGCCGCTGGCGTTCGAGCCAAACGCTTGAACGCTGCCGTCGCGCAGCAACACCAGCGCGTGCGCAAAGCCCAACGACGCGGCCACCGCGCCGGTGAGACCCGGCACCGGCCGGGGTTCGAAGAGGTTCCCCGTCTGAACGCCGCCGTCCGCGGATGCGCCCTGCCCCAGCTGTCCGTCCCCGTTGTCGCCCCACGCGAAGACGCGGCCGTCGGCCGTGAGCGCGAGCGAGCTGATGCCGCCGAACGCGAGGGAGACCACCCCGCTCAAAGACGGCACGCGCACGCCGACGGTGGTGGAGCCCGCCGGCAGCGAGGAGCCGCCGTCCGGGGCAGCGCCCAGCCCCAGCTGGCCGAGGTGATCTCGTCCCCAGACAATCACCCCTCCATCGACCACAAGCCCGCTGTGCTGCGAGCCCGCGCTGACCCGGCGTGCGAAGGCGAAGCGCAGCGACTGCTCGCTCCGGTTCCCCGCGGCGTCCTGGGCCCGGACGACGAGGAGGTTCTCCCCCGGGACCGGCTGGACCGTCAGGCTGAAGGCGCCCTGGCCATCCAGCGCCACGGGCTCCACGCTCCCATCCGGCCGCACGCACTCCGCGCTGGCCACCGCCACGTCGTCGACGATGGAGCCGCGCACCGTCGCGCTGTAGACGAGCAGCTGTTCATCCGCGGGCCCGGTCATGGCAATGGTCGGCGGTCGCACGTCTGCGCGCGTGAAGTCCACCTGCGCCGTCGCCACCCGGTCCCACGCGTCCGTCACCTGAACGACCAGCCGGTGGAGTCCGGGCGCCACTGCGACCTTCGCGGAGAGCTCCTTGCCGTTGACCTGGAGCGACCTCGGAGCAAGCCCGTCGACCTGAAGCGTCGCCTCCTTCACGTCGAGGGCCGCCTCCACCGTCGCCGCGACGTCGACCTCGGAAGCAGAAACCACCTGCCCCGGAGCCGGCGAACGGAACGCCACCATGGGCGCAGCAGGCGGCGGAGGCGGCTCTCCCGGCTCCGCCGCGGGGCGGCGGCAACCCGCGGCCAGGACGACGAGCAGCGCCAGCGCGGCCCTCATGAGTACAGCTCGATGACGCGCGGAAGGTCGATCGCGACGGGCAGCTCATCGCCCTGCGGCAACGTGCGGACGGTGAACGACCAGGCCTTCTTGTCCACGGCGAAGTGCGCAGGAGGCCGCCGGTGCCCCGTCCTCACCGCCACGTCGGCGAACAGCGGGTGTGCGTGGAAGCGCTCCAGCAGCGTAACCGTGCTGCCCGGGCGCAGCTCCGTGCTGGGGAAGTTCACCTTGCGGCCGTTGACCAGGAAGTAGCCGTGGCGAACGAACTGCCGCGCCTGGCGCACGCTGGTGGCGAAGCCTGCGCGCCAGACCATCGCGTCCAGCCGCGACTCCAGCAGCACCGCCAGCGCCACCGCCGCGTTGGTCCGGCTTGCCTTCGCCCGCTTCATGTAGCGGGAGAACTGCCGCTCCAGCAGCTCATAGACGAGCTTGAGCTTCTGCTTCTCAATGAGGCGGACGCCGTAGTCTGTCGGCTTCCCCTTCCCTGTCGGCCCGTGCTGGCCCGGCGGATACGGCCGCCTCAGGGCGGGATCCTTCTCGGCGGGTTTTTCAGTGATGTGGCTGAGCCCGATGAAGAGTCTGCGGGCGCGGCGTCCTCGGGGTCCGGTATTTCGTGCCATAGGTGGGCAGGGTCAATATTGATATTGCAAATCAAAGTCAATTCTCACCCACACCGAAACCTCACGCCGAACCCTGATAGGAACCCGCCAACGCATGCGCTTCGCCTCGGACTTCGTAGACGCCACCCCCGGTGATGCCCGCACGGACCTGCGCCCTCGCCGGGTCCTGGGCGCGCTCTGGTCGAAGGTGCAGCCCACGCCGGTGCGGGCGCCGCGGCTGGTGGCCCACTCGCGCGAAGTGGCGGAGCAGCTGGGGCTGGACGAAGCCACCCTTCGTTCGCCCGAAACCGTCTCGGTGCTCGCGGGCAACACGCTCTGGCCCGGGATGGTGCCGTACGCGTCCAACTACGGCGGCCATCAATTCGGCAACTGGGCGGGGCAGCTGGGGGATGGCCGGGCCATCCTCCTGGGTGAGGGGGTGGCTCCGGACGGGACGCGGCACGAGCTGCAGCTGAAGGGCGCCGGCCCCACGCCGTACTCCCGCAGCGGAGATGGGCGCGCGGTGCTTCGTTCGTCCATCCGCGAGTTCCTCTGCAGCGAAGCCATGCACCACCTCGGGGTCCCCACCACGCGGGCCCTCTCGCTGGTGCGCTCCGGCGAGGAGGTCATCCGCGACCTGTTCTACGACGGTCACCCGGCGCCCGAGCCTGGGGCGATTGTCTGCCGGGTGGCGCCCTCCTTCCTACGCTTCGGCCACTTCGAGCTCTGCGCCAGCCGCGGCGAAGTGGGCCTGCTGAAGCAGCTGGCCGACTACACGCTCACCCGCTTCTTCCGCCAGCTCGGCGAGCCCCGGAAGGACGCGTACGCCGCGCTGTACCTCGAGGTGGCCAGGCGCACTGCGCGGTTGATCGCCCACTGGCAGGCGGTGGGCTTCGTGCACGGCGTGATGAACACCGACAACATGTCGGTGCTCGGGTTGACCCTCGACTACGGGCCCTACGGCTGGGTCGACGACTTCGATCCAGACTGGACGCCGAACACCACGGACGCACAGGAGCGGCGCTACCGCTTCGGCAACCAGCCCCCCATCGGCCTGTGGAACGTGGAGCGGCTGGGGGTGGCCCTGCTGCCTCTGTTCGAAGGGGACGAGGCGCTCCTCGAGGCAGGGGTCGTCGAGTACCAGCGAACCTTTGAGGCAGAGTCAGCGCGCCGCTTCGCCGCGAAGTTGGGGCTCTCCTCGCTCACCGGCGAAGCCGACGTGAGCCTCCTGCAGGACTGCTTCGCCTGGCTCGCCGTACGGGAGACGGACATGACCGTCTTCTTCCGCCGACTCTCGCAGGTGGCGCTGCTGCCGGCGGCCCCCTGGGCGCTGCCCGCGCAGCTGCAAGCGGCGCTCTACGGTCCGGCGCCCGAAGACCACCTCGCGCAGGGCGTGCGGTGGCTCACCTCCTGGTGGCACCGTACGAGGCAGGAGGGCATCCCGCCCGCGGAGCTGGCGCGCCGCATGGACGCGGTGAACCCCCGGTTCGTGCTGCGCAACTGGCTCGCCCAGGAGGCGATTGACGCCGCGCACGAGGGCGATGACTCGAAGATCCACGCCCTCCTCGAAGTGCTGCGCCGCCCCTTCGACGAGCAACCGGACAGCGACGCCTACGCGGCCAAGCGCCCCGACTGGGCCCGCAGCAAGCCCGGCTGCTCTGCGCTCTCGTGCAGCTCCTGAAACGGCGGGCTGCCCTTTGGCGGGCCTGTCCAAGCCATTGACTTCGTTACGACTTCACGAATTTCGCAACTTCTCGTCAGTTTGGAGCGACACCTCAGAAGCGACGCGATGAGCCCCCGGGTGCCGAACATAGTTGTGCGATCAGGCGTGCGGGCGAAGGAGAGCCTCGTCGAGGGTGCGCATCGGGTCGGAGCCCGGCTTCAGCAGATCGGGAGGGCAGGCGACGAGTTCGCGGATCCGGTCCGGCTGTCTGATCTCGAAGCCGAGGTCGAACGGCTCAATCGGATTGCCTACAGCGACGCCCTGACCGGCGCGCACAGCCGCCGCTGGTTGGATGAGCACCTCGGCACCGCCTTCAAGACCGCGCGGCAGGAGAACACGCCCCTCTCGTTCATGATGATCGACATCGATCACTTCAAGCGCGTGAACGACACGTTTGGCCATCGCACGGGCGACGAGGTACTCCGGCAGGTCTACCAGATCATCGACAGCACGCTGAAAGCGGAGGGCAAAGGCAGCGGCGCCCGCTATGGCGGCGAGGAGTTCGCGGTCCTGCTTCCCGGCATGCCGCTGGAAGAGTCCGCGAAGCTGGCAGAGCTCCTGCGAGCCACCATCGCGGAGAGGGCAAAGGCGACCAAGGCCGGGGCGATCAAGGTCAGCATTGGCGTAGCCGACGCCTCCCGGACCGACCTCGTGACCGGCGCAGGCGGCTTGGTAGGCGCAGCGGATCACGCCCTCTACGAAGCGAAGGAGGCGGGTAGAAACACGGTCCGATCTGCCCTGGGACCGCCGCCGCCAACCAGCGGGACACCTCCAAGAGTCAACGCCAGAACGGTGGGTGGGCTCGCTGCCCTTCCGGTAGCTGGGGCAGGCGCCCTCGTCTTTGGGGAGACGGACGACGAGCGCTGAAGCTCGGCAGCGCAACCACGGCGCCCCTACCCCAGGCGCCGCGGCCGCACCGCTTTAGCTTCGCTGCGTCACCAGCCGCAGCGGCCGTCGCAGGTGTAGCGCCAGAGGAAGCCGCAGCCTGACTGGGCTTTGCAGCCGATGGTCCCCATGGTGATCTTCGTGCACGGAAGCTGCCAGGCGCCGAAGCGGCAGTAGTTGGACGCCCGAGAGCAGTTGCAGTCCGGGAACGCGGGAACCGCGGATGCGGAACGCTCCTGGTCGGCCTTCGCGTCCACCGCCTCTACCGGATCAGCCGGCATCTCTCCGATGACGCCCACCACCTCGTTCGCCTCCGCGGCGCCGAACGCCCCCACCACTTCGAGCTCGATGGAATCCAACCTGGGATTCGCGATGAGGCGGTCCAGGATGGAGCGCTGGGTCTGGTTGAGGTTCGGATGAGAGGTCATGTACGCGCGGAAGTGGCTCCTCCAAAGCTCATCCTGCACAGAGGGAGGAGAAGCGTCATAGATGGCCCGGCGGTAGCCGAGGGAGTGGCCCTTGACGGCCTCAAACGTCGTCGGCAGCCGCCCAGCGTTCTCCCGGATCCATGCGGCGGTCACTTCGCATCCCTCTCCGGCCTCCGGAGTGGTGGCCAGGGCGGATTCGCTGGTGTGCGCAGCCTCTGTCGTTGCGGCACCTTCAGCTCCCACACATGACACGGACAACGCGAGCGCTGCGGACAGCGTGAACACACCAAACACACAATTTGTTTTCACTTTTGACTCCGCAATAGAACAGAGGACAGAGGAGACCGCACCGGAACGCGTGTACAACCACGCCGATACAGCTCGTAGCACCTGTATGTTTCACTCCGCGCTTGTGCTCAAGTCCCTCTCGAGAGCGCGGAACGCAACAGCCGCACGGGCGGCGAAGGCACGCAGCCCCAGACGCTGCGTTCTCCTGGAGCGCACCGCCGGCTGCACATCACGTGCACGGCCGAGAGAGCGCCGTCCCTGAGTACTCGAAATGACTGGCCTGCCCGCGAGGTCCGGGTCTTGCCTCGCATCCCGTTCCCATCGTTCGTTCTCGGAGGCGACTTGAGATTCACAACCCGGCTGCTCGGAGTTCTGCTGCTCGCTGTTGGCTGCGCACCTCCGGAGGCAGGCCTGCTGGATGTGTCAGACGCCGTCGGTGAGGCGGAACAGGAGATCGCCGGGACCAACGTCGGCGGCACCAACCTGGGCGGCGCCAACGTCAGCGGTAACAACGTCGCCGGGACCAACCTGGGCGGCGCCAACCTGGGCGGAACCAACGTCAGCGGCAACAACGTCGCCGGCAACAACCTGGGCGGGACGAACCTGGGCGGCAACAACGTCGCCGGCAACAACGTCGCGGGCACCAACGTCGGCGGCACCAACGTCGCCGGAACCAACGTCGGCGGCACCAACGTCGCGGGCACCAACGTCGCCGGGAGCAACCTGGGAGGGAGCAACGTCGCGGGCACCAACGTCGGCGGCACCAACGTGAGCGGGACGAACCTCGCCGCAGCCACGCTGGCCACGGCCAACATCGGCGTGAACATTCACGCCCTGGGCACCGCGCCCAACAAGATGCTCTTCAGCGGCGAGGACGTCTTCACGCCCCGGACCTCGTCGTGCGTGGTGCTCGGCATCGGTTCGACGGCGTTCGCGAAGATGCTCGCGGCAAACCCCAGCGGCACCATGTACACGGCGATCAAGAAGCTCCCGTGGGGCTTCTCTCAGACCTCGGGCGGCCCGGTGACGCTGGCCGTCTGGGAAGCGCTGGTCTGGGGCTCCAGCAAGTACTGCGTCTTCCTCATCACCGCGCCCACCAACACGTCTTACACGGGCGTCGCCGGCTACGTGAAGTCCGTCTGGCGTTGGAACGCGCCGCCTTCCCGCACCATGTCGATTGGCCAGATTGGCGGTGGCCAGACGGTCCAGACGCACACCGGCATGATGAACGCGGGCGCGACGGTGCTGGCGGGGACCATCAGCGAACGCGTCTACGTCGCGGGCGGCCTGATGTTCTCCGGTGCGACGACGAACGACCAATCCGTTCAGGTGGACTTCGCCTCCTGGGTGGCGCAGGAGAGCAAAGGCAACGACGCGCTGGTGCTCGGCCGGCCGACGGGCGTGCCCCTTAGACTGGATGCGGTGTACCAGGCGCTGCTGATGGCCGACGGCAACATCCTCCCGGTGATGGCAGGACGGCCCAACCTCACCCTGCCGATGGCGGACACCTTCGCCGACTTCCTCGGCTGGAACAACCCGATTGACGACCCCAACATCGGTAAGCCCACCGCCAAGCGCTGCCGTGGGGCGATGGTCCTCCACCGGTATACGCCGCAGATCTTCCCGGACGCGCCCACCACGAAGTGCGACGACTTCTCCATGAACTCGTTCGACACCTTCCTGGCGATGCCGGGTGCGAACACCCGTATCGAGCCGGCGGCCTTCGGCGCGACGCCGTGGAGCACCGACCCGCTCAGCGTCGAGTACGGCCTGTTCTACGACTCGCCCAACGGACGGCCGGACTACGTCCAGGCGGTGCCGGTTGGGAAGTACGGCTGCACCACCACCAACCCCTACTACCGGATGATGCCGGTGGGGCTGGACGCCGCATCCATCGGGGTCTGCGCCTACCCGGTGTTGAGCGAGACGTACGTCCACGTCAACGAGGTTCCGCTGACCGTCGCCGGGCCGGGCGGGTTCCTGCAGGCGACCGGTCCGCTCGCGTACAAGGTGATGGACAACTCCATCATCCAGGTGACGGCCAAGGTGACCAACGTCGGCAGCGTCGTCGGGAACAACTGGAAGGTGAGGCTCGTGGAGTCCTACTACGGGACCTCCAGCCCGGAGATCGCGCGGGACATCTCGGCGCCCGTCATCATCAACGGGCTCGCGCCGGGCGCAAGCCAGAACGTCGCCTTCACCTTGAGGGCCGTCGGCCGCGGAAACCTCATGCTGTGGCTGGAAGACCCGAACGGGACCCGTGACTACTCCATGGACTCCCGCATCCTGCTTACGAACAACAACCTGGTGGACGACACGGAGTCTCAGGTTGTCTACACAGGCTCGTGGGCGAACGCGCAGGGGCGCAACACCGGCGACTACGGCAACGGCGTGCACGGCTCCAACGTCGCCGGGGCCAGCGTCAGCCTGACGTTCAAGGGGTCCGCCATCTCCGTCATCGGCCTCAAGGACACCGCGCTGGGCACCTTCACGGTCTCCATCGACAACGGGACGGCGGTGACGGTCTCCTCCTACGCGGCCGTGCGCGCGCCGCAGCAAATGCTGTTCAGCCAGACCGGCCTGACGGACGCCAACCACACCATCAAGCTCACCAAGACCAACGACGGAACGTGGTTCGAGGTCGACGCGTTCGAAGTGACGCACGACACCAAGGCGACGGTGGATGACACAGACAGCGCCATTGCCTACGCCGGCGGCGCCTGGAGCGTGGGGACGAACCGCGGCGTGGGTGAAATCAACGACAGCATTCACTCAACGACAGTGAACGGGGCGTCCGCCAGCTTCACCTTCCGCGGGACCGGCATCTCGGTCTTCGCCAGCAAGGCGGCGAACCACGGAAACATGCTGGTCTCCATCGACAACGGAGCGGCAACCACAGTCGACAACTATGCTGCCACCAGCAGCTACAGCCAGAAGGTGTTCACCAAGACGGGCCTGAGCCCCGGCGTACACACCATCAAGGTGACGAAGTCCACCGGATCCTGGATGGAGCTCGATGGCTTTCAGGTCATCTCCTTCCCGACGGAGCTCGTGGACGACTCCCACCCTGCCATCGCCTTCAACGGCACCTGGACCGCGGCGACCAAGCGCGGCCATGGGGACGTGGGCGACAGCCTTCACTACACCGTCAACAACGGGGACTCGGCCGTGTACACCTTCACCGGGACCGCCGTGTCACTCATCACGGAGAAGAACGCGGACCGCGGAAACATCTCCGTCTCCGTCGACGGCGCGGCAGCCACGACGGTCAACGTCTACAACGCCACGTTCGTGCCGCAGCAAACGGTGTTCACGAAGTCGGGCCTGGCGAACGGGACGCACACCATCAAGGTCACCAAGCTCAGCGGGACGTACATGGACGTCGACGCGTTCCGCATCACCAACTACTGAAGCGCGGTTCGATAGACGGTGAGGTTTCCGGAGGCTGAAGCGTCCCGGGTGAGCCACCCGCGAGGGGGTAGCGCCAGGTCCACGCAGCAGATCCGCAGCACCCTCGTCTGCGCCAGGGACTCAAGCGGTTCGAGCACTCTCTCCAAGTGCTCGCCGCTGAAGGGGCAGTAGAGGAAGAAAACGGACCCGACGGTCAGACGCTCGGTGAGCTTTGCCGCGTCGCCCTGGACACACGTCACACGGGTGAGGAGCAGGCGGGACATGAGCTCCCTCCCGGCCAACGCCAGGGCGGGCTGAATCTCAATGGCCATGGCCGACGCGCCGGTGAGGAGATGAACGAAGGCCGCGGCCCTTCCCACTCCCGAACCAATGTCTACAAACACGTCCGAAGCATGCACTTCCGCTTGTTCAACCATGCCCAGCAACACATCAACCGGGCACGGCAGATAGGGGACGCAACCCCGCGGGAGCTCCGGTCCATCCGCGGGCAGCTCGCCAAGCCCGAGCACGGCGTCCAGCCAGACATCACGCGCGTTGGGTGGAACGTCCAGCAGCGCAGCGCGGAACGTCGAGGTATCGTGACGTCCGCGCTGGATGGCCTCTCGAACGCCTTCGGCAGACGGGGCGTTACCCATCCGCTGGGCAGCCGCTCTTACGGCAGTCATAGCGTTCGTATTCTTTGAACGCCTTGCTCTCGAGCCGCCAACGTACAAACTTGCTCTTGGCGCGCTGGTGCGAATCAAAGTCGCAGTCCCCTGAGACGCCCTGGTTAGTTGAGGCTGTTGACGGCAATATCGGAGATGTAGGCATCCTCACTCGGGCCATCACGGGACCTCCCTGACCGCAGCTAGAAGGTTTGATTGATCTCGACCTGGACCGTCCGGCCCAGGGCCGGCACGTCGAACCCGGAGAACCCCGGCTCGTCGTAGCGCGTGTTCAAGAGATTGGTGCCGCGAATGCGGGCGACGGTCTCACCGGCTTCGAAGAAGCGAATCCCCCGCGTGGAGACCGCCACATCCAACGACTGGTACCCCGGGAGAGCGTACGGCACCGAGCCATTGATGAGGATATTGGCCTGCGTGGCACCTCGCGGGCCGACCACCCTCACGCTCGCAGCAACGTTGACGTAGGGCAGCTCCAGGTCGACGCCGGCGACGCCCATGAGGGTCGGATACTGCGCCGGGGCCAGCTCCGGTACGGCGGCGGGGGTCAACAGCAGCTCGGCGCCGCCCGAGAGGTAGGGCTTCAGCCAGCCGAAAGAGAGCCGAATCACCGGCTCGACACCCACGCTCCTGCGCTCGCCGCCGTTCCTCGCGAAGTAGTGCCCGGAGATGGGCACGCGCGCAAACTCAATCTTGTTATGCAGAATTTGGTAGTACACGCCAATTTCGAGAGATATCCACTCAGCAGGTTGGAGAACCCCGATGGCTTCAACATTTGTTACAATTTGGGGCCGCAGGCTGGTCTGTACGGGCACATTCAACGCACCCACGACATTGTTGGATGCGCCGAAACCAGAGATGCCGTAGAGCAGCACGCCTGAGGGCGTCTGAAACGAAGAGCCTGCGATGATCTTCGTTACCACCGAGTCAGACCAACGGTAGGCCAGCGCCCCACGCCAGCTGAGCTGGAGCGGGAAGAGCACCTCGCCAAACGCGATCCGATCCACCCGGATGTTCCCGGACAACCGCAGGTTGGGCAGTTGCAGGAACGGGCTGGACGTTGCCTGCAGATACGCGCCCAGGCCTGAAACACCAATCCGCTTCGTTGCCCCCTCCTGCACAAGGTCAACCCGGTCTCCCGCCTTGTGCTCTCCTTTGTCGGCTCCGTAGGTCTGCGTGTAATAGAGGACATCCTCGTGCGAGTACTCCACGTCCACACCGACCTTGAGGCTGAGCCGCTCCTCAAGGGGCCTCCAGGCGACAAAGACCGTCCCGCTGCCCGCTCGATAGTCCAGGTGTTGCGTATACACGTCGACATAGTTGCCGGTCAGAAAGGCCCGGTTGTCGCTGGTGGGCCCGCCTTGTGAGAACCCAAGCTGGCCACCCCAGGACAGACGACCGCTCGACTGTTCGTACTTCAAATGCGCCCAACCGTTGACGAGTGACTGCCGGGACAGATGGGTCAAAAGTGAGTTGATCTGAAACTCGGCGCTCGAATCTGACTTCTGAAGGCCTCCCGCCAGGGTCCACCTTCCGAAGCGTTCGGTGGTGAGGCCGACTTGAGCGTAGAGGCTCATGGGCCTGGACCGGTCGTCCTGGCTCACCACGCTGTCGTTCGCCAACAGCTCGAGCGGAAACGTGTTCCGCACGGACAGTCCCGAACGGTCCAGCTCGTCGAGAGTCATCGACACCAGCAGATCGACTGAGCTCGATTTCTGTGCGGCGAGGAAGGAGGCGCCATATCCCGGGCGGCTCTGAATCAGGGTTACCCGTCCCGCAGCGGACGCTGAAAAAGCGTTCTGCGGAGTTCGCGTGATGACATTCACGGTCGCGATGAAGGCGTTGGCTCCGTAGAGAGCAGACAATGGCCCTTTGACAATCTCCACGTGTTCAACGGCTTCAATGGGAATGAACTCTGGACCGAGGAAGGCGGTGAGATCCGGCCGGAATGAGATGGGATACCCGTTGATCATGATCTTGACGATCCGGGTTCCAGCGCGGGGACCTCCCGTGACGCCGCGCACGCCAAGGGAGGGCAGCACATGGTCGTCGACGACGTACAGCCCAGGGACGTGCGCCAAAATCTCCGCCAGCGAGCGCCACCCCTGGCGGGCGATGGTGGCGCTGCTGATAGAGACAACGTTCGCAGGCGTCATGGCCCGCTCTTCGCCTTCGCCACCCGCCGCGGTGACAACCGGCTCCTTGAGCAGGTCCTCCAACGACATGGCGTCGAGCCGGCGAAGCTCTTCATCTTCGACGGTCGCCTCCTGGGCCTGGGCGGGGAACACCGTTCCCAGCACGAGGGCCAGCTCAACGCACCGCCGGGCGGCGCGTCTCCAGGCGAGCTGAAGGGTTCCAGGCAGCTTCCCGTTGAGGAGCATTGGAGTCTCGCGACCCGCGCGGAGGCCAGCTAAGCCTTGGCATCATCGACCTGAGGCCCAAGGCTGCAAGCCAATTGTTTTCCTAAAGAGCTCTGCACAACACCTGCACTTGTAGACAAAGGTGCCGCGACATCGGCGCTCTACAACCGGTACCGCTGCGCCACGGTGATGATGCCCTCGGAGACTTCCTTCAGCGTCCCGATGGCCGTCTTGGTGGAGTCAATCCCACGGACCGCGTCATCCATCATCCGGGAGAGGTCGTTCACCGCGGAGAGGATCTGGGCGAAGCCGGCGGTCTGCTGGTTCACGGCGGTGGCAATCTCCCGCACCGCCGCCGCGCTCTCGTTCACCATCGTGGAGAGCTCCGACAGGTTCGCGCCGGAGGCCTTCACCTGCGCCAGCCCTCCCTCAATCCGCTTCGAGCCGTCCTCGGTGATGGAGACCGCGACCTGCACGGCCTGGCCGATGTCTTCGAGGATGTCACCCACCCGGCTGGCGGCCTGCACCGACTGGTCCGCAAGCCCGCGGATCTCTTGCGCCACCACCCCAAAGCCCTTCCCCTGCTCGTTGGAACGGGCCGCTTCGATCGCCGCGTTCAGCGCCAGCATGTTGGACTGATCCGCCAGCTCCTTCACGGTGTCGGTGATGCCGCCAATCTGGCTCGCGCGCTCCCTCAGCTCGGTGATCTGCCGGGCAATCTCTCCGACCCTCGACTGGATCTCCCCGAGCGCGGTCAGGGTCTGGTCAATCGCCGCTTCGCCCGACCGCGTGACGGCGTTCGCCCCATCCACCACCTGCATCACCATCCTCGCGCGGTTGGAGGCCACCAACGAGGTGTCGCGTATCCCCTGAGCGCTCACCTGCGTCTCCTGGAGCGCCGCCGCTTGCCGGCTGATGGCTTCGCTCTGCTGGTCGGTCACGGAGGTGAGGTTTTCAACCGCTTCGCTCAGGATGGCCGCGGAGCGGTGAAGGGTGGAGGAGCCATCCCGCAACGACACGAGCATCCGCGCGAAGGAGCGGGCCAGCTGTATCACTTCGTCCATCCTCCGCACCCGGCCGCCAGACCCCTCCGCCCGCTCGTCCTCGTGAGCCAACCCGCCGAGCGCCTCTTCTGCGGCCGCCAGGTCCCCTCCGGCGATCTCAGACGCCACCTCGGTCATCCTCCGGATGGGGCGCACCAGCAGGGTTCCAATCACGAAGATGGCCAACACGCCGGCGGTGAACAGGCCCGTCGACACGCCGCCGACGACGATGAAGTAGTCCTGCTTTTCCTTCTCCAGCTCTGTCGCCGCGAACCCCACCGCGAGCGCGCCCTTGTCGCCGAGCTTGGTCCAGATGGGCTGGACGACGTGCAGCACGTCTCCGGTCCTCTCGACATACGTCTCATCAGGGAGGGACGGCCCTACCTGCTGGTAGTCGCTCTCGTGCCAGCTCGCCAGCACGGTGCCGTCCGCCTTGCGCACCACCGCGTAGACCGCGTCCGGCGCGGTGTCCAATCCACCCAGGCGCTGGGTGACCTGGGTGGCGTCCTCAAACTCCAACCCCGGAGCCACCGCGTTCGCCAACAGAATGGCCATGCCCTTCGCGCGGCGCTCAAGCCAGACATTCGCGGTGGCGTCCATCCGCGTTGGGAAGAACCAGACCAGAAAGACAGACAGCGCGGCCAGCAAGGTCGAGATCAACGCAATCAGCTTCGTTCGAAGCGAGAAGTGATCGAAGGACACTAGGGCCATAGGGCGGGCTGCTTCCTGGCGGCCCATTCCAGGGTCGCGGGGATGGATTCCAGCTCAACGATGACCTCGGCCGCTCCGAGGTCTATCGCAGCTTGGGGCATGCCGAAGACAACGGAGCTGGTGGGCCCCTGGGCGACGGTGAAACCACCGCAGTCGCGCAGCGCGCGCAGGCCCGCAGCGCCATCGTCTCCCATCCCGGTGAGGACGACGCCCGCGGCAGAAGCCCCGTACTCCTGGGCCAGCGACTTCAGCAGCACGGAGCCGGAGGGCCGGAAGCCACTCCCCTTGGGACCGGAGTCGAACCGCACCCGGCCTCGGGAGACGCACAGATGCACTCCGTCCGGCGCGAGCAGCGCGGTCCCCGGCGCAATGACTTCTCCCGCCTCTGCCACGCGCACGTCGAGCGCGCTGGACTCGTCCAGCCAGCGCGCCAGCCCCGTCACCACCCCTTCCGCCAGGTGCTGGACGATGAGCAGCGGCGCTTCGAAGCTCGCCGGCAGCGCGGTGAGCAGCCGATGAAGCGCGGGCGGCCCACCGGTCGACGTCACCACCCCCACGCAGCGCGCGCCCCGCGCGACGGCGCTGGGAGCGGCCGGCGCCGGGCTTCGCAACGAGGTGGGCGCGCGAAGCGGATGGAGCAGCCCCGCCACCGCCCGGACCGCCAGGCGGATGGCTTCGCAGCGGGCATGAAACCTCGCCACCGGAAGGGCCTGCGGCTTCTCCAGCACCTCGAGCGCCCCGGCCTGCAGCGCACGGAAGGCAATCCCCAGGCTTTCGTCGGCCCCGCCCGAGCAGACGACGATGACAGGGGTGGGCTGCACCTTCATGATCTCGGAGACGGCATCAATGCCGCTGCGCCCCGGCATCTGAACGTCCATGGTGACGACGGTCGGCCGCAGACTCAGCGTGAGCTTCACCGCCTGGTCCGCATTCTCCGCCTCACCGACCACCATCACCCCCGGCGCGGTCTGAAGGATCTGCCGCATGAGCGCGCGGAACGAAGGCGAATCATCCACGATGAGGCAGCGGATCATGGGCCACCTCCCTCAGCGGTGCCCCCGGCGGCGACCAGCTGACGTGCCACCTCCAGCAGTCCGCCCTGCTCCACCTCGCTCTTGACCAGGTACCCATCCGCCCCCGCCGCCAGCCCTGCCCTCCGGTCCTCTGCGGTCGCGAGCGCCGAGATGAGGACCACGCGGGTATCCGCCAGGTCCGGGTCAGCGCGGATCCGATGGGTCAGCTCAAAGCCATCCAGCTCTGGCATTTGAATGTCACTGACCACCAGCCGGAACGACTCCTCTTGCAGGAGCGCCAACGCTTCGGCGCCGTTGGCCGCGGTGACCGCTTCGTACCCCGCAAGCTCGAGCACCGACTTCATGGCCAGCCGGGTGGTCAGCGAATCGTCCACCACCAGAATCCGCGGCCGCGCGGCGGTCACCTCCTCGCGCTCCCGCGAGCGCTGCCCAAACGCGATCAGCGCCGGCACGCTCAGCACCGGGACAATCCGCACCCCCTCCACCACGGTCATCGACGCCAGGTGCTTGGCGTGGAGCAGCTGAGCGCCCAGCGGCTGCAGCACCACCTCCTCCTGACCCTCCACGCTGTCGACCGTGTAGACGACCCGGGCACCGCCGCTCGACAGCAGGAAGGCCCGCGACGTCCCGCGCTCGTGGCGGCCGAAAGCGGGGATTCCCAGGGCGTCGCTCAGCCTCAAGAGCGGCAGGTGCGTCCCATCCACCTTCGCCATCAGCTGCCCGCCCACCGTCAGCACCGACTCAGGCCGGAGCTTGACCAGCCGCTCCACGTTCAGCGACGGGACGGCGACCTGAAAGCCCCCGGCAGAGACCAGCACCACGGTGCTGGTGGCCAGCGACAACGGGAAGTCCAGCACGAAGCGCGTCCCACGCCCGGGCTCGGAGTGGACCTCCACGGAGCCCTGGAGCGCTTTCGCCGCGTCCTGCACCACGTCCAGCCCCACGCCGCGCCCTGAGATGCTGGTCACCTGCGCCGCCGTGGAGAAGCCGGGCCTGAAGATGAGCTGCATCACCTCGCCCTCGCTGAGCCGCGAGAGCGCTGCCGAGGACAGCAGCCCGCGCTGGACCGCCGTGGAGCGGATGCGTTCGAGAGAGAGCCCTGCCCCGTCGTCTGACACCTCCACCCGGATGCGAGGGCCGCGGCTCTCCACCGCGACCAGCAGGCGCCCCGCCTCAGACTTCTGGGCCGCCCGCCGCGCTTCCGGCCGGTCAATCCCATGATCCACGGCGTTTCGAACCAGGTGGAGCAACGGGTCCTTCAACTTCTCGGAGACGGTGCGGTCCACCTTGACGTCTTCCCCCACCACCTTCAGCTCCACCTGCTTCCCCAGCCGGCCCGCCACCTCGCGCACCGCCCGCGGCAGGGAGTCCAGAAACGTCCGCGCGGGCACCTGGCGCAGGTCCTGAAGGTCCCGCCGCATGACGCTGGTGACGATGTGGAGCTGTTCGGTGGCCGCCCGTTCGCTCTGCGCCATGTGCAAGAGCGCCTTGTCGACCTCGCGCAGCCGCGTGGCCAACGCTGCCAGCTCCTCCCACCCGGCGGCCTTGGCAAAACGCAGGCGGGAGACCTGCTTGTCCAACCCCCGCAGCACCTCGCCGGTGGATTCGCCCACGCCCTTGAGCTGGCGCAGGTGGCGCTCCTGCGTCGCCTTGCTGACCGCGACGTGCTCCATCCGCTGCGAGATGAGCTCCACGGTGCGCGCGGAGACGCGAACCATCCGGTCTGCCTGCAGCGGCTCCGCTACCGGCTCCGCGGGGGCGGAGGACAGGGGCACTTTTGGCGGGAGCGGGGACTCGGCCTCCGCGGCAGGCAGCGGCGGTTCCGGCACCTCCGACAAGGCCATCCGTATCGCGATCAGCACGTCCGCCGCCTTCGCGAGCACCGCCGGCTGACCGCCTGGCTCGCGCAGCAGCTCGAAGTGTTCCTCGAGCGCGGTGGCCAGCGCGACAACCTCCTTCAGGCCGCGGCTTGCGGCCTCCTGACACAACCCCGCGGCCAACGCTTTGGCTCGCGCGACCGCTTCGGCCCGGTCCTGGAGGTCCGGAGACCGCAAGCCGATCAGCTCCGTCTCCAGCGCGTCGAGGCTTCCCAGCAGTGCCGGGGCCGGTTCCACCGGCGCCGCCACCTGCCCCGCCACCCGCCCGATGACCGCGCGGACGGAGGCCAGCTGGTCGCGGGCGTCGTTCAGACGGCCGGACTTCACCGCAGCCTCCATGGCCTCTGCCGCGCCTGTCAACGACGGCCGGGACAGCGAAGCGCCAATCTCCTTCAGGCTGCGAAACAACAGGCCCAGACGCCCTTCGACCTCCTCGATGGCCGACGCCACGGTGGCCTTCTCGCGCTCCGCCAGCTCCCGCTCGACCGCGCCCACCTGTTCGATCGCTTCGGCTCGGAAGATCTCCCAGAGCTCATCCGAGGGCGCCGGCGCCAGAGCAGCCGCCCCTGAGGTCAACCCCAGCGCGGCCGCGAGCTCCGCGACCCGAACGAACACCTCCTCCAAGGAGCGCTCCGCCGCCGCCTTCTCCAGGCGCGCGGCCGCGTCACTCACGCCCGCCTCGCCCAGCGCGCGCGCAGAGCCCTTCAGGCTGTGCCCGGACTGCTGAAACTGCTGCAGCAGCGCGTCAGGCTCGGCCCCCGCGGACAGCTCCGCGATCCAGGACTTCATCTGTTCGAGCGCCGCCTGGGCCTCCGCGCGGAACACCGGAAGGATGCTCTCCAGCGCGATGACCGGGTCCGGCGCCGGAAGAGCGCCCCCACCGCCCGGGGTGGCGGCCGACAGGCTCAGCAGCAGCTTCGGCAGCTCCGGCAACAACGGCCCTTGCGGCAGGCCCCCTGCAATCGCCCCCTCGAGCGCAGAGAACGCCTGGAGCGCGGCGTCCACTTTGACCTTCGCCACAGCGCGGGCGCCGTCCTCATCTTCGAACAGCCCTTCTATCGCGTGGGCCAGCTGCTCCACGTCCCGAATCCCCAGGCTCGCGGCGCTGCCTTTGAGGCCATGCGCCAGACGGCGGAGCTGGTCCAGCTCCGCCGCCCCGCCCGGCACACCGCGCTCCAGCTGGAGCACGGCGTCGCCCATCCGCTCCAGCTGCTCGCGCGCGTCCGCCACGAATGTCGGCCAGAGCGCGGCGAGCAGATCTCCTGACATGCCTCTAAGCCCCCCCAGCAGCGCCTGCCAGGGCGTCGAGCTGGGCGATTCCGTCCGCCTCCAGCACGCTGCGCCCATCGTCGGTGATGTGGATGACGGCCCCTCCCCCTCCCCCAGCGAGCGCGCCCGGGGCCAGCTCCAGCAGCCCCTGAACCTCCTGCACCACGATCCCGAAGGGGCCGGTCCGGGCTTGCAGGACGAGGATGATCTTCAGGTCAGACATCCGGGTCCCCACCCGCATGAGAGCGCGCGGATCCAGCACCGGGATGATCCGCAGCCGGGACATCACGACACCTGCGATGTGGGGACGGACACCCGGCAGCGGGTAGAGCCCGGCCACATCCAGAATCTCCTCCACCTGCGAGAGCGCGATGGCGAAGCGTTCGTCGAGGATCTTGAAGGCGAGCAGCTCTACCCGGGCTTCGTCCCGCGCCGCGCGCACCTGCGCCAGGTGTTCGGCGCGCTCCTCCAGAATGCGCGCCCGCTCCTCTTCGGCCTCGCCCTCCTCCGGGCGCAGCTGTCGCTCCGCGCGCTCGAGGCGTTGATAGAGCTCCCCGAACGAGATGGGGCCGGTCTTGCTCATTCGGTCCGGTAGCGGCTGACAACGGTGGAGAGTCGCTTCGACACCGTGGAGACGTTCGCCACCACCTGTTCAATGCGCTTGCTGTTCTCCAACGAGTCCGCCATCGCCTTCGACTGGTCGGTGATCGCGGTGACCATCTGCTCCACGCCCGTGGTCTGCTGGCGGGAGTTGTTGGCAATCTGCCGCGCGGCCAGCGACGTCTCCCGCCCTGCCTGGGCCATCTGATTGATGGTGGCGCCCGCGCTCTGCGCGAGCGTGATGGTGGCGTTCGCGCGCTTGCTCCCCTCGTCCGTCGCCAGCACCGCGGCGCGCGTCCCCTTCTGGACCTCGCCGATGATGGTCCGGATCTGCTCCGCCGCCACCTTCGACCGCTCGGCGAGGTTGCGCATCTCCATGGCGACGATGGCGAAGCCGCGCCCCTGCTCCCCTGCCCGCGCGGCCTCGATGGAGGCGTTCAGCGCCACCATGTTCGACTTTTCGGCCAGGTCCTTGACGGTGGTGCTGATGTTCCCAATCTGCAGCGTCCGGTCCGACAGCTCCGTGATGGACAGGGCGATGGCGTGGACCTGCTCCACCAGCTTCTCCATCCCGTTCACGCTCTCCTCGACGACCTGCTGGCCGTCGTGCGACAGCTCCTCGGCGCGCTGGGTGGTCTTGATGACGGACTCGGCGTACTCCGTGGCCTGCTTCGAGGTCTGGGCGATTTCGGAGGAGGTGGCGCTGGTTTCGCTGATGGAGGACACCTGCTGCTTCACCATCGACGACTGCTGCTGCGCGGTGGCCAGGATGCTGCCCGCCTCCCGTTCGAGCTCCACGGACGCGGACTGCAGGTCTTCAACGAGCGACCGCATGGCGGCGGTCATCTTGTCCACGTCGGCCCCCAGCTCACCCAGCTCCTCAATCCCCTCCAGTCGGCCGCGCTGCCGCAGGTCACCCGCGGCGAGGCTCGCCACGCACGCCGCCAGCGTCTCATAGGGCCGGGCCAGCCGGCCTCCGTAGGCGTACGCCGCGCCGCCCATCGCCAGCGCGCAGAGCAGCCCGAGGGCCAGGCCCAACCCCAGCGCATCCAGCGTGAACCGGCGCAGCGACGTGGCCAGGTAGCCGACGCGCACATGCGCGATGAGCGGCCGCGCTTCGGGGGCAGCGACGGCGGCCTTCGGGTCCGGCACCGCGTAGACCGGCGCTGACTGCTCAAGCACCACCAGGCCGGCCAGCTCCTGCTCGCGCAGCCCGCCGCCCAGCCCCAGCCGCTGCAGCTCCGCCCCCAGCGGGCGGGTGGTTGGGAGCGCAGTCCGGACGGCGCGAACCAGGTTTTCGCGCGTGGGCAGGTCAACCGAGAAGTACGCGACCTCCCCGTTGTCCGCCAGCAGCGCGGCGGACAGCCGCTCCAGCCCAGCCTTGTCCCTGGCAGCGACGAGCGGAGCAGCGGTGTCCACCAGGCGCCGCACCTGCACGTCCAGCCGCGAAGCAGCGTCCTGCTTCCAGCGCGAGCGCGCGCCAAGGCCCAGCACAACGCTCAGGAGCAGAGCGTTGGCGAGGACCGCCCCTACCCCCAGGGCGACGAGCTTCCATTGGACCCCCTGCCGCCACCTCGCTTCAGAGCGCGCCTTCGACGATTCCACCGTTTCCCCTCACTCATCCGGGTACGGGCTGGCTGCGTGTCGACGTCTTTAGAGCAGTGTCACGAGAGACCGGCGTGAAGCTTAGAGAATGGCCAATCGGACCCGCAATCAGACACCGGCGCCTTCCCACCGCCAGGTAGGTGCTGGCCCACCGTGCAAGCTGGCGAGTGAGCAAGCTATGGTTTTCATGGCAGCGGGGCGAGGGTCTCGAACGTCCGTTGAATACAAACGCGACGATCGATATCGCGATACGGAGGTTGCGCCGCAGTCCCGAAGGGGATTCATGCTCGGGAAGTACATCAAGCCCGCGCTGCAGGGGATCCTACTGCCTCTGCTGCTCCTTATGCCCGCCCGGGCGAGCGGCGAGGAGCTGCTCCCTTCAAAGCTCCAGGCATTGTTCCTGAAAAAAATATTTGTCTACAACCGGACCCTCGCAGCGAAAACCAAGGTGCAGGTACTGGTGCTCGACGAGGGCGACCCGAGCCGGGACATCGTGAAGACGCTCACACAGGTGGGGGTCTCTGCGGTGCTGGGCAAGACCGTACAGGATGTATCCGATAACATCTCCGTGGTCTACCTGACGCAGCCCACCCCCGGCATCAAAGAGATCTGCGCAAAGAAGCAAGTCCTCACTGTTTCAGGCAGCTCGAAGCTCGCGGAGAAGGGCGAGGTCAGCGTCGCAGTCGGCAAACAGGCGAGTGGACAGCCGGAGATTGTCGTCAATGTCGCACGCGCCAAAGTGGAGGGTCAGGATCTCGGCGCAGATCTCCTCGGGCTCGCGCGCGTCATCCGCTGATCCAGCCCGCGAAGCCGCGCACAGTGGCGCCGTTGCGGCGCTCGGAACGCGGCGCCTACGCTTCAACTCATGCCAACGTCCCACGACACTGTCCCCGGACGTGTTGACTTTGGAATGAAGAAGATTCTTCTCGTCGAGGACACCCAGACGATCGCCAAGATCATCCAGATTTATCTGACGGGCTGGAACCTCCAGTTTCGGGACGCGAAGAACGGGCACGAAGCGCTGGCAACAGCGCGCGTGTGGCGACCGGATCTCATTCTCAGCGACGTCCGGATGCCCGGCATGGATGGCTTCGAGCTGTGCGCCAGCATCCGCTCCGAACAGGCGCTCAAGTCTGTACCGCTGGTCTTGATCACCTCGCTTCAGGATCCGGTCTCCCAGCACAAAGGAAAGCTGGTGGGCGCCACTGCCTTCCTGCGCAAGCCCGTAGGGCTTGATCAGCTGCGAACCCTGGTCAGCGAGCTGCTCCAGCTCAAGCCGGTGGCGGCGAGCCCCGCAAAGCTTCCCTGAGCTCGCGCCATGACTGAGGCGGCCAAGCGAAGACAAGCGCTGCGTAAACAAATCCGCGAGATTGAACGCAGCCTGGTCGCCGCACAAAACCAGTTTGTGAACCTGACTGCCGGCGACGAGCTTGCGGGCCTGTTTCTCCTGGTGCGCTTCGGTAGCGTCAGGGCGCTGCTCGCCGCGGACCGGATTTTAGAAGTGACCCAGCTGGTCGCACTGGAGTCGATGCCGGATACATCCCCCTCTGTCCTGGGCCGCTTCATCTACCGGGGCCAGGTGATGGTTGCGCTCAGCCTGGCGCGCCTGATGGGCGTTGAGAGCCGGCCGTCGCTGGACGCGCACCTGGCCATCCTCGCGGGCTCGCAGCACCTCGCGCTGGTGGTGGACCGGGTTGAAGGACTCTGGGAGTCCCCTCGCCTGGTGGAGGGCCCCTCGGGGGAGGCGCGCAAGAACGACGACGGCGGCTGGATGCTCTCGGCCTTTTGTCAGAAGGCGGATGAGACGCTGCCGTTGCTATCGCTGGAGGCCATCACCTCGGCGGGGATGAGAGCGGATGGGCGCGCGAAGGGATGAGCTCACTGCACACGACCAGAAGGTGATTGACGCCGCGCTCAGGCGTGGCAGCGGCGTCATCACGACGCATGGGATGCGCTGCGCGTTGTCGGGCTCGGTGGACGCGGCCGCCAAGCAGCGAGGGGTGACGCTGCGGCGCTTCATGGAGCTGGTCGAAGCGGACGAACCCACCAGCATGGCCTCGCTCCTTGAGCACTGCCTCATTGGAGAGACCTACTTCTTCCGGGAACCGGAGCAGCTCGAAGCGCTCGCCGCGGAGATTGCTGGCCAGACCGGGGACTTGCCGGTACGCATCTGGTGCGCCGCCTGCGCTACCGGAGAGGAGGCCTACAGTCTGGCCATCTGCTTGCTGGAGGCGGGCCTCAAGCCGGAGCAGGTTTCAATCCTCGGGACTGACCTCTCCACCCGGTCGGTGAAGCATGCGCAAGCAGCGCACTATCAGGCGTGGTCCGTGCGGAACCAGCGCCCGGATCTGGTGGCCAGATACCTCCAGAAGCGAGGGAGCACCTGGACGGTCCGCCCGGATGTGCGCGCGATGGTGGGGTTCCAGCAGCACAACCTCTTCTCCGGCCCGCCGCACGGCGCGCCGTTTCGGGGCGTGGTCTGTCGCAACGTCCTCATCTACTTCGAACCCAGCGCGGCTGCGGACGTGCTGCGCGACCTCTACGTCGCCCTGGCCGAAAACGGAGCGCTGCTGGTCAGCGTGACCGAGCTGCCCTTCGCCTCCGGCCTCCCGCTCCAGCGGCACGCCTCGGGCGCAGCGCTGCTGATCAAGCGGAAGCACACGCCGGGTGGGCAGTCGAAAGCCGGGCCACGCCGGCCGCGCGCAGCCTCAGGGCATGGCACCCCCGCCCGCTCTGCCGCGCCCCGGACACGCTCTGCTGCGGGCTCCACAGCGGGTGCTCCCGCAAGCCGGCGACCGGCGTCAGCCGACCGCCGCGCCGCGCACGCTGAGGCGCGGCCGCACGCACCGAAGCCGCGGCGAGCGCCGCCTGCGCCCGCCACCCGCCTGGAGGCCGCGGTGGAAGCGGCGCGGAACGGCGCTGTGGAGGAGGCGGAGCGGGAGGGCCTGGCCGCCGCCGCAGAGGAGATGCTCCCGGAGGGGTTCCTGCTGGTCGCCATGCTGCGCGAGGCGAGAGGAGACCTCCTGGGCGCCACAGAAGCGCTGCGCTCCGCGCTCTACCTGGATCGAACCATGGCGGTGGCCTACGCGGAGCTCGCCAAGTTGATGGGCCGGCTAGGGGTCCGCGCGGAGGCCGAACGGGCCCGCCGGAACGCCCTGCACGCGCTGGAGGACGTGGAGGACTCGGTGGTCCTGCGCGGCATCGAACGGATGACGGCCGGGGCGCTGCGCCGGGCGCTGAGCGGAGGTACGAAGTGAGCGCTCAACAGCCGGTGCGCTGCCTGGTGGTGGACGACTCGGCGACGTTTCGCGCGTTCTTGAGGGACCTGCTTCAGGAGGCGGGCGGCCTGGAGATTGTCGGCGAAGCGCATGACGCTGACTCTGCCATCCAGCAAGCCATCGCCCTCAAGCCTGACGTCATCACGATGGATGTCCAGCTGCCCGGGCGCGACGGCATTGACGCCATCCGCGAGATCATGGCGGTCCTCCCAACACCGGTGGTCGTCATCTGTTCGGGCGCGAGCGATGAGCTGGTGGGGATTGCGTTTCGAGCCCTCCAGGCCGGCGCGGTCGACGTCCTTGGCAAGCCGGATACGCGCACACCCTCCACCTTCGCTGCGAAAGCAGCGGTCCTCGGCGGCGCGGTCCGGGCGGCGGCCTCCGTGCGCCCCGCTGGACCGGCTGGGGTGGACGGGGGCTTGGCGCCTTCTGGGCCACCGCCGGGCCGACCGACGCCCATCCAATGCGTGGGGCTGGTCGGCGCCATCGGAGGTCCCTCTGCCCTGCGCCAGCTCCTCTCGCTGCTGCCAGCGGACCTCCCCGTCCCCCTCCTGGTCGTCCAGCACCTGGCGCCTGGAATGTTGGGGGGACTGGCGCAGTGGCTGTCGCAGGGCGTGAAGCAGACCGTGCGCGTCGCGCAGAACGGAGAGCCGCTCCAGCCGGGCACCGTGTTGCTGGCGCCGGAAGACGCGCACCTCATGGTGTCCTTGGGAAAGGTCCGGCTGGACGCGGGGGCGCCGGTGCGCGGCCTGCGGCCCTCCGGCAGCGTGCTGCTGGCGTCGCTGGCCAAGGAGTTTGGAGTGGGGGCCGCGGGCGTGGTGCTGACCGGCCTGGGGGATGACGGGCGCACGGGGATTCAGCTGATGCGGCAGCGGGGCGGCCTGACGTTGGCCCAGCGGCCGGAGGACGCGCTTGCCAGCGCAATGCCGGCCGCGGCCATCGCGACCGGCGCGGTTGAGCACGTCCTGGGCGTCGACGCGCTGGCGGAAGCGCTGACCCTGGCCGGCCGCCCCGCCCTCCAGAAGGCCAAGCAGCGACGACTGCTGCTGCTGGTGGACGACACGGAGACCATCCTCGAGATGGAGCGTCAGATCCTCTCCACCCTCTATGACGTTGTCCTGGCGCGAGATGGCCAAGAGGCGGTGGAGACCGCGACGCGGCTGCTGCCGGCCGGCATCGTCATGGACTTCTCCATGCCGCGGATGAACGGCGCGCAGGCAATTGCAGCGCTGGGCCGCAACGCGGCGACGGCCTCCATCCCCATCATCGTGGTCACAAGCGAAACCGCGCCGAGCATCCTCGCCTCCTGCGCCCAGGCGGGGTGCAAGGCCATCTTGCGCAAGCCGATTGACGCGCCCCAGCTGGTGCATGCGGTGGGTCGCATCGCGCCGCCTTGAGGCGCACTCGAGGGCGATCCACTTCGGATCGCCTCTCGCCCGGTACCGGAATCAATAGGCGGTCAGCAATCACTCGTCGGCAGGGCACCCACTCTTTCTACAGTCATAGCGTTCGTACTCTTTGAACGCCTTGTTCTCAATCCGCCATCGCACAAACTTGCTCTTGGCCCGTTGGTGAGCAACATCAAAGTCGCAGTCCCCTGAAACACCCTGGTAGTTGATCGCCTTTCCTTCGGAGATCAGCTTGACCGCGCGAGCAAACTCATCGGGCCCAGGGCCGATGGGCTCGCCAGCCGAGTCGCTGACCTTCCTGAGGGCGTCTCGAATCTCGACTGGAGTCGGAGTGGCTCCGTCGCTCAACGACTCGATCGCAATCCGGGAGGCCAACCCAATTAGAATTCCGCTGTCATAGAACTGGCCGGCCATGATCGAAGGCGGGAGATTGGCCACGCGACCCCCTACATTCTCAGTGAAGAACCGACCGCGGTCGTTGTTCTCCACAAGAGGAAAGGAGACACCCTCCATGCCTTCCAATCCCGCCAGGACGACATCGCTTGCGCCGCCGTAGTCCGCGATCAGCAGGCGTGAGAAGGACCCCGAAAACACCGGAACCTGGGGTCTGGCCTCGGCGTAGGCAGCCAAGAAGTACGGCATGTAGTCGAAGTACAGGGATTGAACGATCGCGTCCGGCGCTCCGTCGGTGACGTTGGTCGTGCTGTTCACATTGTCCGTGAGATCTCTGAGGGTCTTAGGCCAGTCGAGCTGGGTTGGATCCATGCCTCCCGGCAAGAAGACGTACTCGAACTTCACGGCAGGGCGGAGCGCCTTCAGCGCATTCTCGAGCTCCGGGAGCGTTGAGATGAAGTCCGTGGTCAGCACGGAGATCTTCAGGACCCCGTCGGCATTGGTGTCACCTGCATTGCCTTTCGACGCCAACACGCGCGCCAGCGCGACCTCCTCGTCACCCACTCGAGCCACTGGCACGAAGTTCCACCTGTCTGCGTCCCGCATCGTCGCTTGGACGAGGGGATCTGAATTGGTTACCTCTGGGTTGTTGATGTCGTTGCTGATGCAGGCCGGACATACGATAGGGACGCCGAGCTTGTCGTCGACATAGTTGCGGCTGTTGATCGCAACGTCCGAGATGTATGCATCAGCAAGAATGACCTGGACGCCTGCCGACCGGAATTCCGCAGCGGCTGCGAGCGCCGGTGGAGCGGACTCGATATCGGACTCCTTGTAACTCACCTCGAACGCCAGCCCTTTGAGGTCCTTGGCCTGAGCCATCCCCGCTGCAACATCGTCGAACGAGGCTTGGACCAGCGCTTGCGCGATCGGCGGGAAGACAGGGACAACTGCACCCACCTTGATGGTGGACGTCTTTGTTGCCGATGAGCCACATCCGACCAATACAACGGACAACAAACACTTCGCTCGATTCATCATGGCGCCTCCCGCACCGCAGTTAGAAGAGCTGGTTGTGCTCGGCATCATCAACGCGGAGACGAAGGCTGTATACGTCCTCGCAGGACACACGACCTCTGCTTGTAGACAGATGTATCAATGGAACGTCGACCGTTGTTCGAGTCGGACGACGGGGTGTACTCGATGCCGTCGACGCCCCCCTGCGTGCGATAGCCCCATGAGAACTTTTTGTCGGTGTTCTGGACGTTCGGCGTGTGGGTACTGAGGAGCGCGTCAGCTTCCGTCAGCGCGCCGAGCCCCAGGACGTCCCTGCAGCATTCGAAACGGTGGCGTACACCCGAGCCTCCGTTCGCGCCTTGGGAGTGGGCAAACAGCTTCTCGAACCGATTTCGCTTGCACCGGGGTTCTTACTTTTGGGGACAAAGCAAAGCGGCCTCGATCGCACCCTCTAGAGAGGGGACCGAGACCGCCATTCACTTCAGGGACTTGAGAGCCGACACCCGGACTTGAACCGGGGACCTACGGTTTACGAAACCGTTGCTCTACCAACTGAGCTATGTCGGCCTGTTTCGCGCGCGGGCTACCTATCGCAGTCGCGCTTTGGCCACAAACATTCTGTTTGGCCGCGGCCGTTTGCCTGTCCGACGCACCGCACAACCGCCTGATTTTGAAAGACAATGTGCTTCGGGCATCGTTGCTTCGTTCGGCGCACGAACGTAAGGTGCGCGCCCTCTCAACGCGACCCTATTGCTGGAGGAGAAGCGATGTCTGCCCCCGAAAACTTCATGCGGGCCCCCGCACCGACGACGACCAAGCGCACCATCTACACGGAGGCGATGGAGATCTTCCATCGCGCGGCGGATCTCATCGGCCTCGCGCCTCGCGTGCGGCTGGAGCTCGAAGAGCCCGACTACGAGCACATCTTCTACGTGACGCTGAAGCTGCGGGATCGCCTGGTCCCGCTCTCCGCCGAGGAGTCGAAGGCGTTCTCCGACCTGAGCGTCACCCAGGTGCGCAACCCGGACGGGCTGGAGATGCTGGCCGACGGGAAGATCATCCTGAACGGGCGCGCGCTGTTGGGGTCCGACGTGTCCATCCGGCGCGGCCATCTGCGCCTGCCCGGCGGCGTGTATCAACTCGTCCCCGGTGAGTCGCAGCGTTTCAAGGCGTACCGCGTGCAACACAACCAGGCGCGCGGCCCGTACAAGGGCGGCATCCGCTTCCACCGCGAGGTGTCGCTGGATTTGTTCAAGGCGCTCGCCGCGGAGATGACCTGGAAGACGGCCATCGCCGAGGTGCCGTTCGGCGGCGGCAAGGGCGGCATCCAGATTGATCCGCGCCAGTTCGGCAAGGAGGAGCTGGAGGCCATCACGCTGCGTTTCATGTATCGGCTCAAGAGCCTCATCGGGCCGAACGTGGACATCCCCGCGCCGGACGTTGGCACCAACGGGGAGATCATGGCGCTGATGTATCGCCAGTACTCGGACGGCGAGCGCGAGCGGCACAACATGCGCGGCATTGTCACCGGCAAGGACGTGCGCATCGGCGGCTCCGAGGGGCGCGCCAAGGCGACGGGCCAGGGGCTGGCGTACTGCGTGGAGGACTACTACGCGGACCGCGGCGAGAGCATGAAGGGAAAGACCTTCGCGCTGCAGGGCTTCGGCAACGTAGGCTCCGCGGCCGCGGAGATCCTGACGTCGATGGGCGGGCGACTGCTGGCGGTGAACGACGCCGACGGCACCATCTTCAACGGCGACGGCATCGACGTCGCGGCGCTCGCGACGTACGTGCAGGATCCGAAGAACCTCAAGCGGTCTGTTTTGGGCTTCCCCGGCGCCACCCGCATCGAGAAGAAGGATCTCTGGGATGTTTCGGCGGACCTCCTGGTCCCGGCGGCGCTCGGCGGAGAGATCACCGCGGAGATCGCAGAGCGGCTGAAGTTCAAGCTGGTGGCGGAGGGCGCCAACGGGCCCACCACGCCGGAGGCGGACCGGGTGTTGGCGCGCCGCGGGATTGATCTCATCCCGGACATCATCGCCAACGCGGGCGGCGTCACGGTCAGCTACTACGAGTGGATTCAGAACAAGCGCATGGAGGCCTGGTCAGAAGCGGAGGTCAACAAGCGCCTGGAGCACGCGATGAAGCGGAACTACCGGATCATCCGCGACATCGGCCAGAACCGCCCGCGCCGCACCGAGATGCACGACAGCCGGCGGTTCTGCATTGGGAAGGAAGTCGACTCGCGCTGCGCGGCGATGATCCTCGCGCTGAAGCGGATTGAAGCGCACTACCAGCTGGAAGGTTTCAGCCAGTAACGCCTCAGTGCATCACCCGTTCGCGATCCACGAGGAGGAGCGGCGCCTCCTCGCGGGTCTCGTAGGCGACGATGCGCAGGCCCACGCCGCGGGAGAAGCCTTCCCGCCCGTCCTGCTTCCCGTACGCCAGCGCCACCTGGTAGCGGACCTCGCACAGGCAGGTCATCTCCGTCCCGTCCTCGCTGCTGAACGTGACCTTCAGGCGGCCGCCCAGCGGCATGGGCTCTCGCGTCTCCACGAAGAGGCCGCGCGCGCTGATGTTGCGTCCAATCCCGCGCGTCATGCCTTCCGGCGTCGTGATGTAGACGGTGAAGACCTTGTCGAAGCGCAGGTTTGATCGGCGATCACTCAATCGACGGTGCCTCCGTGAGAGGGAATGACCGAACTGTAGCGAGTGCGCCGATGTAGTCAAAATATCTACCTGAGCGCACTCACAACGACACCCAGCACAACCAGCGCGAATGGCAACATCTCGCCACTTCTCGTGAATGGAGGTCCGGTGGCAACGCGCTCCCTCGCCGTCCTGGCAGCTCTCGCAGCCCTCGTCCCCTGTGCCGCGCTGGCCGACGTGGACCCCAAGTTCGCTGCGCTTCGGGACGCGGCGGAGCCGGTGGGTGGGCTCGGGCAGTTCCTCGACAACTTCATCGGCGAGTGCGCGACGACCGGCGGCGTGGATGGCGAGTGCAAACAGAACGCGGCTGCGTTCCGCCAGAAGATGCACGGCAAAAAGCTCTACATGATCGTCACCGAAGACCGCGCGGGGATGCTGAGCGCGGGCGACTTCGACATGCGCAAGGGTGAGTTCACCATCCAGGTGACCCCGTTCTTCAGCGCGGGCGGCTACGCCCTCACGCAGGGCGCGCCCAAGCGGACCGACGCGAACGGCAATCCCATGCTCCCCTACATCACCCTCAAAGGTGCGAAGGAGGACTGGGACGCCATGCGCTTCCAGCGGCTCTTCAGCAGCCGGGAGCTGCGCCTGCAGGTCGTCTTCACGCCCCAGGAGGTCTGGACGCTTCCGAAGAAGGGCGGCGGGAAGATCTACGGCGTACGGGCGAAAATCGAGGGGTTGCTGGTCACCGTGGGACGGACCGGCGAGCAGGCGGCCCTCTGGGTCTCCCGCTGAATAGGGCGCCGGCCACGCCCGTCAGGGGCCCCATTCCCCGCGACGGAGCGAACCATGCGCCGCCTCTTCTCTGCCCTGGCTGTCTGTCTCACGCTGCTCACCGCCCTCCCCGCCGAGGCCCGGTTCGGTAAGCGGCAGAACGACGACGACTCGTCCTCCAACAAGTCCTCGTCGTCCTCCTCGGAGACGAAGTCGTCCTCCCAGGTGCATGAGGCATCCTCGCCGAACGGCCCGCCGCCCTCCGCTCCCTCCTACTCTCCGTATCGCGAGCGTCCGAGTCGGCCCTGGTACGGCGGCGGCCGGCGCTACCGGCGCTACGGGTCCGGCTACTGGTACGCGCCGCCCGTCTACGTCCCCGCCCAGCCTGGCGTGGGCGCGCAGCCCGTGGAGGAGAGCGCGCCGTCCCTCACCGCCGCGCTCGGCGGCGATGCGGGCGCCTTCCGCGGCGGCGGCTTCTCGCTGGGTCTCACGCTGAACGCCGAGGGCGAGCGCTGGGGCGGCGGCCTCCAGCTGACCGGCATCCTGATTGGCGCGGACGATGGGACGTTGGAGATCGACTCCATCAAGCTGCTCAACGCCCAGCTCAGCTACGCCTTCGTCGCCGTGGAGGGCGCGCGGCTGCGCGTGGAGGCCGGGGTGCACAGCGCCTTCGCGCCGGACCTCATCGTGGCGGGGCCGGGCCTGGGGCTCTCCGGCTCCGCGCGCATCGCCGGGCCGGTGGGCATCGAAGCGGGCATCCGCGTCACGCCTTTCCCCTTCCGCCAGCTGGACGCCTCCGCGGCGCTCACGGTGAGCCTGGGCTTCGTGGGGCTCAAGGGCGGCTGGCGCCACATCATCCTGGACGACGCGGGACTGGTGGACGGCGTGCGCAACGTCGACACCTTCGATGGGCCGTTCGTCGGGCTGGCGCTGCTGCTGTAGTCCGTGACGCAGTCGCGCTCCGCAGTGCTCGAAATGGCGGATGGGGCGCCTGGCGTCCATAGGTCTGCGCCGGGCCGGAGTGTTCGGGGGGCGGGCTTCGGGGAACGGTGTCTCGGGCTGCGGGCTTCGGGGAACGGGGGCTCGGGTAGGGGTAGGGAGCACGCGTTCGCGTTCGCGTTCGTTCACGGGTACGGGCCCGGGCAGGGGTTCGGGTTCGGGACACCGCGTACGGCTCGTCCGGTCGCCGACCTGAAGGGGCTGCCCCTCGTTGCGCTTTAGCCCGTGACCGACTCCCGGAACCCGAACCCGAACCCGTGAACGAAGGCGAACGCGAACGCGAACGCGTGCTCCCTACCCCTACCCGAGACCCCGTTCCCCGCAGCCCGCAGCCCGAGACCCCGTTCCCCGCAGCCCGAGACACCATTCCCCGGAGCCCGCAGCCCGCCGCCTCTCGACTACGCGCCGCCATCCGACGGCGAAGCTCTACGAGCAATCGTGAGACGCTCGACGCGAACGGGGTGCTCCCCGATGTTGCGGGGGCCCAACGCGGTGTCAGGGCTTGATGGCGACATACCGGGTGTCTTCCCCGCGCTGGTAGCGGACCAGCGCGGCGCGGTCAGAACCTCCCCGTTCCAGCGCGCCGCGGAAGGCGCGGACATCCTGCACCGGCCGACGGTTCACCTCAGTGATGAGGTCCCCGGCGCGCAGCCCCGCCTGCTCTGCCGGGCTGCCGGGCATCACGCCGGCCACGAGCACCCCGCTGAACGCCTCCAGCCCCAGCTTCTGCGCCACCTGTTCGCTTAAGTCCCGCAGCACCAATCCCAGGGGCTCGGTGCTGGTCCCCAGCGCCAACGCCTTGAGCGCCTCCGGCGCCGGCCGCTCCACCAGCTTCGCCACCACCTCGGTGCTGGTACCCCCGCGCCGGACGGTCAGCCGCGCCTCGCTGCCCGGCGCGAGGATGGCCACCTTCCGGAGGAGCTGGAGGTAGGAGTCGATGGGCCGGCCGTTCACGGCGGTGACGACGTCGCCTTCGCGCAGGCCCGCGGCGGCGGCGGGGCTGCCCGGGTACACCTGGTTCACCACCGCGCCGTGCGTATCTCCCGTGGCGACTTCGCGTTCGTGGATGGTCATCCCCAGCCAGCCGCGCGCCAGCCGCCCGTTGCTGCGCAGGTTGGGGAGCAGGTCCTTCACCATGTTGATGGGCACGGCGAAGCCAATCCCCTGGCCCTGCGTGATGATGGCGGTGTTCACGCCCACCACTTCGCCCCGCATGTTGAAGAGCGGCCCGCCCGAGTTGCCGGGGTTGATGAGCGCGTCGGTCTGGATGAAGTCGTCGAAGACGCCGACGCCGATGACCCGCTCCTTGGCGGAGATCATCCCGTGGCTCACCGAGTGGTCCAGCCCGAACGGGTTGCCGATGGCCACCACCCAGTCTCCCACCTGGAGCTTGTCCGAGTCCCCGAGGAAGGTGGCCGGCAGCTCCGCGCGCGCGCCCTGCAATTGGAGCTGCAGCAGCGCCAGGTCCGTGGACGGGTCCTTCCCCACCACCTTCGCGGAGAACTCGCGGCTGTCGGCGAGCTTGACCGAGATCTGCGTGGCCTTCTCCACGACGTGGTTGTTGGTCACCACCAACCCCTCAGGAGTGATGACAAAGCCGGACCCCATCGACTTGCGGGCGGACTCCGGGCCGCTCAGCGCGCTGATGTTGACCACGGTCTCGCGCACGGCGCGGATGAGCGGCGCCAGCGAGGTGGGTGGGACGAAGTCCGGGATGGAGCGCTCATCGCGCGGGCGCTCGCGCCACAGGCTCTCAGGCGCGGCCGCGGGAGCGGCCTTCTCGAGGTACCCCTGGTACTCGGCGGCCCGGGCGGAGATCCACGGGTCCACCGGCGCGTCGGCCGCCAGGGCGGTCGCGCAGCAGAGGCAGACCAGCGTCAGCGGAGGGAGGGTGGGCAGTCGCATCGGTCCAGACAGAGCGAACCTCAACCCACCCCCTGCCGACAAATTTCAGGCGTCCGCAGGCCGGACGTACTTCGCCACCTTCACGCGCCCCGGACGGATGACCCGGTCCTTCATGCGGTAGGCGGGGCGGATCTCAGCGACCACCCGGCCGTCCTGCGCCTCGTCGGCGGTGATCTCCATATCGATGGCTTCGGCGTAGTGGGGGTCATACGACTCACCCACCAGCCCCACCCGCTCGATGCCCATCCCGGCCAGCTTCTTGACCAGGTTCTCCCGGATGAGCCGCACGCCTTGCGCCAGCGGGGAGATGTCCTGGCTCCCGGCGCCCAGCGAGAGCTCCAGCTCGTCGATGGCCTCGAGCAAGGTCTGAGCGACGTTGCCCTTCTCCACGTCGATCATCCGTTCGCGCTCGCGGTTGAGGCGCGCCTTGAACTCCTCGCGGTCGCGGTCCAGCGCCTGGAACGCGCGCGCCAGCTCATCCACCCTCTTGCGCGCAGCCTCAAGCTCGCTGCGCAGCTTGGGGACCTCCGGGTCCTCGCGCGGGGTCTGGGGGGCTGCCTCGGTTGCCTCGTCGCCCTGCTCGTCCATCTCCCCCGCTTCCCGCACCGGCTCACCCTCTGGCGTGAACCGCCGCTTGTCGTGGACCTTCACCGTCTGATTCTCGGTCTCGCTCATCACATCTCCCGCAAGAAGGCCGGCAAATTAACCAGACCCGCCCTGGTGTCAAAGCCTTCCGACAGGCCGCGCGCTCAGTGCGGCTCACCCAGGCCCGCGGAGGCCAGGAACCCGTGGTCCACCTGCCCGGTCTCCTCGTCCACGATCTCTACCTCCGCCGCCCGCAGCGAGTAGTAGAGGAGCCAGCGCTCCGCCGCTGTCAGCGTCCCCGCCGGGAGCGCGCGCTCAATCTCCTGCACCGTCAACCGTCCGTCGCGCAAGCCGCGATGGAACAGGGTCTTGCGGGCCAGATAGCTCTTCCCAATCCTGTGATCCACGCTGGTCGCTCCTTTCATCCCGACAAAGTTAAGCCCGCCCCCTTGCGGTTGCAGGGGAGCGGGCAACGGGCCAAGCAGCCGGACGAACGCGTCAGGCGTGCGTGCCGCCCCACCGGTTCGACGCGGGGGCCTGCGGCTGCGCCTCCTCCACATCCTTCTCCTGGTGAAGGAGCCCGTGGGACGGGACGGCCTTGGGGCCGAGCAGCCTCGCCAGCTCCTCCTCCTCCAGCACCTCCGTGGCGAGGAGCCGGGCCGCCAGCGCCTCCACCTTGTCCCGGTGGTTGCGCAGGGTAGACCGGGCGCGCTCGAGGGCGTCGGAGACCAGCTTGCGCACCTCGTCATCCACCATCCGGGCGGTCTGTTCCGAATAGGAGCGCGTCTCTGGACCCGCCATCGACGAGCGCAGAAACGCGGTGGGCCGCTCATCCCCCAGCGCCACCGGGCCCAGCGTGGACATCCCGTAGTCCCGGACCATCATGCGGGCCACCTCGGTCGCCTTCTTGAGGTCATCCGACGCGCCGGTCGAGATCTCCCCGATGAAGATCTCCTCCGCCGCGCGGCCGCCCATCATCGACGCCATCTTGTCGCGCAGCTCGTCCGTCGACATGAGGTAGCGGTCCTCCAGCGGCAGCGACATCGTGTAGCCGAGCGCCGCCAGCCCGCGTGGAATGATGGAGATTTTGTGGACGCGCTCCGCGTGGGGAAGCATCCAGCCCACCACCGCGTGGCCAGCCTCGTGGTGCGCGACAATCTCCTTCTCCCGCTCGTTCATCCGGCGGTTCTTCTTCTCCAGGCCGGCCACCACCCGTTCGATGGCCTCCTCGAAGTCCGCCCTCAGGACCGACTCGTGGTTCTTCCGCGCCGCCAGGAGCGCCGCTTCGTTCACCACGTTCGCCAGGTCCGCCCCGGCGAAGCCCGGCGTCCTCGCGGCGATGGACTTGAGGTCCACGTCGGGGCCCAACTTCACCTCCCGCGCGTGGATCTCCAAAATCCGCTCGCGGCCCCGCTTGTCCGGGCGGTCCACCAGCACCTGACGGTCGAACCGGCCCGGCCGCATCAGCGCGCTGTCGAGGATCTCCGGCCGGTTCGTCGCCGCCAGGATGATGAGCCCCACCCTGGCGTCAAAGCCGTCCATCTCCGCCAGCAGCTGGTTGAGCGTCTGCTCGCGCTCGTCGTGCCCGCCGGCCACTCCGGCGTTGCGGCTCTTGCCGATGGCGTCCAGCTCGTCGATGAAGATGATGCACGGCGCCTTGGCCTGAGCCTGGGCGAAGAGGTCTCTCACCCGCGCCGCCCCCACGCCCACGAACATCTCCACGAACTCGGAGCCGGAGAGGGAGAAGAACGGCACGCCTGCCTCGCCGGCCACCGCGCGCGCCAGGAGCGTCTTGCCGGTGCCCGGCGGCCCCACCAGCAGCACGCCCTTCGGGATGCGCCCACCCAGCCGCCGGAACTTCTCCGGCGTCTTGAGGAACTCGACGATCTCGGAGAGCTCCTCCACCGCCTCGTCGATGCCGGCCACGTCCTTGAAGCCCACGCCGGTGTCGGCCTCGGACTGAATCTTCGCGCGGGACTTGCCGAAGCTCATCACGCTCTGCGGACCCTGGCCCATGCCGCCGGAGATCCGCCGCATCATGAAGCTCCAGAAGAGGAAGGCGATGCCCAGGGGCACCAGCCAGACCCAGAGGGCCTCGCTGAAGCCGGACTGCGGCAGCGCTTCGTACTGGACGTTGTGCTTCTCCAGCAGCGGGATGAGCTCTTCATCGCCACGCACCCGGTTCGCCATCCAGGGCAGCGCGGCCGGTTCGCTCCGGAAGGACTTGTCGTCCTTCGGCTTGGCGGAGGTCCCCTCCGGGAGGAAGCCCTTCACCCAGTCGTCGGTCAGCTGCACGCGCTGGAACTGCCCGGCGCGCACCGCCTCCTTGAATTGGCTGTAGGTCACCTTCCGGACCCCGGCCTCCTGGAACACGTTCCGGAAGAGGAAGAAGCCCAGCAGCAGCAACAGGACGTAACCCAGCGGCGACCCAATCCGGAACCGCGGGCTCAGGCCCGGCTGCTTCTCATGCTTCTTGCCGCGCGGGTTGAGGCTCGGCGGGTCATTCGACTTCATCGTGGACACCCATCCCCCTTTGACGCACGACCGTTTGCTCCACGAGCGTCGGATCTGCGCGAAAGATGGTCACCGTCGTCCGGGCCGCAACCTCCAGAGCAGGCGGGCGCGCGAACTGTCGGGCTTGCGTGTCGGGGACTGAACGGCGTGAGTCGTCAGTGATCCAGGCCGAGCAGCTTCTCGAGCGTCCGGGCGTCCGCGTCCGGGAACTTGTACTGACTCATCTCCGACAGCGTGACCCAGCGGTGGTCGTGCACGCGGAGGTGCTTGATCTCACTCTCGCGGGAGACCAGCCGGCAACGGAAGACGCGGAAGTCGATGTCGTAGTTGGGGTACTCGTGGTGCAGGTACATCACCTGCTCGCTGACCACCACGTCGATGCCCATCTCCTCGCGGAGCTCACGCGCGAGAGCCTCTTCGTCAGACTCGCCCTCCTCCACTCGCCCGCCCGGGAACTCCCAGAGCAGCGGCAGGGACGCAGCAGGTGGACGCTGCGTGATGAGGTAGCGGGCCCCTTCCTTCTCCAGCATGGCCCCCACCACACGGATCTGACGCCGGCTCATTCAGCTCCCCCGTCATGCGAGTCGGCGTCGGCGTAGCACGGCTGCCGCGACGGCAACAACCCTCACAACGAAGCCTGGACGTTAATCCTCTCGCTCCGGGGGGCTTCCGCCTAAAGAGTCACGCCCCATGGCCTCACTCCATTTCCTCGGCGCCGCCGGCACTGTCACCGGCTCCAGATTCCTGCTCGAGCACGACGGCAAGCGCGTGCTCGTGGACTGCGGGCTCTTCCAAGGCCTCAAGGAGTTGCGGCTGCGCAACTGGGCGCCGCTGCCCGTCGAGGCGAAGTCGATCGACGCGGTCGTCCTCACCCACGCGCACATTGACCACACCGGCGGCCTGCCGCGTCTGGTCCGCGCGGGCTTCAACGGGCCGGTCTACAGCACGCCCGGCACGCGGGCGCTGGCGGCGCTGTTGCTGCCGGACTCGGCCCACCTCCAGGAGGAGGAGGCCCGCTACGCGAACAAGGAGCGTTACTCCCGCCACGATCCCGCCTTGCCGCTCTACGGCGCGGAGGACGCGGTGGCTGCGCTGCGTCGGTTCGAGAGCTTTGGCTACGGGCAGCCGAAGGAGATCCTCCCGGGGATTTCGCTCACCTTCGGCCGGGCCGGGCACATCCTCGGCTCCGCCGTCTGCATCTTCGAGCTCGCGTCCACGAAGCAGCGCGTGGTCTTCACCGGAGACCTCGGTCGCTACCACGCGCCCATCCTGAGAGACCCGGAGAAGGTTCACCTGGCCACCACGCTCATCGCCGAGAGCACCTACGGCGACCGTGAGCACGGTCCCACCACCCCGCTGGACGCGCTGGCGGACGCGGTCAACGGCGCGGTGGCCAAGGGCGGCGCGGTGGTCATCCCCGCCTTCGCCATCGGGCGGACGCAGGAGATTCTGTACTACTTGCGCGGCCTGGAGGAGCAGGGCCGCATCCCGGAGCTGGACGTCTTCGTGGACTCGCCCATGGCGTGTGACGCCACGCCCATCTACCTCGCCCACCCGGAGGAGCATGACCTGGTCATGCAGTCCATCCTTCAGCGCGGCGTTTCCCCCCTGGCCACGCGGCGCACGCGCTTCGTCAACTCGGTGAAGCAGAGCATGGAGCTGAATGAACGCCGCGGCCCGGCGATCATCATCTCCGCCAGCGGGATGGCCACCGGCGGGCGGATCCTCCACCACCTCAAGCACCGCCTGCCGGACCCGAAGAACACCATTCTCTTCGTGGGCTATCAGTCGGTGGGGACGCGCGGGCGGCGGATGCTGGACGGGGAGAAGGAGGTCCTCATCCACGGCGAGCAGGTCCCCGTCCGCGCGGCGCTGAAGGTGGTGAGCGGCTTCTCCGCGCACGCGGACTTCCGAGAGATGCTCCGCTGGATGGACGGCTTTGACGCGCCGCCCCGGCAGACGCTGCTGGTGCACGGGGAAGCCTCCGCCCTCGCGGCGCTCAAGGCCCGGGTCCAGGAGCGGGGCTGGCCAGTCTATGTGCCGTCCCACCTGGAGAAGGTGGAGCTGGCGGGTTAAGCGCGCGTATAACGCCGGCCATGAGCCGAGTGCTGCGCGCCCCTCGAGGCGCTGTCCGAACGTGCAAGGGGTGGGTGCAGGAAGCCGCGCTCCGGATGTTGATGAACAACCTGGATCCCGAGGTGGCCGAGCGCCCCGAGGATCTCGTCGTCTACGGCGGCACCGGCAAGGCCGCGCGCGACTGGGAGAGCTTCGACCGGATTGTCGCCGCGCTCAAAGAGCTCTCCGACGAGGAGACGCTGCTGGTGCAGTCGGGCAAGCCGGTGGGCGTGCTGCGGACGCACCGGGACGCGCCGCGGGTGCTCATCGCCAACTCGAACCTCGTGGGCCATTGGGCGAACTGGGAGCACTTCCGGGAGCTGGAGGCCAAGGGCCTGATGATGTACGGCCAGATGACCGCGGGCTCGTGGATCTACATCGGCACGCAGGGAATCCTGCAGGGCACGTACGAAACCTTCGCGCAGGCCGGCCGGACGCACTTCGGCAGCGCGGACCTCGCGGGACGGCTGATCCTCTCCGGGGGGCTGGGCGGCATGGGCGGCGCGCAGCCCCTGGCGGCGACGATGAACGGCGCGGTCTTCCTGGGCGTGGAGGTGGACGGGGAGCGCGCGGCGCGCCGGGTCCAGACGCGCTACCTGGACGTGGTGGCCAAGGACCTCGATGAGGCGCTGCGCCTGTGCGAGGAAGCGAAGGCGAAACGGGTGGCGCGCTCCATCGCCGTCATCGGCAACGCCGCGGACATCTTCCCGGAGCTGGTGAAACGCGGCGTGCATGTGGACCTCGTCACGGACCAGACCTCCGCGCATGACCCGCTCAACGGCTACGTCCCGCGCGGCCTGACGCTGGAGGCCGCGGCGAGCCTGCGGAAGTCGGACCCGAAGGCGTACGTGGACCGCGCTCGCGCGTCGATGGCGGCGCAGGTGCAGGCGATGCTGGACTTCAAGGCCAAGGGCAGCCACGTCTTCGACTACGGCAACAACCTCCGGGCGCAGGCGCAGCTGGCCGGGGTGAAGAACGCGTTCGACTTCCCCGGCTTCGTCCCCGCGTACATCCGGCCGCTCTTCTGCGAAGGCCAGGGCCCGTTCCGCTGGGTGGCCCTCTCCGGCGAGGCCTCCGACATCCACCGGACGGACCGCGCCATCGCGGAGCTCTTCCCCCAAAAGGCGTCGCTCCAGCGGTGGATCAAGCTGGCGCAGGAGCGGGTGGCCTTCCAGGGCCTGCCCGCGCGCATCTGCTGGCTGGGCTACGGCGAGCGGGAGAAGGCCGGCCTGGCGTTCAACGACCTGGTGAAGCGCGGCGAGGTGAAGGCGCCCATCGTCATCGGGAGAGATCACCTCGACTGCGGCTCCGTCGCCTCCCCCAACCGCGAGACCGAAGCCATGAAGGACGGCACGGACGCGGTGGCGGACTGGCCCATCCTGAACGCGCTGGTGAACGCGGTGAACGGCGCGTCGTGGGTGTCCTTCCACCACGGCGGCGGCGTGGGCATTGGCTACTCGCTGCACGCCGGGCAGGTCATCGTCGCGGACGGCACCGAGGAGGCCGCGCGGCGCATTCAGCGCGTGCTGACGTCTGACCCCGCGATGGGCGTGCTGCGACACGCGGACGCGGGCTACGACGAGGCAAAGGCCGTCGCTCGCGAACGGGGTGTGAAGATCCCCGGCGTGACGGGCTGACATGGCGTTCGACCTCGTCGTCGTCAACACCTCGGAGGTGTTGACTTGCCAGGGCCGCCCCACTGAAGCCGCGGACCGCGCGCTGGCGCCCATCCCTCGCGGCGCGGTGGGCGTGGAGCAGGGCCACGTGGCGTTCCTGGGGCCTGAAGAGCGGCTGCCGGCTGACGCGGTGGGGCCGTCGACGAGGCTGCTGGACGCGAAGGGCGGCCTCGTCGGCCCGGGCTTCGTGGATCCCCACACGCACCTGGTCTTCGCGGGGGACCGGTCCGGCGAATTCGCGCTGCGCAACGCGGGGAAGGGCTATCTGGAGATCGCCCAGGCGGGCGGCGGCATCGCCCACACCGTCGCCGCCACGCGCCAGGCCAGCGAGGAGACGTTGGTCGCGCTCGCCCTGCCCCGCCTGGCGCGGCTGCTCGAGCAGGGCGTCACCTGCGCGGAGGTGAAGAGCGGCTACGGCCTGGCGAAGGAGCCGGAGCTCAAGCTCCTGCGGGTGGTGAAGCGGCTGGCGGCGCTGCAGCCGGTGGAGCTGGTGCCCACGCTGCTGTGCGCGCACGCCGTCCCCCCGGAGTTTGCCGCGGACCGCGCGGGCTACGTCCAGCTGTGCGAGGAGATTGTCCGCAGCTGCGCGACGGAGCGGCTGGCCAGCTTCTGCGACGTCTTCGTGGAGAACGGCGCCTTCACCCACGACGAGGCGCGCCGCCTCTTCCTCGCTGCCAAGGGCGCCGGCCTCATCCCGCGCCTCCACGCGGATCAACTCTCCGCCAACGGGGGCGCGCAGCTGGCCGCGGACCTCGGCGCGTCCTCCGCGGACCATCTGGAGCACGTGTCCGACGAGGGCATTCGGGCGATGGCCGAGGGCGGCGTGACGGCGGTGCTCGTCCCGGTCTCAACGCTCTTCCTGCGCCAGCGGCCCTACGCGCCCGGCCGCAAGCTGCGCGACGGCGGCGTGAACGTGGCGCTGGGGACGAACGTGAACCCCGGCTCCGCGATGAGTGAGAACGTGGCCCTGACGCTGGGGCTGGCGTGCCTGGAGAACGGGCTCACCCCAGCAGAGGGGTACTGGGGCATGACCCGTGGCGCCGCCATCGCGCTCACGCTGCCTGCCGCCGGAAAGCTGGAGCTGAAGGGCCCTGCGGACCTGGTGGTGTTCGGCTGCCGGCAGGTGGGCCACCTGCCCTACCACCTGGGCATCAACCACGCGCGCGCCGTGGTGAAGCGCGGCGTGGTGGTGCACAGCGGCGCGATGGACGCGCCGCTGTGCGATTGAAACGTCAGAACGGGATGGCGATGCCGACCTTCAGCGCCGGCGCTCCAACCTCTGCGCGCAGGTAGACGCCGCCGAGCTTGTAGAGGATTCCCAAGTTCACCGACGGGTACCAGAGGAAGCCTGAGTAGCCGAAGCCGTTGCCGGTGTAGACGACGCCGCCCAACCCCACGCCGACCTTTCCGTAGGCGGAGAACTCCGGGGTGATGTGGAAGGTCCAGCGGCCCTCGATGGGCACCGCGAAGTTGAACCAGCCGCCGAAGGCGAACCAGGTGTCCAGGCCGAACTCGAGCTCCACCGAGTCATTCAGCGTGGGGATGAAGCCGTCCTTGACGATGGGCAGCGTGTAGCGGGCGCCCAGGCCGAGGCCGAACCCGTAACCGTAGTAGGGCAGCTCCAAGAAGAACGAGAGCATGTGCGGCCGCTCTTGCGGGGACGCGTCCATCAGCCCGCCCGGCTTGCGGACCACGCTCTCCCCACCCGTGCTCTGTCCACCCTCTTCCTGCGCGTAGGCCCTGGAAGCCAGAGGGCCCGCGAACAGGACGGCGGCCACCGTGAACAGCGCGAGACTTCTCCTCATGTAATCCCCTCCAGGGCAATGGAAACGACTGGTTATCAACGCGGCGGATTCTGCCCTACAGGACACCCGCCGGCTCCACCAAAAGCGCAAATGTCCCCGGGTCAGGCGCGTGCGGAGCGAATTGGGTTAGAAAGACGGCAGCATGTGTCGTCTCTTCGGCTTTCGCGCCCCGCAGCTCGCGCAAGTCCACGACTCCCTGGTCACCGAACGCAACTCGCTGCGGGAGCAGTCCCGCAAGCACAAGGATGGCTGGGGCATCGCCTCCTACGTCCGCGAGGGCCCCCCCGAGGTCGCCCATGGGTTGGGTCCGGCGCACGCGGACCCTGAGTTTGACCGCGTGAGCGGCCTGCTCTCCGCGCACACAGTGCTGGCGCACGTCCGGCTGGCGACGGTGGGCGCCGTCACCCAGCGCAACGCCCACCCCTTCGTCAGCGGGCGCTGGGCCTTTGCCCACAACGGCACCCTCTGCGGCTTCGCCCAGCAGCGCGAACGGCTGGACGCCCTCATTCACCCGGAGCTGCGCGGCAGCGTCCGCGGCGACACGGACTCGGAGCGCTGCTTCTACGCGTTCCTCAGCCTGCTGCCCGGGCTTGGCGCGCGCGAGGTGCCCCTTGAGGAGGCGGCGCGCGCGCTGGCGCGGACCGGCGAGCGCGTCTGCGAGCTGACGCCACCGGCCTCCGCCGGCGACGCGCCCACCGCGTTCACCGCCATCGCCACCGATGGCGCGTCGATGGTTGCGCTGCGCTGGAACCGGACGCTGTTCTTCTCCGAGCGCAAGCCGAGGAAGGACCCGGCCGCGGCTCCCTCGGACGGTACGCAGCTCACGCAGGTGGTCATCGCCAGCGAGGAGCTGGAGGGCGAGAGCCACTGGCACGAGCTGCCCGAGGGCGCCGTGATGGGCGTGGGCGCGGACCTGCGCCTGCGCCTGTGGAAGCCCCGCGAGCTCGTGTAGGCGCATCCCCCGTTCGCCAGGAGACCCGCCCTGGCCTCAGTCAGGCGCCTCCCCCGCTCGCCTCGAGGGGGAAACCGGCCCTGGCCGGCCATTTCGTCGGAGGAACAGCTGTTCTTTCTATGCGTCGCGCCCCCGCTCGCCTCGAGCGTTGCGCCGTCAGGTGCATAGTCGAGAGGTGGCCCACGCACGGCACTCTGCCGGGTTGTTTCGAGCAGAGCGCAGCGGCCCATGAGCCAAGCTTCGGAAGCACTGCCGACGTCTCGACTATGCGCCTGACGGCGCAACGCTCGACGCGAACGGGGTTGCGCCTGCCGGCGCGACGTTGGTGGCTCGCCGCCAATGGCGCAATCGTGAGACGCTCGATGCGGGGAGGTTCAGACGGATGTCAGACACGGAGCTCTTTGCGGCGATCGCCGCGCAGGACAATGACGCCGCTCAACGGGCAATCGAAGCCGGCGCGGACCTGAACGCGTTCGACGCCCAGGGGCACACGCCCTTGATGACCGCGGCCCTCATCGGCGACGAGGCGATGGTGCTCCTGCTGCTCGATGCCGGCTCGGACCCCACGCTCCTCGCGCCGGACTCGGAGACGGCCTACCTCAAGGCGGCGGCGCATGGGCACCGCGAGGTGGCCACCCTGCTCTCCCGCTTCGCCAAGCCGGAGGAGCGCGAGCTCGCCCGGGCCTTCCTGGGCGCCCACGGTGCGCAGGTGCTCCCGGAGCTCCCGGCCGAGGACGGAACCGGGCCGGGCTCGCTCAAACAGAAGGCGGTGACGCTCGCCGCGCGGGCCGCGAAGTTCGTGGGCCACGAGTCGCCCGCCGCCCGGATAGAGCGACTGGAGCGCGCGCAGAAGAACAAGAAGTAGGCCCTACAGCAGGACGAGGAGCTCGAACCCCGAGTACAGGCCTAGCCGGGTCACCCGCTCCTCGACGACGCGGGACTGGTGGGTGCGCATCACCGGGTTGAGCAGCGCAGCGCCCAGCCAGACGGACTGGCCCAGCCGCATCCGAAGCTGAACGTGCAGCCGGGTGAGCAGGCTGATGGGCCCTCCGGGAGAGAAGCCCATCTCGAACCCGGCGCGCAGCCAGTAGCGGGCCTGGAGATCCAACGGCAGCCGCGCGCCCACCTGGAAACCGCCGGTAATCCCGTGCGTGGGCGTGGAGAACTCCCACGTCGCCACGTGGCGCGCGGTGGCGAGCAGCTCAAACGTGTCGGAGAACACCACCCCCGCGGACAGCCCATCGAAGAAGTTGTTCGGGCCGAACGTGTCGAACGCGAAGTCCGCGGTGGCGATAACGGAGAGCAGGCTTCGCTCCCGCGCGCGCTCGGAGAAGAGGAAGCCCTCCTCAGGCGGCGCCTCTTCGGCCAGCTCCGCCTCCAGCGGCAGGCCGTGCGGGAAGGTGTCCGCGGCGAAGCTGCTCCCCGCGCCGAGGAGGACGATTCCAAAGAGGCCTGCCCACGCGCGCGACATGCGTGGGCAAGCCTACGCCCCTTCAGCGCCCGCCGAACAGCCCATCCAGCGCGCTGGGGGACTCCACCTCGATGCCCTCCATCGCCTCCCACGGGAGGAAGGCGCGCTCGACGAGGAAGCGCGGAGACGCGTCGGTGGACAGCTGTCCGTGGGGCGCTTCGAACGGGACCAGGCCGGAGGGATCCCAGACGTAGACCGACCAGCGCAGCCATTTCACCCGGTCCACGTACGACGCGAGCGACCGCATCACCAACCCCAGCGGGCCCGGAAAGAAGGAGAGCTCCAGCGCCAGCACCTGCTTCAAGGGCACCTCGCCCGCCTGGTGGCGCGCCGCGCCCTCGTCCTGGAACCAGAGCAGGCGCTCGTCGTCCTCGGAGACCTCCAGCTGGGACAGCGCCCCTTCGAATGCGGGTTGCGAGGGCTGGGTGTACACGCGGACCACCGCAGTGCACGGCGCAATCCACTCGCCCACGCCGTCGTCGTACCGGGCGCGGTTCTTGGCCGCCTCGTCGCAGCCCTCGCGGATAGGCCGCACCACCTCCGCCATCGGCCGCTCCACGCGGAGCGCCGCCCGGGCCCGCGGCGCCGCCGGGCGCTTGGGGTCCGACAGCGCCCAGAACAGGTACTGCCCCAGCGAGCCGGTCTGCGCGTCACCCGCCGTCGTGGCGAGCTGCACGCTCCCGTGCTGCTCGAACATCCCGCCGCTGAACCGGTTGTCCGGCATGAAGAACCACCGCCCTACCCTCATCGCCTGCCCCAGCCGGACGACCTTCTCCGTCAGGCTCTGCGTGTCCCAGAGCTCGATGGCGGCGATGCCGGAGAGCGACACCGCCGGCATCGACGAGGCGGCGGCCACCCAGGCCTGTGACGGGCAGAGGTCCGCCTGTTCGCACAGGCGCGCGGACAGCGCGGGCATCGTCAAGGAGAACCCGCAGGCGCCCGGCGCATCCGGCGCCGGCAGGGTCAGCGGATCCGGCACCTGCACGCGGTCCACCACCAGCGCGTCCAGCGCTGGCGTCATGCAGGTGGCGCGCAGCCGGACTTGCAGCAGCGGCGTCTCTCCCACCGTGGGGAACACGCGCAGGTGGGCGCCGCAGGGGTCCTCCCCGGGGTTGCCGGCGCAGAGCGTCTGAAGCGCGAAGAGCAGCTCCGGGGTCGGCTGTTCAATCCGGATGGCGTCCAGCTGCGTCAGCTCCGTGGTCCGGAAGACAGAGATGCCGCGGCCGTCCGTCCGCAACACCTTGGCGCTCACCCACTCGCTCCACTCCCCCTTCGTCTTGAAGCGGAAGCGCGACTCCGGGCCCACGCGGATGGCGCCGCCCTCGCTCTCCACTGAGAACGGGCCGTCCTGGTTCGGCGTCTTCAGCTTGGTCAGCTCGCCCGGGCCGATGGCGTAACCCCGGCCCGTCCGGGCCCGGCAACCGCCCAGCGCCAGCGCCAGGAGCGCGAGTGCGGCCCACGCTCTCATGGGCGCCACCTGCGCAGCAGCTCGTCGTGGCGGGCGCCCTGCGAGCGCGCCTGAATTCTCCGTTCGCCGTCGCTCACCGGGTCAAACTGGAGCACCAGGTGCTCTGGCGGGCACGCCCGCGGGACCCGGTCCAGCCACTCCACCAACACCGCCGCGTCCGTCCCCAGCAGGTCAAAGAAGCCGGTGGCGTAGAGCTCCTCCTCGTTCGCGAGGCGGTAGAAGTCCGCGTGCTGGAGCGCCAGCCGCCCCTGGTACGCGTAGACGATGGCGAAGCTGGGGCTGGCCACCTGCGAAGCCGGCACGCCCGCGCCCTGCGCCACGCCGCGGACGAAGTGCGTCTTGCCCGCGCCCAGCCCGCCGTTCAACCCGACGAAGTCTCCCGGCGCCAGGAGCGCGCCCAGGGCCGCCCCCAGCTCCAGCGTCTGCTCGGGGCTGCGCGAGGTCAGCACCCGCTCCAGGCTCATCGCTCCCACCGCGTCCAGACTGCGCAGAGCCCTGCCAGGAGATCCGACGCGAGCAGCCCCATCCGGCCGGTGGAGGCCGCGCGGAGGTCCCCCGCCAGCCCGTGCGCGAACACGCCCACCGCGGCCGCGTCCGCCGGCGACAGGCCCTGCGCCAACAGCCCGCCCAACGCGCCCGCCAGCACGTCGCCCGTCCCGCCGGTGGCCATGCCCGGGTTGCCGGTGGGGTTGACCCAGAGCGCCCCGTCGTCGAAGGCGATGAGCGTCCGCGCGCCCTTGAGGATGGCCACCACGCCCTTGCGCCCCGCTGCCAGCGCCCGCGCCGCCGCCGGGCGGTCCGCTTGAATCTCCTCTACCGTCCGCCCGAGCAGCCGCGCCGCCTCGCCCGGATGCGGCGTAAGGAGCACCGGGCCCTTGGCGTGGCTGAGCACGTCGAGGTTTGCCCCCAACGCGTTGAGGCCATCCGCGTCCAGCACGCATGGGACGGTGAGCTCTTCGAGGAAGGCCCGGAGCAGCTTGGCGGTGTCCTCGCCGCGCTGGATGCCGGGGCCGAAGACGACGGCGTGCTTTCCCTCCGCCGCGTCCAGCAGGGAGTTGAGGTCCGACAGCCCCAGCCCACCCTCGGCCACCAGCTCGCAGCCCATCAATTCCGGCGCGTGGGCCATCACCGGGACCAGCGCCTCCGGCCGGCAGGCCACCGTCGCCAGGCCTGCCCCCGCGCGCAGCGCGCCCAGCCCCGCCAGCGCCGCCGCGCCCGTCTTTCCCCAGCTGCCGGCGACGAGCAGCACGTGGCCGTAGGTGCCCTTGTGCGCGTCGGCGTTGCGCGCCGGCAGCCGCTCGCGGACGCCGGCCTCCTCCAGCGCGTGGACCGCGGGCGGCGGCAGCGCGTCCATCGCGCGCGGCGGGATGCCAATCTCCGCCTCCCGCAGCTCCCCGCACGCGCTGGCGCCCGGCTCCAGCACCTGTCCCAGCTTCACCGCGCCGAAGGCCACCGTGAGGTCCGCGCGCACGCAAGGCTCCAAGAGCTGCCCGGTGTCGCTCTGGACGCCCGACGGCACGTCCGCGGCCACGACTTTCGCGCCCGCCCCGCGCCAGCGCGCAATGCGGGCGATGGCTTGCGCGTAGTCGCCCTCCGGCGCGCGGTTGAGGCCCGTGCCCAGCAACGCGTCGATGACCACGTCGCCCGGCGCCACGGCTTGCTCCGCGAGGATGGGCCCGGGCACCACGCCGCAGGCGCGCAGCGCAGTGAGGTTGCGCGCGGGCTCACCTTCGAGCTTGGCCGGGTCTCCCAGCAGCTCCACCCGCACCGCCCGCCCCTCGAGCGCGAGCTTGCGCGCGGCGACCAGCCCGTCGCCCCCGTTGTTGCCGCGGCCACAGAGGACGAGGACGCGCCCTGTCGGGCTTGCCAGCTCCAGCGCGGCCGCCGCCAACGCCTCGCCCGCGTTCTCCATCAGGACGGAGACCGGCAGCCCGTGCTCCTCGCTGGCCAGCCGCTCCACCTCGCGCATCTGCTGGGTGGTGAGGACGCGGCGCCGGCCGACGGGCGCGAGCGCCAGCGGGACGGAGGCAGAAGGCGCGGAGGCCGCGGACGGGGCGGGGGCCGGGCGCGGCGCCGGTTCTCCCACGCGGCGGTGTCGGATGACCGTGCGCTTCATGGGACGGGTGCCCTCCTTCTTCACGGGCGCTGCATCAGCGCCAGCATCTCCCGCACCGCGCGGTCCAGCCCTACGAGGACCGCCCGGGCGATGATCGCATGCCCAATGTTCAGCTCGTCGATCTCGGCGATTTCAGAGATGGCGCGGACGTTCTCGTAGTTGAGCCCATGGCCGGCGGCCACGCCCATCCCCAGCTTCGCGGCGCTCTTCGCCGCGTCCAGCACCCGGGACAGCTCCCGCGCGCGCTCGCGTTCGTTGCGCGCCTCGCAGTAGCGGCCGGTGTGCAGCTCCACCCGGTCCGCGTTGCACTTGTGCGCCGCACGCACCTGGTCCAGGTCCGGGTCGATGAACAGCGAGACGACGATGTCGCCGTCCTTCAGGTTCTTGATCAGCTTGGCCACGCCGTCGCGCTGCGCGTTGACGTCCAGGCCGCCCTCGGTGGTGAGCTCTTCGCGCCGCTCCGGCACCAGCGTCACCACGTCCGGCTTGTACTCGTAGGCGATCTTCACCATCTCCTGCGTGGCGGCCATCTCCAGATTGAGCAGGGTCTGGCAGGTGTCGCGCAGCACGCGGAGATCCCGGTCCTGGATGTGCCGCCGGTCCTCCCGGAGGTGGATGGTGATCTGCCCTGCCCCCGCCAGCTCCGCGAGCGCGGCGGCGGTGACGGGATCCGGGTAGGCCGCCTTGCGCGCCTGCCGGACGGTGGCCACATGGTCGACGTTGACGCCAAGCCTTTGCACCATGGCCGGAACTCTCTCACGGAGCGGGCGGCTTTTCGCGCTGGAAAACCGGGCCGCCTCAGGGGGTGACGGCCGGGGCCGGGACCAGAGTGGGCCGGGGCGCCGCGTCCGCGTAGTAGAGCGAACGCAGGAGCTTCCGGTTGTGGATGAGGGGCTTGTCGTACTTGCCCAGCTTCATGCCGGTGAGGTCTGCCGGGGTGTAGGGCGCCACCGTGGGCAGGAACTGCGCGTCGTCCCGCACCTCCAGGTAGCCCAGGAGCCGCGCCAGCTGTGAGATCGGGTACAGCAGCGGCCGGAAGAGGCGGCTGTCGGTGCGCGAGAAGACGAAGGCGTGGAAGGTGCAAGTCCGGTCCGTCGCCGGGACCATGAAGAGGGTGGTCCGCGTCAGCAGGGGCCGGCGGATCTCGCTCTTCGCGTCCGTCCAGGAGATGGCGTACTCGGTGCGCACGGGGTCAAACCGCGTCACCCAGTCGTTGTGGAAGAGGTCCCCGGGCCGCAGGCCAAACAGCCGGAGGATGGGCATCCAGCGCTGCCTCGCCTGGTAGTGCACCTCGGTCCGGTCGTCGAAGTTGTGCGCGGTGAACCCGATGGTGTCCGCGCCGGCCTCGTCCCAGCCGAGGCGGGAGTGGACGTAGGGCGTGTGCTCGTCCTCACTGAAGTTGTCGAGCGCCGCGTGCAGCGGCGCCGGCATGGCGTGGGAGAAGGTCCCGGCGAAGGTGTAGCCCTCCGGCGTCGCGAGCGGCAGCGTGTGGGCGTCCACCTCCCGTCCGGCCATCCACAGGACGCCGCAGTGCTCGACGATCTGCAGGGACTCCACCTCGCAGCGCGCGGCGGTGGCGTGTGAGGGGCTCACGCCGTTGCCCTGCGCGTCGAAGTGCCAGCCGTGGTAGGCGCAGGCCAGCCGGCCGTCGGGGCGGACGCGGCCGGCGGAGAGCGGCGCGAAGCGGTGCGGGCAACGGTCCCTCAGCGCCGCCGGCTTCCCGGAGCCGTCGCGGAAGAGGACGTACGCCTGGGAGTCCACCTCAACACGCACGGGGCGCTTGCCCAGCTTCGAGGCGCGGAGCACCGGATGGAAGAAGCGCGAGAGGGGCCCGGTGCTCGTCATGCCCCGGATTCTGCCGCGGGTGGGCGGGCGGCCTCCAGCCGGACGGGAGTCGGGGAACGTGGGTTCAGCCGTTCAGTGCCTTCTCCAGCGCCTCGACAATCTGCCCGGCGTAGTCCGCGTTCTTGTCCCCATCCGGCCCCTCGACGAGCACGCGCGCCTTCGGCTCGGTCCCGGAGAAGCGCACCAGGACCCGCCCGTTCTTCCCGAGCTTGTCCTCCACGGACTTGATCGCCCGCATCACTGCGGGCAGCTCGCCCAGCTCCCGCTTCTCCTTGACGACGACATTGAGGAGCGTCTGAGGGACGGGCTCGAAAATCGAAGCCAGCTCGGACACCGACTTGCGCTGCCGGCCGCAGACCGCGAGCAGCTGCAGCGCGGCCAGGGTGCCGTCACCGGTGGTGGCCTGGTCCAGGAAGATGAGGTGCCCGGACTGCTCGCCGCCCAGGTTGTAGCCGTTCTTGCGCATCTCCTCGACGACGTACCGGTCGCCCACGCGGGTGCGGGCCACCTTCACGCCCCAGCGCGCCACCGCGCGGTCCAGCCCCATGCTGCTCATCACCGTGGAGACCAGCGTCTTCTTCTTCAGCTCCCGGCGCGCCACCAGCTCACCGGTGCAGATGGCCATGATGGCGTCCCCGTCCACCACCTTGCCCTTCTCATCCACCACGATGAGCCGGTCCGCGTCCCCATCCAGCGCCAGGCCGACGTCCGCCCCGTGCTTGAGCACCGCGCGCGCGAGGTTGTCCGGGTGAAGCGCGCCGCACTTGTGGTTGATGTTCTTCCCGTCCGGCGCCACGCCCAGGGCAATGACCTTCGCCCCCAGCTCCTCCAGCACCGCGGGCGCCACCTTGTAGGCAGCGCCATGGGCGCAGTCGACGACGAGGGTCAGGCCCTCGAGCGTGAGCTCGCGCGGGAAGGTGTTCTTGAGGAACACGATGTAGCGGCCCCGCGCGTCCTCCAGCCGGACCGCGCGGCCGATCTTCGTGGCGGTGGGACGCAGGTGGTCAATCTTCCCGGCGAAGATGAGCTCCTCAATCTTCCCTTCCGTCTCGTCCGGCAGCTTGAACCCGTCCCGCCAGAAGAACTTGATGCCGTTGTCCTGGTAGGGGTTGTGGGACGCGGAGATGACCGCCCCGGCGTCCGCGCGCATGGACGTGGTGATGTTGGCAATGCCCGGCGTCGGCAGCGGCCCCACCATCGCCACGTCTACGCCCATCGACGTGATGCCCGCCGCCAGCGCCTGCTCCAGCATGTAGCCGGACAGCCGCGTGTCCTTGCCGATGACCACGCGGTGGCGGTGGTTGCCGTTGCGGATGAGGTACGCCAGCGCGCGCCCCAGCTGCATCGCGATCTCGGCGGTCATCGGATAGACGTTGGCGACGCCGCGCACCCCGTCGGTCCCGAAGAGCTTCTGGGAGGCTGCGCTCTCGCTCGGGGTCGACTTCATCCGGTACGCCATGTCCACCGTCCGCCTTGGAAGGGGCCGACGACGGCCCTGAAAAAGTTGGGTTCTGGTCCTTATATCCCGCCCCCGCGGGACCGGACGAACCTAGGGACAGCGCCCCCCGGGGGCAAGGTAGCCTCACCGCCCGGCGCCGCGCGCCCAGAGGCTCCCGCCCTCCCTCGCCGTGCGAATGGCAAGGGCGACCGCGAGGGCATCCTTCGCCTCTGTCACGTCGTGAACCCGGACCACGTCCGCGCCCGCCAGGACCGCCAGGCTGGCGATGGAGCCGAGCGTCGCCGCGAGCCGCTCTCCCGCGCCCTTCCCGCCTGTGACGGCCCCCAGAAAGGACTTCCGGCTGGTCCCCGCCAGGATGGGCAGCCCCAGCGCGCGCAGGTCCGCCAACCTCCGCAGCAGGAAGAGGTTGTGCCCGACGGTCTTCCCGAAGCCGATGCCGGGATCGACAAGGATCCGCTCGGCCGGCACCCCCGCGCCCCTCGCCCGCGCCACGCCTTCGCGCAAGGACGCCACCACCTCCTCCACCACGTCCCCGTAGGCCGGCGCCGCCTGCATCGTCTGCGGCGTCCCCTGCATGTGCATCAGGCAGCAGGCCGCCCCCGCGCGGGCCACCACGCCGGCCAGCGCCGGGTCGCCCTGAAAGCCGGTGACGTCGTTCACCAGGGACGCGCCCGCCTCCAGCGCCCGCGCCGCCACCGCCGCCCGCCGCGTATCCACTGAGAGAGGCAGCGTCACCCGCGCGGCCAGCGCGGTGATGACCGGGAGGACCCGCCGAAGCTCCTCCTCTTCAGAGACCGGGGACGCGCCGGGCCGGGTGGACTCGCCTCCCAGGTCGAGGAGGTCCGCGCCCGCCGCCGCCAGGGCCTCGCCGTGCGCCACGGCCGCCTCCGGCTCCAGGTAGCGCCCGCCGTCGGAGAACGAGTCCGGCGTGACGTTCACCACCCCCATCACGTACGTCCGTTCACCCAGCGGATACCGGCGCCCCCGCAGCTCGAAGTGGCGGGGCTCCGCCGCGAAGCGAACCAGCACCGGCTCCAGCGCGTCCGCCAACCCAGGGAACGCCCTCTCCCGGGCGCGCAACACGAGCGCGGAGAGCTGGGCGCGGCTGCCCTGGAGCAGCCCGGTCCCCGGCTGGTGGGCGCGGTCCCCCACGAGGAACGACGGCAGCGGCTCTGTTCCCTCCTCCGGCTCCGCGCGCAGGAACCCCACCTCCTCCGGGGAAAGCCCGGTCAGGAGCACCTGCGCGTGGGGGAGCTTCTCAAGGAGGTACTCGCGCGCGGCGCTGGGCAGCCCCAGGCGACGGAGCGCGAGCTCCAGCTCCTCGGGGGAATCCAGGCAGACGGCGCGGGCCAGGGGCATGGCGCCGGAAACCTACCAGGCGGGAGAAAAGAGAAGAGCCCTGTCGAGCGCAGTGGCTCAACAGGGCTCTTTCGAAGGGAGCGAAGGCGTTACGCCTTGCCCGGCTCCAGCTTGGGGAGGCCCTCGAGCGCGTCGAGGATCTTCCGCTTCTCCTTCTTCTCCAGCTTCGGCGGGGCGTTGATCCGCGGAGGCGGACGCTCGCGGGTGATGACGCCGCCCTGGACGAGCACGTTGATGTCCTCGGCCTCGAGGGTCTCGTACTCGACGAGCGCTTCCGCGATGCGCATCAGCGTGGCCTGGTTCTCGGTCAGCACGTGCTTGGCCTTGTCGTAGCAGCCCATCACGATGCCGCGGACCTCGTCGTCAATCTGGCGCGCGGTGTCCTCCGAGTACTCCCGGCCAGAGGAGAAGTCCCGCCCGAGGAAGACCTCGCCGTCGCGGTTGCCGAAGGCGAGGGGCCCCAACTTCTGGCTCATGCCCCACCGGCAGACCATCGCGCGCGCCAGCTGGGTGGCCCGCTCGATGTCGTCGGACGCGCCGGAGCTCATCTCGCCCTGCGTGAGCTCTTCGGCGATGCGGCCGCCCAGGGACATGGAGATGCGGTCCAGCATCTCCTTGCGGTAGCCGTTGATCCGGTCCTCGGTGGGCAGCGCCCAGGTGAGGCCCAGCGCCTGGCCGCGCGGGATGATGGTGACCTTGTGGACGGGATCACAGCCGGGCAGGAGCTTGCCGACGAGCGCGTGACCGGCCTCGTGGATGGCGGTGTTCCGCTTCTCCTTCTCCGACATGATCATCGACTTCCGCTCGGGGCCCATGATGACCTTGTCCTTGGCCGCCTCGAAGTCGCTGATGTCCACCCGCTCCTTGTTCTGACGGGCGGCGAAGAGCGCCGACTCGTTGACCAGGTTCTCCAGGTCCGCGCCCGTCATCCCAGGCGTGCCGCGGGCGATCTGCTCGAGGTCAACCTCGGGCGCCAGCGGGACGCGGCGGGTGTGGACCTTGAGGACGCCCAGCCGGCCGCGCAGGTCAGGCCGCGGGACGACAATGCGCCGGTCAAAGCGGCCCGGCCGCTGCAGCGCCGGATCCAGCACGTCCGCCCGGTTGGTGGCGGCGATGAGGATGACGCCCTCGTTGGACTCGAAGCCGTCCATCTCCACCAGCAGCTGGTTGAGGGTCTGCTCGCGCTCGTCGTGACCGCCGCCCAGGCCGGCACCACGGTGCCGGCCGACCGCGTCGATCTCGTCGATGAAGATGATACAGGGGGCGTTCTTCTTGCCCTGCTCGAACAGGTCGCGGACGCGAGAGGCGCCCACGCCGACGAACATCTCCACGAAGTCCGAGCCGGAGATGGAGAAGAACGGGACGCCCGCCTCGCCGGCCACTGCCTTGGCGAGCAGCGTCTTGCCGGTGCCCGGGGGCCCCATCATCAGGACGCCCTTCGGGATGCGGCCACCGAGCTTGGTGAACTTCTTGGGATCCTTGAGGAACGCGATGATCTCCTCGAGCTCCTCCTTGCACTCGTCGATGCCGGCGACGTCCGCGAAGGTGACCTTGTTGTGGCTCTCCGAGAGGAGCTTCGCCTTCGACTTTCCGAACGTCATGGCCTTGCCGCCGGTCCCCTGCAGCTGGCGCATGAAGAAGATGAAGATCAGGAAGAGGAAGACGACCGGCATCCACTGGCTGAGCAGGCTGAGCAGCAGCCCGTTCTGCTCAGGGTCCTGGATCTGCACGTTGACCCCAAGCTCTTCGAGCTTCGGGACCGCCGCGTCAGGGCCAATGCCGGTGACCTTGAACTTCTCCTTCGTGTCCTCAAAGGTCCCGCGGTAGATGTTCCCCTTGACGGTGACCTTCTTCACATTTTGCTTGGCGACCTTCGCCTTGAACTCGCTCCAGGAGAACTCCTTCTCCTCGTCGTTGTGACCAGCGATGAACTGGTAGAACGCGATGAAGAGTCCAATGAGGATGACCCAGAGGCCGATGGTCTTGAAGCTCGAACGCACTTGGCAGGAACCCTTTCGTTGCCGGGCTTGAGGCCGCCCCAGAACTAACCTGAAATCGATACCTTACACGGCCTCAGACGCTGCTTCGAACCCCGGACGGTATCAGCAACAGCAAAGACGCCTCAACTATTTTGCCCGACGGACAGCTGGTCGAACTCTATAACGAACCAGCCAGTCCCGTGCTCGCAACTCCCTCGAGGGACGCGCCCATAGGTAGGCGGCGGCCGGCGACGTGGCGGGGTGTGGCCAGACCCCGACGATCCAAACCACCTCCCCGCGCGCATCCGCCACCACCGGGAGGTCCGCGCGCACCTCGCGCGGCACCCGGGCGTCCACCAGCACGTCCTGCACCTTCCGACTGCGCGGCCCGGCCGTGCGGTCTCCCGCCTTCCACCGGCGGATGACCAGCGGCAGGTGCACCTCGCGCAGGGGGACGAACAGGCTGTCCGCGGGAGGCGCGCGCGAGCTCAACCCCAGCTCCAGCTCCGCCGCGTCATCCGCGACCGGGGCGCCGTCGAGGGCGGCGAGCGCCATCCCACCCTGAGCGTTCGCTGTCCCACCTTCTTCCCGGCAACGCACCACCCCACCCTCCGCCAACAGCGAGAGCCCCCGCTGCAGGCCTGCCCGCCCGCCTTCGGCCACCGCGCGCAGCGCCCGCTCCAGCAGCGCGCCGTCCACCGTGGCGCCTGCGCGCTCAATCAACCGGACCAGCACGCGGCGCTTGAGCGGCGCGGGCAGCGCGCGCACGCCGACCGCGTCCAGGCCCAGCGGCGGCACCTCCAGCCGTTCGAAGGCCGCCTGGGCGAGCGCGTCCAGCAGCGCCTCGTCCTCGGCGGCCGAGCGGGCGAACGCCGCCATCCGGAGCACCGACGCGGCGCCCGCGCTGCGCACCAGCGCCGGCAGCACGTCCTGTCGCATGCGCACGCGCAGGAAGGAGGGATCCGCGTTCATTGGATCCACCGCCGGCCGCTCGCCCTGCGCAGCGACATAAGAGGTGGTGTCCTCCCGCGTGGCCCACAGCAGCGGCCGGAGCAGGCGCCCGCGCCGGGAGAGGATGCCCGCCGCGCCGCGCAGCGCGCTCCCTCGCGTCAGCCGCATGAGGAGCGTCTCCGCCTGATCCGTCGCCGTGTGCCCGGTGGCCACGGCGTCGAGCGCCCGCTCTGAGCGCAGCGCCTCCAGCGCGGCGTATCGTGCGGCGCGCGCACGGGCTTCAATCCCTGCACCCGGCGCCAGTGAGAGCGCCGAGGTGTGAAACGGCACGCCCAGGCGCTCGCAGATCCGCCGCACCTCGGCCAGCTCCTGCGCCGCGCCCGCGCGCAGGCCGTGATCGAACGACGCCACCTCCAACCGCAGCGCCAGCCGCTCCCGCACCGCATGCGAGGCGAACAGCAGCGCCAGCGAGTCGCCGCCGCCCGACACCGCGAGCAGCACGCTGCTCCGCGTCATGCCCAGCTCGAGGCCCGCGGCTTCGAACCGCCGTTCAAACGCCTGCGCCTCCCCGTGTGGTGTGTGCCTCATCGAACGGGCAAAGCCGTTGGGATCGTTTGCATTTTTTGCTTGACTTCGGGCTGGTTGAAGGCGGTGGTCCGTCCCCTTATGATTGCAGTTGGGTTTTCCAGCAGACAGGCGGGCAGATTGGACGGAGGATTCAGCCCGCGCCGGAAATGCCGTAAAAAGTGGCACTGTTGGGGAATCGAGATTTAGCTGAGTTGGGCCTAGGGGTCCCCCCCCTCCCCCTCTGGGCCCACGGGGCCGTGGGATTCGTTCTGCGGCCCCACTTTCCGGAAGCGCCCCGGATCCACCAGTTGGATCCGGGGCGTTTCCCTTTTCAGGGCACGCGCTCGTACCACGTACCGCCGGGCGGTGCGTTGCCGGCGCACTCGCGGCTGAACGTGTTGCGCTGACCGAAGCGCGTGATGACCGGCGCGGTGATGCGCCCACCGGTCTCTCCCTTCACCTCTATCCGCACGCCGGTGCCGCCATCCGGCGCCACGCCGCCATCGAGGGAAGACTTCGCGGGCCAGATGACGTCCGCCACGTAGAGCGCCTGGCAGGGCGCGCCGAGGAAGACGAAGTCCGGCGGCATCAGCGTGTCCAGCGGGACGACGACCGCCGGTGTCGGGTTGCTCTTGACGAAGACGCGCACCACCGGCGCGGGCGCGCTGTAGCACTTGCCGGCGCCGCTGGCAGCCGAGCTCGCCGGCGCGGTGTCCGCCACGCAGCGCATGCCGGCGTCCCCCGCGCAGTTGCATTGATCGCCGTCGCCGCACGCGCCGCCCACCGTGCACGCGGGCGGGCTGGGCACGGTCCGCTTGTCCTTGAAGTAGTGGACCATCAGCTTGTAGCGACACTCGCTGGTCGCACACAGCCGGTCGTTCTCCGGGTAGTTGAGCGAGATGTTCTCCACCAGGGTGCCGCTGCCGGTGTCGTCGACATTGAGGACCGGGTTGTCGAAGGTGCCGAACGCGCCCCAGTCGAAGTCGCCTTGAGTGGGCTTGAGCAGCTTCGCCAGCCCGTTGATGTCGCCTGAGGTGAAAGTGCTCGCCGAGCCGCCATCCGCCTGCGTCCCTCCTTGCTCATTGAAGTAGGAGAACGCGCCGCTGAAAGCCCCGGCGTCCGCGCTTGAAGGCCGGATGAGGTGGAGATCCAGATCCACCTCGGAGTAGCCGGTCCAGGAGAGCTGGGCGACGAGATCCTGCTTGAGGAGCGCGGCGAACTTCAGCGTGACCGCGGTCTGATTGCCCTGCACGTCCGACACCGTGAGCCGCACGGTGTAGAGGCCCGACGCCGGGGGCAGCAGCAAAGTCGGCTTGGGCTGGGTGGGCTGCACGAAGGCGACGGTGCCCGCACCCGCGGGCGCCTCGAGCACCTCCCACTTGTACGTGAGCATCACCCGCGCGTCTTCGGGGTCCGTGGTGCAGTGGGTGACGTCCGCGTCCGAGTGGGCTGAGAAGGTGACCTGCGTCTGCATGGCGCCGCTGGGTTGAACGTCCCGCGTGCGCGTGAAGTCGTAGCCGCCGGCGGGCGGCGTCAACAGCGGCGCCCACTCCGCCACCTTGTCGTAGTCCACCGGCGGAGAGCCATCGCCGTTCTGCACACGGGTGAGGTTGGCGCACACCTTCGGCGCTTCATTGGCGCGCAGCGTCCCGCTCAGCTTCACCCGCACCTCGGGCCGAGCGCCGTCGTCGGAGAGCATCACCAGCTCCGCCTGGTCGTAGACGAGCTGGCTGGCAGACGTGGGGATGAAGCGCAGGTAGAAGCTCACCGCCTTGGTGGGCGTGAGCAACAGCGCGGGCGCGCCGTCCGGCGCGGTGTTGGGCAGGTTCGCGTTGCCTTCAATCTTGAACGCCGCGGCGTCGCGCCCCGCGATGATGAGCGTGGTGGCGCGGTTGGGGCTGGTCACGTAGAGGTCCGCGTCCCCGTCGTTCTGCAGCGCGATGCTCGGCAGCTCCAGCGTGGGGATGGGGCTTAGGCGCATCAGCGGCTCGGCGCCGAAGTCGATGGCGGGCGGGCTCTCCACCACCGTCCCCTTGCAGCGGTCCGCCACGCGGCAGGCAGGCGTGACGACGAACTTCGGCGTCGCGCCTTCGCCGGTGAGCAGCACCTCCACTGTCGGCCGCTCCTCGTCGTTCGTGTTGACGGAGAGGATGGCCTCGTAGCCCAGCAGCTCCGTCGGCTTGAAGGTGATCTTCACGCTCGCGCTGCCGAAGGCGGAGACCGAGGTGGGCACGTCCGCCGGCTCGAACGCGGAGGCGCCGCCGGGGAGCGAGCCGTCGCGGACCGTGATGGATGTAACGCTCAGGGCGATTTGGGAGCCGGAGCTCACAGTGAGCAGCTGTGGCTCCGAAGCGCCGTTGATCTTCACCTTGGCGAAATCGAGTGAGCTGGGGCTCACCGACACGATGGGTTTGATCCGTTTGCCGGTATCGCCACACCGGCACCCATGCGCGCCGAAGAGCACGGCGAGCGTCACTGCCGAGAGATGGATGGGTTTCATGGGGCTGACAGAAACGAGGCCGGCCGGTGGTTCAAAGAGCGCGCGACTGTAGCAGAAGGACCGTGCGCGAAGGCACGCGGATACTGGGCGGATCCGCCGTGTGAAATCGTTGACCCCAAACTGACTCTGTCGGATAACCAGAGGGCTTTTAACTTCACACTCCCTCGCGACTCTCCGGAGAAACCAGTCATGGCTGGCACCGATAAGCGCAAACAGTCACTCTATTTCCCCGAGGAGATGCTGAAGGAGATTCAAGAGGAGGCGAACCGCCAGGACAGATCACTCTCATGGGTAGTTCAGCAGGCGTGGAAGATTTCGAGGGATCGTATCAAGGCCTTTCCGGCAGTGAACGATGTGGCAGGTGACGACGCAATGCGACGCGAGGAGGGCTGATGTCCAGCACCGACAACCGCAAGCAGTCACTGTACTTCCCTGAAGAGATGCTCGAGGAGATCCAGCGAGAAGCAGGCCGGCAGGATCGGTCAATCTCATGGATCGTTCAGCAGGCGTGGAAGGTGTCGCGCATGGAGATTCGCCGGATGCCTTCGGTGAACGACGTGCTCCCACCTCCCCCGCCATCACCCACGCCAGAGAACTTCCGCAAGCTCTGAGCTTTCCGCAGCAGTGGGCGCTTTTGGCCCGCTGAGTGCGCGTTTCAAACGCTTCTGATTTCACCGCAGGCGCGCGTTTCCCTCGAGGAACCGCGCGCCTGCTGCTTTTTGCGCGCAGTGGTTTTCTTGCGGGGCCAAGACCTGCGTGAGAGCTTGGCTTTCGTCTCCTCGATGCCCCCCTCCCACTCTCTCCAGCTGGCCCTCTTCCGCCGCCAGAAGGCGGACATCGATCGCGTCGTCGAGGGGCGCAGCAAGACCTTCGATGACTACGAAGCGCGCTATCGCCGCCACACGCGCAGCTTCCGGCGCGCGGTTTCGCTGGCGGACGTTCAGGCGCGCGTGGGCGAGGCGGACGTCGTCTACGTGGGCGACTATCACACCCTCGCGGCTGCCCAGCAGCGATACGCGCAGCTGGTGGAAGTGTCCGCGCGCGGCGACCGCCCGGTGGTGATGGCGCTCGAGTTCTTCGAGGCGCGCCATCAGAAGTGGTTGGACGCGTACCTGCTCCGGCGGATCTCCCTGGACGCGCTGGCCGAGCACACCGGCCACCCCTCCGCGCGCGCCGGGCTGTTCGCCAACCTCGCGCCCCTCCTGCGGCTGGCCCGGCAGCTGCGTCTGCCCGTCCTCGCCATTGATCGCCGCGTGCGCGGCGCGGATTCGCTGGCCTCGCGTGACGCGTTCGCCGCCGAGCGGATTGTCTCCGCGCTGAACGCCCCTGAGCATCCGCGGGTGATGGTGCTGGTCGGCCAGTTTCATGTGGCGCCGCCTCATCTGCCTCGCGCGGTGCTCGACCGTGCAACGCAACCGCCTCGCACGCTCACCGTGTATCAGAACTGCGAAGCGCTCTACTGGACGCTGGCCCGCACCGGGAGGCTGCCCGGGACGGACGCGGTGGAGCTGTCCACGGACGCGGTCTGTTTGATTCACACCTCCCCCGTCCTCTGCCAGCAGAGCTACCTGGACTACCTGGAGGCCGAGGCGGACGACGCGCTGCTGTCCGAGCACTCCGTGGCAGAGCGGTTCCGGCAGATCGCCCAGCTGCTCGCGCGCGAGCTCCAGGTGGAAGTGAAGGCGCCGCTGCAGCAGCTGCAGATCGCCACCGCTGGGGAGCCGGACCTGCTGGAGCTTGTCGCGCGCCGCGGCCAGTACACCGGCCCTGCATTGCGCGCCCTGCGGGCGCAGCTGCTCTCTCGGGAGAGCTGCTACCTGCCGAAGGCCCGTGTGGCCTACCTCGCGTCACTCTCCCTCAACCACGCCGCGGAGGAGGCCGCCCACTTCGTGCGCCACGCCTGCGTGGGGCCCGCGATGGAGACGCCCCGGCCTGCCGCCGAGGACTTCTACGCGCGCTGCGTGGAGGAGGCCTTGGGCTTCTTCGGGTCCCGGCTCATCAACCCCCAGCGGCACTGCCCCTCGCTCGCCGAGTGGTCCGCGCTCTTCCAGGACGGCACCCGACAGGAGAAGCGCTCCGCCGCCTTCGTGCTGGCGCACAAGGCGAGCGAGCTGGAATCATCTGAACGCGCGCAGGAGCTGGCGCCGACCGGGCCGCCCGCGCTGAGGAACGAAGTGGCGCACGGCCTGGGCTACCTCCTGGGCGACGCGCTTCACCGCGCCTACGAGCGCGGCGCGCTTTCCCGCACGCGCATCCGGCAGCTGTTTCGGGATCCGCTGGCGGATCCGCAGGGCGTCTACTTCGAGCTGGCGGACCGCTTCCTGCGCGCAGAGGGAAAGCTGCGGCGCGCGGCGTAGCGAGTCCCGCCGCTGCCTCCGCTTGCCTCGAGCGGGAAGCGGCCCGCAGCACTCCGGGCGGATGCAGCACATCCTTGAGGGAGACGGGGGACGGCGTGGCGTACGCATTGCCCCACCGGAGCTGGCCCGGCCTCGCACCGCGGTGGAGTCGGCGGGCCCCGCGCGAAGCAGCCAGACGCAACCGTTCGTCGAGCAACTCGCTCGAAACGGCCATGAAACCGCCTCCGCGGTCGACTTTGTCGACGAACGGTTGCATCTCAGGCCGCTCTGCCGGGCGCTGCGGCCAGCCTGGCACCTCCTCCACCGCGGTGCGAGGCCGGGCCAGCTCCGAAGAGGCAATGCGTACGCCACGCCGTCCCCCGTCTCCCTCAAGGATGTGCTGCATCCGCCCGGGAGTGTTGCGGGCGGAGTCAGGACCCCTCCGTCGCCTCGAGAGCGCTGAGCCAAGCTTCGGAGGCACTGCCGCCGTCTCGACCCATGCGCTTGTCGGCGGAACGCTCGCCGCGAGCGGGGGGAGAGGCTCGCTCTTCAGCGGCTCACTCCGGCTCCATCGTCGTGAGCAGCGGAAACTGCGCCTCCTGCGCGAGCGCCTTCACCTCGGCGCACTTCGACTGGGCAATGTCGTGCGTGTACAGCCCGGCGACCGCGAAGCCGTGGTGGTGGGCCTGGAGCATGATGGCCGTGGCCTCGTTCTCCGAGCGGTGAAACACGTGTTGAAGCACGAGGACGACGAAGTCGCGCGGCGTGTAGTCGTCGTTGTGCAGCAGCACCTTGTAGAGCGGCGGCTTGGCGAGCTTCCTGTCCGTCTTCTTCTGGGTGGCCACCCCGGCGTCGCCGCCGCCCTCCCCTGGCTTGGACGTCACGGCGGCAACCCTCCATCGAAGCCGCCGCCATGCACGAAGCGGAAGCGGACCGCCTGGTCCGGGTGGGTGGCGCCCAGCCCGTTGGGCAACCGCCAGTACTGGGAGGTCTGGGTGAGCACCCACAGCTCGTAATCCCCGACCGGGATGGCGTCCAGCGGTTCGCGGGTCAACCCGCGCCCAGGTGCCGAGAGGAGCAGCGCGGCCTGCGGCACGAGGAATACCTGGAGTTGATCCACCACCACGCTCCGGGTGAGGTCTCCCCCGAGCGCCGCGAGGAAGGGAGCCGGGTTGAACGCCAGGGGCACCACCACCGGGCCGGGACGGCCGGAGGCGCTGACGGGGACGGTCTGCCCGGGGCGCGGGAGGAAGCGCAGGGCGAACTGCGGGTAGAGCTCCGGGATGCCATCGCCGTCCGAATCATCCGGCGTGCCGTTGCCATCCGCGTCCACCGCGGTGACCGCGAACCCGCCGCGCAGCGGGTCCAGAAGCCCGAGGTCAGTGGCAACGAGCGTCAGCGGAGAGAGGGAGGGCTGGTCCGGGAGCTCCAGGGCGTCCCCTTCGTGACCTTCAATCCGGAAGGCAGGCGGCTCACGCGCGACGTGCTGGTCAATCGCCACGTCCAGCGAGAGGTGCTCCCCGGGTTGCAGGTTGAGCTCCAGCGCCGCGCTGGAAAGGCGGTCCCCCGCTCCCGGCTGCGCCAGCACGTCCACGTCCGCCCGCAGGTTGCGGTCCACGTCCAGCAACGCCGAGACCCGGTAGGGGTTGGGCTCCACCGCGGAGAACACGTAGCGCGCGTCCCCCGCGGCCAGGCGCACGTCGCTCACCGCGGTGGTCTGCACCGGCTGAAGGAGCGAGAAGACGTCCGTCGCGCGCTGGGGGAAGAGGAAGACGAACGCGTCCCCGCGGGAGCCGGGCGTAAGCAGGACGTTCCCCTGGACCGTCCCCTGTCGCGGGCTCTCCCTCGGCAGCGGGGTGCACGCCGCGGCGAGCGCCAACCCGATGGCCGCTGCCGTCCTGCGCGCGTTGCCCACGTCGGCCTCCTGCCCGGCAATTTACACGCGCGGGCGGTGTCGGCGGTCTGGTATCAGTGCCGGACCCTCCGAGGTCTACGCCCGAATGAACATGAAGGACAAGGTGGAGCAGCTGCGCCAGCTGCGCGCCCGGAAGCTGGAGATGGGCGGGCCGGAGCGCGTCGCCCGGCAGCGCTCGCGAGGCAAGCTGGACGCGCGCGCCCGCCTGGCCCTGCTTTTTGACCCTGGGACGTTCGAGGAGCTTGGGTTGCTGGCCGCCAGCAACGGCAACCTCGCCGATGAAGAGGGCGACAAGCCGTCGCCCGGGGACGGGGTCATCACCGGCGTGGGCGACGTGCACGGCCGCCCGGTGGCCGCGGCCGTCTACGACTTCACGGTGTTCGGCGGCTCCATCAGCGACGTGGGCGAGCGGAAAGTCACCCGGCTGAGAGATCTCGCGCTGAAGAACCGCATCCCCTTCGTCTGGCTGGTGGACTCCGCAGGCGCGCGGCTGGATGCGTCCCAGGGTATCGACCCCCGGCGCCTCTCCGGGTTCGCGGACACGGGCTACCTCTTCCGCGAACAGGTGGTGATGAGCGGCGTGGTGCCGCAGGTCGCCGCGATGGTGGGCCCCGGCGCCGCGGGCACCGCGTACATCCCGGGACTGGCGGACTTCGTCCCGATGGTGAAGGGCACCAGCTCCATGGCCATCGGCGGGCCGTACCTGGTGGAGTCCGTGGTTGGCGAGAAGGTGACTGAGGAGGATCTGGGCGGCTCGCGCGTGCACACTGAGCTCTCCGGCTGTGCGGACGCGGAGTACGCCGACGACGCGACGTGCCTCACGGCGGTGCGCGAATACCTCTCCTTCTTTCCGTCGCACTGTGAACAGCGGCCGCCCCGCGTGCCCACCTCGGACCCGCTGGACCGCGCGGATGAGGAGCTGCTGGACATCGTCCCGGACAACACGCGGCGCGCGTTCGACATGCACAAGGTCATCCTGTCGCTGGTGGATGACCGCCGGTTCTTTTCCATCAAGCCCCGCTTTGCGCGGAACCTCATCACCGGGCTGGCGCGGGTGGACGGCTACTCGCTGGGCATCGTCGCCAACAACTCGATGTTCTACGGCGGCGTGCTGGACGTGAACGCGTCCGACAAGGCCGCGCGCTTCATCAACCTCTGCGACGCGTTCAACATCCCGCTCCTCTTCCTGCAGGACGTCCCGGGCTTCATGGTGGGAACCAAGGTGGAGCAGCAGGGCATCATCCGCCACGGCGCGAAGATGCTGTACGCGGTCTCCAGCGCCACGGTGCCGAAGTTCACGGTGGTCATCCGGAAGGGCTACGGCGCCGGGTACTACGTGATGAATGGCCGCGCCTATGAGCCGGATCTGCTGGTGGCCTGGCCCGGCGCGGAGATCGGCGTGATGGGGCCGGAGGGCATTGTCGCCATCGCCGCCCGGAAGCTGCTGCAGGGCGCGGAGAGCCCAGAGGCAGCGAAGGCCATGAAAGAGGAGATGGCCCAGAGCCTGCGCCAGCACATCAGCATCTACCGGACCGCTGCGCTGGGAATGATTGACGACGTCATTGACCCGCGGGAGACCCGGCGCTGTCTGGCCCGGGCGCTCAAGCGTACGGCGAATAAGAAGGTGGAGCGGCCCTACCGGCGGCGGGAGATCTCCCCGGTTTGATCTACCTCGAGCTGCCCGGCGGCCCCGGCGTGCGCTTCATCACCCATCCCAAGGCCCGGCGCGGACGGGGCATCCTCTTCGCGACCGCTCCGTTCGTCGTCTATCTGCTCACGGTCAGCGTCCTGTTCGTGGCCTCGGTGCAGGACCTCTCGCTCTGGGATGACGTGAAGCGGGCGCTTGTGTACGGGGCCGGGATGGCGGCCGCGCTCGCGGCCGGGTGCTTTGCCCTGGGGTTCCGGATGCAGGATGAGATTGATGCGGATTCGGTCCGGCTTCGGATTCTGACGACTCCGGCGCTGGGGAGTCCTCGCGTCAAGGAGATTGCGTTCAGTGAGCTTCGCGCGCTGGCGATTGATCCCAGCCTGCGGTCGCTCGGCGCGGATGTGCTGCTGGTTGCGGTGCGGAAGGACGGGGCGCGGGCGCCGATTGCAGAGGGGGAACCGCACAGCGCTCAGGTGAGAGACCTGGCGGCGCGATTGGCGGAGCTTGGAGGGTTGCCGCTGGAACCCATGCGGGCGACGGAAAAGTAGCCTGTCCCCATTCTGGCTGGCCCCGAAGCAGCGATGGTCTGTCGGGCTCGGCGTGCCTACCCTTCGTGCGTGATGCGCCTACAACGCCTTTTCCCCTTGCTCGCTCTGGCCACGGCACTCTGCGCCGCTTCCCCGGGCCCGCCCTTCCCTGTCCGCTCTGCGACGGACCTCGAAGGAAATACGCATCCGGAGGTGCTCCGGACCGGCGCCGCCAACATGGTGGTGGTGATGACCCGCCGGGAGTCAGCCGTGCTGGCCCGCCAGTGGTTCGAAGCCTCGGCGTCGAGGGTCCCGGAGGCCGTCCACCGGGTCTCTCTCATCTCCCTGCGGCTCCCGTTCTTCGTCAGCGCGGGGCTGGCGCGGGACAAGGCTCGAGACCAGGTGCCGCGCCAGTTCTGGAGCTCCAGCTTCCTCGACCGGAACGGCGGCATGGCCAAGCTGCTGAACCTGGAGGAGAGCCCGCTGCCTTACGTCTTCGCCGTGGACGGCCAGGGAAGAATCCTGGCCAGCGCTCACGGTGCGCCCACGCAGGCGGGGGCTGAGGCCTTGTGGCGCGCGCTCAGAGGTGAGTAAAGCGCGCGCCAGCAAGCGTGACGGTCAGCGCTGATCCAGCAGGCGGCGCAGCTCGTCCTTGTCGCCGCTAAACGTGAACGCCTGGTAGAGCTCGAACGCGTTCTCCGGATCCAGGATGCGCGGCTTGAGCAGGGCCACCGCCGCCAGCTTGTCCTTGGAGAAGCTGAACCGGTCGATGACCTGGCGCACGTGGGCCACCCGGAAGTACTGCGCGTTGCTCACCTGCCGGACCACGTTGAGCTTGTTGGCGGAGAAGGACTCCGCGTCAATCGCCGCGAGGAACGAGTTGAAGCTCCCGTCCGGGATGGCCGCCGGCCGGCCGCGGCCGGGGGGCGGAGGAGGGAGGTTGCTGGGGCGCTCATCGCGCCGGTCGTCACGCCGGTCGTCGTCTCGCCGGTCGTCGCGCCGGTCCTCGTAGTAGCGGGGGGTGTCCTCCATCAGGATGACGAAGCGGTTGGGCCGGTACCGTCCGGAGCCGCGCTCTCCGGGGCGGGGGGCGTCTTCCACCGCTTCGCGCACGTCTTTGAGTTGATTGCGCGCGCGGCTGATCTGATCGCGCTGCCGCGGGTTGCGCTCGCGGTCCATCAGGTCCGCGAGCAAGCGCTCGACGTCGCGCACCTCGCCGAGCAGCTCGCGGCGGTCCATCAGGACCACGTCCCGGCGGCCTCCTCCTCGATCCGGATCCGCGCGGACCAGGGGAGTCATCAGCAGGCACAGCAACACGATCGCTCTGTTCACGAAAGACCTCGGCAGTTGGGAGATGTTGGGTCCACGGACTGCGCCTTACGGCCTTCTATTCTGCGCGAGACCGAAGCCCAGCGGATGCGCGCCGTTGGGGTGGCAGCCGCTCACCCACACCGTGCGCCTTCGCCTCCAACCGCGTCAGTAGAAGACCCAGCCCATCCGGAGGAGGTTCAGGTTGTAGCCGACGGTGAAGCGGTTGGAGCGCGACGTGGCGTAGCCCCACATCGGCGCGAGCCGGTTCTCCGCGCAGTTCGCGCAGTACCCGCCGCTGACGCCCACCAGCAACGCGAAGTAGAGCCGCCCCAGCACCAGCTGGTAGCCCACGTCCGCGCCGAGGTGCAGCTGCCGGCTGGTGCCGCCGAAGTCCACCGGCGGCAGGCTGGGTGACATCTTGAAGGTCTGCTCGTCGAACTGGCTGAAGATGAGCTTCGGCTGGACGAAGAAGCCCTTCACCCACTGGCCGTCGAACGGCCGCCAGTTCGCGCCGAAGGTCACCCACCAGCCTTGATACGTGCGGCAATTGCCGAGGTCGCACGAATCATGGCCGATGTTGAGGGTGAACTCGGCGACGAGGTCCAGCTGCCGGTTGACCGACGCGTCCGCGCCGATGGGCAGGTAGAGCATGGGCCGGCCTCGGGTCCCGGGCTCGTTCGCGCGGGTCAGGCCGAAGACCAACCCCACCGGCTGGAGCCACACCATCGCGCTGTACGCGCGCTTCCGGGGCGGCGGCGCGGGCACGTCGCTTTGATCCTCGACGGCCAGCGGCGGGAGGACCTCCTCGGGCTGAGCCACCGCCGGAGCGTCTTCAGGCGCAGCCGCCGGTTGGGGCGGCGACTGGCCGAGGGCGGACGAGGCGAGGAGCGTGAGGAGGGACGCCGAGCGAAGGATGAGAACCAGCCGAGAAGTCACGAACCGCTCCCGTTGAGCGGGATGAAGCTGCCTCATCCCGCGGCGGAACACCACTCACGTGAGGCGCAGAAGCTCCCGGGCCTGCTGGGGCGTGGCCAGCGTCCGACCTTGCGCCCGCGCCCTCCGGGCGGCGTCCGCCACCAGCTCGTGGCTGCCCTTGGCCAGCACGCCCTTGGCCACGTAGATGTTGTCCTCCAGCCCCACCCGCGCGTTGCCGCCCCGCACCGCAGCGAGGTCCACCATGGGCAGCTGGAAACGGCCGACGCCGGCGACCGTCCACGTCGACCCCGGCGGGAGCGAGGCGATAAGAAAGTCCAGCGCCGCCTCGCGCGCCGCCAGCGCGCCCGGGACGCCGAGCACGAAGTCATAGTGCGCCGGCAGGTCCACCAACCCCTCCTTCGCCAGGTAGGCCGCCTCGTCGACCATGCCCGCGTCAAAGCATTCGATCTCCGGCTTGAGCCCGAGCGCGCGGATCCGCTTGGCGATGTCCCGCACCAGCGGCCGCGGGTTCCAGAACACCTCCTCGCCGAAGTTCACCGTGCCCGTGGTGAGCGTGGCCATGTCCGGGCGGTCCGCGCCGGTGAGCGTCAGCGGGCCGCAGCGCTCGTCCACGCTCATCCCCACGGCGCCGCCCGTGGAGGTCTGGATGAGCACGTCGCACCGCTTGCGGATCTCCCGGATGGCCGCCCGGAAGAGCTCCGGCGACTGCGACGGGCTCCCGTCCGGGTTGCGGACGTGCAGGTGGACCATCGCCGCGCCCGCCTCGCGGCACTTGGCGGCGTCCTCGGCAATCTCCTCGGCGGAGAGCGGCAGGTACGGCGTCTGCTGCCGGGTGGTCTCCGCCCCCACCAACGCCGCGGTCAGGACCATCGGCGACGCGCTCACAGGCCACCTCGCTGCTTCTCTTTGGGCACCACGCAGGTGCCGAGGGCCCGGCAGACCTCCACCGGCGCGGGCAACACCTCGGCGGCGGACTCTGAGACCTGGGGCAGCGGCCGGATGACCTTGCGCGCCACGAAGCGCATCTTCCGGCTGGTGTTGCCGACGGAGACGAGCTCGCCCTCCACCTCGACGTAGTCCCCCGCGTAGACCGGGGCGAGGAACTCCACGGACTCGTAGGCGCGAAAGAGCCCCTCGTCGCCGTCGTGGCGGATGAGCAGCTCCGTGGCCACGTCGCCGAAGAGCGCCAGCATTCGCGCGCCGTCCACCAGGCCGCCGCCGTAGTGCGCGTCCGCCTGGCTCATCCGGAGCCGCAAGGTCACCCGCAGGTCAATCGGAGGGCTCAACTTCCGTGCTCCTTGCCCAGGCGCGCCAGCACGGCGTGGGCGATGAAGTTCGCGACGTCGGAGGGCTTGGTCCCGGGCCCGAAGCCCGCGTCGAAGCCCAGCTCCAGCGCCAGCTTGTGGTCCACCCGGGGCCCTCCGAGGAGCAGCAGCGCCTTCCCGGCCAGCCCCGCCTTGCGCGCCTCTTCGATGAACTGCCGCGAGTTGTCCTTGTGCACGTCGCGCTGGGTGACCACCTGACTCACGAGCACCGCGTCCGCGCTCCGCGCCAGCGCCTTGCGGACGAGCTCCGCGTTGGGGACCTGGCTGCCCAGGTTGAAGGCTTCGAACCAGGGGTAGCGCTCCAGCCCGTAGTCCCCCGCGAAGCCCTTCATGTTCAGGATGGCGTCAATCCCCACCGTGTGCGTGTCCGTCCCGGTGCAGGCACCGAAGACCACCAGCCTGCGGCCCACCTTCTCCTCGATGAGCTTGTTCAGCGCGTCGAACCCCAGCTTCTTCACCACCACTTCCGGCACGTCCACCTGCGCGTAGTCCAGCGACTGCGCGGTGTGCGCGTAGACGATGAAGAAGGTGTAGTGCTCCGCGGCGGCCTCCGCGGCGGCAATCTTCACGTCGTGGAAGCCCATCCGGCGGACCAGCTCCGTGGCCGCCTCCTTCGCCTTCTCCGAGAGCGGCACCGGGAGGGTGAAGGACAGCTGCACGACGCCGTCGTCGCGGCGGTCGCCATAGGGACGGATGATGTGACTCTCGGGCTTCACGGAAAGGCTTACCTCCCCTCCTTCAGGAACTGAAGGCTCTGCGCCACGCGCAGGGCCAGGGGTTCGAAGCGGTCCTTCTTCGCCGAGGCCGCGGTGAACGTGAGCGCCCACTTCGTCCGGCCATCGCAGCCTACGAACGAGTGGGTCTGCACCTCGGTCTTCTTCTCCGGATCCGTGTCGACGTAGACCTTCCGCGCGGCCGGCGCGGCGCCCAGCGAGAGCTTCTCCCAGCCCTGCCCGCCCAGCGCCTTCACCAGCTTGTCCCGACACAGCGCCGGCGCCAGCGGCGTCTCCAGCGGGATGACGTCCACGGAGAAGCTCGCGTCCTCGGAGGGCGCGTCGAACCGGTGCGTCCCCTGCTCCACCGTGTGCTTCCAGGCGGCGGGGACCGAGAGCTTCACGGTCCCCAGCCGCACGGGCATGAGCTCGTCCGCGGAGCCCGCGAGCGCCAGCGCCAGCAGCCAACCCACGGCCTTCATGGCGCGGCCTCCAGCAGCTCCAGGAACGGGTTGAAGTAGTCCGGGGCCTTCTCCAGCACGCCGTCCAGCCCCTTGCCGCCCGTCTCCGCCCGCTTGACGTCGCCGAACCGCCCCTTGCCGATGGCCGCCACCATCCCCTCGCTGTGGCACTCCTCGAGGAGCTTCATCGCCTCCGCGAAGACCTGACGGGCGCGGGTGGCAATCTTCCCGTCTTCCTTCACCGTGAACTCCTCGTCGATGCCGCGCGCCGCCCGGTGGATGTAGTCCGCGGCCTTCAAGGCCACGTAGCGGTCCGCCAGCAGCGGCGTGTGCATGGCCTCCGTCATCATCCCCAGCAGCTGGATGCCCTGGCGCGTCCAGATGGCCACCAGGTCCGCCATCACGTCGTACGCGTGGGAGAAGAAGATGTCGGTCTGCTTGTGCTTGGTCGGCGGCATGTACTTGCACGGCGCGTCCGGGAAGCAGCGGCGCACCAGCATCGCCTGGGAGAGCTCCAGCAGCAGCGTCTCCGGCCGGTGCGGGTCAATCTCATAGGAGTGGCCCAGCCCCAGCTGCCAGTCCTGCAGCCCGGCGCGCTTGGCGAAGGATTCGTTGATGAACTGGCTGGCGATGACGGTATGGGCCGCGTCGTACGCGTCCGCGGTGGTGATGTAGTTGTCCTCGCCGGTGTTGATGATGATCTTCGCCAGCGCGCAGATTCTCCGGGAGAAGTACTGGTCCAGGAAGGTTCGCCGCATGTTGATGTCGCGGAAAAGAATCCCGTACATCGCGTCGTTGAGCAGCATGTCCAGCCGCTCGTAGGCCGCGCAGAAGGCAATCTCCGCCATGCAGAGGCCGGAGGAATAGTTGGTCAGCTGGATGTAGCGGCGCAGCCGCTTGGACTCCTCGTCCAGGGCCTCCCGCATGATCCGGAAGTTCTCCTGCGTGGCGTACGTCCCGCCGTAGCCCTCGGTGGTCGCGCCGTGCGGCACGTAGTCCAGCAGCGACTGGGCGGTGGAGCGGATGACGGCGATGACGTCCGCGCCCGCCTGCGCCGCTGCGCGCGCCTGGTCCACGTCATCGTGGATGTTGCCGGTGGCGACGATGACGTACTTGTGGGGCGGCGGCGACATGGGCAGCTCGCGGCGCAGGGCGTCCCGCTTGGCCACGCGCGCGGTGAGCTCCGCCACGGCCGCGCGGGCCTCCTCGCGCACCTCGTCCTTCAGGCTCGCCTCCTCGGCCGGGGCCAGCGGCGCCAGCTGCTGGGCGGGCAGCGCGGTCAACCGCTCCACCGCGTCCAGGGGGCTCTTCGCTCCCAGCCGGAGCGCCCGTCCGTACCAGTAGGCAGCGCCGCGGTTGAGCACCCCGGCGGCCTTCAGGCGGTCCACCATGAGGTTGGTGAGCGGCACGCCCCCGGGACCTGCCTCCGAGAGCCCGAAGAACCTCAGCACCGTCCGTTCAATGGAGACGGTGGTGTGGCGCTGGATGAGGTCGAAGATGGGGTCGGTGATCTCCCGGGCCAGCGTTCGCGCCCGTGCAATCTCCGCGTCTCCGATGAAGGGGCCAGGCATCGGCTGCAACCTTAGTAGCGCGCACGCCGCCTTTCAGCTTCCTGGCGACCGACTGCACCCCCCTTGACGCGGCATCCCAAAGCCGCCTGCCCGACAGATAGGCGGCCCTGTGGGACTTCAGGCGTAGCGTTCGAACAGGCGCCGCAGCTCCGGCTGGCTCCGCAGGAGCTGCAGCGTCAGCTCCGCGTGGCCCGGCGCGAAGCCGTTGCCGACCAGCATGGTGACGTCCTTCCCCACGCCCTCCGCCCCCAACGCCGCCTGCGTAAAGCTGGTGGCCATCGAAAAGAAGAGGGCCATGCCGCCCTGCCGGACGCTGAGGATGGTCGCCATCTCGGTGCCCGCCACCGACGCGCAGTTGACGACGAAGTCGCACAGCGCGCCCCCGGTCGCCGCGGAGACCTTCTCCATCACGTCCACCGCGCGGGTGGCGTCCGCGGCGATGGCCACGTCGCACAGGCCCAGCTCGGAGAGCGGCTTCAAGGCCCGCTCGGAGATGTCGATGGCGATGAGCTTCCCCGACGGCCCCACGCTCTGGCGCGCCTGGGCCAGGCAGAGCGCGCCGCTCTTCCCGGCGCCCAGCAGGGCCACCGTCATCCCCGGCCGGGCATGCCGCGCCACGAGCGCCGGCGCGCCGCAGACATCCAGCGCCGCCAGCGCCAGCGTGTCCGGGAGGTCCGCGGGCAGCTTGGCGTAGATGCCGCTGGCGAACAGGAGGGCGTGGCCCACCACGTCTACGCGGTCCGTCGCCAGGTGCACCGCGCGAATGTCGGAGAGGGCCAGCGGCGTGAGCGTCAGGGAGACCAGCGTGGCGATGCGGTCTCCGACCTTCAGCTCCGCGGCGGCCGGGTGCTGCGCCCCCACCTGGCGCACCCGGCCGATGAGCATGCCCCCGGAGCCGGTCACCGGGTTCTGCATCTTGCCCCGGTCCAGGACGATGGCCTTCACCCGCTCGGCCAGCTTCTGCGCGTCCTCGCCCACTTCGCCCTTCAGCTGCTTGAAGGACGCGGCGTCGAGGTTCAGGCACTCGACGTCGATCAACAACTCCGAGGGACGCAGCGGAAGCGAGGGGTCCAGCCGCTGCGCCCGCTGCGGGAGCACCCCCGCTTCACCCACCACCCGCGACAGTCCGTAAGGATCCGGCACCATGGACCGCGAAGTGTAGAGCCGAAAGCGCCGAAGCGCCCAGCGTCGCGTGCTTACGGCCCAGCGTCGCGGGAGGAGCCCGCGTCCAAAGCTCCCGCGTCCGAAGCTCCTGCGTCCGAAGCTCCGGCGTCCGAAGCTCCTGCGTCCGAAGCTCCTGCGTCGCTCGGCCAGCCCGCGTCGGACGACCCGCCGTCCCTCGGCCAGCCCGCGTCGGACGACCCGCCGTCCCTCGGCCAGCCCGCGTCCGAGGCTCCCCCATCGCTCGGCCAACCTGCGTCGGACGACCCGCCATCTCTCGGCCAACCTGCGTCCGAGGAACCCGCGTCGCTCGGCCAACCCGCGTCGGACGACCCGCCATCCCTCGGCCAGCCCGCGTCGGACGACCCGCCATCCCTCGGCCAGCCCGCGTCGGACGACCCGCCATCCCTCGGCCAGCCAGCGTCGGATGACCCGCCATCCCTCGGCCAGCCCGCGTCGGATGACCCGCCATCCCTCGGCCAGCCCCCATCAGAGGATCCACCGTCCCTCGGCCCACCTCCGTCGGACGCACCTGCGTCGCCGCCATCCGCACTGCCGCCATCGTTCGGCCGGGTCGTGCCGCACTGAAAGCTGCCGAACATCTGGATCTCGAACCGGGCGAACCGGCCGTCGGCGCTGAGGGAGATCTTGTCGGAGGCCACCTGATGGTGGTCTCCGTTGACGTCCACGACCTCAACAAACAGCCTCGCGGGGTCGACGCCTTCCTCCAGGGGCAAGAGCAGCTCGATGGGCGCGCGGAGCTGCTGCCACGAGGGCCCGATGAGGACGGCCGGACCTGCGGGCTCCCCCGCTTCCGCGGGGACGAGGGTGCTGGTCCCCAGCTCGATATCAATGAGGGCGTCCTCGGCGAGCGCCAGCGGGGGAATCACCACCTGCATTCCAGCGAGCTCGGGGCTCTCCTCGGCCGATACCGACAGGAGCGCGCCCTCGCTCGCTTTCACCTGCTGCGACTTGACGAACCGGGTCGCCAGCTCCTCGGGAGGGGTGTAGCAACCGGCGATGGCGAGCGCGCAGGCTGCGGCGGCCAGGCGCGGGAAGACTCTGTTCAGCGCGTTCACATGAACCTCGAAGGGTCGAAAGGAGAAGCAGGCGCAGCTGAATGACCTGTGGGCGCGGAAGCGTTCACGGCGATCTGCCCAAGGTCTCAACGGCGCCTTCCACTTCACGGCGATGACGCCCGGCAGGGAACTGCTCCAGATAGCGCCGGAGCAGCGGCAACACGCCGGCGGCCTTGCCGGCCTGCAGCTCGCAGTAGGCGCGCAGGTACAGCGCGTCGTCCCCGATGGCGCCGCGGGTCCCGGCCAGCGCCTCGTAGTCCGGCAGCGCGGCGGCGCACTGCCCTTGCCGCCGGCGTGCGTTGGCCCGCGCCAGCACCAGCTGTTCGCGCTGGGTGTGGAGTGGCTGCTCCGCCAGCACCTGGTCGACCTCCACCGCCGCCGCGGCCCAGGCCTCGGCCGCAAGCAGCGCCTCGATCAACCCGAGCCTCGCCTCCTGCCGCAGAGGCCCCTGCGGAAAGCGCGCCGGGTACGCGCGGAACTCGCGCGCAGCGCCGAGGGCGTCCTTCGCCGCAAGCAGCGCGCGAGCGCCCTCGTAGATCTCGAGGTCGCTCGCGGACGGCGCCCCCCCTCCCACGGGCGTCGCCGTGGAGAGGACGGATGCTCGCCCTGGACCCAGCGCCGCCACGCCTTGCGACCTGACGGGTGCGGGTATCTCCGGCGTCGCTTCAGCGTGCGACGGTGCTGTGGCCGGAGGCTCTTCGGAGAGAGGTCCGGTGGCGGCCACGCTCCCCTCCGAGCGCGCGCTCACTGCCGCGGGAGCCTCCTTTGAGAGCAAGCGGTTTTCCACCTGCGCTCGAGCCTGCCGCGGGCGCCCGCTTCCAGGCTCTGAGGCGTCCTCGGAGAGCCCGCCGCCGCTCGCTGCTGCTCGAGTCGACTCGACCCGCGTGCGCCAATCACTCCCTGCTGCGGAGCGCATCCTCCTCGAGCCGCTTGCTGCAGCCTCGGAGAGCGTGTCCTCGGTGCGAACCTGCAGCGCCAGCGACGGCGAACCGCCCAACACGGGAGTCGCCGTGGGGAGCGCTGGCGCCAGCGCCGCCGCGCCTTGCGACCTGGCGGCTGGGCCCTTCGGCGGCGCTCCTGCGAGGGTCGCTGCACCAGAAACGGTTGCTGTGGGACGCTCCACGCTTCCCGGCTCCTCCGGAAGCACGCTCAGCCCCCCACTCTGCGAGGCGGCCACGGTCACGCGCTCGCGCAGCGTCACCTCCAGCGCGGGCCCACCCCGGTTGCGAACCTGGTGAACGCCCACCGCCGCGAGCAACTCCACCGGTGCGCGGCCCAACCTCAGCCCATCCACCTCGACGTCCGTGTCGCCCTCGCCCTGGACGCGCAGCGCCGCGTCCGTGGCCGACAGGGTCAGCGCGCGAACCAGCAGGGCCTCCTCCGCGAGGACGCTCCTGACGCCATAGCCCTCGCCGGTCGACCACGACTGACCCTGCTCCACCTGACGGGCGCCGCGCCCATCGGAGACGGAGACCACGCCCTCGAAGACGCGAACCTCTACGCCGGAGCGCGCGGACTCGACGGAGAAGAGCGTGCCCACCACCCGCACCTGAACGCCGTGCGCTTCGACGAGGAGCGCGCGCCGGGCCGGGCGCTTCTGCGCGGAGATGACCACCCGGCCCGCATCCAGCTTCACGCGCGTGCTCCCGCGCTCTGCGAACACCGCCGCCTCGCCGTGCTCCGCCAGCAGCAGCTGCGCGTCGCCCAGCGACACCACTGCGCGCGACGCGGCCCCGGTCCTCAAGAGTCCCCCGCGCTCCAGCGGCGCCCCGGCGCGCAGCGCAGGCCCGGAGGCGGCCTGCACCTCGCCGGAGAGGAGCACCACGCGCGCGGGCGCAACACCTGGCCGCACCGACGTGGCCACCGCCCACAGCGCCACGCAGGCCGCCGCCAGCCCGCCGGCGAGGAGCCACCTCGGCGCGCGGAACCGGAAACGCGGCGTGGCGGACAGCCGCGCCCAGGAGCGCTCCTGCGCGCCCGGCGGGGGCGCAGGGTCTTCGAGCGACCGCAAGAGCTTCTCCACCTCGGGCGACTTCATCGCCCCTCCTCGACGTAGCCGAGCGCCGCGGCGATGCGGTCAAAGTCCCTGCGCGCGTAGTGCAGGCGCGTGCGGAGCGTCTCCGGCTTGTCGCCGGTCAGCCGGCTCGCCTCCTCGCTGGTCAGCTCTTCAATCACGCACAGCACGAAGGCCTCGCGCTTCTTGCCCGACATCCGCTCGAGGATGCGGCCCACCGCGCGCTCCGCGTCCTTCGCCTCCAGCTCCCGTTCGGGGGTGACCAACGCAGCGCGCTCCTCTTTTCCCCGCCAGAGCTCCTGGAATGCCCGCCGCACGCGGCGCCGGCGGTGCCGCTCCGAGGCGACGTTCGCGGCGATGCCGTAGAGCCACGTGGAGATGCGCCCGGTTCGGAACGACGAGATGCGCCGGAAAGCGACGATGAAGACGTCCTGGCACGCATCCTCGAGCTCGTCGGATGGTGTCCCCAGCCGGCGCACCACCCGGTAAACGAATTCGAAGTGCGCATCATGAAGGGCCCGCCACGCGGGCGCATCACCAGCCCTGCAGCGGGCGACCAGGTCCTCCATGAAGGGTTCAATCGCGGCTTCCACGTGTGACTCGGACGCAAACGTTCCGACGGCGAGGGCTGAATGGCGCCGGGGGGCCGAAGCGTTCACGGAATCCGCCACGCGACCTGAAGGCTGCCGGCGACCTCGAACGACGGGGTCGTCAGCTGCGCGTCGGTGCCGCTGACGTACACCCCTGCGGAGCCCAGCGGAACGGCCACCTGAGGTGCCAGCGCCACCTCGAAGCCGGCGGGGAGCTTCAGTCCCACCCGGACGGCGGCGCCGGCAGCGGGGAGCCAGAGCCATCGGTCGGTCTGCTTGCGGAGCGCTCCCGTGGACCAGACCGCCTCGCCGCGCAGGGCGAGGAGCGGCCCGGCGCAGACGCTGACCGCCCGGGGTCCCAAGCAATACGCGCCGCTGACGTAGCCCCAGAGCGGCCGGGCGTGGATGGCCCCCACCTGCGCGCCATCCCCCTCGACGATGGGCAGTCCCCGCTCTCCGGCCAGGACGCCGCCCAGGGCGAAGCGGAGCCGGCCCGCCGCGGTGTCCCGCTCATAGGAGAGCTCCAGTTGCCCGGCCGGGAGCGCGGCGGAGGTGGACACAAGCGCGGCGCCGGCCACACCCACGCCGAAGCGTGCGCGGTGCGGGATGGCCTCCGCGAGGGACGGGAGCTCCTGCGCCGGGTCCACCGGGCGGAAGGAGCGCTCGAGCACCGCGGCCAGGGTCTGGGCGAGGTGGGCGCAGCCGGGCTCGGGCGGCGGCAGCGCGCGGCGCGAGAGCAGCTCCCCTCCCCTCGACACCTCCAGGCTCAGCCCACCGTCGCTCGCAGTGAGCGCCGCCTCAAACGCAGCGCTCTGCTCCACCAGCCGCGCACCGGGCGTGAGCGCCTCCTCAAGCCTCGGGCGCAGCGCGCAGCCCGCGGGCAGCTCACCCTGGAGCGAGAGCCGGATAAGGACGGGCTCCACCGAGGGCGACGCCTGCAACGCCACGAGCGAGAACAGCAGACCCAGCACGTCCCAAACCGCTCCGGCCCCTCAACGAACGGTGCGGACCGTACCGCCGGCGCGGGCTCCCGTTCAACCGGGGTTCTGGCTGAAGACCGCCAAGGACCTGCCGATCATCTCGAACGAGGACCCCGCCGGGCAGTCCGCGCCGGGGTTCTGCTCCGGAGACGCGGTGTAGAGCTCGAAGCGCCAGTGCGCACCCCACCCGGCCTCCGGGAGCTTGAAGGGGATGGGTTCGTGGTGCGCGTTCATCAGGATGAGCAGCGTGGCGCCCACCACGCGCTGGCCGCGCTCATCCGCGGAGGGGATGGCGTCTCCTCCGAGGACGAAGCCAAGCGAGCGCACGAAGGGCATCTGCCAGTCGTCCTGCACCATCTCCGTGCCGTCGGGCCGGTACCAGGCGAGGTCCTTGAACTGCGAGTCCCAGATGTGGGCGCCCTTGAAGAAGTTCCGCCGCTGGAGGACCGGGTGGTTCCGGCGGAAGCGGATGAGCTTGGCGGTGAAATCCAGGAGCGCGCGCCGCTGCGGCGTGAGGTTCCAGTCGAGCCAGGAGAGCGCGTTGTCCTGGCAGTACGCGTTGTTGTTGCCGTTCTGGGTGCGGGAGAGCTCGTCGCCCGCGCAGAGCATGGGGACGCCCTGCGAGAGCAGCAGCGTGGCCAACAGGTTGCGCTGCTGCCGGTCGCGCAGCGCGTTGACCTCCGGGTCGTCCGTCTCCCCCTCCACGCCGCAGTTCCAGGACTGGTTGTCGTCGGACCCGTCGCGGTTCTCTTCGCCGTTCGCCTCGTTGTGCTTGTGGCTGTAGCTGACGAGGTCCTTGAGGGTGAAGCCGTCGTGGACGGTGACGAAGTTCACGCTCGCGTGCGGGCGGCGGCCCGCGTGCTGGTAGAGGTCCGCGGAGCCGGTGAGCCGGTAGCCCACTTCGCCGGCCTGGTTCTCGTCGCCCTTCCAGTAGCGGCGCAGCGCGTCCCGGTACTTCCCGTTCCACTCCCGCCACGGCGGCGGGAAGTTGCCGACCTGGTACCCACCCAGGCCGATGTCCCAGGGCTCGGCGATGAGCTTCACGCGCGAGAGGACGGGGTCCTGGCCGATGATTTGGAAGAACGCTGCCTCGCGGTCGTACTCGCCCTTCCCCACCCGGCCCAGCGCGCTGGCGAGGTCGAAGCGGAAGCCGTCCACGTGCAGCTCGCTCACCCAGTACCGCAGGGAGTCCACCACCAGGCGCGCGGTCTGCGGCGTGGCCACGCGCAGGCTGTTCCCGCACCCGGTGAAGTCCAGGTAGAAGCGCGGGTCCGGCATGAGCCAGTAGTACGTCGCGTTGTCCACGCCCTTGAGCGACAGCGTGGGCCCCAGGTGATTGCCCTCGCACGAGTGGTTGTAGACGACGTCGAGGATGACCTCGATGCCCGCCGCGTGCAGCCCCTTCACCATCTGCTTGAACTCCCGCACGGCCGCCCCGGGCCGCTTGTCCTGGGCGTAGCGCACCGCCGGCGCGAAGAAGCCGAGCGTGCTGTAGCCCCAGTAGTTGCGCAGGCCCTTGTTGAGCAGGAACGGGTCATCCACGAATTCGTGCACCGGCAAGAGCTCCACCGCCGTCACGCCCAGGTGCTTCAGGTGCTCAATCGCCGCGGGATGGGCGAGCCCGCCGTACGTCCCGCGCAGCGCCTCCGGGATGGCGGGGTGCTTGCGGCTGAAGCCGGCCACGTGGGCTTCGTAGAGGACGGTTTGGCGCCACGGCACGTCGGGCGGCGCGTCGTCCCCCCAGTCGAACCCGTCGGTGACAACGACGCTCTTCGGGCAGCCGGCGGCGCTGTCCTCGGTGTTCATCACGAGGTCCTGGCCCTCTTCACCCAGCGAGTAGCCGAAGACCGGCGCCTTCCAGTCCACCTCACCGTGGATGGCGCGCGCGTAGGGGTCGATGAGCAGCTTGTAGGGGTTGAACCGGTGCCCGGCCTCCGGGTCGTACGGGCCATGCGCTCGCAGGCCGTAGAGCGCGCCGGGCTGAAGCCCTGGGACGTAGCCGTGGAAGACGTGGTCTGTCAGCTGGGGCAGCTTGAAGCGGGCGATTTGCTTTGAAGGGTCCGCGGGATCGAAGAGGCAGACCTCCATCCGCGTGGCGTGCTGGGAGAAGATCGCAAAGTTGACGCCCTCACCGTCGTACGTCGCACCTTGTGGGTGGGGCTTACCGGGCCAAAGCTCGAGAGAGTTCACCGGCGCACGGTGCTCATGCCCAGATGAATGTTCAAGAAATCCGGTTGGCAGGGGTCCGGCACCGGACGAAGCGCGCGCACTCCACTGGCGCGTCCGTTGTCCACTGTCCCTCCCGTAACTACCCCATATCGCTTGCGGGCCCACGGCATGTGCGCTGCAGAGCGCAGGGGCGCCGGTTCCCCCGTCACCCAAGGAGGCGCGTTGCCGACGCAGCACTTCTCCCTCTCGCGAGGAGCAACCTTCCTCGCCTGCGCTCTGTTGGCGGGCTGCGCCTTCGAGGAGAACAGCCTGCCGGCCGGCTACGGCCAGCTCGGGGTGGAGCTGATGGGCACTCCGCCCTCGGAGATCACCCAGATGGTGGTGACGGTGGACCGGATGCTCGCGCACACCGCGCGCGGGGGCTGGCTCACGCTGATGAGCGAGCCGACGACGCTGGACCTGCTGGCACCCGCAGCCCAGGCGAGGATGCTGGCCGTCGCTCACCTTCCGTCCGGGCCCATCACGCAGCTTCGGCTGTACTTCCAGGAGGCCGCCCCGCTCGCGGCCACGCTGGCGGGCGGGGACCCGCTGGAGCTGGAGATCTGGGACGGCGTCCGCTCCGGCGTCCGCATTCAAGGCCCGTTCGACTTGCCCTCCTGCCGGCGCGTGAACCTGGCCCTGCAGGTGGACTGCGCCAGCTCCGTGTGGAACGACGCTGACGAGGATGACGACGCCTGGGTGCTCCGCCCGCTCATCCGGGTGAAGACCGTCGGCGCCACGGTCATCCCCTGCGAACCCGAGGAGCCGGTGGGCCGCGCGCGCGCGTTCACCGCCGCGCCGCCGGGCACCCGGTGCAGCTTCGACAACGAGTGTCTGTCGGGGGCGTGCGAAGCCGGTGCTTGCGGCTTCGGCGGGCCCTCCACGCCGTGCAACGAGGGCGCCCAGTGCGCCTCCGCCTCCTGCTTCCGGGGCGAGTGCACCGCGGGGAACGCCGCGGGTGCAGGGGCGGGCTGCTCCAAGGATTCGCAATGCCTGTCGAATGCGTGCAGCCGGGGGAAGTGCGAACCCGGTGGGAGCGGCGCGTCCTGTTCGTCCGCGAAGGACTGCGTCGCGGGCGTGTTCTGCGTGAACAGCAGCTGTCAGAGCATCCAGAACGGGTTCAAGTAGCCCGCGGGTCACAGTGCCGCCGGCCACCTTTGACGGGGCCCGAGCACTTCTGACAGAACCTGCCACCCTCGATGCGGTCCTGTCTTCGCACCCTTGCCGTGTTCGCCTTCTGGGTGGCCGCCGGGCCGGCGTTCGCCCAGGACCCTGCCAAGGTGCGCCTCCGCTATGCGCGAGGGGCCGGCGCCGAAGGCTGCCCGGACGAGAGCGCGCTGCGGGACTCGGTCCGCGCGCGGCTCGGCTATGACCCGTTCGCCGAGAGCGCGTCCAAGACGGTGCGCGCCGCCGTCGAGCCGGGCGCCGCCGGGGAGCGGGTGGCCACGGTTCAGCTCGAAGCGGCGGATGGCCGGCTGCTCGGGGACCGCCGGCTCACCTCCAGCGCGGGGGACTGCCGGGAGCTGGCCGCGGCGATGGAGCTGGCCATCACCATCGCGATTGACCCATTGGTGCTCACGCGCCCCGCTCCGCCGGCTGCGAGCCCTCCGCCGCCTCTGGTCCTCGCCGAGGAGCCGCCGCCCGAGCGCGTCCCGCTCATCCGGAAGGTGGAGGAGGCGCCGGAGCTTCCCGCTGCGACGGTGGAGTGGGCGTTCGGTCTGGGTCCCATCGCCGCCACCGGCGCGGCTGATATTCCAACGGGAGCGCCGACGTTTGCGGTCGGCGGCAACGCCCTGGTGGAGCTGCGCTACCAGCGGCTCTCTGTCTCGGTGGAGGCTCGGGCGGACTTGCCCACGATTGTGCAGGTGGGGCGCGACGGGGCGGTGACGACGTGGCGCGCGGGCGGGGGGATCTCTCCCTGCGTTCGCTGGGAGGTACTGGGGCTGTGCGCGCTGGGGATGGCGAGTGCCCAGACGGCCGAGGCGCGCGGCCTGACGGACCCCAGGAGCTCCAGTACGCCGCTCATTGAAGTCGGCGCTCGGGGGCTGGCGGATCTGCATGCCACCTCCGGGTTCTCCTTCCGGTTTTTCCTGGACGCCCGCGTCCCGCTCACCACCACCACCCTCACCGTGAGCGGCACTCCGGTGTGGAACAGTCCCACGCTTTCCGTCGCCCTCGGCCTGATGGCCGTGGGTCATCTGGGCCGGTGACGGAATTGCGAAGCCCAGCCCAATTTCCTTCAGGACGCAGCAAGCCGCGGGACCCGGCCCGCCTTTCCACTGAAGCGGAGTTCCGAGCCACGTATGAGGCCGAGTTCTCCTATGTCTGGCAGTCGCTGCGGCGCATGGGCGCCAAGGAGCGGGATCTGGAGGACCTCGCGCACGACGTCTTCGTCACGGCCTACCGCCGGCGCGCGGACTACGACCCCACCCGGCCCATCCGTCCCTGGCTCTTCGGCATCTGCTACCGGCTGGCGTCTGACTTCCGGCGCCGCGCGTATCACTCGCGGGAGCTCGAGGTGGACGCGCCGGAGGTCTCTGACGGCCTGCCGACTCCCGACGACGCGCTCGCCACCCAGCAGGACCGTAAGCTGCTCCTGGAAGCGCTCGACTCGCTGGATGACGCCAAGCGGGCGGTGTTCGTGATGCACGAGCTCAATGAGCACACGATGCCGGAGATCGCGGAGACGCTCGGGATTCCGCTGAACACGGCCTACTCCCGCCTGCGCCTGGCGCGCGGAGAGATGGGCGCGGTGGTGAAGCGGCTGCTCGCCAAGCGGGGGGATCCGTGACCGAGCGCGAGCTGCCTCCGCTGGATGATGATCTCGCCGCGCTGCTGCGCAGTGAGCGGCTGGCGCCCAGACCTCCTCCCGCCTCGGCGGCGAAGGTCATGGGGCGCGTGGCGCGGACGATTGCCATGCTGCCCATCGCCGGCGCGGCGCACGGGGGGCAAGGCGGCGGCTCCGGTGGGGAGGGCGGTGCGCCGGACCTCTCTTCGGCTGCGGACCCGGCGCTCTCCGCGGCGTCCTCTGCTGCCAATACGGCCACGGGGTCTGTCCTGTCCGCCGGCACCGGGACTGCGGCTTCGGTCGGCGCGGGCAAGACCGTCGGCGCGCTGATCGCCAGCAAGCTGGTCTTCGGGACGGTCACGTTCGTGGCCGGCGGGATGGTGGGCGCCGGCGTGCACTCGGCGGTGGTGGACCGTCCCCCCGCGCCGCTCGTCGCCGCCGCGCCGAAGCAGGAGCCGCTTCCCGTGGCGCCGCCGCTTGTGGTTGAGGCTCCCGAGCCGCCTGTGGCCGCCCCGCCGGTTGTGGCCCCGCCTAAGCCTGTGCGCCAACGCGCCCCTGTGGCCGCGCAGGAGCCGGAGCGCGCGCTGGACCGCGATGCGGCTCTGGCCAGCGAGCGCGCGCTGCTTGAGATGGCTCGGACTGCGCTGTCACGACAGAAGCCAGGTGACGCTCTGGAGGCGCTGAGCCGTCACAGCCGGGAGTTCCCGCGCGGACAGCTGGGCGAGGAGCGCGACGCGCTGCAGGTTCAGGCACTGGTGAGCTCCGGACGCGATGAGGAGGCCCGGGATGCCGCGCGGCGCTTCCGGCTGCGCTACCCCACCAGCTTGCTCACGCCGGTGGTGGAGGCCGCGGAGGAGCTGATCCGAAAGTAGGAGGCTCAACCGGAAGTTGGACGCGCCGGCCCTGGCCGGCCATCTCGTCGGAGGAACAGCTCTTCTCAGTCGGGCACATCCCCCGCTCGCCTCGAGGGGAAACCGGCCCTGGCCGGCCATTTCGTCGGAGGAACAGCTCTTCTCAGTCGGGCACCTCCCCCGCTCGCCTCGAGGGGGGAACCGGCCCTGGCCGGCCATCTCGTCGGAGGAACAGCTCCCCTCAGTCGGCGCCTCCCCCGCTCGCCTCGAGGGCGAAACCGGCCCTGGCCGGCCATTTCGTCGGAGGAACAGCTGTTCTCAGTCAGGCGCCTCCCCCGCTCGCCTCGAGCGTTGCGCCGTCAGGCGCATAGTCGAGAGGTGGCGCAAACCCACGCACTCCATTTTGCCGGTTTGTTTCGAGCAGAGCGAAGCGGCCCATGAGCCAAGCTTCGGAAGCACTGCCGACGTCTCGACTATGCGCCTGACGGCGCAACGCTCGACGCGAACGGGGGCGCGATGCTGCGGGACCCTGATGAGCTGTTATCTAGGAGCGTTGCGCCGTCAGGTGCATGGTCGAGAGTCGGCACTGCCCACGCACGCCGCACACGCGCTTCCGGGGTCTGGAGCGGAGCCTCGGGAGGCCAAGAGGCATCCTTGAGGAGACGGGACAGGACAGTGTGCGTTGCAACGCCTTCGCCTCTCTGGCTGTGCCGGCGCTGCTCAAGAACTGCTCGTTTGGTTTGCACGGGGCGGAGTCGCCGGCCACCTCGCTCGGCTGGCCCACGCCCGTGATGTCGCATGGATTGACACAAGTATTTCAAACCACCGCATCGAATCCACTTGACGCAATTGCCGACCGAGCGTCGGCGCGCGCGCCCGAGCTCCTCGCGGTGGCCTTTCCTGTCGCCAGGGCTGGGCGCTGGGCGTCGAGCGCGGGCGATTCGCCTCGTCGGCGGGAATCGACACCGAGCGCCTCACCCGGGGGCTCCACGGCCCTCGTGAAACAGCGTGGTAGTTGTTGAGACATGACAAATCATGTCTCGCTGCTCGACAACCTTTCGCTGCTCGCCTCCACCCGGGAGGTCGTCGTTCGATCGAACCATCTCACCGCGGTGCTGCTGCTTCACCTCTCCGAGGTGGAGTCACGCGGGCTGTATCGCGACCAGGCCTTCCCTTCGATGTTCGCGTACTGCGTGGGCGAGCTCGGGTTCTCCGAGGATGTCGCCTACAACGTCACGACGGTCGCCCGGCTGGTGCAGCAGTTCCCGGCGCTGCTCGCCGGCCTTCGCGAGGGTCGGCTCCATCTCTCGGGGCTCCGCCTGCTCGCGCCGCATTTCAAGAAGGAGAACTCCGAGGACCTCATCGCCCGCGCCTGGGGCAAGACCAAGCGCGAGATTGAGGGAATCGTCGCCCACATCGCCCCGCAGCCCGAGGTGCCCGACACCATCCGGAAGCTCCCCTCACCCCGCGCCCCCGAGGCTCCAGCCCCCGAAGCGCCCCCGCTGGACCTGTTCTCGCTCCCCGCGCCCGCGTCCCTTGTGGCACCCGTTGCGCTCCCGGCGCCCGCTCCGGAGCTTCCGGTCGCGCAGGTCCCCGTGTCGGTGCCGCCCCTCGCCACTCCCCCGATGCGACGAGACCAGGTCAAGCCGCTCGCTCCCAACGCCTACAAGATTGAGTTCACGGCCAGCGACGCCCTGCAGGAGAAGCTCAAGGAGGCCCAGGCGCTCCTCCGGCACCGGCGGCCTGATGGCAGCCTCGCCTTCATCGTGGAGCAGGCCCTCGACCTGCTCATCGCCAAGGTGAAGAAGCAGCGCTTCGGGATCGGCGCCAAGCCGAGGTCCGCGCCTGCTCCCAAGGCTGACGCCGGCACCCAGCCCTCAGCAACCCGCCACGTCCCCTACAGCGCTCGCCGCTCGTTGGCCGACCGCGATGGACTCCGCTGCACGCACGTCGGACCCGATGGGCGCCGGTGCTCGGAGATGGCGTTTCTGGAGCTGGAGCACCGGAAGGGCTTTGCCCGCACCGGTGAGCACTCTGTCGAGGACATGACCTACCTGTGCAAGGCGCACAACGATCTGGCCGCGGAGCGCCTCTACGGCCGGGCCTTCATGAAGCGCAAGCGCGGAGCAGCCCATCCCGGGACGGCTGAATCGCCAGCACCGATCCTCCGCTCTTCAGTGGCTGAATCCTCCCGTCCCGGGACGGCTGGATCCCCTGCGCCGAGCCTCCGCTCGTCAGAGTCGAACGCCTCCCGTCCCGGGACGGCTGAATCCCCTGCGCCGAGCCTCCGCTCGTCAGTGGCTGAAGCCTCCCGTCCCGGGACGGCTGAATCGCAAGCGCCGAGCCCCCGCTCGTCAGTGGCTGAAGCCTCCCGTCCCGGGGAGTCGCCGGCGCGGAGCCCCCGCTCGTCAGAGTCGAACGCCTCCCGTCCCGGGACGGCGGCCCGTCTCCGGCCGAGTGAGCTCCGCTTGCGAGCCTTCAACCCCGGCCGAAGCGGGTGAGCTCTTGGCCCGAGCCTTCACCTACGGGCCGAAGCGGTACTCCGGCGAACCAGACGAGCAGTTCTTGGTTGGCGCCTGGCACAGCCAGAGAGGCGAAGCCTGTGCAACCCACACCCGCCTGTCCCGGCTCCTCAGGGATGCAGTTGCCAGCGCACGGAGGAGGACAGGCCGGTTCCCGCCCGCAGCCCATCCATCCCGCTGCCGACGACCCGTCCCGGGACGCTCGCCTCAAGCCGCCGCGAGCATGGGACCGAAGTGCAGCAGCGAGCGTTCGTACCGGTACCCCGTGCCGCGGTGGCCGTCGTCGAACTCTTCGTAATGGACCGGGACGCCGCCCTGCTCCAGCGCGTCCGCCACCATGCGTGCCCCGTACTGCAGGAAGTACTCATCGCGGCTGCCGCAGTCGACGAAGACGGTGGCGTGCTTGGCCAACTCCTTCGCGCAGCCCGGGAGGAACCGAACCGGGTCCTGGGCCAGCCACTTCGCCCAGACGGCGTCCTGGATTTTCCCGGTCCGGAGCTCGAACGGGAGGTCCAGTCCGTGCGGCGCAGCAAGGTTCGGCGAGTAGCAGGACGCCAGGCCCAGCAGGTTGATGACCGCGAAGTCATCCCCGCGCATCTTGGTGGCCTGCGCCCTCGCGCGGAACTCGGCATACCAGGGCGCCACGCCGCCTGCCTTCCGCAGGGGGCCGACGGCCTTGGGAAACTCCGGCAGGTAGGCGTATTCGAAGTAGGCGTCGCCGGAGTGGCAGGCCAGGTGGGCGAAGCGCTCCGGCCGGTCGCGTCCCGTGGCCAGCACGCCGTAGCCGCCGCTGCTCTTGCCCACCAGCGCGCGGCCCTTGGAGCTCGCCACCGTCCGGAACGTCCGGTCCACGAAGTCCACGACGTCGCCGCAGAGGTAGTCGCCGTACGGCCCGGTCCCGGCGCTGTTCACCCACTGCGTTCCGCCGAGCGCCGTGAAACCGTCCACGTACACGGCGATGAGCTCCGGAATCTTCCCAGCGGCGATCAACGCGTCCACCCGCTGCGGCACGTTCGGCTGGAACACCGCGCTCTGCGTCCAGCCCAGCGCGTCGCCCATCGAGCCGTGCAGGAAGTACACGACCGGGTAGCGCTTCTGGCCCTCGTCGTACCCGGGTGGGAGGTAGAGGGGAGTCGTGCGGACCGACGGGTCCTGCAGCGGGTTGCCCTCGAGAGACGGCGCGGGCACCGACACCATCCGCAGCTGCCCCTTCATCGCTTCACCCCCGGCCAAAGCGCTGCATCACCTGCTTGAGGTCTGCCCACGCGTGCTTCTTCTCCTCGGGGCTGCGCAGCAGGTACGCGGGATGGAACGTGGGCATCAGCTGGATTCCGCAGTACTCCCGCCACGTCCCGCGGAGCCGACTGATGGGCGTGCCGTCGCGCAGCAGCGTCTGCGCCGCAAACTTGCCCAGCGCGACGATGACCTTCGGCTGGATGGCGCGCAGCTGCGCCTGGAGGAAGGGCTCACAGGCCGTGATCTCCTCCGGCTCCGGGTTGCGGTTGCCCGGCGGGCGGCACTTCACGACATTGCAGATGTAGACCTCGTCCCGCAGGAACCCCATCGCTTCAATCATCTTCGTCAGAAGCTGGCCGGCCTTGCCGACGAACGGGATGCCCTGCGCATCCTCGTCCGCGCCCGGACCCTCGCCCACGAAGACCAGCTCGGCGCGCGGGTTGCCCACGCCGAAGACAATCTGCTTGCGCGTCTGGCACAGCCCGCACCGCTTGCAGTCCCCGAGGTCGATGCGGACCTCGTCCAGCGTCTTGCGCACGGACGCGTCCGGCAGCGGGCTGGGCACGGAGGGCGCGACGACCGCAGGCGCGGCCACGGCTACGGGGGGCGGCGGGGCGACCACTGGAGGCTGGGGCGCCTTCGCTGCACGGTCGGTCCAGAGCCAGTTGGCGGTGCCCCCCAGGAGCACCGGCGCAGAGCGAACCAGATCTTCGCGCTGCCAGATGAGGTGGCGCCGGAGGTCGTCCAGAATGAGCGCGAGCGGAGCGTTTTCGTCGGACACGGGCGGCTACCTTTAACTCAAGGCTGTGCACGTGACGAGCGGGATGCGGTGCATTGAGATTGAGCCGCGCCTGGCCTTTGTGCAATGGAGCGCCGCATGACCGTCTCCGGCGGAGTCCTGGCCCGAGGAGCACCCGAGCCGCCGAGCAGCGATCCGTGGATCCACGGGCTCTGCGAGCTCGCCGCCCGGCTCCAGCGCGGCCGCAGCGGAGCGGCCCTCACCGTGGACGGCATCCTGGAGACCGCCGGGCGCGGGGCGCTGGAGCTCGGACTGCGGCTGGCGGCGTTCCAGGTAGTCGGCGACGAGCTCGTGCTGCGCCGCATCGCAACGGCGCCCGTTCGGCTGGAGCTGCTGGAGCGGGAGCTCGGCCGGCCGCTGCGCGGGCTGCGGGCCCCGCTGGGCGACTGGCGCATCATCCGCGAGCTCATCGCCCGCCGCGCCCCTATCTACGGCGAGAACTTGAGGCTCTTCGACCGGCTCCTCAGCTGCGCCGCGGGGTACGACGCCGCTGGGCTGGAGGCCGCTCCCGCCACCGCCTCCATCTCCAACGGCGTGGTGGCGCCCCTCTTCGTCCGCAACGAGGTCTGGGGCCTGCTCGAAGTCGTCGCCCCCTCGCTGACCCGCAATGACGCGTCCTCCATCTCACTGTTCGCGGCGCACGTGGCTTCTGCGCTGGAGGTGGCGGAGTCCTTCGAGGCGCTCGAGACCGCGAACCGGGAGCTGGCGCGGACCCAGCGCGAGCTCGTCAAGCGCGAACGGATGGCCGCCGTGGGCGAGCTGGCAGCCGTGATGGCGCATGAAATCCGCAACCCGCTGGCCGTCCTCTTCAACTCGCTCTCCTCGCTGCGACGAATCCTGACCCGGGAGGAGGCGCAGCCCGCAGCCGCGGAGCACCTGCTCTCCATCGCAGGGGAGGAGGCCGACCGCCTGAGCCGCATCGTGAACGACCTGCTGGACTTCGCCCGCCCGATGGAACCGCGGTTCACGCGCCTGGCGCTGACCGAGGTGGTTCAGGAGGTACTGGCGGATCTCTCCGGTCAGGCGGGCAACGCGCAGATCTCTTTTCAGCCGGAGCTGTCCGCGCTGCCATCCCTGGAGCTCGACCCGCGCCTCGTCCGCCAGGCGCTGCTCAACGTGCTGCTCAACAGCCTGCAAGCGACGCCGGCCAAGGGGACGTTGAAGGTCCGCCTGTGCCTGGAGCCCGGCTACGCGCGGGTGGAAGTCGAGGACAGCGGACCCGGCATCCCGGCGGAGCTGCAGGAGCGCATCTTCGAACCGTTCTTCACCACCAAGGCCTCTGGCACCGGGTTGGGTCTCGCGGTGGTCAAGCGCGTGATGGAGCTGCACCAGGGCGACGTGTCCCTCTCGTCGTCGCCTGCCGGCTCCACGATGGTCCTGCGCTTCCCGCTCGCCCGTACATAGCAATTTCTCCCCACCCCAGCCCTGGCCGGCCATTCTCAGTCGAGTGCCTCCCCCGCTCGCCTCGAGCGGGGCATGCGTTCTAGGCGAACGGGGGAGGTCCGCCATCCCGCAGCGGAACCATCGCCACCGCGACGTCCCAGACTCTCGCCGCGACCTCGAGCTTGGTGCCCGCGAACGGGAGCTCCCGGCCGTCCCTGGTGAGCAACGTGACGCGGTTGGTGTCGACTCCGAAGCCCGCACCCGGCTCCGTCACGTCGTTGGCGACGATGAGGTCCAGCCCCTTCCGTGCCAGCTTGTCGCGGGCGTGCTCCAGGACGCGCTCGGTCTCCGCCGCGAAGCCCACCAGCAGCGGGCGCCCCGGCAGGCCGGCCACCTTGCGCGCCGCCTCAAGCAAGACATCCGGCGTGCGCACCAGGGTCAACACCTCCGGCGCTTCACCCTTCTTCACCTTCTGCGCGGCCACCTGCGCCGGGCGGTAGTCGCTGACCGCCGCGGAGGCCACGAAGAAGTCCGCGCCTTCGATGCGGGCCAGCACCTCGCCGGCCATCTGTTCGGCCGTCGTCACCCGGACAATCTCCACGCCCTCTGTGGCCGGCACGGCGACGGGGCCGAGGACCACCGTCACCTCCGCGCCGCGCGCCCGGGCGCTCTGTGCGAGCGCGAGGCCCATCTTCCCGGTCGACGCGTTGGTGAGGAACCGGACCGGATCCAGCGCTTCGCGCGTGGGACCGGCGGTGATGAGCACGCGCTTGCCCGCGAGATCTCCCAGCGCGCCGAGCCCCGCCGCGGCCTCCACGATGGCCGGGACCTGCGCCAGCCGCCCCGGGCCGTACTCGCCGTCCGCGAGGAGGCCCACCTCCGGGTCCACCACGCGGAAGCGCGGCCAGTCCGCCAGCGCGGCGATGTTCTCCTGGGTCTGCTCGTTCTGCCACATGGCCACGTTCATTGCCGGCGCGAGCAGCACCGGCCCGCGGAACGCGAGCAGCGACGTGGTGACCGCGTCGTCCGCCATGCCAGCGCGAATGCGGGCGAGGAGATCCGCCGTCGCCGGGGCCACCACGAAGACCTCCGCCCAGCGCGCGAGATCCAGGTGCCCGTAGCCGGCCTCCTGCGTGGGTTCCAGCAGCTCCGTGAGGACCGGCGCACCGGTGAGCGCCTGGAACGTCAGCGCCGTGACGAACTTCTGCGCGGCGGAGGTCATGGCCACGCGGACGGACGCCCCGGCGCGCATGAGCTCCCGCGCGAGCTCACACGCCTTGTAGGCGGCAATCCCGCCGCCCACGCCGAGCGCCACCTTCCGTCCCTTCAAGTACCTGAGGTCCACGCGAGCCGAAGCTTCTCCCGTAACCGGCGGCGCGTCCAACGCGCTTCACCGCACCAGGGCTATCTCTGTCGGCCCGGCGATGTCCACCCGCTGGGTGTTGGGCTGCGTCCCGTTCGGCAGGCCATCGGGACCCGGAGACAGCAAGGTGTACGAACCGGGCGGCAGGCCATTGAAGACGACGCTTTGGCCTTCGAGCGTGGAGAACATCTGCCCGTAGCCAACCCGATCGAACATCAGCGGCGTCAGCACGCCCAGCGGCGGAGGATCCCCTCGGAAGAGCCACAACGCCCGGCCGCGCCTGGCCGGCAGGCGGACGGTGAGGGACCCGGTGCCCGGCGCCGGGCCAAAGTCCAGCCGCTGCTCGGCGCCGCTCACCTCGGCCAGGATGAGGCGCTCGAGGTCTTCCCGCGCATAACCCTGGTCGTTCAGGTTCATCCCCGGCGAGCTCACCCGGAAACGGTACCCGCCGGGCGTGAGCTCCACCGAGTAGCTGCCATCCAGCGAGGTGACGACGGCGATCGGCTCCTCGTCGCCGGAGATCTCCAGCTCCACGCCCGCTGCGGGCTGCCCGGTGGGCGCGAAGACCCGGCCGGAGAGCCGCGTGCCGCCGGCAATTTGAATCCGCACGGACTCGCCGCGGCGGCTGACCCGCTGCGAGCCGGAGAGCCGGCCCTTGCGCGCCAGCAGCGTGGCCTGGGCGAACGTGGGCCGCGCAATCCGGAAGTGCCCCTGCTCATCGCTCATCGCCGACTGCTCGCACGACGAACAGGTGACCACCGCGCCCGCCACCGTCGCACCGCCGCGGTCCACCACGGTGCCCTCGAGCACGTCTTGCCTCCTCAAGGAGATGTCCCCGAGGTCCGCGGTGAGCGGACGGTCGACGACCTCCGGTTCGAAGCCGGGCGCGTCCACCGAGACGATGAGCTCTCCCTCCACGGTGGACAGCGGGAGCTCGAAGCGGCCGTCGGCGGAGTCCACCACGTGCTCGTTCACGTTGAAGTGCGTGAGCGCCGAACCGTCCTGCGCCACCACCCGCCCGCGCACCAGCGACCGGCGCTTCAGCGTGATGGTGATGGGTTCGCCGTCCACCGTCGCCTGCGCCGGCGCCTCGGGCTCATAGGCGAGGTGATTCACGGCCACCCGGTACTCGGCGCCGGGCACCAGCGGAGAGATCTCGAAGTGACCCTCGGCGTCCGTGTTCACCGGCGTCGCCCCGCGGCTGGGGATGACCGACACCGCCGCCTGCTGCACCGGCGCGCCGCGCTCATCTACCACCGTCCCGCTCACCCGACCCCCGGGCCGCAGCTCCGCGGTCACCTTCGAGAGCTGGCCGTCGACAACCGTGACGTCGTAACGGGTGGAGCTGAGGTAATCCGGGTGCTCGGCGATGAGCGAGTACGTGCCCGGCGGCAGCCCGCGCAGCAGCACCACACCGTCCGCGCCGGAGGGCCGGTCCGAACGGAACGAGCCCGCACGCTCCTGCCACACCGACGCCTGCGCGCCCTCGACGCGGCGCCCGCCCACCTGGACCTGCACCTGCACGCCGGCCTGCGGCGCCAGGCGAAGCTCCACGTTCTGGGCGGGAGCGCTCACCGTCACCTGTCCTCCGCCCCAGTCCGAGTGATGCGCATGCAGCGAGTAGCTGCCGGGGCTGGGGACCTCCGCGAGGAAGCGCCCCTGCTCGTCGCTCTGGACGGAGTCGCCGATGGGGTTCACCAGCACGGCAATGCCGGGCGCCGGACGGTCATACTCGTCCAACACGCGGCCGGAGATGACCACCGCCTTCGCCATCGACACTTCCACCGTCGACTCGCCGCGCCCCACGACGACGGGCATGCGCTGGGCCTTGAAGCCCTTCGCCTCCACCCAGAGCTGGTAGCCGCCGGGGACCAGCGGGCCGAACTGCACCAGCTCCCCGGTCTGCGCGACGCGCTCGTCTCCGCCCTCTTCCCGGCCATCCGCGAAGAGCACCAGGCGCGGCGAAGGGACCGGCTCGTCCGCCTCATCCACCACCGACACGAAGAGCTTCCCGCCCGCCCGGAGCTCCAGCGCCACCCGCGTCACCGGCGCGGTCAACGTCACCACCTGCGGAGGAGAGGCGCGGTCGCCCAGGGACGCCGCAACCGTCACCTCGTCGCTGAAGAGCCCGTCGAACGCCGCCTGACCGCCCGTCGCCACCGCCTGGCGGCGCAGGTGGTTCGCCGTGACCAGGACGTTGCCCGCCACCGGCTTCCCATCGGACTTGACGGAGACCTCCAGCCGGCGTGGCCGGGAGAGCGCCAGGGTGATGGGCAGCGGCCCCGCCTCCACCCGGTGCCGGCGCGCGGGGAGGTAGCCCGCCGCGGTCGCCAGGACGAAGAACGGGCCCTCGCCTAGGCCACGGACTTCAAAGCGCCCCTTGCCGTCGCTCACGGCTTCACGCGAGAAGCCAAGCCTCGAGGCCACGGCGTAGACAGTCGCGCCGGACACCGGGGCGCCCGCATCATCCGTGACCAGGCCGGCGACGGACCGGAGCGCGGGGAGGACCAGCTCCACCGGGTCGCCTGGAGCGGCGCGCTCGCGGACCGCTGTTCCCAGCGTGGCGGAGCGCGCCCAGACGGTGAACGATACGCCCGCGAGCTTCTCGAACCGGAACTCGCCTGAAGACCCCGTTCGCACGGTGACGGCCGGCGCCAGGCCTCCATGATGCGCGGTCAGGTGATCCAGCACCGCGAGGGACGTCTCGCGCGCTTCGCATTGAAGGAGCGGTTCGGAGCAGACCGGGCAGGTCGCGCTGGAGAGGGAGCGCTGGGCGCTGGCCGCGAGCATCACCTCGGCGTCCGGGACCGGCTTGCCCGTCGGGTCCAACACCCGGCCGCAGAGCGTCAACCCCTGGGCGCCCTGCCCTGCCTGCACCGAGACAGGCGCGTACGAGGGAGGCGGCGACCGATCAAGCCCGGGCGAAGCGTCCGGCGCCTTGGGCAGGACGAGGGCCACCCCTGCGATCAGCAGCAACATCGCGGAGATAAGGAGGAACCACGTGCGCATACGGGCGAACAAGGAGGCTAGCGCAGCCTACGAGTCGCAGCGGAACACCGCCCCATCGGCCGTTCATTCCAAGGCTAGAAAAAAGCCAAGGAAGGCTACATGCAATCCTTCAGAACTCCGAGGTGTCGATTCCAAGCAACTTTCTCCCAGGTCCTGAGGACACTCCATCACGCTCACTCTTCGGCACAGGGACCCCCATGAAACTCTTCGGACTCAGTCAGGCGGCCACGGCAGCGAACAGCGCTCTCAGCAGGACGCTGAGGGAGACGACTGACATCTCCAGCGCCGTCCAGCACGCGGTTCCAGACGGCAACGTGGGCCAGCTGATCGATCGCGTGCTGCGCAATGACTACGCGTTCTATGACGTGAATGGCGCCCGCCAGAGCATCGAAGACATCATCAACAAGAAGATCGGGATCCAGGATCTCCGCACGGCCGATGGCGACAAGGTCACCAAAGATGGGGCCACCGAAACCATCGACCTGACGGACGACGAGATCAAAGCCCTGAATTTCCTCCAAACGCTGGAGGACCGCCCGCTCGCCCAGCAGCTTCCCTTCGTCAACGGCATCCGTGCGGCCACCGGCCGGCAAGCGGAGATTGTCGCGAACCTGGAAGCGGCGAGCGACTTCGCCAAGACGGCCTTCGACACCCGGCGCAGGGCGGTGGCGGTCCCGGCGGCGGCGGCTGGCCTGACGGGCGCGGCGATCGCGGCTCCGCTCGGCCTGTGGTGGGCGAACAGCAGCGAGGGCGACACCACAGAGATCCACCAGGCGGCCGCAGCCCCTGCACCCGCGGCGCAGGCCGCGCCGGCTGGTGCTCCTGCGGGCCTTCCGCCAGACATGATGGCGGCGCTCGGCGGCGGCGCTCCGCAGGGTCTCCCTCCTGAGCTGATGGGTCCTGCCGGCGGCGCTCCCCAGGGGCTTCCTCCCGAGCTGATCGCGGCGCTCGGCGGCGGCGCTCCTCAGGGCGGTCTCCCTCCTGAGCTGATGGGCGCGCCCGGCGGCGCTCCGCAGGGTCTCCCTCCCGAGCTGATGGCGGCGCTCGGCGGCGGCGCTCCTCAGGGTGGTCTCCCCCCGGAGCTGATGGGCGCGCCCGGCGGCGCTCACCAGGGCCTTCCTCCCGAGCTGATGGCAGCGCTCAGCGGCGCTCCTCACAGCGGCGCTCCCCAGGGTCTTCCCCCTGAGCTGATGGCCGCGGGTCCGGGCGGCGGCGCCCCCCAGGGCCTTCCTCCCGAGCTGATGGCAGCGGGTCCGGGCAGCGGCGCTCCCAAGGGTCTTCCCCCTGAGCTGATTGCAGCGGGTCCGGGCGGCGGCGCCCCCCAGGGCCTTCCTCCCGAGCTGATGGCAGCGCTCAGCGGCGCTCCTCGGGCTCCGGGCGGCGGCGCTCCCCAAGGCCTTCCTCCTGAGCTGATGGCCGCGGGTCCGGCCGGCGCTCCCCAGGGCCTTCCTCCTGAGCTGATGGCAGCGGGTCCGGCCGGCGGCGCTCCTCAGGGCCTTCCTCCCGAGCTGATGGCAGCGCGTCCGGGCGGCGCTCCGCAGGAGCTTCCCCCCGAGCTGATGGCAGCGCTCAGCGGCGCTCCTCAGGGTCTTCCTCCTGAGGCGATGGGTTCGGCCGGCGCTCCTCAGGAGCTTCCCCCGGAGCTCCTCGCTCAGCTCGGTGGCGCTCCGGAAATGGGTCCCGCTCCCAAGGGAATGCCTGCGGAGCTGATGGCGCCGAAGGAGGCTCCTGCTCCCGCGGTCCCCGGCCTCGGCTGGGAAGCCAAGTAGGCGCTCAAGCCTTCCCGCGTCGTTCTGGCGGCGTCCTCTTCCGGGGACGCCGTTGACGTTTTCAGACGCGAGATAACGCTGTGCCCTCTGGGGCGACTACGCGCCGCTGCGCGTCGCTACGCTCGAACGCTCCTGACTAACTCGCAGCACGGAGGTTCAAGGGGTTGGGAAGCTGCACTGCCCGAGTGGGTACACGACAACCAGGCCGCAGGGCAGTGCAGCCAAACAACATCTCCGGGGCCAGGGAGGGTCAAAGAGCGAAATGGCTCCTGAGCGGGATCACGCGAGCGTGTCACCAATGAGATGTGGACAGCCTCCCCGGACCAAACTCCTAGACGGGTACAAAGACACCAGTGTGTGCGCGGCCTCGGACCCCGGCTATGTCTCAAGCGAGTTAGTCCCTAGAAATGTCGCGGGTCAACCGCGTCCCCCCCTCCTAGAGAACAGCTCACCAGGGCCCTGCAACATCGCGGGGGTTGCCCCCGTTCGCGTCGAGCGTTGCGCCGTCAGGCGCAGTCGAGACGTCGGCAGTGCTTCCGAAGCTTGGCTCATGGGCCGCTTCGGTCTGCTCGAAACAACCCGGCAAAGTGCCGTGCGTGGGTTTGCGCCACCTCTCGACTATGCGCCTGACGGCGCAACGCTCGAGGCGAGCGGGGGAGGCGCGTGAGTGAGACAGCTGTTCCTCAGACGAAATGGCCGGCCAGGGCCGGTTTCCCCCTCGAGGCGAGCGAGGCTGGCGCCTGACGGCGCGGCAACAGCTGTTCCTCCGACGAACTGGTTGGGGCGACCCTAGAACGCGTACGAGAACGCCGCGCTGAAGGTGAACACGTTCGCGGAGTACTCGTAGGAGGGCACGGTGTCCGTCGGCTCTTTGTTCGCGTCGCGCGGGAGGAGCAGGTGGAACTGCCCGGCGAGCTCCAGGTGGAGGTCCTTGGAGAACACCTCGAGCGGATCCGGGAAGCCGATCATCGCCCCGAGCGCCACGCCTACGGTGGAGGCGTCGAGGACGTTGGTACCGGGCACGTCCTGCCTCGGCACGGGGGTGGGCCGGTAGAAGGCGCCCAGGCGCGCGGCGAAGCGGGGGCTGACGCGGTACTCCACGGCCAGCCTGCCTGAGAGCGTGTCGGCGAAGCCGGGCGAGAGCCGTTCAGTTTCCAGGTCCAGCACGTCATCCAGCCCCAGGCCCGTGAGCGTGGCGCCGGAGACGTCCACATCCAGCTGCATCTGCGGGCTGGGGGCGCGGCTCCAGAGGGCGTACGTCCCGTCCAGGGTCAGCGTGACGTCCGGGGTGATGTCCCAGGCCGCGCCGAAGTTGAGCGTGTGCGGCGAGTAGTGGACCGTGCCGGAGACGACCAGGCCGAGCTTGCCGATGCCAGCGAGGTCGATGTTGGCCGGGATGGCGTAGTCCAGCGCCAGCTCGTAGCGGTAGGAGACCCCGAACCGCAGCCACGGCGTGGGCGCGAAGGAGAGCCCGGCGGTGGGCGCGCCGCGGCTGCCCAGGTAGGCGTCCAGCTCGCGGAACCGGACCTGCTTGGAGAAGAGGTCTACCTGCACCGTGGCGCCGGAGCCGATGAGGTCCGCCAGCACCTGAAGGCCGATGCCCAACCGCAGCTCGTCGACAATCCGGATGCCCAGCCCGGCGAAGACGACAATCCGCTCCGGGCTGTTGTTGTAGAGGTACCAGGCCGGGCGCTCAGGGTCCGCCGCCGATGCGCGCACCAGGCGGCCGGTGGGGACATAGAGCCCCACGCCCAGCGCCACCCGGTTCTTCACCTTGCCGGCCAGAGGGAAGAGCAGGCCCAGCGACAGGCCGGCCGAGTCCTGAGGTTCGCAGTAGGTGCAGTCCAGCGTCCGCGTCGCGTCCTTGGGCTTGACCGACGTGCTGGCCCGCATCCAGTTGACGGAGAGGGCGAACTCGAAGTCGGTGCGGCTGGTGAGCAGCGCGGGGTTGTAGAACACCGCCGAGGAGTCACGCGCGTCCGCGGTGACCGCGCCGGCCATGGAGATGCCGCGCGGCCCCATGCCCTGCAGCTCGAACACGCTCGCGTGCGCAGGGTTCGCCAGCAACGCCACCAGCGAGACCACCACCCAACCCCTCGCAGCGCGGATGCTTCGGATAACCCCTCCTCTACTCCTCGGCGAACGGCTGGATGGCCTGGGCGACTGCCAGCTCCTGCCGCGCCTCGGAGAGCTCGGAGTTGGCCGTTCGCAGCCGGTCCGACAGGACCTGCACGAAGCTCCAGAGCATCTTCACCGCGAGAATGGACTCGCGCTTCATCAGGTTCATCAGGTCCGACCGGGCGATGACCATCACCCGCGTGGGCTCTGTCGCGCGCACCGTGGCGGAGCGCGGCGCGTTGTCGATGAGCCCCATCTCCCCGAAGTGCCCGCCCGCCCGGAGCTCGGCGATCTCCACGCCGTTCTTCTCGATGGCGACGCGCCCGCGGATGACCACGAAAAGCTCTTCGCCGGGCTGGCCCTCCGTCACAATCTCCCGGCCTGCCGGGAACGTGCGGGTGGAGGCGATGGAGAGGACGGCGGTCTGCTCCTTGTACGTGAGGTGCCGGAAGAGCGGGATCTTCCGCAGCGCCTCCATGCGGGACTGCGCTTCGACCGTCTCCTCGCTGGAGACCGCGCCGTCGCCGCTGACCGTCACCACCACCGCGGTGATGTTGTCCTTGCCGCCGCGCTCGTTGGCGAGATCCACGAACCGCTTGGGCAGATCCTTGGCGGCCACCGCGGAGACCAGCGGTGAGACCTCCTCGTCGGAGAGGTAGCCGTGCAGCCCGTCCGAGCAGAGCAGGAAGCAGTCGCCGGGGAGCAAGTCGACGATCAGCGTGTCAACCTGAACCGACTCCTGGATGCCCACCGCGCGGGTGATCACGTTGCGGTACTGCGAAGAAGCCGCCTGGTCCTTGCTGATGGTCCCGGCCTTCAGCTGCGCGGCGACCAACGTGTGGTCTTCCGTGAGCCGGTGGCACTGCCCGTGGCGCACCAGGTAGATGCGCGAATCTCCCACGTGCCCGATGACGCCCTTGTTCCCGCCGATGACCAGGCACACGAACGTGGTGCCCATGCCGCGCTTGGTCACGTCGCTGGTGGCGATCCGGTAGATGTCTGCGCAGGCGCGCTGGACGGCGACTTCCACCAGCGCCGCCGCGGAGGCGCGGTTCGACTGGTTGGGATCCCGCCCCAGGTCCTTCAGGATCTGCCGGTTGGCCAGGATGTGTTGCTTGACCACCTCCGTCGCCCGCGCGCTCGCCACCTCGCCGGCGGCGTGACCGCCCATGCCGTCCGCGACGATGAATAGACCCAGACCGGCGTCCACCAACATCGCGTCCTCGTTGTGCTGGCGCTTCTTGCCGACGTCGCTGAGCCCAAAGGCTTCGGTGGAGAGGGCCAAGAAGAAGTGCTCCCGTACTGCGCGTTTTTCCTGAAGGTGTTGTTCGGCGCCAACTTACGCGTGCGGTCGCGACAGTGGCAAGACAACTCGCCGCAACACCCGTCAGGCCCGGGCGCGGGCTTCGAGGAAGAGGAAGAAGCGCTCGACCGAGAAGAGGGTCAGCGCCACGTCGCCGAACTGAACCGCGCACTGGGGCGGGACGACGACCGGGCGCTTCCCCAGCAGGCGTGTGCCCGAGAGGATGGTCCCGTTCTTCGACCCCGCGTCCGAGAGCGTCCACACGTCGCTGTCATCCCGCTGGAACCAGGCGTGGAAGCGCGACACGGAGGGATCATCCAGCACGATGTCGTTGTTGCCGGTGCGCCCTACAGTGACGCCGCGCTGGAACGCGTTGTCCTTGCTCTTCTTCACCAGCATGACCACCGGCTCCTCCGGGCTGAGCCGGGTGCCGGGGCCCGCGCCGCTGGAGGTGCGCAGCCGGTACTCACCCGAAGTCGAGTCCTCCACGTCGGGCGGGCCGACGGGCTCGAAGAGCAGCACGGGCGAGTGAAGCTGCACCTTCAGCTCTTCGGGCTGGGTGAGGTAACGCACGACATAGGAACGGAAGGGCTCCACAGGGTTTGCCAGTTCACCCCACTGCCGGCCGTTGATCCAGTGATTGACGACACTGGAACGCAAGCGCAGGGCGAGCCTCCTCGATGTATGCGCTGTCGAGTACTGCACGAACGTAGAAATCCGCCTGCCGGCTGAAGTACACGGCCCGCGCCAGGTCATCAATGGCGGCCTGGTTGAGCCCGAGCTGCGCAGAGGCCAGCGCCCGCGCGTAGAAGAGCGCCGGCACCTCTCCGAACCGCGCCAGGCCCTCCGCCAGCCGCCGCTTCGCGGAGAAGACGGCGAGCTCCAGATTGAAGGCGTGCGTGTGGTGGACCAGCCGGAGGTACTCGCGCAGGTAGAGCTCCTGCGCGGAGTCCAGCGCCCCGGACTCCAGCCTTTCGATGGCGCGCTGCGGATCATGCCGGGCCAGCGCGAGCGTCTTCAGCCAGCGCGCCTGCCCTCCGGAGAAGCCGGCCTCGGAGATCCTCGGCTCCAGCACGTCCGGGTAGCCGCCGGCGAGCAGCGCCTGCACCACCGCCACGCGGAGATCCTCCGGGGCGGAGCGCGCGAGCTCGCGAAACTGCGCCGGCACCGGACCGCCCCCCAACACCGGCGGAATGGCCACCGCGCCGGAAGGCTCACGCCCGCTGCCGGCGCCCGGCAACAGCCCCTTCAGCAGCTCGTCCCAATCCAACCAATGGAGCGTGGGGAACCCGCCCGCGCTGGAGCGGCGGCGGAAGACATTCAGCCGGTGAATGCCGACGACGGCCGCGACATACAACGAGGCGACGCCGCCAGCGAAGAGCGCGCTCACTTCGGCGGGACGATCCGCCAGTCGAGGAACACGCCGCCCACAAAGCCGGCCAGGTAGTCCACCGAGAAGGTCCGCAGCGGCTTGGCGTACGGCGTGCCCAAGCCCGCGCTGACGCCCAGCACCACCGGCCCCAGGCGCTTGCCAATCTGAAACCGCCCCTCCACCACGCCGGTCAGCCGGCCCTCGGTGGGCAGGTTGTCGTACCGGGCGCCGTACCAGAACGGCCCGGTGATGGCCTGCGCGCCCACGTGCAGCCCGTTGGCCCACTCGCCGCGGTAGGCGAGGCCGAGGGTGACCATGTGCTGGTAGAAGAACGTCATCTGCGCCTGATCCTGCGAGGCGAGCGCGATGGACGGCCGAGCGATGGCGTACCCTCCCCCGCCCTCAAGGATCGCCACGAACGAATCCCGCGGCTCCTGGACGAGCGTCCATTCCCATTGGACCCGGAGCTCCGGAGTCACCGCGCCGTTGAAGATGAAGGTCCCGAGGAAGACCCCGCGCGGCAGATACCAGGGCGTGGGCGGGGTCGGCGCAGCCGTGCTGACCAGCTCCGCCCTCGCCGGAACCGAGGTTGCAAGAAGGAGAAGAAACGCCAGGACTCGAGACATGACGGCCCTTTAGCCGATTCCACGAGGCGCTTGTCAATCAAGTGTTCGGTTGGCTATAGCAGCGCCCTCCCAAAGGGGTCCAAAGCTTGGCCACGTCGCTCCGCGCGTTCGTCTTTCTGGACTCGCTCCAACCGCAGCTCGCCGCTCACATCTGCACCACCTGTCGCGGGTACTTCCCGGTCCCTTACGTCGCCTCGCTGTTCGTGGAGATCGCGCCGGGGATGGCCATCCACGGGCTCATCGACACGGCCTTGAAGAACACCAAGGTGCAGCCGGCCACGCTGGTCGTGGAGCGGGCCTACGGGATGCTCGAGGTTCACAGCGAGGACAAAGGCGAGGTCCGCAGCGCCGGGGACGCGATTTTGGGCTTCCTGGGGCAGAAGGAGCAGGACCGCCTCAAGCCGAAGGTCATCTCCAGCACGGTCATCCGGGCCATCGAGCCCATGCACGCGATGATCCTGGACAAGATCCGCTTCGGCTCGCTGATTGAGCCTGGCCAGTCGCTCTTCATCCTGGAGACCGAGCCCGCGGCCTACGCGGCGCTGGCGGCGAATGAAGCGGAGAAGGCTGCCAATATCCGGCTGATCGACGTGACCCCATTCGGCGCGTTCGGCCGGCTGTATCTCGCAGGGACCGAGTCGGAGATCGACTCGGCGAGCGAGGCGGCGATGGCGGCCATCAAGTCGATCACGGGCAAAGAGATCGCGCCGTTCAAAGACAACAAGTAACGACTTCAACGGAACCGTAAGAGAGGCAGGCGAAAGACGATGGCTGAGGCGCTGGGCATGATCGAGACCAAGGGGTTCGTCGGCATGGTGGAGGCCGCGGACGCCATGGTGAAGGCGGCCAAGGTGGAGCTGGTCGGCTACGAGAAGATCGGCGGCGGCTATGTGACGGCCATCGTGCGGGGCGACGTCGCGGCGGTGAAGGCGGCGACGGAGGCGGGCGCGCGCGGCGCCGAGCGCGTGGGCGAGCTCGTCTCGGTCCACGTCATCCCGCGGCCGCATGCGAACATCGATCTCGTCCTCCCCCTGGGCCGTCTGGACCAGGCCAAGGCCGAGACGGGGAACTCGTAAGCCGCGATGCTGCTCGGCAAGGTGGTGGGGACGGTGGTCTCCACGCGCAAAGAAGAGGAGCTGGAAGGACTGAAGCTCCTCATCGTGCGGGGCGTGGATCTGGACAGCAAGCCGACGAGCACCCTGGTGGTCGCCGTCGATGCGGTGGGCGCGGGCGTGGGGGAGCTGGTGCTCTACGCGTCAGGGTCGAGCGCGCGTCAGACCCAGGTCACCAAGGACCGGCCGGTGGACGCAACCATCATGGCCATCGTCGACCAGGTCGAGGTCGGCGGAACTTTGAAATTCGTGAAGGAGTAGCCGTTCACCATGACTGTCGTCACTCTGAAGGCCAGCGCGAAGGCCCGTAACAAGAAGGTCGCGTCGCTGATCCAGCAAGCGCAGAAGCAGGCGTCGGCTGGGAATGACCGCGTGCTCGTCGTCTATGACGAGGACGCAGCCAGCATCTACTTCGAGGGAGATCCTCCGAAGGCGCCGTCCTCGACCGACGCGTGACGCCCAAGAGGCGAAGGGGCTGGCGATGAACCTGAACGATCAGCAGATCGACGCGATCGTCGACCAGGTGGTCCGCAAGCTCTCGCGGGAGCTCGGAGACCTTCCCCAGACGGCGCCGGCTCCGGCCGCGCCGCCCCAGGGCCACGCAGATGACCGCCGCGGCAGCGAGCGCCGGTTCGGGCTGACGCCGGTGGTCGCGGGGACGCCCGCACGCAGCCACGCCCCTGCCGTGCACCGCGCGCGCAAGGGCATCTTCGACGACCTGGACAGCGCCACCGCCGCCGCGCGCGCCGCGTTCGAGATCTGGGAGGGCACGTCGCCGGAGGTCCGCGAGCGCGTGGTGGAGGCGATGCGCGAGGCCACCCGCCGCGCCGCCCCTGAGCTGGCGGAGATGGCCGCCCAAGAGACAAAGCTGGGGAACGCGAAGGACAAGCTCCTCAAGAACCTCCTGTGCGCGAACAAGACGCCCGGGACGGAGATCCTCAAGCCGGTGGCGTTCTCCGGGGACCACGGCCTCACCATCACCGAGCGCGCGCCATTCGGCGTCATCGGCGCCATCACCCCGTCCACCAACCCCACCGAGACCATCATCAACAACGCCCTCGGCATGGTGGCCGGCGGCAACGCGGTGGTCTTCAACGTCCACCCCAGCGCGAAGAACGTCTCCGCGCACCACATCCAGCTGTTGAACGAAGCCATCGTCTCAGCAGGCGGGCCGGAGAACCTCCTGGCCGCGCTGGCGGAGCCGACCATCGACTCGGCGCAGGCGCTGATGAAGCACGCCAACGTGCGGCTCATCGTCGTCACCGGCGGCCCGGCCGTCGTGCGCGCCGCCATGAGCTCTGGCAAGCGGGCCATCGCCGCGGGGCCGGGCAATCCGCCGGTGGTCGTGGATGAGACCGCGCACGTGGAGAAGGCGGCGCGGGACATCGTCAACGGCGCGTCGCTGGACAACAACATCATCTGCATCGTGGAGAAGGAGATCTTCGCGGTCGCGGAGATCGCCGACCGGCTCAAGAAGCACCTGGTGGAGAACGGCGCGTTCGAGGTCCCCTCGCACGCGGTGAACCGCCTGGAGAAGCTGGTCGTCCACGACGGACACCCTTCGCGGGATTGGGTGGGCAAGCCCGCCACCGCCATCGCCGAGGCCGCCGGGCTGCGCGTCCCCGCCGGCACGCGGCTGCTCTTCGCCGAAGTGGACGCCACGCACTCGTTCGTGCAGGCGGAGCTCCTGATGCCGGTGCTCGGCTTCGTGCGCTTGCCCACCGTGGAAGACTGCATCGCCGCCGCGGTCCAGGCGGAGCACGGGTTCGGTCACACCGCCGTGATGCACTCCACCAGCCTGGACAACCTCCACGCCATGGCGCGGGTCATCAACACCAGCATCTTCGTGAAGAACGGCCCCTCGTACGCAGGGCTGGGGATGACCGGCGAGGGCTACACGTCGTTCACCATCGCGTCGCCCACCGGCGAGGGCCTGACCACCGCCGTGAGCTTCACGCGCGAGCGCCGGTGCACCCTCAAGGACTACTTCCGCATTGTCTGAGCGCGGAAATCGCAAACGCCCGGGCGTCCCCTCGCGCGGGCCCCCTTCCCTGCCCGCGTTCCATGAGCCGCCCGCGGGTCCGGCTCCGACCGGCGTCGAGGGACCGGCGCTGGCGTTGGTGGAGCTGGAGTCCATCGCCAAGGGCATCGTCGCAGCGGACCGCGTGGCCAAGCGGGCGTCGGTGCGGATCTGCCTGGCAGAGCCCATCACGCCCGGGAAATTCCTCCTCCTGTTCCATGGTGGCGTGGCGGAGGTGGAGGAGTCATTCGCCGCGGCGGTCGACTTCGGCGGGCCGGGCGTCCTCGACAAGCTGTTCCTGCCGCAGGCGGCGGAGGGGCTCCTGGACGCGCTGGAGGGCAAGGTCGCCGGGCGCCGCGGCGAGAGCGTGGGCATCGTGGAGACGAACACCGCGGCCTCTGCCCTGCTGGCCGCGGACACCGCGCTCAAGCGTGCGGACGTGGCCCTGAAGCGGCTTCACCTCGCGCGAGGGATTGGCGGGAAGGGGTACTTCCTGCTCACCGGAAGCCTGCACATGACCCAGGCGGCGCTCGAGGCGGCCGCCGAGTCCATCTCCGCGCCGCTGCTGGTCACCACCGAGCTGCTGGAGAACCCGCACCGGGATCTCGACGGCACCGTCTGGTAGGCGCCCGTCCTGGAGGGACACCCGTCAGGCGCCACCCCCGCTCGCCTCGAGCGTTGCGCCGTCAGGCGCATAGTCGAGAGGTGGCGCAAAC